>NZ_FOLS01000019.1:0-41664 GCF_900112375.1 Pseudomonas citronellolis | reverse complement strand
TTGGCCTTGGTTGCGGGGTGCTTCGGGTTGAACAGCAGCATTCGTGATCGCTGGCGGTGTGGCGGCGTATAACCGCGAACGGTTATACGCCCTACGTCAGGCGCCGTAGACCTTCTGGGGCGGGGTGGCGCGGTCGATGAGGGCGTCGACCGCCTCGCCGATTTCTTCCGGCAGCCAGCGCGCGCCCTTGTCACGTTCCGGGCCGCGGCGCCAGCCGTCGGCGATGGAGAGCTTGCCGCCTTCCACTTCGAACAGCCTGCCGCTGACGTGCTGCGAGGCTTCGCTGACCAGCCAGGCCACCAGCGGCGCGACGTTTTCCGGGGCGAAGTGGTCGAAGCCCGCTTCGGGCTTTTTCATCACCTCGGCGAACACCTGCTCGGTCATGCCGGTGCGCGCCGCCGGGGCCAGGGCGTTGGCGGTGATGCCGTAGCGCGCCAGCTCCGCCGCCTGCACCAGGGTCAGGGCGGCGATGCCGCCCTTGGCGGCCGAATAGTTGGACTGGCCGATGCTGCCCTGCAGGCCGGCGCCGGAGCTGGTGTTGATCAGGCGGGCCTGGACTCTGGCGCCGGCCTTGACCTGCTCGCGCCAGTGGCGCACGGCGTGGCTGGCGATGCAGAAGTGGCCCTTCAGGTGCACGTTCATCACCGCGTCCCAGTCGGCCTCGGTGAGGCTGGCGAACATGCGGTCGCGGCAGATGCCGGCGTTGTTCACCACCGCGTGCAGCTCGCCGAAGGCGGCGATGGCGGCCTGGACGATCTCGCCGGCCTCGGCGTAGTCGGTGATGTCGTGGCAGTCGCCGATGGCGTTGCCGCCCTGGTCGCGGATCAGCGCCACCACGCCGGCGACGGCTTCGCGGTTGATGTCGTTGACCACGACGTTGGCGCCTTCGGCGGCCAGGGCCAGGGCGTAGGCGCGGCCGAGGCCGCCTCCGGCGCCGGTGATGATGACGGTGCGGGCTTTGCAGAGGGGCATGGGTGTACTCCTGGAATCAATGCGGTAAGTCTCTGGGTTCCCGCGTTCGCGGGAATGACGGGGGAACCAATATCCGGGCGTCATTCCCGCGAACGCGGGAACCCAGTGAACCGCTACAGCCGTTCGATAATGGTCACGTTGGCCTGGCCGCCGCCTTCGCACATGGTCTGCAGGCCGTAGCGGCCGCCGCTGCGTTCCAGTTCGTGGAGCAGCGTGGTCATCAGCCTGGCGCCGGTGGCGCCCAGAGGGTGGCCGAGGGCGATGGCGCCGCCGTTGACGTTGGTGCGCTCGTGGGGGTAGCCGGTCTCGCGCAGCCAGGCCAGGACCACCGAGGCGAAGGCCTCGTTGATCTCCACCCGGTCGATGTCGTCCAGGCGCATGCCGGCCTTCTTCAGCGCGTATTCGGTGGCCGGGATGGGCGCGGTGAGCATCCACACGGGGTCATCCGCGCGCACGCTGAGATGGTGGATGCGCGCGCGTGGCGTCAGGCCGTAGCGCCTAAGGGCGCGTTCGGAGACGATCAGCAGCGCGCTGGCGGCGTCGCAGGTCTGGCTCGACACGCCGGCGGTGACGCGGTCGCAGCCGAACAGGCTTTCCAGCTCGGTCATCTTCGCCAGGCTGGTGTGGCGCGGCGTCTCGTCATGCTGCACACCGGCCAGCGGGACTATCTCGCGGGCGAATCGGCCTGCCTCGATGGCGCGTAGCGCGCGCTGGTGCGACTCCAGCGCGTAGGCTTCCAGCGCCTCGCGCCCGAGGCCCCATTTCTCGGCGATCATCTGCGCCGAGCGGAACTGGCTCGGCGGCGTGGCGCCGTAGCGCTTCACCCAGCCCTCGGAGCCGCTGAAGGGGTCGCCGAAGCCCAGCGGCTCGGCGGCGGTCATGGCCGAGGAAATCGGAATCTGCGTCATGGTCTGCACGCCGCCGGCCACCACCACGTCCTGGGTGCCGCTCATCACCGCCTGGGCGGCGAAGTGCACGGCCTGCTGCGAGGAGCCGCACTGGCGGTCCACCGTGGTGCCGGGCACGCCCTGGTCGAGGCCGGCGGCCAGCCAGCAGGTGCGGGCGATGTCGCCGGCCAGCGGGCCGATGGTGTCGACGCAGCCGAAGATGACGTCGTCGTAGTCCGCGTCGGGGATGCCGTTGCGCTGCACCAGCTCGCGCAGCACGTGGGCGCCCAGGTCGGCGGCATGGATGTGCGCCAGGCCGCCCTTGCGCTTGCCGGTGGGCGTGCGCAGGGCGTCGACTATGTAGGCTTCTGCCATTTCGCTCTCCTCAGCGGCCGAAGGTGTGGCCGGCGCCGGCCTGGACAGCGCCGGCGAACAGCGCCTGGCACAGCCGCGCCTTGTGCAGGCTGCGGTCGCCCCAGACCTTGTCCAGGGCCCAGGCGCGCTTCATGTACAGCTGCAGGTCGACCTCCCAGGTGTAACCCATGGCGCCGTGTACCTGGATGGCGTTCTTCGCCGCCAGCTGCGAGGCCTCGGCACAGGCCAGGCGCGCCTGGGACACTTGCAGCGCGGCCAGCCGGTGGCCCTCGGCGAGGGACTGCGCGGCGCGGTACAGCGGGCCCTTGGCGAACTCGATGAGCACCGCGACGTTGGCCATCAGGTGTTTGACCGCCTGGAAGCTGCCGATCGGCTTGCCGAACTGCTTGCGCTCGAAGCTGTAGTCCACCGCCAGGTCGACCATGCGCCGCGCCAGGCCCAGCTGCTGCGCGGCGCAGGCCAGGGCGCCGCGCTCGAAGGCGGCGCCCCACAGGGCGCGGGCCTGCTCGCCGCGGGCGACGCAGGTGGTGGCGGACGGCGTCCAGGCCACGGCGAACAGGCGCCGCGCCGGGTCCAGCACCGCGTTGCCGGTGAACTGCACGGCCTCGCGCGGCACGGCGTGCACTTCATCATGGCTGCCGAGGATCAGCAGGTCGGCGACGTGGGCATCGGCCACCAGCAGGTTGTCCGGGTGCCCCACCGCCAGGCGCGCGCGGCCTTCGGCGATGCGCCCCAGCCAGTCGGCCTTGAGCGCCTCGTGCTCGTCGCCCAGGGCGGCCAGCAGCGGCGCGCCGACCAGCACGGTGTCCAGCAGCGGCTCGGCCAGCGCCGCGTAGCCGCATTCCTGGGCCGGCAGGACCCAGTCGGTTTCGTCCAGGCCCAGGCCGCCGTAGGCCTCGGGCAGGTTGAGGGCGGTCAGGCCCAGCTCGGCCAGTTGCGCCCAGAGTTCGTCGCTGCGCCCGCTGTCGCCGGCCCACAGCTCGCGCTGGCGCTCGGGGGGCACCTGGTTGGTGAGGAAGGCGCGCACGCTGTCGTGGAAGCGCAGCTGGTCGTCGTTGAAGGTGAAGTCCATGGCCATGCTCCTCAGGCGCGCGGCATGCCGAGCATGCGCTCGGCGATGATGTTGCGCTGGATTTCGTTGGTGCCGGCGTAGATCGGCCCGGCCAGGGAGAACAGGAAGCCGTCCAGCCAGCGCCCCACCTCGCCCGCGGCGGGCGCGCCGGGCAGCAGTTCGGCGCGGGCGCCGAGGATGCTCAGGGCGGTGTCGTGCATGCGCTGGTCCAGTTCCGACCAGAAGATCTTGTTGGTCGAGGACTCCGCGCCGATGCGCCCGCCCTGCTGCAGGCGCGAGGCGGTCATGTAGGTGCTCAGGGTGTAGGCCTCGGCATCGAGCCAGGCGCGCATCACCGCCTCGCCGATGGCCGGGTCGCGGTCGGCCGCCTCGCGGTTGTCCAGGTACAGCTGCAGCAGGCGCCGCGCGGTTTCCTGGAAGCGCGCCGGCGAGCGCAGCATCAGCCCGCGCTCGAAGCCGGCGGTGGACATCGCCACGTGCCAGCCCTGGCCTTCGCCGCCCAGCACGTTCTCCACCGGCACCCGCACGTCGTCGAAGAAGATTTCGGCGAACCCCGGCAGGCCGTCGAGTTGGGCAATGGGGCGGATGGTGATGCCGGGGCTGTCCAGCGGCACCAGGATGAAGGTCAGGCCATGGTGGCGGCTGGAGGCCGGGTCGGTGCGGAACAGGCCGAACAGCCAGTCGGCCCAGACCGCGCGGGTGGACCAGGTCTTCTGGCCGTTGATGACGAAGTGCTCGCCGTCGCGCTCGGCGCGCGAGCGGATGGCCGCCATGTCGGAGCCGGCGCCCGGTTCCGACCAGCCCTGGGCCCAGACGTCCTCGCCGCGCGCCATGCGCGGCAGGAAGCGGGCCTTCTGCGCCTCGCTGCCGAACTCCATCAGCGTCGGGCCGAGCAGGAAGATGCCGTTCTGGTTGACCCGCCCGGGGGCGCCGGCGCGGTAGTACTCTTCCTCGAAGATCAGCCACTGGATCAGGTCGCAGCCGCGCCCGCCGTAGGCTTCCGGCCAGGTGACCATGCCCCAGTGGCCGTCGTGCAGGCGTGCCTCCCATTCGCGGTGCAGGCGGAAGCCTTCCTCGGTGTCGTAGGAGGGCAAGGGGCGCTTCGGCACGTTGGCCGCGAGCCAGCTGCGGACCTCTTCGCGGAAGGCCTGTTGTTCGTTGTTGTAGTTCAGGTCCATGGGCTGTCGCCTGCGGTCAGTTGAATTGCGCTTCGCGCTTTTCCACGAAGGAGTCGCGCGCTTCCTGGGAATCCAGCGAGCGGTAGGCCTCGAGGGTGAAGCCCTGCTCCCAGCGGTACTTGTCTTCGAGGTTGCCGTCCTCGATGCCGGTCAGCGCTTCCTTGGCCAGGGCGATCATCCGCGGGCTCTTGGCGGCGATCCTGCGCGCCACCTCCAACGCCGCCTCGCGCAGCTTCTCGCGCGGCACCACGCGCTCCACCGCGCCCAGGCGGTAGGCCTCGTAGGCGTCGATGGGCTCGCCGGTGAAGTACATGTGGCGCACCTTCTGCACCGGGAACAGGCGCTGCAGGTGGGCGCCGCCGCCCATGGCGCCGCGGTCCACCTCGGGCACGCCGAAGCTGGCGCATTCGCTGGCGATGACGATGTCCGCCGCGCCGCACAGGCCGATGCCGCCGCCGAGGACGAAGCCGTGCACGGCGGCGATCACCGGCTTGGGATTGCGGTGCACGGCCTTGAAGCTGTCGTAGTTGCCCTTGTTCACCGCCACGATCAGGTTGCCGTCGGCGGCCAGTTCCTTGATGTCGACGCCGGCGCAGAAGCCGCGGCCCTCGGCGCGGATGACGATGACCCGCACCGCGTCGTCGCGGCCCAGGCGTTCCAGCGCCTCGGCGATGGCCGCCCAGCCGGCGCAGTCGAAGGCGTTCACCGGCGGGCGGTCGAACACCAGCTCGGCGATGTGCTCGTGGATGTCAACGCGAAACGGTGGCATGGCGGTTCTCCTGGGACAGTTGCGGGTCCACCCGGCGGGCCAGCTCGGCGAGCCGCGCCCCGGCCTGGGCGACGATGGTCTGGATGATCTCGGCGCACGGCGGGCGGCCGGCGAGCAACGCGGCGACCTGCCCGGCCGGCAGCACGCCGTCCTGCGGCTGGCCGTCGACCATGGCCTTCTGGATCACCATGGGCGCGTTGGCCGCCAGCAGCGCCTGGCTCAGGCTCAGTTCGCCGCGCTCGCGCAGGGCCTGGAGCATCTGCCCCCAGCCGATGCCGGACAGGCGCCGGTAGGCCAGCGCGCAGTGCAGCGCCAGGCGCAGGCGGCGCAGCGGGCCGGCGGCCTCCAGGGCGTCGAGCAGTTCGTTGCGGATCATCCGCTGCGGCAGGCCGTCGAGGGCGCGGCTGACGATCACCGCCGCCGGGTCCTTCACGCCCAGGTAGCGCGCCAGGGTGGCCTCGGGCACCGGGCTCTCGCGGCTCATCAAAAAGCGCGTGCCCATGGCCACGCCCTCGGCGCCCAGGGCCAGCGCAGCCACCAGGCCGGCGCCGTCGTGGAAGCCGCCGGCGGCCACCACCGGCACCTGCACGGCCTCGCGCACCTGGGCCAGCAGCAGCGAGGTCGGCACCGAGCCGGTGTGCCCGCCGCCCTCCCCGCCCTGCACGGTGACGATGTCGGCGCCCAGCTCCACGGCCTTCTGCGCGTGCTTGAGGGCGCCCACGGTGGGCATGCAGACCACCCCGGCCTCCTTCAGCCGGGCGATCAGCTTCGGCCCCGGCGAGCGGCTGTAGCTGACCGCACGCACGCCGTGGCGCAGCACCAGCTCGACGATCTCGCCGGCGTTGGGTTGGTACATGTGGAAGTTGACGCCGAACGGCTGGGCACTCAGCGCCTTGGTTTCGAGAATCGCCGCCTCCATGCGCTGCGGCTCGATGGTCGCCCCGGCGAGGAAGCCGAAGCCGCCGGCGTTGCCGGTGGCCGCCACCAGGCGCGGGTCGGCCACCCAGCCCATGGCGGTCTGGATGATCGGGTAGCGGCAGCCGAGCAGGCGGCTGACGCGGGTGCTCAGGTCCGCGCTCATCGGCCGCCCTCCGCCGGCTCGCGCTGGGAGCTGGCCATGGCGCGGGCGTCGTAGCCGCCCAGGCGGTCGCCGGAGACCAGTTCGTTGTGGGCGTGGGCGAAGTGGTGCAGGCCGAACACCATGTCCATGGTGGCGCGCTTGCCCATCAGGTCCTCGGCGTTGTTCACCGCCTGCTTGGCCAGCTGCAGGCCCAGGCGCGGCATTTCGGCGATGCGCCGGGCCATGTCGAGGGTCACGTCCGGCAGCACGTCGCGCGGCACCACCTTGTTGACCATGCCCAGCTGCCAGGCGCGCTCGGCCGGCATGCGCTCGCCGAGGAAGAGGAATTCCTTGGCGATGCGCGGGTTCAGTTCATGCACGTGGGCGAAGTACTCCACGCCGGGGATGCCCATGCGCACCACCGGGTCGCGGAAGTAGGCATCGTCGCTGGCGACGATCAGGTCGCACACCCAGGCCAGCATCAGCCCGCCGGCGATGCAGGCGCCCTGCACCATGGCCACGGTCGGCTTGGGCATCTCGCGCCAGCGCCGGCACATGCCCAGGTACACCTCCTGCTCGCGGGCGTAGAGGAACTCGCCGCCGGGCTTGTTGACGTGGTCGTACCACAGGCTGGCGCGCTCGAAGCTCTGGTCGACGTCGCGCCCCGGGGTGCCGATGTCGTGGCCGGCGGAAAAGTGCTTGCCGGCCCCGCGCAGGACGATGACCTTGACCGCGTCGTCGTCGCAGGCGCGGCGGAAGGCTGCGTCCAGTGCATAGGTCATCCGCGAGTTCTGTGCGTTGTGGTACTCGGGACGGTTCATGGTGACCAGGGCCAGCGGGCCCTGCACCTCGTAGAGCACGACTTCCTCGTTCATGGCCGTGCTCCTGCGGCGCGGCGGTCGCCCGGCGGGTCGTCCTTGAGCTGGCGGGCGCGCAGGTTGTGCGGGTCGAGGCGGCGGATGAGTTCCAGCTGCTGCGCCGTGGGCGCTGCGGTGGTCGGAATCCGTGCCGGCAGCGCCAGGTCGAAGCCGGTGTTGTCCAGCACCTGGGCCAGCTCCACGCCGGGGTGCAGCGAGCGCACGCGCATCTGCCGCTGCGGGCCCTGGAAGTCGAGCACGCAGAGGTCGGTGACGACCAGGCGGATGTCGATGTCGTCCAGCGACCAGCCGCGGGCCAGGCGCGCCGGGTTGTAGCCCACCGAGGCGACCATGTCGACCTCGCCCTCGACGAACACCCGGCGGCTGTGCGCCGGCACGAAGAAGGAGTTGGCGTGGCTGATGGAGTTGCCGGGGAAGCCGCGCACCCCGAGCATCTGCGCCTTGGGCCGGGCGTAGTCGCCGATGCAGGAGATGTTCGCCTGGCCGAAGCGGTCGACCTGGGTCGGCCCCACCAGCGCGTGGCGGCGCCCACCCCAGACGTTGTCGAAGATGCGCGAGAAACCCATCCAGCTGTCGAACTTGGGCACATAGCCGTTGCGCGCGCCCAGCGGCACCGGCTCGCCGACCATGAAGGCCTCGGAGTCGGTCATCAAGAGGTCGCGGTTGCAGCTCTGCATGGCCAGGGAAGCGGCCAGCCGGGGGATCACCCCGATGCCGGTGGCGAGCACCTCGCCGTCGTCGCGCCAGCACTCGCTGGCGGCGCTGATCAGCAGTTCGGCGAGGCTGTAGGAAGCGTTTGCGTCAGTCATGGTTCGGCCTCGTCAGAACACCGGCAGGGGCAGCTTGCGGAGCGCGTCGAGCCCGCCGACCTTGTCCAGGTAGGCCGCCTCGCCGTCGCGGATGAATTCGTCGTAGTAGCGCTGCCAGCCGCCCTCCTCCTGGGCCGAGGCGTTGTAGCGCTGCAGGTGCGCCACGTCGAAGCCGTACAGCGGCGCGCAGGCGCTGGGGTGGGCGCCGCCGGGGATGTGCGCCACGCCGCGGGTGAGGTTGCGCTCCCAGAACACCTGGCGCGCGGCCTGCGGGTTGGCGTGGAAGTACTCGGGCTCGACCAGCTCGTCGCAGCTCACGTAGGTGTTGGCGGCGGCGCGGGCGAAGAGATCGTCCATGTAGTGGTCCGGCCCCTCGATCTGGCAGACGCCGCGGGCGTCGGCGCGGTCGACGTGGAGCAGCGCGGCGTCCAGCTTCAGCGCCGGCATGGCGACCCAGTCGCGGCCGTCGGCGTAGGGCGAGGCCACCAGTTTTATCTGCGGGTTGTGCGTCAGCACGTCGGTGCCCAGGCCCACCGCGGTGGGGATGAAGGGCACGTGCATGGCCGCGGCGCGCAGGCCCAGCAGCAGCATGCCTTCGTCGATCTCCATCACCTCCAGCTCGCCGGCCTGGCGCGCCTTGCGGAAGTAGGGCTCCAGCGGGATGAAATCCAGCGAGACGAAGGCGAACACCAGCTTCCTGACCTTGCCGGCGGCGCAGAGCATGCCGACGTCGGCGCCGCCGTAGGCGACGATGGTGAGGTCCTTGAGGCCTGAGCGGAGAATCTCGCGGACCAGGGCCATGGGTTTGCGCCGCGGGCCCCAGCCACCGATGCCGAGGGTCATGCCGTCGCGCAGCTGGGCGACCACCTCGGTGGCCGTCATGCGTTTGTCCATGCTGCTCTCCTTACTGCCGGCCGACGCTGAAGTCGTGGCCCCAATGGCTGACCACGGTGCTTTCGAAGGGGGTGTGCGCCTGCCAGTCCACCTCCAGCCCGCCGTGGCCGTACTCGATGTCGAAGCCGCCGGGGCTGCGCATGTAGAAGGACACCATCTGGTCGTTGGTGTGCTTGCCGAGGGTGGCCGACAGCTGCACGCCCTGGGCGTGCATGCGGTCCAGCGCGCGGCCGACGTCGTCGAGCGCGGCGGTTTCCAGCATCAGGTGCACGCAGCCGCTGGGGATCGGGCATTCGAAGATCGCCAGGGAATGGTGGCGGGCGTTGTTGCAGTGCATGAAGTGGATGCGCTTCTCCGGCTCCTGCGGGTCGGGGGTGAAGCGCACCTTCATCAGGTCGGACAGGCCGAAGCCCAGCACCTGCTCGTAGAAGTCGCGGCAGCGCTCGAAGGCCGGCGCCGGCAGCACCACGTGGCCCATGCCCATGGCGCCGGTGACGAAGCCGCTGACGCCCACCGGCGAGACGAAGGGCCTGAAGTCCTGGCAGGGGCCCCAGAACAGCTCGTGGCGGTTGCCGTCGGGGTCGCGGAACAGGGCGATTTCCTGCACCTTGCGCAGCGCGCAGTCGGCGGCGCTGCCGCGCTCGACCTCCACGTCGGCGCGCTGCAACTCGGCGATGGCCTGCTCGAAGGCGGCCTTGCCGGCCACCTCCCAGCCGCTGGCGCCGTAGCCGTCGCGCTCGTCGCGCAGCACCAGCACGCGGTAGTGGCGCTCGTCCATCTTCAGGTACAGCGCGCCCTCGGGGGCGGCGTCGTCCACCATCATGCCCAGCACCTGGCCGGCGTAGCTGCGCCAGCGCTCCAGGTCGCTGGCCAGGACGGTCACGTAGCCCAGTCCTCGGATATCCATGGGTGCTCTCCTCATCGTTGTCGCGGGCCCGCCGCAGGGGCCACTGGTGATGGGGATTCAAACAGCGCCGGGCAGGCCCAACATCGTCCGATGGGACTAGCGCGAAAGCGGCGCCCGGCGGGGCCTGCGCGCACCCGTCCGGCGCAGCGCCGGACACACCGCGCAGGCCCCTGGCCATCTAGGCCGAACGGACGATTCGATGCCCCCGCGGCGCGTCCATGCTCGCCCGCAAACAACAACGAGCAGCCCCGAGGCGCCCATGAACGCAGCCACCTCCCCGGCCCGGGATCCGTTCGCCCGCGCCGGCATCAGCGCCGCCGCACTGAGCGAACTGCTCGACCTGGTCTACCGCGGCCCCCTGGAAAGCACGCCCTGGGCCAGCCTGCTGGAAGCCCTGCGCCAGCGCTGCGGCGCCAGCTTCGTCACCCTGGTGCTGCGCAACCCCGACCACCAGCGCCCGGGGCTGATCGTCAACGCCTCCGCGCACGGCCCGCACCTGCCCGGCGAGCCCTCCTACAGCGAGCACTACTACGCCATCTGCCCCTTCCTCGACTGGCCCGCCGGGCAGGTCGCCAGCGCCGACCGGGTGCTGGGCACGCCGCAGTGGCTGGGCCATGACTTCTACCGCCACTACCTGGCGCCGCTGGACCTGCGCTACGTGCTGGTGGCGCGGATGCTCAGCGCCGGCGGCATGCACTGCGCGCTGTTCGCCTGCCGCGACCACGCCGGCGAGGATTTCAGCGAGGCCGACCTGGCCCTGGTAGAACTGCTGCTGCCGCACCTGCAACAGGCGGTGGACCTGCACTCCACGGTGGACCAACTGGAATCCGAGCGGCGCCTCTACGCCCTGACCATCGACCGCCTGCTGGTGGGCACCGCCATCCTCGACACCCACGGCCGCCTGCTGCGCTGCAACGGCGCCGCCCAGCGCCTGCTGGACAGCCGCGACGGCCTGGAATGCCGGCAGGAGCGCCTGCAGGCCTTCGCCCGCCAGGACAACCGCAACCTGCAGAGCGCCATCCAGACCGTGCTGCAGCGCCGCGAGCGCGACGACGAGGTGGAAGTCCTGGCCCTCACCCGCCCCAGCGGCGGCATGCCGCTGAACCTGCTGCTGCGGCCCATCGCCCTGCACCACGAAAGCCGCGGCGACGCCCGCCAGCCGGCGGTGGCGGTGTTCATCCGCAACCCCGCCGACTCGCCCCAGGCCTCGCGCACCCTGCTGCGCAGCCTGTTCCAGCTGACCCGCAGCGAAACCGAGGTGGCCATGCAGATGATGGACGGCCTGACCCTCGACGAAACCGCCGATGCCCTGGGCGTGTCGCGCAACACCGTGCGCGCGCACCTGCGCGGGGTGTTCGCCAAGACCGGCGTGACGCGCCAGGCGGAGCTGGTCAAGACGCTGCTCAACAGCGTCGCCTCGCTGGCCTGAACGGGCGGTTCAGAAGATCGACAGGTCGTAGCCGGCGATCAGGCGCACCTCGTCCACGTCCCGCGCCCGCCGCACCGCCAGTCAGAGGTCGCCGATCCGCGCCAGCTCGCGCTGCAGCCCGTCGCGCTCCAGGCTGGCGAAGGGCAAGGCGAAGAAGGCCCGGCAGCGTCGCTCGATGTGCGCCAGGGTGGCGTGGAAGGCGTCGTCCAGCTGCGCTTCGTCGCCCTGCGCCGTGGAAGGGTCCTCCAGGCCCCAGTGGGCTTTCAGCGCCGGGCCGAAGTACAGCGGGCAGGCTTCGCCCGCGGCCTTGTCGCAGACGGTGATGACGACGTCCGGCGGGTTGTCCGCGAAGGCGTCGTTGCCCTTGCTGCTCAGGCCTTCGGTGGCGATGCCGGCACGCTCCAGCGTCGCCAGGCTGCGCGGCAGCACCTGTCCGCCGGGAAAACTGCCGGCGCTCACCGCCTCGAAGCCTTCCGGGGCCAGGTGGTTGAACAGCGCTTCGGAAAGGATGCTGCGGCAGCTGTTGGCCGTGCACATGAACAGGACTCGCATGCAGAACTCCTCCGCTTCGTGGCGGACGTCAGAGGCTCAGGCGCAGCGCCAGGGCCGAGAGGGTGACGAGCAGGACCGGCAGGGTCAGCAGGATGCCGACCCTGAAGTAGTAGCCCCAGGTGATGCGGATGCCCTTGCGCGCCAGCACGTGCAGCCAGAGCAGCGTGGCCAGGCTGCCGATGGGGGTGATCTTCGGCCCCAGGTCGCAGCCGATGACGTTGGCGTAGATCATCGCCTCGCGGACCACGCCCTCGGCGGCGCTGGCCTGGATCGCCAGCGCGCCCACCAACACGCTGGGCATGTTGTTCATCAGCGAGGACAGCGCCGCCGACAGCAGGCCGGTGCCCAGGGCCGCGGCCCACACGCCCTGCCCCGCCAGGCCGTCCAGCAGGCGGGTGAGGAAGTCGGTGAGGCCGGCGTTCTTCAGGCCGTAGACCACCAGGTACATGCCCAGGGAGAACACCACCACCTGCCAGGGCGCCTCGCGCAGCACCCGGCGGGTGGAGATCACATGGCCGCGGGCGGCGACGGCGAAGAGCACCGCCGCGCACAGCGCCGCCACCGCGCTGACCGGGATGCCCAGCGGCTCCAGGGCGAACAGCCCGAGCAGCAGCGCCAGCAGCATCCAGGCACCGACCGCGAAGGTGGCCGGGTCGCGGATCGCCTCCCGCGGCGCCGGCAGTTGGTCCACGGCATAGCGCTGCGGCAGGTCGCGGCGGAAGAACAGGTACAGCGCCAGCAGCGTCGCGGCGACGCTGGCCAGGTTCACCGGCACCATCACCGCGGCGTACTCGGCGAAGCCCAGGCCGAAATAGTCGGCGGAAACGATGTTCACCAGGTTCGACACCACCAGCGGCAGGCTGGCGGTGTCGGCGATGAAGCCGGCGGCCATGACGAAGGCCAGGGTCGCCGCCGGCGAGAAGCGCAGCGCCAGCAGCATGGAGATGACGATGGGGGTGAGGATCAGCGCCGCCCCGTCGTTGGCGAACAGCGCGGAAACGGCGGCGCCCAGCAGCACGCAGAAGGCGAACAGGCGCCGGCCGCTGCCGCCCGCCCAGCGCGCCACGTGCAGCGCCGCCCAGGCGAAGAAGCCGGCCTCGTCCAGCAGCAGGCTGATGACGATGACCGCGATGAAGGTGGCGGTGGCGTTCCAGACGATGGCCCAGACGGTGGGGATGTCGTGCAGCGACACCACGCCCAGGGCCAGGGCGACCAGCGCGCCGGCGCTGGCGCTCCAGCCGACGCCCAGCCCCCTGGGCTGCCAGATGACGAGGACGAGGGTGAACAGGAAGACGGCAGCGGCGAGCAGCATCGAGGCGGGTTCCGGGAGGGGTTCAGCAGCAGCTGGCGCGCACGGGGCGGCCATCCATGTCGCGCAGGCGGGCGGCGCTTTCCTTCAGCCAGTCGGCGTTGGCCTGCAGGGTGACGCGCAGCACCTCATGGACCCAGGCGGGCAGCGCCGGGTTGAGGCGGTAGTACACCCACTGCCCCTGGCGGCGGTCGAGCAGCAGCCCGGCAGCGCGCAGCTGCGCCAGGTGGCGGCTGACCTTGGGCTGGCTGTCGCCCAGCGCGCACATCAGCTCGCAGACGCACAGCTCGCCCTGCTCGGCGATCAGCAGGGTGGCGCGGGCGCGGGTCTCGTCGGCCAGGCACTTGAAGACTTCGGGGGGCGCGATCATCGGGGGCACCAGAACATATGGAAAGCCAAATATACGGATTTCCATATGTAAAAGACAACTCCGGGCGCGCCTTCAAACGCCCCCGGCGGTTGCCGCCGAGGGCACCCGCCGTGCGTCAGGCCAGCAGGTCCTCGTAGAAGGCCCCGTAGGGCTTGTGCGGGTGGGCGATCTGGATTTCCAGGATCCACAGCCCGCCGTTGGGGTGCTCGGCGTAGTCGCCCAGGTCGCCGGCGCGGTAGATGGCGTGGGGGAAGTCGCTGACGCGGTGGCCCTTGATGTCCAGGTTGAGCTTCCAGCCCAGCGCCTCGGCCTGGGCATGGGCGAAGTCGTACAGCGCCACGCCGCTGCAGCGGGTGTCGCGCCAGTGCGCCTCGACGCGCAGGAACAGCTCCTTGGCCGCCGCCGCGCAGGCCGCCATCTCGGCGTCGTCGCCGACCACGAAGGTGGCCCCGGCGTCGCCTTCGTGGCCGCGCCAGACCACGCCCATGTCGATGAAGAAGATGTCGTTCGCGCCCAGCACGGGGTCGCCGTCGGAGCGTTGCTTGAAGGTCTTCAGGGTGTTGGCGCCGAAGCGGATCAGCAGCGGGTGCCAGATGCGCTGCATGCCCAGCTCGGCCAGCACCTGCTTGCCGATGGCGGTGGCCTCGGACTCGCTCATCCCCGGGCGGATGGCCGCGGCGATGGCGTCCACGGCCTCCCAGGTGCGGGCCTGGGCGTATTTCATCAGTTCTGGCGCATAGTTCGCGCCCACGGCTTCCTTGGCGTACACGGCGGTATTCATTCGGGCAGTCTCTGCGGAGTCCTCGGGGTTTCGGCGTATAGAGTTCTACATAGCGATAGCCGAATGCAACCGTCGTCGCAGGTGCCGGATTTCCAGCCGATCGGAAATTACCTGCAGGGACAGGCGCCTGTAGGGCGTATAACGCTCCGCGTTATACGCCGCTTGGCCGTGGCTCCGGGGCGCTTCGAATCCGGCCCCGGAGCGGACGGTGGGTCGTGGTGTGGCGGCGTACAACCGCGAACGGTTGTACGCCCTACGGTGCCATGGGTATCGCTCCGGCAGGTGGTTGGCGTCGCTGGGGACTCCTGTAGGGCGTATAACGCTCCGCGTTATACGCCGCTTGGCCGTGGCTCCAGGGCGCTTCGAGTCCGGCCCCGGAGCGGGCGGTGGGTCGTGGTGTGGCGGCGTACAACCGCGAACGGTTGTACGCCCTACGGCGCCGTGGGGTATTTCGCCAATAGGTGGTTGGCGAGGTGTTCCAGGTGTTCGTCGTCGAGGTGGTTGATGCCGGCTGCGCGGGCCCGTCCGCCGCCGGTGGGGAAGTCCCGGCAGAAGGCGTCGGCCGGCAGTTCGGCGGCGGCCGGCACGCGCAGGCTGAACAGCCAGCCGCCGCCGGCCTTGGCGCTGAGCAGGCCGATGGCATGGCCCGGCGCACGGCTGGCCAGCTGGTTGGCCAGCACCCCGCTCACCCGTCGTGCCCAGGCCTCGCCCGGCAGGCGGTAGAGCAATGCGCCCGGGCCTTCGCGCCAGGAGCGTTGGCCTTGCGCCAGGGCCATGTCGGCGGCGTAGCCGGCGCGCAGGGTGGCGAAGCTCGCGCTGTGGCGCACGAAGTCCAGCGGCTCGGCGTAGGGCCGCAGTTCCTCGGCCAGGGCCAGGGGCTCGAAGTGCAGGTCGGCCAGGCTATCGCCGTAGGCGTTGTAGTTGAGCAGCAGGCCCAGTTCCTCCAGTGCCGTCACCTCCTCCGCCGCCAGGCCGTGGCGTTGCGCCAGGGCACGCGCCGGCCCGGCCAGGCCGTCGCCGAAGGCCGCAGCCACCGCCCAGCGGTGGTGGCGGCCCTGCAGGTGGCGGTCGACCAGGATGCTGGTGCAGACGTCGGCGGCGGTGTCGATGAAGGATTCGAAGGCCGGGTGCGCGGGCAGCTCGCCGGCGTGGTGGTGGTCGAAGTAGCGCACGCGGGCGCCGGCCTGCAGCAGGCGCAGGGTGGGCTCGCGGTTCTGCGCGTGGGAAATGTCCAGCACGGTGACGCGCTCGCCGGGGCCGGCCTGCACCCGTTGCAGCAGGGCGATGTCGCGCTTCACCCCGCTGACCAGGCGCGGCGCCGCGCCCAGTTCGCCGGCCAGGCGCAGCTGCTGCAGGGCACAGAGGCCGTCGGCGTCGCCATTGAAGGCGCAATGTTCGAGCATGCCGGCGCCCTCAGGCCATCAGCTCGCCGCCATTGGCGTCGAGCTGCGCGCCGTTGATCGCGCTGGCGTAGTCCGATGCCAGGAACAGCGCGGCACGGGCGCATTCCTCGTCGCTGCGCATGCGCCCGCCGGGGATGCCGGCGCTGAATTCGGCGCGCACCTGCTCCTCGCTCACGCCACGCGCGGCGGCTGTCTGGCGCACCACCGCCTGCACCGGCTCGCCCCACATCCAGCCGCAGGCCAGGGCGTTGACGCGCAGGCCGTGCACCGCCTGCTCGCTGGCGAGGTAGCGCACGCTCGCCGCCAGCGCGCCCTTGGAGGCGGAATAGGCGGCGCCGCCCTGGTAGGGCTTGCGCACGCCCAGGGTGTTGATCATGACGATGGCCCCGGCGCGCTGCGCCTGCATCGGCGGCAGCACGGCGCGGGTCATGTTCAGCGAGCCGAGCAGGTTGACCTCCAGGGCCTCGCGCAGCGGCGCGTTGTCGCCCTCCTCCACGGCCTGGAAGCCGCCGTGGGAGAAGGCGCTGTTGATCAGCGCGTCGATGCGCCCGAAGCGCGCCAGCGTGGCCTGGGCGAAGGCCTTGCAGGCCTCGGCGTCGGTGATGTCGGTGGCCAGGCGCAGCACCTGGCAGTCCGGCGCCAGGGCCTGGATGCGTTCTTGCGCCTCGGCCAGCCGCGCCTCGCTGCGCGCGCCTATGGCCAGGGCGCGGGCGCCTTCGCGGGCGGCCTCCAGGGCCAGCTTGATGCCCAGCCCCGGGCCGATGCCCGAGACCATCACGACCTTGTCCTTGAGCAGCATGTTGTTTCTCCTGTGAGCTTTTGTGGGGGCGGATTCAGGCGCCGAGGTGGCGCGCGCGGTATTCGGCGTAGTCGCGGCGCAGGCGCTCGTCGTCGAGGCCGAAGCGCTGGGCGTCGTACTGGTGGCTGGCGCGCTTCTCGCGGCCGTTCTCCGCCAGCCAGCGGGCCATGGCCGCGCGGGTGGCCGGGGTGAGGTCGAGGTCGGCGAAGCGGTAGATGCGCTCGACCACGGCGAGCGGATCGCCCAGGGTGTCCTCGAAGCGCACGTCGAGGAAGCGCCCCGCCGGCATGCCCTCGCGCACCGCCAGGGTGTGGCGCAGGGCCCGCGCCATGCGGGTGTTCCACTGCTCGCCGACGGCGCGCGGGTCGGCCGCGTCGCTGTACAGCTGCCAGAGCGTATGGATGAAGCTGGCCAGCGACGGGATGGTCTTGCCCGGCTCGCGGTGGGTGAGCACCACCTGGGCGCGCGGGAACACCTCGACCAGCAGTTCCAGGGTGTGCAGGTGCTGCGGGCTCTTCAGCAGCCAGCGGCGGCCGGGGGCGATGCCGCGGCGGGCCTGCTGCCATTGCAGGAACTGCAGGCTGCGCTTGAGGTAGCGGTAGACCTGGGCCTGGTCCTGGCGGTCGAGCCAGGCGGTGTAGCCCGGCACGTTGACGTAGGAGTCCATGGCGCAGAGGAAGGAGTGCTCCATGAGCATGAATTCCTCGTCGGGCTGCTCGGCGTCCAGCGGGTGGATGGCCAGCAGCTGCGGGAGGAACTCGACCATCCCCGCCACTTCCGCGCGGGCCCGCTCGATGCGCTGCGTGGGCCGCTCCACGGCCTCGCCGGGCAGCGGCGCCGGGTAGCGGGTCTCCCACCACTGCGCCTTGCTGAACTGCGCATCCACCGCCAGGGTGCGCTGCAGCAGCGTGGTGCCGGTGCGCGGCAGGCCGACGATCACCAGCGGGTCGTCGATGGGCTGTTCGAGGATTTCCGGATGGCGCTTGCAGTAATCCTCCAGCACCAGGCGGTTGACCAGTTGCGCCAGCAGCTTCTCGCGCAGCAGCACGCGGCCCTGCTCGGAAAGCCGGGCCTCGTCGCGCAGGGCCGTGGCCAGCACGTCCAGGGCCTCGCGGTAGTCGCCGGGGCCGAAATCATCGAGGCCGCCGGCGCGGGCGCTGGCTTCGGCCAGCAGGCTATGGGCGGAGAAGTCGTTCATGGCGCCAGTTCCTTCAGGTCGGTGAGCTTGACCACGCGGGTGCCCGGGTGCACTGGGCGCTGCGCGCCGACCCAGCGCAGGCAGAGGGTGCCGTGGGGGTGGCCGGCGGTTTCCAGCCAGTTGGGCAGGCCCGGGTCGCGGGCGCTGAGCACCAGGCGCACGCCGCCGTTGGCGTCCAGTTGCGCCGAGTGCTTGTTCAGGCAGATGCGGTGGTAGCGGTAGTCCAGCGACTCCATCCAGTAGTTGTTGATCTGCAGGTTCCAGAAGTCGCACTCGGGCACCTGTTCCACCTCGATCAGCAGCGCCTCGTCCTCGGCCAGCGCCCAGTAGGAGTGGTAGTAGAAGATGTTCGGATCGCCGCCCACCGCCTGGCACAGCGCCTGGTCCGCCGGCGGCAGGCGGTTGGCGTGGGCCTGGTAGCCCTGGGCCCAGTCGGCGAACAGCCGCGCGGTGTTCTCGACGAAGCCGGCGGCGCGCTGCAGGCCCTGCTGCAGGCGCTGCGGGTCCAGCGGCTGCGGCGCGCTGCCCGCGTCCAGGCGCTCGATGCGCAGCTGCGCCGGCTGCTCGCTGGCGCGGTCGAGGAAGGTCTGGCGGACGATCAGCGCGTTGCTTTCCGGCTCCAGGCGCAGCCAGTTGCCGCTGGCCGGTGGCTGCTGGGAAAGGATCAGCTCGAAGCGGCCGTCGGCGTCCAGTTGCAGTTGCCCGGCGTCGATGAAGCCGGTCTGGATCATCCTGCCGTCGGTCTCGTAGCCGCCCTTCTGGGTGCCGAAGCTGAGGTAGGCGACGCTGCCGCGGGTGCCGCTGACGCGGTAGCGCTGCGTGCCGTTGAGGCGGGCGTAGCGGTACAGGTTGTCGGGGTTGTCGGCGCCGATCTTGGCGGTCTCGTGGGACGGGGTGATGAAGCCGGGGAAGTCGGCGTCGGCGAACTCCAGGTGCATTTCCAGGGCGATGCGCAGCAGGCGCGTCAGGTAGCGGAAGCCTTCGGCGCGGGTCTGCGCGTCGGCCGGGGCCTCGGCGCGCAGTATCTGCTCGCCGCTGCGGCACAGTTGCACGCAGAAGCGCGTCCAGCTTTCGCCGCTGACAACCTCCTGCTCGATGGGGTCGGTGGGCATGTCGGTCTCCTCCAGTGGGCCTGGGCAGACCTTAGGGAGGAGCCGGCGGCGGATTCTTCGTCCGCTCGGACGAGGAGCGCGCCGGCGAATGCGCCGAGCATCGGGGCGAGCGCGCCGCGCGGTGCGGCGCACGCACCTGGAGCACACCCATGAGTACGCAGAAGAACCTGGTCCGCTCGCTGACCGTGGACATCGCAGCGCCGGCCGAACTGGTCTGGTCGGTGCTGGTCGACCTGCCCCGCTACCCGCAGTGGAACCCCTACACCGTCAAGGTCGAGTCGAGCCTGCGCCTGGGCGAGCCGGTGAACCTGTTCCTGCCCGATCCTTCCCGCCCCGGCGAGCTGCTGCACGTGGTCGAGCAGCTCGCCAGTTTCGAGCCGCCGTACCTGCTGGCCTGGGAGATGCACGCCAGCGCCGGCAACCCGGACGCCGCGCGCCGCGAGCAGCTCATCGAGAAGACCGGCCCGCAGAGCTGCCGCTACCACACCACCGACCAGTTCCTCGGCGCCACCGCCGATGCGGTCATGGCCAACCACGGCGCCTGGGTCAAGCAGGGCTTCGACGCCGTGGCCCTGGCGCTGAAGACCCACGCCGAGGCGTTGCACGGGGCGGAGGGCTGAAACGGGCCGTCGCGGTTTTTTCGTCTGCTCGGACGAAGAAGCCGCGACGGCGCATTACCTACCGTGGCGCCATGCCGGAGAGAAGTCCGGCCGAACACGAGGAGGTAACCGATGTTGACTCATCTGCAATGGCTGGAAGCGGAAAGCATCCAGATCATCCGCGAAGTGGTGGCCGAGTGCGAAAACCCGGTGATGCTCTACTCCATCGGCAAGGACAGCGCGGTGATGCTGCGCCTGGCGATGAAGGCCTTCGCCCCCGGCAAGCCGCCCTTCCCCCTGCTGCACGTGGACACCACCTGGAAGTTCCGCGAGATGATCGCCTTCCGCGATGCGACCGCGCGGCGCCTGGGCCTGGAGCTGCTGGTGCACGTGAACCCGGAAGGCCTGGCGCGCGGCATCAACCCGTTCGACCACGGCTCGGCGCTGCACACCGACGTGTGGAAGACCCAGGGCCTGAAGCAGGCGCTGGACCAGTACGGCTTCGACGCGGCCTTCGGCGGCGCGCGGCGCGACGAGGAGAAGTCGCGGGCCAAGGAGCGGGTGTTCTCGATCCGCTCCGAGCAGCACCGCTGGGACCCCAAGCAGCAGCGCCCGGAACTCTGGCGCCTGTACAACACGCGCAAGCGCAAGGGCGAGAGCCTGCGGGTGTTCCCGCTGTCGAACTGGACCGAGCTGGACATCTGGCAATACATCTACCTGGAACAGATCCCCATCGTGCCGCTGTACTTCGCCGCCGAGCGCCCGGTGGTGCGCCGCGACGGCACCCTGATCATGGTCGACGACCCGCGCCTGCCGCTGCGCGCCGGGGAAACCCCGGAGCTGCGCAAGGTGCGCTTCCGCACCCTGGGCTGCTACCCGCTGACCGGCGCCATCGACAGCGACGCCGACGACCTGCCGGCGATCATCCGCGAGATGCTCGTCAGCCGCACCTCCGAACGCCAGGGCCGGCTGATCGACAGCGACTCGGCCGGCTCCATGGAGAAGAAGAAACAAGAGGGGTACTTCTGATGAACGCCATTCCCGCGGCCCTGGGCGACGACCTGCGCCCCTACCTGGAACAACAGCAGCACAAGCAGCTGCTGCGCTTCATCACCTGCGGCAGCGTCGACGACGGCAAGAGCACGCTGATCGGCCGCCTGCTCTACGAATCCAAGGTGCTGTTCGAGGACCAGCTCGGCCAGCTGGAGGCCGACTCGAAGAAGCTCGGCACCCAGGGCGAGGCACTGGACTTCGCCCTGCTGGTGGACGGCCTGGCCGCCGAGCGCGAACAGGGCATCACCATTGACGTGGCCTACCGCTTCTTCGCCACCGACCAGCGCAAGTTCATCGTCGCCGACACCCCCGGCCACGAGCAGTACACCCGCAACATGGTCACCGGCGCCTCCACCGCCGACCTCGCGGTGATCCTGGTCGACGCCCGCCAGGGCCTGCTGGTGCAGACGCGCCGGCACAGCTACCTGGTGTCGCTGCTGGGCATCCGCAAGGTGGTGCTGGCGGTGAACAAGCTGGACCTGATGGGCTACTCCCAGGAAGTGTTCGAGCGCATCGAGCGCGACTACCGTGCCTTCGCCGCGCAGATCGGCCTGGGCGACATCCAGTGCATCCCGCTCTCGGCGCTGTGCGGCGACAACATGCTCGAACCCAGCCCGAACACGCCCTGGTACCAGGGCCCGAGCCTGCTGCAATACCTGGAAAGCGTGCCCCTGGAGGAGTCGCGGCAGAGCAGCACCCCCTTCCGCCTACCGGTGCAGTGGGTGAACCGGCCGAACCTGGACTTCCGCGGCTACAGCGGCAACATCGCCGCCGGCAGCATCCGCGTCGGCGAGCGCATCCGCGCCCTGCCCTCGGGCAAGACCAGCGTGGTCAGCGGCATCCTCGGTGCCGCCGGCGAGCAGCAAGAGGCGGTCTGCGGCCAGGCGGTGACCCTCACCCTGGAAGACGAGATCGACATCAGCCGCGGCGACCTCATCGCCCTGGCCGACGCCCCGCCGGAGGTGGCCGACCAGTTCGAGGCCACCCTGGTGTGGATGGACGAGGACGCCCTGCTGCCGGGCCGCCCCTACCTGATGAAGATCGGCACCCGCACCCTGGGCATGAGCTGCACCGCCCTCAAGCACCGGGTCGACGTGAACAGCCTGGAGCACCTGGCCGCGCGCACCCTGGAGTTGAACGAGATCGGCGTGTGCAACCTCGACCTGGACCGCCCCATCGCCTTCGATGCCTACGCCGACAACCGCGACACCGGCGGCTTCATCGTCATCGACCGGCTGAGCAACCGCACGGTGGGCGCCGGCATGCTGCACTTCGCCCTGCGCCGCGCGCAGAACGTGCACTGGCAGGCCATCGACGTGAACCGTGACGCGCATTCCGCACTGAAGGGCCAGGCGCCTCGGGTGCTGTGGTTCACCGGGCTGTCCGGGGCCGGCAAGTCGACCATCGCCAACCTGGTGGAACGCCGGCTGCACGCCCTGGGCAGGCACACCTACCTGCTCGACGGCGACAACGTGCGCCACGGCCTGAACCGCGACCTGGGCTTCACCGAGGCCGACCGGGTGGAGAACATCCGCCGGGTGGCGGAGGTGGCGAAACTGATGCTCGATGCCGGGCTGATCACCCTGGTCTCGTTCATCTCGCCGTTCCGCGCCGAACGCGACATGGCCCGGGCGCTGGCCGGCGAAGGCAACTTCCTGGAGATCTTCGTCGATGCGCCGCTGAGCCTGGCGGAGCAGCGCGATCCCAAGGGGCTGTACCAGAAGGCCCGGCGCGGGGAGCTGAAGAACTTCACGGGGATCGACTCGCCCTACGAGGCGCCGGAGGCGCCGGACATCCACGTCGATACGCGGGTCGAGTCGGCGGAAGCGGCGGCGGAGCGGATCGTGGAGGTGTTGTTGAGGGGGTAGGTTTGGTGGGATGCCGAGGCCCGCTCCCTGCCCGGGGAGCGGGCCTTTGTTTTTCGTAGGAGCGAGCTTGCTCGCGAATGGTGTGTGCCTGGGGCTTTGGGTGTTGGGCTCTAGAGCGCCCTCTCCCTAACCCTCTCCCTGAAGGGAGAGGGGACCGTTGGGCATGCGCGGTTATCTCGACGCTCGCCGGCAAGCACGGTGATATCCGGCAGAAACCTTGCCCTCTCTCGGCACGGACTAGCCCCCTCTCCCTTCAGGGCGGGGCGCGCAGCCGAGGGCTGGGGAGAGGGGCTCTCAGGCCTGGCACCGATATTCCAGCCAACAGCCGAGAATCGCGGACAGAGTCCGCTCCTACGGTTCCAGGGAGCACGGCTTTTCGTAGGATGGCGTTGAGCGAAGCGATACCCATCACCACGACCGCATGGGTTTCGCCAAGGCTCAACCCATCCTACGAAAAGCGCCCCGGCGCAGCCGGCAAGACGTTGCTCCTACAGGGAAGCACCACCGTAGGAGCGGGCCCTGCCCGCGATTCGCGCGCAGGGCGCGCTCCTACATGGGAACGACCTACCCCAACGCCATCTCCCGCAACGCCGCCTTGGTCACCTTCCCCGCGGCATTCAGCGGCAGCGCATCCAGCACCATGGCACGGCGGGGCGCCTTGTAGTTGGCCATGCGCTCGCGGCACCAGGCGAGGAAGGCGTCGAGGTCTATCGCCTGGCCCGGGGCCGGCAGCAGGAAGGCCATGGCCACCTCGCCCAGGCGCTCGTCGGGGATGCCGATCACCGCCGCCTGGGCCACGCCCGGGTAGGCCAGGATGGCCTGCTCGATCTCCGCCGGGTACACGTTGAAGCCGCCGTTGATGAACATGTCCTTGAGGCGGTCGGTGATGCGCAGGTAGCCGCGCTCGTCGAGCACGCCGACGTCGCCCGTGTGCAGCCAGCCCTCGGCGTCTATCGCCTCGGCGGTGGCCTCGGGGTTGTTGAAGTAGCCGTGCATCAGGTTGTAGCCGCGCACCACCACCTCGCCCGCCTGGCCCGCCGGCACCGATTGGCCGTGGGCGTCCACGCAGCGCACTTCCACTTCGGGGAAGGCACGCCCGCTGGTAGTGGCGATGGTTTCTGCGTCGTCGCCGGGGCGGCAGATGGTGACGAAGCCGCAGGTCTCGGTGAGGCCGTAGGCGGTGACTATGGTCTGGAAGCCCAGTTCGCTGCGCATGCGCCGGACCATCTCCACCGGCACCGAGGCGGCGCCGGTGACGGCCACGCGCAGGGAGCCCAGGTCATGCTCGCCGCGCTGCGGATGGGCCAGCAGCGATTGATAGAGAGTCGGCGGGCCGGGCAGCACGGTGACGCGCTCGCGCTCGATGCGCTGCAGCAGCAGCGGCACGTCGAACACCGGCTGCGGCAGGATGCAGCAGCCGCGCATCAGCGCCGCCAGCCAGCCGGCCTTGTAGCCGAAGCTGTGGAAGAACGGGTTGACGATCAGGTAGCGATCACCCTGGCGCAGGCCGACCATCTCGCTCCAGTCGCGCACCAGGCGCAGGTTCTGGCCGTGGGCGGTCATCACGCCCTTGGGCTTGCCGGTGGTGCCGGAGGTGAACAGCAGGTCGCACAGGTCCTCGGCGGTCAGCGTCGCCTCGCGCTCCTCCAGCTGCGCCTCGCTCACCTGCCCGGCCAGGGCCAGGAAGGCCTCCCAGCCCAGGCAGCCGTCGCGCTCGCCGCGCAGTATCACCCGGTGACGCAGCGCCGGCAGCGCTTCGCCGGCGAGCTGCGCCGGGTAGTCGGTGCCGAGGAATTCGCCGATGACGAACAGCGCGCTGGCGCCGCTTTCGCGCAGCACCAGGCCGGCCTCGGCGCCCTTCATGCGGGTGTTCAGCGGCACCAGCACGGCGCCCACGCTCTGCAGCGCGGTGGCCGCGACTATCCATTCCCAGAGGTTCGGCGCCCACAATGCCACCCGCTCGCCATGGCCGACGCCCAGCGCCAGCAGCGCCCGCGCGGCGCGGCGGCGCAGGCCGTCGAGCTGGCGGTAGCTCAGGTGGGTGGCGCCGTCCTCGATGGCCGGCTGGTCGCCATGGGCCGCCGCCGCGGCGGCCAACAGCTGGGGAATGGTCGGGGCGCAGAGCACAGGGGTCATGGCGGGTAACTCGCGAGCGAAAGCGGAAAAGGGCCGGCGCGCCGCCGGCCCGCTGGCGGCAGGCTCAGGCCTGCGGCGGGGCGAAGCGGCGGCCGGCGGAGAAGCCGCCGTCGACGGCGATCATCTGCCCGCTGACGAAAGAGGCGTCGTCCGAGGCCAGGAACAGCGCGACCTTGGCCACCTCCTCCGGCTGCCCGGCGCGGCACAGCATGTGCTGCGAGGCGAAGAAGGCGTGGAAGGCCTCCTGCTCGCGGACCATCTGCGTCATCGGCGTCTCGATCAGTCCCGGGCAGAGGCCGTTGACGCGCACGTTGGCGTGGCCGTAGTCGATGGCCATGGAGCGCGTCAGTTGGTTGATGCCGCCCTTGGCCACGTTGTAGGCGGTGTTGCCGTCGCAGCCCTGCAGGCCGAAGATCGAGCCGATGTTGATGATCGAGCCGCCGCGCTGGGCGACCATCTGCGGCAGGGCGTGCTTGCTGGTGAGCATGCTGCCGGTGAGGTTGATGTCCAGCACCCGCTGCCATTCGCTGGTGGGCGAGCTGGTGACGCTGCCCTGGCTGGCCACGCCGGCGGCGTTGACCAGCACGTCGAGGCGGCCGTGGCGCGCGACGACCTCGCCCATCACCTGCTGCACGTTGGCTTCGTCGCGCACGTCCAGGGCCATGAACAGCCCGGGGAACTCCGCCGGCGCCTGGCCCACGTCCAGCCCCACCACCTGCGCGCCCTCTTCGGCGAAGCAGCGGGCGCAGGCCAGTCCGATTCCCGATGCCGCGCCGGTGACCACCGCGACCTTGCCTTGCAGTCGATTCATTCGCACACCTCTGCTTGTTGTTGTCGGTTTGCCGTGCGCCGGAGTCTAGCGGGGCCCCGGCGGCCGGAGATCGTCCGATGGGACTAGCCGGCACGCAAGGGGCGGCGACCGTTCGGCGAAGGGCGCTGGCTATTTTCGCCACATGGCGGTAACTTTCCGCCATATGGCAAAAACCAGGAGTGCCCGCGCCATGAGCCTCGGCAACGACAACCGCTATCGCCTCCCCCAGGACCCGGACCAGCCGCTGCGCCTGCTCTACGGTGACAAGGGGCCGCACGCCAGCAGCGTGTTCGAGGTGCACGAGATGATCGAGCGCGGCCTGCCGTCGGACGTGGTGATCGCCTTCGCCGAATCCATGGAGCTGGACCGGCAGGCCTTCATCAAGCTCATCGGCATGTCCGAGCGCACCCTGCAGCGCCGCCTCAAGCATCCCGAGCCGCTGTCCGCCGAGCAGAGCAGCAGCGCCTGGCGCCTGGCCAAGGTGCTCAGCCGCGCCGAGGAAGTGCTGGGCTCGCGCCGCGCCGCGGTGGACTGGCTGATGGCCCCGGCCCTGGGCCTGGAAGGCCATGCGCCGGTCGACCTGCTGACCACCCAGGTCGGCTTCGAACTGGTGGACGACTTCCTCACCCGCCTGGACTACGGGGTCTACTGATGCAGCCACTGCCAGGGACCGGCGAGCTGTACCTCTGGCGCCTGGACCGGCGCGAACATGCCGACGGCTGGGACAGCGGCATCGGCGCCGAACTGGCCGGCGGGCGCTGGAACTCCAAGGGCGTGCGCGCCGTGTACGCCAGCGCGGACGCCGCCACGGCCATTCTCGAGGTAGCGGTGCACAAGGGCTTCCCCGCGCTGGACCGGGTGCCCCACGTGCTGACCTGCGCACGCATCCTCGACCCCGCCCGGGTGCTGCGCGTGGAGCCGGGCAGCCTGCCGAACCGCAACTGGCTGGTGCCCGGCATCCCCAGCCACGGCCAGCAGGTGTTCGGCAACGAACTGCTCGCCGCCCACCCGTTCGTCCTCATCCCCTCGGCGGTGGTGCCGCACGGCTGGAACCTGCTACTCAGCCCGGTCCTGGCCAAGGGCGCCTACGAGCTGGTCAGCCAGGAGGCCTTCGCCCTGGACACCCGGCTCAACCCGCCGGCGCCCTGAAAAAAAGCCCGGCCGAAGCCGGGCTGCAACGGGGCGGCACAGCCCCACACTCGAGAACGACCACTTTTCAATCCGGGAAGCGCACCCGCACCTCGCGGCTGCCGGCGCGGCCCTGGCAGGCGAGGGTCCAGCCCTCGGCCAGCTCGGCGGCGCTGAGCACATCGTTGCGCGGCAGCAGCACCTCGCCCTGCTCCACCTTGCACATGCAGGCGCCGCAGTAGCCTTCCTCGCAGGAGGCCGGCGGCGCCAGCCCGGCCTTGCGGCAGCTTTCCAGCAGCGTCTCGCCCGGCGAGCAGGGCACCTGGTGCTCGGCGCCGTCCAGGGCCACCACCAGGCTTTCCACGCAGGCACCGTCATCGGGCAGTTCCACGGCCGCCTGCTCGTCCGCATCCGGCGGCGAGACGAAGCGCTCGACGTGGATGCGCCCCGGCTCGATGCCGGCCTGCAGCAGGGTGCCTTCCACCGTGTCCATGAACTGCCCCGGCCCGCAGATGAAGCATTCGGCATGTTCCCAGCCGCGCAGCAGGTGGCGCACGTCGCTGGCGGCGAGAAAGCCCTGCAGCTCGTCCAGCACATGGATCACCTGCAGCCGCTCGCCGTATTCGCGCACCAGCTCGCGCAGGGCCTCGCGGAAGATCACCGAGGCCGTGTCGCGGTTGGCGTACACCAGGCGGATGCGACAGGCGCGGTGGGCCAGCGCCTCGCGCAGGATGGAGAACACCGGGGTGATGCCCGAGCCGCCGCCGAACAGCAGCAGGTCGCGCTCGTCGCTGCACAGGTGGAAGTGCCCGGCCGGCGGCAGTACCTCCAGCTCGTCGCCGGCGCGCACGCTGTCGTTCATCCAGTTCGACACCCGGCCGCCGGCGACGCGCTTGACGGTGACCCGCAGCGCGTCGTCCAGGCCCGGGGTGCTGGACATGGAATAGCAGCGGCTCAGGCGCTTGCCGTCGACCAGCACGCGGAAGCCGAGGAACTGCCCGGCGCGGTAGTGGAAACGCCCGGCCAGTTCCGCCGGCACGCGCAGCACCAGCGAGCGCGCGTCGGCGGTTTCCTCGATCACCTCGGCGACCGCCAGGCGGAAGCTGCCGCCGGCAGTCGGCGCCTGCGGCGCCAGGGTCTGCGCACTGCCCATCGCCATGCTCCGTTCAGATGCCGCTGATCAGCTGGGCGTTGTCCACGCGGATCTCGGCGCCGTTGATGAAGCGCGACTCGTCCGAGGCGAGGAACAGCACCACGCTGGCGATGTCCCGCGGGGCGCACATGCGGTTCATGGGGTCGGCGTCGAGCACTTCCTGCGGGATCGGCTGGCCGCCGGCCAGGGCCTGGGTCATGGGGGTGTTGACGCCGTCCGGGTGCACGCTGTTGCAGCGGATGCGGTAGCCCTGCTGCTTGCAGTGCAGGGCGATGGAGCGGGTCATGGCCGCCACCGCGCCCTTGGACGCGGAGTAGGCGCAGAAGGCCGGCATGCCGCCCAGGGCCGCCACCGAGGACATGTTGACGATGGAGCCGCCGCCGCTTTCCTTCATCGCCGCGATGGCGTACTTGCAGCCGAGGAAGTAGCCCTCGCCGTTGATGGTCTGCACCTTGCGCCACAGCTCCAGGCTGGTGTCCTCGATGCTGGCCATGGCCAGGATGGCGGCGTTGTTGACCAGCACGTCGAGGCGGCCGAAGCGCTCCAGGGTGGTCTTCACCACGTGCTGCCAGTCGCTTTCGCTGGCGATGTCGTGGCGGATGAACAGCGCCTGCTCGCCGATCTCGGCGGCCAGGGCGCGGCCGGCTTCCTCGTTGAGGTCGCTGAGCACCACGCGGGCGCCCTCCGCGGCCAGCAGCAGGGCGTCCTCGCGGCCGATGCCGCTGGCCGCGCCGGTGACGATGCAGACCTTGCCTTGTACTCGGTTCATGCTTGTTTTCCTTCAGGCGGTTTCGGGGGTGGCGGCGTGCGCCTGCGCTGCCGCGTGGGCGGCGGCGCGGCGGCCGGAATACACGCAGTCGGCGATGGACAGGCCCGACACGTAGAGGTTGGAAGCGATGCCCACGGCATTGCGCCCGGCGCTGTAGAGCCCGGCGATGGGCTGCCCGGTGGCGTCCAGCACGCGGCCGCTGCGCTCGCACACGCGCAGCCCGCCGAGGGTGATGGCCGGACAGGGGTACAGCTTGCTGTCGAAGGACAGGTCCAGCGCGTACCAGGGCCCGTCGTCGAGGTCGGCGAGCATCGCCGGCGACTTGCCGAAGGCGTCGGTGTGCTCGCCGCGCGCCGCCCGGCCGTATTCCTCCAGGGTCCGGCGCAGGTTCGCCGGCGGCATGCCCAGGGCCTGGGCCAGTTGTTCCGGGGTATCGCCGCGGCGGCGGTTGAACAGCAGGTTGAGCAGCACCGGCAGGCGCTGGAACGACCATACCTTGCCCGGCCCGACCTGGCGCACGGACTCGCGCAGCAGGTTGCGGTCCAGCACCAGGATGGCGCGGCCGCCCTGCTCTTCCACCATGGCGTGGCCAAGCTTGGCGCCATACACCTCCTCGTTGCAGTAACGCTCGCCCTCGGCGTTGACGATCACCCCGCGGGCCCAGGCCAGCGGCGGGTTGATGAAGCGCCAGGCGCTGACCTTGTCCAGGTGCTGCGCGGCCGCGCCGACGCCCAGGCCCAGGCGGATGCCGCTGCCGTCGCAGCCCGGCGTGCCCAGGGGCAGCCCGGCCAGGTAGCGCGGCGCGTGCTCGGCGAGCATCGCGCGGTTGAAGATGAAGCCGCCGGCGCTGAGCAACACACCCTTGCGCGCGCGCAGCAGGATCGGCTGAGCGTGGCGCTGTTCGATACGCTGCAGCGCGGCGGTCAGGCGCTCGGCCAGCGGCGGCGCGTAGGGATGGATGGCCGTGGCCAGGCGCCCCAGCCAGGCATGGCGGCGCGCCGCGGCGCTGCCCGGCGGCAGGCGCCAGGCCTCGACGCCGACCACCGCGCCGCTGGCGTCCTGCACCAGGCGGCGTACTTCGCACTGGCTATAGAGCTGCACGTCCTTGGCCCGTGCCGCCGCGCGCAAGGCGCCGAACAGCGCGGCGCCGGACATGCCACGGCCCTTGGTGCGATGGCCACGCGGCGCCGGCCTGGCCAGGCTGGCGTAGGCCGGCACGGCTTCGTTGCCGGAGTAATAGAGGTAGTAGCGGTCGCTGGGATAGGAAGTCTTTTGCGGCGGCACGCTGGCCTCGTAGCGCGCGCCCTGGCGTTCCAGCCAGGCCAGCTGCTCGACGCTGCGCTGGCAGAAGTCGCGCAGGGTCTCGGCCTGCACCACGTCGCCGACCTCCTCGCGCAGGTAGCTGAACATGGCCTGCGCGTCGTCGGCATAGCCGGCCTGCCGCTGCTGCGGCGTGCCACCGCCGGCATAGACCACCCCGCCGCTGCGGGCGGTGGCGCCGCCGCCGGTGAAGCGGTCCAGCGCCAGCACCTGCAGGCCGCGCTCGCGCGCTTCCAGGGCGGCGCAGGCGCCGGCGCCGCCGAAACCGACCACCAGCAGGTCGGTCTCGGCGTGCCACTGCGGCGGCGCGCCCTCGGCCAGGCGCAGCGGGGCGATCGGCTGGGTGGCGGCCATGCCGGTCAACCCGCCGCCGCCACGCTCGGCGCCTGCACGGCGACGGCGGTGGTGTAGGTGCCGTTCACGTAGATCAGCGGGGTGATCCGCGGGCTGTGGCGGATCTCGCGGATGCGCCCGATGAACACCGTGTGGGTGCCGTAGGCGAAGCGCCCGTCCTGCTCGCAGATCACGCTGGCCTGGGCGTCGGCCAGGTAGGGCACGCCGCATTCGGCGGCGCGCCAGTCGCCGCTGGCGAAGCGCCCCTCGCCCTTCACCGGGCCGCTGCACAGGTGCGACAGGTGCTCCTGCTCCTGGCCGAGGATGTTCACGCAGAAGTCGGCGCCGGCCTCCAGCACGCGGTGCAGCGAGGCGGTCTTGTTCACGCAGATCAGCAGCGACGGCGGCTCGGTGGACAGCGAATCCACCGCCGTGGCGGACATGGCGAAACGCTCGCGGCCATCGCTGGTGGTGATGATGGTCACCGACTTGGCCAGGCGGCGCATGGCCTGGAGCATGTCGGCTTTGAGTTCGTCCTGGTTCATCGCACGGGGCCTCGCTGTAGGCGTTGTTGTGCGATGGATTCTGTGGCCGCCCCGGTGGCCCAACATCGTCCGAGGGGACTAGGCGGCCCGGCGCCGCGGCATATGGTCCGTTTGTGGGATGCGGGCGCCGCGCGGGCGTTGCCAAATGCCCGCGAAGGCCCCTGCCGCCGAGCGCCGGGGACCGAGCACAGCCCCCGCGCGGGGCGATCACAGGAGAACAACAAGATGCTCGACCAGGAACTGATCCGCCAGCGCCTGCGCCAGCGCGCCCGCGAACTGGTGCCGGTGCTGCGCGAACGCGCCGCCGACGCCGCCCGCCAGGGCCGCCTGCCCGAGGAGACGCTGCGCGACTTCCACGACGCCGGCTTCTTCCGCATCCTCCAGCCGGCGCGCTGGGAAGGCTACGAGCTGGAGCCGAAGGACTTCTTCGAGGTGCAGATGACTCTCGCCGAGGGCTGCATGTCCTCGGCCTGGGTGCTGGGCGTGGTGGCCATCCACAACTGGCAGCTGGCGCTGTTCGACGACCGCGCCGCCCAGGACGTGTGGGGCGCCGACTCCAGCGTGCTGATCTCCTCCTCCTACATGCCGGTGGGCAAGGTCACCCCGGTGCAGGGCGGCTTCCGCCTGTCCGGGCGCTGGGGCTTCTCCAGCGGCAGCCAGCATTGCCAGTGGGCCTTCCTCGGCGCCCTGGTACCGCCGAGCGAGCCGGGCGGCGCGCCGGACTACCGCACCTTCCTGGTGCCACGCAGCGACTACCAGGTGCTGGACAACTGGAACGTGATGGGCCTGGAGGCCACCGGCTCCCACGACGTGCTGGTGGAAGACGCCTTCGTCCCCGAGCACCGCACCCACCGCGCCCTCGACGGCTTCATGCAGAACAGCCCGGGCAACGCGGTGAACACGGCACCGCTGTTCCGCCTGCCGTTCGGGCAGATCTTCGTGCGCGCGGTGTCGTCCTCGGCCATCGGCGCGCTGCAGGGCGCGGTGGACTGCTTCATCGAGCACAACCGCGCCCGCGTCGGCGTCAACGACGGCCGCAAGATGGGCCAGGACCCCGGCGCCCAGCAGGCCCTGGCCGATGCCATGGTCTGCGTCGACGAATGCCGCACCGTGCTGCTGCGCAACTTCGAAACCATGATGCAGCGCGCCCGCGACGGCCAGGGCCTGAGCATGCCCGAGCGGGTGAAGATGCGCTACGACTCGGCCCTGGTGGCGGACAAGTGCGCCCGCGCGGCCGGCGCGCTGATGTTCAACAGCGGCGCCTCGACGATCTTCCGCGAGCACCCGATCAACCGCGCCTTCCGCGACATCCACACTGGCCGCGCGCACGTCGCCAACAGCCCGGCGAAGTACGCCTGGAACCTCGGCGGCGTGAGCATGGGCGCGGACTCCACGGACTTCTTCCTCTGACGAAACGGCTTCGTAGGATCGGTTGAGCCCGCTGCCCCGGCGATGGGTATCGCTTCGCTCAACCCGTCCTACGTTCCTGAATCAAACCGGCGTTTCGGCGTAGTCCGTTCGGGCGATTCCGCGGCGCCGGCGAACCCCGACCATGGCCTTCAGGCAGAGCCCATCGGCCCGCCACACTGACAAGGGACGAACCCCATGAAATTCTCTCTGATCTACGAAGCGCAGACGCTGGACAGCACCCGCGAAGGCGACCGCCGCATCTTCGACGAGACCGTCGAACAGGCCGTGCTGGCCGACAAGCTGGGCTTCGACACCTTCTGGTGCGTGGAGCACACCGCGCTGACCAACTACTCGCACATGTCCGCCCCGGAGACCATGCTGGCCTTCGTCGCCGGCAAGACCGAGCGCATCGGCATCGGCCACGGGGTGGTCTGCCTGCCGCCGGCGATGAACCACCCGGTGAAGGTCGCCGAGCGCATCGCCACCCTCGACCTGCTGTCCCACGGCCGCGTGCACTTCGGCGTGGGCAAGGGCGGCACCCAGCAGGAGGCCGGCACCTTCGGCTACGACCTGGCCACCCTGCAGCCGCAGATCGACGAGGCCATGTACCTGATCCCGAAGATGTTCGTGCAGGACGAGATCGAGCATAACGGCGACTTCGTGAAGATCCCCAAGCGGCCGATCCACCCCAAGCCCTACCAGGCCCCGCACCCGCCGATGTACCTGGCCTGCACCAACACCGAGTCGCTGAAGAACGCCGGCGGCCGCGGCATGGGCGCGCTGGTGCTGGGCTTCGGCGGCCCGGAGGAGATCGCCAAGAAGGTCGCCGTGTACCACGAGGCCTGGGACACCCGTGAGGCGAAGAACCAGGTCGGCTTCCGCCCCAACCGCCACATCGCCGCGCTGTGCCCGGCCATCGTCCTGGACGACAACGAGCAGGCCCGCGCCATCGGCATCCGCGGCCAGCGCTATTTCATGGAATCGCTGGCCTACTGGTACGCCGGCGGCGAGCGCCCGGACCCGGCCAAGTGGCAGGACGACACCTTCGTCGACGGCAACGGCCAGGCGGTGATCCGCTCGCGCTTCGCCTCCGAGGAAGTGACCGTGGACTTCTCCGACCCGAGCATGGCGATGATGAACCCCAACCACGCCTACGGCACGGTCAACGACTGCATCGGCTACGTGCAGCGGCTGATCGACGCCGGCGCCGACGAGATCCTGTTCATCTGCCAGATGGGCACGGTGCCGCAGTGGGCGCAGCTGGAAACGCTGAAGAACATCGGCGAGAAGGTCATCCCCTACTTCCGCAACAAGCAGCAGGCCGGCTGACCGCCAAGGGCATCGTTCCCCTTCGACGGGCCTCCATGAGGCCCGTCCTTCTTCCGGCGGCCTGCCATACTCTCCGGCATGACCCACGCCACCTTCCGCTTCTACGAAGAGCTAAACGACTTCCTCCCCGCCGACCGCCGCCGGCGCGAGTTCGCTTGCGCCTGCCCGCCGGCGGCCACGGTCAAGCACATGATCGAGGCCCTGGGCGTGCCGCACACCGAGGTCGAGCTGGTGCTGCTCAACGGCGAGTCGGTGGGCTTCGAGCGCACCCTGCTCGACGGCGACCGCGTGGCGGTGTACCCGGTGTTCGAGCGCCTGGACATCAGCCCGTTGCTGCGCGTGCGCGCCCGGCCGCTGCGGGTGCTGCGCTTCGTCGCCGACGCACACCTGGGCGGCCTGGCGGCGCTGCTGCGCATGAGCGGCTTCGACACCCTCTACCACAACGCCTTCGACGACGGCGAAATCGCCGAGATAGGCGCGCACCAGGGCCGCATCGTGCTCACCCGCGACCGCGAACTACTCAAGCGGCGGATCATCAGCCGTGGCTGCTACCTGCACGCGCGCAAGCCGAGGGAGCAACTGGGCGAACTCTTCGAACGGCTGGACCTGGCGCGCAGCGCGCGGCCGTTCAGCCTGTGCCTGCGCTGTAACCATCCCCTGCGCGAGCTGCCGGCCGAGCAGGCGCGGCCGAAGGTGCCGGCGAAAGTAGCCGAGCGGCATAGCCGCTTCCTGGCCTGCGACCAATGCCAGCGGGTGTTCTGGGAAGGCTCGCACTGGCGCAGCATGCAAGCGCTGCTGGAGCCGTTGTTGCAGGAATCGTAGGGCGTACAACCGTTCGCGGTTGTACGCCGTTTGACCTTGGCTGCCGGCCCACTCGATTCCGGGCTTGGCGTGACCCGGCATTCTCCCAGGCTCGACCATGGCGTAGCCGGTGAGATGGGTGTAACGGCGTACAACCGCGAACGGTTGTACGCCCTACGGTTTCCGCGTTCGCGGGAATGACGGGGTGTCAGGATGGTGCCTGTCCTCCTGACCGCTCAGGACAGCCCCCTCTCCCTTCAGGGAGAGGGTTGGGGAGAGGGAACGGAGTCAACCCAAAACACAGCAGCCACCAGGTAACTCCATTCGCTCCCAATCCCCTTCAAACCACCCTGGCCGGATGCTGCACCCGCGGCGCCCCCAGTTGCTCGCGCCACGACGGCGGCTGGCGGCCATCGGCCTCGCGGATGCCATAACGCAACGCCAGCTCTGCACTGACCAGCGTCTGCCCGGACAGCTTCATCAGCTCAGGATCATCCAGCAACGCCTGGATGATCCGCCCATTGAACTGCGGCGTCTCGGCCATGGCCAGGAAGGCCTCGTACTGCTCGGCGCGGGCCTGGCCGGCGATGGCGGTGCGTTCGGTCAGTTGCGGGCCCAGCCACAGGGAGACCGTCGCCACCCGGCTGTGCTCGAAGTCGATGGCCATGTCCGCCGCCAGCTTGTCCACCCCGGCCTTCTGCGCGCCGTAGGCCGGGCCGTGCATGTAGCAGCCGGCGCCGAACGAGGAGACGAAGGCCACCAGCGCCCCGGGCGCCTTCAGCAGCAGCGGCGCGGCGTGGTAGCTGGCGACGTAGGCCGAACGCAGGCCGACGTCGAGGATGTCCACCAGGTCCAGCGGCTTCTCCCAGAACGGGCCCGGGTCGATCAGTTGCTCGTGGATGAAGGCGACGTTGTTCACCAACAGGTCCAGGTGCCCCTGCTCGGCCTCGATGCGCTGGAACAGCGCGCGCACCTGGGCGTCGTCGGCGTGGTCGCACTGCACGGCGATGCCCTTGCCGCCGGCCGCGTCGATGGCTTCGGCGGTCTCGTGGATGCTGCCGTGCATCACCTGGCCGCGCAGGGTGGCGCCGCCGGACTGCAGCGAGCGGCCGCTGACGTAGACGGTCATGCCGGCGGCGCCGAGGGCCTCGGCGATGCCCTTGCCGACGCCACGGCTGGCGCCGGTGACCAGGGCGATGCGGGGAGTCTGATCAGGCATTGTGCTGTGCCTCCTTGCTGGCGCGGGCCTGCCCGGCCCGCTGCTGGATGTGTTCGGCGGCGAGGAAGCCGAAGGTCATCGCCGGGCCGAGGGTGGAGCCGGCGCCGGGATAGGTCGCGCCCATCACCGAGGCGGCGGAGTTGCCGATGGCGTAGAGGCCGTCGATGGCGCTGCCGTCCTCGCGCAGCACGCGGGCGTACACGTCGGTGAGCAGGCCGCCCTTGGTGCCGATGTCGCCGGCATCGACCTTCACCGCGTAGAACGGTGCCTTCAGCAGCGGCGCCAGGCAGGGGTTGGGCAGCACGTGGGGATCGCCGTAGTAGCGGTCGAACAGCGACTCGCCCTTGTGGAAGTCCGGGTCCTGGCCCAGCACCGCGTAGCGGTTGAAACGCTCCAGGGTGCGCGCGAGGCCGGCGCCGTCCACGCCGATCAGCGCGGCCAGTTGCTCGATGCTGTCGGCCTTGTGGTAGTAACTGCGCAGGTGCTTCGGCACGCGGTTGTCGGGCTGCGCGTAGCCGGGCAGCAGCGCGCCGCAGGGGTATTTGCGGCGGAATTCGGCGTCGAACACCATCCAGCAGGGCACGCTGCGCGCCTGCTCGCTGTCGTGGGCGTACATGGCGTAGACGATGTCGGTGTAGGGCGCGGCCTCGTTGACGAAGCGCTGGCCGGCGGAGTCCACCAGCACGCAGCCCGGCAGGGTGCGTTCGACGAACAGCGCGCGCTGCTTCTCCTCGCCCTCGACGCGGGTGGTCGGCGCCCACCAGCTGTGCTCCATCAGCGCGGTGGCCGCGCCCAGCACCTGGCCGGCGCGGATGCCGTCGCCGCTGTTGTACGGCGGGGTGGCGCTCCATTGCGCCTGCGACGGTTGCGGGTGGTACTGGCTGCGCATCGCCTGGTTGCGCTCGAAGCCGCCGGCGGCGATCACCACACCCTGTCTTGCGTGGACGCGCAAGGTGCGGCCCTCACGCAGCAGTTCGGCGCCAGTCACACGACCGCCCTCCTCCACCAGCGCCTGCAGCGAGGTGTCCAGCCACAGCGGTACCCGGCGGTCGAGCAGCGAACGGCGCAGCGCGGCGACCAGGGCGTTGCCCAGGGTGAGGAAGCGGTCGCGCGGCGAACGCAGGCGCCCGCCCAGGTCGCGCCAGTAGCGCCAGAGGATGCGCAGGGTCAGGCCGACCCAGCCGGGGCCGCGGCACAGCAGCACCCGCGCTTCCTTCATGGTCATGCCAATGCGCCCCATCATCAGGGTGCCCGGCGAGGGCGCGCGCAGGCGGACGAATTCATCGCCCAGCTCGCGGGCGTCGAACGGCAGCGGGTCCATGGAGCGGAAGCCCGGCTTGCCGCCGGCCACCTCGGGGTAGTAGTCGGCGTATTCCGGTTGCGCCTCGAAGCGCACCCGGCTGTTGGCCTCCAGGTATTCGACCATGCGCCGGCCGTGCTCGACGTAGGCCTCGACGCGGCCGTCGTCCACTGCGTTCTGGCTGACCGTGCGGATGTAGCGCACCGCTTCCTGCGCCGAATCCTGGCCGCCAAGGGCGGCGATGCGGTGGTTGCAGGGTATCCAGATACCGCCGCCGGACACCGCCGAAGTGCCGCCGTAGCGGTCGCTCTTTTCCACCAGCAACACGTCCAGGCCCAGGTCGCGGGCACGCAGCGCGGCGGTCATGCCGCCGGCGCCGCTGCCCACCACCAGGACGTCGCATTCATGGTCCCACTCGCGGCTCCGCTGGCCGCTCGCCCTTGCGTTCATGCGCTTTTCTCCGGGAGCTGGCGTGGGCCACGCCCACGCTCGAGCGCCGATTCTTCGCGCAGCCCGCGGGGCCGGTCATCGTCCGATGGGACTAGCGCCAGAGCGGCCCGCCCACGTCCCGCCGGCTTAGTCCCTTCGGACGATGTTGGCGCGGCCGGGTGACCACATAGTCAGCCCCGCCACCCTCCCGCCAACACAGTTCCCGGGCCTGGCCGGACGTGCCTGCCCGAGCAGAGGACGAGATGACAAGAATAAGAAACGCCTTCCAGCCGTTGCCCCTTGCCCTCGCGATCAGCGCCACCGGCCTGTTCCTGGCCGGCCAGGCGCAGGCGCTGTCGTACCAGCTCAACGATGACCTCAAGGTCAACTGGGACACCACCGTCAGCTACAGCCTGGCCTGGCGTACCGAGAAGCGTGCCCACGCGCTGTCCAACGGCGGCGCCAACCCGGCCATCGCCAACGGCGACGACGGCGACAACGCCTTCGACCGCGGCAGCCTCATCAACAACCGCGCCAGCTTCCTCACCGAGGCCGACTTCCGCTTCCGTGACGACTACGGCCTGTTCGTCCGCGCCACCGGCTTCTACGACGACGTCTACCACCGCGGCAACGACAACGACACCGGCACCTCCAACTGCTTCGCCGGCGGCCGCTGCTCCAAGCCCGACGAGTTCTCCGGCGACACCCGCGACCAGGCCGGCGACGACCTGCGCCTGCTCGACACCTACGCCTACGGCACCTGGAACCTGAGCGGCCACACCCTCAACGCGCGGGTGGGCAACCAGGTGGTGGCCTGGGGCGAGAGCCTGTTCAACGGCTTCGGCATCTCCGGGGCGATGAGCCCGGTGGACGCCACCAAGGCCAACACCCCGGGCATCGAGATCAAGGAGCTGTTCCTGCCGGTGGGCCAGGTGTTCGCCCAGTACGGCCTGACCGACGACCTCGGCCTGCAGCTGTACTACCAGTACCAGTGGAAGCGCAACGAGCTGACCCCGGTCGGGCACTTCTTCTCCACCACCGACTACATCGACGAGGGCGGCTTCAACGACTCCACCGGCCAGCAGCGCCGCCTGGGCGACGACACCCCCGGCAACGGCGGCCAGTACGGCGCGGCCCTGACCTACACGGTGGAGCAGCTGAACAACACCGAGTTCGGCCTGTACTACCTGCGCTTCAGCGACCACAGCCCGCAGCTGGACTTCCTCACCGACTGGAACACCGGCGCCTACCGCGCGCGCTTCTACGACGACATCCACCTGTACGGCGCCAGCTTCTCCAGCATGCTCGGCGACACCAACGTCAGCGGCGAGATCAGCTACCGCGACGGCCAGCCGGTGCTGGTCGACACCGGCCTGACGCCGCAACCGGTGCGCGCCAAGGTGGCCCAGGCGCTGGTGTCATTCATCCACTCCTACGGCACCCTGCCCTTCGCCGACAACACCACCCTCACCGGCGAGGTCGGCTACAACCGCGTGATGGACAACGACAAGACGCCCAGCTTCAACGTCTTCGTGCCCACCGCCGGCGGCATCGTGCCGATCACCACGCCCAACACCGACAAGCTCTACTACGACCGCTCCGCCTGGGGCTACACCCTCAGCGTGTCGCTGGACTACAACAACGTGTTCAACGGCTGGGACCTGAGCGTGCCGATCGTCTTCAGCCAGGCGGTCAACGGCAACTCGTCCATGCCCGGCAGCTTCGGCATGGGCGAAGGCGACGACCGCTTCGCCGTCGGCACCACCTGGCGCTACCTGAACAACTTCACCCTCGAAGCCCGCTACAACATGTTCCTCGGCAACCCGAGCGAAACCACGCTGGCGGACCGCGACAACCTTTCGCTCACCGCGAAATACAGCTTCTGACCCAGCCGGAGGAGCCAGACCATGAACCACAAACCCTATCTGCTACCCCTGCTGCTGTCCGCCGGGCTCGCCTGCCTGGGCGGCCAGGCGCAGGCCAAGGTCAGCCCTGAAGAGGCCGCGCGCCTCGGCCAGGACCTGACGCCCATGGGCGCCGAAAAGGCCGGCAACGCCGACGGCAGCATCCCCGCCTGGAGCGGCAAGTGGCGCGGTGCGCCGCCGCAGGTGAACTACACGCCGGGCGACCGCTACGCCGATCCCTATGCCGACGAGAAGCCGCTGTTCGTCATCACCGCGCAGAACATGGAGCAGTACGCCAGCCGCCTCACCGATGGCGAGCGCGCGCTGTTCAAGCGCTACCCGGCGACCTTCCGCATGCCCGTCTACCCCTCGCACCGCGACTTCCGCATGAACGAGAAGGTCGAGGCCAACATCAAGGCCAACGCCACCAGCGCCGAGCTGGTGGAAGGCGGCAACGCCGTGCGCAACGCCTTCGGCGCCTCGCCCTTCCCCATCCCCCGGAACGGCTACGAGCTGATGTGGAACCACGCCCTGCAGGCCCGCGCCAACAGCGAGGAGGCGGTGTACGACCAGGCGGTGATCTACTCCAACGGCAACCAGGCGCTGCAGACCGTGCACTACCAGATCCTCGCGCCCTGGTGCGACCCCAAGGGCTCGCTGCAGAACTATGACGGCGGCATCATGAGCCACTTCATGATCACCACCTTGAAGCCGGTGCGCTCCAAGGGCGAGATCATCGGCGGCAACGAGTTCTTCGACCCGGTGGCCAGCCCGCGGCAGAGCTGGCAATACCTGCCCGGCACGCGCCGGGTGCGCCGCGCGCCCACCGTCGGCTACGACACCCCGACCGGCGCCGGCGGCTTCCGCACCATCGACGAGGACCGCCTGTTCAACGGCGCCCCGGACCGCTACGAGTGGAAGCTGGTCGGCAAGAAGGAAATCTACATCCCGTACAACAACTACAAGCTCGACGACCCGAGCGTGAAGTACTCGCAGCTGCTCACGCCCAACCACATCAACCCGGACTACATGCGCTACGAGCTGCACCGGGTGTGGGTGGTGGAAGCGACCCTCAAGCCCGGCGCGCGGCACATCTACGGCAAGCGCACCCTGTACCTCGACGAGGACAGTTGGTCCGCCGCCCTGGCCGACAACTACGACAACCGCGGCCAGCTGTGGCGCACCAACATGCAGACTTCGGTCTACGCCTACGACATCCAGGTCAACCAGGCGCGGGTCGCGCTGTTCCACGACCTGATCGCCGGCTCCTACCTGGCCGACCGCATGGCCAACGAGCAACAGCCGCCGCAACTGAACACCGCCAAGTACGACGACAACTACTTCACCGCCGCCAACATGCGTAAGCTCGGCCAGTAAGGCCACCCCGAAGCCCGCGCGGACAACCGCGCGGGCTTCGTCTTTTGCAGAAGGTCTTTTGTACGAGGAAAACCCCATGCGACCACTCCTGCGCACCGCCATCGCCCTCGCCGGCCTGGGCCTGGCCGGCAACGCCAGCGCGCTGAACATCCTCCTGACCAACGACGACGGCTGCCGCGCGCCGGGCATCGCCGCGGTCTACCAGGCGCTGAGCGCCGCCGGCCACCAGGTCACCCTGGTCGCGCCGGACACCGACAACAGCGGCATAGGCGCGGCCAGCGTGGTGCTGCCCGGCCAGGCCCTGGCCATCCAGCGCCTGGCCGACCGCCAGTACTGCGTCGGCGCCCCGGCCGGCTACGCGCTGCCGGCGGGCAAGAACATGGCCATCGGCACCCCGGTGGACGCGGTGAACGTCGGCCTCGACCTGCTGCTCAAGGACAACCCGCCGGACCTGGTGGTCTCCGGCAGCAACTTCGGCGACAACGCCGGCCCGCTGATCCAGCTGTCCGGCACCCTCAACGCCGCGCTCTGGGCCATGCGCCGCGGCGTGCCGGCCCTGGCCGTGTCCACCGCCATCGACCTGCAGCTGATGCAGCGCGACCAGAAGGCCGCCCTGCAACGCACCCTCGACGCCCAGGCCGACAGCGCCCAACTCGCCGTGCGCGTGCTCGACCGCGCCCTGGCCAGCGGCCGCGCCGCCCACGAACGCTGCAGCAGCGGCAAGGACAAGGCCGCCTGCAAGCTGAACCTGCTGGGCCTGCCGGCGGGCCAGGGGCTGAACCTCAACTACCCGGCGCGCCAGGCCGCCGAGGTCCGCGGGCTGGTCTACGCGCCGGTCAGTGACTGGTCGCCGATCGTCTTCGCCGTGCAGGGCGACAAGGACGGCGCAAGGGTGAACCTGGCGCGGCCGAGCGAGCCGAACGAACGCCAGCGCAAGGAGGATGCCTTCCTGCTGACCCAGGGCTACGCGGTGCTGAGCGTGGTGGGGACGGACCTGAACGGCAGCGGCGAAGGGGAGCGCCGGGCGGAGGGGTTGCTGGAGGGGGTGAAGCCTTGAGGGGGGGTCGGGGGCTCACGTGGGGCATGGTGTTTGTGGTGGTTCAATTTCCTCGGACACCTCGATAGGTGGAAAATCCACTGAATAGAGGAGTCATTCATGAGCCGTAAACGCAGAGCATTCGATGCCAGCTTCAAGCTGCAAGTCGTCCAGATGATCAAAGACCAGGGCCTGAGCATTACGCAGGTCTGTCGAGACATGGACCTGGGAGAGACGGCAGTTCGCCGCTGGGTTCAGCAATACGAAGCCGAGCTGTCGGGGCAGGCGGGAGTGGGTAAGCCGCTGACACCCGAGCAGCAGCGGATTCGTCAGTTGGAGGCCGAGAATCGCCAGTTGAAGCAGGACAACGACCTGCTAAAAAAGGCCTCG
>NZ_FOLS01000062.1 GCF_900112375.1 Pseudomonas citronellolis | reverse complement strand
CCAAGCGTGAAGACGTAGAGCGTGGCCAGGTTCTGGCCAAGCCGGGCACCATCAAGCCGCACACCAAGTTCGAGTGCGAAGTGTACGTGCTGTCCAAGGAAGAAGGTGGTCGTCACACCCCGTTCTTCAAGGGCTACCGTCCGCAGTTCTACTTCCGTACCACCGACGTGACCGGCAACTGCGAGCTGCCGGAAGGCGTCGAGATGGTAATGCCGGGTGACAACGTCAAGATGACCGTTACCCTGATCGCTCCGATCGCCATGGAAGACGGCCTGCGCTTCGCTATCCGCGAAGGTGGCCGTACCGTTGGCGCCGGCGTGGTTGCCAAGATCATCGAATAATCGATTGATCTTTCCCTCTCAGGCCGGCATAATGGTCGGCCTGACTTTGTTCTAGGCCAGTAGCTCAATTGGCAGAGCGGCGGTCTCCAAAACCGCAGGTTGGGGGTTCGATTCCCTCCTGGCCTGCCAAATTTCTCGACGGAATTTGGCATTTCTTCAACGGGATTCCCAGCAGATGAATGCGAAGGCAGAAGCCAAAGAGTCGCGTTTCGATATCTTGAAGTGGCTCTTGGTCGCAGTGGTTGTTGTGGTCGGCGTCGTCGCCAACCAGTATTACTCCGCTCAACCGCTCCTCTATCGCGTGCTCGGTATCCTTGTTCTGGCGGCTGTTGCTGGCTTCGTAGCCCTGCAGACCGTCAAGGGTCGCGCTTTCTTCACCCTGGCGAAAGAGGCGCGCGCCGAGATTCGCAAGGTCGTATGGCCGACTCGCCAAGAAACGACTCAGACCACCATGATCGTGGTCGCAGTAGTGCTGGTAATGGCGCTGGTGCTGTGGGGGCTCGATTCCCTGCTGGGTTGGCTTGTTTCCATGATCGTAGGTTAAGGGTGTTCCGTGGCTAAGCGTTGGTACGTTGTGCATGCCTACTCGGGTTACGAGAAGCATGTCATGCGCTCGCTGATCGAGCGGGTCAAACTGGCCGGCATGGAAGATGGCTTCGGCGAGATTCTGGTCCCCACGGAAGAAGTCGTGGAGATGCGTAACGGCCAGAAGCGCAAGAGCGAGCGCAAGTTCTTCCCCGGCTACGTGCTGGTGCAGATGGAAATGAACGAGGGTACCTGGCACCTGGTCAAGGACACTCCTCGCGTCATGGGCTTCATCGGCGGTACCGCTGACAAGCCGGCTCCGATTACCGACAAGGAGGCTGAAGCCATCCTGCGTCGCGTCGCCGACAGTGGCGACAAGCCCAAGCCGAAGACGCTCTTCGAGCCGGGCGAAACCGTTCGCGTCATCGACGGTCCCTTCGCGGACTTCAATGGCGTGGTTGAAGAGGTCAACTACGAAAAGAGCCGGATCCAGGTCGCAGTGCTCATTTTCGGTCGCTCTACCCCGGTAGAGCTGGAGTTCAGCCAAGTCGAGAAAGTCTGACTGGCACAATGCATCCCACACCCCGCAGCCAGAGGCTGCGGGGTTTTGTCGTCCTTGGGATAAACGCGAAAGCAACCGGGGAGCCCTTGTGGCGCTAGAACCCGTAACTGGAGTAGCACATGGCTAAGAAAATTCAGGCTTACATCAAGCTGCAGGTAAAGGCTGGTCAAGCCAACCCGTCGCCGCCGGTTGGTCCCGCTCTGGGTCAGCATGGCGTGAACATCATGGAGTTCTGCAAGGCGTTCAACGCCAAGACCCAGGGCATGGAGCCCGGTCTGCCGACTCCGGTGATCATCACCGTTTACAGCGACCGCAGCTTCACCTTCGAAACCAAGAGCACCCCTGCTTCGGTACTGCTGAAGAAAGCTGCTGGCATCAGCAGCGGTTCCAGCCGCCCGAACAGCCAGAAAGTGGGCACCGTTACCCGTGCTCAGCTGGAAGAGATCGCCAAGGCCAAGCAGGCCGATCTGACCGCAGCTGACATGGATGCGGCCGTGCGTACCATCGCCGGTTCCGCGCGTAGCATGGGCCTCAACGTGGAGGGTGTGTAATGGCTAAGCTGACCAAGCGTCAAAAGGCTATCGCCGAGAAAATCGAAGCCGGCAAGCAATACGGCTTCGAAGATGCCGCCAAACTGCTGGCCGAGCTGTCGACCATCAAGTTCAAGGAGTCCGTGGACATCGCCATCAACCTGGGCGTCGATCCGCGTAAATCCGACCAGGTCGTTCGTGGTGCCACCGTTCTGCCGAACGGTACCGGCAAGAGCGTCCGCGTTGCCGTCTTCACCCAGGGCCCGGCTGCTGAAGCCGCTCTGGCTGCAGGCGCCGACAAGGTCGGCATGGACGAGCTGGCTGCCGAGATGAAGGCCGGCGACCTGAGCTACGACGTGGTCATCGCCTCCCCGGACGCGATGCGCGTTGTCGGTCAGCTGGGTCAGGTTCTCGGCCCGCGCGGCCTGATGCCGAACCCGAAAGTCGGTACCGTGACCCCGGACGTAGCCACTGCCGTGAAGAACGCCAAGGCTGGTCAGGTTCGCTTCCGTACCGACAAGAACGGCATCATCCACGCCTCCGTTGGCAAGATCGATTTCGAGCCGGTCAAGCTGAAGCAGAACGTCGAAGCTCTGCTGGCTGACCTGAAACGCCTGAAGCCCGCCTCCTCGAAGGGCGTGTACGTTCAGCGCGTGACCCTGAGCACCACCATGGGCCCGGGTCTGCAGATCGATCAGGCTTCCCTGGAAGGCTGATAAGACAAAGTCGGGTGGTGGGCCTGGCCCATCACCCGCAAGTATTGGGGTCCCTGCCTGGCGGGGGCTGTCCAAGACCGTAGGCGGCGCAAGCCTTAAACCACAAGCCTACGCAGATGGTGCTCCCGATTCGTTAACCGGATCAGACACCAAAACGCCGTCCGGCTCCGGCTGGACGAAACGGTAACATCCAGGAGTAAACCCGTGGCAATCAAACTCGAAGACAAGAAGGCCATCGTCGCTGAAGTCAACGAGGCTGCCAAAGCCGGTCTGTCCGCTGTCGTGGCTGATGCCCGTGGCGTGACCGTCGGCGCAATGACCGGACTCCGTAAAGAGGCCCGCGCAGCTGGTGTGTACGTGAAAGTCGTACGTAACACCCTGCTCAAGCGCGCCGTTGAAGGCACTCAGTTCGAAGTGCTCAACGACACGTTCAAGGGCCCGACCCTGATCGCTTTCTCCAACGAACATCCGGGCGCTGCCGCCCGTATCTTCAAGGAGTTCGCCAAGGGTCAGGACAAGTTCGAGATCAAGGCGGCCGCGTTCGAGGGTCAATTCCTCGCAGCCAATCAGATCGACGTTCTGGCGACCCTGCCGACCTACAACGAAGCCGTTGCACAGCTGATGAGCGTGATCCAAGGCGCTACCAGCAAGCTGGCTCGTACTCTGGCGGCTATTCGCGACCAGAAAGAAGCCGCCGCTGCCTAAGGCAACCGGTACGCTTTCAAACCTTTTTTGTTTAATCGATGGCGCGAGCGCCGTCACCCAATACAGGAATTAGAGTCATGGCTCTGACCAACGAAGACATCATCAACGCCGTATCCGAAATGTCCGTCATGCAGATCGTTGAACTGATCAAGGCGATGGAAGAGAAGTTCGGCGTTACCGCTGCTGCCGCTGTTGCCGCTGGCCCGGCTGTTGCCGCTGCCGCTGCCGAAGAGCAGACCGAGTTCACCATCGTCCTGGCCGAAGCTGGCGACAAGAAAGTGAACGTGATCAAGGTCGTTCGTGAACTGACCGGCCTGGGCCTGAAAGAAGCCAAGGCTGTCGTTGACGGCGCCCCGGGCGTGGTCAAGGAAGGCGCTTCGAAAGAAGAGGCCGAAGCTGCCAAGAAAGCCCTGGAAGAAGCTGGCGCCAAGGTCGAGCTCAAGTAAGCTCGCCCCTTGCGTCTACAGCCCGAGCGTCAAGCGACAGGCTGATGGCTGGTGGCTTTTGCCACCGGCCTTTTTCCGTTCTGGGTGGGGTGCCGACAGGCCCCTTCCCATAACGGAAAACTCCCACCCTCAGGGGTGGCGCAAACGCCAGGTTTGCACGATTTTTCGGCTGCTCCCGTGGGAGAGGCCAAACAAGCAGGTGACCAAGCTGGGGAACGCTGATGGCTTACTCATACACTGAGAAAAAACGTATCCGCAAGGACTTTAGCAAGTTGCCGGACGTCATGGATGTGCCGTATTTGCTGGCCATCCAGCTGGATTCCTATCGCGAATTCCTGCAGGCAGGTGCAAGCAAGGATCAGATCCGCGACATCGGTCTGCATGCGGCCTTCAAGTCCGTTTTCCCGATTATCAGCTATTCCGGCAACGCTGCCCTGGAATACGTCGGTTATCGCCTGGGTGAGCCGGCCTTCGACGTCAAGGAGTGCGTGCTGCGCGGCGTGACCTTCGCCGTCCCGCTGCGGGTGAAAGTGCGCCTGATCATCTTCGACAAAGAGTCGTCGAGCAAAGCGATCAAGGACATCAAGGAGCAGGAAGTCTACATGGGGGAAATCCCCCTGATGACCGAGAACGGTACCTTCATCATCAACGGTACCGAGCGCGTCATCGTTTCCCAGCTGCACCGTTCCCCGGGTGTGTTCTTCGACCACGACCGTGGCAAGACCCACAGCTCCGGCAAGCTGCTGTACTCCGCGCGCATCATTCCTTACCGCGGTTCCTGGCTGGACTTCGAATTCGATCCGAAGGACTGCGTGTTCGTCCGTATCGACCGTCGCCGCAAGCTGCCGGCGTCCGTCCTGCTGCGCGCGCTGGGCTATAGCACCGAGGAGATCCTCGATGCCTTCTACGCGACCAACGTCTACCACATCAAGGGCGAAGGTCTGCGTCTGGAGCTGGTGCCGCACCGTCTGCGCGGCGAGATCGCCAGCTTCGACATCAAGGATGCCGCCGGCAAGGTCATCGTCGAAGCGGGCCGCCGTATCACCGCGCGGCACATCAACCAGCTGGAGAAGGCTGGCATCACCGAGCTGGAAGTGCCCTTCGACTACCTTATTGGCCGTACCGTGGCCAAGGCTGTCGTGCACCCGGCTACCGGCGAGATCATCGCCGAATGCAACACCGAGCTGACCGTCGACGTACTGGCGAAGATCGCCAAGGCCCAGGTCGTGCGCCTGGAAACCCTGTACACCAACGACATCGACTGCGGTCCGTTCATCTCCGACACGCTGAAGATCGACTCCACCGGCAACCAGCTGGAAGCCCTGGTCGAGATCTACCGCATGATGCGTCCCGGCGAGCCGCCGACCAAGGAAGCCGCAGAGACCCTGTTCGGCAACCTGTTCTTCAGCGCCGAGCGCTACGACCTGTCCGCCGTCGGCCGCATGAAGTTCAACCGCCGCATCGGCCGCAGCGAGATCGAAGGTCCGGGCGTGCTGAGCAAGGAAGACATCGTCGACGTACTGCGCACTCTGGTCGACATCCGTAACGGCAAGGGCATCGTCGACGACATCGACCACCTGGGCAACCGTCGCGTGCGTTGCGTCGGCGAGATGGCCGAGAACCAGTTCCGCGTGGGCCTGGTGCGCGTCGAACGCGCGGTCAAGGAACGCCTGTCCATGGCCGAAAGCGAAGGCCTGATGCCGCAGGACCTGATCAACGCCAAGCCGGTGGCCGCCGCGATCAAGGAGTTCTTCGGTTCCAGCCAGCTGTCGCAGTTCATGGACCAGAACAACCCGCTCTCCGAGATCACCCACAAACGCCGCGTCTCCGCACTCGGCCCAGGTGGTCTGACCCGTGAGCGCGCGGGCTTCGAGGTCCGTGACGTACACCCGACCCACTACGGCCGCGTGTGCCCGATCGAAACCCCTGAAGGTCCGAACATCGGTCTGATCAACTCCCTGGCGACCTACGCCCGCACCAACAAGTACGGCTTCCTGGAAAGCCCGTACCGCGTGGTGAAGGAAGGCCTGGTCAGCGACGAGATCGTGTTCCTCTCCGCCATCGAAGAGGCCGACCACGTGATCGCCCAGGCCTCCGCGACCCTGGACGCGAAGGGCCGCCTGATCGACGAGCTGGTCGCCGTACGTCACCTGAACGAATTCACCGTGAAGGCGCCGGAAGACGTCACCCTCATGGACGTATCGCCGAAGCAGGTCGTTTCCGTCGCTGCCTCGCTGATTCCGTTCCTCGAGCACGACGACGCCAACCGTGCGCTCATGGGTTCGAACATGCAGCGTCAGGCCGTTCCGACCCTGCGCGCCGACAAGCCGCTGGTGGGCACCGGCATGGAGCGCAACGTCGCCCGTGACTCCGGCGTCTGCGTGGTGGCTCGCCGCGGCGGCGTGATCGACTCGGTCGACGCCAGCCGTATCGTGGTGCGCGTGGCGGACGACGAAGTCGAAACCGGCGAAGCCGGCGTCGACATCTACAACCTGACCAAGTACACCCGTTCCAACCAGAACACCTGCATCAACCAGCGTCCGCTGGTGAGCAAGGGTGACGTGATCGCCCGTGGCGACATCCTCGCCGACGGTCCGTCCACCGACATGGGTGAACTGGCCCTGGGCCAGAACATGCGCGTCGCGTTCATGCCCTGGAACGGCTTCAACTTCGAAGACTCCATCTGCCTGTCCGAGCGCGTGGTCCAGGAAGATCGTTTCACCACGATCCACATCCAGGAACTGACCTGCGTCGCCCGTGACACCAAGCTCGGCCCAGAAGAAATCACCGCGGACATCCCGAACGTGGGTGAGGCCGCGCTGAACAAGCTGGACGAAGCTGGCATCGTCTACGTCGGCGCCGAAGTGCAGGCCGGCGACATCCTGGTCGGCAAGGTCACCCCGAAAGGCGAGACCCAGCTGACTCCGGAAGAGAAGCTGCTGCGCGCGATCTTCGGTGAGAAGGCGTCCGACGTGAAGGACACCTCCCTGCGCGTGCCGACTGGCACCAAGGGCACCGTGATCGACGTCCAGGTCTTCACCCGCGACGGCGTGGAGCGCGACAGCCGCGCCCTGTCCATCGAGAAGATGCAGCTCGACGAGATCCGCAAGGACCTCAACGAGGAGTTCCGCATCGTCGAAGGCGCCACCTTCGAGCGTCTGCGTTCGGCCCTGGTCGGCGCCGTCGCCGATGGCGGCCCGGCGCTGAAGAAAGGCACCGAGATCACCGACGAGTACCTCGACGGTCTCGAGCGCGGCCAGTGGTTCAAGCTGCGCATGGCCGAAGACGCCCTGAACGAGCAGCTGGAGAAGGCCCAGGCCTACCTCAGCGACCGCCGTCAGATGCTCGACGACAAGTTCGAGGACAAGAAGCGCAAGCTGCAGCAGGGCGACGACCTGGCTCCGGGCGTGCTGAAGATCGTCAAGGTCTACCTCGCCATCAAGCGCCGCATCCAGCCGGGCGACAAGATGGCCGGCCGTCACGGTAACAAGGGTGTGGTCTCGGTGATCATGCCGGTCGAAGACATGCCGCACGACGTCAACGGCACGCCGGTGGACATCGTTCTGAACCCGCTGGGCGTACCTTCGCGTATGAACGTCGGTCAGATCCTCGAAACCCACCTGGGCCTCGCGGCCAAGGGCCTGGGCGAGAAGATCAACCGCATGCTCGAAGAGCAGCGCAAGATCGCCGAGCTGCGCCAGTTCCTGAACGAGATCTACAACGAGATCGGTGGCCGCCAGGAGAGCCTGGAAGAGCTGTCCGATAACGAGATCGTCGCTCTGGCCAACAACCTCAAGGGCGGCGTGCCCATGGCTACCCCGGTGTTCGACGGTGCCAAGGAGCGCGAGATCAAGGCCATGCTGAAGCTGGCCGACCTGCCGGAGAGCGGCCAGATGCGCCTGTTCGACGGCCGCACCGGCAACCAGTTCGAGCGTACGACCACCGTTGGTTACATGTACATGCTCAAGCTGAACCACCTGGTCGATGACAAGATGCACGCACGTTCCACCGGCTCCTACAGCCTGGTCACCCAGCAGCCGCTGGGTGGTAAGGCGCAGTTCGGTGGCCAGCGTTTCGGGGAGATGGAGGTCTGGGCGCTGGAAGCCTACGGCGCCGCCTACACCCTGCAGGAAATGCTGACCGTGAAGTCGGACGACGTGAACGGCCGTACCAAGATGTACAAGAACATCGTGGACGGGGATCACCGCATGGAGGCCGGCATGCCCGAGTCCTTCAACGTGCTGATCAAAGAGATCCGCTCGCTCGGCATCGATATCGAACTGGAAACCGAATAACACGTGACGCTAGAACGGTGCGGCGGTCAGCCGCCGCACCGGGTCCGTGAGGAGGAAAGGCCTTGAAAGACTTGCTCAATCTGTTGAAAAACCAGGGTCAAATCGAGGAGTTCGATGCCATCCGTATTGGTCTGGCCTCGCCCGAGATGATTCGTTCCTGGTCCTTCGGCGAAGTTAAGAAGCCGGAGACCATCAACTACCGTACCTTCAAGCCGGAGCGCGATGGTCTGTTCTGCGCCAAGATCTTCGGCCCGGTGAAGGACTACGAGTGCCTGTGCGGTAAGTACAAGCGCCTGAAGCACCGTGGCGTGATCTGCGAGAAGTGCGGCGTCGAAGTCGCCCTGGCCAAGGTGCGCCGCGAGCGCATGGGCCACATCGAACTGGCCTCGCCGGTCGCCCACATCTGGTTCCTGAAGTCCCTGCCGTCCCGTATCGGCCTGCTGCTGGACATGACCCTGCGTGACATCGAGCGCGTGCTCTATTTCGAGAGCTACGTGGTGATCGATCCGGGCATGACCACCCTGGAGAAGGGCCAGCTGCTGAACGACGAGCAGTACTTCGAAGCCCTCGAAGAGTTCGGTGACGACTTCGACGCGCGCATGGGCGCCGAGGCCGTTCGCGAGTTGCTCAACCAGATCGACCTGGAGCACGAGATCGGCCGCCTGCGCGAAGAGATTCCGCAGACCAACTCGGAAACCAAGATCAAGAAGCTGTCCAAGCGCCTGAAGCTGATGGAAGCCTTCCAGGGCTCCGGCAACCATCCGGAGTGGATGGTGCTGACCGTCCTGCCGGTGCTGCCGCCGGACCTGCGTCCGCTGGTTCCGCTGGATGGCGGCCGCTTCGCGACTTCGGATCTGAACGATCTGTATCGCCGGGTGATCAACCGTAACAACCGTCTGAAGCGCCTGCTCGACCTGGCCGCTCCGGACATCATCGTGCGCAACGAAAAGCGCATGCTGCAGGAAGCCGTCGACGCCCTGCTGGATAACGGCCGCCGCGGTCGCGCCATCACCGGCTCGAACAAGCGCCCGCTGAAGTCCCTGGCCGACATGATCAAGGGCAAGCAAGGTCGCTTCCGTCAGAACCTGCTCGGCAAGCGCGTGGACTACTCCGGTCGTTCGGTAATCACCGTCGGCCCGACCCTGCGCCTGCACCAGTGCGGTCTGCCCAAGAAGATGGCCCTCGAGCTGTTCAAGCCGTTCATCTTCGGCAAGCTCGAAGCCCGTGGCATGGCGACTACCATCAAGGCCGCGAAGAAGATGGTCGAGCGCGAACTGCCCGAGGTCTGGGACGTTCTCGCCGAAGTCATCCGCGAACACCCCGTGCTGCTGAACCGTGCGCCGACCCTGCACCGTCTGGGTATCCAGGCGTTCGAGCCGGTGCTCATCGAAGGCAAGGCGATCCAGCTGCACCCGCTGGTTTGCGCGGCGTACAACGCCGACTTCGACGGTGACCAGATGGCCGTGCACGTTCCGCTGACCCTCGAGGCCCAGCTGGAAGCGCGCGCGCTGATGATGTCGACCAACAACATCCTCTCGCCCGCCAACGGCGAGCCGATCATCGTGCCGTCGCAGGACGTGGTGATGGGTCTGTACTACATGACCCGTGAAGCCATCAACGCCAAGGGCGAGGGCATGGCCTTCGCCGACCTGCAGGAAGTCGACCGCGCGTACCGCAGCGGCCAGGTGTCCCTGCACGCCCGCGTGAAAGTACGGATCAACGAGAAGATCAAGAACGAAGACGGCAGCCTGACCGCCAACACCCGCATCGTCGACTCCACCGTCGGCCGCGCGCTGCTGTTCCAGGTCGTGCCGGCAGGCTTGCCGTACGACGTGGTCAACCAGCCGATGAAGAAGAAGGCGATCTCCAAGCTGATCAACCACTGCTACCGCGTGGTGGGTCTGAAGGACACCGTCATCTTCGCCGACCAACTGATGTACACCGGCTTCGCCTACTCGACCATCTCCGGCGTCTCGATCGGCGTGAACGACTTCGTCATCCCGGACGAGAAGGCGCGCATCATCAATGCCGCCACCGAGGAAGTGAAGGAGATCGAGACCCAGTACGCCTCCGGCCTGGTAACCCAGGGCGAGAAGTACAACAAGGTGATCGACCTCTGGTCCAAGGCCAACGACGAAGTGTCCAAGGCGATGATGGCCAACCTCTCGAAAGAGAAGGTCATCGACCGCGAGGGCAAGGAAGTCGACCAGGAGTCCTTCAACTCCATGTACATGATGGCGGACTCCGGTGCGCGGGGTTCCGCGGCCCAGATCCGTCAGCTGGCCGGTATGCGTGGCCTGATGGCCAAGCCGGACGGCTCGATCATCGAGACCCCGATCACCGCGAACTTCCGTGAAGGCCTGAACGTACTCCAGTACTTCATCTCCACTCACGGTGCTCGTAAAGGTCTGGCGGATACCGCACTGAAGACCGCGAACTCCGGTTACCTGACCCGTCGTCTCGTCGACGTGGCCCAGGACCTGGTGGTGACCGAGATCGACTGTGGCACCGAGCACGGCCTGCTGATGTCCCCGCACATCGAAGGCGGCGACGTGGTGGAGCCGCTGGGCGAGCGCGTGCTCGGCCGTGTGGTCGCGCGCGACGTGTTCAAGCCCGGTGGCGACGACGTCATCGTGCCGGCCGGCACCCTGATCGACGAGAAGTGGGTCGATTTCCTCGAGCAGATGAGCGTCGACGAAGTCCTGGTCCGTTCGCCGATCACCTGCGAAACCCGTCACGGCATCTGCTCCAAGTGCTACGGCCGCGATCTGGCCCGTGGTCACCAGGTGAACATCGGTGAAGCGGTCGGCGTCATCGCCGCGCAGTCGATCGGTGAGCCGGGTACCCAGCTGACCATGCGTACCTTCCACATCGGTGGTGCGGCCAGCCGGACCTCCGCCGTGGATAACGTCCAGGTGAAGAACGGCGGTACCATCCGCCTGCACAACCTGAAGCATGTCGAGCGTGCCGACGGCGCGCTGGTGGCGGTTTCCCGTTCCGGCGAGCTGGCCGTGGCCGACGACTTCGGTCGCGAGCGCGAGCGCTACAAGCTGCCGTACGGTGCCGTGATCTCCGTGAAGGAAGGTGACAAGGTCGATCCGGGCGCCATCGTCGCCAAGTGGGACCCGCACACCCACCCGATCGTCACCGAAGTGGACGGTACCGTTGCCTTCGCCGGCATGGAAGAGAACATCACCGTCAAGCGCCAGACCGACGAACTCACCGGTCTGACCAACATCGAAGTGATGGATCCGAAAGACCGTCCGGCTTCCGGCAAGGACATCCGTCCGGCGGTGAAGCTGATCGACGCCGCAGGCAAGGACCTGCTGCTGCCGGGCACCGACGTGCCGGCGCAGTACTTCCTGCCCGCCAACGCGCTGGTCAACCTGACCGACGGCGCCAAGGTGCGCGTGGGTGACGTGGTTGCACGTATCCCGCAGGAAACCTCGAAGACCCGCGACATCACCGGTGGTCTGCCGCGCGTTGCCGACCTGTTCGAAGCTCGTCGTCCGAAAGAGCCTTCGATCCTGGCGGAAATCAGCGGCACCATCTCCTTCGGCAAGGAAACCAAGGGCAAGCGCCGCCTGGTCATCACTCCGAACGACGGTAGCGATCCGTACGAGGAGCTGATTCCGAAGTGGCGTCACCTGAACGTGTTCGAAGGCGAACAGGTGAACCGCGGCGAGGTGATCTCCGATGGTCCGAGCAACCCGCACGACATCCTGCGTCTGCTGGGCGTCAGCGAGCTGGCCAAGTACATCGTCAACGAGATCCAGGACGTGTACCGCCTGCAGGGCGTGAAGATCAACGACAAGCACATCGAGACCATCCTGCGGCAGATGCTGCGCAAGGTCGAAGTGGCCGAGTCGGGCGACTCCTCCTTCATCAAGGGCGACCAGGTCGAACTGGTTCACGTGCTGGAAGAGAACGAAGTGCTGGGCAGCGTGGACAAGTTCCCGGCCAAGTACGAGCGCGTCCTGCTGGGCATCACCAAGGCCTCGCTGTCGACCGAGTCGTTCATCTCCGCGGCTTCCTTCCAGGAGACCACCCGCGTCCTCACCGAGGCGGCGGTCACCGGCAAGCGCGACTTCCTGCGCGGCCTGAAGGAAAACGTGGTGGTCGGTCGACTGATCCCGGCGGGTACCGGCCTTGCCTATCACAGCGAGCGCAAGCGTCAGCGCGAGCTCGGCAAACCGCAGCGCGTGAGCGCCAGCGAAGCCGAAGCAGCACTGGCCGAAGCGCTCAACCTGAGTGGCAATTAAGCCTTGAGCGAAGCCCCGGCTGTCCTGACAGCCGGGGCTTTGTCTTGACGGGGTGCTGGAAGCTCTTTAGTATTTTGTACCCCGAAAATTGGCAGGGCGCATGCTCTGCCATTTCGTTTAAGTGTCGTAAGACAATCAGTGGAGCTATAGATGGCAACTATCAACCAGCTGGTGCGTAAGCCGCGCAAGCGCATGGTCGACAAGAGCGACGTGCCGGCGCTGCAGAACTGCCCGCAACGTCGTGGCGTATGCACCCGCGTATACACCACCACGCCGAAAAAGCCGAACTCGGCACTGCGTAAGGTATGCCGTGTTCGCCTGACCAACGGCTACGAAGTCACTTCGTACATCGGTGGTGAAGGTCACAACCTGCAAGAGCACAGCGTAGTGCTGATCCGTGGCGGTCGTGTAAAGGACCTTCCGGGTGTGCGTTACCACACCGTGCGCGGTTCGCTGGACACCTCGGGTGTCAAAGACCGTAAGCAGGGTCGTTCGAAGTACGGCGCCAAGCGTCCGAAGTAATCCATTTTTCCTATTTGCTGAGTCGATAAGAGTAAGGTCGGGCGCGTAACCAAAGTGTTGCAGTCCCGGGCTAACCTGAAGACCGTTTGAGGGCTTATCAATGCCAAGACGTCGTGTAGCGGCCAAACGTGAGATCCTGGCCGATCCGAAATACGGAAGCCAGATTCTGGCCAAGTTCATGAACCACGTGATGGAAAGCGGCAAGAAAGCCGTTGCCGAGCGTATCGTTTACGGTGCTCTGGACAAGGTCAAAGAGCGCGGTAAAGGTGACCCCCTGGAACTCTTCGAGAAAGCTCTCGACGCCATCGCTCCGCTGGTCGAAGTGAAGTCGCGCCGTGTAGGCGGTGCTACCTACCAGGTTCCGGTCGAAGTACGTCCGTCCCGTCGTAATGCCCTGGCCATGCGCTGGCTGGTGGACTACGCCCGCAAGCGCGGCGAGAAGTCCATGGCCCTGCGCCTCGCCGGCGAGCTGCTGGATGCCGCCGAAGGCAAAGGCGCCGCCGTCAAGAAGCGTGAAGACGTGCACCGTATGGCTGAAGCCAACAAGGCCTTCTCCCACTACCGCTTCTAATCGCGGCTTCCATTCTTTTGCGAGGGCTTTATGGCTCGTACTACAGCAATTAACCGCTACCGGAACATTGGTATCTGCGCCCACGTCGACGCGGGCAAGACCACCACTACCGAGCGGATCCTGTTCTACACAGGTCTCAGCCACAAGATGGGTGAGGTGCACGACGGCGCTGCTACCACCGACTGGATGGTGCAGGAGCAGGAGCGTGGTATCACCATCACTTCCGCTGCGATCACGACCTTCTGGGAAGGTTCGCGCGGCCAGTACGACAAGTACCGCGTAAACGTCATCGACACCCCCGGCCACGTAGACTTCACCATTGAAGTCGAGCGCTCCCTGCGCGTACTGGACGGCGCTGTCGTGGTGTTCTGCGGCACCTCCGGCGTTGAGCCGCAGTCCGAAACCGTATGGCGTCAGGCCAACAAGTACGGCGTTCCGCGTATCGTCTACGTGAACAAGATGGACCGTGCCGGCGCCAACTTCCTGCGCGTCGTCGCTCAGATCAAGAACCGCCTGGGCCACACCCCGGTTCCGGTTCAGCTGGCCATCGGTGCAGAAGATGACTTCCAGGGTCAGATCGACCTGATGAAGATGAAGGCCATCTACTGGAACGAAGACGACAAGGGCACCAGCTACCGCGAGGAAGAGATTCCCGCTGAGCTGCTGGACCTGGCCAACGAATGGCGCAACAACATGGTCGAGGCTGCTGCCGAGGCCAACGAAGAGCTGATGAACAAGTACCTGGAAGAGGGTGAGCTGACGATCGAAGAGATCAAGGCCGGCCTGCGCCAGCGTACCATCGCCTGCGAAATCGTTCCGGCGGTCTGCGGTTCGTCCTTCAAGAACAAGGGCGTGCCCCTGGTTCTGGACGCCGTCATCGACTTCCTGCCTGCTCCGACCGAGATCCCGGCCATCCAGGGCGTCCACCCGGACAGCACCGATGACAACGAGATCCATGACGAGCGTCCGGCTGACGACAACGCTCCGTTCTCCGCTCTGGCGTTCAAGATCGCTACCGACCCGTTCGTCGGTACCCTGACCTTCGTCCGCGTCTACTCGGGCGTTCTGGAGTCCGGTAACTCCGTTATCAACTCCGTGAAGGGCAAGAAAGAGCGCGTTGGTCGTATGGTGCAGATGCACGCCAACCAGCGTGACGAGATCAAAGAAGTGCGCGCTGGCGACATCGCGGCTCTGATCGGCATGAAGGACGTCACCACCGGTGACACCCTGTGCGACATCGAGAAGCCGATCATCCTCGAGCGCATGGACTTCCCGGAGCCGGTCATCTCGGTAGCTGTCGAGCCGAAGACCAAGGCTGACCAGGAGAAGATGGGCATCGCCCTCGGCAAACTGGCCCAGGAAGACCCGTCGTTCCGCGTCAAGACCGACGAAGAAACCGGCCAGACCATCATCTCCGGTATGGGTGAGCTGCACCTGGACATCCTCGTCGACCGCATGAAGCGCGAGTTCGGCGTCGAGGCCAACATCGGCAAGCCGCAGGTTTCCTATCGCGAAACCATCTCCAAGGACAACGTCGAGATCGAAGGCAAGTTCGTTCGCCAGTCCGGTGGTCGCGGCCAGTTCGGTCACTGCTGGATCCGCTTCTCGACTCCGGATGTGGATGAGAAGGGCAACATCACCGAAGGTCTGGTGTTCACCAGCGAAGTTGTGGGTGGTGTGGTTCCGAAGGAATACATCCCGGCGATCCAGAAGGGCATCGAAGAGCAGATGAAGAACGGCGTCGTCGCCGGCTATCCGCTCATCGGCCTGAAGGCCACCGTGTTCGATGGTTCCTACCACGACGTCGACTCCAACGAGATGGCGTTCAAGATCGCTGCTTCCATGGCGACCAAGCAGCTGGCCCAGAAGGGCGGCGGCAAGGTGCTCGAGCCGATCATGAAGGTGGAAGTGGTGACTCCTGAGGACTACATGGGCGACGTGATGGGCGACCTGAACCGTCGTCGCGGTCTGATTCAGGGGATGGAAGACTCGGTTTCCGGTAAGGTTATCCGTGCCGAGGTTCCGCTGGGCGAGATGTTCGGTTATGCGACCGACGTACGTTCCATGTCCCAGGGTCGCGCGAGCTACTCCATGGAATTCTCCAAATACGCCGAAGCTCCGTCGAACATCGTCGAAGCGCTGGTTAAAAAACAAGCTTGATTCAGCCCTTTAAGTAAGAGGTTACTGTCGTGGCTAAGGAAAAATTTGAACGTAACAAACCGCACGTCAACGTCGGCACCATCGGTCACGTTGACCACGGTAAAACCACTCTGACCGCTGCTCTGACCAAGGTCTGCTCCGAGACCTGGGGTGGCTCCGCTCGCGCCTTCGACCAGATCGACAACGCGCCGGAAGAGAAAGCCCGTGGTATCACCATCAACACTTCGCACGTCGAATACGACTCGCCGGTACGCCACTACGCTCACGTAGACTGCCCGGGCCACGCCGACTACGTGAAGAACATGATCACCGGTGCTGCCCAGATGGACGGCGCGATCCTGGTTTGCTCGGCTGCTGACGGCCCCATGCCGCAGACCCGCGAGCACATCCTGCTGTCCCGTCAGGTAGGCGTTCCCTACATCGTCGTGTTCCTGAACAAGGCCGACATGGTTGACGACGCCGAG
>NZ_FOLS01000041.1 GCF_900112375.1 Pseudomonas citronellolis | reverse complement strand
GCTCTTGCTCTGGATTTTGGATTTCCAGAGAAATAGCCGAGCGCACCGGAGTGCCCCTTCAGAAGGCCGAGCGAAACCCCCGCTCAGGAGGTCATGCGACATGGATGTCGCGAGAGCCCCGATGGGCTACAGGGACGTACCCTCGGGGCGGGCCTCCGTGGCGGGGGAATTCGTGAGGGTAGCCCGGCTTTATCGGGCCCGTATGCGGGGCAAGCCTTTTTGGTTCCTTTTTGCGGGGGTGGCCTTCCACCGTTTGACAAAAGGGACTCGCCCGAGGGGGCGAAACAAAAAATCTCCGCAGACTCGGAGCGGCGCGCTACACCGAGCCCCCAACCCAAAAGTCTCTGGGTTATTCCCCTTCGGGCCAGCGCAAGCGCTGTTCGCGATGGAGCCGCGTCCCGCGTTCGCGGGAATGACGGGGGGGGGTTGGAGTAGCGGTTGAGAATCCGCAGAAGAGCCCCTCTCCCCAGCCCTCTCCCGCAAGCGGGAGAGGGGGCTGTTCGGAGCGGGCGGTGAATTCGAAGTCATCCTGAGACTCCCAGCCCCCTCGTCATTCCCGCGAGCGCGGGACGCGCCACGACCATGCGCCCCTGGAACCATAGGGCGCATAACCGTTCGCGGCTATACGCCGCCGGCCAGAACACCGCTCCCCATGGGGGCACCGGGGCCCTCCCCATCCCGCCATGAACGCCCCGCCCCCTCCGCGAACAACCTTTCCCGCCCCCACCGACAGCCGCCGACCAATGCCGCCGGACTTTAGGGAGCGCCTTAGATACACGGCAGCGGTGGCCTTTTAGCATCCTCCCTCGCCTGCCGGACGCCCGCACAGACGGGGCCAAGCGGCAGGCCTGCCAAACGAACGGCGGCGGGCCCGGCCCGCCGCCGTTCGACACTAGACTCAGGAGTACCACATGACTGTCAGCAAGAACCTGTCCCGCGAGGCGGCCGCTGCCGTGCTCGCCCAGAACGACCCGCTCGAAGTGCCCGTGGCGCCATCCGCCCCGCACATCAGCTATGTGCTCGACGATGCCGGTACGCCGGCCTACCAGGGCATCGTCCAGCTCAACGGCTACACCGACGACACCACGCCGACGCTGATCGGCAACGGCGCGGCCGCCGGCGACCTGATCAAGGTCTATCACGGCGACCGGGTGATCGGCAGCACCATCGTCCAGGGCAACGGCTCCTGGCGCTTCACCCCCTCCGAGGAACTGCGCGAGGAGGGCGTGCAGGTGCTGCGCGCCACCGCTACCGACAGCAGCAACGGTCTGGAAAGCGACTTCAGCCCGCCCTTCAGCTTCATCCTCGACCTCACCCCGCCCAGCGCCCAGGCCACCATCCAGAACGTTTCCGAAGCCCTGCCCGAGCAACCGCTGGTCACCGCGGACTCCACGCCTATGCTGTTCGGCAGCCTGAGCACCGCCCTGGCCGCCAACGAGAAGTTGCAGATCAGCCTGGACACCGGCGCCACCTGGCAGGACGTCGCTTCCGTCAGCGGCGCCTACTGGCAATACCAGGACGTGCGCGAGCTGCAGAACGGCAACTACACCTACCTGCTGCGCACCATCGACGCCGCCGGCAACCAGGGCGCCATGACCGCCCAGCAGATCACCATCAGCCGCGAGGTGACCCCGCAGCCGGTGGAAGGCATCAAGGTCAGCATCATCGGCATCACCCCGGACACCGGCGTGGAAGGCGACTACATCACCAGCGCCTCGAAGATCACCCTGCTGGGCACCCTCAGCGAGGAACTGCCGGCCGGCGCCAAGCTGCAGGTCAGCGTCGATGGCGGCAACAGCTGGAAGACCGTGCAGGCCTTCGGCACCGACTGGATCTACATCGACCCCAGCGTGCACAACCTCGGCACCCAGGTGCGCTACGAAATGCGCGTGCTGGACGCCCAGGGCAACCCGGTGGCCAGCAGCTACGCGGCCCAGGACGTGGTCTTCGACGCCGGTAACCCGCTGCCGGACATGTACTCCAGCATCGAGCTGGGCACCGACACCGCGGTGGAGATCGCCGGCCAGTACAGCAACGCGCAGAGCGCGCAGAACAACGACTTCATCACCCGTGACAACAGCGTCACCCTGTCCGGCAAGCTCAGCGCCGCGCTGCAGATCGGCCAGCACCTGCAACTGTCCCTGGACGGCGGCAAGACCTGGGAGACGCTGATGTCCAACGGCGGCCAGCTGTGGAGCTACACCAGCGAACCGCTGTCGGCCAGCCAGCAGCTGGGCGTGAAACTGCGGGTGGCCGACAACGCCGGCAACAGCGTCGAGCTGGGCGAGCGCACCCTGGTCGTCGACATCGACTCGCCGGTGCCCTTCGCCTTCGCCCCGCAGTTCGGTACGCAGACCCTCAGCGGCGAGCGCGCCTACTACTCCAGCGCCCAGTACGGCCTGGCCGAAGCTGGCGCCACCGTAGCCCTGGTGCAGGACGTCAACCGCGACGGCCGCTACCAGGAAGGCCTGGACAAGATCGTCGGCTACGCCGTGGCCGGCAACGACGGCCGCTGGAGCTTCGACGCCATCCTGCCCGAAGGCCAGCAGCAACTGGGCTTCGTCACCTGGGACGTGGCCGGCAACAACTCCGGCTTCGGCCCGCAGGTGCTGACCGACGCCCACCGCCCGGTCAACGAGGCCGGCTTCAGCGTCCATGACACCGGCTGGGGCGGCTCGGTGTCCTCGGTGCGTGGTTCCAACACCGCCGCCATGGCCATGAGCGCCGACGGCACCTGGTCGTTCTTCCAGAGCACCGGCTACGCCCTGAGCTCCACCGCCTACAAGAACGCCGGCCACGTGTACAGCGGCAAGGACCGCGAAAACTATCGCGCCAGCTACCTGGCCGAACCCTACGACGTCACCCACGACGGCGACGGCCACATGCTCAGCAACGCCACCTTCGCCGACTACAACCGCGACGGCCTGATGGACGTGCTGGCCATGACCAGCGGCGCCTCCTGGACCCTGCCGATCTGGACCGCCAAGGCCGACGGCACCTACAGCGCCGGCTCGCTGCAGAAGTCGAAGAACAACAACGTCGGCGGCATCATCGCCTGGGACGCCCAGGGCGACGGCTACACCGACTTCATCTACGTCGACAACCAGCAGGGCTCCTTCGGCCGCATCGACAACAAGGACGGCGTGCTCAAGTCCAGCCACAGCAACAAGGCCTGGTGGGGTTCGGAGATCAGCGGCGTCGACATCGACAACAACGGCAGCGTCGACCTCGCCGGCCACGGCGACTACTACGGCTACACCGCCCTGACCGTGCTGCAGAACAAGGGCAACGGCGATTTCGAGTCGTCGCGCAACTTCGCCAACGTGTTCCGTGACGACCGCGCGCTGGATGCCAAGCAGGTCAGCAACAACTCGGTGGCCATGACCTGGGCCGACTTCGACGGCGACGGCGACCTGGACCTGTTCCTGGCCCGCGGCACCCGCAGCTCCACCGGCTACAACGGCAACTCCGACGACAGCCGCATCATTCTCAACCTGGGCAACGACGCCAACGGCAAGTGGCTGGGGATGGACAACGACAACCCGCTGTTCTTCAACGACGCCCTCGGCCAGGACCAGAAGGGCAACCTGGTGCACTTCGACGGCGGCCCGTCCTTCGCCGTGGACTGGAACCATGACGGCAAGATGGACGTCCTCGAGGCGCCGCGGCAGAACACCTCCTGGTCCGGCACCAATGCCGCCATGACGCCGGTGCTGTTCATCAACCAGGGCAATGGCGACTGGATGAACAGCGGCCAGCTGCTGGGCAACGAGGCCTACGACAACGTCACCGGCGCGGTGGCGGTGGACTATGACTTCGATGGCGCCATCGACCTGCTGCTGTACCGCACCTCCGGCAAGGAGCATGTGGGCCTGGATACCGCTTCGGCGCCCACGGTGCTGATCCGCAACGAGAACCACGTGGTGGAAGGCACCAGCCTGATCCTGCGCATCCTCGACAAGAACGGCATGAACAGCTACTTCGGCAACACCGTGCAGCTGTTCGACGCGGCGGGCCGCCTGGTTGCCACCCAGATCCTCAACCCGCAGTCCGGCGTGACCAACGACAGCTCCGGCCTGGTGTACTTCTACGGCCTGGACGCGAACCAGACCTACAGCGCCAAGCTGCTGGCCGAGCCCGCCATCGGCAACGGCAACATGGTCCCGGCCCGCTTCGAAGAGGACCTGGGCCTGGTCAACCCGACCTGGGGCAACCTGGTCACCGGCGCCGCCGAGCACGCCTACGTGCTGACCGCCGGCAAGCCGACCGTGAGCTTCGACAGCCAGGGCGCGGGCACTGTGGGCACCGGCTACAACGACAGCTTCATGGCCACCGAAGGCAACGACGTCATCAATGGCGGCGGCGGTTGGAACCTGCTGGCCGACGGCAGCAAGGTCTGGAGCGCCACCCAGGGCCTGGACGAGGTGGACTACCAGTTCGCCAAGCAGGGCGTGCAGGTCAACCTGCAGAGCGGCCAGTCGCTGGGCATGGGCAATGACACCCTGATCGGCATCGAGGCCGTGAAGGGCAGCTGGTACGCCGACGCCTTCATGGACAACGCCGCCAGCAACCGCTTCGAAGGCCGTGGTGGCGACGACATCTACTACCTCTTCGGCGGCGGCAACGACACCCTGGCCTATCGTCCGGTCGATGCCTGGGACGTTTCCGCCGATGGCAGCAACGGCCATGACATGGTGTTCGGCTTCGGCCTGGGCAACGTGCTGAACAACAGCAACGCCGACATCATCGACCTGCGCGGGATGCTCGGCTACGGCGGCCCGGTCAGCCTGGTCCGGGATGACGGCGTGCTGCAGCTGGATGCCTCGTCCCAGGGGCTGCTGGACTACCTGTCGAGCCGCGTCGAGGGCAACAACACCATCATCAGCGTCGACCGCGACGGCATCGGCCAACAGGTCGGCTCCACCGACCTGATCACCCTGATGGGCGTGCGTACCGACCTGCTGAACCTGATCCAGAACCACCAGATCATGGTCTGAGGCCCTGAACCGCCCCGGCGCTTGCGCCGGGGCACCGATTCGTTTTTCAGCGGCGCCGAATTTTCTCCCCCTTGGTGGCGCCGCTTTTTTCTTCCCGGGCGCGAGCAGGCTCGTGACCCCGCATCGGCCCGGCGGCCTTTCTTCGAAGTTCAGAAAAATCTGGCTGATGTAGGTCGTTTTGCTTCCCCAGATTCGGACATCCCCGGTGTTTCCGCCCGTGCTCCGCCGGTAGAAAGACCCATCGCCGAACGACAACCCAAAGGCTCCTGACCTTGAGTACCGAGACACCCCTGTTCCGCACCGAGGCCCTGCAAGGGCAGGGCGCCCACTGGCTGGGCCCGATCATCCTCATACGCCCACTGTCCTTCAGCGTGCTGACCACCCTGGCCACCCTGTTCGCCCTGCTGGTGGCGGGCTTCTTCATCTGGGGCAGCTACACCAAGCGCAGCACCGTGGTCGGGCAACTGCTGCCGGTCAACGGCCAGGCCAAGGTGCACGCGCCGCAGATGGGCGTGATCGTCGAGAAATCCGTCCGCGAAGGGCAGAAGGTCGAACGCGGCCAGACCCTCCTGCGCCTGTCCAGCGAACGCTACAGCGGCCAGGACCAGGCGGTGCAGGCCGGCATCAGCCATCAGCTGGAGGCCAGCCGCGTGTCCCTGGAACAGCAGCTGGAGAAGCTGCAGCGGCTGCAGGCCGACGAGCGCCGCAGCCTGCAGGCCAAGGTCGTCAGCCTGCGTGAGGAACTGACGACCCAGGCCGCCCAGCTGCAGAGCCAGCGCAAGCTGCTGGCCATCGCCAGCGACGCCGAGGGCCGTTACCGCGGGCTGATGGAGAAGGGCTACATCTCCATGGACCAGTTCCAGCAGCGCCAGGCCGAGTTGCTCGGCCAGCGCCAGACCCTGCAGCGCCTGGAGCGCGAGCGCACGGCGCTGCAACAGCAATTGCGCGAACAACAGGCCACCCTCGACGGGCTCGACGCGCGCCACGCCAACCAGCGCGCCGAGCTGCAACGCCAGCTCAACGGCGTGCGCCAGCAACTGGGCGAGAGCGAAGCCAAGCGCACCCTGCGCATCGTCGCGCCGGAAGCGGGCATCGCCACCGCCGTGCTGGCCGAGGTCGGCCAACTGGTCGACCCCTCGCGGCCGCTGCTGAGCATCGTCCCCGAGAACGCCGAACTGCTCGCCGAACTCTATGCGCCGAGCCGCGCGGTGGGCTTCATCAAGGTCGGCGATACGGCGCGGATCCGCTACCAGGCCTACCCCTACCAGAAATTCGGCCAGCACAACGGCAAGGTGCTGTCCATCTCGCGCACCTCGCTGCCGTACAACGAGCTGGCGGCCATGGCCGGCAGCGTGCCGGGCGTCGGCCAGAGCGGCGAGCAGTACTACCGCATCCGCGTGCGACTGGACGAACAGCAAGTGCGCGCCTACGGCCAGCCGCGCCCGCTGCAGAGCGGCATGCTGCTGGAGGCCGACCTGCTGCAGGAAACCCGCAAACTCTACGAATGGGTCCTCGAACCCCTCTACAGCCTGTCCGGCAAACTCTGAGGTATCGCGCCGTATGGCTATCTTCGACTCCCTCGCGCTGCGCTTCGGCCGGCGCCTGCCCAGCATCCAGCAGACCGAGGCCGCCGAGTGCGGCATCGCCTGCCTGGCCATGGTCGCCGGCTACCACGGCAGCCACCACGACCTGCGCGAAATGCGCCAGCGCTTCAACGTCTCGCTCAAGGGCATCACCCTCAAGCAACTGATCGAGGCGGCGCAGCAGATGGGCATGGCCACGCGCCCGCTGAAGCTGGGCCTGGCCGACCTGCCCAAGCTGCGCACCCCGTGCATCCTGCACTGGGACTTCAAGCACTTCGTCGTGCTCAAGTCGGTGACCCGCCGCGGCGCGGTGATCCACGATCCGGCCCATGGCATCCGCAAGGTGGGCGTGGAGACGCTGTCGCGTTCCTTCACCGGCGTGGCCCTGGAGCTGTGGCCCGACGCCGCCTTCGAGAAGAAGGAGGCCAAGCCGAACCTGCGCCTGCTCGGCATGCTCGGCAAGGTCAGCGGCCTGTACCGCTCCCTGGGCCAGGTGCTGCTGCTGTCGCTGGCCCTGGAGGTGTTCGCCCTGGTCAGCCCGTTCTTCATGCAGTGGACCATCGACAACGTCATCCCCAGCAACGACCGCGACCTGCTGACCACGCTGCTGATCGGCTTCGGCCTGATGATGCTGATGCAGCAGATCATCGGCGCCGTGCGCCAATGGGTGGGCATGCACATGGGCACGCTGCTCAACGTGCAGTGGCGGGCCAACGTCTTCACCCACCTGCTCAACCTGCCCACGCAGTATTTCGAGAAGCGCCACCTGGGCGACATCGTCTCGCGCTTCGGCGCCGTCGACAGCATCCAGTCCACCCTGACCTCGGCCTTCCTGGTGGCGGTGCTCGACGGCCTGATGACCATCGCCACCCTGGGCATGATGCTGGTCTACAGCCCGCTGCTGGCCAGCATCGCTATCGTCTGCATGGTGCTCTACGCCCTGGTGCGCTGGGTCTCGTACCAGCCGCTGCGCAACGCCACCGAGGAAGAGATCATCCATGGCGCGCGGCAGCAGACGCACTTCCTCGAAACCATGCGTGGCGTGCGCCCGCTGAAACTGTTCCAGCGCCAGACCGAGCGCCGCGCCACCTGGCTGAGCCTGCTGGTGGAGCAGGTCAACGCCGGCCTGCGCACGCAGAAGCTGGGGCTGCTCTACGGCCAGGTCAACGGCCTGCTGTTCGGCATCGAGAACCTGCTGGTGATCTACCTGGGCGCGAACATGGTGATGGACGGGCATTTCACCGTGGGCGCGCTCATGGCCTTCCAGTCCTACAAGGGCCAGTTCGACAGCCGCGTGGGCAGCCTGATCGACAAGTTCTTCGAACTGCGCATGCTGCAGTTGCAGGGCGAGCGCCTGGCCGACATCGTCCTCGAAGCGCCGGAGCAGGGCGGCAGCGGCATCGACCCCGAACTGCTGCGCCAGCGCGAGTTCGGCATCGAGCTGCGCGGCCTGCGCTACCGCTACTCGGAACACGAGCCCTACGTGCTCGACGGCATCGACCTGGACATCCGCGCCGGCGAGTCGGTGGCCATCGTCGGGCCCTCCGGCTGCGGCAAGAGCACCCTGGTCAACATCATGCTCGGCATCCTGCCGCCGTCCGACGGGGCCATCCGCGTGGCCGGCATGGAGCTGTCGCAGATCGGCCTCGACGGCCTGCGCAGCGTGGTCGGCACGGTGCTGCAGGACGACAGCCTGTTCGCCGGCTCGCTGGCGGAGAACATCGCCTTCTTCGACCCGGCGATGGACATGGAGTGGGTCATGGAGTGCGCGCGCCTGGCGGCCATCCACGACGAGATCATGATCGCGCCCATGGGCTACAACACCCTGGTCGGCGACATGGGCACGGTGCTCTCCGGCGGCCAGAAGCAGCGCATCCTGCTGGCCCGGGCGCTGTACAAGCGGCCGCAGATCCTGTTCCTCGACGAGGCCACCAGCCACCTCGACGTGGACTGCGAACGCCGCGTCAACGAGGCTATCCGCTCGCTGAACATCACCCGGGTGATGGTCGCCCACCGTCCCGAGACCATCGCCACGGCCGACCGCGTGGTGGTCATCACCGGCGGCAAGGTGGTGGGCGAGCGGGCCGTCGACCCCGGGCTGCTGGAGGGCGAACCGGCATGAAGCGCATCCTCCCGTTCGCCCTGGCGCTGGCCGCGGGCCCCGCGGTCCTGGCCGGGCCGGACGTCTTCCGCACCGAGCGCACGCTGCCCCAGGCGCCGGTCAGCGAGGCGCGGCACGGCGGCGTGCCCTGCCTGTTCAACGGCGTCCAGGCGGAACTGGCGCTGGACGAGGCCATCGAGCGCATGCTCTGCCAGGACCCGCAGACCCGCCAGGCCTGGGCCGAGGCCAAGGCCCAGGCGGCGCAGATGGGCGTCGCCTGGTCGGCCTACCTGCCGCGCCTGGGCGCCAGCGTCGGCGCCAGCGACGGCCGCAGCCGCACCGACTACCTGGACTTCGACGGCGTCGAGACCTCGACCCGCCAGAAGAGCCTCGATGCCCGCCTCGACCTGAGCTGGGTGCTGTTCGACTTCGGCAAGCGCCGCGCCGCGTTGCGCAGCGCCCGGCACCTGCTGGTGGCGGCCAACGCCAGCCACGACGCGATACTGCAGAACGCCTTCGTCAACGCCGCCCAGGTCTACTACGACGCCCTGGCCGCCCAGGACGCCCTGGCCGCGGCGCAGCAGGTCAAGGACATGGCCGAGGAGAACTTCCAGGCCGCCGACGCCAAGTACCGGGCCGGCGCGGCGGCGCTTTCCGACCGCCTGCAGGCGCAGACCGCCGCGTCCCAGTCCGAGCTGCGCCTGGTGCGCGCCCGCGGCAACCTGGACAACGCCCTGGGCACGCTGGCGTTGCGCATGGGGCTGGCGCCGGATAGCGCGCTGAAGCTGTCCAGCGAGTTGACGCCGATGCCCGATACCGGCTTCGTCGGCGCCATCGACCGGCTGCTGGCCCAGGCGCGCAACCACCACCCCGAGCTGATCGCCGCCCAGGCGCGGCTGGACGCGGCCCAGGAAAAGGTCCGCGAGGCGCGCGCCGAAGGCCGGCCGACGCTGGCCCTGACCGGCAGCCTCAGCCATGCGCGCAACGACCTGCCGCTGTCGCTGAACGGTGACACCCGGCAGCGCGATTCGAGCCTGGGCCTGCAACTGAACATCCCGCTGTTCGAAGGCTTCGAACGCAACTACCGGGTGCGCGGCGCGCGGGCCCAGGTCGAGGCCAGCCGCGCGGCCCTGGCCGGTACCGAGCAGCAGGTATCGCTGCTGGTGTGGGGCAGCTACCAGCGGCTGATGGTCGATACCCGCAGCCTGAAGAGCACCGACGCCCTGGTCGAACAATCGCACCAGGCCCTGGAGGTGACCCGCGGGCGCTACCGCTCCGGGGTCGGCAGCATGATCGAGCTGCTCAACGCCCTGAGCGCCTACGCCGATGCCCAGGAGCAGCACATCCGCGCCCTGGCCGACTGGCAGAACGCCCGCCTGCAACTGGCGGCGGGATTGGGCCGCCTGGGGTTCTGGGCGCTTCAGTGAGGCGCGGCGGCAAGTAGCGGATATTTCCGGCCGGTAAATCAAAGCCGCTTCGGTACGAACCGAAGCGGCTTTTTGCCGTTCGGACGCAGTGAATTATTTATATGTGCGATGCGCGAATTATCTTTCGGACAATTATGCCGCCTGACATTCATAAGAGGGTCTTGTATGAAACTTCCAACTCCGCTGGTTGTATTTTTATGGCCTTTTGCCAGGAAATCTGAATGGCGATTTAGTTCGCCGATTTAAGGTTGTCATGGGTATTTCCATACAGAACAATCACCTGGTCGCGCCACATAAGTGGTAGCGCAGCAAGAAAGCCAACATAAGCACTCAATGTGCAAGGAGTATGAAAATGCAAGAGTTGAACATGCAAGAAGTAGAAATGGTCGCCGGTGCCGGCATCTTCGAAGATGTCTTCGGTCGTATTGGCGCCGCCATCATGCTGATTCCGCTGTCCCTCAGCACCGGCGTGGCGAAGGGCGTGGTGACCGGTGGTTCGGTGGGCGGCATTCTGGGCGTCGGCGTCGCCAGCGGTGCCTTCGGTGGCGTCATCGGTGGCGTTCTCGGCGTTATCCATGCCGTTACCTATGGCCTGGTGAATGGCTGGGGCATGTCGCTGGAAACCTTCAACGCCAACGCCGAAGGTTGGTGGAGCATGAACGTTCCGGCCCCGCAGGTCGGCCAAGGCGGCGGTCTGCTCGGCAGCCTGGTGGGCGGCGGCGGTTCCTCTACCGGCCCGCGTTGATCCGGCATCGAGCCGAATGAATGCCACCGCCTGGCTGGGTGGCATTCCCATCTGTTCGGTGGAACAGGGAGCCTGCCGGTATCCGGCAGGCTCCGCTATGCGCTAGATGATGGAGGCATGATGAAAGAACTCGATGGGCAGGAACTGGAAATGGTCGCCGGCGGAGCCTCCTCCGGTTTCCTCGACAGCATAGGCGGCGCGCTCTTCGGCACCTTGAGCGGTGCGCTGGGGGGCATCACCCAGGGGCTCTCCAGCCTGCTGGGCGGCAACCCGATCGGCGCTATCCTCAACGTCACCGTGGGCACGATCTTCGGTGCCATCTCCGGGTTGTTCACCGGCCTGGCACAAGGGACTTCCTCGCAACTTCAGTCCTTGGGAAATCTCTGGAGCAATCCGTTCTCCGGCAATACTTCCGGCTCTGGAAACGAGCCGCGCTGATATTGTTATTACGGCGCCTTTTCGAAGAAAGCCACTGCCTTGGCAGTGGCTTTTTTTATTGCCGGAAGATGGCCTGTTTTGTTTTCTTTAAATATATCAATCAGAATTTTCTTATTTTTTACGATAAGAGATTTCCTACAAGTCAGGATGGGTTTATCCACTGTCTGGTTATTCGTGTCGCGTAATAGCCTATTGCCCGATCCTTTTGTGGTCCGAGGCTTTTTCAGGATATTCCCGAAGAATGTCCACGACCTGACTCGTAGCATTGCGGCTCGATTTTTCAGGGTGGTTCAGATGTTTCTCAACAAATTGCATTGGGGTGCGCTGGCCTGGCTGGCATTCACCCCGCTGGTGGTCTTCGGCGCGGAGCCGGAGGGCAAGGGCGGCAAGCGCCTGCTCTGCCAGCCCGAATGCGGGTGGCAGGATACCCCGCGGAAGAAACTGGACCTGTCGGTCGACCACCTGACCCGCGACTGGCAGCCGTCGGACGCCGGGGCGGGGCAGGGCGGCGCCCTGGACCTGTGGCACGCGGTCAGCCTGGCGGTGCAGACCTACCCGTCGATCCGCGATGCCGCGGCCCAGCTCGGCCAGCAGCGCGAGGCCATCAACGTGGCCAGGGCCGGCTACCTGCCGACCATCCAGACCGGCCTGAACACCGGCAAGCAGGGCGCCTACGGCAGCGGCCAGAACCTGTCGCTGTCCGCCTCGCAGATGGTCTACGACTTCGGCAAGGTGGCCAACGCGGTCAAGGGCGCCGAAGCCGGCGTGCAGGTGCAGCGCTTCCAGCTGATGAGCGAGGTGGACGAGGTCGCCCGGCAGTCGGCCCAGGCGCTGATCGAAGTCGCCCGCTACCGCGCCCTGCGCGACAGCGCGCGGACCCTGGTGGACGGCCTGCAGCGCCTGCGCCAGCTGGCCCGGCAGCGCGCCAGCGAAGGCGCCAGCACCCAGGCCGACCTGATCCAGGCGCAGTCGCGGGTGGAGGCGGCCGAGGCCTCGCTGCTGGCCGTCGAGACGCAGCTGCGCCAGCAGAAGAGCAAGCTGCGCACCATGATCGGCCGCGAAGTGAGCGAGGCCGCCGTGGACGTGCCCGCCGGGCGCCTGCAACAGGCCGTGCGGCTGATCGAGCCGAACCCGCGGATGCCGGTCGGCGTGCGCATGGCGGTGGCCGAGCGCGAGGAGGCCGAGGCCCAGCTGTCCCTGGCGCGCTCCAACACGCGGCCGACCTTCACCGTCGACGGCGGCGTCAACAAGTACTTCGGCAATGCCGGCGACATGGCCGGCGAGCGCGTCTACACCCTGACCCTCGGCGTCAAGCACGACCTCTTCGCCGGCGGCGCGCCCTCGGCGCGGGTGCGCGGCGCCGGCCAGGCGCTGCGGGCGGCCGAGGAGCGCCTGCACACCCGGCAGCTGGAGGCCCGCGACCAGTGGGTCGCCCTGCAGGAACAGATGGGCGGCCTCGACGAGCGCCTGCGCGTGCTCGCCGACCGCCAGAAAAGCATCGTCGACACCCAGCGCCTGTACCGCGAGCAGTACCTCTCGCTGGGCACCCGCACGCTGCTCGACCTGCTCAACGCCGAGCAGGAGATCTACCAGGCGCAGAGCGATTCGGTGAACGCCCGCCACGACTTGTGGAGCGCCCAGGTGGCCTTCATCAACGCCACCGGGCGGATGCACGACGTCTTCCAACTCGAGAGTGATTCCCTATGACCGCGCAAGCGCAACGCCCGGAGGCCGTCAGCAGCCCCTGGCTGGAAGCCATGCTGATGGTGGCCCGGCATTACCGCCTGGACGTTTCCGAAGAGCGCGTCCGCGTCGGCCAGCAATGGCGCCAGGGCCAGGACCTGGACGGGCAACTGCAGCACATGGCCCGCGACATGGGCCTGACGCTGCGCGCCGAAGCCCTGGACAAGGGCGTGCTCGACCCCTGGCGCCTGCCGGTGCTGGCGCAGTTCTCCGGCGGCCAGGTCGGCATCATCGAAAGCATCGACGGCCAGGGCCGCGTCGGCGTGCGCCTGAGCGGCGAGCAGGGCGTGCTGCAGGCCCTGCCGGCAGAGGAAGTGGTCGAGCGGGTGGAGCGCGTCTACTGCCTGCGCCCTGAAGTCGCGGTGGCCGACGTGCGCGTCGACGACTACATCAAGCCCTACCAGCCCAACTGGTTCTGGAGCCTGGTGCTGCGCGACTGGCGGCGCTACGGCGACGTCATGCTCGCCTCGCTGGTGGCCAACGTCCTGGCCCTGGCCTCCATGCTGTTCTCCATGCAGGTGTACGACCGCGTGGTGCCGGCGCAGTCCGAGCCGACCCTCTGGGTGCTGTTCGGCGGGGTGCTGCTGGCGGTGCTCATCGGCTTCGGCATGCGCCTGGCGCGCACGCACATCTCCGACCTGATCGGCAAGCGCGCCGACCTGCGCATTTCCGACCGCGTCTTCGGCCACGCCCTGCGCCTGCGCAACGAGGCCATGTCCAAGTCCACCGGCTCGTTCATCTCGCAGATCCGCGAGATGGAGCAGGTGCGCGAACTGATCACCTCGACCACCCTGGGCGCGCTGGCCGACCTGCCGTTCTTCTTCCTGTTCCTGGTGGTGCTCTGGTCGGTGGGCGGGGTCATGGCCCTGGTGCCGCTGGCGGTGCTGCCGCTGCTGCTGATCCCCGGCCTGCTGGCGCAGAAGCCGCTGGCGCGGCTGTCCAAGGAAGGCATGCGCGAGTCGGCGATCCGCAACGCCATCCTGGTGGAGGCGGTGCAGGGCATCGAGGACGTCAAGCAGCTGCGCGCCGAGCAGCGCTTCCAGAACCAGTGGAACCACCTCAACGAGGTCTCGGCCACCGTCAGCATGCGCCAGCGCTTCATCTCCGGCGCGCTCATGGCCTGGACCCAGGAAGTGCAGACGCTGGTCTACGTGCTGGTGGTGCTGGTCGGCTGCTTCCAGGTGATGAGCGGCGACATGACCACCGGCGCGCTGATCGGCATGTCCATCCTGTCCTCGCGGATGATCGCGCCGCTGGCGCAGATCTCCGGGATCATGTCGCGCTGGCAGCAGGCCAAGGTCGCCCGCGAGGGCCTGGAGGAGCTGATGCAGCGTCCGGTGGAAAGCGCCGAGGGCGGCAAGCGCCTGCACCGCCCGGTGCTGCACGGCGACTACCAGCTCGAAGGCGTGCGCTTCCGCTATGGCCAGGACGACAAGCGCGCGGCCATCGAAGTGGGCCAGCTGCGCATCGCCGCCGGCGAGAAGGTGGCCATCCTCGGCCGCAACGGCGCCGGCAAGTCCAGCCTGCTGCAACTGCTGGCCGGCATGTACCGGCCGCAGGAGGGCAGCTTGCTGCTCGACTCGCTGCGCCTGGAACTGATCGACCCCTACGACGTGCGCCGCGACGTGGCCTTCCTCAGCCAGCAGGCCAACCTGTTCTTCGGCACCCTGCGCGACAACCTGACCATGGGCCGGCCCAACGCCAGCGACGAGGAACTGCTCGAAGCCCTGCGCCTGAGCGGCGCCCTGGGCATGGTGCAGGCGCTGCCCGACGGTCTGGAGCACATGGTCCAGGAGGGCGGCCGCGGGCTTTCCGGCGGCCAGCGCCAGAGCCTGCTGCTGGCCCGCACGCTGCTGCGCCAGCCGCGTGTGCTGCTGCTCGACGAACCCACCGCCTGGCTCGACGAGGTCGGCGAGCAGGGCCTGATCCGCCACCTGGAGCCCTGGCTGGCCTCGCGCACCCTGGTGGTGGCGACGCACCGCCCGGCGGTGCTCAAGTGGGTCGACCGGATCATCGTGGTCGACAACGGCCGCGTCGTCCTCGACGACACCAAGCAGGCGGTGCTGGCCAAGCTCGCCGGCGGGCCGGCGGCCAAGCCCGGCGAGAAGGCCCCGGCCGTCGCCTGAGCCGCCACTGAATTCGCAGAGGACGCGGGCCCTGGCCCGCGTCGGGAGTGATCATGCAAGCCAATTCGATTCAAGCGCCCGGGGCCGCGCCCCTGGCCCCCTACTTCCAGGCGAAGGAGCGCGCGCCGCGCGCCGCCTGGCTGATCTGGAGCGTGCTCGGCGGCATGCTGCTGCTGTTCGCCTGGGCCTACCTGTTCGAGCTCGACGAAGTCTCCACCGGCACCGGCAAGGTGATCCCCAGCTCCCGCGAGCAGGTGGTGCAGTCCCTGGAGGGCGGCATCCTCGCCGAGCTGCGGGTGAAGGAGGGCGACCGCGTCGACGCGGGGCAGGTGCTCGCCCAGCTCGACCGCACCAAGACCGAATCCTCGGTGGGCGAGAGCGCCTCGCGCCTGCGCGCCGCCCTGGCCATGGCCGCGCGCCTGCGGGCGGAAGTGGACGGCGGCAAGCTGGTGTTCCCGGCTGAAGTGCTGGAGGAGCCTGACCTGGTGAAGTCCGAGACCGCCCTGTACCAGTCGCGGCGCGACAGCCTGCAGAAGAGCCTGAAGGGCATCAACGAGGCCCTGGCGCTGGTCGACAAGGAACTCAAGCTGACCACGCGCCTGGCCGAGATCGGCGCGGCGAGCAACGTCGAGGTGCTGCGCCTGAAGCGCCAGGCCAACGAGCTGGAGCTCAAGGCCACCGAGACGCGCAACCAGTACTACGTCAAGGCCCGCGAGGAGCTGGCCAAGGCCAACGGCGAAGTGGAGGCGCAGCAGTCGGTGACCCGCGGGCGCGCCGACTCGCTGACGCGCCTGACCGTGCTCTCGCCGGTGCGCGGCATCGTCAAGGACATCGAAGTGAACACCGTCGGCGGCGTCATCCCGCCCAACGGCCGCTTCATGGTCATAGTGCCGGTGGAGGACCAGTTGCTGGTGGAGGCGCGCATCTCCCCGCGCGACGTGGCCTTCATCCACCCCGGGCAGCGCGCCACGGTGAAGATCAGCGCCTACGACTACGCCATCTACGGCGGCCTGGAGGGCAAGGTGACGCACATCTCGCCGGACACCATCCAGGACGAGGTACGCCGCGACCAGTACTACTACCGGGTGTTCGTGCGCACCGAGACCGACTCGCTGCAGAACAAGGAAGGCAGGAGCTTCCCGATCTTCCCCGGCATGGTCGCCACGGTGGACGTGCACACCGGCAGCAAGACCGTCTGGGACTACCTGACCAAGCCGCTCAACCGCGCCCGCGAAGCGCTGCGCGAACGCTGAGGAGGGCAAGCATGGCCAAGCAACGCACGCCCAGCTACCGCGAACGCCGCGAGGTCGAGGCCGCCGGCCGGCGCGCCAGCGCCTTCTACGCCCAGGGCCGGCACGAGCAGGCCCTGCAACTGTGCCTGCAGACCGCCCGGCGCTGGCCGCAGCTGGCGGTGGCCTGGACCGACGCGGCGGTGAACTGCATCAAGCTGGAGCGCTGGCAGGAGGCCATCGAACATGCCGGCCGCGCCCTGGCCGCCGGCGGCGACAGCCTGGCGCTGTTCGACGCCCTGTCCCACGCCCATTGCGCCCTGCGCCAGTGGCACCAGGTGCGCCGCCATGGCCTGCACGCGCTGAGCCTGCGCGAGCGCCAGTTCGGCGTCGAACCGCCGATCGCCCATGCCCTGCCGGCATTGCCGCCGCCGCCCAGCGCCGCCACCCGCGAACGCAACGTCATCGCCTTCTCGCTGTTCGGCGCCAGCGCCAAGTACTGCGAGACGGCGGTGCTCAACGTGCTGGAGCAGCCGCGCATCTACCCGCACTGGACCTGCCGCTTCTATATCGACGACAGCGTGCCCGAGGCCATCGTCCGCCGCCTGCTCGACAACGGCGGCCAGGTGGTGCGGGTGGACGAGGCCGAGCGCCAGTGGCCGGGGGCGATGTGGCGCTTCCTCGCCCTGGACGACGCCCAGGCCCAGCGCATCCTGTTCCGCGATGCCGACTCGGTGATCAGCGAGCGCGAGGCCGAGGCGGTGGCCCAGTGGCTGGCCAGCGACAAGCACTTCCACGCGCTGCGCGACAACGGCACCCATACCGAACTGCTGCTGGCCGGGCTCTGGGGCGTCGTCGGCGGGGCGCTGCCGCCGCTGGCGCAACTGGCCCGGCTGTTCTTCGCCGAACCGGTGGCTTCTCGGCATTTCGCCGACCAGCACTTCCTGCGCCGCTACGTCTGGCCCTACGCCCGGCGCAGCCTGCTGCAGCACGACTCGATGTTCGGCTTCCTCGACGCCGCCGGCTTCCCCGGCGGGCCCATGCCGGACGACTTCCACGTCGGCTACGCCGAAGGCTCGCCCCGCTTCGAACTACCCTGCGCCCTGGCCGAAGGCAGCCGGGTGCGCTGGACCCTGTACCGGCGCGAAGGGGAGGGCGAGCAGGCGATCTGCGACTACGCCGCCACGGTGAACGCCGGCGCGGTGCACGGCCACATCCCGGCACGCTACGCCGAGTGGATCCGCCGCGGCGAAGCCCGCATAGCGGTGGCCCCGGAAGCGTAGGGCGTACAACCGTTCGCGGTTGTACGCCGCTTCACCTTCCTCATCGTCAACGCCATGGCCGACCCTGGCGCTCCCTACAAGGATGCCCAGGCTCGCCCCCGAGCGGGGTTCGGCCAAGGCCAAACGGCGGATAACGCGGAGCGTTATTCGCCCTACGCCAGGCCCGACCATGGCGTGTGGCGCACGATCGTCAGCGATAGTGATCGAGAATGCGCTCGATTTCCCCGGAGGCCTTGAGCTCGGCCAGGGCGTCGAGCACCGCCTGGGTCGGCAGTTGCGGATCGTCCAGGACCATGCAGCCCAGTTCGGCCTGGTCGAGCTTGGCTGCGGGGTAGAGGCGGTGCTCGGCCGGCCGCTGGAGGTTGAACCAGTTCAGCGCCACCTCGCTGGACACCGCATAGTCGTAGCGCCCGGCTTCGAGCTTCTTCAGCACCAGCTCCTGGTTGCGTGCATCGTCGCGGTGCAGGCGCCCGCTGGCGAACGACAGCTGCAGGTAGGGGTAGGCATAGCCGAGGACTGTGCCGACGCTTTGCCCGGCCAGCGTGGCGACGTCCACCGGGGCCCGCTCCCGGGCCACCAGCAGATCGCGCTGGGTCATCAGCGGCACGCTCCAGCGGTAGTCGCGGAACTCCTCGCTGAGCCAGGCCGGGGCGATGTAGCAGCGCACATCGATGCTGTGGCTGTGCAGGGCCTGTTCCACCCGGGCCCGCGGCAGGATATGGAAGGACGGGGCCATGCCGACCTTGTCCGCGGTGCGGGTGAACAGCTCGAAGAGGATACCGCCGGTCAGTTGGCCGTCCTCGACCTGCGCCAGCGGCATGGCCCAGCCCTCGATCACCGAGAAACTCAGCTGCCGGGGATCGGCCTGGGCCAGGCCGGCGACCAGCAGGAGGGCGGGGAGGAGTGCGCGCATTCGGGCTCCGGACGTGCGGAAGCAGGACACAATGCCTGTTTCGGAGGGTTCTTGCCAAGCCTGGCCCGGCATCGGGTGCAATTTCCGGTCCTCTTCGCTAGGATTAGCCCACTTCCGCCTACCAGCTGCGATGGATTTCAATGAGTTATCAGGTTCTTGCCCGCAAATGGCGTCCGCGTTCGTTCCGCGAAATGGTCGGCCAGACCCACGTCCTCAAGGCCCTGATCAACGCGCTCGACAACCAGCGCCTGCACCACGCCTACCTGTTCACCGGGACCCGCGGCGTGGGCAAGACCACCATCGCGCGCATCCTGGCCAAGTGCCTGAACTGCGAGACCGGCGTCAGCTCCACCCCCTGCGGCCAGTGCTCGGTGTGCCGGGAGATCGACGAGGGCCGCTTCGTCGACCTCATCGAAGTGGACGCCGCCAGCCGCACCAAGGTCGAGGACACCCGCGAACTGCTGGACAACGTGCAGTACGCGCCGAGCCGCGGGCGCTACAAGGTCTACCTGATCGACGAAGTGCACATGCTCTCCTCGCACTCGTTCAACGCCCTGCTCAAGACCCTCGAAGAGCCGCCGCCCCACGTCAAGTTCCTGCTGGCCACCACCGACCCGCAGAAGCTGCCGGTGACCATCCTCTCGCGCTGCCTGCAGTTCAGCCTGAAGAACATGCCGCCGGAACGCGTGGTGGAGCACCTGACCCACGTGCTCGGCGCCGAGAACGTGCCCTTCGAGGAAGACGCCCTGTGGCTGCTCGGCCGCGCCGCCGACGGCTCCATGCGCGACGCCATGAGCCTGACCGACCAGGCCATCGCCTTCGGCGAGGGCAAGGTGCTGGCCGCCGACGTGCGCGCCATGCTCGGCACCCTCGACCACGGCCAGGTCTACGGCGTGCTCCACGCACTGCTCGAAGGCGACGCCCGGGCCCTGCTGGACGCCGTGCGCCACCTGGCCGAACAGGGCCCGGACTGGGGCGGGGTGCTGGCCGAGATTCTCAACGTGCTGCACCGCGTGGCCATCGCCCAGGTGCTGCCGGACGCCGTCGACAACGGCCAGGGCGACCGCGACAAGGTGCTGGCCCTGGCGCAAGCGCTGCCCGGCGAGGACGTGCAGTTCTACTACCAGATGGGCCTGATCGGCCGCCGCGACCTGCCCCTGGCGCCGGACCCGCGCAGCGGCTTCGAGATGGTGCTGCTGCGCATGCTGGCCTTCCACCCGGCCGATGGCGGCGCGCCACCGAGGTCACCGCTAAAGGACCTGGGGATCAGCACGGCCACGGCTGATTCCAACCGCAACCCAGTGGCCGGCGCCGCCGTTGCGGCGCCGGCAGCCGCTGCCAGCGTGGCGAGCGTGCCGGTGGTGTCCACCGTGCCCGCCGCCGTTGCCCAGCCGGCACCCGCGCCGCAGCCTGTGGCGGCTCCGGCTCCGGCTCCGGCTCCGGCTCCGGCTCCGGTGGCTGAGGTTGCGCCCGAACCTGCGCCGGCGCCTGTCGTCGAGGCCGCGCCGGCACCCGTCGAGCCCGCCCCGCAGGTCGCGCCCGTCGAGGTGCCCGTAGTCGAAGCGCAAGCCGCCGTGGCTGAACCGGCGCCCGTCGTCGACCTGCCCTGGGAAGAACCCGCCGCGCAGCCGCCGGTCGAGCCCGAACCTGCGCCGGCGCCCGAGCCCATTGCGGCGCCCGAACCGGCGCCTATCGCCATGGCCGACAGCGAGGACGACGACCGCGACGAAGAGCCGCCGCCGGCCGAGGACTACTATGAAGTCGACATGGATTCGCTCAGCTACCTGGAAGGCGGCGACGAGTCGCAGGCCAGCGCCCAGCCCGAGCCCGAACCGGAACCGGCGGCCCTGCCGGCCACGGGCCTGGCCGCCGAGTGGCTGGACCTGTTCCCGCGCCTGGGCCTGGGTGGCCTGACCGCGAGCATCGGCGCCAACTGCACCCTGGTCGCGGTGGAGGGCGACACCTGGCACCTGCACCTGGACCCGGGGCAGAGCGCGTTGTACAACGCCACCCAGCAGCGCCGCCTGAACGACGCGCTGAGCCAGTACCACGGGCGCACCCTGACGCTGGAAGTGACCATCCAGAAGCCCGAGCAGGAAACCCCCGCCCAGGCCGCGGCGCGCAAGCGCGCCGAGCGCCAGCGCGAGGCTGAGCGTTCCATCGAGGCGGACCCGTACGTGCTGCAGATGCGCCAGCAGTTCGGCGCGGTGGTCCGCACCGGTACCATCGAACCCCTGGCGGCGAAGGCCTGAAGGCCGGCGCCCAACCAACCCTGAACGACAGAAGGTGATCGAGATGATGAAAGGTGGCATGGCCGGCCTGATGAAGCAGGCCCAGCAGATGCAGGAAAAGATGCAGAAGATGCAGGAAGAGCTGGCCAACGCCGAAGTCACCGGCCAGTCCGGCGCCGGCCTGGTGAGCGTGGTGATGACCGGCCGGCACGACGTCAAGCGCGTCAGCCTGGACGATAGCCTGATGCAGGAAGACAAGGAAATTCTCGAAGACCTGATCGCCGCCGCGGTGAACGACGCCGTGCGCAAGATCGAGCAGAACAACCAGGAGAAGATGGCGGGCATGACCGCCGGCATGCAGCTGCCCCCCGGCTTCAAGATGCCCTTCTAAGGTGAAGGTGCCGCCCAGCGGGCACCCATGACTGCGTTGCGAGCGGTGCCGGACATGCTCATTTACTGAAGTAAACTCCGCTGTCCGACACCGCTCGCGCCTTGTCCTGAGTACCCTCTGGTCGCCCCGGAACTCCTCCTGCCCCGTAGGATGGGTGGAGCGAAGCGATACCCATCACCACGACCGCATGGGTTTCGTAAACTCGACCCATCCTACGAAAGGCACTTCGGCGCAGCCGGCAAGATAGTTGTGCCTACGACGTTCATCCCTTCCTGAATCCCGAGACCGGTTCCCCCATGAGCTTCAGCCCGCTGATCCGCCAACTCATCGACGCCCTGCGCATTCTCCCCGGGGTGGGGCAGAAGAGCGCCCAGCGCATGGCGCTGCAGTTGCTGGAGCGTGACCGCACGGGCGGGCTGCGCCTGGCCCAGGCGCTGACCCAGGCCATGGAAGGGGTAGGGCACTGCAAGCAGTGCCGCACGCTGAGCGAGGAGGAGCTGTGCCCGCAGTGCGCCGACCCGCGCCGCGACGACTCGCTGCTGTGCGTGGTGGAAGGCCCGCTGGACGTGTTCGCGGTGGAGCAGACCGGCTACCGCGGACGCTTCTTCGTGCTCAAGGGCCACCTCTCGCCGCTGGACGGCCTGGGCCCGGAGGCCATCGGCATTCCCGAGCTGGAAGCGCGGATCAAGGCCGGCAGCTTCGCCGAGATCATCCTCGCCACCAACCCCACGGTGGAAGGCGAGGCCACCGCCCACTACATCGCCCAACTGCTGGCCGGCAGCGGCCTGGTGCTCAGCCGCATCGCCCACGGCGTGCCCCTGGGCGGCGAGCTGGAGCTGGTGGACGGCGGCACCCTGGCCCACGCCCTGGCCGGGCGCCGGCCGATCGTCTAGTTCAGAGGCATCGGGCCGAAACGGCCCAGGCGATGGCGCAAGTCTCGCCTTGAAAACCAAGCAAGCGCTCGGTAAGTTTTCAGGCAACCCGCCTGGAGGCCCGCCATGTCCGCATTCACCGATTACTTCGACGACAGCCACCGCCTGGTCCGCGACTCGGTGCGGCGCTTCGTCGAGCGGGAAATCCTCCCGCACATCGCCGATTGGGAAGAAGCCGAGGAGTTCCCCCGCGAGCTCTACCGCAAGGCCGGCGAGGCCGGCATCCTCGGCATCGGCTACCCGGAAGCCTACGGCGGCAGCCACGAGGGCGACCTGTTCGCCAAGCTGGCGGCCAGCGAGGAACTGATGCGCAGCGGCTCCGGCGGCCTGGTGGCCGGCCTGGGCTCGCTGGACATCGGCCTGCCGCCGCTGCTCAAGTGGGGCCGTGCGGAACTGCGCGAACGCATCGTGCCGCAGGTGCTGGCCGGCGAGAAGATCATGGCCCTGGCGGTCACCGAGCCCTCCGGCGGCTCCGACGTGGCCAGCCTGAAGACCCGCGCCGTGCGCGACGGCGACCACTACCGCGTGACCGGCAGCAAGACCTTCATCACCAGCGGCGTGCGCGCCGACTACTACACGGTGGCGGTGCGCACCGGCGGCGAAGGCTACGGCGGCGTCAGCCTGCTGCTGGTGGAGAAGGGCACCCCCGGCTTCACGGTGGGCCGCAAGCTGAAGAAGATGGGCTGGTGGGCCTCGGACACCGCCGAGCTGTTCTTCGACGACTGCAAGGTGCCGGTGGAAAACCTGATCGGCATGGAGAACATGGGCTTCGCCTGCATCATGGCCAACTTCCAGAGCGAGCGCCTGGCCCTGGCCACCATGGCCAACATGACCGCCCAGCTGGCCCTGGAAGAAGCCCTGAAATGGAGCGCCGAGCGCGAAGCCTTCGGCAAGCCCATCGGCAAGTTCCAGGTGCTCAAGCACCGCCTGGCGGAGATGGCCACCCAGGTGGAAGTGTCCCGCGAGTTCACCTACCGCCAGGCGGCGAAGATGGCTGCCGGACAGAGCGTGGTGAAGGAAATCTCCATGGCCAAGAACTTCGCCACCGACGTTGCCGACCGGGTGGTCTATGACGCAGTGCAGTTGTTGGGCGGCATGGGGTATATGCGCGAGAGCCTGGTGGAGCGGTTGTATCGCGATAACCGCATCCTCTCCATCGGTGGGGGGACGCGGGAGATCATGAACGAGATCATCGCCAAGCAGATGGGGTTGTGAGGGGGCGGGCATTTCGTAGGAGCGAGCTTGCTCGCGAACAATGGCGTTACCTGGCTGCTCTGGTGTGTGGTTCAACCACGCCCCTCTCCCTAACCCTCTCCCTGAAGGGAGAGGGGACCGTTGGGCAGAGTTGGGTGTTCTGGAGTCAGCCGGCAACTCCAGCGGTTTCCGGCTGAAACCATTCCTTCTCTCGGCACGGACTAGCCCCCTCTCCCTTCAGGGAGAGGGTTGGGGAGAGGGAGCGGAGTCAACCTCAAACACCGCAGCCGCCGGGAAACGCCATTGTTCGCGAGCAAGCTCGCTCCTACGAAGAGCGAAGAGCGAAGAGCAAGACACCCCGTAGGATGGCGTTGAGCGAAGCGATACCCATCAAGAAAAAAGCCCGCTCCAAGGAACGGGCTTCTTCTTTCACCACCCCCTACTTGACCTCATACCCCTCCGACCGCGCCTTGCCCTTCGGCGCAAAACGCGCCGCCAAACGCATGCTGACGGTAACCACCTTCTGGTACCACACCGGCAACACCCGCAGCATCACATCGATGGCATGTGCATCCGCGCCGATGAGGATGCGCCGTGCGTCACGCTCCACGCCGAGGATGATCACCTGGGCGGCCTTGTCCGGGGTGGTGCGCAGCAACTGGTCGTTGAACTGCTGGCGCGCGGCGTTGGCGTTCTGCCCGGTGACCTTGGCCAGGCTGTCGTTCATCCGCGCGGTGCGGGCGATGTTGGTCTTGATCCCGCCGGGGTGCACGCAACTGGCCGAGACCGCGCCGCCTTCCATGTCCAGCTCCTGGCGCAGCGACTCGGTGAAGCCGCGCACGGCGAACTTGGTGGCGTTGTAGGCGCTCATGCCCGGCTGCGAGAACAGCCCGAACACACTGGAGACGTTGACGACGTGCCCCTCGCCGCTGGCCTTGATGTGCGGCAGGAAGGCCTTGGTGCCGTACACCACCCCCCAGAAGTTGATGTTGGTGATCCACTCGTACTCTTCGTACTCGCTGCCTTCCACGGTGCCGGCATGGGCCACCCCGGCGTTGTTGAACACCAGGTTGACCTTGCCGTGCTCGGCCACCACCTTGTCGGCCCAGGCGTGGACCTGCTCGCGCTCGGCGACGTTGACCACCTCGGTGGAGATGCGCACGCCGTAGGAGGCCAGGGCCTGGCGGGTTTCCTCAAGGCCGCTGGCGTTGATGTCGGCCAGCGCCAGGTGGCAGCCGCGCGAGGCCAGCTCGCGGGCCAGGGCGCGGCCGATGCCGGAACCGGCGCCGGTGATGGCGGCGACTTTGTTCTCGAAGGACTTCATGCCGGGACCTCCTCGGCGCGGGGTTGCTGGGTGACTGCGGTTTCCTCGAACGGCCTGGCCTTCAGATGATAGGCGGCGGCGTCGAAACTGCGGGTGAGCAGGCGGAAGCGCCAGGTGAAGCCCGGCCACAGGGTGCAGTTGCGCCCGCTCACCGGGTGCAGGTACCAGCTCTTGCAGCCGCCGGTGTTCCACACGCTATGGTTGAGCCCGCGCTGCAGCTTGAGGTTCCAGCGCTGCTGCTCGTCTTCCTTGACCTCCAGGCTGAGCAGCTCGCGGCGCTGCATCAGCTTCAGCGCGCCGAGCACGTAGGCGATCTGCGACTCGATCATGTAGACCATGGAGTTGTGGCCCAGGCCGGTGTTCGGGCCCATCAGGAAGAACAGGTTGGGGAAGCCGCGGGTGACGGTGCCCTTGTAGGCTTCCGGGCCCTGCGGCCAGGTGTCCAGCAGGTCCACGCCGCCGCGGCCGAACACGGTGCCGCGGGGGATGGGGTCGTTGGCGGTGAAGCCGGTGCCGAAGATGATCGCGTCCACCTCGCGCTCCTGGCCGTCGGCGGTGACGATGCTGTGCTCGCGAACCTCGCGGATGCCGTCGGTGATCACCGAACTGTTCGGCGCGGCCAGCGCCGGGTAGTAGTTCGGCGACATCAGGATGCGCTTGCAGCCGATGGTGTAGTCCGGGGTCAGCTTGCGGCGCAGTTCCGGGTCCTTGACCTGCTGGTGGATGTAGCGCACCGCCAGCTTGCCGATCATCTTCATCGCCCAGGGCGCGAAGGTGAAGCCCAGCACGCGGCCTTCGAGCATGCTGTAGAGCGCGCCGCGCCAGAGCTTCTGCACCAGCGGGAAGTGCTTGAAGCGCGCGCGCTCCTTGTCGCTGATGGCGCGGTCGGGCTTGGGCAGGATCCACGGCGCGGTGCGCTGGTAGAGGTCCAGCCTGGCCACCAGCGGCTGGATTTCCGGGACGAACTGGATGGCCGAGGCGCCGGTGCCGATCACCGCCACGCGCTTGCCCTTCAGGTCGTAGTCGTGGTCCCAGTGCTGCGAGTGGAAGGCGTGGCCCTTGAAGCTGTCCAGGCCCTTGAGGTCGGGGGTCGAGGGGATCGACAGGGCGCCCATGCCGGAGACCACCGCCTGGGCGGTGTAGTGGTTGCCGGCGGCGTCGTGCAGGTGCCAGAGGTCGCGCGCCTCGTCCCACTCCAGGCGCTGGATCTCGGTGTTCAGCAGGGTGCGGCCTTCCAGGCGGTACTTCTTCCAGCAGTTCTCCAGGTAGCCGCGGATTTCCGGCTGGCGGGCGAACATGCGCGTCCATTCCGGGTTCGGCTCGAAGGAGAAGGAGTAGACGTGGGACTGCACGTCGCAGGCGCAGCCGGGGTAGTTGTTGACCCGCCAGGTGCCGCCGACGCCGGCGTCCTTCTCGAACAGCAGGAAGTCGTCCTCGCCCTGCTGGCTGAGGCGGATGGCCATGCCCAGGCCGGAGAAACCGGTGCCGATGATGGCCACCTTGCAGTGTCTGACCGCGGCAGTCTTAGGTTGAGTTCCCATTTACCTGGCTCCTGTTATGCTTGTGTGCAGGCGTATACAACTGTCTACGTGCTGCCAATGTAGACATCTGTATACTTCGCGGGCAACCAATCTTTAGGGTGGGCGAGGTGGGGCAAGGATGAGTCTGGAACCGGACGCGGTAACACAACGCCAGGATGCACCGGGCAAGCGCCTGCTGATGGAGGCGGCGCTGCGCCTGGCCTCCAGCCGGCGCAGCCTGAGCAGCATCGGCCTGCGCGAACTGGCCCGCGAGGCCGGGCTGAACCCCAACACCTTCTACCGCCACTTCGCCGACGTCGATGACCTGGGCCTGGCGATCATCCGCGACATCGCCACCCAGCTGCGCCAGCCGCTGCGCGAACTGCGCCGCGAGGCGGCCGGGCGCGCGCCGGCGGCGGGCGGCGCGGCGGCCACCCCGCTGGGCCTGGACTTCGCCCGCGGCCAGCGGGTGTGCGAGGAGACGGTGCGGCTGTTCTTCGACTTCGTCGAACGCCACCCCGAGGCCTTCATCATCGGCGTGCGCGAACTGCACGGCCCCTCGGCGGTGCTGCGCGAGGCGCTGGGCCAGGTGATGGACGACTTCGGTGCCGACATGGCCGAGGACATCGCCCTGTTCCGCCTGCTGCCGGAGGTGCCGGCGCAGGAGGTGGCGCAGCTGTCGCGGCTGATCAGCCGGCAGCTGTTCCAGCTGTCGCTGGATTACCTGGAATTGCCGGAAGGGCAACGGGGCGAGGTCTGCGCGCTGGCGGAGCGGCAGGTGCTGTTGTTGTTCACCGGGGCGGCGGTGTTGCAGGCGTTGGGGGTGTAGAGCCGCCCGCGCCGAGCTGCTCTTCGTAGGAGCGAGCTTGCTCGCGAACAGATTCCGCTGCGGGGTTTGTTCGCGAGCAAGCTCGCTCCTACGAGAAGCCGTGCCTGCTCGTGCCAAGGAGTGGATTCGTCAAAGCCGTGGCGATGGGTTTCGCCAGCACCTGTAGGAGCGCGCCCTGCGCGCGATTCGCGGGCAGGGCCCGCTCCTACAGGTGAAGGGGCAGCTCAACCAGCGAAGTCGAGTTTGTCCTTCCAGTACTTCTCCAGCTTCTTGGTGTCGTGGTCGAAGGGGTGGAAGCCGGGGCGGAAGTAGTCCAGCCAGGGCAGCACGAGCTGGGTGAAGTAGCCGTTGCGCAGGCCGAACAGGGTGACCAGGCCGTGCTTCCAGCTGCGCCAGTTGAACAGCTGGCGGTCGCGGCGCAGCAGGTGGATCTGGAAGCCGCCGATCACGCCGAGGAAGATCACTGTGGTCAGCAGCATCACCGCGGTGCGGGTGAAGTAGCCGCCGTACACCTGCTGGTAGACGTCGTAGGCCACCGCCTTGTGCTCGTTCTCCTCGATGGCGTGCCACATCCACAGCTTGTACATCTTCGGCGAACGCATCTGCGTGCTCAGGTCCTCGCGGCGCAGCAGGCGCTCGGCCATGGTCGCGGTGAAGTGCTCCAGGGCGCAGGTGATGGCCAGGTCCTGCTTCTTGGTGGTGACCTTGCTGATCGCGCCGAGCAGGTGCTTGATGCGCAGCTCCAGGCGTTCCAGGTCGATGCCGTGTTCCTCGGCGTATTCGTTGTAGGCCGCGTGTTCCTTGGAGTGCATGGCTTCCTGGCCGATGAAGGCGGACACGTCCTTCTGCAGCTGCGGGTCCTGGATGCGGTCGCGCACGGCGCGCACGCTGTCGACGAAGAACTTCTCGCCATAGGGGAACAGCGAGGACAGGTTGTTCATGAAGTGCGACATGAAGGGTTGATCGTCCCACCAGTACTTCGGCGTCTCGGTGAAGCTGAAATCCATGCGCCGGACGGGGAAGTGGGCGCGGAGCGGTTCGGTCTGGACGTTCATGGGCGACTCCTTGTTGTTGTTCGACGAGCCCCGGCGGCGGCATGGACAGGCAGTGGCGCCGGCGGGGCGGAGGGCCTGACACGGTGAATGTGTCATTGGTTGATGTAATTGTTGGAAGGATTGTCGGACAAGGGAGAGGTCCGATCCGGCCATGGCCCGGTGAAATGCGGCCAAGCGAGGGCCGGCCCGACCTTGGATAGGGGGAAAGGGGGGCAGGGGCGGGAGAGGTGTTACCGGGGGCGTAGGGCGGATAACCGTTCGCGGTTATCCGCCGCCTCACCGTGGCCGGTTCTCGCGCGGCGGGGTTCCGGAAACCCTGGCCGATTACGAAATCGGCACTACCGGGCCTATGGTGCGTGGGGCGACGGCGTACAACCGCGAACGGTTGTACGCCCTACAATGCGCGTTTGGGGGGGCGGCGGGCGTCGAGGTTGCCGGCGGCTCCAGGGGCTTCAGGACTGCTGCGCTTCCCGCGCCTCGCGGGCGGTGACCTGCTGGCACAGATCGATCAGTTGCTCGCGCATCCAGCGGTTGGCCGGGTCCTGGTCGGTGCTCTCGTGCCAGTACAGGTGGGTTTCCAGCTTGGGCACGTCGCTCACCGGCAGGTCCACGTAGTGCAGGCTGTGGTGGCGGGCGAAGCGCTCGGGCACCGTCACCGCCATGTCGGTCTGCTGCACCACGTTGGAGGCCATCAGGTAGTGCTGCGAGCGCAGGGCGATCTTGCGCTGCAGGCCCATCTTGCCCAGGGACAGGTCGATGTAGCCCAGGCCGCTGCGGCGGCTGGAGATCTGGATGTGCGTCAGCGACAGGTACTCCTCCAGGCTCAGCTTCGGCCTGGCCAGCGGGTGGCCGTGGCGCATGGCGCAGACGTAGCGGTCTTCCATCAGCTTGACGTGGCGCACCTGCGGGTCGGTGTTCAGCGGCGCGTCCACGGCGAAGTCCAGGCGCCCGGCGGCCAGTTCCTTGGTGGTCTCGCGGCGCTTGGAGAGGAAGCTCTCGATGTGCACGTTGGGCGCCTGGCGGCGCAGGCGCTGGAACAGCGGCGGCAGGATGATGGCCTCGGTGAGGTCGGTCATGCTGATGCGGTAGGTCTTGCTCGCCTGCTGCGGGGTGAAGGTGCGGCTCTCCTGCACCGACACGCGCAGCAGCTGCAGGGCGTTGCGCACCGGGCCGATGATGTTCTGCGCCATGGGCGTGGGCACCATACCCTGGGCGGTGCGCACGAACAGCGGGTCGTTGAAGGTCTCGCGCAGGCGGGCGAGGGCGTTGGACACCGCGGGCTGGGTGATGCCGACGATCTGTCCGGCGCGGGTGAGGTTGGCTTCGGTGTAGATGGCATCGAAGACGATGAACAGATTCAGGTCGACCTTGTTCAGGTTCATCCCGTGGCTCCGCTTGTCATTGTTGTGGCCGGATCATACCCGGGATGGCGGACCATCATGCGGGTTATGAATGTTCATTGATTCGGATAATAGGCTAGGTAAATCGTGCTGCCTGTTCTAGCATCTTCCTCGACACAAGACAAACCCCTGCCAGAAGGTAGCCCCCATGGATTTCGCCTATTCCGCCAAGGTCCAGGATCTGCGTGAACGCGTCACCGCGTTCATGGAAGCCTATGTCTATCCCGCCGAGAGCGTCTTCGAGCAACAGGTAGCCGAAGGCGACCGCTGGCAGCCGACCCAGGTCATGGAGGACCTCAAGGCCCGCGCCAAGGCCGAGGGCCTGTGGAACCTGTTCCTGCCCGAGTCCGAATACGGCGCCGGCCTGACCAACATGGAGTACGCCCCGCTGGCGGAGATCATGGGCCGCTCGCTGATCGGCGCCGAGCCGTTCAACTGCTCGGCCCCGGATACCGGCAACATGGAGACCCTCGTCCGCTACGGCAGCGAGGAACAGAAGCGCACCTGGCTGGAACCGCTGTTGCGCGGCGAAATCCGTTCCGCCTTCGCCATGACCGAGCCGGGCGTGGCTTCCTCCGACGCCACCAACATGCAGGCCAACGCCGTGCGCGACGGTGACGAGTGGGTCATCAACGGCCGCAAGTGGTGGACCTCCGGCGCCTGCGACCCGCGCTGCAAGGTGATGATCTTCATGGGCCTGACCAACCCGGACGCGCCGCGCCACCAGCAGCACTCGATGATCCTGGTGCCCAGCGACGCCCCCGGGGTGAAGATCCTCCGCCCGCTGCCGGTGTTCGGCTACGACGACGCGCCCCACGGCCACGCCGAGGTGCTCTTCGAGAACGTCCGCGTGCCCTACGAGAACGTGCTGCTGGGCGAAGGCCGTGGCTTCGAGATCGCCCAGGGCCGCCTCGGCCCGGGCCGCATCCACCACTGCATGCGCTCCATCGGCATGGCCGAGCGCGCCCTGGAACTGATGTGCAAGCGCGCCACCAGCCGCACCGCCTTCGGCAAGCCGCTGGCGCGCCTGGGCGGCAACATCGACCACATCGCCAACTCGCGCATCGAGATCAACCAGGCCCGCCTGCTGACCCTCAACGCCGCGTACATGATGGACACCGTGGGCAACAAGATCGCCCAGAGCGAGATCGCCCAGATCAAGGTGGTGGCGCCCAACGTCGCCCTGCAGGTGATCGACCGCGCCATCCAGATCCACGGCGGCGCCGGCGTCTCCAACGACTTCCCGCTGGCCTACTGGTACTCCATGCAGCGCACCCTGCGCCTGGCCGACGGCCCGGACGAAGTGCACCGCATGGCCATCGGCAAGTACGAGATCGGCAAGTACATGAGCAAGTGAGTGCTGGTTGGTAGCTGAGGCCCCATGTGGGTCGCAGGAACGCCGTTTCTCCGAAAGGGAAGCGGCGTTTTTGTGTGTGGACCTCGTTCGGGCGGTTTTTTGTAGGAGCGAGCTTGCTCGCGAACGGGGTTTCCCGGTGGCGCAGGTGCTGGGCTTGAGAGCGCCCTCACCCCAGCCCTCTCCCGGAGGGAGAGGGGGCCGTTCGGAGTGGGCGGTGAATCCGGCGTCATCCTGAAACGTAGGGCGTATAACCGTTCGCGGTTATACGCCATAGCCTAACGGGGTTTCCCCGGTGGCGCAGGTGCTGGGTTTGAGAGCGCCCTCACCCCAGCCCTCTCCCGGAGGGAGAGGGGGCCGTCCGGAGTGGGCGGTGAATCCAGAGTCATCCTGAAACGTAGGGCGTATAACCGTTCGCGGTTATACGCCGTAGCCTGTAGGAGCGAGCTTGCTCGCGAACGGGTTTCCAGGTGGCGTAGGTGCTGGGGGTTGAGAGCGCCCTCTCCCCAACCCTCTCCCTGAAGGGAGAGGGGGCTGTCCTGAGTGGCTTGGAGGTCAGGCGCCATCCTTCCCCCCGTCATTCCCGCGAACGCGGGACGCGGCTCCATCGCGAACAGCGCTTGCGCTGGCCCGAAGGGGAATAACCCAGTGTTCGCGAGCAAGCTCGCTCCTACAGAATCACCCCGCCAACTGCCTCGCCTTCAGCCATGCCGCGAACCCTTCGGCCGGTAGCGGCGGGGACAGCAGGTAGCCCTGGGCCACCGTGTAGCCCTGGGCTTCGAGGATGCGCAGTTGCTCGGGGTTCTCGATGCCCTCGGCGACCACCGTCATGCCCAGGCTGCGGCCGATGTTCAGCACGGCATCGCTGAGGGTGCGGCTGGTGCTGTTGCTCTCCAGGTCGCGGACGAAGCTGCGGTCCAGCTTCAGTTCCTGCACCGGCAGGCGGTTCAGCCGGGCCAGGCTGGAGTAGCCGGTGCCGAAGTCGTCCAGGGCCAGGCGGATGCCCAGTTCGTGCAGCTGGTCGAGCACGCCCAGGGTGTCGCTGTCGGCTTCCATCAGTGCGCTTTCGGTGATTTCCAGGGTCAGGTCGGTGCCGTGCAGGCCGTGTTCCTCCAGGGTGCGCAGCACCGCGACGGGCAGTTGCGGGTCCTGGAAGTCGCCGGCGGAGAGGTTGACCGATATCTCCGGCACCTGCAGGCCCGCGTGGCGCCACTCGGCCAACTGCCGGCAGGCTTCGCGCAGCACCCAGCGGCCCAGTTCGATGCTCAGCCCGCATTCCTCGGAGAGGGGGATGAAGCGCTCCGGGGAGATGTTGCCCAACTGCGGGTGGTGCCAGCGGGCCAGGACCTCGGCGCCGCGCAGGCGGCCCGCGCGGATGTCCACCAGCGGCTGGTAGTTCAGGTGCAGGCGCTGCCTGGCGAGGGCTTCGCGCAGGGCGCTCTCCAGCGCCACGCGTTCCTGCGCCAGGCGTTCCAGTTCCTCGCTGAAGAACACGTGGCCACCGCGGCCCTTGCCTTTGCCCTTGGCCTGGTTCATCGCCATCGCCGCGTGGCGCAGCAGGCTCTGGAAGTCCTCGCCATCCTCCGGGAACAGGCTGATGCCGATGCTCGCCGAGGGGTTGTGGGGCGCGCCGGCGACCCGCCAGGGCGCGTCGAGCGCGGCCTTCAGGCGGGCGAGGTGGACGCTGGCCGCCGCGCGGTCGCAGCCCGGCAGCAGGACGACGAACTCGTCGTTGGCCTGGCGCCCGACGTGGTCCTCGTCGCGGCAAGCCTGACGCAGGCGCCGGGCGATGGTGCGCAGCAGCTCGTCGCCGGAGGGGCGGCCGAAGGAATCGTTGATCTGGCGGAAGCGGTCCAGGCCGATGTACAGCACCGCCAGGCCCTGCCGGCGCTCGGCGGCGCCGGCCAGCTCGGCGCTGGCCAGGTTCTGCAGCAGGTGGCGGTTGGGCAGGCCGGTGAGGTCATCGTAGTAGGCGAGCTGGTGGATGCGCGTGCGCGCCTGGTCGCGCTCCAGCACCAGCGCGCAGAGGTGCGTGCAGATGTCCAGCAGGCATTGTTGCGTCGCGCAGGGCGCCTGTTCCCCCCGGCCGTAGCAGACGAAGCTGCCGATCAGCTGGCCGGCGCTGGAGCGGATCGGCGTGATGCTGCAGCTGCGCAGCTCCGGCGGCAGCAGGTGGCGGTAGGCGGACCACAGCGGATGGCGCTCGACCTCGCCGGCCCAGGCGCCCTCGCTGCCCGGGCCGTCGCCCAGGGGCAGGCCGTCCAGGGCCTGCAGGTAGGCGGGCGGCAGGCTCGGCCCGGCCAGCGGGTGCAGGCGGCCTGCGTTCACCCGCAGGACCGAGGCGCTGGTCCGCGGCAGCAGCCGTTCGATCTCCAGGCAGGCCGCTTCCATCAGGTGTTCCGGCGGCTCGTCGCGGGCCATGCCTTCGAGCAGGCGGTCCAGCAGCACCTCGTGGATTTTCGACTGGGTGATCTCGGTGAGCGCCAGCAGCTGCAGGTCGGGCTCGCCGGTGGCGCGGTTCAGCCCGGTGCTGGCGATGCCGCACCAGATGCGCCGGCCGTCATGGCAGCGCACCAGGGCTTCCACGCGGCCGTTGGCCGCCGGCTGCGCGTCCACCAGTTCGTCGAACGGGCGGCCCACCAGGCTTTCCGGGGCATGGCCGAGCAGCCGGCCGAAGGCGCGGTTGCAGTACAGCAGGCGCTGCCCGTCGTCGTTGATGCAAAGAGCGGTCTCGGCATGCTCCAGGGCTTCGGAGAGCATCCGGGGGAGGTCGGGAATACTGCGGATCGGCATGCTTGCACTCCGGCCTGGTGGTCGAGGAACGGGGCTAGAGCTTGAAGCGCAGCACCATGTCGTTGAGCTCCACCGCCAGGCGCGACAGCTCGTGGCTGGCGGCGCTGGTCTGCTGGGCGCCGGCCGCGGCGCGGGTGGACAGGTCGCGGATGTTCAGCAGGTTGTGGTCCACCTCGCGGGCCACCTGGGCCTGTTCCTCCGCGGCGCTGGCGATGACCAGGTTGCGCTCGCTGATCTGGCCGATGGTCTCGAACACCTGCTCCAGGGTCTGCCCCGAGGCGCGGGTGCGTTCCAGCGTCGCCCGCGAGCGCTGGGCGCTTTCGTTCATGGATTCGACGGCGCGCCCGGTGCCCTGCTGGATTTCCTCGATCATCTGCTCGATTTCCTGGGTCGAGTCCTGGGTGCGGTGCGCCAGGGTGCGCACCTCGTCGGCGACCACCGCGAAGCCGCGCCCGGCTTCCCCGGCGCGCGCCGCCTCGATGGCGGCGTTGAGGGCGAGCAGGTTGGTCTGCTCGGAGACCGCGCGGATCACGTCGAGCACCTTGCCGATGCCGTTGGCCTGGGCCTCCAGCGTCTGCACGTGCTGGGCCACGGCCTGGATGCCGTCGGCCATGGCGCCGATCTCCTCCAGGGTGGTGCGCACCTGGTTGCGGCTCTGCTGGGCGAGCTGGTTGGAGGCCTGGGAGGTTTCCGAGGTGGCGCTGGCGTTGCGCGCCACTTCCTCGGCCGCGCTGGTCATCTCGGTGACGGCGGTGGCCGCCTGTTCCAGCTCGCGGTGCTGCTGGCTCAGGCCCTGGTTGCCGTCCTCGGTCACCGCGCTGAGCTCCTCGGCGGCCGCGGCCAGGCGGCTGGCCGAGGCGGAGATGCCGCTGAGCATGCCGCGCTGGCCGTCCTGCATGTGCCCCAGGGCGCCGAGCAGTTGGCCGATCTCGTTGTCCGCGCCGGCCGCGATGCCTTGGCGCAGGTCGCCCAGCGCCAGCCGGTCGCAATGCTCGCCGGCCTCGCGCAGCGGGGCGAGCACGCAACGGGCGATGAACCACCAGCAGGCGCCGAGCAGCAGCACCGCCAGGCTGGCCAGGGCGATGGCTTCCACGCGCGCCATGGCGTAGCGCTGGTGGGCGTCGAGCATCACCGCCTGGGCGTGCGCCTCGATCCGGCTTTCGAAGGCCAGCAGCGCCTGGTCGAGGCGGTCGTTGGCCTCGCGCGCCTTGAGGTTGCTCTGGATGTAGCCGCTCTCCGAGCCGGCGCGCAGCACCTGCATCTGCTCCACCAGCACCGCGTTGTAGTCGTTGAAGGCCGCCTGCAGCGCCTTGCCCTGGGCCTGCCAGTCCGCCTCCTCGCCATTGGACTGGCTGAAGCGGGCGAAGCTCTCGCCGGCCTCGCGGAACAGTTCCTCGCTGCGCTGCACGCTGACGCGGGCCTTGTCGGCATCGCCGGCGCGCGCTTCGAGGAAGGCGCCGGCCATGGCGATGCGCGCGCGCAGCAGGCGTGCGTAGGCTTTCTGCAACTGGTTGTTGCGCTCCACCGCCACGCGGTTCAGCGACTGGATCTGCTGGTCGCTGCTGCGGGCGCTGTTCCAGCCGGTGAAGATCGAGAGCAGGAGGGCGGCGGCCAGGGCGGCCAGGACGATGAGCATTCCCGTGCGTATTTTCAGCTTGGACAACATTGCGGACTTCCTTTCGTGGCAAACCACCATCGGACCGGCTGCGCCATGGGGGCGAAGTGATGGCAATCAGCCCTATCCTGTTCTCCCGTGAAAAGGAAAGTCAATTAGTCAATGATCTATTAAGAAACATTTGTAGACGTCATGCGTCCTTCAGCCGCACGCAAGCTCCCCTGAAAATGGCTTGAGGCGTTATATCGGATGATGTATGAGGTCAATTCGCATGAAAGGTCGGAACGTGGTCCATGAAGTCGGCGCAGCCATCGCCAACCGCCGCAGGGCCAAGGGGCTGACGCAGGCACAGATAGCAGAGGGGATAGGGGTGGAGAAGGAAACCATCAGCCGCATGGAGAACGGCGTGATATCGCCGACGTTGCATCGCCTGGGACAGATCGCGGAAATCCTCGAATGCCCGCTGAGCGACCTCTTCCGCAAGGACTCGATCGACGTCGCCGAGCAGGCCGAGGCCATCGGCGACCTGCTTCAGGAGCTGGCGGAAAGCGAGCGGGTGCTGGTGGTGAACCTGATCGGCGAGATCGTCAAGGTGCTCAAGGGTCGGCGCAGCCACTAGCGCCGCTGCGAGCGCCCCGCCGGCGGCGGGCGGGGGCTCAGGTGCGTTCGTTGGGTTCGTCTTCGCCGTGCTGCTGCCACCACTGGCGGCGCACATGCAACTGGGCGGCGAAGGCGCGGGCCAGGGATTCCTGGGAAAAGCGCAGGCCGCGGTGGCCCAGGCGCACCAGCCACCAGGGCCGGCCCTGGACTTCAATGGCCTCGATCTTCACCTCGTCCTGCATGCAGGGTCTCCCGGCTGACGATTTCCAGCTCCTGCTCGCCTGCCTTGCGCGTCTTGAGCAGTGACAGCAGTATGCCACCAGCGAGCAGGCCGAAGGTTACCCCAAGCGAGAGCACGGCGGGAACCTTGCCGATGAAGCCGTGGGCGAAGATCTTCGCGCCGATGAACACCAGCACCAGGGCCAGGGCGTACTTCAGGTAGACGAAGCGGTGGATCATCGCCGCCAGCGAGAAGTACAGGGCGCGCAGGCCGAGGATGGCGAAGATGTTCGAGGTGTAGACGATGAACGGGTCCTTGGTGATGGCGAAGATCGCCGGCACGCTGTCCACCGCGAACACCACGTCGGCCAGCTCGATGAGGATCAGCGCCAGGAACAGCGGGGTGGCGAAGCGCACCAGCTTGCCTGAGGCGTCCGGCTTGCGCACGAAGAAGTGGTGCTCGTGGAGCTGCTCGGTGACGCGGATGTGCTTGCGCAAAAAGCGCAGCACCGGGTTGTTGGCCAGGTCGGGTTCTTCCTCGTGCTTGACCAGCAGCATCTTCACGCCGCTGAACAGCAGGAAGGCGCCGAACACGTACATGATCCACTCGAACTCGCTGACCAGCGCGGCGCCCAGGCCGATCATGATGGCGCGCATGACGATGGCGCCGAGGATGCCCCAGAACAGCACCTGATGCTGGTAGCGGCGGGGGATGCCGAAGAAGCCGAAGATCATCGCCATGACGAACACGTTGTCCATCGACAGCGACTGCTCCACCAGGAAGCCGGTGTAGTACTCCATGGCGCTGGTGGCGCCGAACTCGTACCAGACGAAGCCGCCGAAGGCCAGGCCGCAGCTGAAGTAGCCGGCCGAGAGCAGCAGGCTCTCGCGCACGCCGATCTCGTGGTGGTCGCGCTGCAGCACGCCTAGGTCGAGGAACAGGAGGAGGATGACGATGGCCAGGAACAGCAGCCAGAACCAGGCGGCGGTGCCGAGGAAGGGGGTGTTGAGGAAATCCAATAGGGGTGCCATGCGGGCCCTCTCTTGCTGTCGTTGTCGAAAGTGACTCCGACATGGCGGTCAGCGACCGTCAGAGGGGCCCGGCGTCACGGCGGGAAAAATAACAGAGCGTGGTCGCGAGGCAAGCGGGGGAAGGTAACAAGTTCCTACGACCCATTCACTCCTACATTAACAGCCTAGACCAGGGCCGGGCGCCTTGGGCTGCCTTGGGTCAGTACACCCAGACCTCCACGCGGCGGTTCTTCACCCGGCCTTCCTGGTCGTCGTTGGCCGCCACCGGCAGGGCCGCGCCCATGCCTTCGATGCCGTGGAAGACCACGCCTTCCTTGGCCAGTTCGCGGCGCACCGCCATGGCCCGCAGCTTGGACAGCAGCTGCGCGCGGGCCGGGTCCTGGCGGGCGTCGCCGAAGCCGACCAGCACCGCCTTGCCGTCGAGCTTGTCGTGCTGGCGCAGGTAGGCCAGCAGGCGCTCGACGTCGCGCTGGGCCTTGTTGTCCAGGGTGGCGCTGCCCTCGTGGAAGCGGAAGTTCAGCGACAGCCGCCGGGCCTCGCGGGCCAAGGCCTTGTACTGCTCGGGCATGCCCTCGGCGGGCTGCACGCGCATGGCCTGCACGCGCTGGCCGACGAAGCCGCTGCCGCTGACCAGGGCCTGGCCACGGTCGCCCTGGGCGAACTGCACCAGGGCCTGGGCCCAGGGGTTGCGCTCGTTGGGCTTGATGTAGAGGTACAGGCGGCGCGACAGCGGGTAGTCCTCGGTGGCGATGCTGCCGGGGGAGGGCAGCATCGCCCGCGACTCGCCGTCGGCGATGGCCAGGGCGCGCGCCTTGAGCACCGAGGCCAGGCCGACGAAGCCGATGCCCTGCGGGTCCGCGGCGACCTTGGCCGACAGCGCGTCGCTGGATTCGAAGCGTTGGGCGGAGGCGGCCAGGGGCTTGCCGTGGCTGGCCAGCACCAGTTCCTTGAAGGTGTCGAAGGTGCCGGAGTTGTCGTCGCGGGCGTACAGGTGGATGGCGCCGCCGCGGCCGCCGAGTTCTTCCCAGGTCGTCACCTCGCCGGCGAAGACCTGGGCCAACTGGGCGGTGGTCAGTTCGCGCAGCGGGTTGTCCGGGTGCACGACGATGGCCAGGCCGTCGATGCCGATCACCTGCTCGGCCTTGGCGCCGCGCAGGTTGCCCGAGGCGGACAGCGCCACGGCCTCGGCGTCCTTGATCGGCCGCGAGGCGGCGGCGATCTCGGCGCTGCCGTCCTTCAGCGCGGCGAAGCCGGTGCTGCTGCCGTGGGCGGCTACCTCCACCACGACGTCGCGGCCCTGGGCGTCGCGGGCGCGGACCCGCGTTTCGTTCTGCGCCTGGCCGGGCTCGGCGAGGATGGCCTTGTAGCCCTGTTCCAGCAGCAGCCCCTTCACCAGTTCCGGCAGCAGGTGCGCGCCTATGGTGTTGGAGCCCTGGATGCGCAGCACCGGCTGGCCCTCCGGGGCGGCGGGCAGGGCGGCGAAGGCGTGCCAGGGCAGGGCGTAGCAGACGAAGGCGATGATCAGCCAGGCGAGGGTGACGGGCCAGGCGTCCTTGTCGTGGCGCGTGAAGTGCGGCATCGGTGATTCCAGGGCGGTTGCGGACGAGGCCGGGAGCATAGGCGGGCAAGGTTTCAGTGCGGTGACGCCGGGCCTTGCGGGCGCGCCGGGTGGGCGCCGCCGCTTTGGCTATAGTCATTCAGCAGCGGTCCGTCCGGGCTGCCGAGCCATTCCCGCAAGGAGCGCCATGTCCCCAGTACGCGGCCTCATCCTCTGCTCTGCCCTGCTGCTGGGCGCGGCGCCGGCCCTGGCCGTCGACCAGCCGCCGCTGCAACCGCTGACCCTCTCCGGCTACAGCGCGCACATGCCCAATAGCTGGCTGAGCCCCGCCGAGCGGGACTGGCTGGCGCAGCGCGGCCCGCTGCGCGTCGGCGTGGCGCAGGTCGACCGGCCGCCGCTGCAGATCGTCGGCGGCGGCCGCCTGGAGGGCGTCAGCGCCGACTACCTGGGGCTGCTGGCCGGCAGCTACCAGCGCGTCTATGCCTACCCCTCGCGGGAGGCGGCGCTGGAGGCGCTGCGCAAGGGCGAGATCGACATGGTCTGCGGTGGCACCGCCAGCGAGGCCGAGGCCCGCGGCCTGCTGCTCAGCCGCGCCTACCTGCAGGACCAGCCGGTGCTGGTCAGCGACGATGCCCGCCCGTTCGACGCCAGCCGCCCCGGCACCACCCTCGCGCTGGTGGCCGACTACCTGCGCCTGGCCCAGGTGCAGGCGGCCTATCCCAACAGCCGCGTCCTGCTCTTCGCCTCGCCGCTGCGGGCCCTGGAGGCGCTGAGCCTGGGCAACGTCGACGGCATGCTCGGCGATGCGCTGTCGGTGCACTACCTGATCAACATGAACTACCTGTTCAACCTGCGCATCGACAACTTCGCGCCGCTGGAGAGCGCCGGTTTCGGCTTCCTCATGCGGCCCGGCGAGGAGCGCCTGCTCGGCCTGGTGGACCGCGGCCTGGCGCGCATCGACGTGCAGCGCAACGAGGAGATCCTGCGCCGCTGGAGCGCCGGCGAGCGCCTGCGCCTGGGCGGCCAGCGGGTGGTGCTGACGCCGCGGGAAAACCGCTGGCTGGCCGAGCACCCGCGGGTGCCGGTGGTGGTCAACCGCCACAGCGGCTCGCTGGCCCAGGCCGACGCCGACGGGCGCGTCAGCGGCATCGCCCGCGATTACCTGGACCTGCTGGGCCAGCGCTCCGGCCTGCGCTTCGCCTATGCCGCGGTGGACGACTACGCCGACGTGTTCCGCGAGCTGCACGCCGGGCGCGCCTGGCTGACGCCGGTGGTGCCGCCGAGCAACGAGGGCCTGGCGCTGCTGCCGCCCTACCTGCGGGCCACCATGCTCCTGGTGATGCGCAAGGACGCGGCGGCCGTCCACGACCTCCACGACCTGGCCGGCAAGCGCGTGTCCATCGCCATCGACCCCTACCTCAACCGCGCGCTGATCGAGCGCTACCCGGACACCCGCCTGGAGTCGGCGGGCAACCAGCGCCAGGCCCTGCGCGAGGTGGCCGAGCAGCGCAGCGAGGCGGCCGTCAGCACCCTGTTCAGCGCCCGCGCGCTGATCGCCGGCGAGTTCAAGGACAGCCTCAAGGTCGCCGGCATACTCGAAGACCTGAGCACCCCCTTCAGCATCGGCGTGCGCCCGGACCAGCCGGAGCTCTACTCCATCCTGGAGAAGGCCCAGCTGTCGGTGGACCCGGAGGAGGTGGCCGAGTTGGTGCGGCGCTGGGAACCGCGCCTGGCCTCCGGCGGCGGCGACTTCTGGGCCGAGCACCGCCAGGCGATCCTCAGCGGCGCCGCGCTGGCCGGCGCGCTGGTGCTGCTGTCGCTGGTCTGGGGCTTCTACCTCAACCGCCAGGTGCTGCGCACGCGGCGCGCCGAGCGGCGCCTGGGCGCCCAGGTGGGGCTGCTCAACGAATTGATCGAGGCGCTGCCCAACCCGGTCTACCGCCTCGACCGCGAGGGCCACCTGGACCTCTGCAACCAGGCCATGCTGCGCATGTTCGACGCGCGCCTGGAGGACTGCCTGGGCAAGGCCATCGGCGAGCTGGGCTGGTTCCCCGAGGAGGAGGCCGAGCGCCTGATGCAGGTGCACCGCCAGCAGGTGACCGACGGCGAGATGCCGGCGCCGGGCGACTACGTGCTGCGCCTGCGCGACGGCGATCACTACGTCTACCACTGGGCGGTGGCCCAGCACGATGGCGACGGCGTGGTGCAGGGCGTGATCGGTGGCTGGGTCGACCTGACCGAGCGCCAGCAACTGATCAACCAGCTGGAGCGCGAGCGGCAGCGCGCGGACCAGGCCAGCGCCGCCAAGAGCCAGTTCCTCTCGACCATGAGCCACGAGATCCGCACGCCGATGAACGCCATCGTCGGCCTGCAGGAACTGGTGCTGGAAAAGGCCCGCGGCGGCGTGCTCGACCGCGAGGCGCTGGAAGTGGCGCAGGACGCCGCGCGGGCCCTGCTGATGCTGATCGGCAACGTGCTGGACCTGGCGCGCATCGAATCCGGGCGCATCGACTCCACGCCGCAGCCGGCGCTGCTGCGCCGCGAGATCGAAGGCGCGGTGGCGCTGTTCGCCGGCCTGGCCACGCAGAAGGGCCTGGGCCTGGACCTGGAGACCGAGGGCGAGCTGGACCGCTGGGTGCTGCTGGATGCGCTGCGCTTCAAGCAGGTGCTGTTCAACCTGCTGAACAACGCAGTGAAGTTCACCGAGCGCGGCGGCGTGCGCGTGCGGGCCAGCGCCCAGCGCCAGGGCGAGCGCCTGGAGCTGCTGGTGGAGGTGATCGACAGCGGCATCGGCATTTCCGCCGAGGACCAGGCCCGGCTGTTCCAGCCCTTCGTCCAGGTGGAGCCGGGCGCCAGGGGCCAGGGCACCGGCCTGGGCCTGCACATCAGCCAGCGCCTGGTGCAGCTGATGGGCGGCGCCTTCGGCCTGCGCAGCGAGCCCGGCCAGGGTTCCTGCTTCAGCGTGCGCCTGCCGCTGGCGCTCACCGAGGCGCCGCCGGACGCCACGCAACCGGGCGCCAGCGCCAGCGCCACGGGCGCGCTGCGGGTGCTGGCGGTGGACGATCACCCGGCCAACCGCATGGTGTTCCACCAGCAACTGGCGCACCTGGGCCACAGCGCCACCCTGGCGGCTGGCGGCGAGGAGGGCTGGCAGGCCTGGCTGGCCGGCGACTTCGATGCGGTCATCAGCGATTGCCGGATGCCCGGCGTCGACGGCTACGAGCTGAGCCGGCGCATCCGCGCCCACGAGCGGGAGCAAGGGCGGCGGCGCTGCCGGGTGATCGGCGCCACGGCCAACGCCCAGGAGGAAGAAGTGCAGCGCTGCCGCGACGCCGGCATGGACCAGGTGCTGTTCAAGCCGCTGACCCTCGACATGCTGGCCCAGGCGCTGGCCGGCGCGCAGCGCATGGCGCCGGCCGGGCTGGCCGAGCCGGCCGCCGAGGCGACCTTCGACCTGCGCGGCCTGTTCGGCCCGCAGCCGCTGGAGAGCGAGGCGGCGCGGGAGTTCGTGCGGACCCTGGCGCAGGCCAATGCCGGCGACATCGAGCAACTGCACCAGGCCCGCAGCCGCGGCGACCGCAAGGCGCTGGGCGACCTGGCGCACCGCCTGGCCGGCGCCGCGGCGATCATCGGCGCCGCCGAGGCGGAAGGGCATTGCCGCGCCCTGCAGAGAATCTGCGAAGGCGACGGCGAAGGGTTGGAAGCGCGCCTGGGCCAGGCCGACGCGGCGCTGGCCGCACTGCAGCGCGCGCTGGCCGACTGGCTGGCGCGCGCCGCTGGCTGATCAGCTCAGCTTGAGCCAGATGGGCGCGTGGTCGGAGGGCTTTTCCATGCCGCGGATCTGGTAGTCGATGCCGGCATCGGCCAGGCGCGGGCGCAGCGCCTCGGAGGCGAGGATGACGTCGATGCGCAGGCCGCGCTTGGGCTCGTCCTCGAAGCCGCGGCTACGGTAGTCGAACCAGCTGAAGCGGTCGTCCACCTGCGGGTGCAGCTGGCGGAAGCTGTCCACCAGGCCCCAGGCCTTGAGCTTGCCCAGCCACTCGCGCTCCTCGGGGAGGAAGCTGCACTTGCCGGTGCGCAGCCAGCGCTTGCGGTTCTCCTCGCCGATGCCGATGTCGCAGTCTTCCGGCGAGATGTTGATGTCGCCCATGATCACCAGGCGCTGCTCGGGCTTGAACTGGTTCTCCAGCAACTGCTGCAGGTCGGCGTAGAAGCGCTGCTTGGCGGGGAACTTCACCGGGTGCTCGCGGCTTTCGCCCTGGGGGAAGTAGCCGTTCATCACGGTGATCGGCTGGCCGTCGGCGTCGGCGAAGGTGCCCCAGATGAAGCGGCGCTGGGCATCCTCGCCGTCGTTGGGGAAGCCGTAGCGGATTTCCAGCGGCGCCTGGCGCGAGAGCAGGGCCACGCCGTAGTGGCCCTTCTGGCCGTGGAAGTGCACCTGGTAGCCCAGGGCCTCGATCTCTTCGCGGGGGAACTGGTCGTCGGCGACCTTGGTTTCCTGCAGGCCGATGACGTCGGGCTGGTGCGTCTCGACGATCGCCTTGAGTTGGGCGGGGCGGGCACGCAAGCCATTGATATTGAAAGAGACGATTTTCATCCGCAGCGTCCTGGGCAAAGTGACGATGCTAGCCGCTGGCGCCGGCAGCGGCAAATGCCGCGACGGCCCGGCTGCGTTCGCTGGCGGTGCGGGCGCGGCGCTGCTAGGGTTCGGCTCTGGGCCCAAACACGATAACAAGAGGTGTCCGCATGCCTGAGACGCTCGCCGAAGTCCGCCTGCTGGGCGATTCCTACGCCCGGGAAATCCGCTCGCTGCTCTACCACGCCTACCGCCACGAGCCGACCTTCGCCTACCTGTTCGAAAGCGACCGCCCCGGCTTCGACCAGCGGGTGCGCGCCACCGTGCGCGAGCTGACCAACCGGCATCTGTCCGAGGACCTGCCGGTGCTCGGCCTGGTGATCGACGAGCGCCTGGTGGCGGTGGCGCTGATCGCCCCGCCGCAACGCCGCCTGGACATCACCGACAGCTGGGCCTGGCGCATGCGCATGCTGCTCACCACCGGCTTCCGCTGCACGCGGCGCTACCTGGCCTACCACGAGGCCGTGCTCGGCTGCCTGCCGCCGGGGCCCTACCACGTGCTGCCGCTGCTGGGCGTGCACCCGGAATTCCAGGGCCGCCACCTCGGCGAACAACTGCTCGACGCCCTGCATGCCTGGTGCGTCGACGACGTGGATTCCCAGGGCCTGGTGCTGGACACCGGCAACGCCCGCTACCTGGATTTCTACCGCCGCCACGGCTACGAGGAGGTGGGCGAAGTGGCGCTGGGGCCGCTGCGCGAACACGTGCTGTTCCACCCCAATCCGCAGCCGGAAGCGCGCCTGGCCCGCGAGGGCTGATAGCCCCTCGCCATTGCGCAAAGCCGCGGCGCAGGGGCCGCGGCGCTGGATTGTCACGGCCATCGTGCTAGCATCTCGCGCCATGAGACTCCAAGGAACGATTCGGCTAGCGCTGATGGGCCTGCTGTGCTGGATCGGCGCGGCTGTGGCAGCGGAAAGCCAGCTCGATGTACGTATCGACCCCGCCAGCTCGGCGCTCAAGGCCAATATCGAGGCCTACGTGGGCAGCGTCGAGGGGCGCGACGAAACCGCCCTGCGACGCCTGCGTCGCACGGTCCAGCAGCAGGCCGTGCAGGCCGCCCAGGCGCTGGGCTACTACCAGGCGCGCATCCGCGCGCGGGTGCGTGGCGACGCCAAGAACCCGCGCCTGCGCATCGACGTCTCGCCCGGCGAGCCGGTGAAGCTGCGCACGGTCGACATCCGCATTGAGGGGCCGGCGGCTAAGCTGAAGAGCTTCCGAGTGCCCGGCGGCGATACTTTGAAGCCCGGCGCGCAGCTCAACCACGGCACCTACGAGGACGCCAAGCGGCTGATCCAGAACCAGGCCTCGCGCTTCGGCTTCTTCCGCGGCCAGTTCACCCGCCAGCAACTGCGCGTCGACCCCGAGGCCGGGGTGGCCGACATCGAGCTGGTCTACGCCAGCGGCCCGCGCTTCGCCCTCGGCGCGGTCAGCTTCAGCGGCGACTACCCCTTCGACGAGGAACTGCTGCGGCGCATGGTGCCCTTCCGGCAGGGCGAGGCCTACGACTCCGAACTCATCGCCGACCTCAACCAGGCCCTGCAGTCCAGCGGCTACTTCGACGGCGTGCGCGTCGACGCCTCGCCGCTGCAGGCCAAGGGCGCGAGCATCCCGGTGGCGGTCCACCTCACCGCGCGCAAGCCGCGCTCGCTCGGCGTCGGCCTGGGCTTCTCCACCGACGTGGGGCCGCGCGCCAAGTTCAGCTGGACGCGCCACTGGGTCAACCCCCAGGGCCACAGCCTGGGCACCGAGGCCGAAGTCTCCGGGCCGCGGCAGAACGTCGGCGCCTGGTACGAGGTGCCGCTGGACCCGCCGCTGACCGACAAGCTGCGCTTCACCACCGGCTACCAGAACGAAGACCTGGTGGACACCGAGAGCAAGCAGTTCACCCTCGGCGGCGAATGGCTGCGCAAGCTGCCCAGCGGCTGGCAGCGCTCGTTCTCCCTGGGCTGGCTGCACGAGGAATACCTGTTGGGCGACGACTCGGGCAACAGCAGCTTCCTCATGCCCGGCTTCGGCTATTCCATCCTGCACGCCGACAACAAGGTCGACCCCCACCAGGGCTACCGCCTGCAACTGGAGACCAAGGTGGCCAAGGAGGGCCTGCTGGCCGACGCCGACCTGGCCCACGTCAGCGCCATGGCCAAGGGCCTGACCACCTTCGCCGGCGGCCACCGCCTGCTCGGCCGCGCCCAGGTCGGCTTCATCGCCACCAACGACTATTCGAGCATCCCGCCGTCGCTGCGCTTCTTCGCCGGCGGCGACCAGAGCGTGCGCGGCTACGACTACCAGACGCTGTCGCCGAAGAACTCCCAGGGCGACCGCATCGGCGGGCGCTACATGGTCGCCGGCAGCGTAGAATACCAGTACCCGCTGGCCGAAAAATGGCGCCTGGCGACCTTCATCGACCAGGGCAACTCCTTCAACTCGCTGGACTTCCCCTCGATCAAGACCGGCGTCGGCTTCGGCATCCGCTGGGTGTCGCCGGTGGGGCCGCTGCGCCTGGACCTGGCCGATGGCCTGGACGAGGGCGGTGGCTGGCGCATCCACTTCTCCATGGGGCCCGAGCTGTGAAGCGCCTGCTGAAATACCTGGTGGCCGCGCTGCTCGGCCTGATCCTGCTGCTGGCCGTGGCGCTGGCCGCCATCCTCGGCAGCGAGGCCGGCAGCCGCTGGGCCCTGGGCCTGGTGCCGGGCCTGCAGGTGCAGGGCTATGCCGGCCGGCTGGGCGGCGCCTGGCAGGCCGAGCGCCTGGCCTGGAGCGACGGCGCCACCGAGCTGGAGGTCGAGCGGCCGCAGTTCGCCTGGTCGCCCGCCTGCCTGCTGCAAGGCGCGCTGTGCATCGACCGCCTGATCGTCGAGCGCGTGCAGCTGCGCCTGGCGCCGGGGCCAGCGGAACCCAGCGAGGGGCCGATCCAGCTGCCGGCGTTGAAACTGCCGCTGGCTGTGCGCCTGGGCGAGGTGCGCCTGGGCAGCTTCCTGCTCGATGGCAACGAACAGGTCAGCAACGTCCAGGCCAGCGCCCACTGGGAAGCCGACGGCCTGCACATCGACGTGCTCAAGGCCGCCCGCGGTGACTTGGCCGTAGACCTGAGCGGCCTGCTCACCCCGCAGGGCAACTGGCCGTTGCAGGCCCAGGGCAGCCTGCGCCTGCCGGCGCCCGGCGAGCAGCCCTGGGCATTGAAGCTGCAGGCCAAGGGCGAACTGCTCGGCCACCTGCTGCTGGAAGCCGACAGCAGCGGCTACCTGCAAGGCCACCTGAGCGGCGACCTGCAACCCCTGGCGGAGAACCTGCCGGCCAGCGCGAAGATCAGCGCCGACGGCTTCCGCGGCGCGGCCGACCTGCCCGACACCCTGGTGCTGAACAAGGTGCAGCTGCAAGCGGCGGGCGACCTGGCCGCCGGCTACCGCATCAACGGTTCGGCCGTGCTACCGGGGGAGGGCGGCGACGTCGCCCTGGCCTTGCAGGGGCGTGTTGACGCCAAGGGTGCGGACATCGCCGCGTTGAACCTCATCGCCGCGCCGGAACAGCGCCTGGGCCTGAGCGGCCGCCTCGACTGGCAGGAGGGCTTCGCCGCCGACGCCAAGCTGGACTGGCTGGACTTCCCCTGGCTGCGCCTGTACCCCATGGAGCCGCCGCCGGTCTCCATGCACCGCCTGCAAGCCGACCTGCAATACCGCGACGAGGCCTACCTGGGCAACTTCGCCGCCGAACTCAGCGGCCCGGCCGGCGCCTTCCAGCTCAGCAGCCCGGTGTCCGGCAACCTCGCCGAGGTGCACCTGCCGTCGCTGCAACTGGTCGCCGGGCAGGGCAAGGCCGAGGGCAGCCTGGGCCTGAAGTTTGCCGACACCCTGGCCTGGGATGCGCAACTGAAGCTGAGCGACTTCGACCCGGCCTACTGGGTCGCCGAACTGCCGGGCAAGCTCGGCGGGCCGCTGAGCAGCCAGGGCAGTTTCAAGAACGGTGTGCTCGCCGTGCAGGCCAACCTCGACCTGCAAGGGCGCCTGCGCGGCCAGCCGGCGGTCTTCAAGACCGCCGCCAACGGCCAGGGCCAGAACTGGAAGGTCGACGGCCTGGAACTGCGCCTGGGCGACAACCGCATCAGCGGCCAGGCCAGCCTCGACCAGCGCCTGGCCGGGCGCCTGGACATCGCCCTGGCGCGCCTGGGCCAGCTCTGGCCGCAATTGCAGGGCCAGCTGAACGGCCGCCTCGACCTGGCCGGCAGCCTCAAGGCGCCCCAGGGCGAGCTGAGCCTCAAGGGCCAGCGCCTGGCCTTCCAGGACAACGGCGTGCGCAGCCTCGACCTCAGCGCCCGCCTCGACGCCGCCCAGCGCGGCCGCCTGGAGCTGCTGGCCGACGGCGTGCGCGCCGGCGACACGCGCCTGGGCCAGTTCAAGGCCAGCGGCCAGGGCGACCTGCAACGCCAGCAGCTCGACCTGTCCCTGCAGGGGCGCCCGCTGGTGCTGGCGCTGGGCTTCGACGGCAGCTGGAACGGCCGCGACTGGCGCGGCCGCCTGGCCAAGGGCGAAATCCACAGCGGCGGCCAGGACTGGCGTCTGCAGCAGCCGGCGCGCCTGGAGCGCCTGGCCGACGGCCGCCTGAACCTGGGTGCGCACTGCTGGGCCTCCGGCCCGGCCAGCCTCTGCGGCGGCGAACAGCGCCTGCTGCCGGAGCCGCAGCTGCGCTGGCAACTGCGCGACTTCCCGCTGGACAGCCTGGCGCGCTGGCTGCCCGAGGACTTCGCCTGGCAGGGCAAGCTCAACGGCGACGTCAAGCTCGACCTGCCGGCCCGCGGCCCCAACGGCAACATCCTGCTGGACGCCGGCGCCGGCACCCTGCGCCTGAAAGAACAGGACCAGTGGCTCGACTTCCCCTACCAGAGCCTGCGCCTGGAAAGCCGCCTGACGCCCTCCCGCATCGACAGCAGCCTGCAGTTCCACGGCAACAAGCTCGGCACCCTGGACGCCCAGGCGGTGCTCGACCCGCGGCCGAAGAACAAGCCGCTGAGCGGCAGCTTCACCCTCGCCGGGCTGGACCTGGCGGTGGCGCGGCCCTTCGTGCCCATGGTCGAGACGCTCAAGGGCCGCCTGGACGGCAACGGGCGCATTTCCGGCGGCCTCATGCAGCCGCGCCTGGACGGCGAGCTGCGGCTCTCCGGCGGCGAGCTGTCCGGCGGCGACCTGCCGACGCGCCTGGCCAACCTGCAGGTGCTGGCGCGCATCGCCGGCGAGCGCGTCGACCTCAGCGGCACCTGGAGCGGCGGCGACAAGGGCAACGGCAGCCTGGGCGGCTACCTGGCCTGGAGCCAGGGCCTGGACATGGACCTGGCGGTGCGCGGCACGGACCTGCCGGTGAGCGTCGAGCCCTACGCCAACCTCGAGGTCACCCCGGACCTGGCGCTGCGCATGGCCGACCAGAAGCTCAGCGTTTCCGGCAAGGTGCAGGTGCCGCGCGGGGCCATCGTCATCCGCCAGCTGCCGCCCTCGACGGTGAAGCTCTCCGACGACACCCTGATCGTCGGCGCGCCGCCCAAGGAGCAGGGCGGCCCGCACCTGGCCATGGACGTGGACGTGCTGGTCGGCCAGGACAAGCTGACCTTCAGCGGCTTCGGCCTGAGCGCCGAGCTGGCCGGCCAGGTGCACATCGGCGACGACATGGACACCCGCGGCGAACTGAGCCTGAACAAGGGCCGCTACCGGGCCTACGGGCAGAAACTCAGCATCCGCCGCGCGCGCCTGCTGTTCGCCGGCCCCATCGACCAGCCGTACCTGGACATCGAGGCGATCCGCAAGGTCGACGACGTGATCGCCGGCCTGCGCCTGACCGGCAACGCCGAGCAGCCACGCAGCGAGGTATTCTCGGAGCCGGCGATGAGCCAGGAGCAGGCGCTGTCCTACCTGGTCATGGGCCGTCCGCTGTCCACCGGCGAGGACAGCAACATGCTCGGCGAGGCCGCCCTGGCCCTGGGCCTGGCCGGCAGCGCACCGATCACCGGCGAGGTGGCCAAGCAGTTGGGCATCAAGGACTTCGAGCTGGGCACCGAGGGCACCGGCACCAGCACCAGCGTGGTCGCCAGCGGCCAGCTCTCCGAGCGCCTGAGCCTGCGCTACGGCGTGGGCGTGTTCGAGCCGGCCAACACCATCGCCCTGCGCTACCTGCTGAGCAAGAAGGTCTACCTGGAGGCCGCCAGCGGTTTGGCCAGCTCTTTGGACATCTTCTACAAGCGCGACTTTTAAAGAGCCTGTTCACGATCTCGCGAGCTAGAGCAGAACAAGGCGAAAGCAGGCGAGGGGGCGCAGTTTAGTCCGCTAAATGAGCATCACTCGCCTGCTTTCAACGCAGTTATGCCGACGCGCAGCAGATCGTGAGCAGGCTCTCCCGTCTTCATGGCGTCTTAAGGAACCCCTTGCAGACTCCCGCTGCCGCTGGTCAGGGCGGCAGTGATCGGGGAGTCGTCATGCGTTTCGAACAGATCAGGACCCACCTGCTGGAGTTCCTCAACAAGGGCCTGCCCGCCCGGCAGCTGCGCCGGCTGGTGCTGCTCGACCTGCTGCGTGGCTCGGCGGCCGGGCGCCAGGCGCCGGCGCAGCTGGCCCAGGGCATGCTGGAATGGTCGGTGCTGGAGCCGCAGGCGCTGTTCGAGCGCCTGGGCAGCCGCCGCGAGGGCCTCAGCGAGGCCGAGGCCGCCGAGCGGCGCGACAGCGTCGGGCTCAACGAGGTCGACCAGGAGCGCCCGATGCCCTGGTGGCGGCACCTGTGGCTGTGCTACTGCAACCCCTTCAACCTGCTGCTGAGCGTGCTGGCGCTGGTCTCCATGTTCACCGGCGACAGCGAGGCGGCGGTGGTGATCGGCGCCATGGTGGGCATTTCCACGCTGCTGCGCTTCGTCCAGGAGAAACGCTCCAACGACGCCGCCGAACAGCTCAAGGCCATGGTCAGCAACACCGCCACCGTGTTCCGCTACCCCGAGGGCGGGCAGGGCGCGGCGCAGCGCCTGGAGGTGCCGATCCGCCAACTGGTGCCCGGCGAGGTGCTGTGGCTGTCGGCCGGCGACATGGTGCCGGCGGACGTGCGCCTGTTCAGCGCCAAGGACCTGTTCGTCAGCCAGGCGGCGCTCACCGGCGAGTCGCTGCCGGTGGAGAAGTTCGCCCAGGTCCGCGACGCCCGCCAGGGCAACCCGCTGGAGCGCGACAGCCTGTGCTTCATGGGCACCACCGTGGTCAGCGGCTCGGCCCGCGCGGTGGTGGTCGGCACCGGCGCGCAGACCTACTTCGGCTCCCTGGCCGAACGGGTGATCGCCAGCGACCACACGCCCACCGCCTTCCAGGCCGGGGTCAACAAGGTCAGCTGGCTGCTGATCCGCTTCATGCTGGTGATGGCGCCCATCGTCCTGCTGCTCAACGGCTTCACCAAGGGCGACTGGCTGCAGGCGGCGCTGTTCGCGCTGTCCATCGCCGTGGGCCTGACCCCGGAAATGCTGCCGATGATCGTCACCTCGACCCTGGCCAAGGGCGCGGTGGCGCTGAGCCGGCGCAAGGTCATCGTCAAGCGCCTGGACGCCATCCAGAACTTCGGCGCCATGGACATCCTCTGCACCGACAAGACCGGCACCCTGACCCAGGACCGCATCGTCCTGGAACGCCACACCGACGCCTTCGGCGAGGTGGAGGACCGGGTGCTGCAGCTGGCCTTCCTCAACAGCCACTACCAGACCGGGCTTAAGAACCTGCTGGACGTGGCCGTGCTCGAACACGTGGAGCTGCGCCAGGCGCTGCGGGTGGACAGCCGCTACCGCAAGGTCGACGAAATCCCCTTCGACTTCGCCCGCCGGCGCATGTCGGTGGTGGTCAGCGAGCGCGACGACCACCACCTGCTGATCTGCAAGGGCGCCCTGGAGGAAGTGCTGGCGGTGTGCGCCTCGGTGCGCGAGCAAGAGCGTGTCGAACCGCTGACCGGCGAACGCCTGGCGTGCATCCGCGCGGTGGCCGAAGCGCTCAACCAGGACGGCCTGCGGGTGGTCGCGGTGGCCACCCGCGAGCTGCCGACCAACCGCGACACCTACGGCCTGGCCGACGAGCAGGGGCTGTGCCTGGACGGCTACATCGCCTTCCTCGACCCGCCCAAGGAAACCACCGCCCCGGCCCTGCGCGCCCTGGCCGCCAACGGCGTGGCGGTGAAGGTGCTGACCGGCGACAACGAGCGGGTGACGCTGAAGGTCTGCCGCGACGTCGGCCTGCAGGTCGATGGCGTGCTGCTGGGCCCGCAGCTGGACGACATCGCCGACGCCGAGCTGGGCGCACTGGCCGAGCGCACCACGCTGTTCGCCAAGCTGACGCCGACGCACAAGGAACGCCTGGTCCGCGTGCTGCGCGAGCGCGGCCACGTGGTGGGCTTCCTCGGCGACGGCATCAACGACGCCCCGGCGCTGCGCAGCGCGGACATCGGCATCTCGGTGGACTCGGCGGTGGACATCGCCAAGGAAGCGGCCGACCTGATCCTCCTGGAAAAGAGCCTGATGGTGCTGGAGGAGGGCGTGGTGGAAGGGCGGCGCACCTTCGCCAACATGCTCAAGTACATCCGCATGACCGCCAGCTCCAACTTCGGCAACGTGTTCAGCGTGCTGGTGGCCAGCGCCTTCATCCCGTTCCTGCCGATGCTGCCGATGCAGCTGCTGGTGCAGAACCTGCTGTACGACATCTCGCAGATCGCCATCCCCTTCGACGGCGTGGACGCCGAACAGCTGAGCCGCCCGCAGCAATGGAACCCCGACGGCCTGGGGCGCTTCATGGTGTTCTTCGGGCCGCTGAGTTCGATCTTCGACATCACCACCTTCCTGGTGCTGTGGCACGTATTCGGCGCCAACGCCCCGGCCCACCAGACGCTGTTCCAGTCCGGCTGGTTCGTCGAGGGGCTGCTCTCGCAGCTGCTGGTGGTGCACATGATCCGCACCCGGCGCATCCCCTTCCTGCAGAGCCGCGCCTCCTGGCCGCTGCTGGCGATGACCGCGGGCATCGGCGCGCTGGCGATCTTCCTGCCCATGGGACCGCTGGCGCGCTACTTCCACATGCAGCCGCTGCCGCCGGGCTACTGGCCGTGGCTGGTGGCGATCCTGCTGGGCTACATGGGGCTGACCCAGGCGGTGAAGGGGTGGTTCGCGCGGCGGTATGGGTGGTCGTAGGGATTGAGAGAATCGCGGACGGAGTCCGCTCCTACGGTGCCAGGAAGCACGGCTTTTCGTAGGATGGCGTTGAGCGAAGCGATACCCATCACCACGGCAGCATGGGTATCGCAAGCTCAACCCATCCTACGAAGAGCACCTCGGCGCAAGACAGTTGCTCCTACAGGAAGCACGGGCGTAGGAGCGGACCTTGTCCGCGATGGCCGGATGTTCCGGCGCGGTTCGTGGATGAGATCCGCTCCTACGCTGCCCCACCCGCGCCATTCCCATGTAGGAGTGGGCCCTGCGCGCGATTCGCGGGCAGGGCCCGCTCCTACAGTTCCAGGAAAGCCCCGTAGGATGGGCTGAGCGAAGCGATACCCATCACCACACTAAGCCACATCAAGCCCCTCCGACAGAACACCCTTCGCGAGCAAGCTCGCTCCTACAAACCACACCACCCCCCGCGACAAACCTCAGCGCAACATCGCCTGCACTTGCTCAGGCTCCAGCGCCTCGTCGAAGAAGCGCTGTGCATCACCAATCAGGTGGCGATGAATGGCCACCCGGTCCACCCCTTCGGCGTCCTTGCACAGGCCCGGGGTGGCGGCGGTTTCCTCTTCGTTGCAGGGGGCCATGAAGACGAAGTGGCCGGCGCCCAGCAGCACGTGGAAGTCGGCGCTGCGCGGCAGCTTGCGGGCCAGGGCGGCGGCGTTGCGCGTCCAGTCCAGCACCTTGTCGGCGTCGCCGCTGTAGATCAGCACCGGGACGTTCACGTCGGCCAGTTCGCGGCTGCCGAACATCAGCCCCAGCGGCGCCAGCAGCATCACCGCGCCCACCCGCGGGTCGGCCATGGGCGCCAGGTCGTTGCGGTCGGCCAGCAGTTCGCCGCCGGCGCTGCAGGCGTCGCGGTCGTCCGGGCGTTGCGTGCAGTAGCGGCGCAGGCGCTCCAGGCGTGGCTGGGCGCCGGCTAGGATCAGCGCCGTCTCGCCGCCGGCGGAGTAGCCGATCACGCCGATGCGCCGGGGATCGAGCAGCGGCGCCAGGCGCTCGTCGGCCAGGGCCGCGCTGATGGCTTCGGACACCTGCAGCGGGCGGCCGTAGAGGTTGCTCAGGGCGCCCAGGCGGCTCTGGTCGTGGAGGTTGTCGCCGGGGTGCAGCAGGGTGACCACCACGAAGCCGCGCCGGGCCAGGGCCAGCACCAGGTCGCGCAGGGCCAGCGGGGTGCCGCCGTTTCCGTGGGAGATGACCAGCAGCGGGTGGCGCCCGGCCACCGCCGGGGCTTCCTCGGCCAGCGGCAGGGTGAACAGGCCGAGGGTGGTGGGGGCGGTTGGCGCCCGCGTCGGGTAGAAGGCGATGGCGCGCATCGGCTGGTGGTCCAGCGGGTCGTCGAGGGTCAGGCGATGGAAACCGACGTTCAGCGTTTCGGCGCCGGCCGCCAGTGAGAAGATCAGTAGCAGAACGCAACAGACGAATCGCCCCAACATGGTGCTCTCCACCCCCAACGCAGCCTCTGGAACGGGCGTTGCCGGGCGCCTGGGCGCGGCCGGCCGCCGCGGTGCGGACATCCTTGCAGGGTACGCGCCAATTTCGCAGGCGTGCGGGGCGGCGGATCGACGGTGGGGAAGGGCGTTGCGGGAAGGGAGGGGAAGGGGATGCCGGCGCGGCATCCCCTGCGGGTGGCATCAGACGATCACGCCCTGGCTGCGCAGGTAGTCGTCGTAGCTGCCGCTGAAGTCGGTCACGCCGTTCTCCGACAGCTCGATGATGCGGGTGGCCAGGGAGGACACGAACTCGCGGTCGTGGCTGACGAAGATCAGCGTGCCCGGGTAGTTCTCCAGGGCCAGGTTGAGCGCCTCGATGGACTCCATGTCCAGGTGGTTGGTCGGCTCGTCCATCAGCAGCACGTTGGGCTTCTTCAGGATCAGCTTGCCGAACAGCATGCGCCCCTGCTCGCCACCGGAGATCACCTTCACCGACTTCTTGATGTCGTCGTTGGAGAACAGCATGCGCCCGAGGGTGCCGCGCACCAGTTGCTCGCCGCCCTGGGTCCACTGGGCCATCCAGTCGAACAGGTTGTAGTCGTCCTCGAAGTCCTCGGCGTGGTCCTGGGCGAAGTAGCCGACGTCGGCGCTGTCGGTCCACTTCACTTCGCCGGCCTGTGGCGGCATCTCGCCGACCAGGGTGCGCAGCAGGGTGGTCTTGCCGATGCCGTTGGGGCCGATGATGGCGATGCGCTCGCCGGCTTCCACCTGCAGGCTCAGGTTCTTGAACAGGGGCACGCCGTCGAAGCCCTGGCTGACTTTCTCGAGGGTCACCGCCTGGCGGTGCAGCTTCTTGAACTGCTCGAAGCGGATGAACGGGCTGACGCGGCTGGACGGCTTGACCTCTTCCAGCTGGATCTTGTCGATCTGGCGCGCGCGGCTGGTGGCCTGCTTGGCCTTGGAGGCGTTGGCCGAGAAGCGGCTGACGAAGGTCTGCAGCTCGGCGATCTGCGCCTTCTTCTTGGCGTTGTCCGACAGCAGGCGCTCGCGGGCCTGTTCGGCGGCGGTCATGTACTCGTCGTAGTTGCCCGGGAACAGGCGCAGCTCGCCGTAGTCCAGGTCGGCCATGTGGGTGCAGACGCTGTTGAGGAAGTGACGATCGTGGGAAATGATGATCATGGTGCTGTTGCGCGCCGTGATGACGTTTTCCAGCCAGCGGATGGTGTTGATGTCCAGGTGGTTGGTCGGCTCGTCGAGCAGCAGCAGGTCCGGGTCGGAGAACAGCGCCTGGGCCAGCAGCACGCGCAGCTTCCAGCCCGGGGCCACGGCGCTCATCGGGCCGAAGTGCTGGTCCAGGGGAATGCCCAGGCCCAGCAGCAGCTCGCCGGCGCGGGACTCGGCGGTGTAGCCGTCGAACTCGGCGAACTGCACTTCCAGCTCGGCCACGGCCATGCCGTCGTCCTCGCTCATTTCCGGCAGCGAGTAGATGCGGTCGCGCTCGGCCTTGACCTTCCACAGCTCCTCGTGGCCCATGATCACGGTGTCGATCACCGAGAAGTCCTCGTAGGCGAACTGGTCCTGGCGCAGCTTGCCCAGGCGCACGCCGTTTTCCAGCATGACCTGGCCGGAGGAGGGCTCCAGTTCGCCGCCGAGGATCTTCATGAAGGTGGACTTGCCGCAACCGTTGGCGCCGATCAGGCCGTAGCGGTTGCCGTTGCCGAACTTGACGGAAACGTTCTCGAACAGCGGCTTGGCGCCGAACTGCATGGTGATGTTCGCTGTGGAAATCAAAGTTTTACCTATCAATGACTGGCGAGCCGCTGGGCCGGTCTGGCAGCGGGCCGATACCGATTCGATACCAATGTTGGCTTTCCGGGCCCGTTGACATGGGCGCCGGGGGAATCCAGCGGACGTGCGCGAAGGGCAGCATCTGGACGCGATGTCCAGGCTTTTGCGCTTGAAGGGCGGGGGACATGCCGGACAGGCCGCGGATTATCTCATAGGTGGGCCTGTCCTTGCATGGCGGGTCGCTTTGCGATGGTGGCCAGTCGTCAGCCGGGTGTCTGCTGCTCGAAGGCAGCCTCGGCCTCCAGGCTCTGCCGGTCGCGCCCCACGGTGGCGACGGCGAGCGCCTTGCCGTCGCGCCAGTAGGTCACCCGGCAGTCGTGGGCGGCGGGGTCGCCGTCGACGTCGATGCGGTCCCAGCGCTCGGCGTGGCCGACGTAGTTGATGCCGACGTCGTACTGCTGCGTCCAGAAGAACGGCACGGCGGTGAAGCGCTGCTGGTGGCCGAGGATGTTGCGCGCCGCGGTCATGCCCTGGCGCTCGGCGACCGCCCAGTGCTCCACGCGGATGGCGTCGCCGCTGCGGGCGTCCGGCCAGCGGGCGATGTCGCCCACGGCGTAGACGTCCGCGGCGCTGGTGCGCAGCCAGGCGTCCACCAGCACGCCCTTGTCCAGCTTCAGGCCGGCGTCGCGGGCCAGCTCCAGCTCGGGGCGGGCGCCGATGCCGATCACCACCAGGTCCGCCGGCAGCGTGCCGCCAGTGGACAGCCTGACCTGCTGCGCCTCGATCGCCGTGACCCCGGCACCGAAATGGAAGCCCACGCCATGGGCCTCGTGCAGGGCCCGGAGCATGTCGCCCAGGGCTTCGCCGAAGACGTTCTCCATGGGCCGCGCGCCGGGCGCCACTATCTGCACGTCCAGGCCGCGGCTGCGCAGCGAGGCGGCCACTTCCAGGCCGATGAAGCCGGCGCCCACCACCACGCAGCGGCGGGCCGTGGCGCAGCGGGCGATCAGCTCGTCGCAGTCGGCGAGGCTGCGCAGCACGCGGACGTGGGGCAGGTCGGCGCCGGGCACGTCCAGGCGCGCCGGCGCCGAGCCGGTGGCCAGCACCAGGGCGCCGTAGTCCAGCTCTTCGCCGTTGGCCAGGGTCAGCTTCTTGTGCGCCGTGTCGATGTGGCTGACGCGGGTGTTGCAGCGCAGCTCGATGCGCTGACTGGTATAGAAGTCCGCCGAACGCAGCGGTAGCCAGGCGGGGTCGGCGCTGCCGGCCAGGTAGTCCTTGGACAGGTTGGGCCGGTCGTAGGGCGCGGCGGGGTCGGCGCTGAGCAGGGTGATGGGCCCGTCGTAGCCCTCGTGGCGCAGGCCGAGGGCCGCCGCGTTGCCGGCGGCGCCGCCACCGATGATCACCACCGAGGCCGGTGCCTGAGCACCGGCCGGCAGGTCCGCCGGGGCAGCGGGCAGGGGCGCGCCGACGTAGGCCTTGCCGTCGCGGCAGTCCACCTGCCAGCGCGGCAGGTCGTCCAGCGCCGGCGGGGCGAGCAGGCGCCCGTCGTGCAGGCGGAAGCAGGCGTGGTGCCAGGGGCAGCGCAGGGTGTCGCCGTCGACCAGGCCCTCGGCCAGGGGCGCGCCGTAGTGCGGGCAGGTGGCGCCTATGGCGTACAGCTGCCCGGCCTGGCGCACCAGCAGCGCCGCTTCGCCGCCGACGTGGCCGGCGAGCGGGCTGCCTTCGACGACGTCCGCCAGGGGCACGCCCTGGGCGAAGTCGGGGCCGGGCGGGGACGATGGATGGTCGCTCATCGCTCTCTCCTCGTCTTTTCCTGAAGGTCACCGCTTCAGGATAGCCCCCCGCGCCCGGGCGGGCGCCTACGCTCGTCGAGGCGCGATCAGGCCGCGTGCTCCTTGCCTTGCCCCGCGCGCACGTCGAAGGCGCCGCCGGTGACCACGCCCTCCACCGTCACCCGGCCCTTGCCCGGCAGCAGCGGGAACACCAGTTCGGCGAAGCGGTAGGCCTCTTCCAGGTGCGGGTAGCCGGACAGCACGAAGCTGTCCACGCCCAGCGCCGCATATTCCAGCAGGCGCGCCGCCACCGTCTGCGCATCGCCCACCAGCGCGGTGCCGGCGCCGCCGCGCACCAGGCCGACGCCGGCCCACAGGTTGGGCGCGACTTCCAGGCGCTTGCGGTCGCCGCCGTGCAGCGCGGCCATGCGCCGCTGGCCTTCGGAATCCATCTTCGCGTAGTTGGCCTGGGCCGCGGCGATGGTGGCGTCGTCCAGGTGGCTGATCAGTTCCTCGGCGGCGGCCCAGGCCTTCTCGTTGGTCTCGCGGACGATCACGTGCAGGCGCACGCCGAAGCGCACCGTGCGGCCATGGCGGGCGGCGCGCTGGCGCACGTCGGCGATCTTCTCGGCCACCGCCGCCGGCGGCTCGCCCCAGGTCAGGTAGGCGTCCACGTGCTTGGCCGCCAGCTCGTGGGCGGCGGGCGAGGAGCCGCCAAAGTACAGCGGCGGGTAGGGCTTCTGCACGGGCGGGAAGAAGTTCTGCGCGCCGCGCACCTGCAGGTGCTTGCCGTCGTGGTCGACGGTTTCGCCGCCGAGCAGGCGCCGCCAGATGCCGAGGAACTCGTCGGAGGCCTCATAGCGTTCGTCGTGGGAATAGAAGACGCCGTCGGCGGCCAGCTCGGTGGCGTCGCCGCCGGGCACCACGTTGAGCAGCAGGCGGCCGCCGCTGGCCTGGTCGAGGGTGGCCGCCTGGCGCGCCGAGGCGGTGGGGTTGCCCAGGGAGGTGCGCAGCGCCACCAGCAGCTTGATGCGCCGCGTCACCGGCACCAGGCTGGCGGCGGTCACCCAGGGGTCGAGGCAACTGGCGCCGGTGGGGATCAGCAGGCCGTCGTAGCCGAGCTGGTCGGCGGCCACGGCAATCTGCCGCATGTATTCGTTGGTCGCCGGGCGGCCGCTGTCGGAATGGCCCAGGTAGCGGGTGTCGCCGGAAGTGGGCAGGAACCAGAAGATATCCAGACTCATGATGTGTCCTCGTTGCCATCGTCGAAAGGGGCAGGGCCCCATGGGTGCACGCGTGGCGGGGAGTCTTGTTGGAATGGGGCGAACGCTCGCGGAGGGCGCCGACGCCGCGCTGGGATGCGGGCGTTGGATTCGCAGTGGGAGCCGTTGAAGCGCTAGCGGCTGTCAGGCAAGCCCCATGCCAGCGACGCAGGCGCCGTGGCGCGGGGCCTGGCGAGCTGCGGGCGGTGGCACTCTGTTGCTGAGCGAACAGAATGTTGGGTCGCTGTTGGTCAGCGGACAGTTGGTTCCTGCTGGTGCAGGAGAAACGCCATCCTACGGGGACATGCCGTGCCTCGTGGCGCACACGTAGGGCGAATAACGCTCCGCGTTATCCGCCGTTTAGCGGTGATCCCCGGCAGCGCCGAGGTCGGCCTGGGCCTTGTCCGCCCTGCCGGCGGAATCGCGGATGAATCCGCTCCTACAAGGTGCGGAGAAACGCCACCGTAGGATGGGTTGAGCGAAGCGATACCCATCACCGCGACCGCATGGGTTTCGCAGGCTCAACCCATCCTACGAAGAGCATCTCGGTGCGGGGCAGGACGGTTGCTGGATGCCGAGGCAGCCAAAGTGCTCGAGGCTTAGACTCTTTATTCACTACAGTTATTTGCTAAGCACTGGAATGCATATCCATCTCGTGGTTTTCCCTGCCGCTTGAGCAACTGTCGCTGCCATGACGTCGAATCCGTCGTCACCACGCCGAAAGGCTCCGCGGCACCGGGCTTTTCGCCGTGGCGGGCGAAGCGAACCGGCGCTGGGCCGCCAGCTTGTCCGGCTCGCCGGCCTCCCTAGAATCGGCCCCATCAGCAGTTACCCATTCCGTCCAGTTCAGGGAGTTCCACCATGATGAATGCAATGCAGATGCCGATGAACGCCAACCCGATGATGCCCATGATGGGCATGCCGATGATGATGGCGACCATGCAGTGCGAAATGCAGGACGACGGCATGATGTGCAAGATGATGCCGGCCATGGGCATGGACGCTGCCATGTTCCGCAACAACGCGGAAATGATGGCGATGATGATGAACTGCGGCATGCCGATGATGATGCACTGCGGCAACATGTCGATGATGTGCATGTCCCAGACCGGCATGGCGATGATGCCGATGATGGGCATGATGAACATGATGCCGATGATGATGGGCATGCCCATGCCGTCGATGAAGTGCATGATGGAGTGCTCCATGCAGGGCGACGCCATGATGTGCAAGATGATGCCGATGCAGGGCATGAACATGGAGATGTTCAAGAACTGCTGCATGCTGATGAACAAGATGATGGAATGCGGCATGCCGATGATGATGAGCTGCAACGGCATGCCGATGATGTGCTGCACCTGCTGACCGCGGCGCGCTGAACGAGAAAGGCCCGGTGGGGAAACCCGCCGGGCCTTTTGCTTTGTGCCGCCGCCTCAGTCCAGGCGTTCGGCGTAGGTGCTCACCAGGTAGGCCACCGCCTCGCTGTCGGCCGGGTTGCGGTAGCTGTGCGGCTGGTCGGCGTAGAACAGGATGGAGTCGCCGGTGCCGAGCAGGAAGCGTTCTTCGTTCACCGCGATCTCCAGCACACCCTGGGCCACCACCAGGTTTTCCTGGGTGCCGGGGGCGTGGCCGGCGGAGTGTTCGATGGCCAGGCCCGCCAGGCGCAGTTCGTAGAATTCCACCTGGCGCGAGACGTCGAAGGGGAACAGCGCGCGGCTGACGAAGGCGCCGTCGCCGCTGACCAGGCGCTTGCTCTCGCGCGCCGGCAGCAGGGCCACGCCGTCGAAGGCGCGGTCGTCGAGGAAGGCCGCCACCGAGACCTTCAGGCCCTGGGCGATCTTGCACAGCACCTTGATCGAGGGAACGCTGCGCCCGGATTCGATCTGCGCCAGCATCGCCCGGCTCACCCCGGACAGCCGGGCCAGACCGTCCAGGGACAGGTTGCGCTTGCCGCGCAGGCGCAGCAGGTTGTGGGCCACGCGCTGGCCGATGGGATCGTCGGCCGCCGCCGGGGCGGTTTCGAGGCCCGCCTCGGTGGCGTCGGTGGAAAGCGGCAGGCCCACGTTCAGGCCTCGCGGATGCCGTTGTCGCGCTGCTGCTGCACCCACTGGGTGGCGCCGAAGCCGGCGCGGCTCGCGTACATCGCCCACATCAGCTCGGCCATGCGCCGCGCCTGGCGGCGGGTGCGGTAGCGGGCGAGGTCGATGACGTTGTCGGTGTGGTCCATGGCGACTCCTCAGGGAACTGCGGTGAAGGATGGGGCTAGCCTAGCCGGGCTCTTCTTAGAACAATAAATACTGAATAATTATTTATTAATTCATTTTTGATCCGTGGCGGCAGGCTTTGTGGCCAGGCGGTGAGTCACTCCAGCCAATGGCCAAAATCAAGCAGCCGCACGGGTGCGCTCGGCGCCAGGCAGTCCTAGCATGAACGGATCCCTGTTCGTCGACGCCAGGAGCCACCCATGAGCCTTCGCCCCTTCCACCTCGCCATCCCCGTCCACGACCTGCCCGCCGCCCGCCGTTTCTACGGCGAGGTGTTCGGCCTGGAGGAGGGCCGCTCCAGCGACCAGTGGGTGGACTTCGACTTCTATGGCCACCAGTTGGTGATCCACGAGCACCCGCGCACCGCGTCCCAGGAAAATGCCCACTGCAACCCGGTGGACGGCCACGACGTGCCGGTGCCGCACTTCGGCATCGTGCTGGACTGGGAGCAGTGGGAAGCGCTGGCCGAGCGCCTGCGCTCGTTCGACGTGCGCTTCGTGATCGAACCCTACGTGCGCTTCAAGGGCCAGGTGGGCGAGCAGGCGACCATGTTCCTCCTCGACCCCTGCGGCAACGCCCTGGAGTTCAAGGCGTTCAAGGACATCGGCCAGCTGTTCGCCAGGTAGCTCAGGGCAGCAGGCGCATCACGCCGCCGGGCATGCAGGGCACGCCGGCGCTCAGCCGCGCGTTGAGCTGGGCCAGTTGCTGCGACTGCTCGTGGACCCGCAGCATCAGGTGCGCGCCGGCGAGGCTGGCGGCGAAGACGAAGGCGATCAGTAGCGGAGCGACTTTCACCATGGCAGTGGACCTCATGCGGCGGTTGCTGTCCGGGGTTACGCTAACCGCCGCGCGGGCCCGGCAAATCGTCCGCTCGGACTAGCCCAGGGTGGCCACGCTGCGCAGGATCAGGCGCACCAGCATGGTCTGCCGCGTCACCCCGGTCTTGGAGAAGGTCGAGCGCAGGTGCGCGCGCGCCGTGTTGCGGCTGATGCCCAGTTCCTCCGAGGCTTCGTCGAGGGTCAGGCCGTTGGCCAGCAGCATGGCCAGCTGGGCCTCGGCGGGGGTCAGGTCGAACAGCGCCTTGACGATCTCCTGCGGCGCGCGGGATTCCTGCTCCGGGTCGCTGACGAAGATCACCACCGAGGGGCAGTGCTTGCCCTCGTTCCATTCGCTCAGCGGCACCGAGCGCACGATGATGCCCAGGTCGGCGCGGCCGGAGGGGCGCTGCACGCGCATCGCCTCCACCACCGAGGGCTGCGCGCCCTTCTGCGACTGCAGGGCCTGCTTCACCAGGCGGCGGAACTCCTGGCAGTCGCGCGGGGTGCCGACCTGCAGGCTGTCGCCGCTGATCTTCAGGCCGTCCTTCTCGCGCAGCAGGTGTTCGGCCACCTGGTTGGTCTGCAGGATCTTGCCGCTCTCGTCGAGGATGATGGTGCCCACGGCGAACTGGTCCACCGCGCCGGCGTAGAGGTTGCGCTCGGTCTCGATGCGGTTGATCTGCGTGTGCAGCGCCACCGAGCGCTCCAGGTGCGGCACGAAGTGCGCCAGCAGGGCCTTGTCGGCGAGGCTGAAGCCCGGCGATTCGATGCCGCGGCTGACGCGGATGCGGCACAGGGCGCCGTCGGCGGTGCGGATGTCGGCGCCGAGGATGTGGAACACCCCCACCGGTTCGAGGAAGTTGCGGTAGAACTCCGAGTTCAGCCACTCGTCGCGCTGCACGAACTCATCCAGGATCACCACCTGGCCGCTGGGCAGGTCGACGAAGGGGTCGAGGTTGAAATAGTACTGGTTGTACGAGGCCACCACTTCGGCCGAGCTGCCGTTGGTGTTGACCATCAGGCCTTCGTTCTGGTCGCTGGGCGGACGCAGGATGAAGGTGACGTACTTGGCTTCGAAGAACTGGTTGAGCTCGTTGAGGAAGGACTGCCACGGCGTGGCTTCCAGGGGCCCCTGGTAGAGATTGCCGAGCATCCCGCTGAACTGCTCGAGGGTGAGCGACTGTGCCATCGATTGAACCGTTTCTTATTGTTGTTCTGGAAAGCGCCGCTGAGAGTACGCGGCGCTTTCCGCAAAAGGCAATCCGTCCCCGCAAGGCTGGGGACGGGCGGTTCAGGCCGGCTCGGCCTGGCGCGCGCGGACGATGAAGTCCTTGCGGTCGGCGAGGCCGGCCGGCAGCTCGGCGACGTCGGTGTAGAACTGCTCGTACCACTTGCGCAGCTGGTACACCGGGCCGTCGCCGTCGCACAGCAGCGGGTTGTCGACGCGGGTCTTGCTGTGCCAGATGGCCACGTCCTCGTAGAAGGCCAGGCGCGCCTGCTCGACGTAGGCCTGGGCCATGGCGCGGTTCTGTTCGTCGGAAAGCCCCGGGAGCTTCTTCACCAGCACGCCGTAGCGCAGGGTGAAGCTGTTCTGGTCGATGGGCACGTGGCAGTTGAGCAGGATCGACTCGATCAACTGGCCGTCCATGGCGCCGGTCATCTCGGTGATCTGGTAGGCCGGGCCGTAGTAGGTGGCCACGGTGCGCAGCTCGCTGTCGCCGGACAGGCGCGCGCTGCGGCCGCGCATCACCTGCACCGCCAGGTGGCCTTCGAAGTGGTTGCTGAACTCGTCGATGGGCGCCTTGTGCACGCTGTCGAAATGCGCCATGTCCGAGACGTTGTCCACCAGCTCGCGGCAGTTCGTCTCGATCTTCAGCTCGGCCATCTCCCATTCGGCCCAGGCGTCGTCGTAGCAGGCGTCGATGCGCGGGATGGCCTGCTCGGCGATGGGCGGGTTGCCTTCGGGGTCGTTCCAGACGAACAGCAGGCGGTTCTGCTCCAGCACCGGCCAGGACTTGATCTTCGCCCGCGGCGGGATGCGCTTGGCGTAGGGGATGTCGTTGCACACGCCGTCGGCGCCCCAGCGCCATTCGTGGAACGGGCAGCGCAGGCCGTTGCCTTCCACGCAGCCTTCGCTGAGGTCGGCGCCCATGTGCGGGCAGTAGCCGTCGAGGATGTGCACCTCGCCGACCTCGCCCTGGAAGGCCACCAGGCGGGTGCCGAAGACATCCAGGCGGTGCGCCTTGCCGTCGCGGTACTGGCTGGCCAGGCCCAGGCAGTGCCAGCCGCGGGCGTAGCGATCCTGCAGGGGCCGGGCTTCGATTCGGTGCAGCGTACTCATTGTTGTTCTCCCATCAGGTTGCCGCAGGCAGAAGGTGGGTGGCGGCAGAGGCCTCCTGCGGATTCTGCAAGCCAGAGCGGCTGCGGCATCGTCTGAACGGACGAGGAGGGCGCCCTAGTCCGGGTGGACGATGTCCCGCGCTGCCCGCCCGGCGATAACAGCGCCAGCCGAACCGACAACAACGACAAACGGAGCAGCGATGAGCGAGCGACAAGGCCAGGTGGCCGTGATCACCGGCGCCGCCAGCGGCATCGGCCGCGGCCTGGCGCAACACGCGGCGGGGCAGGGCATGCGCCTGGCCCTGGCCGACCGCGACGCGGCGGGCCTGCAGGCCCTGGCCGGGCAGCTGCGCGAGCAGGGCTGCGAGGTGCTGGCGCAGGTCACCGACGTGGCCCGCGAGGCCGACCTGCAAGCGCTGCGCGAGCAGACGCTGGCGCGCTTCGGCGGCATCGACCTGCTGTTCAACAACGCCGGGGTGATGCAGACCGGCGCCAGCTGGGAACTCAGCGAGGCGCAGTGGCGGCGCATGCTCGACATCAACCTGCTGGGCGTGATCAACGGCCTGCGTGCCTTCGTGCCGGGGCTGCTGGCCCAGGGCCGCCCGGCCCACATCGTCAACACCGCGTCCCTGGCCGGCCTGCTGGCCAGCCCCTTCCTGGCCGCCTACACGGTGACCAAGCAGGCCCTGGTGGCGCTCTCCGAAGTGCTGCACCACGAGCTGGCCGCCCTGGGCGCGCCGGTGGGCGTCTCGGTGCTCTGCCCGGGGCCGGTGGCCAGCCGCATCATGGCCTCCGACCAGGCCGGCGGCATGGCCGGCGCGGCACTGGGCGAACAGCTGGAGCACAGCATCCGCCAGGGCATGCCGGCGGACGAACTGGCCGCCCTGGTGTTCCGGGCCATCGACGAGAAGCGCTTCTGGATACTGCCGCACCCGGACTTCAAGCCGGCGCTGCAGGCGCGCACGCAAAGCATTGTCGAGGAGACCAACCCGGTCTTCCTGCTGGCCGACGTATAAGGAGCGAACATGGCCCTCGATCCGCACATGCAAGTCCTTCTGGAGCAGTTCGCCGGGGCTTTCGCCCTGGACTTCGAACGGCTCGACGCCGCCACCTACCGCGGCTTCGCCGACCAGGGCCTGGGCGCCGCGCCGCTGGCCCTGGAAGAGGTGCGCGAGCTGCGCGTGGCCGGCGAGCTGCCGGCGCGCCTGTACCGCCCCAGCGCCGCCGACGGCCTGGCGCTGCTGGTGTTCTTCCACGGCGGCGGCTTCGTCGCCGGCAACCTCGACACCCACGACGACCTGTGCCGCCGCCTGGCCCTGGCCACGGGCGCGGCGGTGGCCTCGGTGGGCTACCGGCTGGCGCCGGAAGCGCCGTTCCCGGCGGCGCCGGAGGACTGCTACCAGGCCACCTGCGAGCTGGTGGCGCGCGCAGCCGAACTGGGCGTGGATGCCGAGCGCCTGGCCCTGGCCGGCGACAGCGCCGGCGGCAACCTGGCCATCGCCGCCGCGCGCCTGCTGCACCAGCGCGGCGGGCCGCGGCCGCGGGCGCTGTGCCTGTTCTACCCGGTGACCGACCAGGCATGCGCCAGCGCTTCCTACGGCGAATTCGCCAAGGGCCACTTTCTCGAAGCGCAGATGATGCACTGGTTCTGGCGCCAGTACCTGGGCCAGTGGCCGGCGCCGCTGGATGCCCTGGCCTCGCCGCTGCACGCCGACGACCTCGGCGGGCTGCCGCCGACGCTGCTGCTGAGCGCTTCCCATGACCCGCTGCGCGACGAGGGCGAGGCCTTCGCCGAGCGTGCCCGCGCCGCCGGCGCCGACGTGCGCCTGGTGCGCGCCGAGGGCATGCTGCACGGCTTCGCCAGCTTCGCGCCCTATGCGCCACGCGCTGAGGGTTACCTGAACCAAGCCGCGGCCTGGCTGCGCGACGCCCTGGCCTGAGGAGGCGAACATGGCCCTGGACAGCACCCTGCACCTGATCGAGGCGCTGCGCCGTGGCCAGCCGGTGGTGCTGGTCGACGGCGAGGACGACGAGGGCGACGGCATGCTGCTGCAGGCCGCCGAATTCATCGACGATGCCGCATTGAACTTCTTCGCCCGCGAAGCCCGCGGGCTGATCTGCCTGGCCCTGACCGACGAGCGCTGCCGCGCCCTGGGCCTGAGCCCGATGACCGCCGGCCCGCGTGGCGAGGGGCTGGGCTTCATGGTCTCCATCGAGGCGGCGCGGGGCATCAGCACCGGCATCTCCGCCGCCGACCGGGCGCGCACCGTGCAGGTGGCGGTGGACCCGGCCAGCGGCCCGGCCGACCTGGTCAGCCCCGGCCACGTCTTCCCGCTGCGCGCGCTGCCCGGCGGGGTGATGAGCCGCGCCGGCCACGCCGAGGCGGCCTGCGACCTGGCGCGCCTGGCCGGGCTGCAGCCGGCGGCGCTGCTGGCCGGCATCCTCGACGAGGACGGCGAGAACGCCCGCGGCGAAAACCTGCGCGCCTTCGCCCGGCGCCACGGCCTGCCGGTGGGCGGCATCGCCGAGCTGATCCACCACCGCATCCTCCACGAGGGCACCATCGCCCGCAGTGCCGAGTACCGCATCGACACCCGCCACGGCCCGTTCCGCGTATGCGCCTACCACGACGCCTTCAAGGACGTGCTGCACCTGGCCCTGGTGCGCGGCGAGATCGACCCGGCGCAGCCGGTGCTGGTGCGCGTGCAGGCGGTGGAGACGCTGCGCGACCTGCTCGCCGGCGAGCCGCCGCGCGGGCCGCAGCAATGGAACCTGGACCGCTCCCTGGCGCGCATCGCCGCCGAGGGGCGCGGGGTGCTGGTGCTGCTGGCGCAGCAGGAAAGCGCCGCCGCGATCCTCGATCAGCTGGCCCAGGGGCCGCGCCTGCAGCCGCCGCGCTTCCCCCAGCGCACCCTCGGCGTCGGCGCGCAGATCCTCCGCGACCTGGGCGTGCGCAGGATGCGCCTGATGAGTTTCCCGGTGGCCTACAAGGCGGTGTCCGGCTTCGAGCTGGAAGTCGCCGAGTTCGTCCCCTTCACCGCCCAGGAGGCCTGAGATGACCCCGCAAGACGCGCTGGACAAGGTGCTGAGCCCCACCCGCCTGGCCGGGCTGGCCCTGCGCAACCGGGTGATCAAGACCGCCACCTTCGAAGGCATGTGCCCTGGCGGGGTGCCCGGCGCCGAGCTGGCCGCGCACCACGCGCGCATGGCCCGCGGTGGCGTCGGGATGACCACCGTGGCCTACTGCGGCGTGTCGCCGGACGGCCTGACCTTCCCCGACCAGATGTGGATGCACGAAGGCATCTTCACCCAACTGCGCCAACTGGCCGATGCGGTACACCGCGAGGGCGGGGCGCTGTCGGCGCAGCTGGCGCACTGCGGCTTCTTCAGCCGCACCCGGCCGCTGAACATCCCGCGCCCGCGCGGGCCCAGCGCCTGCCTCAACCAGTACGGGCTGTTCAGCGGGGTGCCCTTCGCCGGCGCCATGGGCAGCGCCGACATCCGCAAGACCCTCGACGAATACCGCGCCGCCGCGGCCTTCGTGAAGCGCGCCGGGTTCGACGCCATCGAAATCCACATGGGCCACGGCTACCTGCTCAGCCAGTTCATCTCGCCGGCCACCAACCGCCGCAGCGACGCCTACGGCGGCAGCCTGGACAACCGCCTGCGCCTGCCCCTGGAAGTGCTGGCGGCGGTGCGCGAGGCGGTGGGCGAGGGCTTCCCGATCCTGGCCAAGCTCAACCTCAGCGACGGCTTCGCCGGCGGCCTGGAGATCGACGAGTCGTGCCGCGCCGCGCAGCGCCTGGCCGAGCACGGCCTGGACGCGCTGGTGATGAGCGGCGGCTTCACCAGCCGCTCGCCGATGTACCTGTTCCGCGGCGAAAGCCCGCTGCAGCGGATGATCCCGCTGGAGCGCAACCCGCTGCAGCGCACCGCCATGAAGTGGTTCGGCGGGCGCCTGTTCGCCAGCTCGCCCTACGCCGAGATGTACTTCCTCGACCAGGCCCGGCGGGTACGCCAGGCCACCGACATGCCGCTGGTGTACCTGGGCGGTGTGAGCACCCGCGACAGCCTGCAGCGGGCCATGCAGGAAGGCTTCGACTTCGTCGCCCTGGGCCGCGCCCTGCTGCGCGACCCGGACCTGGTGCGCAACGTCCGCGAGCGCGGCGAGGGCTACGCGAACGGCTGCAACCACTGCAACCAGTGCGTGGCCAGCATGGCCCTGCCCGGCGGCATCCGCTGCGTGCTGAACCAGCCGGACAGCTTCGCCGCCCACGCCTGAACCCCCAACACAAGGAGTTGCCGATGAACCTCGGCCACGGCCGGCGCCTGTTGCCCGGCCTGACCCTGCTCGCCGCCCTCGGCGCGGCCCAGACGAGCGCCGCCGACGGCTGGGCGCTGCTCGGCGAACAGCGCCTGGCGCTGCGCCAGAGCTTCCAGTACACCACTGTCGGCGGCCTGTCCGGCATCGACTACGACAGCCGCTCGCAGCGCTTCCTGGCGATCAGCGACGACACCTCCGAGCACGGTCCGGCGCGGGCCTACTGGCTGGACGTGGGGCCGAAGGCGGTGAAGCTGGAAGACGTGATCCTCTGGCGCCAGGCCGACGGCTCCTTCTACCCGAGCAAGGCCCGCCACGCCGGCGGCGCGCCGGGCGAGGTGCCGGACTTCGAGTCGCTGCGCATCGACCCGCGCGACGGCAGCCTCTGGTACACCAGCGAAGGCAACCCCGGCGAAGGCGTGCCGCCCAGCCTGCGCCAGGCCGCCCGCGACGGCAGTCTGCTGCAGGTGCTGGCGCTGCCGGCGATGTTCGCGGCCAACGGCGTGCGCGACAACCTTTCGTTCGAAGGCCTGAGCTTCGCCGCCGACGGCGCCAGCCTGTGGCTGGCCATGGAGGGCCCGCTGTACCAGGACGGCGAACCGCCAACGCGCAAGAGCGGCGCCTACGCCCGCTTCACCCAGCTCGACCGCGAGGGCAGGGCGTTGCGCCAGGTGGCCTATTCGCTCGACCCACTGCCGGCGGACAGCAGCCACCCGCGCGACCTGGACAGCGTGTCGGAAATCCTCGCGCTGGACGACGGCCACCTGCTGGTGCTGGAGCGGGTGGTGCTGATCCGCGGCGGCGGGCGCATGGAATCGCGGGTGCGCCTGTACCAGTTGGACCTGGACGGCGCGAGCGACGTACTGAACATCTCGCGCCTGGCCGGCGCGGACTTCCGCCCGGGGCGCAAGCACCTGCTGCTGGACTTCGCCGACCTGCGCCTGCCGCGCCTGGACCTGCTCGAGGGCATGGCCTGGGGGCCGCGCACGGCGGACGGGCGGCGCAGCCTGGTGCTGGTGTCCGACGACAACTTCGACCAGTTCCACCAGGGGCAGGTGACGCAGGTGCTTTGGGTGGGGACGCCGTTGCGTTGAGGTTGGGGCTTGCTCGCGAATGGGAGTCACCTGTGGCAGTGGTGTTCCGGGGCGATTCCGCTCCCTCTCCCTAACCCTCTCCCTGAAGGGAGAGGGGACCGTTCGGAGTGCGTGGTTATTCCGCAGTTAGCCGGAAAGCGCGAAGTACCCGGCGTAGGCCATTCTTCCCGCCGGCACGGACAAGCTCCCTCTCCCTTCAGGGAGAGGGCTGGGGAGAGGGTTACGGACTTCGATTCCGCTTCGGCGCAAGGCTTGGCACCCAAGGACCAGAGGCGTTGCCGGCGGGGCAGGTGTAGCGGCGTATAACCGCGAACGGTTATACGCCCTACGCCAGGCGTGACCTTTGCGTAGGGCGGATAACGTTCCACGTTATCCGCCGTTTGACCTTCGCTATCGGTCCGCTCGGTTTCGGGCTTGGCGTTGTTCTAGCAGATAGTGTTTTCCGGGGATTACGGCATGCGGGGTTACGCCCGTCCCTCACCCTAACCCTCTCCCGGAGGGAGAGGGGACCGTTCGGCGTGCGTGGGTATTCCGCAGTTAGCTGGCAAGCGCGAAGTATCCGGCGTAGGCCATTCTTCCCGCTGGCACGGACAAGCCTCTCTCCCTTCAGGGA
>NZ_FOLS01000067.1 GCF_900112375.1 Pseudomonas citronellolis | reverse complement strand
GGGCGCTGGTGATCTGCCTTACCGGTATTGGCGGTTGGGCTTCCTGGCGCCGGACTATATGGAAGTGTGGGTGGAGACGGCAGATGTGGAGGATATCCGTGGCCGCTTCTTTCCCCATATGGGCGGCGGAGTCGTGGCAGTGCATGTGCCGGATGACGACAGTGGGCAGCCCAAGGTGTGGAGAGGCAATTGGGGGGCTGGTCGCAATGTCGACGACGCGGACCTCCCCAAGCGCATCTTCGTGCGTTGGCAATCCCTGGCCGAGCCGCAGACCTATCGGGTGACCCTCGACATTCCAGAGCGTGCCCGTCAGTTGATGGTCGAGAAGCTTGAGCCCGCCTGCCCCTACAGCGCTTACCGAGAAGCTCTGGTCATCGGCTTGGCCCCTGGCGGGGTGGTGCGTGGCTGGGTGAGAAGTACCTGCGGCGAAAGTATCGAAATCCTGCGAGCCCAGGCCGAAGTCGAGCCCAAGGGACCTTATAACGGCACCTCAGGCGGTAAACATCGACCGCTTTCCGAAGCCTCGAAGGCCTATATCGACAAACATGGCATTCCCTACGGCAGCTGGTAGCCAGCCGGAAGGATGCCTGATGAAAAGCCTTGTACCGTGGCGTGTGGTGGTTCGCGAGTGCCGCCACCTACTTCCTTGGGTCGCCAAACCCGGTCACGGCGCCCGCCGTGACCGGGGCAGGATAGGGAGCGGCCTTTGGCCGGGACACGGTGATATTTCCGATGTGGGTGTAGGAGCGAGCTTGCTCGCGAATGGTGCTCGCCGGCAGTGTCGGTTTTTGGGTGGAGTCCGTTCCCTCTCCCCAGCCCTCGGCTGCGCGCCCCGTCCTGAAGGGAGAAGGGGGCTTGTCCGTGCCGAGAGAAGGTTTCAGCCGGAAACCACCGGGGCTGTCGGCTGACTCTAGAACATCCGGTTCTGCCCAACGGTCCCCTCTCCCTTCAGGGAGAGGGTTAGGGAGAGGGGCGGGGGTTGGTTTGGCGCTGGAGTCGCCGGGAAGCGCGGTTCGCGAGCAAGCTCGCTCCTACGAAGAGCGGAAAGCAGTGGGGTTCAGCGGAACTCGGTGCCGATCAGCATCAGGATGCCTTCGCGGAAGCGCAGCACGCGGGTGGCGCCGTTCTGTGGGGGATAGGTCCAGACTTCGATGGTGGCGCCGCCGGGGATGAATTTGCCGTCCGGGCCGCGGCGGGGTGGGGCCGGCGGGAAGACTTCGCGTTTCGCCGGCGCGCCGCATTTCTCCAACACCACGTCCATCTTGTCGCCTTCGTTGATCAGCTGCGTGCCGCAGCGCAGCGTCGAGGCCTGGGCGCTGGCGCACAGGGCCAGGCCGAGCAGCAGGGCGGCGAAGAGGCTGCGGGGTAGGGCGGTCATGGCTTTCCTCCTTGATGACCGGCCCAGCATACCGGCTCGCTCCGGCCCGGGCCTTTGACGCGGCTCACTTGCGCACGTTGCGCGCGTACAGGTCCTTGCCGCCGCTGTTGCTGCCGCCGCGGGCCTGGAGTTCGAAGCGCTTGGGGTGGCCCTTGATCAGGTCGCTGAGTTTCTTGAAGCCGTATAGCCGTGGGTCGAAGGCGGGGCGCAGTTTGCTGATGTTCTGGCCGAGGGCGCCGAGCTGCACCCAGTCTTCCTCGTCGTCGGCGATGTCGTCGAGCACCTTGGCGATGAAGTCCAGCGGCACGCGCTGGGGCTTGGGCTTGGCGGCGGGGGTCTTGGGTTCCTGGGGCTGGCCGGTTTCCGCAGGTTCCGCCGGGGTCACCGGGTCGGCGCGGAGGATTTCGGTGTAGATGAATTTGTCGCAGGCGCGCACGAAGGGGTCGGGCGTCTTGCTTTCGCCGAAGCCGTAGACCATCAGGCCTTCCTCGCGCAGGCGGGCGGCCAGGCGGGTGAAGTCGCTGTCGCTGGAGACCAGGCAGAAGCCGTCGAAGCGGCGGGTGTAGAGCAGGTCCATGGCGTCGATGATCAGCGCGCTGTCGGTGGCGTTCTTGCCCTTGGTGTAGGCGAACTGCTGGATCGGCTGGATGGAGTGGTCGAGCAGCACCTGCTTCCACTTGCCCAGTTGCGGCTGCGTCCAGTCGCCGTAGATGCGCTTGACGCTGGCCACGCCGTATTTGGCGATCTCCTCGAACAGGCCTTCGACGATGGCGGCGGGGGCGTTGTCGGCGTCGATCAGTACGGCCAGGTGCGTCTGCTGGCGGTTGGGGGTGGTCTTGATTGCCATGGGGGCTCCGGTCTTGAGGCTTGCATCGACCTTAGACCGCGAGCGCGCCGGGTACCAGCCCTAGCCGTTGAGACGGCGGCTGTCGAAGGCGTCGCGGGCCTCGTAGGCGCTGTAGGTGGCCTGGGCGGCGAGCAGGCCGGCGAGGCCGAAGGCGTGGGTCAGGCCGAAGCGGGCGAAGCCGGGCGGCACCGCCCTGGCGCCGCTGATGGCGTCGGCGAGCACTTCGCCGGCCACGGTGGTCGGCGCCATGCCGTGGCCGCCGAAGCCGATGGCGTGCCAGATGCCGGCTTCGTCCTGGCCGATCTGTGCCATCTGGTGACGGCCGTAGCTCATCAGGCCGCCCCAGGAGTAGTCCACCTTCACCTCGGCCAGCTGTGGATAAACCAGCGTCAGGTCGCGCTTGAGCAGGGCGGCGATGGCCTCCGGGCCGCGGTCGAGGATGGAGATGCGCCCGCCCCAGAGGATGCGGCCGTCGGCCAGCGGGCGGTAGTAGTCGAAGGCGAAGCGGGTGTCGTAGACAGCCGCCTGGCAGGCGATGGCGTCCTGCAGGCGCTCGCCCAGGGGCTCGGTGGCGATGACGTAGGTGGCGATGGGCAGCACGGCGCGCTCGATGGGCCGGTACACGCCGCGGGCGTAGCCGCCGCCGCAGAACACCACTTGCTCGGCGTGCACTTCGCCGCCGGCGGTGCGCACGACGAAGCGGCCGTCGCGTTTTTCGATGCCCAGGGCTGGCGAGCCTTCGTGGATGCGCACGCCCAGGCCGGCGGCGGCGCGGGCCACGCCGCGCACGTATTTCAGCGGGTGGAAGTGGAAGGCGTTGCGTTCCAGCAGGCCGCCGAAGTAGCGGTCGGTCTTGAGTTGTTCGCGGAGTGCTCCGGTGGCGATGGGCTCCCAGTCCACGCCGTAGGCTTCCTTCATCAGGCGCCGGGGTTTTTCCAGGCGTGACGGGTCGTTGAACCAGTTGGCGAGGATCACGCCCTGGTCCACCAGGTCGCAGTCGATGGCGTATTGGCGCGCGCGTTGGCGGATCAGGTCCACCGCTTCGAGGGTCAGGTGGTAGAGCCGCCGCGCCTGCTCGGCGCCGAGGGTGGCGAGCAGGTCGGCGTTGCCCAGGCTGTAGCCGCCGAAGACGAAGCCGCCGTTGCGGCCCGAGGCGCCGTGGCCCACGTAGTGCGATTCCAGCAGCGCCACGTCGGTTATGCCGCGTTCAGCCAGGCCCAGGGCGGTGTTGAGGCCGGCGAGGCCACCGCCGAGGATGCAGACGCGGGTGTCGAGGTGGCCGGTCTGGGTGGGGTAGGTCGGCTTTGCGGAGGTGGCTTCGTAGTAGGTCTGGGTGAAGGTGGGCATGGCGGACTCGTCCCTTGAGTTGTTGAACGAGTGTTTAGCCGTTGGGGCGGGGAGGGCAATTGAAAAATCTTCGGGTTGGGATTCCTTGGGGGACTGGTGCTTGGGGGAGAGCGCCCTCTCCCCAGCCCTCTCCCTGAAGGGAGAGGGGGCCAGTTGTGGTGGTCAAATAATTTCGGACACTTCGATAGGTTGTCTGGGTGGCCTGCGC
>NZ_FOLS01000011.1 GCF_900112375.1 Pseudomonas citronellolis | reverse complement strand
ACCCAGCGGCAAGGCGATCACCACCGTTTCATCCGCTTGCCGCTTGGGAATCGGCGGCAGCGGTACGAATGCAGGCAGTGCTGGGACTTGGTCACGGTAAATCGGTAACCATTTGCGGATTACGTTGGCGTTGATGCCATGACTGATGGCCACGCTGGAGACGGTCGCGCCGGGTTGCAGGCACTCCCGCACGACTTGGGCCTTGAACGGTTTGGGGTAAGAGCTTCGTTGGCGCATGGAAATCCCGGCGATAAGGGCTATCGCGTCCGCTTAAAAATACGCGGACACCATCGCCCTTAATGCTGGAGTTCGGAAGGTGTGTTCACCGGGCGCTTACGGCGAATTGTCGTTTTCCCCATGTATTCTGATCATCTTCTATGCCACATGACTATAAATGGACGGCGCAACTGGCGATATACCATTTTGTTTCGCATAACTCCCCGACCCTACCTGAAACCCCTTGATTCAATTGAGTCGCTCACTAACTAAATCGAGGTAAATGGCCTGGCTCGCCGTTCAGATGACGTGTCCCTAGAACATATCCCAAAGACACGGACTCCGGTGACTAACGGAAAAAGCTCCGAACCCGCTGATGGGCATCCGGCAGGTTGGATCTGAGCAGGTACTCGTTCAATGCTAAGTAGCCATGGACATTCTGTGCGTTATTGACCGCATGAACGAATTCCGGCCGACCGATTAGTCCAGGGAAGGACCCCAAGGCCATTCGATGCCCTCCATGCTCTACAAGCATGGGGGCTTCAGGCATACCACCTGGCAAGCACCGGAAGCCGTCCAACTCAAGACTGGCGCACAACTGGGACAGAGTGACCTCCTGTACATTTGGAGGGGAGCAACGCGGCTCCTCACCGAATATTCCGTAGCGTAAAAGCGCCGCGCCGAGCTTCCTGTCGAGTCGATCTTGGATGTGCTGGTTGTGGAAGTGGTCTAGGCATTCAGTGCATGAAGTGTCGCAGGTGCAACTCTCCAACAGAATAAGAGTATCCACCAAGATCTCTGGAAGATTTCTCGCCGCCACTTCAGCATAACCTGCGCCCCCCGAGAGTGTATCGTATAGGAATATGTCCAACATCCGAGCCTCGTTTTGAAGAACGGGGACAACACGGAAACCGGAACCAAACTCAGCAGGATCAAGGTCCAATTGCCTATGGCGGCTCGCAGCGAGCCGGAGGGCTTCTGCGATCGTGTGAAGCGCATCCTCCAGCATTCGTAGTGTCACTATGTCACTGGTGTCGGTCACTAGCGGAGCGGCGACTTTCAGCCTTACCAGCAATAAATCAGTTGTGAAGTCATGACCAAGAAGCACACGTCGGAACTCACCAGAGCATAGCTGTGGAGTCCCCTGCGGGCCGAGGTAGCGGTAGGGGCGTTCGTGAGGCCCACCAGCCGGCGAGAACTGGTCGAAGACGGAGGCAGCTCCGCATTCGACGCATACCGAGAACCCGTTGGCCTGACCACCCTCTTTGCCTCGGTTGACGGTTACTAGCCTGCGGTCGGTCGCGTGAGTGAAACTAGCATTTGGCCCACACGGCCTAAAGGTGAATACCTCCGGATCAACGGGCTGCGGGAACTGCGCCATCGTTGCGAACGTGATATCTTGCTCGCGGTCGTCCTCGGGAAGTTCTTTGGCGCATTCGGGACCAAAGACTTCTGGCTGAATCATCGTCTCCTCTTTCAACGCTCCGCCACAAACAGGACAAGTACTATCATTTCCCTGGGCCGTATGGGGATCACGTACAAAGGAGCATGCTTCGCAATGGACGAGCTTTTTCGCAGTTGCGAAAAGCGGTCTGGCCCGACTCACCTCCCCAGTTGGAAGGTCAGCGAACACGCCTCCGGAACGGTAAGTCTTCTTATCGATAACGATCAGCCGCCCGGGGGCATACTCGCTTAATGCCTGAGAAATCGACTGCTGTGGCCGCTGAACCGTGCGAACTTCCCAAATGCCTTTGAGATTCTTCTCGCGCTTTTCCACCAAGAAACTGCAGAGGCTTGTGGGAAACGCGTAGCTCGGTAGGAGGCCATGGAAGAAAAGAAACTCCAGGAGTTCTTCCTGCTCTAGATTCGGTCCCGCGTTTTCGTTGTCCTCAACTTCCTTATTCTCTCCGTCGTCCTCCGAAACAGCAGGTGATGGAACATCTGCGCTGAGCCGACGCAAAGTCGTCAGGAGCTCCTCTGCCACCTCCGCGAGCCACTCCTCGATCGGTCGACCGCCGGTATCTAGGGACGGTGGAAGCCATGCTGCGATAGATGCCCTCAGATCACCCTCGGCGGCTAGGACGCGATGTGACACCCAATCGCCAAATCCTTCTAGGTTTAGACCAGTGTCCCGTGCCCCATGGAAAAACTGTCGTGTCGGCCCGAGCGACTTTTCAAGCATTGACGTTTTTTCATCAGGACCATAGCCCCTTTGCCCCATAAGTTCGTGAAAGAAGGTCTGGACCAAATAAGCGTGCACGTGACGTCGAGCGATCTTGGGGTTATCCACCTTAACCTCGGGTGTACGCGGCGACCCAGCCACGATGTGCTCGGGGTTCAGGAAATAGTGGCTGTCGTGAGGCCCGGTCTGGGAATACGTCACGACAGTCGAGACCGAAGCACCGCGACGGCCAGCACGACCGGCACGTTGCTGGTAATTCTCACGTTGGGGGGGAACGTTCCTCAGTGCTACCGCGACCAGAGAACCGATGTCGACGCCAACTTCCATGGTGGTGGTACAACTGAGCACGTCAATCGGCCTGTCGGAATCCTCGATAAGGACGTCTTGAAATCTAAGCTCATAAAGCTCGGTGGTAGCGTGGACGCTGCTGCGGTCCCGATTTGAGAGTTGGGCTGTGTGCTCTTCGACGCTCAAGTTGGAGAGCCGAGCGCCAGAAGCGAGAGCTTCTTGCACCGGCAGGCGCCAGAAGCCCTTACGGGCGGCCACGTAATTGCTCACCAGGGGATCAACTAGTCTGACTCCTTCGCCTCCGCAAGCGAGGCAGATCGTCCCACCTAAAGCGAGAGGCATGAGGGCTGTGCAATCTGGACACTGAGCCCAAACGTGGGAAAGGTCGACTCGTAGGCGGAGTGTGTTCGGAGTAAGGAACCAGACTTTGTCTTTCTCGGACGCCAACTGGCTGCGGAACGCTGCCTCGATAGCCTCGACGGCGAGCTTCCCCCAACCGGGGCGACGGGCAAGGGCCTCCGCGAAGGCCCGGTCGAACTGCCCTTTGCTTCCCCAATCCGGCTTGAAGTAACCGGCCGCCTTACAGCGGAGTACCGAGTCCAGCGACGGGTCGAATGCGAACTCCCTGAGCAGTGCATCTATCCAGGCAACTGCGAGTGCCCGGACGTCCTCGTCCCCAAGAGCGATCCCTGCCGCCTTGATATCGTCTTTGAGCTTCCTGAGTTTTGCTCGTGCGGGCTCGACGAAGCCGACGGTTGTTCCCGACAGCGAGTAGTAGTTGCTGCAAAAAAGCTTCAGCAGCGCTATCCGATACCGTGCGGGTGGCGTTTCCGATGGTTCGAAATCATCGTCGAGAGCTTGCCTCAGGTCTCCCTCACAGTCGCGCTCGAATTCGGCACGAGCGGCAGCGATCTTCTTCGCATCCTGCCCATCGAAAATGAGAAGGTCATGCTCAGAGAGGATGGATAAGAAAGCGAGATAGAAATTACGGTTAGGTCGCGGCTCCTGGGAAATTGCCTCCAGTCGCGCGCATGCGAGCGCAACTGCCTGTCGGAACACGTCGAGTTCGATGTCGCGGGGGATGTCGCGGGCCAACCGGGCAGCCTTCTGGCGGCCGTCGGAGAAGATGAGTACCTTTCGACCGCCATTGGGATGCTTTGCATCGATAGTGCGACTTGCCGGCTGGCGAGCCATCTGCGTGCGGACCAACGCAGTGAATGGAGCCTCGCCCTTCGTCACATGGTCCATCACCTTGGAGGGCTCGCTCTTAGAGCTTCGGGTCCTGCGCATGCATACAGGGCATTCGTCGAAGGCGATCTCGACCTGGCCTGCGGCGACCTTGTCGGGTACTTTTACCTTGCGGTAGCCCGAGGTATCAGAGGGGCAGATTGGGAAGAGTTTTCCGGTTGGAACGTGAAGCCACATGTCTTTGTGGCGGCTGCGTGGATGAACGTTCTCCTCGACCAATATCTCAATCGGAATGAGTTCGATAGTACCGCCTTCGGACAATGGGCCACTCGGCTGATGCCATACAAAATCCATATCGGAACTCACGTAGCCGCGGACGAAAGCGGCACCGCAATCGCGGTGGGTGAGCAATTCGTAGACCCTTCCCTTCGACGTGCAATAGCACCGGTCCAACGGCTTCGTATGAAGGCGCCCTAGGATAGTGGGGCCGGCGTGGCCGCCGAGTCTTTGCGAACATTCAGGGTCCACACAAGCGTGAAGCCCAGGCAGCCCTCTATGGAAAAGATGCAAGCGGGTCGGTATCAATACGCGACCATCTGAGCGCCGCCGGGCATAACTACCCAAAGCAAGCAAGGCGTCAGCCGCCCGCGCTGCGGTGTCAGGTGGAGATTCGCCGAAGAGCGCCTCGCTGAGAGTGTCGAGCCTAACCGCCTTGCCCGACACCGTCGCGATCAGTGTCTCAAGGGGACCGAAGTCGGTCATATTCTCGAAGAGCCAGTCACGGAATGATGCATGATCCCCTGCGGTTGGCACCTGCCAGTTCAGACGTGCGGCGAGTTCCATCGCGGCCATCTGTGCGGCGCCGAGGTCGTTGGCGGCATTCTGAAAGGCCCCAAGATCGAATTCCGCCAACGCCTCGGCCTCTTCGCGCGTGGCGGGACGAGGGAGAGAACGCGGCTCAGGGGTTCCTTGGATCACTCTGATGCGTCGAGAGGAACCGTCTGGCAAGCCAGTTAGATCCCGGGCGAAGCGCTCACCGTCCTCGACTGCAGTCGGGCCTGAACCAAGGCTCGCGCTGGTTAGAATGCAACGCATGCGTTCACGGGGTATCTCCAGGCGGGCGCAGAGGCGCCGGATGAGAAGAGCGACCTCGGCGCCACCAGCCCCCCTGTACATATGCGCCTCGTCGAGAACGAGGATGAATTCGTTCCGGGGATCAGCTTTGAGCCAATCCCTAGTCTGCTCGAAAATGCCCCGCTCGATGGGGCGCATGAGCATATATTCAAGCATGGAGTAGTTGGTGATGAGCAGTTCCGGGCAGCGCTGCTGCATCTCGTTCCGGGTCATGAGCTCACGGTCACCGGGCTGCGTAACAAGCCGATGGCCCCAGTTATTGGCAATATATTGCTTGCCAGCCTTCTTACCCGACACGTAGGTTTTGGTCTGAGCCAGCTCTCGCCCATAGAAGGCATCCAGATCTTTACTGGGCCAGCGGCCGATGCGCTCCAGCTCCATCCGGACTGCCGATTTCTCTGCGACCTTGCGATAAAACTCTTCGAAAAGAGGTTTGATAAATCGTTCATCCCGCACGGAGGATCGGCGTCCTGGATAGGGGGTGCGTCCCGTATAGCTGCCGAAACGTATGGGCCTCGCTCGTCCCTTTGAGAGGACCTTTGCAGCCTCGGGGTTGCCGAGCATTCGCCGGATACGTGCAAGCTGGTCATTGACCAAGGCATTCATCGGATACAACAACATCGCCCTGCAGCCTGGAAGCTCAGCAGACGCTGGCCTTTCTTCCCCTTCGATTGCCAACTTACCAATAACAGGCATAAGGAAGCTTTCGGTCTTACCAGAACCGGTACCAGTAGCCACTACTAGGTCGGCTGCTTCATTGCCGAGGAAAGACACGAGTGCTTCCGACTGGTGCTCGTAGGGATGGGGGTAAAGGCCGACGCCCATCCCCGCCAGTTGGGTCAGTGCGTCGACGGCAGCATTAGGGATCGGCAGGCTGTCGTAGGGATCACCCACCTTATAGACTGGAGTGGCTTCCACATAAGGGACTTGGGCGACGGTTGCATCCCTTCGAAGAAGCGCATGGCGCTCTTTAATAAGCCCCTCATCACGGATGTGATATTGAGCCTCAATGTATTGCCTGAGACTCTCTGCCAGACTCCTCGCTGCCTCATGGACGCCTGTTGCTTCGACAGTTTTCGACATAACGGTCATCAGTTTTCTCTCCCTGCGCCCAAACGCTCGTCCAGTACGATCCGAAGCCCCTCAAATGCCTTACGCAAGATCGGTAAAGTCTCTACGGGAAACATGTGATGCGTTACACCAGGATGTCCCCCATCAGGCGCGGGGACCTGCCAGCCAAGCAGGAGTACCCTTGCCTCACGCTCTGGCAAGCGGCGCCCTAGTCTGAGTTTCACCGAGCCCTGAGACACTGAAGCGACGATGCGGATAGAGCGCCCTGCCCGTGCATCCAGATGAAAGCGAAAGCGTCTGGCATCCTGGGAATCTATGCCACTAAGCCTCCGCAGGCGACTCCTTACAAATTCACCAATGAAATAGGAAAACATCGGCCCGGCCGCTCCCGAACTGCGCACTCTGCAGAGTAAAATCGGTCCCTCGCCGGCCGGCAGATCCGTAAGTCTGACCCATTCACGCGTCAAGTAAACGGAGACCTCACCCATGTCGTCAGGAGCGTCCGTCAGTCGAGTCGTAGCCTCAGCCAGCAGCCGCGCTGACCATGCTTCAAGCCCTTCGGCGGGGGCTCCGATCCATTCTTCTGCCTCCCACATATCTGCCCAGCCTTCGCAAGCAGCGGTCTCCACCAGCCGAACCCTACCCTCAGTCTTTGCCGATGCCCTCACCGCTTGTGGGAGTATTTCCTTTGGCCCCCCACCTAGCAGCACAGCTAACCCGTCTCCTGCTCGAACAGTGTGAGCTGGCGCCGCAAGCCACCTGCCGCCCTCGAGTCTGACCATGTCTCCCAGATCGGCAAGACTATTAAGTATTCCTATTACTCCAGGTTGAGTATCCACTCCATCGGCAGCAAGATCTGGCCACAACGAAACCAACTTACGTCGTACCATACCGGAGAGACGAACCGAGGCAGCAGGCTCCCACTCTCCCTGACTACCTTTAGGGGCGGAGCAAAGATGCGATACCGCTCGCAAGCATTCCGACACTGCGGATATCCGAAGGCATTCCCCTCCTCGCCTACAGCCTATCCCCGCCGCGACGCCCCTACGCGCGCCCTCTAAGGAAACCGCCTGCCACTCCATCGCCACGCCCTCAAACTGTCATGTCTGCTCGCCCGTTGGCCAACTCGCGTTCAGCGATTTGAATGATCTCCTTAACAGGACCTCCGTTGGCTCTAGCCCATGGAGCGGCCCATGAGACAAGCAGCGAATTGAGATCATCCTCCGCTTTTCCGCCTGGTATCGCCCTGAGAGCCGCGTATGCACGGCTAGACACGCGCCGCCATAAACTGCCGCCTTCAAAGCCTGCTTCCTTCAGAAGCTCACCCAACTGGCTCGTAACTGGAGTCGTCTCGCTAGTTTCAAGGCCATCGACCTGTGGCCAGGCTTCTTTCGCGAGTCGGCCGTACTTCAACTGGGGTAGCTTGGCGGAAATTCCGCGCATCGGAAGAGCATCCGTATCGAATACGGGCCCCAGTTCAGCAAGCGTGCCTCCATCAGGGAACGCGGCCGGGCCCTGCGCCCAAGAGGCGATTAGAGCAAAGCCTCCGTAGCTAGACCCGGTGAACTGCCGTCGTACGACAATATCTCGAACAGCAGCACCGTAGACCTCAAAAGCTGAGAGGTTCGCCCCCTTCAGAAGCAGGCAACCTGACGAGCCTGCAACAATCTCGACACAGTCGGACGCAGCCTCATCAGATATAAGTCCGACCGGCACTCGCCATTCATGGAAAATCGGCCCGCCGATAGCTGCGGCCACAGAGTCAGCCACCAAGTCAGCGAGCGACCCAGAGAACTGCACCATTTGGCCTGCGGCAAGAGCTGCAACTATCTGGCGAGCAGCGGCGATTGTTGCCCCTCTCGCAACGCCGGTCGCCTGAAGATTCGAAGCGACTAGGTCACAGGCGTTTTGGATAGAAAGAATGGCGACAAACGCTCCCTCCGGCTTGTTCTCAAGCAATCTAACCCGTTGCTTTGTTCCTGACTCCGCACCACTTCCCACCAAGATGCTTTCAAGGGCAGCGACTCTTCCCAAAAGTATGCCAACGGTCTCAGCCGTCTCTGCCTGATCAGCTTCGCCTGCTGAAAGACTTTCGACAGCCACCCTCAGCGCTGCTATGTCAGTTGCGACCTCATCCCACCTCTCTCCACGGACCACAAGCGCCCGCACGCCTTCCTCAAGGACATCGGCTTTGATGCTGACGGCGGCGATAGCGTCAGCGTTCTGCTTAGCGGCAACGCTTAGCGAATCAATAACTTTTTCAGTCTTTTCGGAACGTGCGAATTCCGCATCCAGTGACATCCGCAAGTCGGACACTGCATTGGAACTCTGACTAACGTTCTTGGCGAAGTCCTCAATACCTCTGACAAGAGAAGCCGCTGTGACTTCAAGTTGCCCAATGCGGTTGGCCTGATCCGCAGCAGCAACCTCAGCAACTGCAAAGCGTTGCTCCATGTCTTCAATACGGGTCGGCAGGCCGTCGATCATCTGATCGCGTGCCAGAGTTGAAGCCGAGCGGAAACAAGCAAGTGCTATTGCGACATCAGGATGGTCTGGAAAACAACTGAAAATGAATAATCGCTCTACGTCCTCTTTAGCGGCACGCGGAAAACGCTCAGCGAGCTCCCTCAAGAAGGAAGGACCGGCGTCGGAAGTAAGCTCGGAGTTGTCGCCTTGTGGAATGGAACCTCCCAGCCGGCCCATACCCCAAGCCTCCCAAAGCTGGGTGAAGATACTCCAGTCAAATGCATCTTTGAGGCTTGTTTGCGGATGGATCAGATGTCCTATTAGACGTTTCTGTCTCTCCTTGAACTCGGGAGGTGTGCCTGGTCTGAATCCTTGAATGCGCGGCAAACGGTTATAGATTGTCTTGCGCAATCCATGAGGAATTTCCTCAATGAATTCGGCGACCACGGTTTGTCCCAATGCAGAAATTCGCTGTTTTGCCTCCTGGCTGTATTGGTAACTCATGATGAGGCACCTTCTCCCAAACGTTTAATTTCAAAGCCGCAGGCAAGGATCTCCTTTACCAGCGAACGATAATGCGGGATGAGCGACGCTTCGGGCCTCACAGCAGCGAAGACTCCAACTAGCGAGTTGTCGTCAGAACACACTGTTGTTGGCGAAGCAATTTGCAACTGGAACATGAAACTAAGCAACCTCGATCGCAGGGCCGGAGTGAGTTCCTTACTACGGAGTCCTACTGAAGAACATGTCCAAGTGCCGGCGACGCGCAATCGCCCAAAACCACCGAATTCAATCTCTACGTGACATGCAGGGTCGGCCAAGGCGGAAGTTATCTTCGTCAGTACGTCAGGCGGTGGGAGACGCATATGACGGCTATGAGGAGAAGAGTCACTCCCAGAGGAAAGCGCTGTCACAAATCGCCCAATTGGTCCATCTATGCGGAGAACTCCCGTCGCGCCAGGAGGCATCGATAGATAGTCTGGCCCCCTCCCATGTGTCCGGGCCTCAGCCACCATATCTGTACACCTGCGTTGATGCAGAGGAACAACATGGTGAACTCCCATTGGTGTCGTGAACGCCAGTTCGACAGAGGGGAGCCACTGAGAGCGCACTGGATTAAGGGTGAAGGATACGAACTCTTCAATCCCTGGATTGTTCGCATCTGAAACTTTTACAGTCTGCGCGCCGTCAGTCTTAAGGGCAAAAAACGCTGGCGATCGCTCCTTTCCTAGAACGGAATACTTTGAGGACCCACTTTGGACTTGCATTGTCGGACCTTGATCCGACTGTTCCAACGGCATCATCTTCGCTGCTAGCAAGAGTACGCTTGTCCTGACACTCTCAACCACATTGACACTTGCGTTCCTAGTAAAGAATGGCCAAACAGCGGTGATTGCGGGCACGGGCGGTGCAATTGGCAGCCCTGTGAATGAATGCAACCAATCGGCGCATCTTGGGGATAATTCATCAGGAAATGTGGCTAGAGCTAGATTCCATCCTTGTCGCCCAGGAAATCTATCGATCACTAACTCATCGGGAAAATCTGGCTTAGCAGGCTCCCTCCACAGCAGAGCAAAGGCTTCCGAAGCTCTTAGCTCCTGTGTTCGTGGGAATCCTCGAGGTTCGCTTCGGCCCGACGCGGTGAAGGCCGCAGCTCCTACGGCGGGTAACCCTCGGCACTCTCTATCCACACTGAGGACGAACGAAGGGTCGGGTTTGCCGCTGAATTCGACTATAGAGTAAGGGGCAGTAGAAAGCTCAACAGTCACACGGCGGCGCTCCTGCATACCACGCATATTCAGCGTCTGGACTCTTCCCCCCACGTCCAGCGAGAGCATAGCCGGACATTCGCGACATGGGGGCAGCACCAGTTCGAGCGACCAGCCAGCACGATCGGCCCCTATTGGAGGGATCACCAAGCGGAGCTCCATCCTCTGCTTCTCCATAGTGGCAGAGGCTTGTCCGTGGATATACTGCCCGTGAAGGCCCGGAACAAACATCTCACACTCAGGCGATCCCATTCCAGGCCAATGGGCGAAATGAGGTTTCCTTCTCACACCGGAGCGGTGAGAAACCCTCGCCTTACAGACTGGGCATATATAAACCCAGGAAAACGATACTTTCGCCGCCGACTCCAATCTGCCAGTTATTTTATTGAAAGCATACTCCACTCTCCCCTCCCTGTATCCCTACAGCCAGTCAATATTCCTATGCTTTTCTATTTCCTCTATCTGGGCACGTAGATTTCGCGCCTGATTTCCAAACATGTCAATAAGATTCCCAGGCATCCAGTCTCGATACTCAGGTCTACGCCTTGAACGAGGTATCATCCAGCGACTCACTGCTTGCTCGGCAACATCCTTTGCAGACAGGAGCGATGTCAAGTCGGGCTGACCTCTTCCGGTCCGCAGAATTTCTGTCGCGTTATTGGCCAGCTGGCATATAAAGACCTCGCGCCGGATACCGTGCCGCATTAGATTTTGTTTGAAGCCAAGCGCAGACAACGCTGCTTTCATAGTTCGCAAACGCCAGTTTGGTCCTTGCCCGAAGGCATGCTGATCCGCGTAAGTATGGTCAATATCACGCAAGTAACTACGAAGCTCCGAAAACAATTGATCGGGGATATGAAAATGCCCCCAACCATCGGTATACCCAATAGACTCTAAGTACTTTATTCCATCAAGCTTAAGACGATTGTAAACTGATGACCTCCCCATTGACGACGACGTCGTTATCGCAAGAAGCCTAGCTTTCTTTACCTCCCCGGAGATGATACCTGTCATACCACCATATACAGTGGAAAAATCATCATAAAGTTCACGACTACGCAATAAGCATGCTATAAGCTTACCACCCAGGAGAATATTGTACGGGGGGAGGGCCCCTAACACGTAGGCGTCCATTAGATTTACGAGCCGCGCACTTCTATCATGAATATTCCAATCAATAAACCTATCCCGCACAGCAAGATTAAACACAGGGTCACCGATGGCAATTAGCCCTATTAGCTTCCCATTATTTTCATCCCAGACAAGGTAACGGAGACGCCTACCAAACCCGTTTGAAACGGGAACAGACCACAACAAAGATGCAAGCCGAAAGAGCTCACCTTGTTGCGTTCCCGATGAAACACGCTCAAGGACCGGTGAAATTTTTTCCGGGTCAATGTCCGCCCCGGACGCAAAGAATTTCATCAGTTTTCGGCCAGTTAGTGAGACAAATTTCTCATTAGCTGAGAGCTTCTCCTCTCGCTGCGCACTGTGGAGAGAGCGGATCGCCTCCTTAGTGTTTCCCGGAGCTTGCAATACTCCCTTTTCAGCTTTAGTAAAGCCAAGAGAGTGCAGGTGCTCCCGTAACTTTTCCTTTAGATCCTCCTCACGAGAGTCGACATCAATACTTGTTGTATCGCCATTTGGCATTTTTTGCTTTGCATCCCAGTCAAAATTTGCCCATTTTGAACGTTTCTCGAAGCATGCGCCATTAGAGTCGCCGGTTGACAGCTTCCAAAAGGACGACGACAGCGATCAGGTTGCGGACCGACCAGCCCCTACGGCCCTAGTTTGGGCGGCACATTTCCGGGGACCGAATTTTCGGTCTTACACGCTGATATAGCGTAACCGTCGCCTCGCGCCGCCTAGGCCTGCCAGAATCAGAGCGAGGCATCTTTGCAGACAGATAGTAGGCACCGTCACCGCCAGTTCCGCAACTGCTTGCTGCGTGAATGGACTGCACAACTTCTCGACTAGCTTCCTCAGTAACGCCCACTCGACGCTCTTCACTCCTAGAGCTGTGAGGCGCTGAATGATAGGTCTCGCCGTCCTCCCCTGGACCAAGCCAGATGACCACTGGCATTGATCGAGGATGTGACAAGTGCCACCTCCAATCACGAAAGACGAGTTCATCACCAGTTCCGCAGCTCATTACCTCAGGCGCGACAGAGGCATAGCCTTTTGATGTTGATATGATGGCACGCTACAATCCGACATGTAGAAGATGCAACTGTACAAATATACAGATATCTCCAAGGCCATCCGAACCCTCGACCTGACGACCTGTATATACATACAGAAAATAATCTCTAGTCAGCAGCATATTGAGTGTTCGCAAAAACTGTTGATACGTAGCTACTGAAAGGTGAGGTAGGGAAGGAACTCGTGGAAAAGCAGCGGAACGATGCTACCAGATTAATTGAGGCGATCTCCTATCAATTGACCGTAACACTCGAATACTGCCACTCTCTTGTTGAAGGTCAAAGTTTATGGCTGGAGCGATTCGGGGATGTGAGTACCGAGGGTAAATCCCAAGTTGAAGTGAAAGACTTCGCCGATGCTCTAACGGACGGCCATATAAACTTCTGGAATACGCTGAAGAACTGGTTGGCGCCAAGGTTTAAGGCTGATTACTATTCAGAGCTAATACTTCTGACAACTCAGAAGTTTGGAGTAAATTCCGAGATAAAACACTGGAACGAGCTAAATCTTTCGAAGCGGATAGCTCTTCTAAAATCGGTTCATGAATCTTGCGAGTTACGGCTCGAAAAAACAGGAGAAAAGAAGCCGTCGAAAACAGTTTCTGCACAGCGATTTGTGATGGCTGACGAGAGGCGCAATCAGCTCATGGATATATTGGAAAAAATTTCCATTATATCTAACGAACCATGCTTGGTAGATCGAGCCAATGCGGCCAAGTCGAAATTTGGGATAGGCCTAGATCCAACCAAGCGAGATGACTATTTTCAGGCATTACTTGGTTATTTAATAGAACCTGGAATGATAGAGAAAGGTTGGAAGATTTCGTACGAAGATTTTGACATGAAGATTGCAACGTTGCGAGCGCGCTATTCTCGCAATTCGCGAAAATTTCCAGTGATCAACTCTCGTGACCTCATTAAAATAGCTGAAGACCCATCTTACACTGAAAGAATTTTCGTAAAAAAGCTTCACGAAATTGAGTATGGCTCAATGGTGTCCACCGCCATTCTGCATCATATAGTGGCAACCCATACAATCCTTGATGAGTTCAAACGGTTTACCGTCGACAAGGAAGATGTAGATAATTACAAAAAAGACCAGATGGATCGGCATGCTAGCTTACGTCGCGCCGAGGTTCGTCGGTGTAGTAAACTGGCTCAAGAAGACTGGTGCGAAGCGTCCCAAAGTTTCTTTGATACACGATGTGGCGATAGTGCAGATCCATTTCCAGGCTTCGACAGCACATCAGTCGAATTTCGCAACGGGATTTTGCATATACTGGCAGAGGAAGTGGATGAGAAAGGCGAGGATAAGTTACATTGGAGACTTTGGTAATGGATCTTACAACCACAGATCATATCCATACACTTCATCGTAGCCCATTGATTCTTGCGCCCATCCTACATTCATTCTATTTAAATGTACACGAAGCCCCTAGAAATATTCTTCTGAGCTATCTGGTTTTGCCATTCGTGCTACATCAACCTACATCCGCTTACCTTTACCGAATTACTGATCGCAACTCCCTCCGAACTATGTGCTCGGAAAAGTCGCGTGTAGCCGGCATTCACAAGCGAATTATTTTGCTCCGTCAAGCTACTAACCAGGCATTATTTAGCCTTATAAACTCCGAACATCTACGGATTGATGACGAGTTGACTGTGCAGCCAGTCAGGAAAAATATCTATTGCCCGGATGGCATCAGGCCCCAACTGGTGTCTGCACGCAATCTAGCTCGGCTCTTTGAAGATAGTGACGCACCTCAAATATACAAGTTGTTAGGGATGACGCAGTTATGAAATGCATTGTGAAAGCCATTGGTGTTATCGATCATGACAACCAAGCTCATCACGTCGAGTTCTTTCCCGGACTAAACATAATTACTGGAAAGTCCTCGATGGGGAAGAGCGCCATAATTGAAATATTTGATTTCTGTCTTGGCAACAGTGATGACACAATTCCTAAGGGCATAATAACCAGTCGAGGAAAAATCTTCTTTACTATCCTTGAAATGGAAGCCTGCTTGCTAGTGCTTTGCAGGGAGCGTACTAGTGATCGATTATTTCTCAGAGAGTTCTATGAGGCTTCCCTAAAAGATATTCTCGAGGGGATGAAGAAAAAGGACTTCTATCGGCCAAGCTGTTACTTTCCGCTGAGAGATTTTAAGAAGGAATTAGGAAGATTCTTCGCTATAACATTGGTAGACGTGGACGAGGATACGGGCCCCAGGACCTATGGAGTAAAGAAGAGTGGAACTCCCTCTATTCGAAGCTTTGCCTCATACATGCTACAACACCAGAACCTAGTAGCCAATAAACACGCTTTATTTTACAGATTCGATGAAAAGGCAAAGCGAGAACAAGTAATTGATCATTTCAAGATTTTTCTTGGAGTAGTAGATCAAGATTATTTCTGGCTCGCCCAAAACTACAATGAGCTGAAGCTTGAGCTAAAAAAAATAGAAGCTCAGATCCCTAAGCGGCAAGAAGAAAAGATCCGACTCCAAAATGCAGTTGAAGGACTCTTAATAGAATATAGGATCGTGAGCGGGACGGACCTAATTAGCTTAACGGCCGCCCAAATTGTAGCAAATGCACAATCTGCGCTGAAAAAAATCAAGGACGCGAATGTTCGAATTGATAGCGCAGCAGACACATATGCTGAGCAAAAAAGATTATTGGACGATAAACGTGCAGCACAAACAGCAGTGGTGCGTGAGCTTCAGGACAAGATCTTTGCTGTCCGATCATCAATTGGCTTTACTGAAACCTATCAAAGCACCATTGGATCCATCCCTGTACCTGAGTACGCCGAGGTAAGCGAATCTCACTGTCCATTCTGTGACGCACCAAGTGAAATTCTAGAGTTGGAGGCCAATAAGCTATCGCACGCTATCGGCTGGATGAATAGCGAGCTGAGAGTATCTTCATATGTGCGAGAAAGTTTTAAAGAGGAAGAAACCAAGCTTAATAAAAAGCTAGATGAAGAAAAGGAAAATCTTTCAGAGATCCAAAAGCGAATCAAGGGAATTACTAGCCAGATAGATCAGCTCAAGAATAAGAAGACGGTTGACGAGGTAGCTCTTCGCATCAAGCATCGCCTTGAGCTTCTAATTGAGAACTACTTGGATAAGCCGCAAACTGAGTTCGAAGGCACCAGGAAGACAATAAAGGAAAAGCTCGAAGAACTTCGACCGCAGCTTGACGCATACCAAGTTGAGTCGAAAATGAGAGATTTGAGCTACCTCATTGATAGTGAAATGGCTCGTATCGGGGCGGAATTCGATTTCGAAGCCGCCTATAAACCAATTAATCTTAAGTTCGACCTTGAAAGCTTCGATCTCTGGCATGAAAGCCCCGATATGGGTAACGTTTATTTACGCTCCATGGGCAGTGGTGCAAACTGGCTGTATACCCATTTAACACTATTTTTGGCGCTTCATTCCGTATTCGCATTGATGCATGAGAATGGGTGTAAGATTCCGCCTATTCTTTTCCTCGATCAACCTACACAGGTATATTTCCCCTCAACAATCGATCATGGCAAATCTTTTAAACCGAAAGAGCTAGCCGCGACTGCAGGAAGAGAAAATAGTGTAGATCACGATATGAGCGCGGTGACCAACATGTTTAATAAGTTTGTAGAGTTTTGCGAGAATACTTATCAAGCCACCGGTATTCGGCCGCAACTGATTATCACTGATCATGTAGACGACCTAGAGCTAGCCAACAACGTTGAGTTCCATGACTTTGTTAGGGCTACTTGGCGGGATACAGGATTCATTGGTGACCGAGTGACTCCAGAGCCCTCAGGTTCATAATAGGCCACGCTGCAACCAAAATCAGACTCTTGGTACTCAGGACCTAATTGAACCGAAGGTGATTTTTCTCGTGCTACCACCTTCGAATATTCCAAAGCCTCTAATCAGCGGTGATCATGCTCATCCTTCGAGGATGAGCATGATCCGTTACCAACCGCCCTCAAAATTTTCCCGAAGTACAAAGGCCACTCCTCAACTAGCAGGTCGCTAATTAGGTGCTATCCAGCTCTTGACTATCGACATATACCCATCCGGATGCATCGAGCCCCTTCGGGGCTCAACCGGAGTGGCTGAACATCCTTGACCAGGTAACGCATCGCCTTGTGGACATGGGGTCGGACCTCCAGGTCGCTCCGGTAAACGATGCCGATACCACACTCGCCCTCGTACCGCCCCTTATCATGATTGCAACTGTTGTAGTTGCCATGTCCCGAGTGATCCGCTCCCACAGCTCACCGAGCTGCTGAGCCTTGTAGACGTCTCGACGTATCTCCTTTCCATTGAAGAAGTAGTGCCGATGGACGCCCGTGATATTGCCAATGACTACGATGCCCTCTGGCGTGTCATGCGGGACGCCAAGGAAGGATTGGTGCGCATCCAGGTGGTACCCAACCCCATGCGATACATCCTAGAGAACTTCTTTGCCTTCACTGGCAATGCCCAACGGTTTGAAGACATCCTGCAACAACTGTCAGCGGAAGATGGGACATTCCGGCCCTTGGAGCGTTTTTTGAACCGAGGGGCCCACTGGGACGAGACGAACATCGCCCATATCGGCTGGGGCCAGTTCAACATCACCTATTACCTTTCCAAGCTGGAGGCTGTTTTTCAGGCGGTAGGCCATCCAGAGCACTACCGTTTGAAGATGGGGCTACCAGAGGCCCAGTAGAGAGCAGTAGCACGAACTTAACTAACAGATGTCGTATATCGCGCGGACTAATCGGGCCGCGAGGTGCCTTCGGTACAAAGCTCACGGCTGTTTGGGATCGACAGCCCCCGTAGATCCCTTCGCGCGACACAACAATTCGATTCAAAAAAAATACAGCTCTACATCACTGCTTTGACATACCCATCATGGAGGCTCTCCAGCCATGTCATTGCAGTGTCCTCGCTGTAACTCCCCCAAAATCGCATCTCTGCATCCCGCCATGAAGATCGGCGCCCTGGTCGGCACGGTCGGTGGCGCAGCGCGTGGCGCTTCCGCCGCTCTTGCTGGTGGTCAGGCCGGCGCAGCAGTCGGCGCCATTGCCGGCCCGCTGGGCATTACCCTCGGCTCGTTGTCCGGCGCCATTCTTGGCGGCCTGGCAGGCGGTGTCGGCGGCTGTGCGCTCGGCGCCCAACTCGGCGACCAGTTGGATCGCCACGTGCTCGCCAACAACCTCTGCCTGATTTGCGGGCATCGCTTCAACCTGCCGACCTGATCGGCTTCGTTCTTCGCTCCCTCCCCTTTCATTCCTTCCGCCGGTGCTGCGCTTCGCGCAGCGCTTTATGCCGGCTATTGCTCACAGGAAACTCATCATGGCTCATCTCATCGAACGTATGGCCTATGTCGGCGAAGCTCCCTGGCATGGCCTGGGCAGTCGTCTCTCCCCGAAACAACCGCTGGAAGTCTGGCAGCGGGAAGCTGGCATGGACTGGCAAATCCAGGAAAGCCCCGTCCACTTCAAAGCGGACGCAGTCGGACATCTGGGCAGTATTCACTCCTTCCCCGAACAGAAGGTGCTCTACCGCTCCGACACCAAGGCACCGCTTTCGGTGGTCTCCCAGCGCTACCAGGTGGTGCAGCCGAAGGAAGTGCTGGAGTTCTACCGTGACCTCACCCAGGTCTCCGGTTACGAGCTGGAAACCGCCGGCGTGCTCAAGGGCGGTCGCAAGTTCTGGGCGCTGGCACGCACCGGGCAGAACACCTCGCTAAAGGGCAACGACCTGGTCAACGGTTACCTGCTGTTGGCCACCTCCTGCGACGGCACCCTGGCCACCACGGCAACACCGACCACGGTGCGGGTGGTGTGCAACAACACCCTGACCATCGCCGTCGATGGCGCTACCCGGGCGATCAAGGTGCCGCACAGCACCCGCTTCGATGCTCAGGCGGTGAAGAAGCAACTCGGTATCGCCGTCTCGCAATGGGACGAGTTCATGTACCGCATGCGCCATCTGGCCGAGCGCAAGGTGCAGTGGCACGAGGCGATGGGCTACTTCATGCAGGTGCTCTGTGATGCCCAGCCCAACAACCCATTGCCGGATGCCTTGCCGAACGAACGCGCGCTGCGTCGGGTGCAAAGCCTGTACGAAGGCCGTGGTCGCGGCTCGCAATTGGAAGCCGCCAACGGCACTGCCTGGGGTCTGCTCAATGCCGTCACCGAGTATGTCGACCACGAGCGCCGTGCCCGTAGCAACGAGTACCGCATGGACTCGGCCTGGTTCGGCCAGGGGGCGGTAATCAAGCAACGTGCCCTGGATGCGGCCCTGCAGTTGGTGGCCTGACGGCCGCTCCCTCCTTCCGTTATCTCTCTTCGCCCAACCGGTTCTGCGATGACAGCAGTCGCTCGCAGGTACCACGACGTTGGGCGTTCCCTTCCACCTGCCGGGGTTCCGCTCCCGTGGAGTTGGGCCTCGGTGTTTCATTGGAGGCCTCTCTCATGGGCTGGCTGTTCTCATCCCGAACCCGGTCAGAACTCGTCCAAGATCTGATCCGCCCCGAAGACACGGCACGAGCCAGTGTTCGTGTGCTTGTGCATACCTTGCGCGGCAATGTGCTGTGGTCGGTCACCGAAGTGACGGCGAAAACTACAGGTGTCCACCCAGACCTCTCACCTGGCGAGTCCATGCGCTACATCCGCTGTGATCTGCTGCAACGCAGTGGCGGTGAGTGGGGCTACAAAGTCATGGATGAGTCCATGGCGCCGTACTACTACAGTTGCCCGCTGCGCTATCTCGACATGGCCAAGGAACTCTCGCCCACTTGGCGCGAGAAGGTTCGTGCCCATCACGCACGGCGACGGCAGCCGGTGACCGCCATGGCCGGTGGTGCAGCCCGTTAAGAGGGAGGGATTGCAGCACTGCTTGGATGCAGTCCTCCCGTTGATGGCCTGACGACCCCAACTCCCTCACTCGATGCCCGACCGGTTCCGCCGGTCGGGCATTTTTATGTCCGGAGAAAAATCCTCATGACTCACGCCCATTCCACATCCAACAGAACACGGCAACGCCCTGCCCTGCGCCTGGTCGGCACCAAGGATCTGTCCCGTGACGACTGGCTGGCCGTACGCAAGCACGGCATCGGCAGCTCGGATGCTGCAGCCGCAGTCGGCCTCAACCCTTACAAGTCGCAGCTGGAGCTGTGGCTGGAGAAGACCGGTCGCGATGCCGGGCTGCCCAAGAGCGATCCGAACGACGAGGACAGCCCGACCTACTGGGGCAACATCCTCGAGCCCATCGTCGCCAACCACTATACCCGGCGTACCGGCAACCGGGTACGGCGGATCAATGCCGTGCTGCAGCATCCCGATCCGAAACTGGACTGGATGCTGGCCAACATCGACCGCGAGGTGATCGGCGCCAGCGACGTACAGATCCTCGAATGCAAGACCGCCGGCATCAACGGTGCGCGTCTGTGGAAGGACGGTGTGCCGGTCTACGTGCAGTTGCAGGTGATGCACCAGTTGGCGGTCACTGGCAAGCAGGCGGCCGATGTGGCCGTGTTGCTCGGCGGCCAGCACCTGGAGATCCATCGCATCGAGCGCGACGAGGAGCTGATCGCCCGCTTGATCGAGCTGGAGCGCGATTTCTGGAACTACGTGCAACGCGATACGCCACCGCCGGCGGATGGCTCCGAGTCGGCGGAGCAGGCCCTGCGCTGCCTGTATCCAGAGGACCAGGGGCACACCCTGGACTTCACCCAGGATCCGCTGCTGTCGGCTGCCTTCGATGAACTGCAGATGGTGCGCGCCAGCCTGGAGCTCCAGGGCAAGCGCGAGGCCGAGCTGAAGCAGCAACTGCAGCAGGCCATGGGCGATGCCAGCCGGGCGCTGTTCGCCAACGGCGCGGTGTCCTGGCGCAAGGCCAAGGACAGCGTAGTGCTCGATGTGTCGCGGCTGCTCAAGGAAAAGCCCTACCTGCTGGCGCGCTACCCCACCACCAAGGTCGGCAGCCGGCGCTTCCTGATCACCTGATTTCGCTTCCCCCCTTGACCACCCTGGCGTCTCCCCTGCGCCGGGGTGGTCCTTTTTATTCATCCACTGGAGAACCACCATGCTCAAAGGCTTGGCCATTACCCCGCCGGTGCTCGGGCGGATTTCCATCGGCAAGGTCGTCGAGAAGAACGGCAAGCGCCTGCCGGAGAAGGACGATCAATTCACCCTCACGTCGCAGGTCCAACTCCGCGATGGCTGGCTGCCCCATCCGCTGGACGAGGAGTTGCGCAAAGCGCAGGGCGGCAAGATCCGCAGCATTCCGATCCGTCTGCTGTTCAACGCGCCGGAGCTGAACTTCCGCGCCGAGTACTGCCTGTTCGATCGGCAGTCCGGACGGCCGCTGTGTGTCGGCAATGGCGAGACCTGCAGGCGCCGTGGCCAGGACTGCATCGCTTCGCTGCCCTGCCCGTCGCCGGATGGTTGTCCGCTGGCCAAGGGCGGTGCGTGCAAGCCCTACGGTCGCCTCAACGTCGCCATTGGCGATGAGGATCCGCTGGGCAGCTTCGTGTTCCGCACCACCGGCTTCAACAGCATTCGTACCCTGGTGGCGCGGCTGCAGTACCTGCAGGCGATCTCCGGCAACCGCTTGGCGTGCTTGCCGCTGGAGCTACGTCTGCGCGGCAAGTCCACCCGGCAAAGCCATGGCTCGCCGATCTTCTACGTCGATATCACGGTGCGCAGTGGCCTTTCGATGGAGGAAGCCTTGCTGCAAGCCCGGGAACTCGATGAAGCGCGCCAGGCCTCCGGCTTCGACCAGGTGGCGCTGGATGCCACTGCGCGGCTGGGCTTTGCCAATGGCGCTTTCGAAGACAGTGACGAGGAAACGGGGGCCATCACCGAAGAGTTCTTCCCGGAGCCGGCTCCTGAATCGCCGCCTTCGACCGCGCTAGTAGCGGAACCGCTCACCACGCCGAAACCCACCCTGTCGACGCTGCTGAAAGCCCGTGCCGAAGCCCGGGCCCAACACGCCGCGGACTGATGTCCGCGGCATCACCCATCACTCAATCTACGAGGAGGATTGCGCCATGAACCTGGTGCGCTTCATTGGTTTGCTGTTCGTGTTCATCGGCGTGCTGGCCAGTTGCGCGATGGCCGTTGCGCTGCTGGTGCTCATGCTGCGCTTTTGGCCGCTGGCACTGGCCATCGTACTGGCACTGATCCTGTTCCACCGACTCCTCCAGCGGGTCGGGCTCCACATTTCCCTCTAGTCCCCTGGCGGCATAAGCAGGAGCCATCAGGGCTCCTACTCGCCGACTCTCATCCCAACTTTCCGCCTAACAGGAGCACTCACCATGATCACACGGTGTCTGATCTGTAACTCATCCGTGGTGCTGTCCAAGGATGCCGCCAAAGCACTGGCTCGGCTGATGGGCACGCTGGACGGTTTCTTGCGCGGCATCCAGCAGTCATCTGCCCGGCAGCAGCCGATCACCTCGGACCTGCATTGCGAGAGTCCGCTGGAGCGCGCGTTCAACCTGATGCTCGATGGTATATGCGGCGCGGCGGCGAACTGGAACAGTACCGGCGATTTCATTCGCGATGTACGCCGCTTTCAGTTCATGGAATACGACTGCCTCTGCCTCCGCTGCGGAGCGAAGTACAACGAAGAACCCCTACCACGCCGCTAACTCAATTCTGCTGGCTGAAGTGGCACCCCTCACCCGCGACTAAGTCGCTCACTTAACCGTTCGACCATCTCTACGACCAACTGACGGTCGCTCTCCTCCAGGGCATTCAGTAATCCGCTGATCCGCGAGGCCTGGTCATCCGGGCGCAAGCTGGCCTCGCTCAGCAGTTCCATCGCATTGCAGTTGAAGATCGTCGCAAACTCGAACAGCCGGGCAATGTTGGGCATGACGATTCCGCGCTCGATGCGTGACACCGCCTCATTCCCCACGCCCAGGATCTCCGCCACTTCGTCCTGCGTCATCCCACAGCGCATGCGCTGCTTAGCAATAGCCCGTCCTACCGCTTCAGCCAGTGCTTTCTGATCCGTACCAGACATGATGCCTCTCCCATTCAACCTGAATGGTTGAGCACCGCCTCATTGACATGAAGAACACCACAGGTCGAAAATCACCCCAAAAGGTTGATTTTCGACTTTATTGGTGATCTTTCTTCACTCGATACAGGGATTGTCCCCATGCACAAGCAACTGCTTCTGGCTTCTCTCCTCGGCTGGCTGGCCACCAGCACCGCTTTTGCCGGCACCTCTGAATGGACTTCCAGCTACACCCAAGGTGTCGAAGAACACCTGATCGACGACGGTAACGGCAACCAGTTGAACATCACCTGCCCAGACGATGGAGAAAGCGCGGTCTCCGCTTACGCCACCATCGCCGGAAAACAGTACTCATCCGAACGCGATGGCTTCGACGTCATCGTCGACGGCACCACCTTCAGCAACCCCCTCTACACCGACTGCGAAGCCTGCAGCTCCAGCTTCCCGGGCTTCTGGGCCGCGCTGCGCAAGGCCCGCACCCTGCAACTCAGCGCCGGCGGCCAGACGGTGAGGCTCCCGACCCAGAACCTTCCCCAGGTTCTCCAACCCCTGACCAGCAAGAAAAACCTCTGTCGCTCTGCTTGGTAGGCAGAACGACGCAAGTTGTCGCATCGCAGTTAAAGAATAAGAAAGATCCTCATCAAACCAAACCAATCACTCCACCAACTGCGCAGCCAAGTTTGGCTGCGCATTCACCACCCAACTTTTTATTTTCGAAAAGAGGTCTCCGCAAAACAAATAATAAAAAAACAAATCGCCAAATACTGTTTAGGGATAAAGCACTCATGACTCCAAAATATCGCAAGACACTGCTCGCCCTGGCGATTTCCGCCAGTGCCCTACCCCTCGCCGCACACGCCCTGACGTTGACCAACAGCGGGCTGGACAGCGAAGGCAACACCTACACCGACAGCACCGAAGTCACCGGCAGCTTCACTGGCAGCGACCAGCCACTTCGTTTCTACAGCGACACTTTCAATCACGACTTGGTGCTCAACGCCCAGGTGCAGGCCACGGGCGATGACCTCAACGGCGTCGACCTGTCCTACGCCGGCGATGATGACACTCCCTCGCCCATCGGCGCGCCGACCGAGGTGTTCGGCAACCTGCAGAACAAGGGCAACATCACGGTGAACGGCGCGGGCGTCACCGGCCTGCTGATCGATCCGGCCATCATCCACGGCAACCTGGTCAATGAAGGCACCCTGCAGGTGGCCGGCGGTGTCCTCGAGGGCGATGGTATCCGTGGCCTCAAGTTCGCCGGCCAGTCGGTGTTGCAGGGCGACCTGGTCAACGCCGCCAGCGGCAAGATCCTCGCCGATGGCGAAGAGGCCACCGGCATCCAGCTCAAGGGCGGCACCATCGCTGGCAAGCTGATCAACGATGGTCTGATCCAGGTCAGCGGCGCCGGCTCGACGGGTGTTCTCGCCACCTATGATGATGACAACGGTGGTCCGGATCGGGTGGACCTCGGCGGGATCGAGAACCATGGCAGCATCGTGGCCCACGGCGACGATGCAACCGCGTTGCGTCTCGACGGCGTGAGCTTTACCAGTGCGCCGGTACAGGTGCTCAACACCGGCACCATCCAGGCTGACGATGCCGCCATCGAGGTGGGGGCCTTCGACATCGACGGTGCGAATGCCGGCAACACGTTGGTCATCCAGAACAGCGGCAACCTGATTTCCCAGGACGAAGCCATCGATGCCTCCCAGGCCAGTGGTGGCGTGCACCTGGTCTGGAACGCCGGCAGCATTACCGGCAACCTGATCGACCTATCCAATATCGAAGTGAACGGCGACGTGACCTTCAGCGGTACCGACGCCAGCACCGATGGCGCGAACATCCGCTTGAAGGACGCCGGTTGGCTGGATGTCGGCAGCGATACCGGCAACACGCCGGCACACTTGGAATTCGCTCAGCCGCACACCACGATTCAGGGCAACCTGGATGTGGCGGGCAACTCCTCGCTGGGGCTCAACCTGAGCACGGCCACGGATCCGAGCAAGGCCGTGGTCGCCGTCTCCGGCACGGCGGAATTCGCCAAGGGCTCGCAGATCCAGTTGGCAGCCCAGGGCAGCGACTTCAAGGCCCAGGGCACGACCTATACCCTGGTCCAAGCCGGCACCCTGCTGAATGACGGCGTCAGCGTAACCAGCCGCTCGGCCCTGCTGAACGTCGACACCGTCAGCAGTGGTGACAACCAGATCCTGGCCAAGGTCAGCACCAAGGGCCAGGACGAAGTCGGAGAGGTGATCGGTCAGATTGGCGGTTCAGCCAACGCCCAACGTGCAGGCGCGGCCTTCAGCCAGGTGATTACTGGACTGGCGCAGAGCAATCCCAACGATCCGGTGTTCCAGGCTTACGTGAATGCCTCGCAGGATCCGGCAGCGCTGAAGAAGCTGACGGAGCAGCTCGCTCCTGAGGTGAACGGTGGTGCGACCCAGGCGGCCACCAGTGGGCAGACGCTGATGAGCAACGTCACCGGCAATCGCACCAGTAGCCTGCGCGGTGAGTCCTCGGGCGATGTGCTGCAGAACACCGGCATCTGGGCCCAGGCGCTGTACAGCGACGCCAACCAGGATCTGCGTGATGGCGTCGCCGGCTTCAACGCCTACAGCCGTGGCATCGCCATCGGCGCCGACGGCAAGCTCACCGACCGGTTGACCCTGGGCGTGGCCTACAGCTTCCTGCACACCAGTGTGAACAGCGACAACGGCAACACCACCGACGTCGATGGCAATGCGCTGACCCTCTACAGCGGTTTCGAACAGGGCAACTACTTCGTCGATGCCAACCTGAGCTATGGCCTCAACGACAACGAGAGCAAGCGCCGTATCGCCGGCACCACAGCCAAGGGTGACTACGACAGCCAGGTCCTGGGGGCCAACGTCGTCGGTGGCTACACCTACCACCTGAACGAGCAGGTCCTGATCGAGCCGCGGCTGGCCGCTCGCTATGCGCGCGTCGACATCGACGGCTACCACGAGAAAGGGTCGTCGGCGGCGCTCAAGGTAGATAGCCAACGCTACGAAGTGGCGGAGCTGGGTGCTGGTGTTCGTGTGGCGGGCGACTTCCTGGTCGGCAATGGCAACCTGCAGCCGCAAGCCAAGCTGATGGCCTACCATGACTTCGCCGCGGACGAAGCCCAGAGCACCTCGACCTTCACACTGGGTGGCACGCCCTTCGTGAGCCAAGGTGCCAAGGCAGTCCGCAACAGCTACGAAGCCGGTGTCGGTGCGGACTACCATCTGGGTGCGGTCACGGTCGGGGTCAGCTACGACTACACCGGCAAGACCGACTTCAACGCCGATACTTTCACCGCCAAGGTTCGTTACGACTTCTGATGAGCCACTACCTTTCCGGCCCACGCACGTGGGCCGGTTTTCTTCGAGTCCTGACGGCGCTGCTGGTCGGCGCCCTCCTCGCCGGCTGCCAGTCGCCTCGCGAAGCGCTGCAGCAGTTGGCTGATGAGCATGGGCGGAAACTAGAGATCCTGCCGGGGCAACCGTTCCCGCTCGCCATACTGGTACCGCAGGGCACAGCGAAAACAGCTCGCCTGCGCGTTTACTTGGAAGGCGATGGCCATGCCTGGGCCACGGCGACACAACCCAGCCTGGATCCGAGTCCACACAACCTTCTGGTAGCACGGCTAGCAGTGGACGATCCAACGCCGAATGCCTACTTGGCGCGGCCTTGCCAGCTCGTCGCCGCACCGGCCTGTGAACCCTCGCTCTGGACCAATCGGCGGTTTTCCCAGGAAATCGTCACCAGCCTCAGTCAGGCACTAGACCAACTGAAGCAGCGTTATGGCAATCGGGAATTCGAGCTGGTGGGATATTCCGGAGGTGCAGCATTGGCACTGCTGCTGGCAGCCCAACGGGAGGATGTTGCTCAGGTCCAGACTCTGGCCGGCAACCTCAGTCCACGGCTTTGGGCACAAATGAAAGGGCTCTCGCCCCTCGACGGTTCGCTAGATCCGCTCGACTATCGTAGTCAACTCGTGTCGTTGCCTCAGCGGCATTTAGTTGGACAGCGAGACACCGCTATTCCAAGTCGCTTGCTAGACCTTTACCGGCGAGCCCTCGGCTCCCCCTCTCATATCGAATGTATCCATATACCGGGAGCAAGCCACGATACCGGCTGGGAAGTCGCATGGAAGCGTTGGGTACAGCCCCTCACTCCAGCACGACAACCTTCGCCTTGTGTTCAGCCAAGACTCAGATCAAGTGAAGCGACATGATCTGTCGCGACCTGCTGGCAGTCTGGCGTCATCCAATAGTCACGGGATGACTGCTATGCCAATCCCACCCGCACCCTTCACCCTCACCTGCGCGTGCTGCTCTTGGAAAAAGACCATTTTTCCCCAGAGCGATGTGCTGGTACTGGAACGCGATTGGTTCATCACCTGCCCCAACTGCCATAGCCCTTCGCTTGAACGTCGCGGCGCTAATCATAAGGAAATTCTCAGGACGCGCTTGGAGCAATTCCTCAGTATCAATAAGCAGTGATCCTGCCCAAGAGCAAGCGACACAACTTGTCGCCCCTTCAAGCAAATCTATCGAGGATCCACCAAAGGAGCTTCCAATGAAAAATCTGCTTGCCGCAATCGGCCTCATTGTAGTGCTGAAGAAAGGGTACGAGCTGTACTGCGAATACAACGAACTGAAACGTGAGAAAGAGGCTCGTCAGTCTCCTTCCATGTGAATGAGCATCTTCAGTCCTCCCACAGCCGGCATAAAGCTATAACGCCCCGCTGAGTGGGACCCGGTCTGATTTCACAGGCAAGAGCTGGCACAATGCCACTCAAGCCGCTAGCATCGGCACTGACTTGACGCCAGAACGTTGGCGATAAGTCGCATTTCAGCACAAGGTAGTCTTCATGTCCCAAGCGAAGGATACGCTGCTCAGGCTATTCGCATTATTGCGACTGATACCCACCGAGCCTCGGCGCATCGCAACACCAACCCTTCTCGAAAAGCTCCGCGATAAAGGCTTTTCCGTAACTCTGCGCTCCATCCAGCGCGACCTGAACCGGCTGTCTGTTCCCTTCTCCTTACAGTGTGACGATAGCGAAACCCCATTCCGCTGGAGTTTCACACGAGACGCACCACTGAAGTTGGAAGACATGGATGCTCCCACCGCGCTTGCCTTGTACCTGTCGGAAAGCCATCTGAACACCTTGTTGCCCCAGACGGTGCTGGATCAACTGAGTCCGCAGTTCCGGCGGGCCCGAAACTTCCTTGGCAGCCTGGGCAATAATGGCCTGGCGGATTGGGCTAGGCGTGTTCGGGCAATTCCCTACGGGAAAACCCTGCTACCCGCAGTGATTGCTCCGACGGTATGGGATCAGGTTTCCACCGCCCTCCTGGAGCGCAAGCAGCTGGATGTTGCATACCAAAGCCGAAGCAAAGGTGAGCTCAAGCGGCTGCGCCTACATCCAACAGGCCTCGTGTCACGACACGCCGTCAGCTATCTGCTGGCGTCTGTCGATGGATATAGCGACCTGCGCCAGTTTGCCCTGCATCGCATCCGCGAGGTTCGAGTGCTGGATGAAGCGGCAGAGTCGCACGCCACATTCGACGTCGATGACTACATCGACACCGGGATTTTCAGCCATCGACAGGCCGAAACGCAGGTCGAACTGATCGCCGACGTACATCCACAGATTGCCGCCCTGCTCAGCGAGACGCCACTGAGCACCGTGCAGAGTCTGAGCGATCTGCCCAATCAGGCCTGGAAGAGGTTGCATGCCCAGGTTGCGCTGGACCGGGACACCCTATGGTGGATCTTCGGGCTCAACGACAACATCCGGGTCCACGCGCCGCAGGTCTGGGTCGATGAAATCCAACAGAAGCTAGGCAACTTGCGCACCTTTTATTCAGGGCCTGACTACTCGCCTCACGCGTGATAACGCGGTGGTGGACCTCCATATTTTGATGAAGGAAGCTCCATGGACAACGAACGTAAAAGGGCACTGAACAACTCAGTCAGCCTCTGTCCGATCTGGCCTACGCAGGCATCGGAAAAGATTGGCCACATGCTGACCGAGATCAGCCACGCAAACGTCATCATCGACAAGATTGCCGGAACGGCACAGAACAGCGCGATCAAAGGCGGGTTCGCGGCCGAGACCTGGCACGCCGAATCGTTCAACCTGGACGCCATCCTCAAGGACAAGGACGTCCGGGCCTTCACCGATAACTTTACCAATACCCCGCTCGCCAAGAACCATACAACCCATGACATCGTCGTGATGAAAGGCGATGAGCAGTTGCTCGGCGCGCAACTGAAATATTTCAAGAATGGCGATGCCACCCAAAAGGCCTTCAGGTCCACTAAGGATGGCATTCACCAGTACCGGGACAGCGATGCCTTTATCGGTCCCGCAGATCAGATCGAGCAGATCAAAGATGCCGCGAAACGCGACATGCTGCGCAACCAGCAAACCCGTCCAGAGGTGGCCAATGCCGCAGAAAAGGTACGTGAGAAGACTACGGCTAATCTCGACGTCGAGGGCGCCCAGTCGACACCGCTGAGCAAGCGGGACGCCGAACACCTGGGCAGTGGCAGCAAGACCGGCAAGGAACTGCATGAAAACATGCAGAACGGTTACCTGAACAAGGCGACTGTCCAGCAGAGCCTGCGCGCGGCGGGCTCGGCGGCGGTGATCACCACCGTCATCGCGGGCAGCATCAACACTTTCCAGTCGATCAAACGTGTACGGGACGGCGAGATCACGGCAGAACAAGCAACCTTGCTGATTTTGCAAAACACCGCCATCGCCGCCGGCGACAGTGCGCTGAAAGCGGGTGTCGCCACGGCGACGGTCAGCATCACGGCACGTAACCTGCCGACGCTGTTCGCAGGCTCTGCCTTCAAGCGCACCTTCGCCAACAGCGGCGTGGCGGCGGCGGCAGTGTGCGCGGTGGATGTGGTCCAGAACGTGGTGCTGTTCGCGGCGGGCAAGATCACCCGCGAAGAACTAGAAACCCGGGCCGGTCACAATCTGCTGCAATCCGGCGCCGCCGTCGTCGGCAGCTCAGTGGGCGCCGCGGTGGGTGCTCTTGGTGGTCCCATCGGCGCGCTGGTCGGCGGCATCATCGGCGGCCTAATTACCACGATGGCCATGAGCATCGCCATCGACAATCACATTGAGAAAAGCTTCCGTCTGACGCTGGAAGCCACCGAACACGTGGCGAGTAACGCCATGATCATGCACGACTCGCTGGAATACCTGCAGATGTCGCAGTCTTTCTATGCCGAGTTCCACAAGGGGCTGTATCTGTCCGAGCGACATTTCGCCGGCCAGGTCAAGACCATGGCAGCCCAAAGCACACAGTTGAAGAACCTGATCGATAATCTTTAAGGCGTATTTTCAATGAGCGAAACGGTCGAAGCAGCACCCCAGGAAATCTTCCAACAGCCGCTGGATGCCTCGGAGCAGGAGGCGGTTGAGGCCCTCGTCGCCCAGCACCGGAACAACGCCGCGCAGACCCAGCAACTGGCGGTGGATGCCTCGCGGCTGATCACCTGCAGCGAAGAGCGCCTGAAGCAACAAGCCGAAAGCGGATTCTTCAAGCGGTTTGCCAGTGCGTTTACTGGCAAGAGTCGTCAGAACCAGTTGCAGAACCAGGTCGACGCGCTGCACATGCAGAAATTCGCCTGGCACTACCTCAAACAACTGCAACAGCAGAACCTGATCAACGCCCAGAGTATTGCGGTGATCCGCAACAACCTGGGCACGATGAACGAATACATCATCGAAACCCGCGAATTCCTCTTCCAGGCGGTCGACAAGATCAACCGTCGTCTGATCCGGGTCGAGAACAACACCAGTTTTCACCAATGGTCGTTGAATATCGAAGCGAACAAGCGCCGCTTCAAGTCGATGCCCAAGGCGCTACTGGTGCTCAACCTCGCGTATGACTTCATGCGCAGCCATCCCGGTGTCGCGCTGACTGCGCAAGACATCAACCACCTCATCGTCACGCTGGAAAAGCTGGACGTGGACTGCGACGAAGAAGTCGAGCTGCTGAGCTTCATCATTGACTTGATCGACCAAATCGAAGCCACCAGCATCGAACGCTATCGCGCCGTCATCGAGCTGTCGTTCGAGGAGCATGTCGCCGACTCCTACTTCATCCAGAAAAACATCTCAGGCTTGGCATTCAACTCGCTGTATTACCTCTCCGACGAGTATGACCGCATCATCGACATGATCTCGGACGGTGAAGTCTGTGATAGTGACGAAAAACGCGAACGAATTATTTCCAGATTCTTTGGCAAGGCGTTTTCCGGTCTTTACACCCAGTACAGGATGCGCGACCTGATTGAGGAGATCATCGGCGGCAGCCTGCTGACTCTGGAAATATACAAGGATCAGCACGGCCTGAACGCGCTGCCCGACGAGGCCATAGAAGACGCCCACGCCGAAACGGTGGCGCTGGTGTCGTCGCTGCCGGACATCAATGCCCACTCCTTCTTCGACACCACGGATGACCGCGAAGCCCGACACAATTATCTGTTGCTGTTCGCCCTGTGCATCGAGAACTCAGGGTTATTAAACAGGCAGGGCCGAGAGTTTCTCGAGCTGCTGGCGCACAAGGCTGAATGCCCGCAGGTGCCGGGTGAAATCGCAACGCTGGCGGACAATCCTCGCAAGGCGCAGGACTACCTTCCGATCTTGCAGGATCTGCTCAAGAGCGATGACGAAACCTACACTTGGTTGCTCGACGCGTTCTACCTGCTGACGCTATGCCAGAAAGCCATCGAAGGGCCGCATGTGCTGCGCATACTGAACGCGCTGAAGCCCACACAGTTCAAGGAGCAGTTCCCCCGCGTGCTGGCGGTGCTCACCGAGCAGGACGAGGAAAACGTACTCGCTGCAGCCGAGAAGTTGCAGCAGCAAACTCACGGCTGGAAGAACATCGTGCGCTATCGCGAGTTGCGCTTCGAAAAAGCGTTCGCCGATATGAGTACCCAATTGGGCAAGATCAGCTTTGAAGCCGTGCATCTTTCGCTCGATCTGACAAAGGCGACCATGAAAGCCTCGGATTATTCGTACTTTATGGAAGCTTGGGATGACTCGTTCCTGAGCAAGGTCAGCAGTAAAGTGGGCGGCACGGCGTATACGATTGGCCGCAGCTCCTGCCTCTCCTCGCTTAACGAGATGCGCAAGAAGATCAGTGAACTCATCTCTGGGCATTCAAGCACGCTGAATCAGGGCAATCGCGTGCTGACGCGATGGGGCCTGCCCTCAATTACGTTCAAGGACGAGTCCGGCTATGCCGATTTCGAGCTGGATAATTCCGCCACGAACGAGGATTGGTACGACCAGTTCAGTCACTTCGAACGCCAGTTGGACGACACACTCACTTCCTTCTCCGAAGCCTGCACCGATGTTGCCAACCAGCTCGACCTGTTCGCGGAAGGTCGATTCGACGAGTCAGTGGTTGAACGCAAAGAAAAACAGCGCGCCGAACGGCTCGACCAGCAACAGCAGGAAAAATTGGCCAAACAGTCGGTCGTTATCGAAAAGGACGGCCATGATCATCTGTTCAGTATTGAGTGGCGCCAGGTAGAGCACCCGCCCTGTGATCCCGAGAAGATTCAGCACATCAAGACCGATGGCACCACATGGCTGATAGTTGACAACGACGACCGGCTCTATCGGAGCCTCGACCGTGAGCACTGGCACACTGTGCGTCTCAGAGCTTCCGAAGACTCACCGCGCATCAGCAAATTGGATATTGTGAGCGGCATGTGGATCGCCATGGCGGGCTATAGCGAAGGCTTTTATTACTCCCACGATGCGCAAAACTGGAAACAGAGCCACTTCCCGGACGTGCCTGGCTACGAATTCACCCGCACCGAAGAAGTCTGCTACTTCAACGGCCTCTGGCTCTGGCGCTTCAAGGAGAGCAAGGAATACTCCTACACTGAAAAGGGCCTGATCTTCGATTCGACCAAGACCGGCAACTACGACAAGATAGCCGTCTTCTGCACTGCGAACCTCGACAATCAGTGGCAGCGCTGGGAAGACACACCGAGCCTTCCGGAAGGCGTCGTGGTGGAGAGCCTCCAGTCATTACCGAACGGAAACACGCTGCTCGCGTTCTGTAAGTACGATTGGCTCTACAAAACGTGGAAAAAGAAGAACAACGCATCCTCCTTCGTCAGCTACTTTATTGCCGGAAAAGGCTGGCGAACCTGCACTTGGGCCAGCGAAGACGATAACTACGATGCACCGCTCATCACACGTATGGGCCTAAAGCTGTTGTGCTTCTACTCGGACCACGTCATGACGTCAGAAAAAAATGGCTACGAGTGGAAGCTTCAATCCAAGGACATCCGCATCAATACCTGCGCCCATTTGCAGGATATGAGCCTATTTTCGACACGCTGGGGCCGCGAAACGCTCTACGTAAGCCAGACAGGGGAATCCTTTGCGGAGTTGGTGCTCGAAGAAGGTACCTGGAAACACATCGCCGCTAACGAGCAAGGCACCCTGAGTGTCTACTCGCCGAACAAGCATGAAACCTTCCTGCGAAGTGGCAACTACATCTGCCAGCCGAAAGCGTAAAGCGGATCTGGTGCCAGAAGTGGGCAGAGTGTAGGTCATAGCCTGCAAAGCATCGTCTTTGCAGGCTATGGTCGCCCCCTAGGATGCGGCCGATGCCAACGCCCCCGCCGCATAAGCTATTGCTATTCAAGCACTAGCAGATACCTCGCCACAGCTCATCAGACTCGACAACAGCTATGAATCGGCCAGCAGTAAATCCGTCAGGGAACAATGAGCCCCGCCCCTCCTCCTCATCAAACTGATCCACCGACCGGAGGAGTTGCTTCTCGTCCCGCAGAATTACCTCCAGTGCCTCACGAGATACCACTCTGAACCCATCGACTGATTGCCCATCGAGCTCAATGGAGGTATCGACGATCCAGGCTCGCAAATCCGACTCGGGATGCTGACCCTGGTAGCCCAACCTGAAGCGCAAATCATGATCAGCCGCCAACGCCTTTGCCACAGCGACACGCTTGCGACGCAGCTGCCAGGCAGCCTTACGCAAAGTATTAGTGCGATGCAGCCAGACCTCATGTTTGGTCGAGCGGATATACCCAGACTTGACCTCCATAAGTAGCAGCACACCATCCCGCTGGCAGATCAAATCCACCTCGCCGGCGTCGCCCTCTTCTGCAATAGGCGGCAGATACCCCACTTCAACGGCAAAGCCCCGTTGCCGAAGGCTCTCGGCTAGGGCCAGCTCCACACGCCGGGTTTCTACCTGTGCATCGGCTCTACGGGCATTCACACGGCGCAGGTTATTGATCGCTGCCGTCAGGTTGTTTTGTTGCGCGCCGACCCAGGGAAACTGAAAGCTGTAGCGGCCAACTTTGTAGAAGGGTTGTTCGTACAAGCGCGGTGTAGGCATACCCGGCTGCTGCTTCAGTTGCTGAGATAGCGCCTTGAGATCACTGGTCCAGAACTTGAGAATTGCCTTGGCTGAATCGGCGCTGCCTAGCGGATGCTCCTCGCTGACCGTCCAGCCTTTGATCCTGCGGATCTTTTCTTCTTCTTCAGACCAAGTCATGGGGAACCTGTTCTCCCCTGACAGCAGGCCATCCATAGCCAAACGGCCAAGGGCATGCGCAAGCACGCCCGACTCGCGAAGATAGTCCTGGAATGGCTGGATGAACTGGCTCTGAAAGAAAACCGAAGTCAGCTCGCTCGCCAGCAACACGTGGTGAAGCTGAACCTGAGTACCATCCTCGAGCGAGAGCCAATCACCCAGGCCATAGATCTGCTGCAATTGCAGCTCGCTGCGACACGCCTTGATATAGGCCAACTGATTCAGTTCATGGTTCTCAGGCGAACCGATGATTTGCCCAGCCATGCCGGAGCCAACGAATGCCTGCACCACGCGGTTCATCCAGTAGTGCCAAAGCAGGTCGCTCTTACGCCCGGTTCGCTGCCACCGCACAGCTCCCGCCTCCGACTGGTTATAGATAACCGACTCGCCAGGTTTCAGCTGATAATGGCACTCAGGATCGAAGCAAAACCAGTCAATCGAACCCTCGTAGTCGATCCGCTCTTGGGTGGCAGCAATCAGAACGGCTAGCCATTCGAGATTTTCACGACATCTGGCTGAATCAGCTGTGGGCGATGCGGGGAAAATAATCGGTGAAAGATGACGCTTCAGCGACTGCTCGAGCCGTGACTCGTTCAGGCGAAAATCCTCTTCCGGGCAGGCCCGGAGTTTCCTCAAGATAATGCGGTTGTATACCGTCCACTGCTGACCGGAACGGTCATCGGAAGCGTCATCGGAAAACGCCTGATAAGCCAGCACGCTGAGGTAGGAAAAAAACTCCAGCAGAGATAAGTGCTCAAGCTGTTTCTCAGCGTTGGCAATTAGCTCATCAAAGGGCTTGAGCTGATCAAGCAAACGGTCGCAAACACCGAAGAATACTTGCCACTCTTCCCCCGCGAGCTCCGCACGAAGCGCTAGCCAGAGCGGCGAAGCAGTACGCTCAAACAGCTTCGAGTAGCGAATCGCCCATCTGAGGGTGTCTGGGGCAAGGCTTGCCAACTTCAGCAGTTGCTCGACACTAATTGCAGTGTCGAAGTGCAACACTCGACTGAGCGCAAGGCTTGCCAGTTCGGATCGAGCAACCGCATCCGTATCAAGCCAAAAACCAGCTGATGCCAAGCCTATCGCGCGATCAATCGCAGAGAGCTTTTTACCTGCAGGCCGTTGGTCCAGGAAATGATGCAGGCATTCGTCAAGAGCACGCCCTGCATCGAATTCAGGCCGATTCCTTTCATAAACCGACTGATAATGCTGCCGGCATCGCTCCCCTTTCTCGGTCATCCCACAGCACTCACACCATCCTTAGGTTCCTGGCCAGAGCCTAAACCACCGACTGGCCGGGACTCCATAGGCACCGTGCGAGCATCCGGCACGCTGGCAACCCATCGGATCAACAGCGCGAGCTTGGTCGGATTGAAGCCTGACGTTTCGCAGCATTGCACGGTTTCGCGTGGCTGGCGGACCAGACCTACTAGCGTTCAAGCGCCTGCTCAGAATCTGCCGCTGCCGGTTACCCTGGCAGGCTCCGCTCTGCTGGCCTCGGTGGCCCAGCGCCGGCTCGTCGAAGCCAAAGGCAGTGGTATTTCCCAGGTGATCGCGGTCCTGGAGCTGCTGGGCATGACCACGGTGATCGAGGTGTTTCTACCCCGACGCCTGGGCAACGCACCTGTCCTGGGGCGGCCTGTTCCCGTTGCTGATCGGCCGCGGCGCCTGGTCGCCAGAACGCCAGCTATAGACTCGTTAAGCAACTGGTCCAATACGAAAAAGAAAACCGGCCGAGGCCGGGTCCTTAAAGGGAAAATCCATCATTGTGGATGCTCAGCAGGAGATGGGGTTCAGACTGGTCAGCCGCAATGATGGCAGCCCGATAATGTCAAACTGACACAGCCAGCACAACCTGATCCAACCTCGCCTTGCTCACCCAATCAACCGGCGCGATCGCCCCAAGCGAAGACACCTGGCCCCTACAGGCCTCACCCGCAACGACTGGCCATCCTCGATCAGGTAGTGGCAGGCATTGATGACGTTCTGCTTACCTGTATCGTCGCGATGCTTGAACATCCCTACCCCGCACCGCTCCTCGTAGCGCGCCTTCTCATGGTTGCAGCTGTGGAAATACCCCCAGCCATCCGTGATCCTCTCCCACAGCTTGCCAATAGCTTTAGCCTTGACGATGTCCATGAGCACCTTCCGGCCATCGAAGAAGAAGGCAGCATGGATGTGGTAGCCCATGTCCTCGCCTTGCTCCACAGCGCAGATGTAGCCTGTCTCGTGTTGGAAGACCGGATCGTATTCCCGAGCCCGGATCAGCCTGTCCAGGTCCTCGAAGACGTCCTCCACCTTCAGGCGAGCACGCGCTGCTTCCCGGTAGTACAGATTCACTCTCACGACTACGGTACGTGAACGGCTAGCCATCACCCGCTCTACGTATTCAGTGACGGCTTGCCGATTGCGTTTCTCCCGGCATACACGGTCATGCTTCCCACGCTTGAACCACCTAGTCTGTACGTGCTCCCGGATCCTCTCCACGAGCCAGTTGTAGGTCTCAGCCTCTGACAGGAGCCTTCCCTCGCTCTCGTCCATGCACGTCATCCCGAACATCCCGAACTCGATGCCGATGTCGTAGCACGCTTCCTTGAACGCGATCAGGTGTTCACTCAGGAAGTACGTCTCGTCATGCACCAAGTGATACATCTGCCGAATGTGATCGAAGTACCGAGAGAGCCTGGTTCTCTTGATGACTTCATCTCCCTGTGCGTCGTAGCTGATCCGGAATGCAGGGCCATCGTGACGGATCACTGCGTTCACGAGTCGTTCGATTTGAATAGCGATGTCGGATTGGGAGAGGTGTTTCGCTGCTTGATTGGTCATGGTGTGTACCTGGTTGGTTTAGGGCATACCAAGTACGGAGTGGGTATTTTTAAACTGGAGAGGTGGGTAGCTAGGTTCCTGTGGTAGCTAGCCATGAGTGGAGAGAGCTGAGTGGATTAGAGGTAGGTTGTTGGGGGATAGTTAGCAGTGGAATAGGTGAATGGATTGGATAGGTTGATAGAGATAGTTAGTAGCTATATCAATAAACCACACTGCCCTGCTCGCCAAATAACAAGCGCCATCGAGCATCCAGACGAAGAACTCCAGGCCTAACCGGGATAATTCACAGAGCAGGTAACTGGGAGTTATCTGAGAAATAGCATTAGCCTAAGCAGACGGCAGAGCTACCCGATGGCCAGGAAGCCCCTGGCCATCGGGTAGCTCTATCGCCATTAATGCTTACCTACAGCCTGGAGTTTCTCATCACGCTCAGCAATCCGTTCAAGGATCCACTCATGTACTTCGCTCTCCAACCAACGAACGCAACGCTCCCCCACAGATAAGGGAAGTGGGAACGTGCCGAGAGCGATGTACTTATAGATGGTCGAGCGAGCAAGGCTGGTGAGGTCCATGACCTCTTTCAAACTGATGATCCTCATGGACATGGACGGTGCTCCTAGTATTGGTCCAGAGGATGGGCAACGTTCATAAAATTTAACCGGTAGTACTCTCCATCTCAAAAGAGACCAAGCCATGCTTGGAAAGCTGCTCTCGAGAAAGGTCAGACTCTTTCGTCCAGATCTCGGCGTGCCCCTTGGTGCTGCTTAAAGAAACTATACATTCAGGGCCATCTCCCCAGGGCTCTTGAGCAAAGACCAAGGTCATCGAATCATCCGTGTCTCTATTTTTGGCAGGGAACGCAAGCACCCTCCGCCCTACCAAGCTCGCAAAAGCTCTATCCCCCGCTATTCGATTCTTAACCCGCGAAGCCAAATGGAAAGCCCACCAGCACATGTCAGCAACCATGACCTCAAGCGAGGAATCATCTTTACCCGACGCGTGGAGGCTTTCAGTCATGATTTTCTCTAGGCCATCAATTTGGGGGAGACGGACAGAGTCGCCCAAGACGCTCCAGTGATTCGAAAGAAGCAGGCTTACGCCTTGATAGATCCTCCAGACAAGCATTTCATAAGTGCGGCCTAGGCCCTGAAACGCCCCTTGCACCCGCGCAAATCGCTCCGCAAAACCATGGCGGCTCTCCTCAGAGCGCATTGCCTCACCATAAAAAGCTACAACTGGGCTGCTGCAGTCCGCCGAAGCAAGCCCTGGATGGTTCAGGTTCAGGATATAGCTGCTGGTCACTTTCGTATCGGCATAGAGCGAGTCCGAGAGCCCCGCTATCTTTCGGCGAATGAAGCCAAGCTGTAGGAGTTCCTTCAGCCACCTGTCGACCTTCTCCTCCCCCTCCCCCAATAACTGTCGGAGTTGAGCGAGCCCGAGGCCATCTACCAGTCCCAGTTCATTGGCATGGGCGAATAGCGTGGCGAGTAATAGGCGGAGTTGCGGTCTCAGAAGCTCATTCGATGATGCCGGCGTCCGGTTGGCCTCATAATCACGATAGATCACACCACTGAAAAGGTGACGCAGAACGGGCCCATGATGGGATGTCGAAGTGCTGAGGTCGCCGAGTTTGCAGGCCAGCCCCTGGCTCACCTTCAGCCCGAGTGTGGGTCTTCCTGCCGTAGCAGCCTTGCGGCAGTCAAAGCATTGATGTTCAATCAATGCCTCGCGGGCCCTGGATGCCACTCCAGGGGTCACCTCCAAGGATCGAGCCAATTCCTTCACGGACATTTCCTTCCATTGGGTAGCATCAAAACGATAGATGAACGCGATGAGGAAATACTTCGCCTCAGCCCCAACGCCAGCTATCGGTGCAGTCAGCAGCACCTCCCCCATGCCATACCCCCCTTTTTCGAGCTTTTACCCCCTATACCGCACTTGAACCCCAAAAATCCATAGCGTAACGTTACCGTAACGCAACAAAATTGGATGGAAGGCATGGCTAGAGAGTATGAATCATTCTCATTATGGATATCAAAAAAACTCCTAACGGAATCCGATATCGCCTGGGCACAAAACTACCTGCATGGAAAAGGGGAAATATCTCTCCATGGGCCTGTAGATTTAGATCGACTTCTTAAAGCAGGAGTAAAACTAGAGAAAACCGACTCAGGAAGAAATACCCTTAGCCAGTTAAAGGCTGCCTATAGGACAAGAAAAAGCAGGAGTACGGAGGAAAGATCAAGCACAGGAGACATCAACCCCGCAGAGCAGAACCTCTCCTCTCAAAACAGGAACTACAAGACACTAATAAACCTAGCTGACGAAGTATTAAAATACGAAGAAGCGCTTAAAGCAAAACTAAAACATTCAGAGAACCAGATAAAAGAATTAAAAGAGAGAATATCAAAATCTAAAAAAATCACACAAAAATCCCTCAATAAATCAAAAAAAGCAGCAAAAACACTGAATAGCTTTCGGGAAAGCCCCCTAAAAAACTCAGAAATAGAAAAAATCATACAGGACAATGAAGAGATCAAAGAACTACTTATAGACACACTAAACATTCTAGACCCACTCCCTCCTCAAAAGCGCACCATAAGAGACTCAGATATGAACAGATACAAAACATGGCCAACAGCCAAAGCTACAGAAACTACAGAAACTACAGAAACTACAGAAACTACAGAAACTACAGAAACTCAAAATAGCCCTCAAAAGAAAACACTAACAAAAATATTTAAAATTATAGAGAATCAAACAAAGCCATTCACGGATTAATTCAAACCAGACAAAAACACCGCAACAGCCCCCAAGAGCATATCCGCAAACTAAATAAATATGATTAAATAACTTTCCTACAAAACTTACGCCAACGGACCAATAACCATTGTCAAGCATATCCCCCATTTATCACAGACTAACAGTCCGCAACTGATCGAAAGTCAACCCAACTGTACAGAGTCTAGCATTCACGCAGTTCACCAGATGGCAATACAGATAACTTTTCATATCAGATCAACTCTCTCTTTTTCATGCGAACCAACTAGAACGCCTTAGCAATCCTCCTTCATAGATTGCCATATCCGGCTATATATAGCGCGCAAACTCACAATTACAGATAGCAAATTTCACTCAGCGACTGATCTTCAAAAACTTTGGCAGGGCGCTGTACGTGCTGGGACGCAGAGCTGGCGCCAGAGATAGGCCACCCGTTGACTGGAAGATCTACCTCCTAATTCACGAAGTACTGTGAAACGAGGTAGATAATTTCGGCAACAGGAGCGTTCGTCGTGGCCACCGAAGCCTTGGACGCAGCCAATCCCCGATCAGGCGATACGCACTACCCGTGACATGACCATCAGCGTGACACGCTTGCTCCATACGGAGCTGATATCATCATTCTCCGTACTACGACAAGCTGAAGGTTCGTCAGAGTCAAAGCTGTCTTGGGTCTGCATCCTGCTTGTGCAAGCCCGCCTATATGCGAACTTGTTGTAAGCCCCCACTGCGACTCTGTGCAGAGCATCTCAAAGTAATCCACATTCGTCGCGACCACTTCGTCTTCAGTCCAGTCTTCGCCTATGTGGATGCTGCTGCAGCCAAGCGCAGTGAGGGCAGGGACTACCGTTGCTTCGCCACCTGAGAACCGCTCTGAGGATAAAGGCCCCTCGCCTGGGTACTGCTTGCCGGACGCAACGCCGGCAATCGCCTTGAAGTCGCAGCCCGCACCTGTCCGAGGATCCCGCCTCCGGTAGTTACGTGACTTATCGAATCCATAACGAGTGGGGAGACCGTCCTGCCCAAGGCTACGAACTCGTCAATGGCTTTTTTTGTACTACAGCGCGGCCTGTTAGTTGCGTAAGCAATGTCATTGGTGACCACATCCGTTGTAGGAAAATAGATCCTGCAACAGGCCTAAGACTGGTTTCAAGACGCGGAGCATTGCCGCGTCCACGATGGAAACCCTTACAATCTGTCTTTCAGAACATTCGATCAGTCATTTCAGGCAGACAAGCTGATCGCCAACCCCATCTGGAGGCTTTGCATTCTTGGAACCTCTCGTCGATGTGTCCTCTCTTGCCAAGGCGCTTGAAGAGTTCGCAAGCGCTCGGAACTGGCATCAGTTCCACTCCCCGAAGAACCTCGTCATGGCCCTGACTGGCGAGGCCGGCGAGCTGACGGAGATATTTCAGTGGATGAGCGAAGAGGATTCGCGATCAGCCGCCAGCCACCCACAGCATGGTCAAGCCATCAGAGAAGAGCTGGCAGACGTCTTGATGTACCTGGTCAGGCTGGCGGACGTGCTGGGTGTGGACCTCAACGTGGCTGTCGAGCAAAAGCTGAAACTCAACGGGGAGAAATACCCCATCAACAAGGCCCATGGCACTAGCAAGAAATACGACCAGCTTTGAAAACAGGTTCAGGGAAGAGAGCGTGATCGTCTACGAAGCCACCAAGCAGCAATTCCTCCACGACAGCGACAACGACGACATCGAAGATGTGATTCTCGCCCACTACACGGCGAAAACGGGCAAGGGAGTCGGCCGCTCCGAAGTTGCTTCCTGGAAAGGCTCGCTGGGGTACATGGCCAAGGTCCTACGTGATGAGGCAGTGCCGAATGACACCGGCCTCGCGATCGAGCTGCACCTCCCGCAGTCGTCCAAGCGAATCGATTTCACGCTGACCGGCCATGGTGAAGCAGGCGAGAAGAATGCCGTCCTCGTTGAACTCAAGCAGTGGAGTTCCTCGAAGCTGTCGGAGAAGGATGCAATCGTCGTCACCGCGCTCGGCAAGGGGTTGAACGAGACAGTTCATCCGTCCTACCAAGCCTGGTCACACGCCTCGCTGCTCGAGGGCTTCAACGAAGCCGTCTATGAACGGAGCATCGCGCTTCGCCCATGCGCCTACCTGCACAACTATGTCCGTGACGGCGTCATTGATGCGCCTCACTACCAGCCCTACATCGACAAGGCTCCCCTCTTCCTCAAAGGGAAAGAGGAATCCATCCTGCATTAGGGGATCTGCCCCTCCCCAAACGCCTTTCCGGCTTGGAGGCGGCGCAGAGCCCCTGGACATGAGCGAGCGGCTCGCAAAGTAGGCGGCGGTCTGTACGTTAGGGAACGTTAGCGCTGCCTCTCAGTCACCCTTTTCTCGCCGGGCCATTCTGGTCGGCGGGCTCTCGGTGCGGTGCCGTACAGACCACCCTCCTGGCCGGCTGCAACCTGCACAAAGACAGGCCATTGCCATGCAGTGGAAGGAGGCACCAAATGTTCGAAGCTCTCGTACTAACGCTACTGGCCCTATGGGCAGTGGGATTGATCACCTCGTACTACATGGGGGGGCTGATTCACATTCTGCTGCTCGTGGCGATCGGGCTGGTAGTGTATCGATTCAGGCGAAGACCGCTACCGTAATCAAGCCCAGGCTCATCCTGCGCTCGCACCGTTGCGGGCCGTCGGCAGGCAGACGATGGCAACCCAAGGCCATTGCGTCGAAGCACGGCCATGCATCCCTCCGCAGATTTCCGAATTGAGCGCCTGCGCGCGAACTGCCCTGGCGCCGGGTACGCCCCGGGCGAGCATCACGGCCCGCGCACGCTCGGCATCGTTATGCAAGGTCCCGCGAAGAGTGACCACGCCATCGCAGGTACTCACAGCAATGGCCGAGCCGCTGACATCCCCCACCGGCACCAAGGCCAGCATCACTTTGGTGGTTATCCAGATATCGTCGGCAGCCAGCCCGAACTCCGTGGCGAAGGCCCTGCAACGTCCGTCATTCACCGGCGCCTGCCACGGGTTCTTCGACTCGGCTTCCACCTTCGCTCGAATGATCGGCACCTGCGGTAACGATTGTGCCCCGGTGATCCGGTTGTCCACCGAGATGATCCCCGCAACGCCCATGGCGATACTCGCAGCCAACCGCCTGGAACCCTCGTCGTCGACGCGCCCGCTCAAGATGGCACGGCGTGCCTGCACGAAGGCTTCCAGGTTGCTGGTACGCAACTCGGGGCGTTGCGCATACTCCGTGAGAATCGATATCTCCAGGCGTATGTCGGCAGCGTCCTGCGCCCCCTGTCCGGCGGCGATGGGCGCCACGCCCGCGGCCAGCAAGAGCCCTGCGAAAAACCCACGCACGATCATACCCGGCCTGAAAAGCCTGCATCCCATGGCGCTTGCTCCTGGACTGATATTCAAATCTTGCCACCGGCGAGTTCCAGCATCGGTGCGCTGGCGTACCCTGGAGCTCGCCTCGGTGCTCCTGCGATAGCTCTCTGTACGCTTGCGCACAGATGCAGGGGGTGCACATGCGTAGGCTGGAGCCAGGTCGCAAAGAGGCGGCCTTTTTCCAGGAGAATCGCCATGGCCGGCTATCGCCATCAGGTATCGGGTGTGTTCGCTCACCGTGCACAGGCCGAAAGCGCACGTGTCCTGCTGAGCGAGCGAGGAATACACGACCGGCAGATGCGGATACTCGGCGCCAAGGACCTGCCTCCTGCCAACGGATCCAGCCAGGTGAAGCGTACGCTCAGTCAAATGCTGGCAAGTGGTGCGGTCGGGACCCTGCTTGGCTTGGCGGTGAGTACGCTGACCGCCATCGCCCTGACCCGCACCAACGCCGGGCTGTTCAGCGGCCCCCCGCTGGTTCTTGTGGGCTGGGGAAGCGCCCTGGGCGCCCTGCTCGGAGGCATGGTTGGAACTTCGGCGAACGCCGGCCAGGTTGACAGGACCTTCCGCTATGCCATCGCCCATGGCGACGTAGTCCTGCTGGCGGAGACCCTTTCGGAACGCGAGACGCTGCTCGCCCGCGACATCATCGAAGCCTCCCTGGGTGTCGGCACGCACATGGACATCAGCCTGGTCTGAACCTGCGCAAGACCAGGCCGGGGCCTGGCCAACGGGCGCCCCCTTGCGACGGAGCCCCCTTCATCACCGACCAGTCGGTACTCCCCAGGATTCCCCGGGTAGCGTATCGCGGCTGGCAGCCAACGAGGATTTCCCGTGAGACCACCCCGTCAATTGCACGACCTCGGCCAGAGCCTGTGGCTGGACAACATCACCCGCGAGCTGCTAGACAGCGGCACCCTGCGCCGCTACATCGACGAGCTCTCGATCAGCGGCCTGACCTCCAACCCGAGCATCTTCGACGCCGCCATCGGCAACGGCAGTGCCTATGACGCCGGCATCCGCGAAAAAGCCCAGGATGGACTCTCAGGCGAGGCGCTGTTCATCGAACTGGCCCTGGAAGACCTGCGTCGTGCGGCAGACCTGCTGCGTCCGCAATTCGAGGCGAGCCACCGGCTCGACGGCTGGGTGTCGATGGAAATCTCGCCGAACCTGGCCGACGACAGCGCCGCCAGCCTCAAGGCGGCGCGGCACATCCAGAGCCGCGCCGCGCGGCCCAACCTACTGGTGAAGATCCCCGGCACCCGCCACGGCATCCCGGCGATCGAGAACGCGATCTTCGCCGGCGTGCCGGTCAACGTCACCCTGCTGTTCTCCCGAGAACACTACCTGGCTGCCGCCGACGCCTACCTGCGCGGCATCGAGCGACGCATAGCCGCCGGCCTCGATCCGCGGGTCGGTTCGGTTGCTTCACTGTTCGTCAGCCGCTGGGACGTGGCGGTGAACGACCAGGTGCCGGCCGAACTGCATGATCGGCTGGGCCTGGCCATCGCCGGGAGGACCTACAGTGCCTATCGCCAACTGCTTGCTTCGCCGCGCTGGCGCCGCCTCGCCGCGGCCGGTGCGCAACCTCAGCGGCTACTCTGGGCCAGCACCGGCAGCAAGTCCCCCACGATCGCCGACACTTTCTACGTCGAGGCCCTGGCCGCGGCAGACACGATCGACACCCTCCCGGAGAAGACCCTGCGGGCGTTTTCCGAACACGGCTCGCTGACGCAGACCATGGCCGAGGACGGCGCTGAAGCCGAAGCGCTGCTCGCGCGCTTCGCACAGGCCGGGGTGGATATCGGCGCGCTGGCGGAACGGCTGCAGAAGGAAGGCCTGGAGGCGTTCGTCACGTCCTGGCGGCAGTTGCTGCATCGCATCGACGAGAAGAGCGCGGGCTTCGCCCCGCGCCGACGCTGGGTGAAATGATCGCCATCGGGCCGCCAGGGTGCGCTAACGCACTGACGGCCGCCCCCCATCGCTGACAAAGTACTAACTCCGGCCGCCACGAGCACGGTATGTACCGGCTCCGCCATCCAGCGGCCCTCCCCTTGCGCTACCGTTAGAGCGTGCCCCGTGAACGAAGATCAAGTGAAAGGCAAAGTCAAACAGGTTTCCGGCCAGGTCAAGGAAACCACCGGGAAGGTGGTCGGCAACAAGTCGCTGGAGAACAAGGGCAAGGTGCAAAAGGCGATCGGAAAGGTCCAGGAAAGCGTTGGCGACATCAAGGAGGATATCAAGAAGGGAATCTAGCCTTGGCCGTATGGTAAAGGCTCCGCCTCTCGCCCGATGATCGTTGTGAGGCGGAAATCGTCAAACACTCTGTCGCGGTCACCTGGTGATACACAGCAATGCCACCTCCGAGCGACCAGGAAGATCCCCCATGATCACTCACTTCAAAGTCGACGGACACCTGGCCTGCGGCCACCATGGCAGCAACCTCCTTTCCACCGGCGAACCTAGCCGCGTGAAGTGCCGCAACTGCAGAGGTACCGAGGCGTTCCAGAACGCCCGCAAGGACATGAGAAATGCGGCACGCAAAGCCGCCCGCAAGTTGCTGAAAGTCCATGCGAAGCAAGGCTGGCGTGCATTCTGGCTGGAAAAACTCACCGAGATGCCCGGGTTGCAGCGCCTCCCAAGAGGCTTCAGCGGCCAACCGTACATCTAGCCATCTCCCGGGCAGTCAGGCCCGGCTGCGCTGTACCGGCATCCCCCAACGTCAGCCCCGTTCCCGATTCCCCGTCTCCGAAGCCAGGGGCGTTGTTGGCGGGGCTATTACTATCGGCCGTCGCCGGCATCAGTCTGCCTCTGCCGGGTAATGGCCATGACCGAGCGTCCGACCGCTCAGCGCTTGATCCTGGAGATCTTGGTCCCCTCGATGCTGATGCCGGCCATCAGCCCCTGCTGGTCGAAGACGAAGGCATAGGCGTCATCCTTCAGCGTCGAGGTCGAGAGATTCTTCGCCACACCCTCGTCCACCACCACAACGGTCGGCCCGACGCCGATCTCCCAGCCCTGAGTGTTGCCGACGTACTGGACGGCCTTCTCGGTCATCAGGAACACCACGTAGCCATACGACTGGGCGCCCGCCTGCAGGCCCCAGGAGCCGGTCACGGAATTGTAGTAGCCGTCGACCTTCGAGCCCTTCAGCAACTCGCCTTCACCATAGCTGCCGCCGAACACCAGGCCTGCCTTGATGACCTTGGGGAACACCAGCACGGCCTTGGCGTGGTGGGAAATGGTCTCGGCGAACGGGGTGGCCTTGTAGAGGATCTGCAGGGCCTGGCGGGAGTCCCTGTCCAGGTCCTCGGCAGTGGCCCCCCGCACGTCGGTCATGAAACCCGCCGAGACGAGCGAGAGGAAGGCAAGCATGAACAATGGAACGAAGGTTCGTGAACGGATCATCGTCGTACTCCTCAGGTGGATAGGGGCTCATGCGTGACCTGCACGTACAGGCCAACGCCCTGGCGCCCGGGGTGATCGTGCCGATTCACGTCACGGCGCGTCGATCATGATGTGGGGAGAACGACAATCCTTCCGTACGCTAGCGCACCCACGGCACTGGGGCTCCGCGGCGTTGTACGCCCTCCGTGCCCATGGAAACGCCACGGCGGTCGGCATTCGGAATCACCGTTCAACAGGCGGCTCGTCGTCATCGTCGGGCAGAAGAATGTTCTTCAGCTGCGGCCACTTGGCACCGTAGCTCGCCGGCTGCTCCACCGGCACGGGCGCCGGCTCTTCCGCGGGCGGCGCCTCAGCCGGTTTGCCGCCGGCTGCCTTGCAGTTGCCACGGGAGGAATAGCGTTCAGCCGCCGATTCATATCGCTGCGCCAAGGGAATGCGTTCTTCCGCCGACGGCTCCTCGAGGGTGGGTTCGATACGCTTGCACATGATGCTCTCCAGGTACGGTTTCGGGGCTTCAACAACAGAACGATGAACGAAAAGCGCCGCCGCGTCGGTGCGTAGGCGTACAGACCCGGTCTGGTACCGGCTGCAGGATGAAGCATGCTCATCGCGCAGCTGCGCTGAAGGCCGAAAAATGGACAGTCTCCCCCTGAACACCCGGCAGTTTCCGCCCGACGCAACCCCCTGTGCGCCGCAACGCCTCTATCTGCAGAAACTGAGCGGTGTCCGCTACCTGGCCATCCTCGAGATCGACGATACCTATGCGCTCACGCCCGCCTACGGACGGACCAGGCACGTAACGGGCGAAGACCTGAGCAACGCCGATGTCTGGGAAACGCTGCATTGAACGGCAGGCCGTAGGCCTGATCGCAGCCACTTGCCGGCAACCGCTGGGCAAATGTTCGATAGCGTACCGACTGGCCCTACCGATGCTGCAAGTCTTGATTCCCCGCAGCCCTTCGATGACGAGGGGCACAAGACAACAGTGAGGTCGCCATGAACAGGTTCACGTCCACAGAGCACGGTGCGATCGAGAAAGCACCGGAGCAACAGCGCCGCTCCGAGCCCGACTCTCCCCTGGCCCACAGGATCGAACGCCATTCGGACGGCAAGCCTCGGGAGAGCAGTCCTGTGCCAGCCACCACGACGGAACCCTCGAATCGGGGGAGAAAACCGTTGCGGGCCAGCGATCAGAAGGGCTGACAGCCACGCAAGCGCATCCCCTTGGGGAGCCAGGGCCAGGAGGTCATGGCCCACTTCCGGCGGGAGGTAAGGAATCAAAGGCAATGCTGACATTCCAAGATGCGAAACAACGGCTCACGTCCGCCTTCGCGCCCTTCATCTGTACCCCTTCCAAGAGCTGGGACGGTTCGTTGAGCCTGCTTTTCAGGAACCCGGGTACGGGGGCCGTCGAGACCTTCGTCACCGCCATCGGACCTGAGCAATGGCAGAGCGAAGTCGCCATCGCACGACTCATCGGCGAGTTGCGCCTAGAAGCGGACACCTGGAATTGCGGCCATTTGTTTGTTGACGATCTGGAGCACGACGCGAACGAACGGCCCCCTGAACATTCACTGGAGGCAGCATGAGCACCTTTACCATCGAAGGCTGGTGCAAGACCGGCAACGAACAGAAGGCCGTCGCGCTGGAAGGCATCCACTTCTGCCTGAATGGCAACGACCACCTGCTGCTGGAGCAGGCGCAGGAACGCCTGCAAAGAACCCATGAGCCGGACGTCATGGTCGACGTCAACCTGGCCACGCTGGAACTGCGCCTGCCGCCAGGCTATGGCCCCTTGTCCGACTGCGGGATGCGCGTCTACCTGGACTCGACCCAGCGCGGCCAGTTCCACCTGGTCGGGCACCAGGCCAGCGACGGCAGCCTCATCTATAGCAACGCGGTGCTGATCGATCAGTTGATCTAGCGACAGCCCACCATGCATGACCAGCGCGCTCGAGCCGGTAACAGCAACGGTACCGGCTCGATCCAGCAGACGCTATGGCGGTGCCCCGGAAGACTTTTGCAGCGAGCTAGTTTTCCGACCATTTGCGCGCGTTTTCGGTACGCGCGGCCTTGTTGTCCGCCCTTGGTGGTTCCTGGGGCGGTTTCCTGGGACTACTTCCGCTCACTCTGCGCCAGGCCCGCCGGCAGAGCACCAGGGCATGCTTCCATTGCCGCTTGAGAGCTGCCGCAACGGAGCGTTTCATGATGCCGGTGGCTCCTGGCTCATCAGGTCATCATCGCCACGGGCGGCGTGCCGCTTCACCGCAGGGGCACTCTTCGATGCCTTCGACGGACGAGTCGACTCGGCATCCGCGGCCTGATGAAGGGCTTCGTCGGCACGGGTCTTCGGGTTGGAGTAGCTTTCCGCGCGGGACAGCCGTGGTGCTTCGTTGCGAGGACCTTGTGGGTGGGATTGCCCCTTCGGGCGACTGGACTCGTTGTTCGGGCCTTGCTTGCCTGGCTTGTCCATGATGACCTCTTGGCTCATCCCGCTCTCGCAGCATTGCGAGGTGTCGGGGTACAGACAATGGCGACCCGCGAGCAGCGTGTCGGTGCGTTAGCACGCATACCCCGGGGCCCGCTCCACAACCGAGTGGCCGGCCCAGACCACTGGGTGCGCTACCGAACAGACAGTTCGGAGTCCGAACTTGCAGGGTAGATACGCGACAGATCGCCCGGTGACCCCATCTCCAGAACTAAAAGACAGGGATGAAAAAGTTGCGCTTTCCAGCCTCGAAGAAGGAGTGCTCTGATGCCGACCGACCATTCGGATGCTTTTGTCTTCTTCGGCGTGCGGGGCGACCTGGCGCACAAGAAAATCTTCCCGGCCCTACAGGCTCTCACCCGTGCCGGCGAACTGGACATGCCGGTCATCTGCATCGCCCGCGCGGGCTGGACTTCGGGGCAGTTGCAGGAATGGGTGCGCACCAGTCTCGAAGAACACGGTGGAATCGATCGCGACGCCTTCGTCCGACTATGCAGCCACCTGCGCTACATCGATGGCGACTACGACGATGCGCAAACCTATGTCCGGCTCAGGCAAGCCTTGGGCGACGCGGTCCGGCCGCTGTACTACCTGGGCATCCCGCCGAGCCTGTTCGACAGCGTGGCCCAGGCCCTGGCTGAATCCGGCTGCGCCGGCAACGCCCGGGTGGTCCTGGAGAAACCCTTCGGCCACGACCTGCGCTCCGCCCAGGCGCTGAACCGCTCGCTGCGCGAAGTCTTCCCCGAGCCGGCGATCTTCCGCATCGACCATTACCTGGGCAAGGAGGCGCTGCTGAACCTGCTGTACTTCCGCTTCGCCAATGCCTTCCTCGAACCGGTGTGGAACCGCAGCTACATCGACAACGTACAGATCACCCTGGCTGAGCGCTTCGGCGTGCCAGGCCGCGGCCATTTCTACGAAGAAGTCGGAGCGATTCGCGACGTGGTGCAGAGCCACCTGCTGCAGGTCATCGCCCTGCTGGCCATGGATGCGCCGCAGGGCACCGACATCCGCTCGATGCGCACCGAGAAGCTGCGGCTGCTGCAGGCCATGCGCCCGATCGACACGGCGCAGGCGGTACGCGGCCAGTTCCACGGCTACCGGGACGAGCCGGGCGTCGCGGCGCACTCCCAGGTGGAGACCTTCGCCGCCCTACGCCTGTACATCGATACTTGGCGCTGGGCCGGCGTCCCCTTCTACATCCGTGCAGGCAAGTGCCTGCCACTGACTGTCTGCGAAGTCCTGGTGACGCTCAAGCGCCCACCGTTGGCAGTGTTCGACGCGCGCCCGGAGGCCCGCCCGAACTATTTCCGCTTCCGCCTCGGCCCGCAGGTCACTCTCGCTACCGGCGCCTACGTCAAACGCCCTGGCGAGGCGATGCGAGGGCAGACCGTGGAACTAGTGGCGCACCATGCCCCAGGCAATGAGGAGCTACCCTATCAACGCCTGCTCGGCGACGCCCTGCGCGGCGATGCCACCCTGTTCAGCGGAGACGAGTGCGTCGAGGCGGCCTGGCGCGTGGTCGAGCCTATGCTGTGCCAGCCAGGCGTGCTGCACACCTACGCCACCGGCAGTTGGGGACCTGCGGCCGCGGCCAGCGTGCTGGACAGTGGCGACGACTGGTACGACCCGCAAGCGGAGGCCCTTTCGCCATGCTGAAACCGGTCCCGCTGGTCTTCCTCGTCGACGTCGACAACACCCTGCTCGACAACGACCGCTTCATCGACGACCTCTCGGCGCACCTCGTCCAGGCCTTCGGCAGTGAGCAGAGCAGGCGCTACTGGAGGGCCTTCGACGAGTTGCGCAGCCAACTCGGCTATGCCGATTACCTGGGCGCCGTGCAGCACCTGCGCAACGGTTGCGACAACGAGGAGGAGTTGCTGCGGATGTCCAGCTTCCTGCTCGACTATCCGTTCCGCGCGCGGCTGTATCCCGGCGCCATGGCCCTGCTCGCGCACCTGCGCAAGCTGGGCCAGACGGCGTTGCTGTCCGATGGCGACATGGTCTTCCAGCCACGGAAGATCCAATGCTCCGGGCTGTGGGAGGCAGTCGGTGGCCAAGTCCTGATCTACGTTCATAAGGAACGCATGCTCGCGGCCATGCAGCGCCGCTTCCCAGCCCGCCACTATGTGATGATCGACGACAAGCCACTGCTGCTGGCTGCGATGAAACGCGCCATGGGTTCACGCCTGACCATTCTGTTCGTCCGCCAGGGCCACTATGCTGCCGAAGCCATCAACCGCCGCATCTCGCCAGCGGCGGACATCAGCGTCGAGCGCATCGGCGACCTCTGCGCACTGAACATGTCGGACCTGAGCATCGCCGCAGCGACCGACCTGGCGGCCAACGAGGACATGCCATGATACCGGCCCAGCAACTGCACGACCTCGACCGGCGGGACGCCGAACCGGACAAGGTCTCGGCCGGCAGCCTGCCCTGGCACGCTGGCCAGTCACAGGAGCTCCTCCCATGAGCAACGGCATCAGCCCCCTGGCCGGACAGCCGGCCCCCGCCGCGTCGCTGGTCGACGTCGCCGCCCTGCTCGCCGCCTACGCCGACCTGCGCCCCGACCCGGCGGAACCGGCGCAGCGGGTCGCCTTCGGCACCTCCGGGCACCGCGGCATCCCGTTCGAGCGCAGCTTCAACGAGTGGCACGTGCTGGCGATCAGCCAGGCCATCTGCGACTACCGCAGGCTGCAGGGTATCGACGGCCCGCTGTACCTCGGCGCGGACACCCACGCGCTCTCGCAGCCGGCATTCGAGAGCGCGCTGGAAGTGCTCGCTGCCAATGGCGTGGAAAGCATGATCGCCAAGGGCGGCGAGTTCACCCCGACGCCCGCCGTGTCCCATGCCATCCTGGCCTACAACCGCGGGCGCGGCGGCGCTCTGGCCGACGGCATCCTCATCACTCCGTCGCACAACCCGCCGGACAATGGCGGCTTCAAGTACAACCCGCCCGACGGCGGCCCGGCCGCCGGCGAGGTCACCGGCTGGATCGAGGCCCGCGCCAACGCCCTGCTCGCCGGTGGCCTGCAGGGCGTGCGGCGGATGCCCTTCGGCAGCGCCCGCCTCGCCGCCAACACCCATGGCCACGACTTCCTTCACGCCTACGTCAACGATCTGGCCCAGGTCATCGACTTCGCCGCGATCCGCGCCGCCGGCCCGCACCTGGGCGTGGACCCGCTCGGCGGCGCCGGCGTGCATTACTGGCGGGCCATCGCCGAGCGCTACCGCCTGGACCTCGACGTGGTCAGCGAAACCGTCGACCCGACCTTCGGCTTCATGCCGCTTGACTGGGACGGCAGGATCCGCATGGACCCCTCCTCGCCCTACGCCATGCAGCGCCTGCTGGCCCTCAAGGACCGCTACGACCTGGCCTTCGCCTGCGACACCGACCACGACCGCCACGGCATCGTCACCCGCGGCAGCGGGTTGCTGCCGGCGAACCATTACCTGGTGGTGATGATCGACTACCTGTTCCGCCACCGCCCGCAGTGGGGCCCCGCGGCGGCCGTCGGCAAGACACTGGTCAGCAGCGCGCTGATCGACCGTCTGGCGGCCCACCTCGGGCGGCGCCTGTACGAGGTGCCGGTGGGCTTCAAATGGTTCGTCGACGGCCTGCTCGACGGCGCCCTCGGCTTCGCCGGCGAGGAAAGCGCAGGGGCCTCCTTCCTGCGCCAGGATGGCAGGGTCTGGACCACCGACAAGGACGGTATGATCGCGGCCCTGCTGGCTGCGGAACTCACCGCGTGCAGCGGCCGCGACCCCGGCCAGCGCTACCGCGAGATCGCCGACGCGCTGGGCGCCCCCCTGGCCGACCGTGTCGAGGCGCCGGCCAGCGCCGAGCAGAAGGCACGGCTGGCGAAGCTCTCGGCGGCCCGGCTGAACGCCGGCGAACTGGCCGGCGAGAAGATCACCCAGGTGCTCGACCGCGCGCCGGGCAACCAGGCGCCGATCGGCGGCATCAAGGTCTGCGCCGCCAGCGGCTGGTTCGCCGCGCGGCCATCCGGCACCGAAGCGATCTACAAGATCTACGCCGAGAGCTTCAAGGATCCTGCTCACCTGCAGGCCATCCTGCAACAGGCGCAGGCCATGGTCGACAACGCGCTCACGAGCCCTTGAACCCCGGCTGCGGAGGCCATCATGTCCAGCGTCCTCGATCGGCAATGCATCGATACCCTGCGTTTCCTCGCGGTGGACATGGTGCAACGGGCCAACAGCGGCCATCCCGGCCTCCCCCTGGGCGCCGCTCCCATGGCCTACGTGCTGTGGACCCGCTGGCTGAAAACCAACCCAAGCAACCCTAACTGGCCCGACCGCGACCGTTTCGTCCTCTCCGCCGGGCACGGCTCGGCGCTGCTCTACGCCTTGCTGCACCTTAGCGGCTATGACCTGCCTCTGGAGCAGTTGCAGCGCTTCCGCCAATGGCGCAGCCAGACCCCTGGCCACCCCGAGCGCGGGCATACCGCCGGCGTCGAAATCAGCACCGGGCCTCTCGGCCAGGGCTTGGCCAACGCGGTGGGCATGGCCGTGGCCGAGGAGCAACTAGCCACGAGCTATAACCGCCCCGGGCACAGCGTGATCGACCATCGCACCTTCGCCCTGGTCAGCGACGGCGACCTGATGGAGGGCGTGGCCAGCGAAGCCGCTTCTCTGGCCGGTCATCTCGCCCTGGGTAAGCTCACCTGCCTCTACGACGACAACAGCGTGACTCTGTCCGCCGGCACCGCCATCGCCTTCAGCGAGGATCGCGCGCAGCGTTTCGCCGCATACGGCTGGCACACCCAGGCGGTCGAGGACGGCAACGACCTCGACGAGCTAGAGGCGGCCCTGCGCGCCGCCCAGGCGCAGGATTCCCGCCCCTCGCTGATCCTGGTGCGCACGCACATCGGCTATGGCTCGCCCGAGCAGGACAGTTTCAAGGCCCACGGCACACCGCTGGGCGTCGAGGGTGTGCGCCTGACCAAAGCCAGGCTGGGCTGGCCTGCACAACCGGCGTTTCTCATACCGGACACGGTCCTCGCGCACTTCCACCAGGCCCTGCAACGCGGTGCCGGCGACGAGGCGGTCTGGCACCAACGCATGGCAGCCTACGCGCAGGCGTTTCCGGTGCTGGCCAAGGAGCTGGCGCAACGCCTCGATGCGCAACTGCCGGCCGACTGGGACGCCGACATCCCGGTGTTTCCCGCCGATGCCAGGGGCTTGCCCAGCCGCGATGCCTCCGGCCAGGTCATGAACGCCATCGCTGCGCGGCTACCGGCACTGGTCGGCGGTTCCGCCGACCTCGATCCCTCGACCCGGACCGCCCTCAAGGGGCTGGGCGACTTCAACACGGCACCGGCGGCGGGTGAAGACCTGCAGGGCTCCGATAGCGCCGGCTGGAGCCGCACAGGGCGCAACCTGCACTTTGGCGTGCGCGAACATGCCATGGGCGCCATGCTCAACGGCCTGGCTGCCCACGGCGGCTTCATCGCCTACGGGGCCACCTTCCTGGTGTTCTCCGACTACCTGCGTCCGGCGCTGCGTCTGGCGGCACTGATGGGCCTTCACCTGGTCCACGTGTTCAGCCACGACAGCCTGGCCCTTGGCGAGGACGGCCCGACCCACCAACCGGTGGAGCACTTGGCCAGCCTGCGGGCGATCCCCGGCCTGCTGCTGATCCGCCCCGCCGACGCCAACGAAACCGCGGTGGCCTGGCGGGTCGCCGTGGAGACCCGCGACCGCCCGGTGCTGCTGGTGCTCAGCAGGCAGGCGCTGCCGACCCTCGACCGCATGCGCTACGCCGCCGCCGAGGGGCTGCGGCGAGGCGCCTACGTGCTCAGCGATCCGGTGGCCGCCCCGCCCGAGCTGATCCTCCTGGCCAGTGGCTCGGAGGTAACGCTGATCCTCGCCGCCGCCGGGCGCCTGGAGGGCAAAGGCATCGCCGTGCGCTGCGTGTCGATGCCCTGCTGGGAACTGTTTGAAGCGCTATCGCAGGCCGAACGCGAGGCTGTGCTGCCGCCTCAGGTAACGGCACGGCTGGCAGTCGAGTTGGGCGTGCGCCAGGGCTGGGAGCGATACATCGGCGCCTACGGCGAGATGCTCAGCGTCGAGCGTTTCGGTGCCTCGGCACCGGCCAGGGTGTTGCTACGCGAATACGGCTTCAGCGTGGACAACGTCTGCGCTCGCGCCGAGGCCGTGCTCACCCGCTGCCGGGCAGGATCTACTCCTTTCTGACCTCGTGGCCGCCGAACTGGTTGCGCAGCGCCGCCAGCAGGCGGTCGGCGAAGGACTCGGCATCGCGCGAACGCAGGCGGGCGATCAAAGCCTGGGTGATGACCGGCGCAGGCACGCCCAGGGCGATGGCCTCGTCCACCGTCCAGCGGCCCTCGCCGGAGTCGGCGACGTAGGGCGTGATGTCGTGCAGGCTCGGGTGTTCTGCCAGGGCCTTTGCGGTCAGCTCCAGCAGCCAGGAACGCACCACGCTGCCATGGCTCCAGATGTCCGCCAGTTGCTGCAGGTCGAGGTCGAAATCGTGCTTTTGGCGCAGGATCGAAAAGCCTTCGGCGTAGGCCTGCATCAAGCCGTATTCGATGCCGTTGTGCACCATCTTGGCGAAGTGCCCTGCCCCAGCAGGGCCAACGCGTCCCCAGCCGCGACCGGGCGCCGGCGCCAGGCATTCGAACAGCGGGGACAGGCGCTCCACCACCGCCTCGTCGCCGCCGATCATCAGGCTGTAGCCCTCGGCCAGGCCCCAGACGCCGCCGCTGGTGCCGCAATCCACGTAACCGATACCCTGCCCGGCGAAGCTCGCGGCCCGACGCTGGCTGTCCTGGTAGCGGGAGTTGCCGCCGTCGACCAGGGTATCGCCGGCCTGCAGCAGTGGCCGCAGGCCATCCAGGATGGCGTCGGTGACCTCGCCAGCGGGGACCATCAGCCAGAGCGCCCGCGGCGGCGGCAGCTTCGCCACCAGAGCGACCAGGGAGTCCACGGTTTCCGCGCCCTGCCCCTGGAGGGCCACGCGGGCCTCGATCCTGGGGTCGAAGCCGACCACCGGGTGGCCGCCGTGCAGCAGACGCTGGGCCATGTTGGCGCCCATGCGCCCCAGTCCGATCATGCCGAGTTTCATGGGAAGTCCTCCTTGAGGGCCGTGGGTAACCGTTCAACGCTCCAGCCAGCGCGTCAGGCGCGCCCTGATCCGGGCCGGCAAGCGAGTCCGAGTGTAGGCGTCGGCCGCCATGCGGATCGCCTCGGCCTGGGTCGGGTAAGCATGCATCACCCTGGACAGGCTGCGCAGGCCGATGCCCGCAACCATGGCCAGGGTGACCTCGTTGATCATGTCGCCGGCATGCCGGGCGACTATGGTCGCTCCGAGAATCCGGTCGCTGCCTTCGCCGACGTGGATTTTCACGAAACCGTCGGTTTCGCCGTCGGTCACCGCACGGTCGACCTCGTGCATCGGGATGGTGAAGGTCTTCACGGGGATGCCCCGCTCGTTGGCCTCGCGCACGTAGAGCCCGACATGGGCGATCTCCGGGTCGGTGAAGGTGCACCAGGGCACGACCAGCGCGCTCATCCGCCGACGGCCGCGGAACAGCGCATTGTGCACGGCGATGTGCGCCGAGGCCGCCGCCGTATGGGTGTACTTGTGTTCCAGGCAGACATCGCCGGCGGCGTAGACATTCGGGTTGCTGGTGCAAAGGAAATCGTCAACGCGGATGCCATCGACGGCGCCGTGGTCGATGCCGGCGACTTCCAGACCCAGCCCCTGCACGTTCGGCGAGTGGCCGATTCCGGTGAGGATGGTGTCGACGGCAAGCGTGTGCCGGTAATCGTCGCTGAGCAACTCGACGCGCTTTTCTCCGGCCACCGAGCACACGCCCAGCACCCGGGTGTTCAGGCGTACCTCGATGCCGTCACGGGCGAAGGCGTCGGACAACAACTGCGCGGCGTCACGCTCCTCGTTGCCGAGGAACAGCGGCAGATCCTGCACTATGCTGGTCCGCGCGCCGAGGCGGCAGAATGCCTGGGCCAGTTCGCAACCCAGTGGTCCACCGCCGATCACCAGCAGCCGCCGTGGCAGGTCGAGGAGGTCGAAGACGTTCTCGTTGGTCAGGTAGCCGGCCTCTGCCAGACCGGGAATCAGTGGCACGCTCGGCCGGGCACCAGTGGCGACCAGGGCCTTGCGGAAGCGCAGCAGTTGCCCGTCGACCGCCAGGGTGTCGGGGCCGACGAAACACGCCTCGCCGAAAAACAGTTCGACGCCCAGCGCACGCAAGCGCAGCGCCGACTCCGCCACGCTCAGGTGGCTGCGGATATGCCGCACGCGTGCCATCGCCGCGGCGAAATCGACCTGGATATCTCCTGGCACCCGCGCGCCACAGCGCTGTGCATCGCGCATCTCGGCGTACAGACGGGCAGTACGGATCAAGGTCTTCGAGGGCACGCAGCCATCGTTCAGGCAATCGCCGCCGATCAGCCGGCGCTCCACCAGGGCCACCCGAGCCCCCAGCGCCAGCGCGGTTTTCGCCGCGGCCAGGCCGGCCGGGCCGGCACCCACGATCACCAAGTGGTAGCGCCCGCTGGCACGGGGGTTGCGCCACTGCGGCGGGGGTACGTTGGCCACCAGGCCCGCCTCGGCGGTAGCTTGCGCAGGCCGGTCATCGTCAGCCATCAGCTCGCTCCCCGTGCATCCAGCCAGCCACCCTGGAACCCGGCGCGGCGCAGGCCGGTGCGCAGGTAGGGCGAGCGCCGCATCAGTTGCCAGAGCCCCTGGTTGCAGTGGTTCTCGATCATCAGCAGGACGATGCCCTGGTCCAGCCCAAAGTGCCCGGCAGACACCCAGGCGCGCCCGTCGGCGCCGGCCAGACCCGGGTTAAAGCTACTGGCCAGGCGCCCTTCGCGGCACATTTCTGGGTAGTACGCGAGCATGTGCCGCAGCGCTGGCAGGACGATTTCCGCGGCGAAGGGCAACGACGCCAGCAGTGCCGGTGCCGACAGTGAACCGTCATCGGGGCCGTAGGGTACGCCGCGGGCGGCATAGCCGAACAGCCGGCGGCGTTCGTTGGTCAGGTCGGGCCGTTCGTCGCTCGGCCCGTCGCAAGCCGACAGGCCCCAGCAGTTTTCCGAGTAGCCGGCGAACCCATGTGGGTTGCGCCGTGCGTATTCGCGCTGGATGTAGGCGGCACGCCGGCTGTTCTCGAAGTAATCCGAGCGCTTCTCGCCCATGAACGGGTCGCGAATGCCGCGGAAATCGATCCAAGCATGGGAGAACTGGTGGATGAACAGCGGCCCGGCATACAGGTAGTCGTGGTCGTAGAGGTTCTCCCACTGGTAGGTGGCGGTCCAGGCGCGGTAGCCGTCGGCAGCTATCGGCTGGCTGGGCGAGCCAAGAGCCAGCGCATACAGGAGGATGGCCTCGCTGTAGCCCTCCCAGCCGTAGTGCAGGAAGCCACACTCGGGCTTCCAGCCCTGGCGGATGGTCGCTTCGCCGCCCTGCGCCCAGCACCAGTCGACACGCCGGTAGAGCCGCTCGACCAGGCCTCGCAGTTCGCGTTCTGCAGCGTCGGCACCGCTAAAGAATTCGCCGGCGGCGAGCATCCCGGCGATCAGCAGCGCGCTGTCGATCATCGACAGCTCCGAACGCCAGGCCCGCGTGCCGCTATGGAAATCCAGGAAGTGGTAGTAGAAGCCCTTGTAGCCGCTGGCCATGGGTTTGTCGCTCTGCTCACTGGTGGCGAAGAATCGCAACGCCGCAAGACTGGAGCGCAGCGCTTGGGCACGCGTCAACCAGCCGTGCCGCACCGCCAGCGGGTAGGTGCTCAGGGCGAAACCGACCACCGCGATGCTGACCGGAGAACCGGGGCGCGAAGTGTCAGCCAGCAGCCCGTTGCGCGGGTTCAGGTTTTCCCGGAAATAGGTGAAGGCCGCGCACTGCAACCGCTCCAGCAGCCTCCCGGCGGGTAGCGTGGAAAGTTGTGTCGGCGAATACGGGATGCACAGGTCCATTTCGCCGGCTACGACCGGGGTGCCCGCTCGATCAGCAGCACCAGGGCAAGCAGCGCCAGGGCCAGCAGGAGGTGGATAAAGCCGCCCAGCGTGTGCGAGGTCATCATCCCCAGCGACCACAGGGCGGCCAGGACGACCACTATGCCTTCGAGCATGCCGGTTCTCCCCCTGCCATCGGCAGGAATTGCATGACACCCCAGCGTGGGCGCCTGCAACCGTGCCGGTCTGTGCGCCAGCGTACCCAGGGCGGCTGGCCAACGGCAGAGCCAGGTGTATGCTAAAGAGCGGAGGAAAGGCTTTCTCCCTGAAGAAGGATGCTGTTATGCAAGAGACCCCCTCCCCCCTGCAGAACCATTTGCTGGCCGCATTGCCGGGCACCGTGCAGGAGCGCCTGTTCCCCCACCTGGAACTGCAGCACCTGCCCCTCGGCAAGGTTCTCTACGAATCCGGGGACGCCATGCGCCACGTGTTCTTCCCCACCGACGCCATCATCTCGCTGCTGTACGTGATGGAGAACGGCGCCTCGGCGGAAATCTCGGTGGTCGGCAACGAGGGCCTGATCGGCGTCGCGGTGTTCATGGGCGGCGAAAGCACCCCGAGCAGGGCCATCGTGCAGAGCGCCGGCAGCGTCTACCGGCTGTCCGGGCGACGCATCAAGGACGAGTTCAACCGCCACGGCGAGATGCTCCAGCTGATGCTCCGCTACACCCAGGCGCTGATCACCCAGATGGCCCAGACCGCGGTGTGCAACCGCCACCACTCCATCGACCAGCAGCTCTGCCGCTGGCTGCTGCTGTCCCTCGACCGCCTGCCGAGCAACCAACTGACCATGACCCAGGAGCTGATCGCCAACATGCTCGGCGTACGCCGCGAAGGCGTCACCGAGGCCGCCGGCAAGCTGCAGAAGCAAGGGGTGATCGAGTACAGCCGGGGGCGCATCACCGTGCTCGACCGGGCCAGGCTGGAGGAGTTGAGCTGCGAGTGCTACGCGGTGGTGAAAAAGGAAACCGACCGCCTGCTGCCCTATGTCCCCACCCGGCCAGCCGCCCCTTCCGGGGGGCAACGACATAAGGAGTAGGTCCGCAACAACCCGGCAAACTCGTGCAACGCCTGTAACTGGCTGGCTTCCGCCTCGCTCACCCACTGCACGATGGCCTCGCCCAGCCCCGGCCCGGCGGCCCTGGCCCAGATCCGCTGCAGGGCCATGCGTCGTTCGTAGGCGAGGCCCAGTACCTGGCTCACCTGCAGCGTAGCGTTGACGAGCGCCTGCTGGCGTTCGTCCAGCAAGCTCGGCTCGCGCCCCAGTAGTCGCCGGGCGCGCCGGATCAAGCGACGCAGCGAGGCGTCGGCATTGGCCAGCTCCTGCGCCGCCAGCGGCGCCATGACCCGCTTGCGGTACTGCGCCATGACCTGGAAGCGATCGTTGAAGATGGCCATGGCGGTGTCCGCATCCAGGCTGCGCTTGCCCTGCAGCCGGTAGGCGACAGGCGCCACCCTGACCGCCCGGGCCAGTCCCAGGCCGCTGAACAGTCGGATCCACGCCCAGCCCAGGTCGAACTCCCAGGGCTTCACCGACAGCTTGGCCGAGTTGGGGTAGGTGTGATGGTTGTTGTGCAGCTCCTCGCCGGCCACCACCAGGCCCCAGGGCACCAGGTTGGTGGCGGCGCCGCGGCATTCGAAGTTGCGGTAGCCGACGGCATGGCCGAGGCCATTGACCACGCCGGCGGCCCAGAAGGCGATCCACATCATCTGTACGGCCCATACGGTCAGCCCGGCTACACCGAACAGGGCCAGGTCGAGCAGCGCCATCAGCGTCACCCCGCCGTTGGGGAAGCGGGTATACAGGTGCCGCTCCAGCCAGTCATCCGGGCAGTTCTTGCCGTACAGGCGCAGCGTCTCCGGGTTCCTTGCCTCTTCGCGATACAGCTCCGCGCCTTGCCAGAGAACCCGGTACAGCCCCTTGTAGCGTGGGCTATGCGGGTCGTCGGCGGTTTCGCAGCGGGCGTGGTGCTTGCGGTGGATGGCGGTCCACTCGCGGGTGATCATCCCGGTGCTCAACCATAGCCAGAAACGGAACACATGCTTCAGCGCGGCATGCAATTCCAGCGAACGGTGCGCCGAGTACCGATGCAGATAGAGGGTGACGCTGAGCGTGGTGAAGTGGGTGAGCAGCAGCGTGACGGCAATCAGTTGCCACACCGACAGATCGAGAAGGCCGGAATACCACATGGCGGCGTTGCCTCATGGTGAGTGCGGGCGGCCCCTTCATGGAGCCACCCGCAGGGCACTGGGCTCGGCTCCCGGGATCAGAGCCGCCGGCCCTGTAGCACCCGGAATACCACGGCCATGAGTGCCAGGATCAGCAGGATGTGAATGAAACCACCCAGGGTGTACGACGTGACCAACCCGAGCACCCACAGGACGATCAATAGAACTGCAATGGTTTCGAGCATTTTGGCACCTCCGCTATCGACAGCCTCAGTCTGGGCAGCCTTGGCCTGCGCGTCTGTTCGTCAACGCACGCAGAAAAAGCGTCGAGGCCGGAGTCATTCATCAGGGGGCGGCGCGCGCTCTTCCTGCAGGAGCGGCGCCGGGTCGGCGTCGTGGTCCTGCGCAGACGCTGGTGGCGCCGGCCGCCTGGCGCGATCGCGGAAGGAGTAGCGCTCAGCGGGCGAGCCGTACTCCCCGCCGGGCATCTGCTCGCCGCCTTCGTTGGGTGTCGGCGTCGATTTGCCAGTCGTTTCGATGGTCTTTTTCATGGGAGCCTCGGGAAAATGGAATCTGGCCAGCGCCGCAGGGGCGCGGCTCCGGCCCGAGGTTAGCGGGTCAGTACCGCAGTCCCTTCGCCTGCACCTCCCTGACGCCCCGCACGTTCGACGCCAGCTCGATGGCCAGGCTCCGTTCCGCTCGGCTGCCCAGCCCACCGCTGAGGGTGACAATGCCGTTGTGGGTGCTCACGGTGATATCCGAACTGCTGACGTTGCGCGAGTACAGCAGGGTCGATTTCACCTTGGTGGTGATCCAGCTGTCGGAGATGCCCTGCCCGGCGGCATTCGCCGTGCTCTTGCCAGTGGCCAGCGCGGTGTTCGGCTGTTCGGCCCTGACCTGGATGCCGTTGTCCACCGCAACGACGCCCTGGGTGGTCGAAGCCAGGCGGCCGGCCGCGGTACGTGCAGCGGAACTCGTGGCGGTGCCACGCAAGGTCACCTTGCCGGCGGTGGTTTCGACGTTGGTCGACAGGCCATCGGTGTATTTGCTCCACAGCAGCTTCGACTTGACCGCGGTGGTAATGCTCGCATCGTCGATCGTCTGGCCGAAACCACGGACGCCATCCTGCTTCGGCGGCAGGTAGTCGGGCTTGACCAGTATCTGGTTGTCCACCGACTTGATCCCCTTCACCCCCATGGCGATCTGCGTCGCCAGGTCCTTGCTGGTGCTTTCCTCCACGGTGCCGCGCACGGTGGCCTTGCCGTCGAGCACCGAGACCTCGAGGCCGTTGTCACGCAGGTACGGGCTCAGGGAGTAAGTCGTGGCGATCTGCGATTCCTGCCGCGCGTCCATGACCTCCTGCGAGGTCGGGCTTGCGGCGAAGGCCGGGCCGCCCGCCGCCAGCGCCATGGCGATGCAGGACGCCAACCGCAGTTTGCGGAAATAACTGTGCATGCTGTTTCTCCACCAGGGATAGCGTTGCGTCCGCCCCTGGGCGGCCCATCCCTGGGACCTGCAGCCCACTGCTGCCTGCATGGCAGCAGCAGGGCGGCAGGTTCGCACCTAGGGTCGGCGCAAGGTGCCGTTCCGGGGACACGCCACAATGGCGCGTCGGAGAGGGCTGTGGCCGTCAGGCTTCCTTGGGCTCGGCCTTTTTCATGCCGGGCCTGGTTTCCTGCGTGCGTTCCGTGCGGGTATCGGTCGGTGATTGCGGACGAGCTTTTTCAGCGGCCTTGGGAGAACCGCTACCGGGATTGTGCTTGTTCGTTCTGTTCATGCTGACCTCTGTGTGCCGGGATTCGCGAAACTGCGAGGAGACCGGGAGTGAGACAGTGACAGGCATGCCCCCTAGGCGTCGGTGCGCCGACGCACTTATCCGTAGCAAAAGACCGCAATAGCGCTCAGCGCCCCGCCCTGCGTGCGCTAGCAGACAGACCACCGATGCCGCCATTACGGATGCTGGAAGCTCAGTCCGAAGGCCCATTCCCGAGCCTTCGCCCTCACCGATCGGGGACCAGCATGAAGCTGCTCAAGTTGGAGCACAGCCCGGCGGCCTACCTCGCCGACTTCATTCTCTATGGCCTGGCCAGCCTGGCCCTCGCGGGCCTGCTCGCAGCTTTCTGCCCACCCGTGCTGCGTCTGCAGAGCCTGCTCCTCGCGCTGCTCGGCCTGTTCGGCTGGACGCTGCTCGAATACCTGCTGCACCGCTTCGTGCTGCATGGCCTGCAGCCATTTCGCGACTGGCACCTGCAGCATCACCGACGCCCCACCGCGCTGATCGGCATACCCGTGCTGCTCAGCGCCCCGCTGATGGCGCTGCTGGTGTTCCTGCCGGCCCTGCTGCTACTCGATGTCTGGCGCGCCGGGGCGCTCACCCTCGGCGTGCTCGTCGGCTACCTGCTCTACTCGATCACCCATCACGCCCTGCACCACTGGCACGGCATGGACAATCGCTGGCTGTCAGGGCGCCGGCGCTACCACGCCCGGCACCATGGCACGCTGGCGCAGCCTGGCCACTACGGGGTGACCAGCGGCTTTTGGGACCGCCTGCTGGGCAGCGACCGCCAGGCGCTGGTGCGCGGCCGCCCCACACCGGGCACAGCGAAGGCGGCCGGATTGGCGCCACCACGCTCGCCGGCCGCCGAAGCCGCGGGCCGGTTGTTGCAACGCCTGCTGCGCGGTACCGACGCGGACTTCACCATCCGCCTGTGGGACGGCGGCGAGCTGCATTTCGGCAACGCCGGGGCACCGCGCTTCACCCTGGTCTGCCGTACTCCCGCGGCGGTCCAGGCGCTGGTGCTGGGGCACGACCCACTGCGCCTGGTCGAGTCCTACTTGCGCGACGACATCGACGTCGAAGGCGACCTGTTCGCCGCCATCGGCATGAAGGACCTGCTGCAGGACAACCCGCTGCCCTGGCACCAGCGCCTGCGCATCGGCCTGGAGGCCTTGCTGCTGCCTTGTGCCGGCAGCGGCGAAACCCTCCCCGGAGGCTACCGGCGCCCGGTGAGAAGCCATACGAAACAGGAGAACCGCGACGCCATCGCCTTTCACTACGACGTCTCCAATGCCTTCTACGGCCTCTGGCTGGACGCCGGCATGGTCTATTCCTGTGCCTACTTCGAACAACCCGGCGACAACCTGGAGCAGGCCCAGCACGCCAAGCTCGAACACATCTGCCGCAAGCTGCTGTTGCAACCCAGCGAACAACTGCTGGACATCGGCTGCGGCTGGGGTGCGCTGATCATCCATGCCGCCCGCTATCACGGCGTGCGCGCCCATGGCATCACGCTCAGCCGCAAACAGCTGGAGCTGGCCCGCGAACGCATCGCCCGGGCCGGCCTGGAAGACCGGGTGACGGTGGAGCTGTGCGACTACCGCGACCTCGAAGGCGCCGCCCGCTACGACAAGATCGCCAGCGTCGGCATGTTCGAGCACGTCGGGCTGGCCAACCTGCCGCTGTACTTCGCCACCGTGCAGCGCCTGCTCAAGCCCGGCGGGCTGTTCCTCAACCACGGGATCACCAACACCCGCGAGGGCTGGAAAACCACCACCGGCACCCGCTTCATCAACCGCTACATCTTCCCCGACGGGCAACTGGACAGCGTCGGCAACATCCAACGCGCCATGGAGCGCGCGGACTTCGAGATCACCGACGTCGAGGCCCTGCGCCGTCATTACGCGCTGACACTCAGGCACTGGGTCGCGCGCCTGGAACAGCAGCACGCGGAGGCCTTGCAGCACGTCACCGAGCCGATCTACCGCACCTGGCGCCTGTACATGGCGGCCAGCGCGCTGGAATTCGAAGCCGGCGGCCTCAGCGTCTACCAGATTCTCGCCAACCGCCGCGCCGACGGCGCCACCAGCCCGCTGCCGCTGACCCGGCGGCACCTGTACCGCGCCGCGACAACGCCAAGGGTGTCATAGCGCACAGACGAGCGAACGCCCCACGCGCAGCGTCAAGGGAGAACCCATCATCGCACCACCGGAGGTCCCACCATGAACCCCATCACCCTGTTCATCGTCACCGTGCTCACGGCCATCGGCGCCGTGCTCTTCTACAGCGACCACCTGGCGGCCGGCATCGCCCTGCTGGCCTGCGCCCTGGTGGTCGCACAGGCACTGAAGATGGCCAACACCTGGCAGAAATTCGTGGTGCTGCGCGCCGGCAGGCTGCAGGGTGTCCACGGCCCGGGCCTGTTCGCCATCGTCCCGGTGCTGGACAGCGTGGTCGCGGTGATCGACGAACGCATCCAGACCACCGCCTTCAACGCCGAACAGGCGCTGACCCGCGACACCGTGCCGGTGAACGTCGACGCCATCATCTTCTGGCACGTGCATGACGCCCGCAAAGCCGCGCTGGCGATCACCGACTACCGCCAGGCCATCGACCGCGTGGCGCAGACCTCGCTGCGCGAGATGATCGGCTCGTCGATGCTCGCCGCGCTGCTCTCCGACCGCCGCAGCTCCGACCGGCAGCTGTGCCGCGAGATCGGCGAAAAGACACTGGAATGGGGCGTAACCGTCACCTCCGTGGAAATCCGTGACGTGGCCATCCCGGAAGCCTTGCAGGACGCCATGTCGCGCCAGGCCCAGGCCGAACGCGAGAAGCAGGCGCGGATCATCCTCGGCTCGGCCGAGGCGGAAATCGCCGGGCGCTTCGTCGAGGCCGCCAAGGTCTACGCCAGCCAGCCCTCGGCCCTGCAGTTACGGGCGATGAACATCATCTACGAGACCACCAAGGAACGCGGCACGACCATCCTGATTCCCAGCGCGATGGTCGACAGCATGAACCCGGCCGCCGTCGCCGCGTCCCTGGCGGCACAGCCCGGCGTGGTATACGCCGGTACGGCGCACGAGCGGCCCCACGGCAATGGCCAGGTGCTCGAGGAAAGACGCCAGGCAGCCCGCCTCGACGAGGCGCTGTCAAAGGAACAGCTGTAGACGGTGCTCGCCCGCCTGCAGTCGGACGCGTATCGCGCCCTCATCGCAAGACAACGGCCTGTCGTCGAGCAGCGCCCGCTGTATGCCGCGGCAGCGCAGCCCGGCGGACACCAGGCTGATCCCGTAGCGGCAGCCTTCCAGCGAGACACTGGCTTCGAAGCCCGGCCAATCCCTCGGGATGCACGGGTCCACGACCAGGTTCGCGCCCTCCCGGCGCAAACCGAGAATGCCCTCCACGCCGGCCCGGTACATCCAGGCGGCGGAGCCGGTGTACCAGCTCCAGCCACCCCGGCCAACGTGCGGGGCGACCGAATAGACATCGGCGGCGACCACATAGGGTTCGACCTTGTAGCGCTGCACCGCATCCGGCGTAAGCGCATGGTTGATGGGGTTTAGCAGCGCGAACAGCCCGGCGGCCTTGTCGCCCTCCCCCAGGCGCGCCAGCGCGAGGATGTTCCACATCGCCGCGTGGGTGTATTGCCCGCCGTTCTCGCGCATGCCCGGTGGATAGCCCTTGATGTAGCCGGGGTCGCGCTGCGTGTGGTCGAAGGGCGGAGTGAACAGCAGGGCCAGGCCGTCTTCCTGGCGGATCAGCCAGCGCTCCAGGGCGTCCATGGCAATGGCCGCGCGCACCGGGTCGGCGCCGCCGGAGACCACCGCCCAGGACTGGGCGATGGCGTCGATCCGGCATTCTTCGCCGGCCGCCGAACCCAGCCAGGTGCCGTCGTCGAAGGTCGCCCGGCGATACCACTGGCCATCCCAGGCGTCGCGCTCCAGGGCATGCTGCAGCAGCCCCGCATGTTCGCGCCAGTGCGCGGCACGTTCGTCGTCACGGCCATCGGCCAGGGCGGCGAAGCGCCCCAGGGTATGCAGAAGCAGCCAGCCCAGCCAGACGCTTTCACCCTGGCCAGCGGCACCGACACGGTTCATGCCGTCGTTCCAGTCGCCGCCGCCGATCAGCGGCAGGCCGTGGGCGCCGGTCAGTTCCAGGCACTGGTCGAGGGCGCGGGCGCAGTGCTCGAACAGCGAGGCGCTCTCCTCCGCCGGCAGCGGCTGGAAGAACGCATCGCTCTCGCCGGGGCGCAGTTGCGGCCCTTCGAGGAAGGCCACCGACTCATCCAGCACAGCGCCGTCGCCCGAGGCCTCGATGTAGCTGGCGCAGGCATAGGCCAGCCAGACCCGGTCGTCGGAGATCCGCGTACGCACGCCCTGCCCCGTCTGCGGCAGCCACCAGTGCTGCACGTCGCCCTCGACGAATTGCCGGCCGGCGACGCGCAGCAGGTGGCGGCGGGTTTCCGCCGGGCAGGCGAACGACAGCGCCAGGCAGTCCTGCAACTGGTCGCGGAAGCCATAGGCGCCGCTGGCCTGGTAGAACGCCGAGCGCGCATGGATGCGGCAGGCCAGGGTCTGGTACAGCAGCCAGCCATTGAGCATGAGGTCCATGGCGCGATCCGGCGTACGCACCCGGACCGCGCCGAGCAGCCCTTCCCAGTGCGCGGTCACCGACGCGAGCAGCGCATCCAGGTCGGCCGCGCGGTAACGCTGGAGCAGCTCGCGCGCCTCGCCGGCCGAACCGGCCTGGCCGAGCAGGCCCAGCACCTCGACAGACTCGCCGGCGGCCAGCTCGACCACGCACTGCAGGACCGCGCAGGGATCGAGCCCGGCGCCGCAGGCCCCGGACAATGGCGCAGTGCCCAGCAGCGCCTGTGGCGCCGCCAGGCTGCCGGTATAGCCGATGAACTCGCTGCGGTCGGCGCTCCAGGCGCTCTGCCGGCCGCCGAGGTCGGCGAAGGCCAGCGGGTCGGCAAAGGCGATGCTCCAGGGGTTGCGCGCCAGCAGCGCGCCGCTGGCGGCATCCACCTCGGTCTGGATGAACGGCGCCGACGCCCCGCGCGCGGTCCCCAGCACCCACTCCACGTAGGCCGTGACCGAGAGCCGGCGCGTGCGTCCGGAGGTGTTGCGCAGGGTCAGCCGGGAGATTTTCAGCGGATCGTCCAGCGGCACGTACTGCAGCAGTTCCGCCTCGATGCCGTGGGCGCAATGGCTGAAGCGGCTGTAACCGAAGCCGTGCACGCAATGGTAGGCCCCGCCGTCGCGGATCGGCTGCGCGGTGACGCTCCACAGCGCCCGGCTCTCCTCGTCACGGATGTAGAAGGCCTCGCCCGGCGGATCGACGACCGGGTCGTTGGACCAGGGGCTGAGCTGGTTGTCCCGGCTGTTGCCGGCCCAGGTGTAACCGCTGCCCTCGGCCGAGACCTGGAAGCCGAAAGCCGGGTTGGCGATCACGTTGATCCACGGCACCGGGGTGGTGCGCTCGCCGTCCAGATCGATGCGGTACTCCCGGCCATCGCGGTCGAAACCACCCAGGCCGTTGAAGAACTCCGGCCGCTCGCCGTTTTCGCCGGCGGCCGCCGGCAAGACCGGGGCGGCTGCCTGGGCGTGCCGGGTCGGTGGCACGCGCAGCTCGGCCGGCGGCAGGTGGCTGAGCTGCGCCGCGATCAAGCCGCGGCGGGCCGGCAGGCTGACCCGCGCCACCGATTGCAGTAGCTCCCGAGCCTCCAGCGTCATCAGGTCGGCACGCAGGGTATACACGCCGCCGCGCAGGGCCTGGCCGTCGGCACGCGGGCGCGACGGGCTGCTGCGCACGGCGGTCTCGATGGCCACCTGCAGGTCCTGCACATAGGACGAGGCGCGTTCGTTGACGATCGCCAGGTCGATGTCCAGGCCCTTCATACGCCAGTATTCGCGGGCGCGCAGCAATTGCCGCACCAGTGCCAGGTCTTCGATCTCGTCGATGCGCAACAGGACGATCGGCAGGTCGCCGGAAATCGCCAGCGGCCACAGCCCCGACTGGCGCCCGGCGCCGCGCCGGAGCGCCTCGGGCGGCGCGCGGAAACGCCGGTCGGCGTACAGGATAGGCGCGGCCAGGCGCTGGAAGTCCGCGGCCTCCTCGACGTCGATGCCCAGGTCGCGCAGCTCCACCTGGGCCTGGGTCCAGGCCAGGGTCTTGGCGCGCTCGAAGGCGCTGCGCTCGTGGTGCTTGTCGATCAGGTCCAGCAGCGCCTCGCGGGAGCTCGCCACCAGGGTCCAGAACGCCACCCGCGCGACCTTGCCGGGTGCCACCTGCAAGCGCTGGCGCAGCGAGAAGATCGGGTCGAGGACACTGCCCTGACTGTTCGACAGCGGCCGGTGCGCGTGGATCGCCTGCGCCTCGCGCAGGCTGCGGCCCCTGCCGAGGAAGCGGGCGCGGTCGGATTCGTACTGCGGCTCGGCGCTCAGCTCGCCCTCAACCACGGTGAAATGCGCCGCCCACACTGGCGTATCACCGGGCGAGCGCGGGCGACGGGTGGCCACCAGCGCGCCGAACTCGGCGAGGTACTCGGTCTGCACGAACATCCGCGAGAACACCGGGTGGGCGGCATCGGCGGCCGGGGGCGCGAGCACCACCTCGGCATAGGAAGTCAGCTCGATTTCCCGCGGGCGGCGACCGTGGTTGGTCAGCGAAACCCGTCGCACCTCGCCGTCGTCCTCGCCGGACACCAGCACGTCGAGGGTGGTCACCAGCGAGGCGTCGCGCTGGATGAACTCGGCGTGGTCCTCGTCGAACAGCACCTCGCCGTTCTCCACCGCCTGCCCGCTGGGCTGCACGGTCGGCGACCACAGCGCCCCGCTCTGCGTGTCGCGCAGGAAGATGAAGCTGCCCCAGTCGTCGCGGGTGGCATCCTCGCGCCAGCGGGTCACGGCGATATCACCCCAACGGCTGTAGCCGCCGCCGGTGGCGGTGAGCATCAGCGCGTAGCGGCCGTTGGAGAGCAGATGGGTGATGGGCGGTCCGCCGAGCGCGGCCTCGACGCGGCGCAGCGTCGACGCCTCGCCACGGCCCTCGCTGGCCGACACCGTGACCTCCTCGGCGCGCGGATGGGCCAGCGCCACGTCGCGCGGCACGCGCTCCTGCAGCAGCAGCTCGCTGGCCTGGATCATCGGCTCGCGGTGCAGGCGGCTGCGCATGCACCCGTCCTGCAGGGTATTGGCGATGGCGACGATGCTCATGCCCTGGTGGTGGGCCATGAAGCTGCGCACGATCGCCACGTTTTCCTCGTCCTGCAGCCGCGAACGGGTGAAATCCAGCGCCTCGTAGTAGCCGTAGCGGCCGAGCGCGCCTATGTCCGCCAGGCGTTCGAAATTGCGCTGTGCCGCCTGCGGGTCGACCATCGCCGCCAGCGCGGTGGCATAGGGCGCGACCACCACGTTCTCGGCCAACCCACGCTTGAGGCCGAGCCCCGGCACGCCGAAATTCGAATACTGGTAGGTGAATTCCAGGTCGCGGGCGTTGTAGGCCGACTCCGAAATGCCCCAGGGGATGCCCAGGGCGGCGCCGTAGGCCTGCTGCTGCGCCACCACCCGGCCATTGCTCCGCTCCAGCAGGCTGCCGGCCGGTGCGCGCATGACCAGCGACGGCATCAGGTACTCAAACATCGAGCCGGACCAGGAGATCAACGCCGAACCGCCGACCACCGGCGTCGCGGTACGGCCCAGGCGGAACCAGTGGCGGGTCGGCAGGTCGCCCTTGGCGATGGCGAACAGGCTGGCAAGGCGCGCCTCGGAGGCCAGCAGGTCGTAGCAGCTCGGGTCGAGGCGGTTGTCGTCCACGGAATAGCCGATCGACAGCAGCTTGCGTTCCGGGTTGAGCAGGAAGCCGAAGTCCATCTCCAGCGCCAGCCGCCGGGCAGTGTCGGCCGCGGCCTGCAGGCGCCCGGCCAACCCGTCCCGATAGACCGGCAGACGGTCGCGGCTGTGCTCGGCCAGGGCCTTGCGCAGGGCCTGGATCCAGTACAGCAGGTCGCCCACGGCGCCATCCTCGCCGGCCGGCACCAGGCAGCCGGCCGCCTTGGCGGCCTTCTCGGCCAGGCGCCCGAGGCTCGGCAGCAGCGCATCCAGCGCCTGCGGGCCGCTCAGGGCGACGTGGATCTCTTCCAGTTCGGCCTGCAATTGCCGCAACGGCTCGCCACCGGCCAGCGACGGCCCGGCGATGCCATCGGTGACCTGCAGCGCCAGTTGCAGGTCATCCAGCAGGCCCTGGCGCGCCTGGGCCACCGTCGGCTGGTCGCACCATTGCTCGCAGGCGTTGGTGAGCACGATCAGGTGCCCGGCGAGGTTGCCGCTGTCCACCGAGGACAGGTACATCGGGTCGAGGATACGCAGGTCGCGGGTGCCGTACCAGTTGAAGAAATGGCCGTGGCTGCGCGGCAGTTTCTCCAGCACCGCCAGGGTACCTTCCAGGCGCGCCAGCGTCTCGTGGGCGCCGGCCCAGCCGAAATCGCGCGCGGCCACCGTCGAGAGCAGGTAGAGGCCGATGTTGGTCGGCGAGGTGCGGTGCGCCAGCACCGGCTTGGGCTGCTCCTGGAAATTGTCCGGCGGCAGCAGGTTGTCCGCCGGGGTGACGAAGGTCTCGAAGAAACGCCAGGTACGCCGGGCGGTCAGGCGCAGGGCCTCGGCGTCCTCCAGCGACAGGCTCAGCCGCCGGGCCACGCGGGTTGGCCGGCTGCTGTGCCAGGCGAGAACCGGTGCGCCCAGCCAGAGCAGCGTCAGCGGTAGAACCAGCGGCCAGTTCGCCGGCGCCAGGGCCAGCCCGGCGAGCCCGGCCAGCAATGCCAGCGTGGTCCCCGCCGCCATCTGCCGGTAGCTGCCGGGCCAGCCGGGCAGTGGCCGGCTCGACGACTGCGCGGCCGTGGTCCACTCCAGCAGGTGCCGTTGGCTGACATACGTCCGCCACAGGGTACGGACAATGGCATCGCCCATGCTCCATGCCTGGCTGGGCAGGAAGGCCAGCGACAGAAGCATCTGCAGCGCGGTACGCCGCAGGTCGGCTCCGAGCATGGCGAAGTGAGTGCGCAGGCGGATGCCCCTGCGCGCCGGCAGCAGTGCGCAGGCGATCGGTAGCAAAGCTGGGATCGCCTGGATAACCAGCACCAGCAGCGTGGCGAGCAGCGCCAGGGGCAGCGGCAGCGGCAGCCACCAGCAAAGCAGCAGGCCGGCCAGGGCGAAGGGGGCGACCAGCGAGCGGCGCAGGTTGTCGAGCATCTTGCAGCGGCCGATCAGCGGGACCGCATGCGGTCCCGTCCAGTGCCCGAGCATCCATGGCAGCAGTTGCCAGTCGCCGCGGGTCCAGCGGTGCATGCGCTTGCTGGCCACGTCGAAGCGCGACGGCGACTCCTCGACCACCTCGACGTCCGAGGCCAGCCCCGCGCGGGCGAAGATGCCCTCGAACAGATCGTGGCTGAGCAGGCGGTTATCCCCTACCCGGCCGGCCAGCGAGGCCTCGAAGGCATCCACGTCGTAGATACCCTTGCCGGTATAGGAACCCTCGCCGAACAGGTCCTGGTAGACGTCCGATACGGCCGCCGCGTAAGGGTCCATGCCGGCGGGGCCGGAGAACACCCGCTGGTACAGCGAGCCCTCGCCGCCCATCGGCAGCGATGGCGTCACCCGCGGCTGGAGCACCGCATGACCGTTGACCACGCGTTGCAACGCCGCGTCGAAGCGCGGCTGGTTCAGCGGGTGGGCCATCTTGCCGATCAGGCGCAGCGCCGCTTCCCGTGGCAGGCGGGTATCGGCATCGAGGGTGATGACCAGTTGCACTTCGGCCGGGCCCCGTGGCGGCTCCCCGGCGAGCGGCAGGAAGCTGGTGTCGGTTGCGCCACGCAGCAGGCGGTTCAGCTCGTGCAGCTTGCCGCGCTTGCGCTCCCAGCCCATCCAGCAGCCCTCGGCGGCATTGAAGCGCCGGCGCCGGTAGAGCAGGAAGAAGCGCTGGCCGCCGGGGCCGGGGCCATAACGCTGGTTCAGGCGCCCGATCGCCTCGGCCGCCACCGCGAGCAAAGGCCCATCGCTGTCCAGCACCTCCTCTTGCGCATCGACCCCGTCCAGCAGCAGGACGAACGCCAGGTCTCCGCCGATGCCTGCCAGATGGTGCACCTCCAGGCGCTCGATCTGCTCCAGCAGGTCGGCCTCGCTGGTCAGCAGCGTCGGTACGGCGACCAGCGTGCGCAGGGCCTGCGGTACGCCGTCCAGCAGCTCCAGCGCCGGCAGGGTGATGGCGCCGAAGCTCCAGGTGACCAGGCGGTTGACCAGGGCGGTTGCCGCCTCGGTCACCGGCACGCACAGGCACAGCAGGAACGCCAGCATCCAGCCCCAGGGCAGTGCCGGGCGGTGCAGGAGCTGCGCCGCCAGCACCAGCAACAGGGCGCTGAGCAGCAGGATGGCGCCGATGTAGCCACCTATGCCCAGGCGTACGTTGAAGCGGCTCAGGCACAGGCGCAACGGCGCGCGGAACGCGATGGCGCGCTCCAGCGCCGGACGTCCTTCGGCGATCAGGTGGAAGCCCGGATCGGCCGCGCGGCAGGCCTCGACACCCGCCAGACCGTCACGGGCGGTCTGGCGGGTGGCCGCCAGTACCTGGTCGACCACTTGCAGTTCGCTGAGCCTGGAGCCGCGCGCCAATTGCTCGATGGCGTTGCGATAGAGGTTGCGGGTTGGGAAATCCATGGCGGCGAAGGCGCTGCCGGCACGCAGATGCGCGTCCACCAGGCTGACGCTCTCGAACAGTCGGGCCCAGTCGGTGTCGGAAATCAGCCGCATGCTGGTGATCACGTTGCGTACCGTGACGTTCGAGGCGCCCTGGCGTTGCTGCGCGTGTTGCACCACCTCCTCGACCGTGGTGCCCTGCTCGCGCAGGCGCTCCTCCAGCCAGCCGAGCGTGGGGGTTGTACGCGGGTCCTGGTCGCGCAGGCGCTTGGCCAGTTGCGCGGCGAACAGCTCGGACAGCGGTCCCCGCGGGCGCTGGGCGATGTCAGCATCCAGCGCCGAACGGGCGCACCCGGCCACCAGCAGGCGGTCGGCCAGCGCATCGGCGTCGGCCCGGGCCGCCCGGCCGCTGCCGATCTGTTCGGCGAGCCGGCGCAGGTTCTCGATCAGCACGATGCGCAAGGTGATCGCCACCGCCCACAGCTCGCCGATGGTCAGCGGCTGGATGTGCTGGTAGGCGCTGATGAAGCGCCGCAGCAGGTCCACGTCCAGGTGGCTGTCGGTATGTGCGACGAAGGCCCACGCCAGCCCGAAGACTCTCGGGTAACCGGCGAACGGCCCCTCGGCGAGCTTGGGGAGCTGCCGATAGTAGCCCGGCGGCAGGTCATCGCGGATCTCGCGGATCTGCTCTTCGACGATGTGGTAATTGTCCAGCAGCCATTCGGCGGCGGGTACCACCGCATGGCCGCCCTCCAGCTCGGCGGCACTGGCCCGGTAGGCCGTCAGCAGGGCAGCTGCGTTATCGTTCATGCGAACATGCAGGGGCAACACCGACGGCGGACGCTCCGTCACCTGCTGGGCAAGGGCCAGGCTTTGTGCATGCTGTTCGAGCCGCTCGACGCCGAACAGCTCTTCGCGTACAGGGGTCAGGCTGTCCCAGGGAGGGAATGAACGGCTGCGGGCAAAGGCCCGGCGGAAAAACGATTTCATAGGCAAGGCTCCGGAATCCGTGGCAAAAGCCTTGGCCCTTTAGCAAAAGGCAGAGTCAACGGTGACGATGCAGATGCCGGGGCCTCGACTCGGGTGAGCGGGCGATAGGAAGCAAAGCGACGGCGGCGTCCGCCATTCGGCGAGCAGGTCGGCTTCAGCTAGGCACTGGAACGAGTCGCTGCCAGTCCGGGGTAACGCCGCACACAGGCGGCAGTGAATCGAAGGCTGAATGGCCAGTCCATTCGCCAGGGTGGCGGCCTTGCCTGGCAATGTCGGTGCGCTGGCGCACTTACGTCATCGCCACGGCCATCCGAATTCGGCAGGTACCCCGCATCATGCCGGCCTAGGCATGGGATCGACGTATGCGTGGGAAAGCAGGCCAGACAAGGCTGGAACCGTACCCCCGGGGGCCAAGTTGGATGAACCGCCCCGAAGCAAGCGCTGGGCTGGATAGTTTCCCGAAGCAGGGAGAACTCTTGCGATGCGCCTGCAACGCCCGCAGGATCATCGCGCAGCTTTCGACGCTGCGACGAATCTCGCTCAGGCGGTGCGTGACACTGACGGAATCACACTGGAACTCTTCCGCCAACAGATCATCAACCGCCATGCTCAGGCAGCACGTTGCAATATTCAGCCCACGGGTGAAGCGTTCGTCGTCCATACCGTCCTCGGCTGACGACCGAACAATGGAAGAAGAATTCCGCCAGGGCTCGGGCGTATTGGCATTCCTACCATCCTCCCTTCCTCCTCCCCCCGCAACCCCATCCAGCGCACACAAAAGAAAACCCTGCCTCACCTTCAAGGGCTAACAGCCCATGGTACCGGTGTAGTGCCAACAGTCCGTGCGCTACCAACTGCAGTAGACGCACCAGCAGTGGAAGCTTCACTCGCCAGCAGTCTGCGACGGATGCCCCGTCACAGGTGCGCCTTAAAGAAAGGCACCAACTGCTCCAGGGCAGCGGCGACCGGGCCTGGGGCCGTACAGGTCGTAATGGGTCGCGCCCTCCACGACTTGCAGGGGCTTCTGGCTGGAGCGGGTGCGCTGGAACAGGTCGAAGCTATCTCGGTAGGAATCGAACGCCCCCGGCTCTCCGCGAAACTTAGGTGTGGTGATGCGATACCCATGGACGATGGAGAGAGTCCCCGGCCAGCGAATAGGGTTTGCCTACCGGAAATCCGACCTTCCTAGCGACCGCAAGGTCGCTTCGAGCCCGGAGCGGGCCGGCCCCCATTCGCCGCGCGAGCGGTACCCTGACGAGAGCTTTCACCATGACCGACGAGATCCAAGGAACCACCCGCCGCGCCCTGATGAGCGCCGGCGTAGCAGCCGCGACACTGGCGGTTGCCGTCCCCATGCTTGCGGGCCAGGCGAGCGCTGCCCAGGCCCCGACCGTAACGGGTGCGCGCCGCAAGGAGCAAGGATCGGGCTACCTCACCCTGCGCGACGGCACCCAGTTGTTCTACAAGGATTGGGGCAGCGGGCAACCCATCGTGTTCCATCACGGCTGGCCGCTCTCAGGGGATGACTGGGACAGCCAGATGCTGTTCTTCCTCGCCAAGGGCTACCGCGTGATCTCCCATGACCGTCGTGGCCATGGGCGCTCCTCGCAGACAGCGCAGGGCAACGACATGGACACCTACGCCGCCGACCTGGCAGAACTGGTAGCGCACCTGGACCTGAAGAACGCCGTGCACATCGGTCACTCCACCGGCGGTGGCGAGGTCGCGCGCTATGTCGCACGCCATGGTGCCGGGCGCGTCGCCAAGGCAGTGCTGATCAGCGCCGTGCCTCCGATCATGCTGCGCACCAAGAAAAACCCCGGCGGTCTGCCACTGAAGGTGTTCGATGGCTTCCGCGAGGCGCTCGCCGCCAGCCGTTCGAACTTCTACCGCGAGGTGGCGGCGGGGCCCTTCTACGGCTTCAACCGGCCGGGCGCCAAGGTCTCCGAAGTGGTGATCGACAACTGGTGGCGCCAGGGCATGAACGGCGGTGCCAAGGCCCATTACGACTGCATCACGGCCTTCTCGGAAACCGACTTCACCGAGGACCTGAAACAGATCGACGTGCCGACTCTGGTGCTGCACGGGGAAGACGACCAGATCGTTCCCATCGACGACTCCGCGCGCCTGTCCATCAAGTTGCTGCGGCACGGCATCCTGAAGACCTACCCTGGCCTGCCCCACGGCATGTGCACGACCCACACAGACACCATCAACGCTGACCTGCTGGCCTTCATCAAAAGCTGAAACCGGTAGAACACAAGGCCCGGCGCGTAAAGCTCCTGGCCCTTTTCCGTTCAGAGCTGCGACAGCCCGCCATCGATGCACAGGTCGACGCCGGTGGTGAAGCTGCTGTCGCCCGATACAAGGAACAGCGCTGCGTTCGCCAACTCTTCCGGGTGGCCGAGACGGCCGAGCGGAATCAGCCCAGCCAGCCGTTTTTCGAACGCGCCGAACTGCGCCTCGCCAATCCCCATCTTGCCGATGATCGGCGTCAGCAGCGGGCCGGGGCTCAGGCAGTTGACGCGGATGTTCCAGCCCTTGAGTTCAGCCACCCAACGGCGAGCGAATGAGCGCGCCGCCGCGTTGGTCGCCGCATAGAACACGTGGGCCTCCAGTGCCTTCAGGTGGGCGATGGACAACACCAGCACGATGGAACCGCCATCACGCAGCAGCGGCAGCGCTTTCTGGATGGTGTAGAAGACGCCTTTGACATTGATGTCGAACTGTTCGTCGAACTGGCTTTCATCGACTTGGTCAACCCGAGCGTCAGCTGCAACTGGCCGCGCCAGTACTCGACCTAGCGGACGAGTACTGGCTTCTGCCGGCGGAACCGAGCGAGCTGCCGGCCGCCGAGACTGGCACCACAACTGACGGGAAGCGCTCTGCAATTTTCAAGATGCCTCTGAAACGAAAAAGCCCAGCATGGCTAGGCTTTCGATCTCGGAATCACTAGGCAGTCGGCTTTTCAGCGTGCCGACACCGTAATCACGTCACCGGGATACTGTGCTGTTAGCTCGGCCTTAAGCGCTGTATTGGCCTCTTGTTGCGAGTAGACAAAGAACTGCTTCGCTCCAGTGTAGGCAGAAGCCTGCCCGGGTTTCTGGCGCCGATACTTCGCAGTGAACCATTGCTTCCCAGATCCGCTCATGACATCTCCTTTTTCAGACTGATCCCGGCTCGAATCTAATGTCACCATGACATCACATCCAATTGGGCGAAATCATATCGCCATCATCACGACATCCTCCCTTATCCTCCGGAAACCCTGGCCAGGCTCCTACACCATCAGCCAGGGGTTCCAGCGCCGTCCTGGCGCGACGCATGACCAAGGAGGTCACATGGATCAGAAAGATATAACTGACATCTGGAATCGTACCAAGGAGAAAAAATCTCCGGCACTGCAGCACCGGTTGACGACCACGAACAAGTGATATCGATCCCGTTCGATGGCCAACTGAGCCATAAGATCTACGTGAGGCGGAAGGACTCCGAAACTGATACCTGGGGGGAGCCGGTGACGCCGCGCGCCCATGCCGGTGAGCATGGTGTCGTACTCCCGCACCGTCTTCGGCAGGGCCATTGCCATCACTAGGATGACGGCCAGGAAAGCGAAGAAACCAAGGACGCCGAGCTTGTAGAGCGCGATCCCGCCAACTGCAGTCGAGGCCGGCTCAGTCATGATTTGATTCCTCATACGAATGTCCCCAGGCTTCGCCAGCCCTGGCACTGCGTGAATAGAAAGGCCCTAGCGTGTCGAGCAAGGTGCAGGGCCGCATCGCAGAGGCGCGCGGCACGCTCTGTCCGAGCGCACCGTACAGACCAAGCTCCGCCTGTTGGAGGACCTGGGCATCATCGTGCCGGGCAACTAGGCGATTGCCGCTGCCTACATCACCCGCCGGGACCATGTTCCAGTCTGCTACGACCTCGTCATGGAGCGGGGTGAGTCCCCTGCACCCCGTCAAAATGAACGGGGTGAACCTGATGCACCCCGTGGATGCCACGGGGTGCAGCTCACAGCAGAACGGGGTGCAAATGACGACGGAACGGGGGGCAGCTCCTGCATGCGGGCCTGCAACCTGCGCGATGGCGCTATGCACCTTGCTCGCCTAGCCTGCTGCTGGACGCAACCAGCCCCTCCCAAGCATTACCACTAGGCCTTGGATGCCCAACCTAAGCCTGTATCCAGAGGATGCGCCACCTCCCCTTCTCCATGACTGAAAGAAGGCGCAGGAATCTCTGTATTTTCCGGTGGGGCAAAAAGTGGGGCAAAATTCCCGAGCCCCACAAAACCGCCGGGCATAAAAAAATCCAGTCACCGCTAAGTGACTGGATTTTCTAGGGATTTTTGGTCGGGACGGAGTGATTCGAACACTCGACCCCTTGCACCCCATACAGCGGACATATCCAATCCAAGCCTTTGATTTAGCTTGGAAATCGTACCATTTTGACTAGGCAAAACACACCACTTTTCGGCGTTTCGCAAACGTATCCACGCGGGCTCCAGGGGTGGTTTTGCGCCGAGTCTACCGAGCATTCAGCGGTACTCCGCGACGCCTTTTCCTGCCGGCCGCCACTCCTCCTGCGGGGAGTTGGATCGGAGCATGACGAATGCTTCAACTTCCTGTCCCTCTTTCGGTTCCGCCGGGGAGATAGCGGCATGGCGACCAGCCGCGTAGCCGGGGAACATGTCGGAGTTCGCCGACACGTGGTATTCCCAAATCCCGAAATTGCCCGCCTTGCCGACCATGCGCTCCAGCTGAAGCCGAGAGAAAGTGCCCTGACGAATGATGAGCATGCCGACCTCCTGTTGATCGAGGCCGGCATCATACCCTACTGGCAGGCCTGCACCGCGGCACGCAACTGCGCCTCGTAGCCCAGGTGCTGCTGCCGCTCTGCCAGCAGCGCCCGAACCTTGGTCTGCAGCGTGTCACCTTTCTGCAAGCTCGCCGTGGCCCAAGTCGGCTCCTGTACCGCCGGCGCCCGACAGGGCACCGCCACCGGCACCTCTACGCGCACCGTGCGCGGCTCGGCTTCCTGCCGGCCGGCGCATCCCGCCAGCGCGACCGCAAAAATCAAAATCATCGAACGCATGTGGTCCTCGCAAAAAGATTTGCAAATACGCTCATTGAGCGTATTCTACACCCATGGCAGGCGTAAACGCCGACCACCGCCCCGGCGGAACCGGGCTTCCTGATAGGAGCAACATCATGACCGCAATCACCAAGATCACTCTGAACGGCCAGAGCCACTACAACTTCGGCGCCGAGTGCTCGGAAGCCGACGCCGAAGGCTACCGCGAGTGGATCGCCGAAGAACTGGCCGAGAACTTCCCTGGTGCCGAGATCGAGATAAACGAGGCCGACAGCACCTACTCGGTTGTCGTCGAGATCGATGATGAGTCCGACTACGACGCGGCGCGCAGCCTGAAGGACGACGTTAACGTCTTCTGCATGGACGCCTGGGACCGCTGCCCCTGGAACTGGGTCAGCTGATCATCAAGCCCGGCTCCTGCCGGGCTTTTCGTTGGGCCGAACCATGACCGAATCCCTGATTCACCTGCGAGTCCAGGCGGCCACGAAAGGGCGCTGGGTTCGCGCCTCACGGGCCGCAGGCATGCGGCTCACCGACTACATCGCTAGCGCCGTGGAGGCCTACATGCAGCAGCAAATCGCCCGCGTGGCGATCCCCGAAGAGCTTGACTTCTCCGACCTACGCCTGGCGCGCGAGACCGACGGCAGCGTGAGTTTTGACTGGGCTGTGATTGAACGCATCTGTACCGCCAGCGGGCTGCCCGTCGAGTTGCTGCGCGACGGCCCCGAGGACAATGTCGCCGGTCTTGTGATCAGTTGGTATCAGGCGCACCGCCAGCGCGGCGGCGCTACCGATCCGGTCGCCGAAGACCTGCTCAGCGAAGTGCGCGCAGAGGAAGCAGTTGGCCAGCACGTGAGCCACGTACCGGGACGAGCATGAGCAGCGCTACTCCTGATCCCGCAGAAATTCTCACCGCCCGCAAGGCGGTCGGCCTATCTCAGACGGCAGCCGCTGCGTTGGTGCACAGCAGCCTGCGAACCTGGCAGCAGTGGGAGGCCGGAGACAGGCGTATGCACCCCGGCCTGTGGGAACTATTCCTGCTGAAGACTCAGTTGCCCAGCCCCAGTTCGTGATCAATAACTACTTCGGTGGCGCCGCACTGCTCACCGTCGGCGTGCTCCTGCTGCAGCCGCTGCGCGGCAGCGAAGTGCTGGCCGGCCTGCTGCTGGGCATCGGCCACGGCCTGGGCAGCCTTCGCCTGGCGCTGCTCGGCCTGATCAGCCAGGCCGGCGATGGCCGCGTTCTGCTGGCCCACCAGGGACTCCAGGTTGTCTCGCGCCGACTTGCACATGCCCAGCAGGCCGGCAGTTGCATCGAGCTGGGGACGGTAGTGCCAGTCGGCCAGCCGCACACCCAGGCCGGCGCCGGCGGCGACCAGCAGCAGAGCGGCCAGCATCAGGGCCAGGGGCTTCGTCAGCAGGCCGCTCATGCTGCAGCCCCTGCCGCGCGCAGGTAGTTCGCCGGCCACTCGACCGGCCTGGGCGTCCCGGGGCGCCACACGCGGGCGTAGAGCGCCCAGCCCCCGGCGGTATCGCCGAGCGCCGGCAGCGGCTGCGGATCGGTCCAGAGCAGCAGCCGGGCCAGGGCGGCAGCCAGCACGTCGTCCTGCTCGATCGCCTGCCACACCGCCTGGTCGGTCGGCTCAACGCCGCGCTGGGCACAGATGCCGGCGGCGAGCTTCGCCGAGGCCTCATGCCGGAGCACGCCATGTACGCCGCCACCGCGTTCCATCTGCCACAACCCCCGGGCGGGCCCGTTGCCGAGCTGGCGGCGGTATTCGAAATGCGACTCCTGCAGGCCAATGCCCAGCAGCATCGCCATGGCCTGGGGGCTGTTCATCCGCGCAGGCAGCAGCGACAGCGCCGGCTCGATGATCGAGCGGCGCACCTGAATCAGTTCCATGCGGTTCTCCAGAAATGAAAAAGCCCGCCAGGTGGCGGGCTTGTTGAGATGGTGCGGGCTAGGCCCAGGTGCGCCAGGGCGTTTCCGGTTCGGGCAGTGCTATGCCGGCCGGCCAGGTGATAGGCGCCTCCGACCTGACGTTGGCGTAGTATCCCGGGCGCGCCACCGGCTCGGCCCCCTCTTCCCGCGGCAGGTCGTACCAGGTGCCGATGATGTCGAGAGCGATGCCCTGGGCCGGAACCAACTGGCCGTCGTCGAGCGAGGCGGCGCCGGCCGCCAGCAGGGCCTGCTCCAGGTCCTGAGCAGAGGCGGCGCGAAGGTAGTAGTCGATCATGCGGTGATCCTCTGCAGTTCGTTGTCGAACAGCCGGCGGGGCCAGTAGCGGACGCGGCGGATGTGGCCGTTGAATGACGCAGCGGTGACATTCGCCTTGACGAAGGCCAATTGCGTGACGCTCGGGATGCTGCCCGAAACATCCGGAGCGCCAAGACTCCCATCAGCAGCAGCCTGAAATGAATTGAGCATCCAGGCAGCGGCAGTTTTTCGCGTCACTCCGGCCACTACCGGAGCCCCGACGGAAATCGAAGCCTGGGCTACTCCGTCGGTGTAGACATCGAAGAGCGGCCGAGCAGCTTCGGCACGCTGACGAATGATGTTCGTCCCGCTGCCCTGAAGAACCCACACAGGGCTATTCGTCGCTAGCCCACCAGACGCATCCCACTCGGCATATACAGCACCAGCGGCAGGGTTGTACCAAGGACTCAGCATATTCACGCTCGCCACATCAGCAGCGCGGGTTACCTGTGAACTTGTGGTGGGGATGTAGCTCGTTGGGAAAGCTCCTGCTTCGAACTGACCACCCCACACATAGGCGCCTGAAGTGCCGTCCCCGGTGTAGGTCGGGATGTTGGTATTTACGAGGCTATCGGGAATCAGCCAAATCGCGGGAATCGCCGAAGTGCCGCTTGACGGGGTAGTGGCACTCACCCAAGGTCGGTAAATTCCGTTGCCACAGTTGATGATTCCGGCGGCAGTAAAGACAAACGTATTCCCGGCGGTATAGGTCCGAACCACAGCGCCAGCCTGTAGATCGAAGACAGCTACAGCACTTTGAGTCCTTGACGTGCCGATGGCGAGAGCAACGTATCGCCGCTCCCCCTGCTTCATGTGGAACGACAGCGCATAGGCAGTGGAAACGGCTACCGTCTTGCTCTGGTAAACGGAGTGCAGGTCATTCTCGGTCGTCTCAATCAGCTTCTGCATCGTACCGCCGGCGGGCGAGACGACAGCAGATGAGGAAACCGTGGTGAGCGTACCTTTCACCCAGGCGCTGTTGCTGAAGTCATCGGAATAGGTAGCCAGGTTGGTCCTCTGCTCTTCGATCAGCAGCCCGCGCAGGGCCAGCGTCACCGGGTCGTAGTCGAAGCGGGGTTGGTTGGCGGCGACCTGCTCCAGCACGCCGGAGGCGTTGAAGCGCCAGGCCGCGCCCGACCGGGTAAACGCCACCAGGTCGGCGAAGGCGACGCTGTTCATGCCGCCGGCGCCGTCGGACACCTTGTAGGACTGGGCCAGGAAGTCCAGGTCCAGCGTGGGCAACGCGGCCGGGCTGCCCACGGCCACACGTTTGAGCAGGGGTTTCAGTGCGGCGCCCATGTCACACCGCCCCGGACGCGATGGCGTTGATGCCGGCGGCGGAGGCCTGCAACTGCAGCGTCTCGCCGGTGGTGATGTTCAGGCTACGCAGGTCCAGGGCGTAGCTGCTCGACGCCGGCACCGAGCTGGCGGGCAGGATCACCGCGCCGCCGGACAGCCGCAGCTGCACGTTGATGGCGTTGGCCGGATCGGTGTTGGCCACCAGGATCGAGGCCAGGATGGCGGTCTCGCCGACGACGTCGGTCCAGGTGTTGTTCGTGTAGGCGGTCAGCTTCCAGTTCTTCGGCGTCATTTCACAGCCCCATCCAGTGACGTGCATCGTTGTCCGCGGCGACGGCTGCTGCGGCTGAAGCCGCGGCGCCAGCGGGATCGGCGCCGACGTCCGACGCCGTCAGGGCCGGCAACACCGCCTTCGGCAGGGTTTCTCCGGCCTGGAATTCACCCAGGCGCACGGGATTGCCCAGCTCATCGAGGATGAACCTCAGTGGTTTCTTCTCAGCCATAAGGGCCTCCGATGGCGGGCACGCTCGATAGCGAGCCGTCCGCCAGCTGAATCGGTATCTCCCCGCGCGCGTCGAGCGGCATGCGGGCCAGCTGGCCATCGGCCAGGACCACGGCCAGCTCAGGCACGGAGAGGTTCATGGGATAGGCCACCACCAGGCCGGAGGCGTTGGTGACGAACTGGTCGTACCCGGCGCCGCGGCGCACGAAGTAGATGCTGTTCGGCTCCAGCTCCGCCGGCAGACTGGCGACGACCTTGTGGTGCAGGACGACAGCCATGGCATCACCAGTTCAGCGTCGACCAGCTGCTGCTGACCGGCTCACCGTCGTAGGTCAGGCCGTCGGCGCCAGCGCCGAGCAGATCCAGGGTGGCCTTGTTGGCGTGGGTGTGGCTCTGGCTGACGGCGGTGTCGATCTGCGCCGGCGACGATGTCGGGCGGCCGGTGATGCTGGTCCACTGCACCACCACGTCCATCGACTCGTACTCGGCGACCTTGCTGAAGGTGTCCTCGGCATGGTCGTAGGCGTACAGTGCGGAGCCGGCCGCCACCGACGGATCGCCCGTGGCGTCGATCACCAGCACCAGGACGTTGCGCTGCAGCGACGCCGCCAGGGCATCCCGCGCGGCGATATCCGGAACGATCTCCAGCGCGTTGATGGTGGCCACCGCCTCGTCGACGGCATCGCCGACCAGGGCGTTGATCATCGCCGAGTTGCCCAGGGCCTTGGCCGTACCGGACTGGTCGGTGATGTAGCTCTCGGCGTAGCCGCCGTTGAGCACGTAGTAGAAGGCATTGGGCTGCAGCGTGCCCGGCAAGCTGCTGACCTTGTAGAACTGAACCTGGGCCATGGGGCCTCCTCACCATTCGTTGACTTGCCACTCGCTGAGCCCGGTTCCTGGCGCGCCTGGAGGGCCCTGCTCGCCTACCGTGACCACCACCAGCTCTGGGGCCGCGTCGACGGTGACCGCGTATTCGTTGATGTGCTCGAGCACGACCGGCACGCTGTCGGCCTCGACCGACACCGCCCAGGGCTCGATCTGCGCTGCGTCGTTCATGCCGACCTCGCTACTGCTCGACGGCGACCGCGCCGCGGAAGAAGCGCGAGACGGTGCCGTCCGGGAAGGTGACATCCAGGTGATACCAGCCGTTGATCCAGGTGATGGCGGCGGTATCCGCTGCAGGCACCTCTATGACCAGGGTGCCCGGGGCGCCAGCGGTGATGCCGGCGCCGGTAGCCAGCTCCAGCAGCACCGCGCCGCCCTCCTCCCGCTCGCGGACAACCAGCCGGGCGGTGGCACCGGCCAGGTCAACCGCCGGCTGGTAGATCAGCTGTCCGCCGACCGGCTTCTGCCCGACGCCGCTGATCGCGTTGATCTCCAGGGTGTTGTCGTCGATGACTTCGACGCGGTGCGGGCTCTGCCGGCCGGGGGCGCGGTTGAGGTCCGAGAACCCCGTGACGCCCGCCACCCAGGCCAGCCAGTCGCCCGCCAGGCCATGGCCGGGCACCGACAGCCTGAGCGGCGCCGTCGGCTCCACGGCGCTGATGTCGCGATACTCCCGCCGCGGCTGCATGAAACGCCGCGTGTCGCGGTAGGTGGCGCCCCGAACGAGGCGCAGGGGTATACAGGCCGGCTGCATGGCTGGCTGCTCCAGAGGTCAGGAATGGGGCTGCTGGGCGCTACTGCGCCAGGGATGCGATGAAATAGGCGCGCCCGTAGCGCCGATACACGCGGAACGCGCTGAAGCCGATGGGGATTGGAATGGTCCAGGTCGTATCGAACAGCGTGCCTGCAGTGCCACCCAGCGTCTGCGGAATGACCGTGTAGTACACCTCGTTGGATCCGCCGCCGGTTTCGACCATGGCCGGCAGTACCAGCTCCGCAGCGTTCCCCTCATTGGCGCGCCGGACGATCACCAGCAGCTCATGGTCATCCTCCGAAACGGGGATCTGGGCGAGCTTCAGGGTTGCCTGGTTGCTCCCCGTATCGTCTGCGTTCGGCATCTCCATCTCGACGATGCGCCGATCCGACGGAATCGAGAACGTCACGCCGTCAGGATCCGGGCCCAGGAAGTAGTCCGTCGTGTAGACGATGCCGTTGACGTCACCACCACCCTCGCCGGGATCCCCTCTGAACACTGGATTGCCCCAGTCCGCCGACGAGGCCGTGCCGGTGGCTACGAACACGTTATTGGTCGCGGAATCCACGTACATGGCGCCAATCGAGGGCGGCGCACTACTTGGCGCCCCGGTCCCGGTCACCACTGCCGAGGCGGCGCCGGTCACCAGCGGCAGCCAGTCCGCAGAGGAGGAAGTGCCTACGGCGATGTAGGTCTTCTTGGCCGTGGTGTTCACGTAGTGCGCGCCAACGGCCGGCGGGGCGCTGCTCGGAGCGGCCGTGCCCGTCACGATCAGCGTGCCGGTTGCCAGCGGCTGCCCCCAGTCCGACGCGGCTGCAGTGCCGGTGGAGACGTAGGTTTTCTTGTTGGTCGTGTCGATGTAGTGCGCGCCCACCGCCGGCGGTGCGCTGCTCGGGGCGCCAGCCCCGGTAACGATGTGTTGCACGTTCGCCATGTCATACCCCGCTCAAATAGTTGCCCTGGTCGTTGACCAGGTAGTTTCCGTTGCCATCGATCAGCACGCCGTCTGGAGCACCACCAGCCTCAAGGGCGGAGACGCGGGCCTGCAGGTCCTCGATGGCCGCCTGCTGCTGGCCGATCAGCTCGGCCTGCTCAGCCACGGCGCCGACCAGTCCGCCGAGAGCTCCTGCGGTGATGCTGCAGAACACCCAGGCCCCTGCCGCCCAGTCCACCGCCGCCAGCCCCTCCTGGGCCCGCTCGATGTTGATGGCGCCGCCGGCGCCCGGGGTGGCCTTCACGACCTCCACCGTCGTCTGCTGGCTCGCGTCCAGCGTGCCGACCAGCGTCAGGAGGTAGTAGTCACCCTCCCCCATTGGGAGCTGGGCCGCGGCGGCCGACGATATCGGCAGCACCGTGCCGGCAGCCGCCAGCTCGCCCGTGAGTTGGGCGAAGAAGTTGTTCACGAAGCGCTGCATGGTCACATCCAGGTCGAAATGCTGTTGCCGTCACTGGGAGCGGTGTGCTCCCCGGTGATGGGGTTGAGCGAGCCGAAGCGGAGCGGCCCGAAGATCGAACTCGGCTCTACCGACTCGACCAGGCGCACCTGGTAGGGCTCCGCGCCGGAGACCGGAGCCGCGGCGCCGCGGTAGTGCTGGATGAACAGCTCTGCCGGCTGAACCCGGACGTAGAGCCCGAACAGGTTGTTCGAGTAGCGCACCCAGTCGAAGGGGCGCAGCCGCGCCCGGATCAGGCACTGCTGCTGCAGCGTCCAGTTCTGGAAGTCGAACGGGACGCGCGCCCAGGTGCCAGCGATGGGGCTGTACTGGCCGGTCACGTCCTCGCCGTTCAGGGTTTCCGACTGCTCGACGGTTCCGGCCTGGTTCTCCCATCGCTCGGTGCGCACCACCACCTCGCCCATCTGCGCCGCAGTCTCCCCACCTACCTTGAGCGTGAGCGAGTAGGTGGTGGTGGTCGACGTCGTCCGGTTGATGGACGTGGGTGATGGGCCAACGTTGACCGAGGCCGCCGGGAAGTCCCACTGGTATAGAATCTGGAAGTCCAGCGCGCAGTCCACCAGGCTGCCGTCCGGCCCGAACCACACCGCCAGGATCTTGTCCTGCACGGCGTCCGTGCGCAGCCCCTGACGAGTCTGGTACCGGCCCAGTTGGCCGTTTACATCGGTCCCCGCATACACCGTCCCGGGCGGATCGGAATCAGCCGTCCTATCGACCACCACCGGCGCGTCCGGGTCGTGAGGGTATGGCGGCCCAATGGTCCAGCGCGTCTCGCGCACCTCGCCCGTGTATTCGTCCAGGCCGGTGTAGCTGCCCAGCGTCTGCGCCCTGGTGCGCGCCACGGTTGCCGTCGCCGCGAAGGGCGCGTCCCGGTCGCCAGTGACGGTCAGCAGCAGGAACCCCAGCGGGATGGGGCGCGTGCCCGGCGGAACGGTGATGTCCGGCTCCTCCATGTAGAGCATCAGCACCGCCTGGCGGCCAGCCGGCGAGACGTCCACCGGGGTGTTGTCCCGCTTCACTACCGCGCCCGGGATCGCCGGCGACGTCTGTCCCAGGTCGGCCGGCCAGGTGACGGTTATCGGCTTGATGACGCTCTTGCCGCCGAGCACGCCGAACAGCGTGGCCGTTTCCCCCTCCAGATTGATAATCCAATTGCTGCCGTCCGGCGCGCTGTAGAGCCAGCCGCCCAGGTCGCGGTTGTAGAGGTTGAAGCCGCGGCCGCACAGGATCGTCTGGTTGCGCCACTCCCGGCCGGCGGCCTGGTCGGCTTCCAGTTCATCCTCGCTGCGCTGCACCGGGGCGACGCCGGGCACCTGGTGCCGGTAGGTCAGCCAAGGGCTGTCGCCGGGCATGAACACCGAGCCCAGCACCTGGCCATTGGGCAGGTGCAGGCCGGCGCCGTCGAGCCGGCCGTGCCAGGGCCAGCCCCACACAGGTTCCGTCATACCGTCCCCTTCGGATTGGCCAGTTGGAACTCGACGGCAGCGCCGTTGGCGTCCGTCATCCGCATCGTCTTGATCGCCGGCAGGATCAGCAGGCCGTCGCTGCTGGTCAGGCCGTCCGGGTAGTAGTCCCGGTCGGGCACCTGCTTGCCGCTCTCCAGCTTGGTCTTCTCCACCAGCGGGCTGGCGATGCCTCCCGTGCCGAGCGTGGTCGGCGGCGTGAAGGTGCCGCGCCCGGCGGTGGACGGCCTGGCACCGCGCGGCTCAACTGGCGTCAGCGTGCGCCCTTCGCGGACGAAGTCCTGCAGGCGGTTGAGGTCCGTTTTCAGCTGATTCACATTCGCCATCGCTACAGCTCCAGCAGGTCGTCAGGCACAGCCACCCGGTAGGTGGCCGTCCGCTCGGCGGTGAACTCGTCGCGATGCTCGGCCGGCACCTCCGGCGCCGTCACCTGGTAGCGCCGCGGGAACTCCTCGGCCGGCGAGCCAGGATCGGGGTTGTCGTAGTTGCCCGAGAAGCCGTCCAGGGCGTCGTCGTAGGTCATGAGGCCGCGGCCGCGGATCTGGTTGGGCAACCAGACTAGCTCCGGCGCCGAGCCCTCCGGCTCCGTGTCCGGTGGCGCCGGCAGTTCCAGCGGATCGTTCACCGCCCCGCCGCCGCGGCTGATCGCCAGGGCCAGGGTGGTGATCGCCGTCTGCTGGCCCAGGTCGAGCTCGTCGATGATCGAGAAGACCTTTCCCTCGGCGCGGCAGCGGTCCTCCAGGCGCACGCTGTGCACCAGGTCGATGCCCAGCGCCATGCTGGTCGGCACCTGCCACGACACCCGGTTGGCCCGGTGCGCGGACAGGATGCTGGTGGCGGCCGTTGCCAGTTGGCACCGGACACTCGCGCCCAGGCGGTCGTCCTCGCGCAGATCCACCACCCAGTCCTCGAGGGCGTCCTGCACCGCATCGTCGGCGGGCCCGGTGAACTCCTCCGACTCCCACTCGTCCGCACGGTCCAGTTCGCTCTCCAGCGACGAGCCATCGCGCCGCAGCACCTCGCCGGCCTGGGCCACGCTCTCCGGCGCTTCCACCGTGAGCGTGTAGGTCTCGGTGATGGCCTGCACCCAGCGCATGCCGCCGACCACGTTCGCGGCCAGCAGCAGGTTGTCGTAGTTGTTGATCCATGCCTGCGGCGGGGTGCAGTACACACCGGTGGGCGGCAGCAGGAGCATTTCTGCCCCGGCCAGCAGCTTGTAGCCGGCGCTGTCCAGCGCGCTCTCAACCATGTCGGTGGTGGGCAGTTCGCTGGAGTCCTGACGCCAGCGGCAGAAGCCGGCGTCCTCGTTCCAGCCCAGGACCTCCGGGTGCTGCCAGTTGTAGGCCTGGTGCCGCTCGCGCAGCCGGCTGAAGCGATAGCTGATCGACAGTTCCACGCGATTGACTCGCTCGGACAGCTTCGCGATCTCGACGGACAGCGACTGATCGATGGTGCTTCCCGGGCCGAAGACCTTGGTCGGCGACGTGGCCGCCCAGGGCGTCACGCGCAGCACGCCATCAACGGAGCGGTCCAGGCTGGCCGGCACCGTGCCCAGGCGCTCCTGCGCATAGTCCCAGCGACTGCGACCGTCCACCGCCTCGAACACGTCCTCCGTCCAGAGCCCACCCACCAAGCTGTCGATGGCCTCCACCTGCATGGCCTCGACCAGATCCTGCAGGCGGTCGGTGGCCTCGCACTGCACGATGCGGTTGCGCGGGTCGTAGGTCGGCTGCTCCAGCCAGCCGCTGAAGCGTTTTTCCTCCACCCAGGCGCCCTGGACCAGCTGCTGGAAATAGATCTCGACCGGCTTGCCGGTCCAGGCGACCACGTCGACGCCGGCGGCCGGCAGGTACAGGCTGAACTCGGCGATGGCCGCCGCGCCCTCCTCCCGCTCCACCCGTACCTGGCCGGTGAGCTGGGCCGTCACGTCATCTCCCCCCAGGCTCACCCGAGCCGCCCAGACCAGCGTCAGCGGCGGCTCGACAGGCTCGGGACCGGAGGACGGCTGCCAGAGCGCATTCAGGGCGGCGCTGTTCAGTGGCAGGCCGTTCAGCATCTACAGCTCCTCGCAGGTGATCTGCCACCCGTGTGGCGTGACGTTGTTGCTGGGGTCCATGTCGCCCTGCGGGCGCTTCGCCGACACGGTGAACACGGGCATCCAGCACACCTGGTACGCGCTCGCCCCGGGCACCGGCGTGACGGTGGCGCTCGCGCCGGCCAGCACCATTGGCGTCTCCACCCACTGTTGGCCAACCAGCGCCAGCGCCCAGGGCGCGAAGTCCGGCCGGGGCGTGCCGGCCAGCACGAAGCTGGTGCCGGTGCCGACGATGGACAGATGCTTGGTGCAGCGCAGTTCCAGCGGCTGGGTGTAGTCGAGGCCATCCAGCCCCGGCGGCATGAAGCCCGAGCCGCTGAGCGCGATCGCCGACTTCTGCCAGTGCGTCATGGGTACTCCCACCCCATTGCTCAGCCTGACAATCTCCGGGCCGCCCAGCGGGGTGATGGACTGCGACACCGTGCCGGCATGCGGCACGAGAGGCACCCCGCCCAGCATGACCATGGGTAGCGACATTCAGCTGCTCCAGAAAAGAGAAGGCCCCGCAGAGCGGGGCCAGGTTCAGGGTTTACCGCGGCGGTGCCCCTTCTTCAGGGACTCCCGGTGCAGGGCGGTGAACTGGTCGGCCGGCGCCTGCATGCTGTAGGACCTGCCGTCCAGCTGCAGCACCACGGTGCCCAGGCTCTCCCCTCCGCCACCGGCGGCCAGGGCCGGCGACAGCTTCGGGATGCTCGGCACCATCCTCGGCGCCACCAGGCCGCCCGATGCGTACCCGCGCCAGCCGCTGGCCAACTGCCCGCGCAGCGCTCGCATGGTGTTCTGGAAGCCGTAGAGCCGGACGCGCTCGAAGAAGCTCAGCGCCCCGGGCTCACGGACCACCTCCTGCGGTTGCACGTGCTCGCCGCGGTGTACCACGCCGGCCGGTTCGTACTTGCCGCCGGGGCCGGTATAGCCGCCGACATCGAAGCCGGCCGATGCATCCGCGCCAGGGAAGCTAACCTGCGGATTGACCGTTCCCGGGGGCTGCATCTCCGCCGGCGCCTGTAGGGTTACCGGAATCACCATCTGCTGGGCGAGACCAGCGGCGATCTGCTCCATCTGCTCACGCAGGGCGTCCAGACTCTCTGTATTGAGGCCGAAGGACACCTGCACGTTCTGGATGCGCTGGATGCGCTGTTCGAGATCCTCCAGGCTCGACTCGTTGATTGCCTGCACCGCCTTGGCGTTGCCGGCGTCGATCTCCGCAGCCTTGTTGGCGATCCCCTCCAACTCCTTGGCCACGCCGTCGAAGCCGTAGCTGTTCTCGCCAGCCTCCTTGAGTTGCTGCAGCATCTGCAGCGCGCGGCGGGATTCGTCGATGGCCTTCTGCGTATCCCCCCCCTGGAGGGCGTTTCGCGCATTGACCTTGGCCTGGGTTACATCTCCGAAGGTGGCCTGGCCAGATGGCCCGGTGCTCGCCACCCCTTTCCGCAGGTCGGCGAACTCTTTCTGGATCGACTTCTGCCGCTCCAGCGCTCCCTGCAGTTCCTTGGTCGACTGGCCGAGCAAACCCTTGGTTTTTTCGACCTGGTCGTTCAGGTCGGCAACCATCTGGTCCTGCACTTGCTTCAGGTTCGCTTTGTGCTCCTTGTAGACCTGTTCGCGGGCGCGCTGCTCCTTGCGCACAGCCTCCGTCAGATCACCTTCCTTCTCGACCACCAGGTTGTTCGCGCCATTGATGCCCTTCGCGATGTCGTTGATCCAGCTCGCCACTGCATCGGTTGCGCCGGAGTTTTTGGCAACACGCCCCCAGTATTTCTGGAGCTCACCTCCGAGGCGGTTAACTGCCGATCCAATCTCTGGAGCAAAGGACGAAAGCTCTTGGCGGAGCTTCGGCAGCTCACCGCGAAGCGCTGGCACTACCTGCTGCACCGTCAGTTTTCCTTCCTGCGCCATCTGACGCAGTTCGCCGATGGTGACGCCAAGAGAATCAGCAAGCGCTCCGGCAATGCGGTCCGATCCTTCGAGCACCGCATTGAACTCCTCCCCACGAAGGACGCCACTCGCCATCGCCTGGGAAAACTGCTGGATCACCGAGGCCGACTCTTCGGCCGAAGCACCACCGATCTTGAGGCCTAGCGATACTGCCTCGATGGTATCCAGGGCCGCTTGCTGATCCATGCCGGCATCACGAAGAGGACGCTGCAGGCGCGAATAGAGGCCGATAAGATCTTCGACATTTCCCTGGGTGCTGTCGGCAATACGGTCAAGCTCAACCTGTGCATTGTTGAACTCCTCCTGGGATTGAGTCGCCAGCCGCAGCCTGGAATCAAGCCGGCCAACCGTATCGGAGCCCTTGGCAGTCTGAGTCACAAATACTGCCGTTGCTGCGGCAATCCCCGTCACTACAGCGGCAGCCCCTCCGCCCTTCAACTTCGATACGACCGGAAGAACATCAGCAAGCCCAGAAGCCACACCGCCAGCAGCCCCGCCGCTTCCCTTGGAAAGTCGCTTTAGCTCGGCATTCGTTTCAGCGATGCGGGTTTTCAGCGTCCTCTGAGCCTGCGCGAGTTCGCGCGTGCCAATCGAGCCGCTGGTGCGCAACAGTTGGTATTGCTGGGTGAGCTGAACCAGAGCCCCTTGCAGTTGCCTGGTCCTGCTGATCCCCAGTGCCTGCTTGGCATCTTCAATGTTCAACCGCCGGCGTTCGTTGGCCGCCATCCTCAGCGCAGCCGCCTGCTGGCGAATACCGATAGCCGCCTGATCGCGGGAAGAGGCCGGCTGCTGCGACACCGAGCGCAGGTCACGCAACTTGCTCAGCGTGTCGCTGACGCTCTTCCGGTAGTTCGCCTGCGCAATTACCAGGTCACGAGACGACAGCACGCCGGAGTCGCGCACAAGCCGATACTGCTCGCGCAGGTCGACCAGTTTCCGCTGCGCCTGTTCGATCTGCTCCACCCCGAAGGTCGAGCGCGCCTGCGAGATCCGTCCGAAGGTCGCGGCCAGGTCGCCCTGGACGGCGACATCCGACTTGCTCGCCGGTGCGGCAGTCGCTGCGCGAAGTTGCCGCAGTTTGGCCAACGTGGCGTCAACGCTGCGACGGTAGGCGGCCTGCGCCTCCGCCAGTTCCTTGGCCGACAGGTCGCCGCTCTGACTCACAAGCCGGTACTGCTGGCGAACGTCAACCAGAGCGCGCTGGAGACTTTCTATCTGGCCAACCCCAAGGGAAGAGCGCGCACGATTCAGAGCAGCATCAGAGCCCGCGGCGGAGACTCGCTGCTCAAGCTCTGCGCGCAGCCGTGCCTGTTCGGCGGCGAGATTCCGCGTATCGACGCCGGCGGCCTTCAGCTCTGCGCGCTGCTCGCGCACCTTGGCCTTCTGGCGGTCGAACTCGCGCGTTGCGGAGGCCAACGCCCGCTGTGCGCGAGCATATTCCTGGTTGAGAGCTTTGACCGGCTGCCCTGCCTGCGCGATCGCGCGCTTGAGGTCTTCGACATTCTTGCGAGCGCCGAAATAAGCGGAACTTGCCTTCTTGGCTGCGTCCTGGGTTTTCCGGAAAGCATCGATATCGCCCAGCGGCTTCTCTACTTCGCGGATCAGTTTTTGCCACTCGGACCGGAACACCCCGATGTTGCGGGTAGCAGTGTCCACGTCCGCCCCAACGCGGAGTTCGATATCACTCATGAGATCAGCCCTTCAGTGCGCGCAGAAACAGGCGCCAGGGATAGGAAAGGACGGCCGAATGGCCGAGGCGCACCAGGGCGCAGATGGTGTCTTCTAGGCTGGTCAAGGCTTCCGCTGCAGATTGATAAGCCTCTCCCCCAGATCGAAAAAATGGCGGTTCATTGCCTTGCACTCTTGAGCCACATCATGCAACTGGCTCGGCAGCATCTCTTCTATTTGATCCTTTGTCAGGGTTGTATAGAAGCTCAGGTCATGAAGGCGAATATCCGGAAGAAGCATATCCCCAAGAACATCACCATCCTCTTCGGCTGATACCGACCTGAGCATCTCACGAATATCAGCAACGGTGAGTTCCTTAACGACAAACTCCTTACCGGAGATATTAACAACCTTGCGACCAGCAACTTCACTCATAAAGCCTCCAGAAAATAAAAAACCCGCCGAAGCGGGCTTGATGATTGCCAATCTATCAGGGGTTTAGGCTCCATGCTTGTATAGGCAATTTTCTACCTATCCTAGCCTCAAGCTTACCGCCAGCCCTTCCAATCGATTCGCCAGCTTTTCCAAGCGCTAATATGGCTTCCTCATGACGGGCTTTCGCGCGTTCCAGCGAGTTCTTGGCCTGCAAATATGCAATCCTTTTCTTGCCAAGAGCCTCTAGCTCAGAGCCGCGTTTCAACTGGGCGAGCCGCTCATCGAAACCGTTAGCGGCGGATATCTGTTCTAGATTGCCGGAGTAAAGAGCAGAGACTTCCGCATCGCTCAGAGCAGCAAATCTCTCCCCTTCTTCGGTATCAAGAAACTTAGATGCAATTTGGAACGATGCCTGCTCACCGGAAAGCAGCAATCTGCCTTGAAGCTCATCAGAAAATATTCTTATGAACTCTTGTGACGCCCGAACGTAATCCGCAGCAGCAGTAGAAACCCCAGGATTAGTCGAATCATCAATGGCAAGCGCTTGAGCAACAAGCCTGTCTAATTCATCAAGACGCCCTTGGTATATACGCAGAAAGTCGGCATTTGTGCGCCCAGCCCTTTTATCCAGAAGCTCCGCCAGCTGCCCATTTGTGTTTCTGACTACAGCTTCGACATTTTTTACAAGCTGGTAATACGCATATTGCTTAAAGCCATAGAAAAACGCTCCGGAAAATAGCAAAACAGCTATCAATGCGAACGCCAGGTTTCTTTTGGTTCCGTACCGCGCAGTTCGAACATCTGTCGCCACCTGTTCTCCTGCTGGCCTACGCACTTTATGGTAGAAAACCTCGCAATTAGGACACTGCCCTTCCACTTTGGCCTCACCAGGCTCCGCAACGTACTCGCATTTCGGACACTGCATAGAGGGCTCCCTCCCATTCATCAATATGGGAGGGAATGTACCCAGTTTGAAACAGCCCGTCACGCCGACATCGCATACCCGCCCGGCCGGCCGCTGGAGTTGGCCAGGTACGCCGCGTAGATTTCGTCGCGGCGCTTGTCGAGTCGCTTGAAGTCGATGCTGGCCTCCTGCAGGTGCTCTGCCACGCTCATGAGAATGCGCGAGCCAAGGGAACTGCTCACGCCGAACAGGTTTAAGTCGCTTGCGCCCCTCATGGCGAAGTACAGGTGCGACATCAGCCCGTACAGGGCATCAGCCTCGCCCAGGCTCAAGGTCAGGCCGCGCTCCCGGGGCTTCTGTATCCATTCGCCCTCCAGGGCGTAGGCAGCGATAAAGTTCCGCACGCTATCCATCTGGCTGGCCGGGATATCCTCAACCGTAGACACACTGAACGCCTTTCGCACCTGGGACCAGACATGGTTCTTGGCGCCGGTCCGCAGTTTGGCCGGAAGACGATGCACCTTCCCGTCGAGGAGAGCGCCCAGGCAGTGGAAGCCATCGGTGCCGATGGTCTTTCCGGCGATGGTGCGGAGATCCTCCGGCGCCAGCTCATGGAGACGCTTCTCGCACTCGATGAAGTAGCGACGAGCCTGCCGCCCCTTCTCGTTGCGCTCCACCATCGACAGCTCTTTGGCCATGTCCAGGGTGATGTGGTAGTCCTTGGAGCGACGATCACCGCCTCGGCCTTTGGTCGCTCTATTTTGAGCGACCAAAACAAAGTCGCCTCCTTCAGAAAATCCATATTCGTCGATGCGGCGGCTGATCCAATCTTTGAAGTGGGTGTCCACCCCAAGGAATCGATGCAGTGAACGCGCATCAACCAGTTGCGCCAGTTCAGCGCCCAAGGCTCCGGTGAACACAGGAATCAGACTCTCTGTCGCGGCCTGGACATTGTTTTCTACTGGAATTGCGATAGCATTACCCATGACGTTCATTTCCTAGCTGGTTTTGACGTTATCGAAGCCCCGGCCCGCACGCTGGGGCTTCGTCTTTTCAGGCTGCTGCCTGCTTGTCTTGCCGCTCATCCCGCTCCCTAGCCTCCCTAATCAGCCGCGCAACCAGCCAATTCTGGCTGCGCTCCTGTTCCGACGCTTTGCGCACAAGCCACTCCTTATCCTGTTCGGGCAGTCGCACTATGAGCTGCGCCATGTCTCTCACCTTCATACCACCTCCAATGAACCACCGTGATATACGAATAAAAATGTAGAACCGTGGTGCATTGCTGTCAATACCACGGTGATGCATTCTTTCGTCAACCGAATTCAGTTGACGAAAGGTCTCCATGAGCCGAATAGACCCCCAATTCAACCTGCGCATACCCGCAGACCTGAAGTCCAGGGTTGAGGAGGCAGCAAAGCTAAACAAGCGATCAGCTACAGCGGAGATCATCGCGCGACTGGAAGAAACGTTCGAAATTGAAGGAACCTTCGAGCGCATCGCCCCCGGAGCATCGATATCTGGCACGGCCGGGCTCTTGGAGGACATGCACAACCAGCTTGAGCAACGTGAAGACGAGGCCAGGTTCGATGCCATGGCCGCTAATGCCGAAAGCATCGAGTCTCACATCAAGTCAACAGATCGCCGGATGACAGCCATAGAAAAAAGCCTGGAGAAGGTCCTGGGCCTACTTCAGAAGAGCTGACCACCCAGCCAAGGAGCGGCCATGGATTACTTCGAAACCAAAGCAACTCTCCGCTTCACCTATACCGACAGCTACGGGAACGTCTCCGGCCGTATCGTCGATGTAGAGCTTGTCGAGGATGGCATGATCACCGGCAAATGCCGGATGAAGAATGCAAGGCGAACTTTCCGAATAGACCGAATCACCAACTGCTGGGATGACAGCACCAACCGGCATGTGCCCGACGTGCTCCAGCACCTGAGAGATGCCTACGCGAAATCAACCGCGCCGGTCCTGGACAAGCTCTATGCAGAGCACCTCGATGAGCTAAAGGTGCTGCTCTACGTCGGGAAGGCCGACGGTCAACTGAGAGCCCCAGAGTTGCGAGTCATCACAGCAGCCTGCAAGGTCATCACCAAAGACACCCGGCTCACCGATGAGGACACCAGAGAGCTGCTGGAGTCCATACCCGTCCCGACACTGCAGGGCTTCAAGGTCGCCGTCGGCAAGATCGCCAAAGAAAACGACTCAGCCGCCATTCGGCGCATCACCATTGCCACCCGCACAATCGTTGACACCCAGCAGAACATCAGCCCTGGTGAGCAGGAGGCGCTCAACTACATAGCCAAGCGCCTCCAGCCGAAGGGCTAGATCACGCGGCCGCCTTTTCCTTCTTGATGCGGCAGTACTTCGACTTGCCGGCGCCGACCTTGGTCGGATCGGACAGCACCTTGGCGGTCGCCTGCGACTGCAGGAAATCATCTACGTTGATCCAGTCCTGCTGGTTCGCCGGGTTCAGGCGGCAGCGCCAGTAGCGGCACTCGATGCGCTTCTGGGTGCCGGCGGCGTTCTCGCCCTCGAACAGGAACTCGAACACCTTGCCGCTATTGGTCAGGGCCTCGATCACGTCCACCGCAGCGGTGGTGTAGGTCACCTTGACCGGGGTGCTCGCGCTGATGGCGCCGCCCTCGACGAACTCGATGCCGGAGCCGGTCATGATGTAGTCGTCGACTTCGTCGTAGGTGGTGGTGCCGGTGGCGTCGGTCACCTCGGTGATCTCCAGCGGCATCTGTGCCAGGGCTGCGGTGCTGCCCGGGACGGCAGTGACCTCCTCGTCGGTGATGGTGGTCGAGGCCACGCTGGTGGCGTCACCCCAGACCAGGGCAGCCAGCACCCAGGTATAGAGCTCGCGGAAGTTGATCGACAGGCTCATGCTGGTGATGCGCGACACCGCGTCGTACTCGCCGCCCTGGGGGGTGGTGGTGTCGTTCAGGGTGATGTCGTTGGTCTCGATGGTCTGCTGGACGGTGGAGACCAAGCCGACCTTCTGGAACGGGGCACCGCTGCCAGCCTCGCGCGCTTTCAGCCAGCCGCCGATGATGAACGTCTCTTTCTCTTGAGCCATGGGGGTTTCCTCGTGCGGCCTGGCGGCCGAGCGTTGTTGGTTACTTCGGGCCGTTGAGCACAACGGCGAGTTGGAGCGGGATCACGGCGCAGCCCTTGGGCAGTTCCGCATCCGGCAAGAGCTGCGCGGATTCCTTGAAGATGACCTTGACGGGGCCATTCGGCCCCCAGGGCCGCACAATCCCTTCGGGAGCCGACAGGGCGGCCAGCAGGTCGGCGTAGACATCGTTGAGCTGGGCCAGGGTTTCGTCCGGATCAGCCGGATTGACCAGCGCCACGACCTTCCGGCCGAGGTGCACCAGCCACTGCCCTGCCCCCTGTTTCGGCGGCGGGGTTTCGTCCGGCTGGATCACCACCGTCGGATAGGCCGCCTCCTCATCGTCCACGACCGACTGGGCGAACCCCACCCGAACACGAGTTCCGATATCGGTCAGGTAGCCGTTCTCTGGGGTGATTTGCTGCAGGCGCTGCTTCAGCGCCTCGTCCACACGGTTGAGCGGATTCACAGGTCAGCCCTCTCGAGCTGCCGCACCAGTTCCCGGCGAAGCACGCGTTCGCCCTCGGCCTGATAGTCCGGCAGCCGGGTGTTGAGGATTTGCGATGGGGACGGCCCGTAGAGGATCTTGATCGGTAGCCTGTCCTTCCCGGTGCGGCGCGCGATCAGGCCGTCAGTGTTCGAAGAGCCGAGCGAGCGAATCAGGAAGGCACCCTCCAACGTCTTCTCGACGCCCGACACGTTGACGCGAAGGCCTGCCCGCACGCGCTTCCCCTTCTTCCGCTTCTGGTACATCTGGCGATGCGGAAAGTGGCTGAGCACCAGCCCGCGCTTCAGCGCCCAGATACGCACCGTGTCACCCCAGCGCCTGGCCTTGGTGAGCCGAACGCGCTCGCGGAGCACTGGGCGCTTGATGTTCACCTCTGCTCCCATCTCCCGCAGGATCTGGGCGCGGAGCGTTTCACCCGTGTCGTTCAGGGCCATCAGCGCGGCTCGCCGGATCTTCTGCGGGAGCACGTCGAGACGCTTCAGGGCATCCTGTTTCCCCTTCACATTGACCTTTACCCCGCTCATGCCGGCTGCACCGCGGCGGTGACGATGACGCCGTCATTGCGGACCTGCTCGAAGACCTTCCAGCGCTTGCCACACACGGTGAAAAAGCCTTCGCGGCGGACTTTCGGCAGTTGTTCGGCCAAGGTGCTGATCTGCGTCTGGTCGACCTGCAGCACACCTTCCGGCCCCACCCGCTCAACATCGTGCAGGACGATGACCAGCAGGTCGTCGACTGGTGGCCGTGTGGTGTCCTGGTAGCTGCCCGGAACCGGCTCGCCCAGGCGGCGCAGGATGTCCCGCGCCGCCCGGGCCTTCAGCTGCCGCCGGTCCATTACTTGGTCAGCTTGATGATGGCCGCCGGCTGGGTGCACAGGTTCAGCGGGTTCTTCTGCGCTTCCAGCTCGACACCGCGATTCATCGGCAGCGGCTCCTGGCGGGCGTACAGTGGGAGGCCGAGAGTATTGACGGCTTCCATGTAGTCCGCCGGCGCGTTGCGGGTGATGAACAGGTCGGCGACACCTTCCGGCACCAGGTAGGCCACGTCGGGCTCGATGAACGCCTCGCTGCCGACCTTGCCGCGATACTCTTCCCAAAGGATGTCCGCGAAGCGGAAGCCGCCGCGGACGTCGGTGCGCAGCATCTCGCCCTCGTTGTAGCGCTCCCAGGCCTTGACCACCTTGGCATGATCGGTGAAGTCGTCGAAGAAGCTGGAGCCGCAGAAGGCGCGGTAGCCGCTCATCATCGCCGCGCCCAGGGCATCCTCGGTCTTGCGCTTCGCCTCCATGCATTTGCCGCGCACGTTGGTAGTGGCGGTGGCCAGGCCGAGCGAGACCGTCTGCTGGGTGATGCCGAACTCGTCGTAGAGGTCGTAGATGACGCTCTCGCCGTCGGCATCGAGGATCAGGCCCTTGATGGCGCCGATGCGGTGATACTCCAGGGTGGTCTCGAGGTCGCGACCGAACTTCGCGAAGCGCTGGTTCACCACGTTCTGCACCGCCTCCAGCTCACTCTCGGAGCCGAAGGCGCGCAGGTTCTGAATGGTGTCGGCCAGCAGCGAGTCGCCGGTCTTCAGGTGCGGCACGGTGAAGGAGCGCAGCAGGCGGGCGTCGCGCTCGGCCGGCTTCACCGGCTTGCCGCGCTCGGCGACCGGGACCAGGGAAATCTTGCCCTTGTTGTACTCGATGGTGACGGTGGTGGTGGTGACGCCCTCTTCCTGGAACAGGCCCAGGGCGCCGATGCGGCCCGGCTGGTAGTCCTGCTGGTTGATGGCGGCGGTGAGGCTGGCGACGCTGAAGGCGTCGTCGTTGAAGATGTCCAGATGAGCCATGAATTGCTTCTCCTGATGGTCGGTCAGCGGCTGGATCAGCGCGCGACGAGGAACGCGCCGGCCAGGGCCTGGAGCGCTTCGGTCTTGTCTTCATCGGCGATGCCGGCCGGCCACACGAGCAGGTCGGCGCGCACCTCGGCGAGGCGGACGTAACCAACGGCGTTGACGTCGCCATCGGTGGCGTCAGCGCGGGCGCGCAGGACCGCGGCGGCAGTCTGGCTGCCGTCGGTGGCCGCCGGCGCCAGCGCGACGAACTTGCCGGTGGCGGTGACCTTGCCGAGCACAGTGCCGGGCAGGTGTACGCCGGAGTCGATCACGATGGATTCGCGCGACAGGTTGCCGTTGGCTTCGGAAAGCACGAAGTCGCCGGCGCGGCGGGTTTCATACAGTACGGGCATCTCTCGTTACCTCGCGTTGCGCCGCGCGTAGATGGCGGCATAGGGAGAGCTCGAGGCAGATGCCCCGGCTTGCTTGCCCGCCTGGAGGCGGGTATTCACGTTCGGCTCGGTGCGCAGGCGGCCGGCCAGTTCCTGGCGCACCACCTCCACGCCGGCGCGAGCATTGATGTAGCCGGCGGCGAGCTGGGGCATACCGGCAGCGGTGCAGAGGTTGCGCACCTCTTTGGCGGCCTCGACCGCCGCCGCCATCTGGGTGGCAGTCCACTGCTCACGGATGGCCACCGAGGTCAGTGCACCCAAGCCAGCCGCCTGGCACTGCTCGGCAAGCGTGGCGGCATCGAGTGGTTCTGCGGCGGCGCCCGGTGCAGCAGGTTCCGCCGGCGCTTGCTCATCAGCTTCGGAAGCTGCCTCACCAGGAGCCTCCGGCGCAGCCTCGGCCGGCTGGCCGCCCGCCTCTTCCGATGCCGCCGGCAGGTTTTCATCTTCAGCCTCCACGACCTGCCCCTCGACTGCTGCCTGCTTGGCCTGGCCGGCCACGCGGCGGCGGGTGTAGGTGCCGCCCTGCAGTTCCGCCATCAGCTCGCGGAAGGTGCCCAGGTGATCAGCCAGGCCAACGTCGATGGCCGCCTGGCCGAAGAACAGGCGCGCCTCCGTCGCGCGCACTGCTGCCACGTCCATGCCGCGATAGGCGGCGACGCTGCCGGTGAACAGGTCGTAGATGCGGTCGGACTCGGCCTGCATGAAGGAGCGAGCGTCCTCGGACAGGGGCTCGTTGGGGTTCCCGGCGACCTTCATGGCGCCGGAATGGACGTAGGTCCACTTCACCCCCTCCTTGGCGTTCTTCTCGGAAACGTCCTTGTGGCCGATCACCACTCCAACACTGCCGACGCCGCCAGTGCGGGTCAGCCAGATCTCGGAGCAGGCAGCGGCCAAGCCGTAGCCACCGGAGTAGGCGTAGTCGTCGACCATCGCGATCAACGTCTTGGTCTTGCGCAGCTCGGCCAGGCGGTCGGTGGTGTCGAACAACTGGGCGGCCTCGCCGCCCGGCGTCTCCATCCGCAGGACGACGTGGGTGATATTGGCATCGGCCTCGATGTCGTCGAAGGCCAGCATGATGCTTTCGTAGCTGACCGGGGCGGTGCCGCACGGCGGCGCCTCGACCAGGCGCGAGATCAGCGGTCCTGAGATGTCCAGCACCGCGATGTGCCCGACCTTCTCCATGACCTGGCGGGGTTCGCCGCCTTCGCCAGCATCGAGCCGGCCGTGCAGCCAGCCATCGATCAGCGTTTCGGCCATGCCCGGCTCGACCAGCAGCGGTCGGTTGATGGCGCGGGAGTAGATCTGCGACACCAGCGGGCCGCCCTGGCCACGGCTGAACAGCCGCGCCAGCAAGGAGGTCGATTTCGACATAGGTGCTCCAGAAAGAAGAAGGCCCGCGATGTGCGGGCCTGGGTGGTTACTCGTCGTCCTTGAGTGGGAGGGGATCGTGGCTGTAGCTGAGCCCCAATTCCTTCGCACGGTCGGTGTCCCTGCGGTTCTGCATGTCGATCTCCTCGACGTCGTAGCCACGATCGGCGGCCGCCGCTTCCCTGGAGCCCAGGCCACCCTTGATCAGCATCAGCTCGCCCTGGGCGTCCTGTACCGGGTGCAGGTAGCGCCAGGCCTGCGGGCGCCAGGAGCAGGCGACGTAGTCGGCTCGGCGGGTGGCATAGTCGGGAGCACGCAGCAGGCCCGCCAGCACAGCGGCATCGATGAAGCTCTCCCACATCCACTGGCACAACTGCGGGATGGTGTAGAGCCACTGGTACTGCTCCACCCGGCGGTGGTACTCGTTCAGGATCGCGCGCAGGATGCGGTCATTGACGTTGCGCATGTCCCCCGAGAGCAGCTCGTAGGGAATGCCGCCCATCGAGGCGGCCACCCCCAGCAACTGCTGCCGCATGAAGTCGCCGTAGTTGCCCCCCTGGTCCGCATCGAACAGGTGGATGTCCTCCCCCGGCATCAGCGCAGGGAACGAGCCGGGCTGCATGTTGACCACCGGCACCCCACCGTCGTCATCGAGCGGATCACCAGTGAAGGGGTCGAACTTGTAGTCCGACTCGTCGTACTGCTGCCGCTTGATCACGCCGGTGTAGTCGGCCCGCGTCTTCTTGCGGGTCAGCTCGGCATCGTCGTAGTCGTCGAAGTCCCGCGCCTTGATCAGGGCCTGCACGGTCTCGGCAATCCCGCGGACCTGGCCCGGGCGAAGAGGCGCGAAGTGGTGCGCCACCTGGCTGGCCGGCACCGGCACCGGCTGTGTCATGCCGGTTGAGGTGTCGCTGGGGTGGCGCGGGTACATCCAGTAGGCGAACCGTTTTCCACCGCGGAACTCGACGCCGGCGACGATCTCGCTATCGGGCCGCACCTCGTTCAGTTGGTGCGGCACCTGGTCGCCCTCGATGAGTTGGAACTGGATCGGCACCTTGCCGTCGCCCAATTCCATGTGGTGCCGGCGGACGAACACCTCACCCGCCTCCTTCCGAGACCGCACCGCGAGCGCCATCAGCCCGTAGACATCAAGCTGCTCGTCGAAATCAGCCACCTGGCGAAAGGTGTTCTCCCACAGGTCATTGGCCATTGCCGCAAATTCGCGGTCCTTGCAGGCGGAGCGCGGCTTGATCCCCGTTCCGATCTCGTTGGCGGTCCAGTTGCCGACGCCGTTGCTGATCCATCCATTGTTCCGCACAGCATCGCGGGATCGCGCACGCACGGTGCTCATCTGGCTGATCACGGCCCGAGTGGGCCCCGCCGAGCCGGGCGTCCAGCTTTTCAGCCGGCGGCCGGAACTCGCCGCGTCGTAGTTCGCCTGCGGGCCCAGAGGGCGGCCGTCGATCTGGAAGCCGCGGCTGGCCAGAGTCTCGAACTCGTCCATCAGTACCCCCTGGAGTGATTCAGCCGGTAGCCGCGGATTCGCCGGCCAGAGCCGGCGGCGACCAGCTCTGCCTTCATGCGGTCTCGCAGCTCAAGCAGTTGAGGCAGTTCGGCCGCGGCATAGCGTGTCGACTCGTTCGGACCGAAACGCACCTCCACCACCCGCTCCCCGCGAGCGAGATCGACAATTGCCTGCTCGACCTGGGCGAGCTGTTCTTTCGTGTATGCCATCAGCGGGACACCTGCATTCGCACCCTGCGGGTGGCGGTTTTCTTCACGGGTTTTGCGGCCTTCTCCTTCGGCCTGGGCTGCACGACATCAACCTCCTCCGCCTGGCAGACATGCGGATTTTCATCCCAGGGCCTGGCGAAAGGCTTCGGCCGTTCCCAGTCGAGCGTTTCCAGGCCGAGCTTGATCGCGCCGGCCCGGGAGTAGCAGAACAGGTCGAACGCCTCGTTGGCGCCCTTGCCCGGCTTCTCCCACCGCTGCGGCTTGCGCACCTCGAAGGTCAGTTCCTCGAACCACCATTCGCCCAGCCACTCGGGCAGGTGAACGTAGCCAGGCCCCGGCTTCGCGCGCTGCAGGTCGTTGTTGACCGCGTCCTTGAGCAGGGTGGTGTTCAACAGCCACACCGGGATCTCCCCGCGCGCCTTCGCCTTCCGGTCTTTCCGCTCGCTATCGGGGTAGCTCTCGCGAATGCGTGGGGCGTTCGCCTGGCTGCCACCCTTCACGAGCATGAACTGGCGATGTAGCCCGCGGCGCTTCAGCTTCCGGTAGAAGTCGTAGGCCTTCTCGGTCACCCCAGCCTTGCCGCCGGAGTCGCAGACCACCAGCGCCGGGAGCATGGCGCGGCCACTGCCATCGGCAAGCGGATAGGCTTTCTGCATCACGTCGGTGATCAGCAGTTCCCAGTCCTCCAGGTAGGCCGATGGATCGACAGGCAGCGGTTCGCCGTCCTCGCTCTTCCGGCGGCTGGTCCGGATGTTGTAGCGGTCGATCAGCCACTCCTCGCCCTGGACGCCGTAGCCGTGCACCTGGACGACGAAGCGCGGCTTGCCGCCGGCCTGGACGTCCACCGACGGGACGATGAAGCGCACTCCCTCCGGGATCTGGTGCTTGATGACCTCCTCGCGCCGGTCGATCAGCACGTCGGCCGAACGGACAGCCTCGGAGCGCTGCGGCATGTATGGCGCGCCCTGGTCGAGGTTGGTAGTGCCCTGCAGCTTGGTCTCGTCTCCAGTGGTGACGTAGGCGTGCACACCCTCCAGATAGCGAAGGCAGATCGACTCCCAGCTTTGGAACGCCGCGGGCAGTCCGCCCAGCCAGAAGCTGGCGATCTTGCTTTGCCGAGCCTCGCCGCATACCTCGCCGTGTCGATCGATCCGCTGCCCCTCGATCAGCCAGCGCCCGCCGCGATTCATCGCACGCTTGTGCTTCTCGCTGATCAGGTCACCGCAATGCGGGCAGCAGAAGTAAGCGCTCCGAGCAGCGAGCTTCATCAGGTCGGCGCTGCGGATGGTCTCCTTCAGCTCGTCGAAGCTGGGCAGGGCGAAGCAGGTGATTCCCGGCTCCGGTTCGCTGTACTCCCGGCAAGACGGGCACTGCCAATACCAGCGACGCCGGTCGCCCGTGTTGTAGAGCCCGATGATTCCGGTGCAAGGCGGCGCCTCATGCGGTGTCTGCTTGCGCCAGGTCGGGTCGGTGACCTCGCGGCCGGGCGACGACTCCGCACAGCACATGCCGCGCGACTTGAAGGTCTGCGTCCGCTTCAGCGCCAAGGCCCACAGACTGCCCTCACCCTCAATGTCGTCAGGGATACGGTCGTAATCGGTAATGTCCACCCAGCGGATGGACTTCGAGGAGACCTGCGATACCGCCGGCCAGCCGATCTTCAGCACTTGGCCCGTCTTGAAGAACTTGTCGAAGACGTTGTCATCGGACCGGCCGGCGGAAAGCCTGGCCTTCAGATCGGGACTGTGACGAATCGCCCGGTCCACCCGGGTGCGTGAGAAATCCCGCGCGGACTCCTGGCTCATCTGCACGATCAGCGCGTCGCCCGGATCGGAAGTGATTGTGTAGGCCATGCCGCCATCGATCAGGGCCTGAGTCTTCAACGAGCGCGCCGGCCCTACGAAAACCACCCCCTCAAAACGCCGGCTGGCCTTGAGGTCCATCGGCTCGCGCATGTAGGGCGCGACGTCCAGAGTGAACTTGCCTTGGTAGCCGCCGGGCTCATTCAGTATCAGGTGATCCTCGGCGGCCCGGCTGACCGAAACCCGGCGCGGTGGCCGGATAAGCTCGGCGACGTTGCGGATGATGCTAGTCGGACTCACATGCATCATCGTTCACGTCCATCATGTCGCAGAGTTCAATGAGCTGCTGGTAGAGCCCCTCGCGGATACCGTCGATGACCTCGATCGTGCGCTCGACCTCGGCAGCGCCGAGGGCGCAATCGTTCTCGAGCACGTCGGGAATGGTGTCCAGCCCCTGCGAGAGCGACTTGAAGGCGCTGGCCACCACCCGCTCGACCTCGGGGGCAGGGATGCTGATTCGTTGCTCCGTTTCCCATTTGACCTTTTCGCGTTCGGCGCGGTAGTGGCTCAGCCGGTCATTGGGGTGGAGCTTGTCGGGGTCATAGCCATCCGGATCATCGGCGACCTGCGCCCCCATTACCGCTACTGCCACATCACGTAGTCGCCAGGCCGGGTGGCCGTTCGTTTCGCCGGCCGGCGGAATGCCATCGAGACGGCGCTTCACTGTGCGTCGGTCAATGCCGAACTCTTCAGCCAGCGCACTGATGGACCACAAGCGCGCCCCCGAATGTACAAGGGTCACACTCATGCAGACTCCTATGCAGCCCAGCAGTGACGGGGCTTACAGCGATTCGTGAGCAGCGGTCACCCTGTACATCGGTGCGAGGGAAAATGCTCAACCCGCCCACCCCGAGCGAATCGCTGCAAGCCAGGAACGGCGGGGCCTGCAGCGATTCGGCGAAAGGCCTGTGGTGGAGCATCCTAAAAATCGAAAAATTCTGCCTTACCGCGCGGCTCGACGCCTTCCCCGCGGTAGGGGGTGGGGGCCCAGGGTCCCCGGCGCACCAGAACGGTGCGTCATAGGCCGGTGCCTTCGCGGAACTCCTTCACCATGTCGGGAAGGCTGGCGGTCTTGCGCGACTCGCTCCAGGCGAACCAGGCCCGGACGATCACCCATGCCGGCAGGCCGCAGACGAAGATGATGCCGCACAGGGCGATCATGCCGATGTCGTCCTGCACCCAGTTGCCGATGTCGAGCCAGCGCACCAGGAACGCACCGCCGCAGACGCTGGAGACCACCGTGCAGGTCATGGCGACCACGAACTCCCTCACCGTCTTCGGCAGGGTCATCGCCATCACCAGGATGGCGGCCAGGAAGGCGAAGAAGCCAAAGGCGCCGAGCTTGTAGAGCGCGATCCCGCCAACTGCAGTGGAGGCCGGCTCAGTCATGATGTGATTCCTCATACGGATGTCTCCAGGCTTCGCCAGCCCTGGCACTGCGTGGATAGAAAGGCCCGGCGGATTGACGGGCAAGGCGCAGGAGCGCGCACCATGAACATGAAATCGCGGACAACAAAAAACCCGGCGCGATGGCCGGGTTTCAATTTCTACGCGGTAAAACCGCACTATGTGGCAAACTGTAGGGTTTTCGCCCGGGGAAATCAAGCGGCCTTCAACCCCCTCTTCATTTCCAGCGCGCCGTCGATCCAGGCGACGCCACCCTTGACCGCCTGCCGCGCCTTCTCCTCTCCCATGCCCATGGCCTTGCCAACCTGCTCGAAGGTCTTGCCGGTTGTGTAGTAGCGCAGCACTGCCTCACCGAAAAGCGGATGGCGCTTGCCGAGCTTGGCGACCAGGGCATCGAGCTCCAACCCCTCATCGTCGGTCAGTCGCGCCGTTGGCAGAGACCAACTCGGTGCGGCACACGAAAGATTCCCCGTACCCTGGCGAACCCATATCCCCCACTGCTCCAGCAAGCTCTCGGTTGTCCTCTCGATAGCCATATTCCCCATCCCCTCAATCCCCAGTGAAATGCGAACCGCCTGGCCCGCGACGGTTGTTGTCCTCTGCCCAGGTCGAGACTTTCGCCTGGTCCACCAGTCGCTGCTCGGCCTCGGTGACGCGCCGCCCCAGCGATCGAATGAGCGCGGCCGGCTCCACCGGCATGCCGTCTTCCCCAATCCATCCCGTTCCGTCGCAGGTCGTGCAGTCAAGCTCGAAGAACACCCCCTTCGTGAAGCCCTGGCCGCGGCACGCCCGGCAGCGCTGAATGGCCGGCACGGCCTTCTGCAGGTCAGGCCCGGTCTTGCGCATGCGCCCTCCTCTTCAGCTCGTCGGCCAGGCGCGCCCGCTCGATGCGCATGGCGTCGATCTCCCGCCGGCAGCGATCAACGACAGAACGGCGCGCGGCGGCGACCTTGCGGGGCCGGCCGACGCGGTTGCCGATCACCCGCCCCTCGCGATAGCCGAGAGCCACACGCTCCTGCTGGTAGCCGAGCCGCATCTGCTGGTCCAGCTCATCGATGCGCCGCTCGATGTCCGCGCTGGGCGCCGCGGCCAGCACCTCGTCAGCTCGACGCGACAGCGCGCCGAGCACGGTAATGCCCGGCACGCCCGGGCCGGAGCAGCGCGCCAGCGCCTGCCGTCGATGCTCCGGCGTCACCGACCACGATCTGCCGATGATCTGGCAGATGTCCTCCCAGATATCCATCACCGCACCGCCTCCGTCCTGGGCTGGGCCAGGTACTGCTCGATGACGCGCAGCGCGTCGTCGACGCCGCGGCAGACGGTGGCGTAGTAGCCCTCGCGCTCCATGCGCACCAGGAAGGCGCTTTGCTCTGGCGATACTCGGGCGTCGTTCGGCGGGGCCGCCTTGAACTCGACGAACAGGCCGAACCACCCGCCGCGCGCCATGGGCAGCACGATGTCGCTGACGCCGGCCTTCACGCCCTGGCGCTTCATCTCGGCGGCGACCTTGATGTGCCGGTGGCCACCGTTGGGGACGTGGAAGGCCAGGCGCGCAGCCTCGGGGTGCTTCACCGTCAAGATGGCGAACAGCGTGGCCTGCTCCATGCCCTCCCAATCGACCTTGGGCCTGCGCAGCGGGCGCGGAGTCCGCGCGATAGGACGGGGCGACTTCATGCCATCACCTCGTCGCCGTCGAGCCAGGCCAGGAAGCCGGCCGGGATGTCGCGGCCGGCCTCGGCGACGATGCGAGCGCACTGCCCTACCAGGTCAGCCTGGCGGCCGTAGCGAGCCTCGAACTGGGCCTTGTAGGGATGCACGGCCACCCCGGGGAAGTTCTCCGGCCCGGTGCCGTGCTGGTGGTGGCCGGCGCACAGCGGGAGCACGTACCAGTGCGCATGCGGCTTCACGCGTCCGTCGACGTGGTGGATGCTGCAGAAGTCATTCACCACGCCGTGTTCGACGCGGCAGGCGATGCAGCCGACCACGCTGACGAGCAGGTCGTGCCAGCGCTTCTGCTCGGCGGTGGGGTTGCGGCCCTTCATGCCAGCACCCCGCTGGCCTTCATGTCGGCCCGGATGACCGACACCACCTCCTCGCGACTGCCCAAGTAGGCGAACGGGGCGGCATCGCCCGGGCGGGTGACGGTGAAGCGCCTTTCCGGCAGCCGGCACTCGGAGACGGTGTAGCCGCTGTCGGTGATCCAGCAGTTCGGGATCTGCTGGCCATCGCGGTTGCGCTTGGCGCGCCACTTCAGGGGGTTCAGGTCAGGCATTGCGGGCTCCTTTCAGGCGTGCGCGGATGGCCTGCAGGGCGGAGTTGCCCACTTCGGGATCGGCCGCCTTCGACGGTTGCGGGAGGGCCGCCGTGGGGACCGGCGGCAGGCTGTTGCCCTTCGCGATCTCGCGGCGGATCTGGGAATACTTGCTCTCCAGCAGCTTCATGCCGTCGTCGCGGCTGAGCTGCTGCAGGTTGCTGAAGCCGGCGCGGGCAGCGGCGTGGTACACCGCGGCGTGACTCCAGGTGGCGGTTGCGGCTGCAGCGGGGTGCGTCTTCGCCAGCGCTTCGCGGTAGGCCTCCTCCAGGCTCGGCAGGCCCAGCTGATCGGCACCGAAGCACCAGTCCACGAACAGCGCCGGCGCCGGCACGAACTCGCGCTTGCTCTGGCGCAGGGCGCGCACACCGTTGTCGACCAGTTCCTGGCTGTTCACGCCGGCCCGGGCGAACTCGGCCAGCCACTCCTCCTTGGCCTTGCCCATCACCACCGGGGTGGACCAGGCGGAGCGCCAGCCGGAGCAGATGCCGCGGATGCGGTCGAACAGGTCGTCCATCACCTGGCGGGCGAAGTCGTCGACGGGGACCACGTTCGCGCCCTGGGCGGGCTGGGCCGGGGCCGGAGCGGCGCGCAGGTTCGCAGCGATCAGGTCAGCACGCTTGGGCTGGCTCATACGCGCACCCCATTCACGCCCCAGGCAGCGCCATCGCTCTCGCCGCCGCCAGCCTCGACGCGCTCCCGCTTGATCCACTTCGCCAGTTCGTTCGCCCACTTGGCCTGGGTGAACACGGCATCCGGCAGGGCCAGCCAGTGGGCCTTGAACTTGTTCACGACGGGCAGCGTGATCGCCGACACCGGGATGCCCATCAGGCGAGTCTGCGCGGCCAGGTCGTCAGGATCCGGCTCCCAGTCCTCGGTCATGGCGAAGCGCTGGCGAACATCGACCGGATCGCTCGCGTGTTGCAGCTGCTCTTCGGTTACCTGATGGTTCAATGACGGATTGGGTGCAGCCGCTGCACCCCGTTCCGTCGTAATTTGCACCCCGTTCTGCTGTGGATTGCACCCCGTGGCATCTTCACGGGGTGCAGTGGTTTCACCCCGTTCATTTTGACGGGGTGCAGCAGCTTCACCCCGTTCCATGACGATGTCGTAGCAGGTCGGAACACGGTCCCGACGGGTGATGTACGCCGCGGCGATCGCCCGGTTGCCCTCGACAATCACCCCCAGGTCTTCCAGCAGGCGCAGCTTGGCCTGCACGGTGCGCTCGGACAGGCCGGTGTCATCCGCAAGGCTGGCCACCGAGGGGAAGGCGCCCCGGCCGTGCTTGTCGGCGTAGTTGGCCAGGCACAGCAACACATGGCGGGCAGAGGAGTCGGTGACTGCGCGCTGCTCCAGAGCCCAGGTCATGGCTTGAACACTCACAGCGAACCCTCCGCGACCTTCTGGGCCAGCTTGGCCAGCCCCTTCGGCGTGACGCGCACCTGGGAGGCCAGGCGCTGGTCGCCGATGGAGTCGGTGCCGATCACGGTTACCCGGTGCTCGAGCAGGCCGGCCGCCATGCGCGGCTGGTAGGCCAGCCAGTGGGCCGAACCCTCCCGGCGGTAGATCCAGCGGTTCTCGTGCATCCAGTCGAGCAGGACGTGACGCGGGATGTTCAGGTGCTTGGCAGTGTCGGTCAGACAGAGCGTGCCGCGCGCCTCGGCGATCCGCCCCAGGGCCTCGACCTTGGGCGCCTGCTCGTCCACCACCATGCGCAGCTGGGTGTTCTGCTCGTGGAGGTCAGCTGCGACTCGCAGAGCCTCGGAGTAGGTCTGCGGGATGGCCGGAGCCGCGGCGCGCTCCTCCAACTCATGCAGGCGCCGGATCACCCTGTGCCGCAGCGGGATGCTGTAGCCGGTGATCAGCGTCTCGGTCAGCTCGCGGTCCAGGTGGAAGTTCGTCGTGTAGCCCCTGCCGTCCCGGTCCTCGCGGACATGGCCCAGATCTGGACCATCCTCCGACAGGGCGTCGAGCATCTCGCGGATGTCCCGGATCACGTGCTTGTGCTGCTTGCCGGTGAGCTCGGCGATCTCGCGCGAGGTCATCATCGTGCGCGCCACGTTTTGCGATGCAGGAAAACGTGGCGCGGCATTGTCAGTTCCGTTCGTCGTGTGCATACTCACTCCCGATCTCTCAGAACCCCGGCGCCGAGTCCCCACTCCTGGCCGGGGTTTTGTTTTTTCAGCGAACCAGCGACAGCGGCTTGCCGCCGACATGGATCGCCAGTTCGTTCTCCATGCGACGGCGCATCTCGAAGCTCTTCGACTCCACCAGCAGCAACTGGTCGATCGCGCCCGGCAGGTCAGGCAGGTCGTTCTCGTCGATCTTCCCGTCAGCCAGCACCGCGCTGCAGCGCTCCACCGCCTGCCCGATGCCGGCGACCAGCTGGCCGAAGGCGCTCACCGGGCAGCCCACCACGCCAGCGGCGCGGGCCCCGATCAGCCCGTAGCGGTCGGCGAGCTCGTTGATGCAGCGCTCCCGCCACTCCGGCTCCAGCGCCGCCACCCAGGCCTCTTCCATCCAGGCGGGCAGTTCCTGCTCACCGCCGAGCAGCCGCTGGACGCGCTTCAGCCAGCGCCCGGCGGCCTTCAGGTACTCGCCGCCATCGCTCTTCAGCTCGTCCGACTCGAAGTCGGGCACCCTCTCCGCCGCAGCCTTGCGCGGGCACTTCTGGTACAGCGCCCGGTTCAGCGCCTGGGCGAAGTCGTCCTGGCTGAGGCTGGTGCGAGCGATCTGGTCGGCGGCATAGGCCACCAGGACCTGGTCGCGAGTCATTTCATGTCTGGGATTGGACGTGTTCACGTTGCGCTCCTGGTCCTAAGCTGCCCCCATCAAGAAAGGGAGGTCAGCGGTATGTCTTGTTGGGGCTCAACTGGAACTGGTGGTCGCGTGAGCCTGTTTGGTAGGGCCGGAACCTCGCTGGTACGCTGGGAAGCTCTCACCCAACACAGCGAACCAGGAGGTTCCGATGTCAGTCGAAATCACGGAGGAGCTGCTGAGCTCCGTTCTTGCTCAAATCAAAGCCAGCCCAAAGTGCACGTCCGGCTCCCTGAAGGGGCGCGAGGCGGACAATCTCCTGGCCATCCGGGAGCTTCGTCGCCGCGGCTTGATCACCGGGAAGTTCATGGACGACAGCAGGCGGGATCAGCACGGACCTCTCCTCTACGACGCGGCTCGACTCGAGGCCTTGTAGTAAGCGGGGATTCGCCAGCCGACAGGCGCCGGCCCTCCGATTTCCCCGCAGAGCACGCCGATGCACCACAGCATCGCCACGCGCTCCTGGACAAAGCCGGACTCCGAGAGCTTCGTGCTTTCGGCGAAGCGATAGCCGTCCACCGCCTCGGCCATGGCAATGGCCTTGGCGGTGAACTCCATCGATCCCAGGATGCTGCTCAGGATGTCCGCGACCTCGCGGGGATCGCGCTGCAGCTCCGGCGGACGGTCAGTGCCCGCGGCCGCGGCCTGGACGACCACATCCAGGCGAACAGGCGGAAGGCCAGCCCTTTCCCGCGCCTTGTTCAGGTCGGCAATGGCGTTGAGCGCCAGGGCCTCCTTGTACTGGAGGGTGGCGAGCTCGGGCGGCGGCGGAGGGTTCGGGTGTCTCATTGGGATCTGCTCCTATGCGGCGAAGGACGACCAGGGAAAGCTCGGGCAAAGATCCCGGCGGGATACCTCACCCTTGGTGAGGTTTTCGATCTCAACGGCACGAGGTGCCGGGATCGGCCGCTCTCCCGAGCACCACTGGCTTACCGTTGGCGCTCGAACACTGAGAAGGCGAGCCAGTTCGGCCTGGCTCCCCAGAATCTTTGCGGCTTTGAGTACGGCTTCGGGCGGGGTCATTTCGTGTCTCCGGTGTAATGCGGAGAAAATAAGGCATTGGCTAATCAAAGGCAAGCCATTGCCTAACCACCTAATGGGTAGAGTTAAATTAGGCAATGCTTACCGGACCGGAATTAGGCGCAGCTATTGAGGCTGCCCGTATCGCCAAAAACATCTCGAAAAAGGCTCTTGCCGGGCAGTTCGGGGTGCAACCTCCGTCTATTCAGACGTGGGTCAAATACGGCCGAATCGACAAATCGAAGCTCATCGAGTTGATTTCCTTCTTTGCCGACACGGTTCCAGCCAGCCATTGGGGGCTGACGGCAAAGGAGGCCGACCTGGTGGCTGTGGCGTCAGTGGAAAAAGCCAGCAGCCCAAGCCCGCATGAGGGCGATGATGAGTACGTCCATGTCCCGCTGAAGAGTGCCAAGGGTGCGATGGGGCGGGGCTACGAGAACCCCTACATAGAGGTGAAGGGGCATCTGGCGTTCAAGCGCTCCTGGATCAGGGCTAGGGGCTTGAATGCGAAGTATCTGGAAGCCTTCTATGCCGATGGGCAGAGCATGCACTCCACCATCAATCATGGCGATGTGGTGCTGCTGAACAAGGCCCAGAAGGAGCCCATCCACAACAAGATCTTCGCTCTCAATGGCGCCGACGGCGTGATCATCAAACGCCTGTCGTATGCGAGCGCCGTGAACCAGTGGGGACTGATCAGCGACAACCTCGACAAACGCGAATTCCCTGACCAATGGCTGGACGAAGACGATGAGCCTATGGCGCTGATGGGGCAGATTGTTTGGCGCGGCGGGGATCTTTAGCGCCGGAAGATTATGGGATGGTAGGCCCCATTTAGCGCGGCATTGATCATCAGGACGACAGTGAGAATGGCGAAGCAGAAGACCATCCCCTATGAAGAGGCCAGGCAGGCCATTGCTGCACTGAAGGTGTGGCCAGCAAATACCCCATTTGTCTGGAAGAAGCCGGCGACCAAGAAGCTCCCGACGCCATACAGTTTTCGCACGTCGCTGGCACTGGATGTCGAACAGACCACGTTCGCCGAGGACTGGTTCGTCGAGCTGTACTACAAGAAGAGCCCGGTGCCCGGCGTGCGGGACACGCTGTCGATCACGCTGATAGTAAACAAGTCGCGCGTCGTGGCTATCGACGACAATGGACCAAGTTCACATATGAACAAGGTTGGAGTTGGCCTGCCCTTCTACCAACAAGTAGTCGACCACCCACATTTGCATATACCAATCGCCGAGGCGTCCTATGGCTATGCGGAACCCTTGGATAGTACTACTGTCCAGGCACTGTGGGAGCTATTCTTAGCGAGGGCAAACATCACTGGAGCCCCACGCTTCGAACTGCCGGAATTCGGCCAAATGGGATTTGACGTATGAACTGCACTCTGATCGGCGCCCAGCTCGGGTTCAAGTGTAAGCCGGTGGCTGATGGGCTGTTTTACCTCGAATCCCCACTGACGCTGCCCTTCGACGGCAACCTGATCGGCGCCTACATCCAGGACTTGGGTAATGGGCAGGTGCGTATCAGCGACAACGCAGACACCCTGTTTGTGGCCATGACGCATGGCGTCAAGCCAACGGCAGAGCGCGGTCGAAAGATGGCTGAGCTAGTCGCTGCCAGCGGCCTGGAGCTATCCGACCAGGGTGAAATCTTCAAGGCATGCCCGGAGAGTCAACTAGGCTTCTACCTCGCCCGGTTCATTGAGGCCGCTGAGCATGTAGGTTTCGCCTGTAACAAGATGCGCCCATCACCCATCTCGCGGTTTGACCAGGTGGTTGGCTCCGCCCTGAAGGCGGCCTATCCGAAAGCACTGAGGACTGATTACAAGATCGTCGGCGCAAGCGGGCATCAACTGACACTCCCCTTCGCCATTGAGGCCGAGAGTGGGCAGACGACGCTAATCCAGACCGTTTCCACCAAGGATGGGAAGGTTGATTGGAGCCTGGTTTACCGCGCCGTCGGCAAGATGCTGGACATCAAAAATGCCCACGAGGAGACCCTGCGCCGTGTAATCCTTGAGCCCGGCGATGAAGAGGACAACCGAAAGGCCGCCACCGCGCTGGCCGACGCAGCTTCGGTGATCATATATACCGGGCCCAAGCATCTGACAGCCGCGCTCGCCGCATAACGAAAAGCCCCGCAGTGCGGGGCTTTTCGTTTATGGCCTCTTCCTCCTACCAGGCGCTCTCGTCCACCTGCCACCGGATTGTGACAGCGCCCTCCTCTCCCTCCTCGATATCCACCCCGTCAGCCAGGCTCATCTCGTCCAGTAGCCGATCCCAGTCAGCCTGGCTCTCGCCCTCCTCCTTCCTGATGGTCAGCGACCGCGCCAGCTGCGCGGCCGGCATGCCCATCAGCCGCTGAATTCTTCTCCCCAGAACCTCGTAGCTGCTCGGTGCGCGGGGTTCCTGCCTCTTTGCTTGCTTCGCCATTACAACTCTCCTTTTGCAATAACTGTATGTACATACAGTATCGACATTCCTGTACGCCTGCAAGGCATCGCCTAATCACCGGCAGATAAGGCTATGCAAAATAATTAGCCATTGCCTATTGCAATGAGATTAGGCATTGGCTTATCTTGATTCCACGCCAGTTCACCGGCAGCCCACCCGGGCACCGCTCTTTAACAACCAGATGAACGCCGAGCTGGCCGACGCATAGCCAGCGGACCTACCGCGCAACGGTAGGCGGCAGCGGACATCAATCCGTGCCGGGCACAGGAAGACTCTAGCGAGGGATCACCGGGGAGGTGGTTCTGCAGGGTGTAACGGTACGGCCACTGAGGATTGCGCCCAGGGCACCGTGAAAGCTGCAGCGGATAAGCGACCGCAGCCTGTGCAAGAGGAAGAGATCACCGGCCCGCCGCGCGTGGGCCGGACGCTCTCCAGGAGGCCCTGGCTCAGGGCTTCGCGGAAAGCGTTACTTGCGGCGCCCTGAGCCAGGGCTGCCGCCATGGAAGACCTGGGTTTCGGCGTAGAGCGTGTCGCCCGTGCCTTGCCGATAGCGTGTCTTTCGCTCGTTTCGGCAGCCCTCACACATCACGGGAGGGTTAACCCATTCAGCCCTATACCTGAACTTGGTGGTCTTGCAGAAGCGGCAATTCGCCACGATCCAGCCCGTTTTCGGAGGCTTCTCAGGGGTGGGCTCAAAGGGCGTCGGAATGGCGGGAGGGTTCGCCTCGTCCATCGCCTTCTTCAGTTGCATGAGTACCGCAAGATTTTTCGCATCCATGGCTCTCGCCTCGAAATCTCGACGCACCAGAGATTAGCAAGAGCAAAAAGCCACTACCAGCGACACCGAGAGCATCACTGAAGCGCCTTCACCCAAGGGCGCTTCGGGATGCGACGAGCATCAACACCCCCCTTGGTATTGCCCGGCTCCGGCCGGGCCTTTTTACGCCCAGTCGAGCACAAGGACAGCACCATGACCGAGATCATCACCAGCATTTCCGCTGCAGAACTTCCCGCCCGCGGCCAGCCCTTGGCCGGCGGCACCTTCGTTGAACGCTACTGGGTGAACGCCCAGGAGCGCGCCCTGGTAATGCTCGGCCCCGAGTACGAACTGGAAGGCGCCTGGGGCGAGTACGGCCTGGACGTGCTCACCCACTACGTCGACGGCCTGGCCAACACCCGCGCCATGGCCGAGGCCGGCAGTGAGCTGGCCAGGAAGGTCCTGGAACTGGGCGCGCACATCGCTGCCCCGCTGGAGGGCCAACTGCTGATGGCGGCCAAGCACGCCGGCCTGATCACCGACCTGCGCGAGGATCGCTTCTACTGGCTCAGTGCGCAGCGCTCCGCCGACCTCGCCTACATCATGGACTTCGGAGATGGCTGGCAGGTCAACGACGTCAAGAGCCGCGAGCGCGTCGCCCGCCCCGTCCGCAGCGTGCTCATCCTCCAGTAATTCACTCCTTCATTCCTTTCTCCAGCAGGCGATTCGCGGGGCCGCGCCCACCGCGGCCAGACCAGAAGCACGCCGGGCAAGCGCCGGCCGCCTGCGCCCTATTCCACCGAGGACTTCCCATGCAAGCGAAGCAGCTGCCCGCGTTGAAGATCGGGCGCCTGAACCACCTGACCATCAACTTCCATGGCGCCGACCTGGTCGCCGAGCCAATACAGGCCACCATGCTCAGTACCATTGAGCCGACCAGCATCATCCCGCCGCTCGGCGCCTACTGGCCCGGCGAGGGCGGCCACAACGCCGGCCTGATGCGCGGCGAGAATGGCGGTCGCGACTACTACCTGATCGTGGCTGGCGGCCCCGCTGCGGAGTTCCGCGCTGCCTATGGTGGCTACGGGCACGAAACCGAGGGCGCCGACAGTGCCAGCGACGGCCTGGCGAACACCCGGGCCCTGCTGGCCGACAGCGAGGAGCACCCGGCGGCGAAACTGGCCTCGGGATACACCGCCGATGGCCATACCGACTTCTACCTTGGCTCCCGTCGCGAGTACCAGATCGCCGAGGCGAACGTGCCCGAACTGTTCAGCGAGGGGTATCACTGGTCGAGCACGCAGCGCTCCGCCTTCACCGCCTCCAGCCTGGACTTCGAAGATGGCTGGCAGGTCAACACCGCCAAGAGCCGCGAGCGCGTCGCCCGCCCCGTCCGCAGGAAATTCATTTAGTCCTTCAATCCTTCATTCATGGGCGCGTCAGCGCCCTCGCTTTTCGAGGTAGTCGGGATGGCGCTGCACACCGAACTCGAAATCCACCGCAGTGCCGAGGAGCTGTTCGGCGTCGTGCTCAAGCTGGTTCGGCACATCCCGCGCGACATGAAGCAACTCATCGGCGGCAAGCTCCGCGATGAGGCCCTGGAGGTCCTGGTGCTGATCGGCCGAGCCAACATGGATCGCAATCGTCGCCCGCTCCTTGATGAGCTGCTCCAGAGCATCTGGAAGATCAACCTGCTACTGCGCGCGATGGCGAATGAACGCTTCATCAGCGTCCCGCAGCAAGCCCAGGCCATGAAGCTCACCGCTTCCATCGGCCGCCAGGCCAACGCCTGGAAGAAAGCCGCAACCGCGCCCGCTGCCTGAGGGTTACGGCCCTCTCGCCTGCGCGCCAAATCTGGTCGTGCCGCTGCCCGGTCGGGCACCGCCATGCGCACCCACAGGGACCACCGGTAATCCGGCGAGGCCTGGCGCAGTTTCCCTGCTGAGTGATCAGCCGGGCAACGTGGATAGCACGATAGGTCGCAGCGCTCCGCCAACAACGCCTACAACATGGACTTCGAAGATGGCTGGCAGATCAACAACGACAAGAGCCGCGAGCGCGTCGCCCGCCCCGTCCGCAGATTTGATGGTTGCACCCTTCACTTTCGAAGACCTGGCCCAGGCCTACTTCGACTGCCGGCGCCACAAGCGCAACACCAACAGCGCACGGCACTTCGAGATGAACCTCGAGGAGAACCTGCTGGATCTGCACGACGAACTGCTGGCCGGCACCTACCGGCCTGGCCGAAGCATCTGCTTCGTCGTCACCCGGCCGAAGCATCGCGAGGTGTGGGCCGCAGAATTCCGCGACCGCATAGTGCATCACCTGCTCTACAACCACGTCGGCGCCAGCATCGAAGCAAAGTTCGTCGCCGACAGCTGTGCCTGCATCCCGGGCCGCGGCACGCTGTACGCCGCCGAGCGGCTCGAAAGCAAGATACGGAGCGTGACGCAGAACTGGAGCCGCCCGGCGCACTACCTCAAGCTGGACCTGGCGAACTTCTTCGTCACGATCGACAAGCGCGTGCTCAGCAACCAGCTGGTGCGCCTGATCGATGACACCTGGTGGCGGCGCCTGGCGCTGCAGATCCTCTGGCACGATCCACGGACCGACTACGAGGTGCGCAGCTCGCCCAAGCTTTTCAACAAGGTCCCACAGCACAAGCAGCTCGCCTCCCAGCCGGCACACCTGGGACTTCCCATCGGCAACCTCAGCAGCCAGTTCTTCGCGAACATCTACCTCAACGCGCTGGATCAGTTCGTGAAGCACCAGCTGCGCGCTCGGTACTACATACGCTACGTCGACGACTTCCTGCTGCTGCACGAGTCACCGCAGCAGCTCAACGAGTGGCGCGAAGCGATCGAGGTCTTCCTGCCCAGCCTGGGCGCCAAGCTCAACCCGAAGAAGACCATCCTGCAGCCCGTTGAGCGCGGCGTCGACTTCGTCGGGCACGTCATCAAGCCCTGGCGACGAACGACCAGGAAGCGGACCGCGAAGGAGGCGCTCCGGCGAGTAGCCGCTGCGCCGCCCGAGGATTTGCGGATCGTCGCCAACAGCTACTTCGGCCTGCTGCGACAGGCCAGCCATTCACACCAGGACCGCGCCGCGCTGGCAACGGTAGTCCTGGGCCGAGGCAAGTCGGTCAGCGGCTCGCTGACCAAGACCTACCAGTAACCCCTGCAGGAGGAGCGGCAGCCATGTAGACCTTCAACCCAGGTAGTTCGGCAACAAGCCGGGCGGGCCGCGAAACACTCACATACGGCGGCGTTTGTGAGACCGAAGGGCCGGCACCGCCGGCCTTTCCCCTTCCCTCTCCAGTTTCTTTCCGACAGCACTCACCGCGGCGCCCACCGGCGCACAGCCGCGCGACCGAGTGCTGCCGAAAGGAAGCCACCCAACCGAGGAAAACGCCATGCAACAGCTGATCCCCCGCCAGCAGCCGCTGGCCGACCTGCTCCGCCAGACCGCCGCCGCGCGCGATGCGTTCGCCATCCGCCGCCGCCTGGCGGTCGAGGTGCCGCTGTACCAGGTGAAGCCGGCCGGACGCGGCTTCTTCCACATCGTCGAGAGCGCCACCGGCCTGGTGCGCGGCTTCCGCCGCACCCACGGCGCGGCCTGCGAGCGGGCCCGCGAGCTGGAGCAGCGGGCCCGCGATGACATCGGGATGGAAGGCTGATGGCCAAGACGCAACAGGAGCGCTCCGCCAAGGCCGCAGCGAAGCGCGCCGAGATCGGCGAGGAGGAACTGCGGCACCGGGTTCGCCCCGGCGTGCTCACCAAGCTGGACGACCTGATGCGCTGGGCCGACATCGAGCAGAAGGCCGAGGCCGTGCAGTTGCTGATCCTCAACGCCCACGCCATGGGCCCGGAGGGTGCCGCGCAGTTGCTCGCCATCCCGCGCCACGAAATCACGATAAGCGAAAGCGTGGCGCGCAGGCTTGAGGCGGAGGGCCGGCGCGAGGCAGCTGCCCTCGACCGGAGCGAGCAATGAAGCGCCGCCCGCCCGAGCCATGGCCGGAGAACACGGCCGAGTACATCGCCGGCGGCCTCGCGCGCCAGCAGCGGAAATCCCGCGACGCCTGCCCCTACAGCCTCGGACAGCTCAATGTCCGCTCGCTCTGGCTGGCCGGCTGGCATGACACCGACATGACCATGGGGAGGCGACGCCTCCCCTGATTCGTCCATGCCCAACCTGGAGGGGCCATGACTCCCGCTCACCAGATACTGGTCGGCGACTGCCTGGAACTGCTCCGGGCGATGCCCGACGAGTCAGTGCACTGCTGCATCACCAGTCCGCCCTACTTCGGTCTGCGCGACTACGGCATGGCCGGCCAGATAGGCCTTGAGAAGACGCCCGCCGAGTTCGTGGCGCGCCTGGTCGAGGTGTTCCGCGAGGTCCGCCGCGTGCTCCGCGCCGACGGCACCCTCTGGGTGAACATAGGCGACAGCTATGCCAGCGGCGGCCGAGGTGGTGGCGGCCGGTTCATGACGGAGCGTCGGGACGGCGCCTGGAAAGGCCGAGGCGAAGCCTCCGGGTGGCGATCCGCACCCAAGGGCCTCAAGCACAAGGACCTGGTCGGCATCCCCTGGCGGCTGGCGTTCGCGCTGCAGGATGACGGCTGGTATCTGCGCCAGGACATCATCTGGCACAAGTCCAACCCCATGCCGGAGAGCGTGCGCGACCGCTGCACAAAGGCCCACGAGTACCTGTTCATGCTCAGCAAGTCGCCCCGCTACTACTTTGACCGGGAGGCGATCGCGGAGCCCTTGGCGCCGGCCTCAACCGCACGCCTTGCCCAGGGCGCCTGGGAGCAGCAGCGAGGATCTGCGACACCAGGCAAGAGCAACGGCGCCATGAAGGCCGTGGGCGGCAGCCGGAGCAAGCGCTACAGCTTCGCCCGGGAGACCAAGAACACCGCCGGCACCCATGGCCAGAAGGCCCAGCATCGGCCGGATCGCCCCGACATCGACTACAGCGAAACGCGGAACAAGCGCAGCGTCTGGTCGGTGTCCACGGCCGGATTCAAGGGGGCGCACTTCGCCACGTTCCCGCCGGACCTGATCCGGCCCTGCGTGCTCGCCGGCGCGCCGCGTGACGGCCTGATCCTCGATCCCTTCGGCGGAGCCGGCACCACCGGCCTCGTCGCCATGCAGGAGGGGCGCCGCTCGGTGCTCCTCGAACTCAACCCCGAGTATGCCGCGATCGCCCGCACCCGCCTGGCCACGGCATGGATTGAAGGCGCCGCACAACTCGACATTTTCAACGACGACCTGAGGCGCGCATGAGCGAATACAACATCACCAGCCTGTCCGCAGGGAAAGACAGCTTGGCCGCTTCCTTGCTCATGAAAGAGCGAGAGGTAGAGAACGGCATGCTGGTGTTCGCCGACACCGGCAACGAGCTGGACCTGCGCGACCGCAACTGAAGCGCCAGCGGCGCAAGGAACTCCTCATGCAACAAGACCAGCAGGCCGGCGCCCCGCTTCGCACCGGGGACGCCTCGCCGATCCACATGCACCTGTCGCACGCGGCCCGGCTCCTGGGCGGCTACCTCTACCGCTACAGCAGCGAGGTGAAGCTACACGAGGCCATGGCCGAAGTGCTCGCCCAGGCCGGCATCAGCTTCGAGCGCGAGCACGTCCTCGACGCCAAGAACCGCGCCGACTTCTGGCTCGACGGGCTGGTGATCGAGGTGAAGGTCGACGGCACCCTCGCCGAGGCGCTGCGCCAGGTCGACCGCTACATCCACCTGCCGCAGGTCACCGGCGTGCTGCTGGCCAGTACGCAGCGGTGGGCCGCGGCGCCCTTGAAAGATCGCCCAGCCTGGGGCGGCAAGGCCTTCCAGATGGTACGACTGGGACGACAAGCACTATGACGAACTACGGAACCGTGATGTACAACGGCCGCTACTGGCGGATCAGCTGCGAGCCGCAGGTCAGGTCCAGGCTGAAGCGGGTGTTCCCCCGCGCGCTGCAGCAGGCGGCCGCCCACATCGACCTGCTGGGCAGCCCGGAGAACAGCCGGGAACTGCTGTGGTTCCTGCAGCGCTACCCCATGGAGATGGAGGCGGACGCCCGGGCCAGCCTCGAGCACCTGGCCGACCAGCACCATGCCATGGAGCGCAGCCTGGCGGAGCTGGTCGCGGGCCGACTGCCGATCCCGCCGTTCGACCTGGCCAAGCCGCCCAGGGAGTACCAACGGTTCGCCGCGGCCCAGATCGAGATCCGCGGCGGCCTGCTGCTGGCCGATGACCTCGGCCTCGGCAAGACGGTCACCGGCATGTGCCCCATGGCCGTGCCGGCCAACCTGCCGGCGGTGGTGGTCTACCCGGCGGCGCTGCCCAACCACTGGCCGGAGAAGCTTGCCGAGTTCGCGCCGGCCCTGCGCGTGCACCACATCCGTAAGGGCCAGCCCTACCCGCTGACCAAGCAGCCGCGCCAGCGCATCGCCGACCTCTGGGACACCCTGCCCGACGTCATCCTGGTCAGCTACCACAAGCTGCGCGGCTGGGCCGAGGTCCTGGGCGAGATCGTGCAGTACGCCGTGTTTGAGGAGTGCCAGCAGTTGCGCAGCCCCGACAGCGACATCTACCGGGCCTGCTGCTACCTGGCCAGCCAGGCGCGGCTGCGCATGGGCCTGACGGCCACGCCGATCTATAACTACGGATCGGAGTTCTACCACGTCGTGAACCCGCTGATCCCCGACTGCCTGGGCGGCTACGACGAGTTCCTGCGCGAGTGGTGCATTGGCAGCCCTGGGGAGAAGCCCAAGCTGCGCGACGCCGAGCAGTTCGGCACCTACCTGCGCCGCGAGGGCATCATGCTCCGGCGCACCCGGGCGGAAGTCGGCCGGGAGCTGCCGGCCCTGGCCAAGATCCCCCACGAGATCGAGTCCGACAGCGCCGCGCTGGCACGGATCACCGGCGACGCCGTTGCGCTGGCCAAGACCATCCTTGCGGCGAACGAGGCCTACCGCGGCGAGAAGATGCGCGCCGCCGGCGAGTTCGACCAACTGGTGCGCCAGGCCACCGGCGTGGCCAAGGCGCCCTATGTCGCCGAGTTCGTGCGCCTTCTGGTGGAAAGCGGTCAGCAGGTGATGCTGTTCGGCTGGCACCGCGAGGTCTACGGCATCTGGCAGGAGAAGCTCGCCGACTTCAACCCGGTCATGTACACCGGCAGCGAGTCGCCGAAGGAGAAGCAGGCCGCCAAGGATGCGTTCATCGCCGGCGAGAGCAAGGTGATGCTGATCAGCCTCCGCGCCGGCGCCGGCATCGACGGCCTGCAGCACGTCTGCAGCACGGTGGTCTTCGGCGAACTCGACTGGTCGCCGGGCGTGCATGAGCAGTGCATCGGCCGCGTGCACCGCGACGGCCAGACGCTGCCGGTGCAGGCCTTCTTCCTCATTTCCGACGAAGGCAGCGACCCGATCGTCTCCGACGTGCTCGGCGTGAAGCGCGAGCAGATCGAGGGCGTCCGCAACCCAGGCGAGCACCTGATCGAGCGCCGCGACATCGGCGAGAACCAGCTGCGCCAGCTCGCCCAGCGCTTCCTCAAGGACCATGGCCAGGCCATGCCGCCGCCGGCGGCGGTGCCGATCCGGCGCCAGCAAGAATTCGAACTGACCTGATCCGCCCCAGCCATCCCTCTTCCACAAGCCCCGCGCCAGTAGGCGCAAGGATTCGTCATGCCATCGAAAAAACTGGCCGACAAGCAGCAGCGTGCCGAACACGTCAACCAGGCCATCCGCATCATCGCCGACCACGGCCGGCGGTTCTTCTTCAACCAAGCCCAGCAGCGATACGCCTGCATGCAGGTCGACGAGCGCGGCCGCATCTGGTTCATCGACGACTACAGCGGGAAGCGGATCTACACCCACCCGACCACCTGGGGCGGGCGCTGGCGAGGCTTCAGCCACGGCGGGACGCTCCGCGACCTGGTCTGCCTGTTCCGCGACTACATCCGTACCGGCAAGAAGCTGCACCCGTTCTATCTCGGCCCAGAGCGGGCGCGCCTGAGCGACGGGAACATCTGGGGCTATGAGGTCGACCAGATGGCGGCAGTTCGTAGGCTCGCCAGCGCGCTCCCCGTCTTCGCGCAGATCGAGGCAGCAGCATGACTCAACGCATCTACCTCGCCGGCCCCATGACCGGCCTGCCGGAGTTCAACTACCCGGCCTTCCACGCCGAGGCCGAGCGCCTGCGCCAGCTCGGTTACCACGTCGAGAACCCGGCCGAGAACGCGGCGCCCGCCTGCGGCACCTGGGCCGGCTACATGCGCCTGGCCCTGGCCCAACTGGTCACCTGCGAAACCATCGCCCTGCTGCCAGGTTGGCTCGCCTCCCGCGGCGCCAACATCGAGCGCACCCTTGCCATGAACTTGGGAATGAAGATCGCCATGGCAAGCACCATCATCGAGCCCGCAAGGAGTGCAGCATGAAGGAGCGTCCCATTCTGTTCGGCGGCGCCATGGTGCGCGCCATCCTAGAAGGCCGGAAGACGGTCACCAGACGCACGGTCAAGCCCGCGCCGATCGGCATCCCAGTTCCACCACCAGCAATTGCTGGCGGCTCTTGGACCTGGAAGGGCCAGCCGCTGCTCGGACGGAAGGAGGAAATGCTTTCGCAGTGCCCATATGGCCGGCCAGGCGACCGCCTGTGGGTTCGCGAGAGCTGGTGGCAGGCTGGCGACTGGCAGGCAACCTACCCGGAAGACGACACCGGTGCCTGGTTCGGCAGCAAGCGGATTGTCTACTCGGCCGACGGCACCCCGCCGAACGAGCCCAACCGCCACTACCCGAGCGGCTTGCGCAACGGCGCCTATTCCGTAGCGGAGCCGAACAAGATCTGGCGCCACCGCCCAAGCATCCACATGCCGCGCTGGGCCAGCCGCATCCTGCTGGAGATCACCGCTGTGCGCGTCGAACACCTGCAGGACATCAGCGAGGAGCAGGCACTGGCAGAGGGGGTTCGCGGCGAGCAATGCGACCACGCTCGCCAGGCGTGTGCGGACATCGGCTGCTGGGGTGATACCGCCAAGGGAGCGTTCGGCTTCCTCTGGGAATCGCTCAACGGTGCCGGCAGCTGGGCCGCCAACCCCTGGGTATGGGTGGTCGAGTTCAAGCGGGTGACGCCATGACTGACCTGAAGCATATCGCCGCGCTGTGCCGGGAGGCCATCGAGGCAGGCCACGCCGCCGCAACGGCCCAGCCTGATGACGGCGGCTCCGCGAACCTGGATCACGTGGTTCTGACCGACCTCGCCGGCGTCCGCACCGCCTCGCTCAAGAAGGCCGGTATTCCGGTGCTCTTCAAAGGCCGCTTCGCTGGCTGGTTCCACCTTGATGCGCCATTCGCCGGCATTGGTAACCGCCGCGCCGCCGGCGTGCAGGCCATGGCCAAGCACCTGCAGGCGGCCGGCATCTCCTGCCACGTCTACTACCAGATGGATTGAACCATGACCAACGACCACGGCCTCGATGCCGACTACTTCATCAAGCTGTGCGCGCGCGAGTTCAACCCCGAAGTGATCCGGCGCCAGACGCCCGCCGACCTGGCCCGGGCGCTGGCGCGCGCGGCGCAAACCGCCTGCGCCAGCGTCCTGCGTGAGGAGGAATTCGAGTGGACCGAGGTGCGGGCCGCAGGCCAGGTGCGTGCCGGCGACAAGCTGCGCGTCTACGACGCCCGGGGCGAGATCAAGCACTTCCGCGTCCACCAGGTGCTCAACCCGGGCGACCCGAAGCACGAGGAGATCATCGTCAACCGCCGGCGCAACTTCTACTTCATCACCAGCATGCTGCTCGATCGCACCAGTTGGGCGAAGCGCGCGCTGATCCGCAACCGGCCTGGCGAGGGATAGCGATGGGGCGACTCGACATCTGCCCCCTCACCCTCGCAGAGGCCAACACGTTCGTCGAGCAGCACCACCGCCACCACGGCCCAGTCCAGGGCCACAAGTTCAGCCTTGGCCTGGCCGCCGGGGACCGCATCGTCGGGGTGGCCATCGTCGGCCGCCCCGTCGCGCGCCACCTCGACGACGGCCTGACGCTCGAGGTAACCCGCTGCTGCACCGACGGCACCCGCAATGGCTGCTCGAAGCTCTACGGCGCAGCCTGGCGCGCCACCCGCGCCCTGGGCTACCGCCGCCTCATCACCTACATCCTCGCCAGCGAGGCCGGCGCCAGCCTGCGCGCCAGCGGCTGGCACCTGGTCGGCATCCGCGGCGGCGGCAGTTGGAACTGCCCCAGCCGCCCGCGCGTCGAGACGCCGAACCAGGGGCAGAAACTGCTCTGGGAGATCCAATGAACCGCCCTGAATACTGCCGCGGCACCGGCCGCCCCACCAACGAATGCGACTGCCTGCGCTGCACGCCGCCGGCCAAGGAGCCCGCACAATGCAACCCATCCAGTTGACCGTCGAGCACCGCCTCGACCAGCAGGGCAACCCCATCGCCGAAGTCAGCGGCCTGCCCCGCCTGGGCGCCCTGCTCTACCCCGACCAGATGCAGCAGCTGGGCCGCCAACTGATCCAGGCCGCCATCGACGCCCGCCAGGGCGAGCGCGGCCATCGCCAGTACCCCGCCGAGGACTAAGCCATGACCATGACAATGGACCTGATCCGCCACATCGCCGGCCTCTACAGCGGCAAGGCCATCAAAGGTGACTTCACCCAGGTCTACATCACCGGGAACGAAATCTGGATGGCGCAGCAGATCCTCGCCTCGCAGCACACCGGGCAGGCAGAGGGCGCGCAGGGGGAGCGGATCATCCAGACCGCACCGGAACGCATCTACCTCATCGTGGGCGCCGAATGTCCGCGCGACGTCGACTTCAGCGAACTGACCGAGGTCAGTTGGTGCGAGAACGATATCGACGATGGCATCGAGTACGTGCGAGCAGACAAGGCCGGCGCCGCCCAGGCCTGGCTCGACGTGCAGGCCGAGCGGCGCCGCCAGGTGGCGGCCGAGGGCTGGACGCCGGAGCATGACGACGAGCACGACCACGGCCAGATGGCCCGCGCCGCCGCCTGCTACGCCCTGGCCGGCTCCAGCGCGGCGGATGATAAAACCACAGCTCTGCTGGTGTCGCTGGCCTGGCCGTGGGATGCCCGCTGGTGGAAGCCTAAGGACGCGCGCAGCAATCTCGTCCGCTCCTGCGCCCTGGCGCTGGCCGAGATCGAGCGCCTGGACCGTGCTGCCGCGCCGACGGCAGGAGGGAGCGATGCGTAGAGCCCTGATCCTCGCCGCCGGCGGCGCGCTGCTCGGCCTGGCGGTCGCCGGCGCGGTCATCGCCATCCCGCTCGTCCCGGCATTCGCCGCCATGCAGTGGGGGTGCAGCCTATGACGCCGACCAGGCAGCAGTCCCTCCTCAGGGCCCAGACCGCCCTGGCCCGGAAGGTCTACGACGTGGTCCCGATCCAGTCGCCATGGACGCCCCTGCAGATCAAGGGCGCCCTGGCGGCCGGCGGCCACAGCAGCGCGGAGCTGTCGGTGATCCGCGCGTGCCTGAACGACCTGAAGGAGGCCGGGCTGATCCGCGAGGCCGACCGCCAGATGTACCTGCGAACCGAAGTCAGAATCCCACTCCAGAAGGACCAATCCATGCCCCAGGTCGTCACCAGCATCAAGCCGGCCGCGAAGGCCAGCAGCGCCAGCCCCATCGAACTTCTCGGCGACCTGGCCAGCCAGTTGAAGACGCTGGGCGAGGAGTTCTCGGCGAAGGTCCAGGCCCTGGCGGCGCGAGTCGAGGAGGCTGCGCTGACGATCGAGCAGGAGCTGGAGGCGAACGCCGCCAATTTGGAGAAGGTGCGCCAGCTCCAGACGCTGCTGAAGAGCCTCGCCGAACCCAACACCTAATTCATGCGGCGCCGGTACGCCGGCGCATTGAGGCATTGCTATGCGAAAAGAACTCATCAAGATCAGCGAGTTCCAGCGGCGCCGCTGGGGCACCAACGGAACGCCATTGTCCGGCCAGGCGATCCGCAACCAGCTCAGGGACGGCATCCTCCCGGGCGAGCGGATCGGCAAACTCTGGTTCGTCGACTGGACGGCGTTCAGCAAATCGACCAGCAACGACCTGGTCGCCATGGTTCTACGAGGAGCCGCGTGATGTCACCTCGACCACGGAACAAGGCCAACAAGGGGCTCCCCGAGAACCTCTACTTGGACTCCAGGCGCGGAACCTACCGCTACAGAAGGCCGACGGATGGAAAGTGGTTCCCCTTTGGTGCCGACCGGGCCAAGGCGATCAACGCGGCCAAGCAGCTGAACATGGAGTTCATTGGCGGCGCCGACCTGGTATCCAAGGTGAAAGGCGGATCCACCGATCTGTTCGTCGACTTCCTCGACCACTACAAGGAGAAGATCCTCCCGCCGCGCGAACTGGCGAAAGGTACGCTCGATCTGTACGAAGTGCGGCTCCGGCAATTCCGGAAGGCCTGGCCCACCCAGGCGGTCAACGAGATCACCATCCGCATGATCGCGGACCTGCTCGACAGCCTGACGCCCCGGGCGGCGAACCAGGCCCGGGCGCTTCTGATCGACATCTTCAACCACGCAGTGGCGAAAGGCCTTTGCCCGGACAACCCGGCCATCTGCACCATTCCGAAGATCGAGAAGAAGCAGCGGCGGCGACATACCGTAGAGGGGCTGAGGGCCATTCGCGAGAAGGCGCCGGCCTGGCTGCAGAATGCGATTGACCTGGCGCTGATCACCGCCCAGCGCCGGACCGACATACTGGCCATGCGATTCGACGACGTTCGCGACGGGTTTCTGTACGTTGTCCAACAGAAGACCGCCAAGGCCAGCGACGCGGCCTGGATTCGCTTCCGGGTGACGCCTGAGCTACAGGCCGTGCTCAGCAGGTGCCGGGACAACATCCCGTCCCCCTTCCTGATTCACCGCCGGCCGGAACGGAAAAAGCAAAAGCAGGCGGAGCAGAAGGAGCACTGGACGAAGATCGAGGAGCGCTACCTAACCAGGGCCTTCAAGGAGGCCAGGGATGCGGCAGGCTGTTATGCGGGGTGGAGTGAGGAGGAGATGCCGGGCTTCCATGAAGTCAGGGCGCTGTCGCTGCACCTGTACAAGAAAGCCGGAAAGGACGGGCAGAAGATCGCCGGCCATGCCAGCGAGGATATGACGAAAAACTATCAGCGCGACCACGAGGAGGTGGTCTGGGCGGACGCAATTCCGGACCTGGATATCAGCGATTTCGCCCGATAGTTTTGCGCGCATTTTGCGCCAGTTTTGCGCGGGGCCAGAAACGAAAACGGCTCAAGCGCCGTAAGTGCTTGAGCCGTCTCGGAAATTTGGTCGGGACGGAGTGATTCGAACACTCGACCCCTTGCACCCCATGCAAGTGCGCTACCAGGCTGCGCTACGCCCCGACGTTGCCTTCCGGTTGCCCGGTTGGCGGATCGCACTATACCGTAAGGTTTTCTTTCGGCAAAGCACTTTTTTCATTTTTTTCAGCTACTTGCGCAGCACGTGAAGAACGTCTTCCAGTTCCGCGATCATCTGGCGGATGAGTTGCTTGTACTGGGTGATATCTTCGCGGGCTTCGTCGCCGGAGAGGCGCTGGCGCGCCCCGCCGATGGTGAAGCCCTGGTCGTACAGGAGCGCGCGGATCTGGCGGATCATCAGCACGTCCTGGCGCTGATAGTACCGGCGGTTGCCGCGGCGCTTGACCGGGTTGAGCTGCGGGAACTCCTGTTCCCAATACCGCAGCACGTGCGGTTTCACTGCGCACAAGTCACTCACTTCACCGATGGTGAAGTAGCGCTTGCCCGGAATGGGGGGCAGTTCGTCGTTATGACTTGGTTCCAGCATAAGCCTCAACCCTGGCTTTCAGTTTCTGGCCTGGACGAAAGGTGACGACGCGGCGGGCCGTGATCGGGATTTCCTCTCCCGTCTTCGGGTTGCGACCCGGGCGCTGGCGTTTGTCGCGCAGGTCGAAATTGCCGAAACCGGACAGTTTCACCTGTTCGTTGTGCTCCAGCGCCTGGCGGATCTCTTCGAAGAAGAGTTCCACCAGTTCCTTGGCTTCCCGTTTGTTCAGGCCCAGCTCTTCATACAGACGTTCGGCAATCTCAGCTTTCGTCAGAGCCCCCATACGCTACTTCCTTAACGTGGCGTTGAACCTTTGCTCCAGCGAGGCGACGATTTTCTGCGTAGTCGCGTTCACCTCGTCATCGTTAAGAGTGCGTGATGGATGCTGCCAGGTCAAGCCGACGGCCAAGCTTTTTCCAAGCGGATCAATACCTTTACCCTGATAGACATCAAACAGCCTGAGGTCGGTCAGGAATTCGCCGGCCTCTTCGCGGATGGTCGACAGGACGGATTCGGCTGGAATATCGCGGTTGACCACCAGCGCCAGGTCGCGGCGCACCTCGGGGAAACGCGACAGTTCGCTGAACTTCGGCAGGCGGCCGCGGACCAGTTCGCCCAGCACCAGCTCGAACAGGTAGACCGGGCGATCCAGGTCCAGAGCCTTGGCCAGTTCAGGGTGCAGGGCGCCGACGTAGCCGACCAGTTCGCCATCGCGCTCGACGCGGGCGGTCTGGCCCGGGTGCAGCGCCGGGTGTTCGCCGGGGACGAAGGCGAAGGCATCGGCGGCGCTGGCACTAGCCAGCAGGGCTTCGACGTCGGCCTTGATGTCGAAGAAGTCGACGCCTTCGCGCACGTTGCTCCAGCCTTCCGGCTCGCGGCTACCGCAGATGACGCCGGCCAGCATGTTTTCCTGCTGCAGGCCCTCGAGCTGGCCGACGAAGCGCAGGCCGCTCTCGAACAGGCGCACGCGGGTCTGCTGGCGGTTCAGGTTGTGCTGCAGCGCCTTGACCAGGCCCGGCCACAACGAGGCGCGCATGGCGGCCATGTCGGCGGAGATCGGGTTGGCCAACATCAGCGGCTGCACGCCCGGGCTGAACAGTTCGAACAGCTTGGGATCGATGAAGCTGTAGGTGATGGCTTCCTGGTAGTCGCGGGCGACCAGCAGGCGGCGCAGCGCCGGCAGCTCGGCCTGGGTTTCCGACTTGGTGTTGGGTGCCAGGCGCGCCTGCGGGTAGCGCACCGGCAGGCGGTTGTAGCCGTACAGGCGGCCCAGTTCCTCGATCAGGTCGACTTCCAGGGAAACGTCGAAGCGGTGGCTGGGCACGCCGACCTTCCAGCGCCCTTCCCCATCGGCTTGCACCTGGAACTCCAGCGCGGTGAGCAGACGCTCGATTTCCGAAGCATCCATTTCCATGCCGAGCATCTGGGTGACGCGCTCGATGCGCAGCACCACCGGCTCGACCTTGGGCAGGTGGGCCTGGCTGACCTGCTCGACCACCGGACCGGCTTCGCCGCCGACGATCTGCAGCAGCAGCTCGGTGGCGCGCTCCATGGCGCGGCGGGCCAGCTGGAAGTCCACGCCACGCTCGTAGCGGTGCGAGGCATCGGTGTGCAGGCCATAGGAACGGGCCTTGCCGGCGACGGCGATGTTGTCGAAGAAGGCACTTTCCAGGAACAGGTCGCGGGTCTTGGCGCTGACGCCGCTGTGCTCGCCCCCCATCACGCCGGCCATGGCCAGGGCGCGTTCGTGGTCGGCGATGACCAGGGTGTCGGTACGCAGGGCGACTTCCTGGCCGTCCAGCAGCACCAGCTTCTCGCCCTCTTCGGCCATGCGCACGCGGATGCCGCCCTTGATCTCGTCGAGGTCGAAGGCATGCATCGGCTGGCCCAGCTCCAGCATCACGTAGTTGGTGATGTCCACTGCGGCGTCGATGCTGCGGATGTCGGAGCGGCGCAGGCGCTCGACCATCCACAGCGGCGTCGGCTTGTTCAGGTCGACGTTGCGGATGACGCGGCCCAGGTAGCGCGGGCAGGCGTTCGGCGCCAGCAGTTCGATGGAGCGGACTTCATCGATGCTGGGAGCAACCGGCTGCACATCGACGAAAGTGACCGGCGCCGAGTACAGCGCGCCCACTTCGCGGGCCAGGCCGGTCAGGGACAGGCAATCGCCACGATTGGGGGTCAGGCCGATTTCGATGGAGGCGTCGTCCAGCCCCAGGTAGTCGCGGATGCTCGCGCCCACCGGGGCGTCGGCAGCCAGTTCCATCAGGCCGGCGTTGTCGTCGCTGATTTCCAGCTCTTTGGCCGAGCACAGCATGCCGTTGGACTCGACGCCGCGCAGCTTGGCCTTCTTGATCTTGAAGTCGCCCGGCAGTTCGGCGCCGATCATGGCGAAGGGGATCTTCAGGCCCGGGCGCACGTTGGGCGCGCCGCAGACGACCTGGAAGGTCTCGCTGCCGTTGCTGACCTGGCAGACGCGCAGCTTGTCGGCGTCCGGGTGTTGTTCGGTGCTCAGCACCTCGCCCACCACCACGCCGCTGAAGGCGCCGGCGACGGGGATCACGGCGTCGACCTCGAGGCCGGCCATGGACAGACGAGCCACCAGCTCGTCGCGGGAAACCTGCGGATTCACCCAGCTCCGCAGCCATTGTTCACTGAATTTCATCCTGTTCTCCTAAGAATTCGTTGACGTCGTACGCGGCCTAGCGGAATTGCCCGAGGAAGCGCAGGTCGTTGTCGAAGAACAGGCGCAAGTCGTTGACGCCGTAGCGCAGCATGGCCAAGCGTTCGATGCCCATGCCGAAGGCGAAGCCCTGGTATTTCTCCGGGTCGATGCCGGACATGCGCAGCACGTTGGGGTGCACCATGCCGCAGCCCATGACCTCCAGCCAGCCGGTCTGCTTGCACACGCGGCAGCCCTTGCCGCTGCACAGCACGCACTGGATGTCGACTTCCGCCGAAGGCTCAGTGAAGGGGAAGAACGACGGACGGAAGCGCACCGAGAACTCCTTCTCGAAGAAGGCGCGCAGGAACTCCTCGATGGTGCCCTTGAGGTCGGCGAAGCTGACGTCTTCGTCGATCAGCAGGCCTTCGACCTGGTGGAACATCGGCGAGTGGGTCAGGTCGGAGTCGCAGCGGTACACGCGGCCGGGGCAGACGATGCGGATCGGCGGGCGCTGGCTCTCCATGGTGCGCACCTGTACCGGAGAGGTGTGGGTACGCAGCAGCATGTTCGCGTTGAAGTAGAAGGTGTCGTGCATCGCCCGCGCCGGGTGGTGGCCGGGGATGTTGAGCGCTTCGAAGTTGTGGTAGTCGTCTTCGACTTCCGGGCCCTCGGCCACTTCATAGCCGATGCGGGTGAAGCATTGCTCGATGCGTTCCTTGGTACGGGTCACCGGGTGCAGGCCGCCGGAGGTCTGGCCGCGGCCCGGCAGGGTCACATCGACGCGCTCGGCCGCAAGCTTCGCCGCCAGCGCGGCGCCTTCCAGGTCGGTCTTGCGGACGTTGAGCGCCTCCTGGACCTTTTCCTTGGCAACGTTGATCAGCGCACCCACCTTGGGGCGCTCCTCGGCCGGCAGGTCGCCCAAGGTCTTCATCACCTGGGTCAGCTCGCCTTTCTTGCCAAGATAGTGGACCCGGATCTGTTCCAGGGCATTGACGTCTTCGGTATGTCGCACAGCCTCCAGGGCTTGGGAGACCAGCGCGTCCAGGTTTTCCATGTACCAACTCCAGATACGAAATAGGGGAAGAGCGGTTAGGCTCTTCCCCTATCGGTGACGTTACGTCCCGGATAAGAATCCGGTGATTGTCTTAGGGCTTAAGCCAAGCTCGCCTTCGCTTTTTCGACAATCGCGGTAAACGCCGCTTTTTCGTTCACAGCCAGATCGGCCAGGACCTTACGGTCGATCTCGATGGCCGCCTTTTTCAGGCCGGCGATCAGACGGCTGTAGGACAGACCGTTCTGACGAGCACCAGCGTTGATACGGGCGATCCACAGAGCGCGGAACTGACGCTTACGCTGACGACGGTCACGGTAGGCGTATTGGCCAGCCTTGATCACCGCCTGCTTGGCAACGCGGAACACGCGGGAACGCGCGCCGTAGTAGCCTTTGGCGAGTTTCAGAATCTTCTTGTGACGACGACGGGCGATCACGCCACGCTTAACACGAGCCATTTATCTATCCTCTACCAGAAATCAACGCAGACGCAGGGAGCGTTCTACACGGCGAACGTCGGAAGCAGCGAGCATCGAGGTGCCGCGCAGCTGACGCTTACGCTTGGTGGTCATTTTGGTCAGGATGTGGCTCTTGAAAGCGTGCTTGTGCTTGATGCCACCAGCAGTCACTTTGAAGCGCTTCTTGGCGCCACTCTTGGTTTTCATCTTTGGCATGTTTGGTACTCCGCATTCGTTAACAACTGATAACCATCAGGCCTGCCAGTGCCCGGGAGGTTATTTACGCTTCTTGGGAGCGATGACCATCATCAGCTGGCGTCCTTCCAGCTTAGGATGCTGTTCCACGGTGCCGTATTCGGCGAGGTCGGTCTCGACCCGCTTCAACAGCTCCATGCCCAGCTCCTGGTGGGCCATCTCACGACCACGGAATCGCAGGGATACCTTGGCCTTGTCCCCTTCACTAAGGAAACGTACCAGGTTGCGTAGTTTTACCTGGTAATCCCCTTCTTCCGTCCCTGGACGAAACTTGATTTCTTTGATCTGTTGCTGGTGCTGGTTTTTCTTAGCCGCAGCCGCCTGCTTCTTCTTCTCGAACAGGTGCTTGCCGTAATCCATGATGCGGCAGACAGGAGGCACCGCATCGGCAGAGATTTCAACCAGGTCCAGCTTGGCCTCGTCGGCGTGGCGCAGCGCCTCATCAAGGGTCACTACGCCGATCTGCTGACCGTCGGCACCGATCAGACGCACTTCGCGTGCGGTGATGTTCTCGTTGATCGGTGGTTTCGGGAGAGCCCGCTTATCCTGCCTCATTTCACGCTTAATAATGATTACTCCGAGTCTTGGCGACCACGCCGGGAAACCGCCCGAGTCAACAGCTCGACGAACTGGGAAAGCGGCATCGAGCCGAGGTCTTCCCCTTCGCGCGTGCGTACTGCGACGGCCTTCGATTCAACCTCCCTGTCTCCAATAACCAGGAGATAGGGAACCTTGAGCAAAGTATGCTCGCGGATTTTAAAGCCGATTTTCTCGTTTCTCAAGTCGGACTTGGCACGGAATCCGCTTTCCTCGAGCGCTCGGACCACTTCCTCGGCGAAATCGGCCTGCTTGTCGGTGATGTTCATCACCACCGCCTGGGTCGGCGCCAGCCAGGCCGGGAACAGGCCGGCATAGTGCTCGATCAGCATGCCGATGAAGCGTTCGAAGGAGCCGAGGATGGCGCGGTGCAGCATGACCGGGCGCTTGCGGTTGTTGTCTTCGGCGATGTAGCTGGCGTCCAGGCGCTCCGGCAGGTTCGGGTCGTACTGCAGGGTGCCGCACTGCCAGTTACGGCCCAGGCAGTCCTTCAGGGTGAACTCGATCTTCGGGCCGTAGAAGGCGCCCTCGCCCGGCTGGTATTCCCATTCCAGGCCGGATTCGTTCAGAGCGTCCGCCAGCGCGCCTTCGGCACGATCCCACAGTTCTTCGGAGCCCACGCGCTTGGCCGGACGGGTGGACAGCTTCATGGAGATGTCGGAGAAGCCGAAGTCGGCGTAGACCTGCAGGGTCAGCTTGATGAAGTCGGCCGCTTCCTTCTTCACCTGGTCCTCGGTGCAGAAGATGTGCGCGTCGTCCTGGGTGAAGCCGCGCACGCGCATGATGCCGTGCAGCGCGCCCGACGGCTCGTTGCGGTGGCAGGCGCCGAACTCGGCCAGGCGCAGCGGCAGGTCGCGGTAGGACTTCAGGCCCTGGTTGAAGATCTGCACGTGGCACGGGCAGTTCATCGGCTTGACCGCGAAGTCGCGACTTTCCGACGAAGTGGTGAACATGTTCTCGGCGTAGTTCGACCAGTGGCCCGAACGCTCCCAGAGGATGCGGTCGACGACCTGCGGGGTACGCACCTCGACGTAGCCGTGGTCGCGCTGCACCTTGCGCATGTATTGCTCGAGCACCTGATAGACGGTCCAGCCGTTGGGGTGCCAGAACACCATGCCCGGCGCTTCTTCCTGCAGGTGGAACAGGTCCAACTGCTTGCCGATGCGGCGGTGGTCGCGCTTCTCGGCCTCTTCGATGCGCTGGACGTAGGCGGCCAGCTGCTTCTTGTCGGCCCAGGCGGTGCCGTAGATGCGCTGCAGCTGCTCGTTCTTCGAGTCGCCGCGCCAGTAGGCGCCGGAAATCTTGGTCAGCTTGAAGGCCTTGAGGAAGCGGGTGTTGGGCACGTGCGGGCCGCGGCACATGTCCACGTACTCTTCGTGGTAGTACAGGCCCATCGCCTTCTCGTCGGGCATGTCCTCGACCAGGCGCAGCTTGTAGTCCTCGCCGCGGGACTTGAACACCTCGATGACTTCGGCACGCGGGGTCATCTTCTTGATGACGTCGTAGTCCTTGTCGATCAGCTCGGCCATGCGCTTCTCGATCGCCGCCATGTCCTCGGGAGTGAAGGGGCGCTCGAAGGAGATGTCGTAATAGAAGCCTTCGTCGATCACCGGGCCGATGACCATCTTCGCGCTCGGGTACAGCTGCTTGACCGCATGGCCGACCAGGTGCGCGCAGGAGTGGCGGATGATTTCCAGCCCTTCCTCGTCCTTCGGGGTGATGATCTGCAGGGTCGCGTCGTGCTCGATCGGATCGCAAGCATCGACCAGCTTGCCGTTGACCTTGCCGGCCACGGTGGCCTTGGCCAGGCCCGCGCCAATGGATTGCGCCACCTCGGCCACGCTGACCGGGTGATCGAAGGACCGCTGACTACCGTCGGGAAGAGTAATGATGGGCATGGCGCCTCCTCTCCTAGTGGTGACCCCTACGAAAGGCCACATGGGTTGGGATGTGCCAGTAAGCGTCGCCCGCCGGGCAGGCCTGCCTCACAGTGGCAGGCGCCTTTTCGGCACCCTGCGCTTGCGCGCGCGGACGGAGATCACTGGAAGAAAAACGAACGAAGCCCCGGCGAGCGGGGCAGGTCGCCATGGTACTGCATGTCGAGGCAACTGACGAGCGGCATCAGTGCGCGTCGATGAACTCCAGCACGGCGCGATTGAAAGCGGCCGGGCGCGTGGCGTTCATGCCGTGGGAAGCGCCGGCGATGACGCTGCTGCGCACGTCCGGCAGCGCCTGCGCCAGAGCCTGGACCACCTGCGGGAAGGGCTCGGGGCTGAGTTCGCCGCGCAGCAGCAGGGCCGGCACCGCCAGCGTGGCCAGGCGCGCGCGCCCGAGCGGCTCCGGCCGATCGGCGACCTGGCCGATCAGCGTCATGGCGTTATCGGTGGCCATGTCACGGAAGTGCCGCGAGGAACGCCGCCAGATCCCTGACCCGCTGACGGTGTCGACAAACAGCTCCAGGCCCGCCTCGACCTCGCCCTGGCGGATCAGCTGCAGCGCCTGCTCGCGGAAACGGTTGCGCTCGGCCGGCGGCGCCGGCATCGTCACGCCGGCGGCCTGGAACAGGTCGGCGGCGAAATCCCCGCCCGGGTCGCAAAGCACCAGCGAACGCAGGCGCCCGGGCGCCGCCAGCGCCAGGCGCAGGCAGATATTGCCGCCGCGCGAATGCCCGAGCAGGTGCACCGGCTCGTCCAGCCTTTCGATCAGCGCGAGCAGGTCCTCGACATGCTGGGCGGTAGTGAAGTCCCCGCCCGCGCCATTCCAACGCTCCGGATAATAATGTCGAAGACTGGGCGCCAGCAGACGATAGCGTTCGCCCAGCCCGCGCAACTGCCATTGCCAGTAGCGGTAATCGCAGAGCGAGCCGTGCACCAGAACCAGCGGCACGCCCTCCCCTTGCTCCAGGTACGCCAGTTCATGCCCATTGAGCGAATACGACTGGATATTCGAAAGCATCTACATCCCCACCCCATGGCGCACGCAAGTTATCGGCGGCTCCCATGGCGAACCGCCATCTAGTTTGATGGAGGGCGATTATCCGTGATTCGCGCCATGGCGATAAAGCCATACATTCGGAAGGACCTTTGCAATGCCGCGAAAAATACCTGGTCGAAGATTAATTATTGCATCGCCCGCTTATTTAAATTAATAATTCGCCGCCCACATAACTTTCCGAACACAATGGTCGCCGAATAGCTGCGCACCGATATCCGTTTCGGAATGACCTGCCCTGGAGTGCAAACATGTCCAAACTCGCGGAATTCCGTGAAGCCGAACGCCTGCTCAAAGAACAACTGGCCCTGCTGGAAAAACTGAAGAACGACAGCTCCCTGAAGAAGGAACTGGAATTCAAGGATCAGCTGCAGGCGCTGATGGATGAATACGGCATGAACCTGCGCAACGTCATCGACATCCTCGACCCGCAGGGCACCGCCAACAACACCGCCGCCGCGCCGGCTGCCAGCGCCCCGCGCCGCAGCCGCCAACTGAAGGTGTACAAGAACCCGAACAACGGCGAAGTGGTGGAAACCAAGGGTGGCAACCACAAGACGCTGAAGGCCTGGAAACAGCAGTACGGCGCCGAGACCGTGGAGTCCTGGCTGCAGAAGTGATGCCCGTCCCGCGGCGGCCGATGCCGCCGCGGGAACCTTCGCGGAAACATCCGCTGACGACCCGCACTTGAAAGACCCGCCCGGCATCCGGATAATGCCGCCCGCGAGTCATGAACTTCAGGTCGCCCCTCCCGACGCCGCCCACCCCAACCAGGGCGCCGCAGCCGGGATACACAGGGCCACGGCCAGCAGCCAGTCACTGGCAGGCGTATCCAGAGCACCCCTTGAGGTGCAGTAAATCGTCCTTACATATTTGGCAAGCCCGAACTTCGGGGGCTGGCGTATTCTCCCGCCATGGCGCCCTCGAAAGACCTCTTCGAGTTTTCATTCGCTGCCACATTCCGGTCATGGATATCACGCATTCTGCGTTCGACCGGAGTTTTTTACGTTTCACGCGGTCATAGGACCGTGACTATTTGGAAGAAAGACAATATGAAAAAAAGCACTCAGATCCAGGAGGCGATCCGCACCCTCAAGGCAGCTTTCGCCCCGCTCAACTGCATCATCCTGGCACCGCGCAAAGACAGCTTCAGCTTCGCCCTGGTGGACGAACACGGCATCGCCTGCCATAGCGAGCGACTCTATCCGCAGCAATACCAGGCCGCAGAGCCGCTGCAGGCCGTCATCGCCCGCGTGCAGAGCACCCTGGCCGCCTGATCGGCACCCGACGAAAAGCCCCGCGAATGCGGGGCTTTTCATTTTCGGCCCGCTCACTCCAGGCGCAGACCAGCCTTGAGCGCCGCCACCTCGGCAAGTCGCTGCGGGTAATCAGCCGCCGGCGCGGCATAGGTCAGCGAATAGGCCGCCTCCTTGCCCAGCGCGACCTGCACACCCTGCTTCATGGCCTCGCTGCCGTTCTGGCTGATCGAGCAGACCAGCTCCAGGCCGTCCAATCCCCCAAGGGATGCCTGCCGCGGCTTGCTGCAGGCCGCCTGGAAGCCCTGGCGCAGGAAATCGACCTGCAGCGACTTGCGCATCTGCAGGATCACCCGCTGCAGGTCCACACCCTTCACCTCGGCCAGGCGGCTGCGGGTGATTTCCACCACCAGCGCCTGGGAGCCATCCGCCGCCAGCCTGACACCGCGCTCGCGACGCAGCGCCGCATCGTCGTCCGGCGCCTCGGGCGAACGCGTCACCTGCCAGCCCTCCGGCCATTCCGCCAGCCCGGCGGCCGTTGCCAACCCACTCGCCGCGCACAGCAGAAACACCCCGAGCCCTCGGCCCCACCCACCACTCATGCCACGCCTCCCACACTTCCCGACCAGCAGTAGTCGCGAAACGCCACTGCACTTTTGCCAGACAAACTACACTGATTGCCGTCGATTGGCTGTTGAGCCCCGGCCGGCAATTCGTCGCTCGATGCACCCGCCACGCCAGGGACCGGCAACGCCCACGAGGGAATACGTGATGCGCAGCGAAAAATCCAAGGACGCCAGGCAACCCTTCGCCACCCCGACACCCGACGAGACGCCGGAAGCGCCCCCGCTGTTCCCGGTCGCCAGCGACGAGCAGGAACGGTTGCGCTCACTCTACGCCACCGGTTATCTCGACGCGCCGGCCAACCCGCAGTTCGACTCCTTCACCCGCCTGGCCGCACATCTCTACGGGGCCCCCATCTCGGCCATCTCGCTGATCGCCGCCAAGCGCGCCTGGCTGCTCTCCGCACACGGCCTGCCCCACGGCCTGAACACGCCGCGCGAAGACTCCTTCTGCGCGCGCTGCAGCCTCAAGCCCGGCGGCGTGATGATCGTCGAGGACGCCTCGCTCCACCCCGAATTCGCCGACAACCCCCTGGTCACCGGCCCGCTCGGCTTTCGCTTCTATGCCGGAGTGGCCGTCAAGGACGCCAGCGGCCGCGCCCTGGGCGTGCTCTGCGTGGTGGACACCCAGCCGCGCAGCGCCAGCGAGGAGGAACTCGGCCACCTGCGCGACCTGGCCGACTGCATTTCCGCCCTGATCCAGCGCGACCAGAAAATCTCCCAGGAAACCGATCGCGACCCGGTCAGCGGCCTGCCCAACCGCCAGGCATTGCTGCGGGCGCTCGCCGACAAGCTGGGCCACTACCACCTCGACGACGACTTCCCCACGCTGATCACCCTCGACATCGAGGATTTCGAACAGCTGCGCAACGGCCTCGACCCACGCGAGACCGACGCCCTGCTGCGAGCCTTCGCCGGGCGGCTGGAAGACTGCTTCCCGCAGGCCGAACTGCTCGCCCACCTCGGCGCCGACGAATTCGCCGCCCTGCTTCCGAAGCGCCTGGACGAACAAGCGCTGACGCAACTGCTGGGCAACGCCATCGAGCAACTGGGCGAGCCCTTCATCCTCGATGAACGCAGCCTCTCGCTGACCGTCACCGCCGGCCTCGCCTCCACCTCCGACGAACAGCTCAGCGCCGACCGCCTGCTGCGCAACGCCATCCTGGCCAAGCGCGACGCCCACGCGCAGCCGCTGGACAAGTGGCGGCAATACACCCCGGAACTGGAGTCCAACCTGCCGCCGCTGAACCCGGCGCCTCAGCTGAACCTGCGCCGCGCGCTGCAATTCGGCGAACTGACCCTGGCCTACCAGCCGATCGTCGCCACCCCGGAGCGGCGCCTGGTCGCCGCCGAGACGCTGCTGCGCTGGAACCACCCGCAACTGGGCCAGGTGCCGCCCTCGGAGTTCATTCCGCTGGCGGAGAAGAACGGCATGATCATCCCCATCGGCACCTGGGTGCTGCGCGAGGCCTGCCGGGAGGCAGCGTCCTGGCCCGGCAACATCAGCATCTCGGTGAACGTCTCGCCGGCGCAGATCAACCGGGCGCTGCCGCCCCTGGTGGCGCAGACCCTGGCCGAATTCCGCCTGCCCGCCGGCCGGCTGATGCTGGAAGTGACCGAAAGCACCGTCCTGGAAGCCTCGCCGGAGAACGTGGCGATACTCGAGGAACTGCGCAGCCTGGGCGTGCAGATAGTGCTCGACGACTTCGGCACCGGCTTCGCCTCGCTCAACTACCTGCTGCGCTTCCCCTTCGACAAGATGAAGGTCGACCGCTCCTTCGTCAGCGGCGTGCTCGAGCGCCATGATTGCCAGACCATCGTCCGCGCCATCATCGGCATCGGCGACTCCCTGGGCATCCCCATAGTCGCCGAAGGCGTGGAAACCGCCGGCCAGCTCGCCTGGCTGCACGACAACGGCTGCCGCCTGGTGCAGGGCTACTTCACCGGCCGCCCGCTGCCCTGCCATGCACTGCGCGCCCTGATCCCCGGCCTCAGGCACAGCGCCAGCGCCGCCTGAGCCGCCGGACGAACGCATCGGCGCCGATACAAACCTTACCCTGCCGATACCAAGTTTCTCGGGACACCCGCGCCGCGGGCGTGTCTACTTTGCGCCCATTTTTCCAACCCTGGTGTCGCCATGCTTTCCAGATTGACCAAAGTCGCCCTGCTGCTCGCCCTCGTCTCGCTCTCCGGCTGCTGGCCGTTCTTCCCGCCCTTCGGTGGGCCGGGAGGTGGCGGACACGGCGGTGGCGGCCATGGCGGCGGGCCCGGCTTCGAGCGCCGTTAAGCACGCAGGGGCACCCGGCGCGACCGGTGAATCCAATCGCGGACGGAGTCCGCTCCTACGCCCGCGCTTTCCCGGAATCGTAGGAGCAACCGTCTTTCCGGCTGCGCCGAGGCGCCCTTGGTAGGAGCGAGCTTGCTCGCGAACAAGCTCCGCTGCAGGACCCATTCGCGAGCAAGCTCGCTCCTACGAAAAGCCATGTGTCCCTGGAAGCGTAGGAGCGGACTCCGTCCGCGATCACCCCAAATCGCGCGCAAACAAAAAGGGCGATCCTCTCGGATCGCCCTTTCTGCTACCGCCGAAGCGGTGAATTGGTAGGCACAATTGGACTCGAACCAACGACCCCCACCATGTCAAGGTGGTGCTCTAACCAGCTGAGCTATGTGCCTAACGATAAGGGCGCCCGCTTAAGGTCGCCCTCTCGCTACCGCCGAAGCGGGAATTTGGTAGGCACAATTGGACTCGAACCAACGACCCCCACCATGTCAAGGTGGTGCTCTAACCAACTGAGCTATGTGCCTAGCGATGGGGGCGCATTCTACGCGAAGGCGTTGAACCGTCAAGCATTTTTTCGCTAACCCCCTGAAAAAGGGAATTTTTTTATGTTCGTCCTTGCGTAAAAAATTTTGCACGGCCACTAGCCGAGTGATTTCGACTCGGGTAGCATCAGCCCATCTCGTAAAAAATAACAAACACAGGTGCAATATGCCGCACACTTCTTATCCCACTTCCTACTATGCAGCCTCGGCCAATCCGGTCCCTGCGCGCCCCGAACTCAAGGGCGAGACCGAAACCGACGTGTGCATCATCGGCGCGGGCTACACCGGCCTGTCCACCGCCCTCTTCCTGCTGGAGAACGGCTTCAAGGTGACCGTGCTGGAGGCCGCCAAGGTCGGCTTCGGCGCGTCCGGCCGCAACGGTGGCCAGATCGTCAACAGCTACAGCCGCGACATCGACGTCATCGAACGCACCGTCGGCCCGAAGCAGGCGCAACTGCTCGGCCAGATGGCCTTCGAGGGCGGCCGCATCATTCGCGAGCGCATCGCCAAGTACGACATCCAGTGCGACCTGAAGGACGGTGGCGTATTCGCCGCCCTCAGCGCCAAGCAGATGGGCCACCTGGAGTCGCAGAAGAAGCTCTGGGAGCGCTTCGGCCACACCCAGCTGGAGCTGATGGACGCCAAGCGCATCCGCGAAGTGGTGAACACCGACAGCTACGTCGGCGGCATGCTCGACATGAGCGGCGGCCACATCCACCCGCTGAACCTCGCCCTGGGCGAAGCAGCGGCGGTGGAATCCCTTGGCGGCGTGATCCACGAGCAATCCCCGGCGGTGAAGATCGAGCGTGGCGCCAACCCGGTGGTGCACACCCCGCAAGGCCGGGTGAAGGCCAAGTTCGTGGTAGTCGCCGGCAACGCCTACCTCGGCGGCCTGGTCCCGGAGCTGGCCTCCAAGTCCATGCCCTGCGGCACCCAGGTGATCACCACCGAGCCGCTGGGCGACGAGCTGGCCAAGACCCTGCTGCCCCAGGACTACTGCGTCGAGGACTGCAACTACCTGCTCGACTACTACCGCCTGACCAGCGACAAGCGCCTGATCTTCGGCGGCGGCGTGGTCTACGGTGCCCGCGATCCGTCGAACATCGAGGCGATCATCCGTCCGAAGATGCTCAAGGTCTTCCCGCAGCTGAAGGACGTGAAGATCGACTTCGCCTGGACCGGCAACTTCCTGCTGACCCTCTCGCGCCTGCCGCAGGTCGGCCGGATCGGCGACAACATCTACTACTCCCAGGGTTGCAGCGGCCACGGCGTCACCTACACGCACCTGGCCGGCAAGGTGCTGGCCGAGGCCCTGCGCGGCCAGGCCGAGCGTTTCGACGCCTTCGCCGACCTGCCGCACTACCCCTTCCCGGGCGGGCGCATGTTCCAGGTGCCGTTCTCCGCGATCGGCGCCTGGTACTACAACCTGCGCGACAAGCTGGGCGTGTAACCCGCCCTGCGAACGACGACGACGGCGCCCTAGGGCGCCGTTTTCGTTGGCGCGCCGCTGTCGCTGCGGATCTGCGCGTGGCTGATCAGGGCGAAGATCAGGCTACCGCCGACGATGTTGCCGGCCAGCGTCGGCAGCGCGAAGTCCAGCAGGAAGGCCTTCCAGCCCAGCTCGCCGGCCCACATCAGGTAGCCGACCTCGCAGGTGCCGACCACGATGTGGCTGAAGCTGCCCAGCGACATCAGGTAGGTGACCAGGATGATGATCCACACCTTGGCGCTCTCCGCCGCCGGCACCAGCCAGACCATGGTGGCGATCATCCAGCCGGAGACGATGCCGCGGGAGAACATCTGCCGGCCGTCGTTCTCCATGACTTCGCGGCCGATCTCGAGGAAGGCCTGGTCGGTCTTCGCATCGAAGATCGGCAGGTGCAGCATGGCGTAGGCGAACAGCAACGCGCCGGCGACGTTGCCCAGCAGCACCACGCCCCACAGGCGCAGCAGTTGCCCGGCCTTGTGCAGGGTCGGCTCGCTCATCAGCGGCAGCACCGCGGTGAGGGTGTTCTCGGTGAACAGCTGCTGGCGGGCGAGGATGATGGCGAGGAAGCCCACCGGGTAGCCCAGGCTGGTGACGATGGCCGCGCTGTCGTGCTCCGGCAGCCTGGCGCGGAACAGCCCCATGGCCATCAGCGACAGGCCGATGGTCAGCCCGGCGGCCAGGGCCGACCACCAGAGCGCCGCCAGGGTGCGCTCCAGCTCGTGGTTGCCCTGCAGGCGGATCACCTCATGCAGCACCAGCGCCCGGGGTGGCTGGGCCTTCTCGACCTTGCGGCGCTCCTCGGCGGAAAGATCGTCCGCGGTATCGCCCTTGCCGGCGACATCGCGTGCCGGCTGCTGCTTGTCGCTGGCCATGGGTTGCACCTCATCAAGGGATGCAACTTAGGCCGGCGATCAAGCGCAGCGGTTCAAAGAAAATGCCCCGCTGCGCCTCAGCGCACGGGGCAGGCCGGCGCGGCGCTGCATTGCCCGGCAGCCACCGGTGCCGCCTGGGGCGCCTGGAGGAAACGCGCATCCGTCGGCGCCAGCTGGTGCGCGCAACTCGCCGGGGCGCGGGCCTGCTCGGCGCAGCCGCGCTCGGCCATGACGTTGGCCAGGTTGTACCAGGCGGCGGCGAAGTCCGGCCGGGCGGCCACGCTGTGGCGCAGCGCCGTTTCGGCCTCGCCCAGGTCGCCGGCGGCGTAGCGGGCGTTGGCCAGGGCGAACCAGCCCAGCGGCTCCTGCGGCCAGGCCCGGGTGGCGGTGCGGTAGGCCTGGCCGGCCAGGGCCTGTTGCCCGGTTTCCTCCAGGTCGTGGGCCGCGCGCAGCCAGCGTGTCGGTTCGACGCTGGCCGGCAGCCGGTCGGCCGGCAGCGTCAGCACCGCCCAGCGCCCGCTGCGCCGCCAGGTGACGTCGAACGCGGTGAAGTCGATCACCAGGCGCTGGGTGATGCCGGAGCGCAGCACCAGTTCGTGGCGGTCGCGGTCATAGCCGACCACCACGGCGTAATGCCACATCGGCAACCAGTCCAGGCCGTTGTTCTGCAGCACCAGCACCGGGTTGCCGGCGGCCACTTCCTTGAGCACGTCCTCCAGGCGCGGGCGCAGCGGGTAGACCAGCAGGCCCCTCTCACGCGCCGCGGCCACCAGCTCGACCTGCAGGCTGCCCTGGCGCTGCGGCAGGAACACCCGCTCCTTCAACTGGTTCGGCGTCACCCGCACGCCGCGCTGGTTGAGCACGGTGGCAAGCGCCGCCGGACCGCACTGGTATTGCTGCTGCGGGAAGAACTGCACCGCGGAAAGCTCGACGCGCCGTGGCAGCGCGTCGACCTCCGCCGGCAGCCGCGGCGCCGTGGCGCAGCCGCCGAGCAGCAGCGCGGCCAGGGCCACGGCAGCGGCGGCGTGCCTCAACGCTGGCACCGCACGAAGGTGAAGATATGCGTGATGCAGAGCATGTCGGTGATGATGAAGATCAGCAGGAACAGGATGATGATGCCGATGATGCCACCGGCCGGCGCCTGGTCCAGCTGCTGGTTGAACTGCGCCAGTTCCTCGTTGGACAGGCTCTTGATGCGCTGCTCGACCTGGCTGCGCTCCACGCCCATGGATTGCAGCTTCTTCTGCACGCCCTGGTCATCGAGCATGCGCAGCAGCTGCTCGCGGTCGACGTGCTGCTGTTGCGCCTGCAGCACCTCGCCAGTGCCCACCATCGCCGCCTGCGCCAAAGGCACCTCGGCCACCACGCCCAACTGCGCCAGCACCAGCACGGCCGCCAGGCGCTTCACCCGTTTTGTGATTGTCATTCTGGGTCTCCTCCACTTTGACGCGCTAGCAGACCGCCGGGTAAAGCCGGAGGTTCCGCGCCGCCAAGCACGGTTGCACAAGCAAAGCCCGGGCGCCGTCGCCGAACGCGGCACCTTCTGTTCAGATCACGGCGTCAGGCGTTTGGTTCGAAGCGCAAGCGTCGCCAGTCCACGGCCAGGTGGCCGAGGTACACGCAAGGGTAGGCATGGGGCAGCAGGAAATGCTCGTGGCCGGCCACGGCCAGCCCGGCGCGCCGGCAGTCCAGGCGCAGCAGGCGGCCCCAGGCATAGGACTGGGCATCGATCGCCTGCGCGCCGAAGGTCGCCCCCGGCCAACGCGCCCGGCACCAGTCGAGCAGCGCCCGGGCATCGCGCACGGCGGGCAGGCAGGCGATCCGCACCTCGTCGTCACGCCAGTCCAGCGCCCGCGGCGCATCGAAAGCGGCCTGGCGTTCCAGCGGCAGCGGGCAGACCCGGGCCCCGTCGGCCAGCAGCTCCAGCGTCACTGCCAGTGGCTGCCAACTGCTGTGCTCCAGCGCCCAGAGCAGGTCGCCATCGACTTCCAGCGACGGCCGCCCCGCCACCCGCTGGCGGAAACCCTCGCAAACCAGGCAGCAATCGCCCAGTGGAATTCGCAGTTGACTCTCGCTCACATCAGCCTCGCAGCACATCGGCCGCGTGATTCTAGGGAAAGCCCGTGGCCTACGGAAAGCCCCGTCAGGGCGTTCCGCCCTGCTGCCGGGCTTTCTGCCGCTCCAGGTAGTCCAGCTTCCACTGCTCGACGCCCAGGTGCGCCGGATCGAGGCTGGCCTCCACGCCATGGCGGGCTTTCAACGCGGCCACTTGCGCCGCCTGTTCGACGAGGAAGCGATCGAAGCAGCGGACCAGCTCGGGATGCCGCTCGCTGGACAGCCGGAAGTCGCTGCGGGTGTGCGGCAGGCCCGGGTCGAAGACCAGGGCGCCGGGCCGGGCGCGGAGGTTGTCCAGGTAATAGGTGGCGACCACCACGTTGAAGTAGGCGCCGTCGGCCTCCTTCTTCAGGGCCTGGTGGATCATCTGCCGCAGGTCGGCGCTGGGCAGCCGCGCCAGTTGCCCCTGTTCGATGGCCTGCTGGTAGCCGCGCGGCGTCCAGCCGTCCACCACGGCCAGGCGCTTGAGCGCCGGCAGGCCCTGGCCGACGCGTTCGGGAGCGACCAGCACGCCGTCGACGTATTGCACCACCGGCTGGCTGTAGACCAGGGCGTGCCCGGCCTTCTGCGTCTCGGCCCAGGCCGGGTTGTCCGGGTACTTGAGGTCGACGCGCCCCTCCAGCAGGGCCGGCAGCAGGCGCTCCACCGGCAGCGGACGGTACTCCAGCTGCACGCCGCAACTGCTGGCGAAGCGGTCGAGCAGTTCGCGGGCGAAACCCTGGTAGCGCCCCTGGGCGTCGGTGCTGTAGTGCGGCAGGAATTGCAGGTCTTCGACGCCGACCACGTAGGTCTGCGCCATGGCCTGGGAGGAAACGGCGGCGCCGAGCGCCCAGCCGAGGACCGCGAGCTTCATGGGCTCTCCTTGTTGGTTTTGTTGTTTCCGGGTGCGGCTCAGCCGCCGGTCATGCTCATGAAGCGCAGCACCTGGACCTGCTCGGCGGCGTCGAAGTGGTGGCGCTGCGGCTTGAGCTGCAGCGCCTCGACCAGCGCCGCGCGCAGCCGGGCACCGTCGCCGGGGTGGCTGCGCAGCAGTTGGCGCAGGTCCAGCACGCCTTCGTGGCCGAGGCAAAGCACCAGCTTGCCCTCGGCGGTGACGCGCACGCGGTTGCAGTCGCCGCAGAAGTTGTGGCTGTGCGGCGAGATGAAGCCGATGCGGCTGGGCAGCCCGTCGACGCGGTAGTAGCGTGAGGGGCCGCCGCTGCGCTCCAGGCTGGGCGTCAGTTGCCAGTGTTCGGCCAGGCGGGCGCGCACCTCGTCGCTGCTGCACAGGGTCTGCGCGCGGTCGTGGCTGCTGATGCTGCCCAGCGGCATCTCCTCGATGAAGCTGATGTCCAGCCCGCGGGCCAGCGCGTACTCCACCAGTTCGCAGACTTCGTCGTCGTTGCGCCCCTTCTGCACCACGCAGTTGAGCTTGATGCGTTCGAAACCCGCCGCCCGCGCAGCCTCTATCCCCGCCAGCACCTGGGGCAGGCGGTCGCTGCGGGTGAAGGCGGCGAAGCGTTCGCGGCGCAGCGAATCCAGGCTGATGTTCAACCGGCGCACGCCGGCGGCGCGCAGCTCGGCCGCGCGGCCGGCCAGTTGCGAGCCGTTGCTGGTGATCGCCAGGTCTTCCAGTTCGGCGCGCGCGCCGAGCCGCGCCAGCAGCGAGGTCAGGCCCTTGCGCACCAGCGGCTCGCCGCCGGTGATGCGGATACGCCGTACGCCCAGGGCGATGAAGACGTCGGCCACCGCGTAGAGTTCTTCCAGGCTCAGCACCTGGTCGCGCGGCAGGAACTGCATGTCTTCGCTCATGCAGTAGGTGCAGCGGAAGTCGCAACGGTCGGTCACCGACAGGCGCAGGTAGGTGATGCGGCGGCCGAAGGGGTCGACCAGTTGGCTGTCGGACATGGCGGCGAGCTCTTGGAAGGCCGGGCGCCGTGGCGGCGCCGGGGTCCGGCAGACTCTACAGAAAACCTGAACCGCGGGTCAACTTCAGCCGCCGGGCCCTTGCTTGAGGGGCCCGCGGAGCCGGTGCTACCATCGCCGGCCCAGCCATGGGCTACCCGCGCACAAGAAGACCCAGCAGACCATGACCAGCATTCGCGAACGCAACCGACGCCTGATCCTCCGCGCCGCCAGCGAAGAGTTCGCCGAAAAGGGCTTCGCCGCCACCAAGACCAGCGACATAGCGGCGCGCGCCGGACTGCCCAAGCCCAACGTCTACTACTACTTCCAGTCCAAGGAAAACCTCTACCGCAGCGTGCTGGAAAGCGTGGTGGAGCCGCTGCTGCAGGCTTCCGCGCCGTTCCGCGAGGACGACGAGCCGGCCGAGGCGCTCAAGGCCTACATCCGCTCCAAGGTGCGCATCTCCCAGGAGCTGCCGCACGCCTCCAAGGTGTTCGCCAGCGAGCTGATGCACGGCGCGCCGCACCTGCCCAGGGAATACCTGGACGAGCTGAACGCCCAGGCCCAGCGCAACATCGCCTGCCTGCAGAGCTGGATCGACCGCGGCCTGCTGGCCCCGGTGGACCCGCACCACCTGCTGTTCACCATCTGGGCGGCGACCCAGACCTACGCCGACTTCGACTGGCAGATCTCCATGGTCACCGGCAAGGACAGCCTCAGCGACGCCGACTTCGAGGCCGCCGCCGAGACCATCACCCGCCTGGTGCTGCGCGGCACCGCGCCGGACGCCGGCGAGCCGGCCAAGACCAGCGGCCGCATGCGGCCGTTGCCGCTCTAAATCATCTCTGCTGCGTAGGGCGTATAACGCTCCGCGTTATACGCCGCTTGACCTTGGCTACCTGCCCGCTCGGGGTCGACCTGGGCGTGAGAAATGTTCGCCAAGGTTGGCCATGGCATTTGCGATGGCATCGGCGTAGCGGCGTATAACCGAGAACGGTTATACGCCCTACCCGGCTGCTTTTCGTAGGAGCGAGCTTGCTCGCGAACCAACCCCGCAGCGGAGCCGTTCGCGAGCAAGCTCGCTCCTACAAGAGCACTTCTCCGCCCTGCTCCTACAGGTAATTACCCCGCGTCGGCCACCAGGCCGGCGGCCTGGATGCCGCGGATGGCGCATTGCTCGTCGATGTCCGAGGCGTCGCCGCTGATGCCGATGGCGCCGATTACCCGGTTGCTCTTGTCGCGGATCAGCACGCCGCCCGGCGCCGGCACCACGTTGCCCTGGGCCAGGGTGTTCACCGCGGCAATGAACGACGGGCGCTGCTGGGCGTCGGCGGCCAGCGCGCGCGAGGACTTGCCCAGGGCCACCGCGCCCCAGGCCTTGCCGATGGCCACCTGCGGGCGCAGCAGGCTGGCGCCGTCCTCGCGCTGCAGGGCCACCAGGTGGCCGCCGGCGTCGAGCACCGCCACGGTCAGCGGCGCGGTGGAAAGTTCGCGACCGGCGGCCAGGGCGCTGCGGGTGATGGCCAGGGCGGTGTCCAGGTTGATTTCGCTCATGAGGGGTTCCTCGCAAAGGGATGAGACGTGCGCCCGCGCCTTTTTCGAAAGACGGCGCGGCGTTGCAAAGCCCTTGATGGAATAGCCGAAGGCAACCCCGGACGCAACGACTAAATACAATCATTAGACATTTTGTACACAACACTAAAACCAGAAAAATACAACACCAGTATCGAATCAACCGCTCAAGGATGCCGGGTTTCCCAGTACCCCGGGGTGTTGTAGATGGCCTTCAGGTAGTCGATGAAGAAGCGCACCTTGGCCGGCAGGTAGCGCTGCTGCGGGTACACCGCCTGGATGTCGTAGGCGGGAATCTCGTACTCGTCGAGCACCGTCACCAGCTCGCCGGCCTTGAGCTCGGCCTGGATTTCCCAGGTGGAGCGCCAGCCGATGCCCAGGCCCTGCTTGACCCAGTCGTAGAGCAGCTCGCCGTCGTTGCAGTCGAGGTTGCCGGACACCCGCACCGCCACCTGCCGGCCGTCGCGCAGGAAGGTCCAGCCGCGCTGCTGGCCGCCCTGCAGGTTGAAGGCCAGGCAGTTGTGCCGCGTCAGGTCTTCCAGCACCCGCGGCACGCCGTGCAGCTCGAAGTACGAGGGCGCGCCGCAGACCACCCGGCGGTTGGGGAACAGCTTCACCGCCACGTAGTTGGGGTCGGTGACCTCGCCGATGCGGATGCCCATGTCGTAGCCCTGGCGCACCAGGTCCACCAGGCTGTCGGTGAAGTTGAACGACAGCTTCAGGTCCGGGAAGCGCTCCAGGAAGGCCGGCGCGTGGGGCGCGATGTGGCGCCGGCCGAAGGCCGCCGGGGCCGACACCACCAGGTGCCCGCGCACCGAGTTGCCGCCGCGGGCGACGCTGGCGTCGGCCTCGTCGAAGTCCTTGAGCAGGCTGCGCGCGCGCTCCAGGTACTGCTCGCCGAGGTCGGTCAGCTGCAGGCCGCGGGTCGAGCGGTGCATCAGCTTCACGCCCAGGTGCTGCTCCAGCGCATCGAGGCGCCGGCCCATGACCACCGGGGTCACGCCTTCACTCAGCGCCGCCGAGGCGAAGCTGCCGTTGTCCGCTACCAGGACGAAACTGCGGATGAGGGTATAGCGGTCCATTCGATACTCCAGATATCGACAGAACTGAAGTATCCATCAATTCCGTCGCTTTGGCACAGCCGGCATCCTTGCCCCCAACAAGAAAACCACCGACTCAAGAGGAAAGGTCATGGCCAAAATGAGAGCGATCGAGGCGGCCGTCCTGGTCATGCGCCGCGAAGGCGTGGACACCGCCTTCGGCGTACCGGGCGCCGCCATCAACCCCATGTACGCGGCGATGAAGAAGCTCGGCGGCATCGACCACGTGCTGGCCCGCCACGTCGAAGGCGCCTCGCACATGGCCGAAGGCTACACCCGCACCAACGCCGGCAACATCGGCGTGTGCATCGGCACCTCCGGCCCGGCCGGCACCGACATGGTCACCGGCCTGTACTCGGCCTCCGCCGACTCCATCCCGATCCTCTGCATCACCGGCCAGGCGCCGCGTGCCCGCCTGCACAAGGAAGACTTCCAGGCCGTGGACATCACCAGCATCGTCAAGCCGGTGACCAAGTGGGCCACCACCGTGCTGGAGCCGGGCCAGGTGCCCTACGCCTTCCAGAAGGCCTTCTTCGAGATGCGCAGCGGCCGCCCCGGCCCGGTGCTGATCGACCTGCCGTTCGACGTGCAGATGGCCGAGATCGAGTTCGACATCGACGCCTACGAGCCGCTGCCGGTGCACCGCCCGAGCGCCACCCGCGCCCAGGCCGAGAAGGCCCTGGCCCTGCTCAACGACGCCGAGCGCCCGCTGCTGGTCGCCGGCGGCGGCATCATCAACGCCGACGCCTCGACCAGGCTGGTGGAATTCGCCGAACTGCTCGGCGTGCCGGTGATCCCGACCCTGATGGGCTGGGGCACTATCCCCGACGACCACCCGCTGATGGCCGGCATGTGCGGCCTGCAGACCTCGCACCGCTATGGCAACGCCACCCTGCTGGAGTCCGATCTGGTGTTCGGCATCGGCAACCGCTGGGCCAACCGCCACACCGGTTCGGTCGACGTCTACACCGCCGGCCGCAAGTTCATCCACGTGGACATCGAACCCACCCAGATCGGCCGCGTGTTCACCCCGGACCTGGGCATCGTCTCCGATGCCGGCGCCGCGCTGGACGCCTTCCTCGAAGTGGCCCACGAGTGGAAAGCCGCCGGCAAGCTCAAGGACCGCAGCGCCTGGGTCGAAGCCTGCCGCGAGCGCAAGCGCACCCTGCAACGCAAGACCCACTTCGACAACGTGCCGGTCAAGCCGCAGCGCGTGTACGAGGAGATGAACGAGTTCTTCGGCAAGGACACCTGCTACGTCAGCACCATCGGCCTGTCGCAGATCGCCGGCGCGCAGTTCCTCCACGTCTACAAGCCGCGCCACTGGATCAACTGCGGCCAGGCCGGCCCGCTGGGCTGGACCATCCCCGCCGCCCTGGGCGTGGTCAAGGCCGACCCGAGCCGCCAGGTGGTGGCGCTGTCCGGCGACTACGACTTCCAGTTCATGATCGAGGAGCTGGCCGCCGGCGCGCAGTTCAACCTGCCGTACATCCACGTGCTGGTGAACAACTCCTACCTGGGGCTGATCCGCCAGGCCCAGCGCGGCTTCGAGATCGACTACTGCGTGCAGCTGGCGTTCGACAACGTCAACGCGCCGGAACTCAATGGCTACGGCGTGGACCACGTCGCCGTGGTGGAAGGCCTCGGCTGCAAGGCGATCCGCGTGTTCGACCCGAACCAGATCGGCGCCGCCTTCGCCCAGGCCCGCGAACTGATGCAGCAGCACCGCGTGCCGGTGGTGGTGGAAGTGATCCTGGAGCGTGTGACCAACATCGCCATGGGCACCGAGATCAACGCCATCAACGAGTTCGAGGAGCTGGCCCAGAGCCGCGACGACGCGCCTACCGCCATCTCGCTACTGGACTGACGAAGTACCGGGCCCCGCGTGCACGGGAGCCGTGGCAGGGAAAACCACAGCCTGCGCACGGCGGGGCCCACCCCTTACGGAAATACGTGTTTCATCACCAGGAGGCCCCGACATGCCCCGTTTCTGCGCCAACCTGTCCATGCTCTTCACCGAGGTGGACTTCCTCGACCGCTTCGAAGCCGCCGCCAAGGCCGGTTTCAGCGGCGTCGAATACCTCTTCCCCTATGACTTCGAGGCCGAGGCCATCAAGGCCAAGCTCGACGCCAATGGCCTGGAGCAGGTGCTGTTCAACCTGCCCGCCGGCGACTGGGGCAAGGGCGAACGCGGCATCGCCTGCCACCCCGACCGCGTCGAGGAATTCCGCGCCGGCGTCGACAAGGCCATCGCCTACGCCAAGGTGCTGGGCAACAAGCAGGTCAACTGCCTGGCCGGCATCCGCCCGCAGGGCTACGACTGCGCCACCATCGAGAACACCTTCCTGAACAACCTGGAGTACGCCGCCGAGAAGCTCGAGGCCGCGGGCATCAAGCTGGTCATGGAGATGATCAACACGATCGACATCCCCGGCTTCTACCTGCAGACCACCCAGCAGGCGCTGGACGTGCGCGAGAAGGTCGGCAGCCCCAACCTGTTCCTGCAGTACGACATCTACCACATGCAGATCATGGAAGGTGACCTGGCCCGGACCATGGAAAAGAACCTGCCGACCATCAACCACATCCAGCTGGCCGACAACCCCGGCCGCCACGAACCGGGCACCGGCGAAATCAACTACCGCTTCCTGTTCGGTCACCTGGACCGCATCGGCTACCAGGGCTGGATCGGCTGCGAATACAAGCCGGCCACCACCACCGAGGCGGGGCTGGGCTGGCTGAAGAGCCATAACGCAGTGTGAACGAAACAGCTCCGTAGGATGGGTTGAGCTTGCGATACCCATCACCACCGGCATCGATGGGTATCGCTTCGCTCAACCCATCCTACGAAAGAACTCCGCTGCCCGGTCTCACCGGGCAGCCAACAGACAAACAGAACCAGGAGACACCCTCATGGCCAAGATCGGATTCATCGGCACCGGCATCATGGGCCTGCCCATGGCGCAGAACCTGCAGAAAGCCGGCCACCAGCTGTTCCTCTCCGCCCACCACGACAAGGCCCCGGCCGCGCTGGTCGAAGCCGGCGCCGTGGCCCTGGCCAACCCCAAGGAAGTGGCCCAGGAAGCCGAGTTCATCATCGTCATGGTCCCGGACACCCCGCAGGTCGAGGACGTGCTGTTCCGCCAGGACGGCATCGCCGAGGGCGTCGGCCCGAACAAGGTGGTGATCGACATGAGCTCCATCTCGCCCACCGCCACCAAGGCCTTCGCCGAGAAGATCAAGGCCACCGGCGCGCAGTACCTGGACGCCCCGGTCTCCGGCGGCGAGGTCGGCGCCAAGGCCGGCAGCCTGAGCATCATGGTCGGCGGCTGCCCGAACACCTTCGAACGCGCCCTGCCGCTGTTCCAGGCCATGGGCAAGAACATCACCCGCGTCGGCGGCAACGGCGACGGCCAGACCGCCAAGGTGGCCAACCAGATCATCGTCGCGCTGAACATCCAGGCGGTGGCCGAGGCCCTGCTGTTCGCCGCGCGCAACGGCGCCGACCCGGCCAAGGTGCGCGAGGCGCTGATGGGCGGCTTCGCCTCCTCGCGCATCCTCGAGGTGCACGGCGAGCGCATGGTCAAGGGCACCTTCGACCCGGGCTTCCGCATCAGCCTGCACCAGAAGGACCTCAACCTGGCCCTGGCCGGTGCCCGCGAACTGGGCCTGAACCTGCCCAACACCGCCAACGCCCAACAGGTGTTCAGCACCTGCGCGGCGCTGGGCGGCAGCAACTGGGACCACTCCGGGCTGATCAAGGGCCTGGAGCACATGGCCAACTTCTCGATCCGCAAGGACTGAGAAAGCGGACCGTAGGATGGCGTTGAGCGCAGCGATACCCATCGATTCATGCAGCATGGGTTTCGCAAGCTCAACCCATCCTACGGGCCAGTCACTGGTTTCCCGCGTTCGCGGGAATGACGGGAACACACTCGGCTTCGTTATGGGAGTGATGAAGCAGAGTTGAAGCATGAACGTCACCCCCGCGAACGCGGGGGCCCAGCGACTCGCTTTCGAACCCCGGCCGGCGTGAACACGGCCTCGCCGGCCGGGCGTTTCGAAGGCATTGCCCAGGCGCTTGCCCCCAGGCGCCTGCGCAATGCCGCAATAAAAGAACAACGACAAGAACCTGAGGAGCCCCAGATGAGCCTCGACCCACGCGCCCTGCTGCGCGAGCTGTTCGACACCGCCATCGCCGCCGCCCACCCGGCGCAGACGCTGGCCCGCCACCTGCCGCGGGTGCATGGCGGGCGCACCATCGTCATCGGCGCCGGCAAGGCCGCCGGGGCCATGGCCGAAGTGGTCGAGGCGCACTGGAAGGACGAGCAGGTGGACGGCCTGGTGGTCGCCCCCTACGGCTACGGCGCCAACTGCCAGCGCATCGAAGTGGTGGAAGCCGCGCACCCGGTGCCGGACGACGCCGGCGAGCGCGTGGCCCGCCGCGTGCTGGAGCTGGTCAGCGACCTGAGCGAAGACGACCGGGTGATCTTCCTGCTCTCCGGCGGCGGCTCGGCCCTGCTCGCCCTGCCCGCCGAAGGCATCTCCCTGGATGACAAGCGCGCGCTGAACAAGGCGCTGCTCAAGTCCGGCGCCGCCATCGACGAAATGAACTGCGTGCGCAAGCACCTCTCGGCCATCAAGGGCGGTCGCCTGGCCCGCGCCTGCTGGCCGGCCAGCGTGTACACCTACGCGATTTCCGACGTGCCCGGCGACGAGGCCACGGTGATCGCCTCCGGCCCCACCGTGGGCGACCCGACCACTTCCGCCGACGCCCTGGCCATTCTCAAGCGCTATGGCATCGACACCCCGGCGCACATCCGCGCCTGGCTGGAAGACCCACGCTCGGAGACCGTCAAGCCCGGCGCCGACTGCCTTTCGCGCAGCTACTTCACCCTCATCGCCACGCCGCAGCAGGCCCTCGACGCGGCCGCCGCCAAGGCCCGCGCCGCCGGCCTGGAGGTGCTGATCCTCGGCGACCTGGAAGGCGAATCCCGCGACGTGGCCAAGGTCCACGCCGGCATCGCCCGCCAGGTGCGCAAGCACGGCCAGCCGCTGGCTGCGCCCTGCCTGCTGCTCTCCGGCGGCGAGACCACCGTCACCGTACGCGGCAAGGGCCGCGGCGGGCGCAACGCCGAGTTCCTGCTCAGCCTCACCGCCGCGCTCAAGGGCGAGCCGGGCATCTGGGCGCTGGCCGGCGACACCGACGGCATCGACGGCATGGAGAACAACGCCGGCGCACTGATGAGCCCGTGCAGCTACCAGCGTGCCCTGGCCGCCGGGCTGAACCCGCTGCACGAGCTGGACGACAACAACGGCTACGGCTTCTTCGCCGAACTGGACGACCTGGTGGTCACCGGGCCGACCCGCACCAACGTCAACGACTTCCGCGCCATCCTGATCCTCGAGAGTGACGAGCAATGAACAGCGACAAGAAGGTCAAGATCCTCGCCACCCTCGGCCCGGCCATCAAGGGCCGCGAGGACATCCGCGCCCTGGTGGACGCCGGCGCCAACCTGTTCCGCCTGAACTTCAGCCACGGCGAATACGCCGACCACTCCCAGCGCTACCAGTGGGTGCGCGAGGTGGAGGCCGAGCTGGGCACGCCCATCGGCATCCTCATGGACCTGCAAGGGCCGAAGCTGCGTGTCGGGCGTTTCGAGAACGGCGCGGTGATGCTGCAGAAAGGCCAGAGCTTCACCCTCGACCTGATGGACGCCCCCGGCGACGAGCGCCGCGTGACCCTGCCGCACCCGGAGATCATCCAGGCCCTGGAGCCGGGCATGAGCCTGCTGCTGGACGACGGGCGCATCCGCCTGCAGGTGCTGAACAACCACGGCGACGCCATCGAGACCCGCGTGCTCAACAGCGGCGAGCTGTCCGACCGCAAGGGCGTCAACGTGCCCGAGGCGGTGCTCAAGCTCAGCCCGCTGACCGCCAAGGACCGCCGCGACCTGGAATTCGGCCTGGAGCTGGGCGTGGACTGGGTGGCGCTGTCCTTCGTGCAGCGCCCGGAAGATATAGAGGAAGCCCGCGCGCTGATCGGCGACAAGGCCTTCATCATGGCCAAGATCGAGAAGCCCTCGGCGGTGCAGAGCATCGAAGAGATCGCCCGCCTGGCCGACGCCATCATGGTCGCCCGCGGCGACCTCGGCGTGGAAGTGCCGGCGCAGAACGTGCCAGGCATCCAGAAGCGCATCATCCAGGTCTGCCGCCAGCTCGGCCGGCCGGTGGTGGTGGCCACGCAGATGCTCGAATCCATGCGCTTCTCCCCGGCGCCGACGCGCGCCGAGGTCACCGACGTGGCCACCGCGGTCAGCGAGGGCGCCGACTGCGTGATGCTCAGCGCCGAGACCGCCTCCGGCCAGTACCCGGTGGAAGCGGTGGAAATGATGGCCAAGATCATCCGCCAGGTGGAAGCCGAGCCGGACTACCAGGGCCAGCTGGAACTGAACCGCCCGGAGCCGGACGCCACCGTGTCCGACGCCATCAGCTGCGCCATCCGCCGCATCAGCCGCATCCTGCCGGTGGCGGTGCTGGTCAACTACACCGAGTCCGGCAGCTCCACCCTGCGCGCCTCGCGGGAACGGCCGAAGGCGCCGATCCTCAGCCTGACGCCCAACCTCAAGGCGGCACGGCGGCTGAGCGTGGCCTGGGGCGTGTATTCGGTGGTCAACGAGCAACTGGCCCACGTCGACGAGATCTGCGCCACCGCCCTGGAAATCGCCCTGGCCCAGCGCATGGCCCAGCGTGGCGATACCGTGGTGGTGACGGCGGGACTGCCGTTCGGGCAGCCGGGGAGTACCAATATGTTGAGGATCGAGACGGTGGCGCCGGCGTTGTCGGCCTGAAGAGCAAAGAGCCCCTCTCCCCAACCCTCTCCCGCAAGCGGGAGAGGGAGCTGAACGGCAGAAGGCGTAACGCCGGAGTCACCGGCCACGCCGGACTGCCCCCTCTCCCTCCGGGAGAGGGCTGGGGTGAGGGAACCAGGCGCCACCGGTAACTCCGGCGCCCCACCTTCTGCCACACGAGTCCCCTCTCCCTCCGGGAGAGGGCTAGGGTAAGGGAACCAGGCCCACCGCCAACACCGGAGCCAGGCCTGGCCCCCTCCCCCCTCTTCAGGAAAAAGCCTGGAGAGAGAAAAAACAGAGTTCCGGAACCCTGCCAAAGCCGGGTTCCACACCGCGTCACTCCCGGACGGACGGGGCCGGGAAAACGGGGCCGCGACCCCGTCCGTCCGGGATTGGCCTTGAACGGCCAGCAGTTCTGTCGGCCATAGCCACCCTCGCACCCTCCCACGCAGGCTATGGACATTCGAGGCCACCCTCCGGCGATCCCGGAGACCGGCCTCTTTTTTATTCACGCCCCAAAATAGTGCCATGGCAGAATGCGCCCGCTGACAAAGCCCACGGAGCTTCCCGCGATGCCCTCCCCCGATGGAGGGCACGGCCGCCGATGCGGAACCGGAGACGCCCCGGACATCCCCTTCAACTGCCCAGACCCTCGATGCGCCCACTACCGATACTGACCCTCTGGCTGCGCGGCTTCAGCCAGGTGTTCCTGCAACCCTCGCCGCTGTTCGGCCTGCTCTGCCTGGCCCTGATCGGCGCCTGCGCCCCCGGCCTGCTCCCCGGCGCCGTGATCGGCGCCGCTGCCGGCCCGGCCTTCGCCCACCTGCTGCGCTGCCGCCAGGGCGACATAGACGCCGGCCTGTACGGCTACAACGCTGTGCTGATCGGCCTGCTGCTGCCGCTGAAGTTCGCCTGGTCGCCCATGCTGGTGGCGCTCGCGCTGTTCGCCAGCCTCGCCAGCGTGCTGCTGCAGCGCCTGCTGCTGCGCGCCTCGCGCCAGCGCCACGGCCTGCCGCCCTACACCCTGGCCTTCGTCCTGCTCGGCTGGACGCTGCCGGCGCTGGGCACGCTGCTGTCGCTGCCAACTGCCGCGCCCCTGGCCGGGCTGGTCGAGCTGCCGCTGCCGACGCTGCTCGAAGCCACGTCCCGCGCCTTCGGCCAGGTGATCTTCCTCGATGCCCCGCTGGCCGGCGCGCTGATCTTCCTCGGCCTGCTGCTGGGCGCGCCGCGCGCCGCCACCTGGGCGCTGTTCGGCGCAGTGATGGTGCTGCCGGTGGCGGTGTTCGCCGGCATTCCCCTGGGCGACGTACACAGCGGCCTGCTCGGCATGAACAGCGCCCTCGCCGCCCTCGCCCTGGCCCTGCGCGGCCCCGGCCCCTTCGCCCCGCTGGCCGGCGCCGTGCTGGCGCTCATCCTGCGACAGGCCATGGTCGCCCTGGGCATCCCCTTCATGACCGCGCCCTTCATCTTCGCCTGCCTGCTAGTGCTGCTGGGCGAACGCCTGCTGCGCCCGGCCTCGCGCCGCGCACCGCTGGCCGGTAGCTGAGGCGGATTGGCCAGGCGCGCGCGGGGCTGGCTATAGTGCAAGGCCCCCGCCGTCTGGAACCCGACCCGCGATGCGCTTCCACAAGTACCACGCCCTGGGCAACGACTACCTGGTCTACGCCGACACCACGCCCTTCCCCTTCGACGACGCGGCCGTGGTGCGCATCTGCGACCGCCATCGTGGCCTCGGCTCCGATGGCATCCTGGTGCCCGACGGGCACGGCGACGATGGCTTCGGCCTGCGCATCCTCAACCCCGACGGCTCCCTGGCCGAACGCAGCGGCAACGGCCTGCGCATCTTCTCGCGCTACCTGTGGGACCAGGCCCTGGTGGGCGATGCCCCCTTCCGCATCGTCACAGTCGCAGGGCCAGTAGTCAGCCAGGTATTCGACCAGGGCCGCGAAGTCGAAGTGGACATGGGGCACGCCGAGTTCGCCAGCGCCCGCATTCCCGTGCAGGTCGCCACGCCAGAGGCCCTGGACCTGCCCGTCGAGCTGGAAGGCCAGGCCTTCCGGCTCAACGCGGTCTCCATGGGTAATCCGCACTGCGTGGTGTTCGTCGAACGCACCTCGGCGGAACTGGCGAAGACCTTCGGCCCGTTGCTGGAACGCCACCCCCTGTTCCCCAACCGTAGCAACGTGCAATTCGTCGAGGTGCTCGGGCGCAACGACCTGCGCGTGGAAATCTGGGAGCGCGGCGCCGGCTACACCCTAGCCTCGGGCACCAGCAGCTGCGCGGCCGCCGCCATGGCACGGCGCAAGGGCTACTGCGACGGCGAGGTTCGCGTGCACCTGGCCGGCGGCCAGCTGCGCATCCGTGTCGAGGACGACTTCCGCGTGCACATGCGCGGCGCCGTGCAACGCATCGGCGAGATGCGCCTGCACGCGGAATGCCTGCGCTGACCGCCAACCGTGACGCCATGTCACATGGCAATCCCATCCAGGCCGGCACAGGTCAAGGCCGGCCCGGCTCCACGCCGCCATGCTGGCGAGGCGTGGGCCTGGTTTCCGACGACCGCCGCGCATTTTCCCGCCCGTGACGGCATAATCCGCGCCCTTCCGCGGCCCGCCGGGTTCGCGTTTCCATTTGCAAGCAGCGGTAAGGTCATGACGCTTCCCTCCCCCACCCTGTTCCAACGCATCCAGCGCAGCAGCCTGGTGATGCGCATCTTCGTCGGCATGCTGGCCGGCATCGCCCTGGCGCTGGTCGCCCCCGACGCCGCCCTGGCCGTCGGCCTGCTCGGCAAACTGTTTATCGCGGCGCTCAAGGCCGTGGCGCCGGTGCTGGTCCTGGTCCTGGTGTGCGCCTCCATCGCCAACCACAAGGCCGGGCAGCGCACCCACATCCGACCGATCCTGGCGCTGTACCTGCTGGGCACCTTCGCCGCCGCGGTGGTGGCGGTGGCGGCCAGCTTCGCCTTCCCCTCCACCCTGGTGCTCGACGCCCCGGCCAGCGGCAACGCTCCGCCCGGCGGCATCGGCGACGTGCTCAATGGCCTGCTGTTCAGCGTCGCCAGCAACCCGGTGAAGGCGCTGCTGGAGGCCAACTTCATCGGCATCCTGGCCTGGGCCGTGGGCCTCGGCCTGGCCCTGCGCCATGCCCGGCAGAGCACCCGCGACCTGCTCGACGACCTGGCCGGCGGGGTGACGCTGATCGTCCGCGTGGTGATCGCCTTCGCCCCGCTGGGCATCTTCGGCCTGGTGGCCAGCACCTTCGCCGAATCCGGCCTCGATGCCCTGCTCGGCTACCTGCAGCTGCTCGCCGTGCTGCTGGGCTGCATGCTCTTCGTGGCGCTGGTGGTGAACCCGGCGATCGTGTTCTGGAAGCTGCGCCGCAACCCCTACCCGCTGGTCTTCACCTGCCTGCGCGAGAGCGGCGTGACCGCCTTCTTCACCCGCAGCTCGGCGGCCAACATCCCGGTCAACCTGCAGCTGTGCGAACGCCTGGGCCTGCACGAGGACACCTACTCGGTGTCGATCCCGCTGGGCGCCACCATCAACATGGCCGGCGCCGCCGTGACCATCAGCGTGTTGAGCCTGGCCGCGGCCCATACCCTGGGCATCGCCATCGACCTGCCCAGCGCCCTGCTGCTGTGCGTGGTCTCGGCGGTGTGCGCCTGCGGCGCCTCCGGCGTGGCCGGCGGCTCGTTGCTGATGATCCCGCTGGCCTGCGGGCTGTTCGGCATCTCCGGCGAGGTGGCCATGCAGGTGGTGGCGGTGGGCTTCGTCATCAGCATCCTGCAGGACTCGGCGGAAACCGCGCTGAACTCCTCCACCGACGTGATCTTCACCGCCGCGGCCTGCCTGGCCGAGGAGCCGGCAGCCGGCGAGGCGGGCCTGGGCGAGAAGCGCTGAGCCAGGGACGCGCCCCGCGGGGCGCGTCCCTGCATAAGCAAATAGCCTTTGGGTATTTAAGCGGCATATAACCCATGGGCATAATCGGGCGATCCAACACTGCCGAGAAGGAACCGCCCGTGAAACGACTCTTCGCCGCCTCCCTGCTGGCCGCCGGAATGGCCCTGGCCGGCGCCGCCCAGGCCGCGCCGCCGCTGCTCAACGTCTCCTACGACGTGATGCGCGACTTCTACAAGGAGTACAACCCCGCCTTCCAGAAGCACTGGGAAGCGGAGAAAGGCGAGAAGATCACCATCCAGATGTCCCACGGCGGCTCCAGCAAGCAGGCGCGCTCGGTGATCGACGGCCTGCCGGCCGACGTCATCACCATGAACCAGGCCACCGACATCGACGCCCTGGCCGACAACGGCGGCCTGGTGCCGAAGGACTGGGCCACCCGCCTGCCGAACAACAGCGCGCCCTTCACCTCGGCCACCGTGTTCATCGTGCGCAAGGGCAACCCCAAGGGCCTGCACGACTGGCCGGACCTGCTCAAGGACGGCGTGCAGGTGGTGGTGCCCAACCCGAAGACCTCGGGCAACGGCCGCTACACCTACCTTTCCGCCTGGGGCTACTCGCTCAAGCACGGCGGCGATGAAGCCAAGGCCAAGGAATTCGTCGGCCAGTTGTTCAAGCACGTGCCGGTGCTGGACACCGGCGGCCGCGCGGCGACCACCACCTTCATGCAGAACCAGATCGGCGACGTGCTGGTGACCTTCGAGAACGAGGCCGAGATGATCGCCCGCGAATTCGGCCGCGGCGGCTTCGAGGTGGTCTACCCGAGCGTTTCCGCCGAGGCCGAGCCGCCGGTGGCGGTGGTCGACAAGGTGGTCGAGAAGAAAGGCACCCGCGAACAGGCCGAGGCCTACCTGAAGTACCTGTGGTCCGACGAGGGCCAGACCATCGCCGCCGACAACTACCTGCGCCCGCGCAACCCGGCGATCCTGGCGAAATACTCGGACCGCTTCCCGAAGGTGGACTTCTTCTCGGTGGAGAAGACCTTCGGCGACTGGCGCACGGTGCAGAAGACCCACTTCGCCGATGGCGGGGTGTTCGACCAGATCTACAGCGGTAACTGATAGCGCCCGCTGCGCCGAGGCGCTCTTCGTAGGAGCGAGCTTGCTCGCGAACCGCATGGCACAGCGTTTGTTCGCGAGCAAGCTCGCTCCTACGAGAAGCCGGGCCTGCCCGTACCGTAGGAGCGGACCTTGTCCGCGATGGCCGGACGTCCCGGCGCGATTCGCGGATGAGATCCGCTCCTACGCGGCCCCACCACTCCATTCCCCTGTAGGAGCGCGCCCTGCGCGCGATTCGCGGGCAGGGGAAATGCCGTGCCTCATGGCCTGGGCAGGCCTGCGGCCCCCTCACCCTAACCCTCTCCCAGAGGGAGAGGGGACCGTTCGGAGTGCGTTGGTATTTCGGCGTTAGCCGGCCAGCACAGGGATTGCCGGCTGAAACCAGGCCGCCTCTCGGCACGGACCAGCCCCCTCTCCCTCCGAGAGAGGGCTGGGGTGAGGGAAAACCCGCGCGCCGATGTCATTCCCAGGTAGGAGCGCGACCTGCGCATGAATCGCGGACGGAACCCCCGCCTCCTCAGCGCTGCCGCCACCCCACCTCGCGCAACGCCTCCAGCAGGCGCTCCCCGCCCAATGCCGGCACCAGCGTGCCGTCCGCCGTGCTCATCTCGCGGCCGGCCAGGATGGCGTTGACGATGGCTTCCTCCACCGCTTCCGCCGCCGCGGCGAACAGCGGCGAGATGTGCTCGTTGTTGAGCATCTGCAGCGGCGTGCTCTGCGGCAGGCCCTTGCGACCGTAGTCGGCCGGCGGCAGGTCCCGGTTGCCGGTGGCGAAGGCCAGGAAGATGTCGCCGCTGCTGTCCTCGGTGCCGCCGCCGGTGCGGGCGATGCCGATGGAGGCGCGCTGCGCCAGGCGCTGGCACTGGTGCGGCAGCAGCGGCGCGTCGGTGGCGATGATGACCACGATCGAGCCCATGCCCGGCTCGCCCTTTTCCGCGAAGGGCGAGGGAATGTCGCCCAGCACCCGGCCCACCGGGTAGCCGTCGACGCGCAGTTCGCGGCGCTGGCCGTGGTTGGCCTGGACCAGCACACCGACAGTCCAGCCGCCCTGCTCCGCCGGCAGCTTGCGCGAGGCGCTGCCGATGCCGCCCTTGAACTCGTGGCAGATCATCCCGGTGCCGCCGCCCACCGGGCCTTCGGCCACGGGCCCGGACTCGGCGCCGGCCAGGGCCTGGCGCACCTGCTCGGGGCCGACGTGCTGACCCCAGATGTCGTTGAGCAGGCCGTCGTAGGTCTCCATCACCACCGGCATGCACCAGTACACTGCCGGGTCGCCCAGGGCGTCGCGCTCGGCGGCCACCAGGGCGTCGCGCACCACGCCGACGCTGTGGGTGTTGGTGATGGCGATCGGCGTGGTCAGCAGGCCGGCCTCGCGGATCCACTCCAGGCCCGTGGCATCGCCGTTGCCGTTGAGCACATGGACGCCGGCGAAGCAGGGTTGCAGGCGGGCCTCGCCGGCGCGGGGCTGGACAATGGTGACGCCGGTGCACACCTGCTTGCCATCGCGCTCGGCGATCAGCGTGCTGTGGCCGACGCGGACGCCGGGGACATCGGTGATGGCATTGAATGCGCCGGGCGTGCCCAGGCCCAGGGTGATGCCGAGTTGACGAGCGCGCATGGGGACTCCTGTGGTCTTCAGAGTTTCTGGAAAGCCGGGCTCAACTTGCCGTAGGTGCCGTAGAGAATCACCGACACGGCCAGTATCCCGATAATGGTCATCACATCCCGCGCCGAGGCTTCCAGCAACAGGTTGAGCAGCAGGTAGCCGGCGCCGACCACCGCCAGCAGCGCCGGCAGCGGCCACAGCGGCATGCGGTAGGGGTGCTCGCGGTCGCGACGCAGCACGCGGCTGAACAGCGCGCACAGGGCCACCACCAGGTAGATCAGCACCAGCAGCAGCACGGTGAAGGAGGTCAGTTCCTCCAGGTTGGAGCTGAAGCTCAGCGCCGCCGAGGGCACGCCGAGGAACAGCGTGGCCAGCCAGGGCGACTCCCAGCGCGGGTGGATGCGGGTGAAGGCGCGGTTCAGCGTCGGCGTCCAGAGGGCGTCGCGGCCGCTGCTGAAGATCACCCGGCCGACCTGGATGACGATCGCGACTATGGCGTTGAACACCGAGAGGAAGATGCCGGCGCTGACCAGCCGCGACAGCGTGGCGTTGCCGTGGGCGGTGAGCAGGTAGCCGATGGGGTCGGGGCTGGCGAGCATGTCCTTGAGCGAGGGCGCGCCGATCAGCAGCGCGGTCAGCGGCACCAGTTCGATCACCACCACCAGCACCAGCGACCAGAGCACCGCGCGGTGCACGCTGCGGCCGCCGTCCTTCATGTCCTCGGCCAGGAGCACCGCGCCGCCGAAGCCGTTGTAGGAGAACACCGCTGTGCCCACCGCGCCTATCACCAGCGCCCAGGGCGCCGCCGCCAGCACGCCGCCGCTCAGCGTCTGCGGCTGCAGCAGCACGCTCAGCGGCTGGCTGGCGTGGCCGAAGCCGAGCACCACTATCACCAGCAGCGCGGCCACTTCGCAGAGCAGGAAGACCCCGGTGACCCAGGCGTTGACGCGGATGTTGAGGATGCCCAGCACGTAGCTGGCGGCGACTATGACCAGGGCCACGGTCTGGGTGTCGAACTGCGTGCCCAGCGCGCCGTTGAGGTAGGTGGCCGCGCCCGTGGCCAGCACCGGCGGGATGAACAGCAGCGAGACCAGCACGGCGAGGAAGGTGGCGTAGCCGGCCATGCCGCCGAACACCCGCTTGGCGTAGACGTACTCGCCGCCGGCCGAGCTGTGCGCGCGGCCCAGCTCGGCGTAGCACCAGGCGAACATCAGCGCCAGCGCCGCGGCCATGACGAAGGCCAGGAAGGCGCCGCTGCCGGCCTGCTGGATGGCGAAGGGAGCGATGACGAATACGCTGCTGGCGGGGGTGACCGCCGAGACGGTGATGGCGACCACGTCGAACACGCCCAGGCTGGGCTTGAGCGCGCCGTCCGGCGCTGCGGGAGAGCTCATGTCGTTTTCCTCGAATTGTTATTGGCGGTTGAGGCAGGAACGAAAACCCTTGTGGCGCCCTCTGCGCGGGGCGCTGCATGGCCCGCAGTCTGGGCGGCCGGGCCCTGGCGGCCAATCACCATTTGGGGTTACGCCCCTTGACGGCGGGGCCTGAAAAAGAGGAAACCGGGTGACCTTTCGCGCCGGAGCCCCGGGGATGCACAACCTGTTTCGCGAAGTCGGCATGCACGCCAACCTCGGCCGCGCCATCGAGCAGATCGGCCAGCCGCGCTTCTGGAAGCAGTTGATCCTGCTGCTGCACCAGTGGCTGCCGTTCGACAACGCCCTGGCGGCCTTCTACCCCGCCAACGCCATCCCGGTGGCGCTGGAGGAATACGACGCCGATCCACAGGCCGTCTCGGCGGCCATGCCCGCCTACCTCAGCGGCCTGTACCAGCTCGACCCCTTCTACCAGGCCTGCCGCGAAGGCCTGCCCAGCGGCCTGTACCGCCTGGAGGAAGTCGCCCCGGACCAGTTCCGCCAGAGCGAGTACTTCCTCAACTACTTCCACGACAACGTGCTGGAAGACGAGGTGCAGTTCATCCTGCAGTTGCCCGGCCAGGGCGCGCTGTCGCTGTCCCTGGGCATGCGCAAGCCGTTCGACGCCGCACAGTGCGGCCTGCTGGCGATGCTCTGCCCCTGGGTGCTGGCGCTGATGCAGCAGCACTGGCAGCAGCGCAGCCAGCGCCTGCTGCCGGCGAACCCGGAGGGCGTGGCCACCCAGGTGCGCGACGCCCTCAGCCACTTCGGCGCCGGGGTGCTCTCCGAGCGCGAGCTGGAGATCGCCCGGCTGATCCTGCGCGGCTACTCCTCCAAGGCCATGGCCGAGCGCCTGGCGATCTCTCCGGAGACCATCAAGGTCCACCGCCGGCACCTCTACGCCAAGCTCGACATCTCCTCGCAGCCGGAGCTGTTCTCGCTGTTCCTGCAGTCCCTCGGACACGACCCGGAGAACCCCTGAGGCAGGCTCCATCGACCCGGCGAATGCGCCCGCGCGGGGAGCTTCGCGGCCTGAATGGGCGTGTCCGGAGAGACAGCAGCCTGTCCGCCGCGGCCACTGGCCGGCTACGGCCGGGCCCCTAGACTGAAGGCCGTCCAAACGACAATCACAAGAGGACAGCCCGATGAATGCCCGCGCCAAGTTCACCCACATGGAAGACGGCAGCGTCGAGGACTGGTCGATCATCGCCCAGGACTTCGCCGCCTACGCCACCCAGTTGCCCGACCGCATCCTCACCCACCTGCGCCTGCTCGACGGCGACTTCGGCGGCTTCCCGGTGGACCGCCTGAGCCACTCGCTGCAGACCGCCACCCTGGCCCACCGCGACGGCCGCGACGAGGAATACGTGGTCTGCGCCCTGCTCCACGACATCGGCGACACCCTCGGTTCCTACAACCACGCCGACATCGCCGCGGCCATCCTCAAGCCCTTCGTCAGCCCGGAGAACCACTGGATGATCGAGAAGCACGCGATCTTCCAGGGCTACTACTTCTTCCACCACCTGGGCCTGGACCGCCACCTGCGCGAGCAGTTCAAGGACCACCCGCAGTTCGAGCAGACCATCGAGTTCTGCGCGCGCTACGACGCCGCGGCCTTCGACCCCGAGGGCGAGACGCTGCCGCTGGAGTTCTTCGAGCCGATGCTGCGGCGCGTCTTCGCCAAGCCGCGGCAGTCCATCTACATGGCGCGGGACGCCGACTGAAACCGGCCGCCGGCCGGGGCGATGAATCGTCACTGGCCGGCGGATGGGCGCTTGGTTAAGATCCCCAGGTCGTACTTGTGGAAGGCGCACGTCAGAATGCGCCATCACCGATCAGGGATAATCCGAGCGCATGAAGCCCAACCGTTCCGAAACGCCGTCCCGACCTGGCGCCGCCCCCCTGCGCGAGTACCATTCGCGCGTCCTGGCCTACCTCGCCGTGGCCGCCACCGTCAGCGCCGGCACCTTCAGCCAGTACTTCGGCTACGACGCGCTCTGGATGGTCCCCTACGCCCTGCTCTACCCGCACCTGGCGCAGAACCTGAGCCGCCGCTACAAGCACAGCCACCCGCAGCAGACACGCCTGGTCCTGCAGGCCCTGGACGCCCTGCACACCGGCGCCGGCGCCGCCCTGCTGGGCTTCTCGGTGGTGCCGGCGCTGATGCTGGTGCTGATCCTGGCCTTCTCCTCGCTGGTCGTCGGCGGCCTGCGCACCCTCGGCCTGGCCCTGCTGATGGCGCTGAGCGCCGCGGTGCTCACCGGCGCGCTGGCCGGCCCGGGCTTCAAGGGCAACGCGCCGCTGCTGGTGAACCTGGTCAGCGTGCTGTTCTGCGCCTTCTACATCTGCGTCACTGCCTACTTCACCCACCAGCAGGGCCTGCGCCTGGCCCAGGTGCGCGGCGAGATCGCCCGCGAGCAGGAAAAGGCCGCGCGGCTGGCGCACAACCTGGCCAAGTACCTGTCGCCGCAGGTCTGGGAATCCATCTTCAGCGGCAGGCGCAGCGTGCGCCTGGAGACCCAGCGCAAGAAGCTCACGGTGTTCTTCTCCGACATCAAGGGCTTCACCGAGCTGTCCGAGGAGCTGGAGGCCGAAACCCTGACCGACATGCTCAACAACTACCTCAACGAAATGTCGAAGATCGCCCTCAAGTACGGCGGCACCATCGACAAGTTCGTCGGCGACTGCGTGATGGTGTTCTTCGGCGACCCCGCCACCCAGGGCGCGAAGAAGGACGCCGTGGCCGCGGTGTCCATGGCCGTGGCCATGCGCAAGCACATGAAAGTGATGCGCCAGCAGTGGCGCGCCCAGGGCATCACCAAGCCGCTGGAGGTGCGCATGGGCATCAACACCGGCTACTGCACGGTGGGCAACTTCGGCGCCGACACGCGCATGGACTACACCATCATCGGCCGCGAGGTGAACCTCGCCAGCCGCCTGGAAAGCGCCGCCGAGGCCGGCGAGATCCTCCTCAGCCATGAGAGCTACTCGCTGGTGAAGGACGTGATCATGTGCCGCGACAAGGGCCAGATCAGCGTCAAGGGCTTCAGCAAGCCGGTGCAGATCTACCAGGCGGTGGACTTCCGCCGCGACCTGGGCGCCAACCCCAGCTTCATCGAGCACGAGTTGCCGGGGTTCTCCATGTACCTGGACACCAACAACGTGCAGAACTTCGACAAGGACCGGGTGATCCAGGCGCTGCAGCAGGCGGTGGAGAAGCTCAAGGACAAGATCATTCTTTGAGCTTGTGCCGCTGGCTGCCTTCGTAGGAGCAGCGGTCGTGCCCAGCGCACCGGGGTGCTTTTCGTAGGATGGGTTGAGCCTGCGATACCCATCGGCCATGGTGATGGGTATCGCTTCGCTCAACGCCATCCTACGGGGCCTTGTGTACCGGTGGCGTAGGAGCAACTGTCTTGCGCCGAGGAGCTCTTCGTAGGATGGGTTGAGCTTGCGATACCCATGCTGCCGTGGTGATGGGTATCGCTTCGCTCAACGCCATCCTACGAAAAGCCGTGCTTCCTGGAACTGTAGGAGCGGACTCCGTCCGCGATCGGGCTTGCCGTTCGCGCCGGACCGCCCATAAAAAAGCCCGCTGCGGGGGCGGGCTTGAAGGAGGCGCGGCGCTTCACGTCGCCACGCCCAACCGGAGAACCGGGAGGTATCAGGCGGCCTGGGCCTCCTTGGCTTCCAGCGCCGACGGGCCGGCGGCCAGTTCGCGCTCCAGTTGCGCGGAGTCCAGCTGCTTGCACCACTTGGCGACCACCACGGTAGCCACGCCGTTACCTACCAGGTTGGTCAGCGCGCGGGCCTCGGACATGAAGCGGTCGATGCCGAGGATCAGCGCCAGGCCGGCGACCGGCAGGTGGCCCACGGCGGACAGGGTGGCGGCCAGGACGATGAAGCCCGAACCGGTGACGCCCGCCGCGCCCTTGGAGGCGATCAGCAGCACCAGCAGCAGGGTGAGCTGGTGGGTGATGTCCATCGGGGTGTCGGTGGCCTGGGCGATGAATACCGCGGCCATGGTCAGGTAGATCGAGGTGCCGTCGAGGTTGAACGAGTAGCCGGTGGGGATCACCAGGCCGACCACGCTCTTGTCGCAGCCCAGCTTCTCCATCTTGGCGATCATGCGCGGCAGCGCCGATTCCGAGGACGAGGTGCCGAGGACGATCAGCAGCTCCTCGCGGATGTATTTGATGAACTTCAGGATGTTGAAGCCGTGGGCGCGGGCGATGCCGCCCAGGACGATGAGCACGAACAGCAGGCAGGTGATGTAGAAGCAGGCCATCAGCTGGCCCAGCTGCACCAGCGAGCCCACGCCGTAGGCGCCGATGGTGAAGGCCATGGCGCCGAAGGCACCGATGGGAGCGACCTTCATGATCACGTTGATGATGTTGAACATCACCTGGGTGAAGCGCTCGATGAACTGGAAGATCGGCTGGCCGTAGCTGCCCAGGCGGTGCAGGGCGTAGCCGAACAGCACGGAGAAGAACAGCACCTGCAGGATGTCACCGTTGGCGAAGGCGCCGACCACGGTGTTGGGGATGATGTTCATCAGGAAGTCGACGGTGCTCTGCTTCGCGCCGGCGGCGGCGTAGGCGGCGATCTTGCTGGTGTCCAGGCTGGCCGGGTCGACGTGCATGCCGGCGCCGGGCTGGACCACGTTGACCACCACTAGGCCGATGATCAGCGCGATGGTCGAGACGATCTCGAAGTACAGCAGGGCCATGCCGCCGGTCTTGCCTACAGCCTTCATGCTCTGCATGCCGGCGATGCCGGTGACCACGGTGCAGAAGATGATCGGCGCGATGGCCATCTTGATCAGTTTGACGAAGCCGTCGCCCAGGGGCTTCATCAGCACCGCGGTCTGCGGATAGTAGTGGCCCAGGGCGATGCCGATGGCGATGGCGATCAGCACCTGCACGTACAGGCTCTTGTAGAAGGGTTGCTTGGTCATTGCGGCAGGGTCCTCTTGAGCTGGCGGCCCGCCTTCCTGGCGGCGGCGCGTTGCCCGAAGCGTTATCTCCCTTCAGTGGGAGAATTTGTTTTCGTCCTGCCCGTCGGCAGGCCTTGAACCCTATTGGCAAGCCCTGTGCCAAATCGCCATCCTTTAATTTTCACTTTAATTTCAACAGCTTAATAAATCACTAAAGCAACATGCGGGCTGATCGATGGCGGAAACCCGCCAAGCCCGCGGCGGGTTTCCCGCCACTTGGCGGGTATCCGCCAGGGCCCCGGGTGCCTTAGATTTGCCCCACGGCCGCCGCGAACCGGCGCCCGGCACACACGCAGCAGAACAAGGAAAACCCATGCGTGAACGCACCATCGCCAGCCATTTCGTCCGCGCCGCCCTGCGCGGCGCCCGCCAGCAGGGCCACGACCCCCTGCCCCTGCTGCGCGCCGCCGGCATCCAGCCGGCCTTGCTCGAAGAGCCGCGGGCGCGGGTCTCGCCCGAGCAGTTCGGCCGGCTGATCCAACTGGTCTGGGAAGACCTCGACGACGAGTACATGGGCTTCGGCGAGGTGCGCAGCAAGCGCGGCACCTTCGCCATGATGTGCCACGCCATCATCCAGTGCCGCACCCTGGAGAAGGCCCTGGGCCGCGGCGCGCTCTTCTACGACCTGTTCCCCGCCGCGCCGCGCATCGAGCTGCGCCGCGACGGCGAGCGCGCCGAACTGGTCATCGACCACAGCGCACTGCAGGACCCGGAACACTTCCTCACCGAGAGCCTGCTGGTGATCTGGCACCGCCTGGGCAGTTGGCTGATCGGCCAGCGCATCCGCCTGGAAGAAGCCCGCTTCGCCTACCCCGAGCCAGCCCACGCCGCCGAGTACGACCTGCTGTTCCCCTGCCCGCGGCGCTTCGCCGCCGACAGCACCGGGCTGAGCTTCCACGCGCGCTACCTGGACATGCCGCTGCTGCAGGACGAGCGCAGCCTCAAGCACTTCCTCAAGGACTCCCCGGCCGACCTGCTGGCCCGCCCGGACGGCGGCGACAGCCTGACCAGCCAGATCCGCCGCCTGCTCGGCCGCGACTGCCGGCGCTGGCCGGACCTGGAAAGCGTGGCGCAGCAGCTGCACATGAGCCCGCAGACGCTGCGCCGCCACCTGCGCGAGGAAGGCCCGAACTTCCAGGAACTCAAGGACCAGCTGCGCCGCGACCTGGCCATCTACCACCTGGGCCGCGACGAATTGTCGATCCAGGACATCGCCGACCAGCTCGGCTTCTCCGAGCCCTCGGCGTTCCACCGCGCGTTCAAGAAGTGGACCGGGCTGACGCCGGGGGCGTACCGGGCGCAGCAGGGGGAGTGACGGGCTTTGCGGGCGATGGGTATCGCTGCGCTCAACGCCATCCTACGACAGCGTTTTTCCTGCCCCCGGAGCGGACCTTGTCCGCGATAGCCGGAGGTCCAGGCGCGATTCGCGGATGAGATCCGCTCCTACGCCGCCCCACCCACACCATTCCCATGTAGGAGCGCGCCCTGCGCGCGATTTCGCGGGCAGGGCCCGCTCCTACAGGTTGCCGGGAAACACGGTATTCCTCCCCCGGAGCGGACCTTGTCCGCGATAGCCGGAGGTCCAGGCGCGGTTCGCGGATAAGATCCGCTCCTACGGTACGGGCAGGCACGGCTTCTCGTAGGAGCGCTCCGACGCACCTACCCCGGCAAACGGATGCGGAAACAGGCGCCGCCCAGCTCGGAGTCATCCAGCGCCAGGCTGCCGCCGTAGCTGTCGAGGATGTCCATCACCACCGCCGTACCTATGCCCTGCCCCGGGTGCTGGGTGTCCAGCCGTTCGCCGCGCTGGAGGATGCGCTGGCGCTGGTCCGGGGGGATGCCCGGGCCGTCGTCTTCCACCCGCAGTTCGTAGCCGCCGTCCTGCTGGCGGGCGCTGATGCGCACGCGGGCCAGGCACAGGCGGTAGGCATTCTCCAGCAGGTTGCCGAGCAGTTCCAGCAGCGCGCCCTGCTCCAGCGGCAGGCTCAGGTGCTCGGGGAAGTCGCGTTCGAGGATCACCCGCTTGTCGCGGTAGACCTTGTCCAGCGCGCCGGCCAGGGTGTCCAGCAGCGGGCCGAGCTGCACGCGGTGGCGCACCAGGCCGCTCTTGCGCAGGCTGGCGCGCTGCAACTGGTAGCCGATCTGCTGGCTCATGCGCTCGATCTGGCTCTGCAGCACCTGCACCTGCTCGCGGTTGCGCGGCTCGTCGGCGAGGTTTTCGCTCACCCCCTGCAGCACCGCCAGCGGCGTCTTCAGGCTGTGCGCGAGGTCCGCCAGGGAGTTGCGGTAACGCTCGCGCTGGCTGCGCTCGCCGTCCAGCAGGCGGTTCAGCGAGTCGGTCAGGCGCAGCATCTCGCTGGGGTGTTCGTCGCTCAGGCGTTCGCGCTCGCCAGCCTCGATCTGGTCCAGCTCCTCGCGTATTCCGCGCATGGAGCGGAAGCCCCAGCCCAGGCCGAGCCAGAGCAGCCCGAGCAACAGCAGCAGCGCGCCGCCGAGCCAGATGTACAACTGCTCGCGGAAGCCGTGCACCAGCTCGCGAAAGGCGCTCACCGGCTGCATGGTGACGATGCTGTAGGCGGCCTGCTTGCCGCCCACCAGGTCGATCTCCACGTCGTAGACGAAGAATTCGTTGCCGTGGTCGTCGCGAGCGCGGGTGAACACGTCGGGCTCGCCGTCGTAGAGCGGCACGTACTGCACGCTCTCGTCCTGGGTCGAGGTGGAGCGCCAGACCATCCGCCCCTCGCGGTCGTAGATGTAGCCCAGCAGCTTGGACTCCGGCAGGTTGAAGTCCTCCACCGCCAGGTGCTCGGGCATGTTCAGGCGGTCGCCGTCGATGCGCGCGGACGACACCAGGGTGGCGACGTCCGAGGCCAGGCGCTGCTGGATGGCGTTCACCAGGGCGATGCTGAACGCCCGCTGCAACGCCGGCAGCAGGGCCAGCATGAACAGGATCGCCAGGGCCGCAGCCCCCAGCATCAGGCGCAGGCGCAGCGAGCGCATCAGCGGCAACGCTCGGTGAACAGGTAGCCCTGGCCGCGCACGGTGTCGATCGGGCGGAAGCCCTCGTGGCTCTCCAGCTTGCGCCGCAGGCGGCCGACCAGCACCTCGATGACGTTGGGGTCGCGCTCGTCGTCGTCCGGGTAGAGCTGCTCGATCAGCCGCTCCTTGCTCACCACCTGCTGGTGGTGGCGCATGAGGTATTCGAGGATGCGGTACTCGAAGGCGGTCAGGCCCAGGGTCTCGCCGGCCACCGTGGCCTGCTTGCGGTTCAGGTCGAGCAGCAGCGGGCCGGCCTCGATGGTGGCCTGGACGAAGCCGCTGGAGCGGCGCAGCAGGGCGTTCAGGCGCGCTTCCAGCTCCTCGAACTGGAACGGCTTGACCACGTAGTCGTCGGCGCCGGCGGCCAGGCCTTCGACCTTGTCCTGCCAGTTGCCGCGGGCGGTGAGGATGAGGATCGGGAAGGCCTTGCCCTGGCTGCGGAACTCGCGGATCAGGTCCAGGCCGCTCATGCCCGGCAGGCCGAGGTCGATGATCGCCAGGTCGTGATGGTATTCGTGGGCCCGGTACAGGGCCTCTTCGGCGTTGCCCACGGCGTCGACCACGTGGCCCTGTTCGCCGAGGCGGGTGTACAGGTGATGGCGCAGCAGCGCCTCATCTTCCACCACCAGTAGTTTCATGGAACTTCCTCCTTATGCGGAGGCCGGGCTGCGGGCCCGGCCCCCTGCCAGTCAGAACCGGTAGTTGGCGCCCAGGTAGAGCTGCGCGCTGCTGTGCAGGTCCAGCGAGCCGACCTTGTCGCCGCCGTGCGGGCTCATCTCCGTGCTGGCATTGGTACGCAGGTAACGATAGCCGCCTTCCAGCGAGGCGTTCCGGCCGATGTCCTGGAGGATACCGGCCTGGGCGCCGATGGCGTAGCCGATGTCGCTGTCACGGCTGTAGCCGCGGGAGTCCTGCTCCAGCTTGGTCAGGCCGAGGGTGCCGCCGCCGAAGACCTTGGTGCCCTGGTCGTTCAGCGGCAGGAAGGCGTCGTAGCTGCCGAGCAGGTTCTGCTGGCGCAGCTTCAGGCCGCGGTGGGTGTCGGAAGTGTTCTCGTAGGTGGCGTAGTAGCGGCCGGTGTCGTTCTGCTGGCCGGCGCGCACGCCCCAGGTGCTGCTGTTGTTGATCACGCTGTCGAGTTTCGGGTCGTTGAGGTTGCGGTTCAGCGCGTGGGATTTCTGGATGTTGTTGCTGGTTTCGCCCCAGGTCAGGCCGGCGAAGTTTTCCGAAGCCTGAGCGATGCCTGCGGAGGCGCCGAGGATGGCGGTGGCGAGGGTGAGCTTGTGCAGCAGGTTCATGGTGTTTCTCCGTCAAGGATGTGGGTAAGTGGTTGACGGAGTGCAGGTTAAGGGGCGGCCACTGAACGCTACCTGACGCGCCGCTGAACCTGGCCTGAACGGAAAGTAGGACGCATGACGCCTATGGCGTTATCCGTCGTTTGACCTTGGTTCCCGGCGGCTCCGGGGTTGACCTGGGCGTTGGCTGTGGCCTCGGTGTATCGGCGTATAACCGCGAACGGTTATACGCCCTACGTCAAGGTCGGGCCTGGCGTAGGGCGGATAACGTTCGGCGTTATCCGCCGTTTGGCCTCGGTGCCCGGCGGCTCCGGGGTTGACCTGGGCGTTGGCTGTGGCCTCGGTGTATCGGCGGATAACCGCGAACGGTTATACGCCCTACGGTTCAATGCGCGGCCTGCAGGGCCTTGAGGATCTTCTGCCCGGCGCGGCCATCGGCCGGCTGCAGGCCCAGGCGCTGCTGCTCGGCCTGGATGGCGCGGCGGGTGTTGTCGCCGATCAGCCCGTCCGGCTCGCCGATGGCGTGGCCGCGGGCCAGCAGCAGTCGCTGCAACTCCTTGCGCTGGGCGCGGCTCAGGCCGGGGTCGTCGGTCGGCCAGGGGGTGCGCAGGCCCGGCTCGCCGCGCAGGCGGTCGGACAGCAGGGCGATGGCCAGCGCGTAGCTTTCCGCCGCGTTGTACGAATAGATCGCGTCGTAGTTGCGCAGCACCAGGAAGGCCGGGCCGGCCTTGCCGGTGGGCAGCAGGATGGCGGCGCGGGCGTCGCCGGCCGGCAGCGGCCCGCCGTCGATGCGCTTCACGCCCAGGGCCTGCCAGTCTGCCACCGTGCGCCGCTTGGTGCGCCCGGCCTGGGACTCGGCGAAGTTCGCCGGCAGCTTCACCTCGTAGCCCCAGGCCGCGCCCGGCACCCAGCCGGCCTTGCGCAGGTAGTTGGCGGTGGAGGCCAGGGCATCGGGCACGCTGCCCACCAGGTCGCGGTGGCCGTCGCCGTCGAAGTCCTCGGCGATGCGCGCGTAGGTGCTGGGCATGAACTGCGTCTGGCCGAAGGCGCCGGCCCAGGAGCCGGTGATGGCCGGATCGCGCAGGTCGCCCTGCTGCAGCAGCTTGAGGGTGGCGAAGAACTCGCCCTGGAAGAACGCCTGGCGCCGCCCGTAGCACGACAGCGTGCCCAGCGAGACCAGCAGCGGGCGCTTGCCGGTGATGCGGCCGAAGTCGCTCTCCACGCCCCACACTGCCGCCACCGTGTACTTGTCCACCCGGTACTGGCGGGCGACGCGCTCGAACAGCTCGGCATGCTGCGCCAGCATGGCCTTGCCGTCGGCGACGCGCTGTTCGTCCACCAGCCCGGCCAGGTAGTCCCACAGCGGGGTGACGAATTCCGGCTGGGCGTTGAGCAGGTCGAGCACGCTGAGGTCGGCCGCAAGGCCGCCGGTGTAGCGCTGGTAGGCCGCGGCGCTCACGCCCTTGGCGGCGGCCTGCGGCTGCAGGCGCGCGAGGCAGGCGGAGAACTCGTCGGCCACGGCGCCCGGGGCCTGGGACAGGCCGGCGGCGAGCAGCAGGGCCGGGAGGATTCGGGAAGGCAGCATGGGGCAGTTCCTCAACGGTGCATGATCGACAGGGCGCTGAAGGTCGCCCGCCCGCCTTCGCTGGCGGGGCCGCGATTATCCTGCAGGTACAGCCCCGCCTTGAAGTACAGGCCCTGGCGCGCCCACTGCGGGTCGAGTTGGCGGACCAGGCGCTGGTCGTTGACCTCGATGCTCAGCACGCCCGAGCGCGACACGCCGATGCGGTAGTCGAAGCTGCGCCCCAGGGGGATGCCGTCCAGCACCGTGTAGGTGATGGCGGTGGCGTCGCCCGGGCGCTCGCGGATCTGCGCCAGCACCCGGCCCTGGTCCAGGCGCAGCTGGTAGACCAGCTTCAGCAGCGGCGCGGCATCGCCGCTGCCGGCGCCATCGCTGTGGATCTGGCCGATCACCATGCGCCGCATGGAGGGCACCGCGTCCACGTGCAGGGTGGCGCGCAGCAGGCTGTCGACGTTGGGATAGCGCCAGGTGTAGGGCGAGCCGTCGCTGCGCGTCTCGCGCAGTTCGGTGCGCGGGAACTCGCTGTTGCGCGTGTGGCTGCCGTTCACCGGCACCCAGAACTCCACGCCGTCGGCGCTGCGGTGGAAATACGGGCTCTGGTAGTCGCGCTGCAGCGCCGGGGTGGAAATGGTCCTGGCCGGGCGGCCTTCGGGAAGGGTGAGGTTCCAGGTACTGAGGTCGAACATCCGTTGTGGGTCCCGCACGGCTGACTGGCCCGGCAAGGGTAGCCGATGGCGCCGCGGCTTTCACGCCATGCCGCGGGCTTGAGCGGTTGCGCGGGGGAAATCCGACCGCCGCCGCACAACCGGCTATCTTTTTCAGTCCACCCTCTGGAGAAAACGCCCATGCGCCTGCTCGCCACCCTGCTGCTGCTCGGCCTGGGCTTCGCCGCCCAGGCGGAGGTCAAGACCCAGGAAATCCCCTACCAGGCCACCGACGGCACCAAGCTGGTCGGCTACTTCGCCTACGACGACGCCCAGGCCGGCATCCGCCCGGGGATCATCGTGGTCCACGAATGGTGGGGCCTGAACGACTACGCCAAGCGCCGCGCCCGCGACCTCGCCGCGCTGGGCTACGCGGCGCTGTCCATCGACATGTACGGCGAGGGCAAGGCCACCGAGCACCCCGAGCAGGCCCAGGCCTTCATGCAGGAAGCATTGAAGAATGCCGACGCCGCCAAGGCGCGCTTCCAGGCCGGCCTGGACCTGCTGAAGAAACAGCCGCAGACCGACCCGGCGAAGATCGCCGCCATCGGCTACTGCTTCGGCGGCAAGGTGGTGCTGGACATGGCCCGCCAGGGCCTGCCGCTGCTGGGCGTGGCCAGCTTCCACGGGGTGCTGGCCACCGCCACCCCGGCGCAGCCGGGCGCGGTCAGCGCCAAGGTGCTGGTCGAGCACGGCGGCGCCGACACCCTGGTGCCGGCCGACAGCGTGGCCGCCTTCAAGCAGGAGATGGACGCCGCCAAAGTGGACTACAGGTTCGTCGTCCAGCCCAACGCCAAGCACAGCTTCACCAACCCCGACGCCGACAAGCACAAGGGCCACGGCCTGGACGTGGGCTACGACAAGACCGCCGACCAGAAGTCCTGGGCCGACCTGCAGGCCTTCCTCAAGGACATCTTCCAGCAGAAGGCCGACTGAAGGGCGATGGGTATCGCTTCGCTCAACCCATCCTACGGGGGTGTTGGCGTTTGGCCGGGCAAAAAAAACGGGAGCCCGAAAAGGGGCTCCCGCCACGATCTGTGAAAAGGCCGGAGCGCGCGGCTCCGACAACAACCTCACCTGCGTTCCGGCAAAGGAACGCGAGGCGCAGTGTGGCAAATTCCCCGGCCGCCGATCCGTAGCGCTTCGGTAAGCCTTTGCAAGCGAATGTAAACGCCGCGTGACCGCCCGGACGCGACTGGGCGGTCACTCGCCACACGAATCCACTGGCACCGCGTCCGGCGGCCGGGCAGAATCCCCGCCATGCCCGACACCGACGACTTCCTCACCCCGCCCCAGGCGCACTGGCCGCTGCCCCAGGCGCTGCCCGGCGCCCTGCTCCACAGCTGCCGCTTCCAGCCGCAGAAGCTCGACGCCCAGGCCTTCGGCCGCCACGGCGTGGACCTGCCGCCGAACATCGGCCGCGCGGTGGCCAAGCGCCGCGCCGAATTCCTCGCCGGGCGCCTGTGCGCCCGCGCCGGCATCCAGCGCCTGACCGGCCTGCCGCAGACGCCGGGCCTGGCGCCGGACCGCGCGCCGATCTGGCCGGGCGGGCTGGTCGGCTCCATCACCCATGGCGACGACTGGGCCGCCGCCGTGGTGGCCCGCCGCGACGCCTGGCGCAGCCTCGGCCTGGACGTCGAGACGCTGCTGGACGACGCCCGCGCCAGCCGCCTGCTGGAGGAAATCCTCACCCCCGCCGAGCGCGAACGCCTGGCGCCGGAGCAGGTCGGCCTGGGCGTGACCCTGACCTTCTCGCTCAAGGAAAGCCTGTTCAAGGCCCTCTACCCTCTGGTGGGCCGGCGCTTCTACTTCGAGGATGCCGAACTGCTGGCCTGGGACGCCGAAGGCCGCGCGCGCCTGCGCCTGCTCTGCGACCTGTCCGCGGAATGGCACCACGGCCGCGAGCTGGAGGCGCAGTACGCGCTGTTCGACGGACGCCTGCTGAGCCTGGTGGCGGTCGCCTAGCGCTCCGCCGCCAAGGTGCGGCATCGCGGCCATTGACTGGAAAGTCAGAATTTGGCCTCATGCACCGCGTCCAGCGACCGACCCTAGCCTTTGCCTGACCGCGTCATCGTCACGGCAATCGCGTCTTGCGCCTATCGCTATATACAAAAACATATAGCGATGGACATCAGCCGCGGCTACCTTGGCCGGCGCGGACGGCGCCACCCCGGCCACATACATAGAAAAAGAACGGACCAAGGAGCATGACAATGAAGCGATCCACCCTCGCCCTGGCGATCGCCGCGGGCGTCCTCGCCCAGCAGGCCAGCGCCGGCGGATTCATCGAAGACAGCAAGGCCAGCCTCGGCCTGCGCAACTTCTACATCAACACCGACAACCGCAACGGCCCCGCCTCGCCCAGCAAGCAGGAAGAATGGGGCCAGGGCTTCATGCTCAACTACGCCTCCGGCTTCACCGAAGGCACCGTCGGCTTCGGCGTCGACGCCCTGGGCCTGCTCGGCCTGCGCCTGGACGGCGGCGGCAAGTCCGGCAAGAGCGGCATCGACCGCCAGCCCGGCACCATCTTCCCGCTGGAGAGCGACGGCAGCGCGGTGGACGAGTTCAGCAGCCTGGGCCTGACCGCCAAGGCGAAAGT
>NZ_FOLS01000029.1:73262-108761 GCF_900112375.1 Pseudomonas citronellolis | reverse complement strand
AGCGGAACTCGGTCTTCGACACTTTCGCCTTGGCGGTCAGGCCCAGGCTGCTGAACTCGTCCACCGCGCTGCCGTCGCTCTCCAGCGGGAAGATGGTGCCGGGCTGGCGGTCGATGCCGCTCTTGCCGGACTTGCCGCCGCCGTCCAGGCGCAGGCCGAGCAGGCCCAGGGCGTCGACGCCGAAGCCGACGGTGCCTTCGGTGAAGCCGGAGGCGTAGTTGAGCATGAAGCCCTGGCCCCATTCTTCCTGCTTGCTGGGCGAGGCGGGGCCGTTGCGGTTGTCGGTGTTGATGTAGAAGTTGCGCAGGCCGAGGCTGGCCTTGCTGTCTTCGATGAACCCGCCGGCGCTGGCCTGCTGGGCGAGGACGCCCGCGGCGATCGCCAGGGCGAGGGTGGATCGCTTCATATGAATGCTCCTGATAACGGTTCGAGTGTCGCGCCTGACTCCGAGCAGAAAGTGTTTTATTCCGTTATTTACTTTTTTATATAGCGATACTTGTAAAAAACGCCATGAATATGGCGTTGATAGAAAACAAGGGCGCTTCTTCTTGCTACGTAAGGCGCTGGCTATGACGCCAAACTGCAAGGGAAGTGTCAAGCGATATTTGATTTTCCTGAAGAATGAAAGGCGAAGTGCATTGGCGGATACTCGGGATCGATCTTGCAAGATATGGACTTTCCTGATCGGGCAAGTACCGGCTTATTGTTTTTCGAAAAGCGCCGCACCCAGTGGAAGTTCCAACTATGCACTTCAGCGAATGCCCGAACGCCGAGGGCTGCGGCGTCAACCGGCCCTCGCGGAAGTTTCAGGTGAATCTTTCGAGGATGTTCTCTTTCATTCCCGGGCGAAACATTCGAACTTGCAGGTAACGCTCATCAGGAAGGGGACGGATAGTTCGAATATTTCATCAGCGCCGGAATACCACTGCGGGCGTTGGCGGTCGCGGCCAGTTGGCGTTCTTCGGCGCTCGCGTATTCGCGGTCCCAGGCCAGCACCTTGGGCGTCATCAACTTGTGCCAGAGCGGCGGGAGCATGGCGACGATGATGGTGGTCAGGTAGCCGCCGACCATCATCGGCGCGTCGGGGAAGGGCTTCAGGTCCTGGTAGGGCACCTCGCCCTGGGCGTGGTGGTGGGAGTGGCGGGTCAGGTTGAACATGGTCCAGGAGCTGATGCGCTTGTTGGTGTTCCAGGAATGCCGCGGCTGCACGGGGGTGGCCGGGTTGCGCACCATGCCGTAGTGCTCCATGTAGTTGACGATCTCCAGCAGGGCCTTGCCCCACAGCGCGCAGGCGATGAAGAACAGCGCGGCGGGCCACTGGCCGATGGCGTAGGCCGCGGCCACCAGCAGCAGGCTCATGCCGTGCCCGCGCAGCACCGCGTTGCGCCAGCCGAGCAGCCAGTAGCCCTTGCGCGCCAGGCGCTGCTTCTCGATGTGCCAGGCGCTGAGGTTGCCCCGTACGGTCGAGATCAGCACGTGGGCGTAGACGTTGCGCCCGCGCGGCGCGGTGGCCGGGTCCTCGGTGGTGGAGACGTAGCGGTGGTGGCCGTAGACGTGCTCGATGGAGAAGGTGGTGTCGAAGCTGAACGCCAGCAGCCAGCGGCCGATGAGCATGGAGACCGGGTCCCAGGTGCGGTGCGTCAGCTCATGGGCGGTGATGGTGCCGATGGTGCCGATCATCAGGCCGGTGAGGACCCAGGCGCAGGTGTGCTGGCCAAGGTTGGTGGCGTCCCGGGCGGCGATCAGGTCGTAGCCCGTCGCCTGGCCCAGGGCGGCGCCGAAGCCGAGGAAGTCGCCGTCGCTGACGCCCCAGAGCGCCGCGAAGACGATGAAGCACAGCAGCGGCAGGGCCAGCCACAGCTGGAAGGTGAGGATGCCCGGGTGGCGGAATTCGGGCGTGCTGGTGTCGTCGCCGCAGACCAGGTCGCCGACCACGTAGAGCGTCAGCACGGCGGCCAGGCCGTAGGCGATCCAGGGGCCGCCGGCGAGCAGGGCGGCGGCCGAGCACAGGCCGACGGCGTGGAACAGGAAGTACTTGAGGTAGTGCAGCGCGTTCATGGGCATCTGTCTCTCTTGTTATTGGGTTTCGGGTTACAGGCTTGCGGGTTGCGTGGCTGCGCTTTCTGTAGCGGCATGGGGAGCCTGTTGCAGCGTGAAGCGGTCGGCATGGATGTTTTCGCGGGCCACGCCGTGCCGTTGCAGCAGGGCGCTGGCGCTGTCGATCATCCCCGGCGGCCCGCACAGGTAGGCGTGGCTGCCGGCCTGCAGCAGCACCGGTATCTGTTCGCTGACCAGGCCCCGCGCGCCTTCCCAGGCGGCGTGGCGGTCCGCTTCGGAAAGCACCGGGACGAAGTGGAAGGGCCCGGGCCACTGCCGGGCGAGCGCCTGGATTTCCTCCAGGGCGTAGAGGTCGTGCTCCTGCCGGGCGCCGAACAGCAGGGTGACCGGGCGCCGCACGTTGCCGGCCAGCGCGTCCTGGAGGATGGCCAGCAGCGGGGCCAGGCCGCTGCCGCCGGCCACCAGCAGCAGCGGGGCGTCGGCCGGGCGCAGGTGGAACTGGCCCAGCGGGCCCTTGAGGCTCGCGCCCTGGCCGACCAGCGAGTGGCTATCGACCAGCGTGGTGAGCCGGCCGCCGGGCACCTTGCGGATGAAGAAGCTGACCTTGGCGTCGGCCCGCGGAGGCGAGGCGAAGGAGAAGCTCCGGGCGTGATTGGGCAGGCAGTCGAGGCTGAGCTCGGCGTACTGCCCGGCCTGGTAGGGCAGGCCCGTTTCGAGCTGGAGGGTCAGGCGGGTGATGTCGTGGGTGAGGCGCTCCTGCGCCACGACCTTGCCGCGGACCTGGCGGGCCTCCTGCTGCGCGCTGTCGACCTCGATGCTCACGTCGCCGCGCGGCACGCTCTGGCAGGCCAGGATGTAGCCCTGGTCGAGTTCCTCGGCGCTGAGGATGTAGCCGGTCTCGGTCAATTCCCTGACCTTGCCCTGCAGCAGCCGGCACTTGCAGCTGGCGCAACCGCCGACGCGGCAGCTGTGGGGGAAGTCGATGCCATTGCGCAAGGCGGCTTGCAGCAGGGTCTCGCCGGGCTCGACACGGATGCTGGCGCCGTTGATCGAGGCGTTTGCCGCACGGTTTCTGTTCAGGAAGGCAAACATGCGTCCTCCGTTCTAATCGTTGTGGGTCGGGACGCTTCAATGCTAGGGACGGCGGCGGGCGGCGGAGAGGTTCCCGATTGACATTCCAGGGGTCATTTGTTGACATCTTCGCGCCCCCGGAACCCTGTGAGGTCGAGCCCTTGTCGGACTTCGTGTTGCCAATGCCCTACCTGCGGCAGATCGCCGAGCAGCTGCGGGCCATGCAGAAGGACGCGCAGGCCTGGTTCGCCCGCAGCGGTCTGGACGAGCGCCAGCTCGACGAGCCGGGCTTCCAGCTCGGTTTCCCGCAGTTCCAGCAACTGCTGCGCGACGCCATCGAAGTGACGGCGGAGCCGGCGCTGGGGCTGCTGATCGGCGAGCGCCTGGTGGTCAACACCCACGGCATCCTCGGCTACGCGGCGATGCAGAGCGGCACCCTGCGCCAGGCCCTGGAACTGCTGCAGCGCTACCTGGCGCTGCGCACCACGCTGTTCAGCCTGAGCTACGAATGCGATGAGCGGGCAGGGCAGGTACAGGTGCGCTTCCAGCCCGGCTATGCCCTGGGCGACATCGAGCGCACGGTGCTGGAGGCGGTGATGCTGGCGGTGAGCAACATCTTCGCGGCGATGACCCTCGGCAGTTGCCCGCTGCGCCAGGTCAGGCTGCCGTTCGCGGAGCAGCCCTACGCCGCGCTGGCCGAGGAGCTGTTCCGCTGCCCGGTGGCCTACGGGCAGCCCTGGGCCGGCTTCAGCCTGGACCTGGCGGTCATCGACCAGCCGCTGAAGCTGGCCGACCCCGCGGCCTTCCGCGAGGCCGAAGCGATCTGCCGGCGGGAGCTGGAGCGGCTGGGCGAAACCGCCTCCATGGGCGCCCGGGTGCGGCGCGCCATGCTGGAAAAGCACAACGGCTTCCCCAGCCTGAAGGTCACCGCGCGCCTGTTCCACATGACGCCGCGCACCCTGCACCGCCACCTGCTGGCGGAGGGGACGTCATTCAAGCTGATCCTCGAGGACGTGCGCCGCACCCTGGCCATCGAGCACCTGAAGGCCGGCCACCTGAGCATCGAGGAAATCGCCTACACCCTGGGCTACACCGACCTGGCCAACTTCCGCCGCGCCTTCAAGCGCTGGGAGGGCATGCCGCCCTCGGCGTACCGAGCCAGCCTCGGCGCTCAGCTGAGGACGTAGTCCACCGGCTGCAGGGGCGGCGGCAGGTCCTTGCAGCCCAGGGCGCCGAGGATGTCGCGCTCGATGACGCGGACCATGGCGTCGGTGGGCAGGTCGTTCTCTTCGCGGCCGAAGGGGTCTTCCAGCTCGTTGCTGATGGCGTCCAGGCCGAAGAAGGTGTAGCTGACGATGGTGGTGAAGATGGGCGCCATCCAGCCCAGCGGCTCGGCCATGGCGAAGGGCAGCAGGATGCAGAAGATGTAGATGGTGCGGTGCAGCAGCAGGGTGTAGGGGAAGGGGATGGGCGTCGCCTTGATCCGCTCGCACACGCCCTGGGCATCGGTGAAGGCGGCCAGGCGCTGCTCCAGCGTCACGTAGCGCCATTCGCTGATGCGTTTTTCTTCGGCCAGCTGCGAGCAGACGCTGCCGATGTGCTGGAGGATGCCGTCGGTGACGTTGTGCGCGGCGATCGGCGTGTCGCTGGCGAGCCAGGGGCGGGCGGCCTTCAGCTCGTCCTCGTTGCGCAGCCGCGCGTTGAGCGCGTGGGCGTAGCCGCAGAGCGCGCGCAGCAGGCGTTCGCGCAGGGCGGCGTCGGTGATGGCGACGCTCTCGCGGATGAACGAGCGCATGTCGATGATCACCTTGCCCCAGGTCTTGCGGCCTTCCCACCAGCGGTCGTAGCAGGCGTTGTTGCGGAAGCTCATGAAGATCGACAGCGACAGGCCCAGCAGGGTGAAGGGCGTGGCGTTGACCCGCGCGAAGAACGCCGGGTGGTGTTCCTCCACCAGCACGATCAGCGCCGCCAGGATGGTGACCATCAGGCTGCGGAAGGCGATGCGCTTGGCGATGGAGCCCTTGAGCGTGAACAGCACGCGCAGCATGTCGGGTTGCGGTTGGACGATCATGGCGATTCCAGGTGGGCGGCTAGCCGCCGGTCATGTTCATGAAGCGCAGGATCTGCACTTCGCCGCCGACCTCGAAATGGTGGCGCTGGGGCTTGAGCCGCATGGCCTGGCGGATCGCCTTGTCCAGCCGTTCGGCGTCGCCGGGGTGGGCGCGCAGCACCTGCTTGAGGTCGGCCGAATGCTCGTTGCCCAGGCACAGCAGCAGGCGGCCCTCGACGGTCAGGCGCACGCGGTTGCAGCTGCCGCAGAAGTTGTGGCTGTGCGGCGAGATGAAACCGATGCGGATTTCCGGCGCCTCGGCCAGGCGGCAGTAGCGCGACGGGCCCTGGGTGGATTCGGCGGATTCGATGAGGGTGAACCGCTCGCCGATGCGCTGGCGCACCTCGTCGCTGGAACAGTAGGACTCGCCGCGCTGGTGCTCGCTGATCACGCCCAGGGGCATTTCCTCGATGAAGGAGATGTCCAGCTGGCGGTCGATGGCGAAGCGCACCAGGTCGACCACCTCGTGGTCGTTGCGGCCCTTGAGCACCACGCAGTTGAGCTTGGTGTGGCGGAAGCCGGCGCTGCGCGCGGCGTCGATGCCGGCGATCACCTGCTGCAGGTCGCCGGTGCGGGTAAGCGCCTTGAAGCGCTGCGCATCCAGGCTGTCGAGACTGATGTTCAGCCGCGCCAGGCCGGCGTCGTGCAGCGGCTGCGCCAGGCGCTGGAGCTGCGAGCCGTTGCTGGTCATGCACAGCTCGCGCAGGCCGGGCAGGGCGGCGATGCGCGCGCACAGCTCGACGATGCCCTGGCGCACCAGGGGCTCGCCGCCGGTGAGGCGGATCTTGCGCGTGCCCAGGGCGACGAAGCGCTCCGCCACGCGGTACAGCTCGTCGAGGGTGAGGATGCGCTGGCGCGGCAGGAACTGCATGTTCTCGGCCATGCAGTACACGCAGCGGAAGTCGCAGCGGTCGGTCACCGACATGCGCAGGTAATCGATCTTCCGATTGAAACCGTCGATGAGTTCGCCAGTATTTTCATTCAATTCCGAGTTGCCTCTCGAAGTGATCGTTCATTGCTCTTTGCACGCAGGCGTTGGCATCTTTTTATTAATGCTCTGGCGATCTTCGAGGTGAGGCTAGTCAGTTCGCCCAGGGGCGTCAAATTGCTTTTGATTACCGGTTGATAAGAGTGGTCTATCAAGCGCCTTAATTGTCCATTCCGCCCTTCTACTGCGGGCATTCCAGGGCTGATAGACGGTTCTGATCAGGGTTTAATTTATTTCGATTGGACGCAATCTCCGCTTCTCAATAGCCTGATGTCACAAGGCGAACCAATGTCTTTCCAGCTTTCAGGCCGATTGTTCGAAAAAAGGCCCTGGAACTTGGACCTGAACACAACTCACCCGGTGTTGCGAACAGCAAGTTTCGCGCAAGGAAGTTGCTCGCTCAGCGTTCCGATATTGGCGTGCTCTTAGCGTCGCCTTTTTCTGCCTGAGAACTTTCATTCTCTGCGTGTAATCGAGGAATGCCTGAATGAGCCAAGACGAACATATAAGGAGCTACACCGGACCGGCCGCCGGCTGGGGCGCGCTCAAGAGCGTGACCAAGAGCTGGCTGGGCAGCGAGAACGCGGTCAAGAACCTGCGGGCGATGCTCAAGACCAACCAGAACAGCGGCTTCGACTGCCCCGGCTGCGCCTGGGGCGAGTCGCCCGAGAACGGCCTGGTGAAGTTCTGCGAGAACGGCGCCAAGGCGGTCAACTGGGAATCCACCGGGCGCTCCGTCGACCCCGACTTCTTCGCCAAGTACAGCGTCAGCGCGCTGGCCGGGCAGAGCGACTACTGGCTAGAATACCAGGGCCGCCTGACCCATCCCATGCGCTATGACGCGGCCACCGACCACTACGTGGAAACCACCTGGGACGAGGCCTTCGCCCTGATCGCCCGGCACCTGAAGGCGCTGAAGTCGCCGGACGAGGCGGAGTTCTACACCTCCGGCCGGGCCAGCAACGAGGCGGCCTTCCTCTACCAGCTGTTCGTCCGCGCCTTCGGCACCAACAACTTCCCCGACTGCTCGAACATGTGCCACGAGGCCAGCGGCCTGGGCATGGCGGAAACCCTCGGGGTGGGCAAGGGCACCGTGGTCTTCGACGACCTGGAGAAGGCCGACGCCATCTTCGTCATCGGCCAGAACCCCGGCACCAACCACCCGCGCATGCTCGAACCGCTGCGCGAAGCGGTACACCGCGGCGCCCAGGTGATCTGCATCAACCCGCTGAAGGAACGCGGCCTGGAGCGTTTCCAGCACCCGCAGCACCCCTTCGAGATGCTCAGCAACGGCTCGGAGCCGACCAACACCGCCTACTTCCGCCCGGCCCTGGGCGGCGACATGGCGATGTTCCGCGGCATGGCCAAGTTCCTCCTGCAGTGGGAGCGCGAGGCCCAGGCCAACGGCGAGCCGCCGGTGTTCGACCACGCCTTCATCCGCGAGCACACCAGCGGCCTGGACGACTACCTGGCGGCGGTGGACGCCACCAGCTGGGAGCACATCGTCGGCCAGTCCGGCCTGAGCCTGGCCGAGATCGAGCTGGCGGCGCGCATGTACCGCCGCGCCGAGCGCGTGATCATGTGCTGGGCCATGGGCCTGACGCAGCACCGCCACTCGGTGCCGACCATCCAGGAGGTGGTCAACCTGCAACTGCTGCGCGGCAACGTCGGCAAGCCCGGCGCCGGCCTGTCGCCGGTGCGCGGCCACAGCAACGTGCAGGGCGACCGCACCATGGGCATCGACGAGAAGCCGCCGACCTGGCTGCTGGATGCCCTGGAGAAACGCTTCAGGTTCAAGGCGCCGCGTGGCCACGGCGACAACGCCGTACTCGCCATCCAGGCCATGGAAGCCAGGCGCGCCAAGGTGTTCCTGGCCCTGGGCGGCAACTTCGCCCAGGCCACCCCGGACACCCCGCGCACCCACGCCGCGCTGCGCAACTGCGAGCTGACCGTGCACATCGCCACCAAGCTCAACCGCTCGCACCTGGTCACCGGCCGCGATGCGCTGATCCTGCCGTGCCTGGGCCGCACCGAGGTCGACATGCAGGCCGACGGGCCCCAGGGCGTCACCGTGGAAGACACCTTCAGCATGGTGCACATCTCCCACGGCCAACTGAAGCCGCGCTCGCCGCACCTGCGCTCGGAACCGGCGATCATCGCCGGCATCGCCAAGGCCACCCTGGGCAACCGCCCGATCGACTGGGACTGGGCCATCGCCGACTACGGGCACATCCGCGACCTGATCGCCGACGTCATCCCCGGCTTCGCCGACTTCAACGCGCGGCTGCAGCACCCCGGCGGCTTCCACCTGGGCAACGACGCGGCCGAGCGGGTCTGGAAGACCGCCAGCGGCAAGGCCCGCTTCACCCCCAGCGAACTGCCGCTGGAGCTGGTCAACCAGGCGGTGCTGGCCCGCGGCGAGCGGCCCGACCTGATCCTCCAGACGCTGCGTTCCCACGACCAGTACAACACCACCCTGTACGGCCTGGACGACCGCTACCGCGGGGTGTTCGGCCTGCGCGAGGTGGTCTTCGCCAACGAGCGGGACATCCGCCGCCTGGGCTTCGAGCCGGGCGAGAAGGTCGACCTGGTGTCGCTCTGGGAAGACGGCATCGAGCGCCGCGTCCACGGCTTCCAGCTGGTGGCCTACGACCTGCCGGCCGGGCAGGCCGCGGCCTACTACCCGGAAACCAACCCGCTGGTGCCGCTGGAAAGCTATGGCGAGCGCACCTTCACGCCAACTTCCAAGTTCATCGCGATCAGGCTGGAGAAGGCCCGGGAAGACAATCGGATCCATTCGACTGTCGCCTGAGACGGACTCCCGTGCGGCAGCCGGAGGACGGCTGCCGGCATTTCATGAATGAGCGATCAATAAGGGTTTCGCCATGTTGAACCTACAGGCGTTGGACCTGGCGCGGATTCAATTCGCGTTCACGGTCTCCTTCCACATCATCTTCCCGGCCATCACCATCGGCCTGGCCAGCTTCCTGGCCGTGCTCGAAGGGCTCTGGCTGAAGTCCGGCAACGCGGTCTACAAGGACCTCTACAAGTTCTGGTCGAAGATATTCGCGGTGAACTTCGGCATGGGCGTGGTCTCCGGCCTGGTCATGGCCTACGAGTTCGGCACCAACTGGGCGCGCTTCTCCGACTACGCCGGCAGCATCACCGGGCCGCTGCTGACCTACGAGGTGCTGACGGCGTTCTTCCTGGAGGCCGGCTTCCTCGGCGTGATGCTCTTCGGCTGGGACCGGGTGGGGCGCCGCCTGCACTTCTTCGCCACGGTGATGGTGGCCATCGGCACCATGATCTCGATGTTCTGGATCCTCTCGTCCAACAGCTGGATGCAGACGCCCCAGGGCATCGACATCGTCGATGGGCGCGTGGTGCCGCTGGACTGGCTGAAGATCGTGTTCAACCCGTCCTTCCCCTACCGCCTGGTGCACATGGCGCTGGCCGCCTACCTGTCCACCGCCTTCTTCGTCGGCGCCTCGGCCGCCTGGCACCTGCTGCGCGGGCGCGACAACCCGGCCACGCGGACCATGCTGTCGATGGCCATGTGGATGGTCCTGGGCGTGGCGCCGCTGCAGGTGCTGGTGGGCGACGCCCACGGCCTGAACACCCTGGAGCACCAGCCGGCGAAGATCGCCGCCATCGAGGGGCACTGGGAGAACGAGCCGGGCGAGCCGACGCCGCTGATCCTCTTCGGCATCCCGGACATGCAGGCCGAGCGGACCCGCTACAGCCTGGAAGTGCCGTACCTGGGCAGCCTGATCCTGACCCACAGCCTGGACAAGCAGATCCCGGCGCTGAAGAGCTTCGCCCCGCAGGACCGGCCCAACTCCACCGTGGTGTTCTGGAGCTTCCGCCTGATGGCCGGGCTGGGGATGCTGATGATCCTCTGCGCCCTGGCCGCCCTGGTGCTGCGCCGCGGTGGCGCGCTGTACCGCAACCGCGCCTTCCTGGGCCTGGTGCTGGCGATGGGGCCCTCCGGGCTGATCGCGCTGCTGGCCGGCTGGTTCACCACCGAGATGGGCCGCCAGCCCTGGGTGGTCTACGGCATGCTGCGCACCAGCCAGGCGGTCTCCAACCACAACGTCGCGCAGATGAGCCTGACCCTGGCGCTGTTCGTGGTCATCTACTTCTCGGTGTTCACCGTCGGCCTGGGCTACATGATGCGCCTGGTGCGCAAGGGGCCGGGCCAGCAGCACCGGATCGATCCGCTGGAGAGCGAGCCCGCCGGGCCTTCCAGCATTCGCAGACCTATGTCGGTTGCCGGCTGAGGAGGTTGCAACATGGGTATTCAAGGCATCGACCTGTCGGTCATCTGGGGTGTGATCATCGCCTTCGGGCTGATGATGTACGTGATCATGGACGGCTTCGACCTGGGGCTGGGCATTCTCTTCCCGCTGGTGTCCGACTCCAGTGAACGCGACGTGATGATGAACACCGTCGCCCCGGTGTGGGACGGCAACGAAACCTGGGCCGTGCTCGGCGCCGCCGCGCTCTACGGGGCCTTCCCGCTGGCCTATTCGGTGATCCTGGAGGCGCTGTACCTGCCGCTGGTGCTGGTGCTGGCCGGGCTGATCTTCCGCGGCGTGGCCTTCGAGTTCCGCTTCAAGGCCAAGCCGCAGAAGCGCCACATCTGGGACAAGGCGTTCATCGCCGGCTCCTTCCTGGCGACCTTCTTCCAGGGCGTGGCCATCGGCACCTACATCGACGGCATCCCGGTGCTGGACCGGCAGTTCGCCGGCGGCCCGCTGGACTGGCTGTCGCCGTTCCCGCTGTTCTGCGGCCTGGGCCTGGTGGTGGCCTACGCGCTGCTGGGCAGCACCTGGCTGCTGGTGAAGACCGAGGGCATGCTGGAGTCGCGCATGCGCCACTACAGCCGGCCGCTGACCTACCTGCTGGCGGCGGTGATCGTGGTGATCTGCGCCTGGACCGCCTGGCTGCACCCGAACATCGCCCAGCTGTGGTTCTCCGGGCGCCACTGGGTGCTCTTCGCGGTGATCGCCGCGCTGGCGGTGGCGTCGATGTGCCTGGTCCAGTCGAACCTGCGCAAGCGCCATTCGCACCTGCCGTTCATCAGCGTGCTGGCCCTGATGTTCCTCGGCTACCTCGCCCTGGCGGTGAGCATCTGGCCGAAGATCATCCCGCCGGCCATCGACCTCTGGCAGGCCGCCTCGCCGCCGTCCAGCCAGCTGTTCGCCCTGATCGGCGCGCTGTTCATCATCCCGATCATCCTCATGTACACCTTCTGGAGCTACCACGTGTTCCGCGGCAAGGTCACCGCCGCAGACGCCTACCACTAACTCCCCACGAGCCACACGACAGCTGGCGGTGGCCGCGCCCGAGCGCGGCCGCCCCCGGCGCGGGGACGCTTTTTTCCGAATTCCAGCGGGCCGCCCGTGCCGGCCCGTACAGATACCGATAACGGAGCCTTGCGATGAAAGACGATAAAGATTCAGTCCGTGACGACGCCGCCCAGGAAAACGACGCCGAGCTCGACAACCAGGCGTTCGTGGAATCGCTCCGCGAACTGATGGGCGAGTACGACAAGACCCTGGAGGACGTCATCGAAATCCTCGAGACCGATGCCGACTGGATCGCCAACGGCGACCAGGCCAAGGGCGCGAAATACCAGAAGATCCGCGCCCGCAAGGTCTACCGCAACCCGCACACCGGCGAGACGGTGCGGACCAACAACCGCGACCACAAGACGCTGCTGGGCTGGAAGGACGTCTATGGCGAGGAGGTCGTGGAGTCCTGGATTCTCAGCTAGCTCGCATTGATGGGTATCGCTTCGCTCAACCCATCCTACGAAGAGCGGGCCACGCTGCCCCAGCTACGCCGTTCCTACGGTTCCAGAACGCGCAGTCGTCGCGGGAATGACGTCGGGAAACACGATTCTCACCCCGTCATTCCCGCGAACGCGGGAACCCAGAAGAGCAACTGTCCTGCCCACTTGCGCCGAGGTGCTGGTGCTCTTCGTAGGAGCGAGCTTGCTCGCGAACAGACTCCGCCGCGGGGCTCATTCGCGAGCAAGCTCGCTCCTACGAGAAGCCGTACCTGCTCGTATGGTATCCGTCGTTGGAAACCCCACTACTTCTTCCCCGGCGTCAACACCACACTGGCCTCGCTGGTGAGCACCCGGAAGGTGAAGGTCTCCAGAAAGTACAGCTCCACGCTCGTCGCGCTGTGGCTCGTATAGCCGATGGAGATGTCCTGGCCGATATCCAGCTCGAAGTCCCCGCCGCGCATGCTGAGCACGAACCCGCCCTCCAACGCCGGGGCCCAGATGATGCCGCCGTCCACCTGCTGCTCCATGTGATGGAAGACCGGATAACCCTCGTCGCTACCGCCACTCGCCGCGGTATAGGCGTCCGCCCCCAGCACCAGCGCATAGGGCCCGTTGACGCCGGCCAGGCGCAGCTGGCTCAGCGCCTGCGCCACGGCGCCGGAATAGCCGCGCACGTTGGCCGGCAGTACCACGCCGGCGTTGCTGCTGGCCTGGCGGATGCCCTGGATGCCGGCCGCGGCGTAGCCGTCGAACACCGCGCGGTCCTCGGCGAAGGCCAGCTTGCGGGCGGCGTTCTTCAGCGGGTCCCAGTCCGAATCGTCCGAGCCGCGCTCCACGTCGTCGATCGCCTGGCGGCTCAGCTCGAAGGGCACGCGCAGCTCGACGATCGCCCGGGCATCGCGCTGGGCGGCCTGGATACCCTCCGCCGGGGCCTGCAGCGCATGCAGGTGGCCGGTGCCCACCGCGGACAGGCCGAGGCCGCCCGGCGGCGGCACGTCGACCACGCGGCGGGCCGCGAGGTGGCGCTTGAGGGTGCGCGTGGCCTCTTCGTCGATCTGGGCCCAGGCCTTGTCGGAGATGGGGGCGAGTTCACGGTGGAGGTTATTCATTGCCTGCTTCCTTTAGTGAGCCAATGCCGAGGGAGCCGTCGCGGGGCGCCAGCGGGGGCACGCCGTCCTGCGCGGGGAGGGCAGGGGCGGCAGCTACGCTGGCGTCCGGGGTTACGTGTTCGAGAAAACTGGCCGAAGGCACGAAGAACAGGCTGCCGGTCACCGCGCGGCTGAAGTCCAGCAGGCGGTCGTAGTTGCCCGGGGGCAGGCCGATGAACATGTTCTCGAGCATCCGTTCGATGCGCCGCGGCGAGCGGGCGTAGCCGATGAAATAGGTGCCGAACTCGCCCTTGGCGATATCGCCGAAGGGCATGTTGTCGCGCAGGATTTCCAGTTGTTCGCCGTCTTCGACGATCGTGGTCAGGGCGTTGTGCGCATTGCTCGGCTTGACGGCGTCGTCCAGCTCTATGTCGGAGAGCTTGTGCCGGCCGATGATCCGTTCCTGCTCGGCCACCGGCAGCGCGTTCCACCGGGCCAGGTCGTGCAGGTACTTCTGCACGATGACGTAGCTGCCGGCGACGAAGTTCTCGTCCTCGCCGGCGATCAGGGTGGCGTCCAGCGCGGCCTGGCCCGCCGGGTTCTCCGTGCCGTCGACGAAGCCCAGCAGGTCGCGGGCATCGAAGTAGCTGAAGCCCTGCACCTCGTCGGCGGTGGCCACGGCGTCGCCGAGGCGGGCCATGATCTGCGTTTCCAGTTCGAAGCACAGGTCCATGCGCTCGGCGCGGATGTGGAACAGCAGGTCGCCCGGGGTGGACACGGCGTGGTGCGCGCCCTGGATTTCGCGGAAGGGGTGCAGCTCCCGCGGCCTGGGCTGGCCGAAGAGACGGTCCCAGGCCGCCGAGCCGAAGCCCATGACGCAGGACAGCAGCCCCTGCGGGGCGCGGAACCCGATGGCCCGCAACAGGCCGGGCATGTCGGCGCACAACGCGCGCACGGCGGTTTCGCCGGCCTGGCCGGGGTTGATCGTCAGCACCAGGAAGATGGCGGCCCGGCTCAGCGGGGCGGTGACCGACTGGGGAACGGCTGTGGACACGCGGTGCTCCTCTTGCAGGCTCATTTCAACTGGTAGGATCGGGCGCCGGTGCCGGCGAGCGCGCCGCCGTCGACGATCAGGTATTCCTCGCGGATCGGCTGGCCGGCGAAGTGGCTCTGGAGAATCTCCAGGGTGCCCGCGGCATAGCGGGCCTGGGCCGAAAGCGAGGTGCCGGACATGTGCGGCGTCATGCCGTTGAACGGCATGCTGCGCCAGGGATGGTCCGCCGGCGCGGGCTGCGGGAACCAGACGTCGCCGGCATAGCCGGCGAGCTGCCCGGATTCCAGCGCGCGCACCACGGCGTCGCGCTCCACCAGCTTGCCGCGCGCGCAATTGATCAGGTAGGTACCGCGCTTCATCCGGGCGAACATGGCGTCGTCCAGCAACCCCTCGGTGGACGGGTAGAGCGGCACCTGCAGGTTGACGATGTCGACCGCCGCCACCAGCGAGGCGACGTCCGCGTGGTAGGTCAGCCCCAGCTCCGCCTCGATGGCCGGGGCCAGGCGGTGGCGCTGGGTGTAGTGCAGGTGCAGGTCGAAGGGCTTGAGCCGACGCAGCACGGCCAGGCCGATGCGCCCCGCGCCTATGGCGCCGAAATGCAGGCCCTCGATGTCGTAGCTGCGCGCCACGCAGTCGGCGATGTTCCAGCCGCCGTTGCGGGCGATCTCGTGGGCGGGCAGGTAATTGCGCACCAGGGCCAGCACCATCATCACCACGTGCTCGGCGACGCTGATGCAGTTCGAGCCGGTGACCTCGGCGACGGTGATGCGGGCCGCCGCGGCCGCAGCCAGGTCGACGTGGTCGGAACCTATGCCGGCGGTGACCGCGAGCTTCAGCCTGGGCGCCTTGGCGATCCGCTCGGCGGTCAGGTAGGCGGGCCAGAACGGCTGGGAAATCACCACCTCGGCCTCGGGCAGCCAGCGCTCGAACTCGGAGTCCGGGCCGTCCTTGTCGCTGGTCACCAGCAGCTCGTGTCCCGCCTGTTCCAGGTAGGCGCGCAGGCCAAGCTCGCCGGAAACGCAGCCCACCAGCTCGCCGGGCGTGAAACCGAGCGGCGGCTGGGGCGAGGGAGCCGTCTGCCCATCGGCGTAGGCATCGATGTGCGGAATGTCGCTGCGCGCATAGCGGGGAGGGTAGCCGGCCAGTGGATCGGGGTAGAGGACACACAGCACTTTGGCCATGGACGGAATCTCCTCATATCGTGCGCCCGCGCGAATGCGGACGGCCAAACTTCCCGGTCGACGACTATTGGCCTGCGACAGCGAGGAAGATCATTCAGTAAAGTTCATGTTCCTTTCGCACGCCAATGCTTCGAAGACCGCCGGGGGAATAAAAACCGGAGTCTTTCTGTCGGTCGGAGAACATGAGGATTATTGATGGGGTGGTTGTATTTATTCGAAGCCGATGATTCGGAAGATTCGCCGAAGAGCATCTGCGGGGCATCTTTGTGGATATGAAGGATGAGAATCGATGGAGCCCGGATACTTGGTTCCGGCATCTGTATTAAATGTAGCCGCAATAAAACGATGTAATGCATATGCGGTGGTTCAGCAAAGGTGCTCCAGCCTGGCTCCGCTCCCTCACCCCAGCCCTCTCCCGGAGGGAGAGGGGGCCGTTTGGAGTGGGTGGATAACGCAGCGTCAGCCGGGAGGTGCGTAGGGCGTATAACCGTTCGCGGTTATACGCCGTTGGCCGGCGCGCCGATGCCCTTCATGGAACTGTAGGAGCGAGCTTGCTCGCGAACAGAGTTTCCTGGTGGCGTAGGTGTTGGGGTTAAGAGCACCCTCTCCCCAGCCCTCTCCCTGAAGGGAGAGGGGGCTGTTCGGAGTGAGCGGCAAATCTAGAGTCACCCTGAAATGCCTATCTATCCCCGTCATTCCCGCGAATGCGGGAACCCAGTGACGGGTGGTTTGGTTCGCGAGCAAGCTCGCTCCTACGAAAAGCAAAAGCAAAAGCGCGTCTGCTTTTGGATTTCCAGAGAAACATCCGAACGCACCGGAACGCCCCTTCAGAAGGCCGAGCGAAACCGGCGCTCAGGAGGTCATGCGACATGGATGTCGCGAGAGCCCCGCGGGCTACAGGGACGTACCCTCGGGGCGGGCCTCCGTGGCGGGGGAGTTCGCGAGGGTAGCCCGGCTCCATCGGGCCCATATGTTGGGGCAAGCCTTTTTGGTTCCTTTTGTGGCGTTTGACAAAAGGGACTCGCCCGAGGGGGCGAAACAAAAAATCTCCGCAGGCTCGGTGCGGCGCAGAAACACCAAAGCTAAGGCAACTGGGTTCCCGCGTTCGCGGGAATGACGGGTTAGAGATCGAAGCCCTAGTCCCACCCCACATGAAAATGCCGTTTCTCCCATGGAGAGAAACGGCATTTTTCTTAAGTGAACAGCATTGTGCACGCCTAACAGACGCTAACAGCATATAACGGGCAGCCTTGGCACTCCTGCCCCATCCTCATGAGCAGTCCCTGTCCTCACGCCAAGGCGCAGGACAGTCAATGCAGGGCTGCTTGGGAAAGGGAGGTTGGGCGAATGACTGAAGGTATCGGCTGCATGAGCCTGGCAGGGCGCTGCAGCAATGCGGAATTCGGTGCATTGCTGGCCCAGGCGCAGCAGGGCGGCGGCGAGGCGTCGCCGCGCCTGCTCAAGGCGTTGGTTCCGCTGCTCGTGGCGTTCTTCGAAGGGCAGGTACAGGCCGGCCGGGTGCGCCTGGAGGACCTCGGCGAGGTCCTGCGCGCGACTCTCAAGGCCGTGGATTCACGGCGCGCCAGCTATGACCCCGCCGGCCCTTTCCGTGCCTGGCTGCTCGACATCGCCCGCCAGGAGCTGGGCGAATACCAGCGGCGCGCGGCGGCGCAGGCGCTGTTGCCGAAGGCCGGCCCCGGGCAGCGTCTTTCCCGCACCAGCCGCAAGTGCGCGCGGGTGCTCTGAGTCGCCGGGCCCGCCGGTCATCGTTCGTCAGGAAGTACCGATGCAGTCGATCGAGAAGGTTCTCTACACCGCGCACACCCGCACCCTCGGTGGCCGCGACGGCATCGCGCGCAGCGACGATGGCCGCCTGGACCTGCGCTTTTCGCCGCCGGGCGCGCCGGGCCAGGGCACCAACCCGGAGCAGCTCCTGGCCGTCGGCTGGTCGGCCAGTTTCATCGGTGCGCTGCGGCATGCCGCCAATGCCCGGAAAGTCCCGTTTCCCCCCGATGCCACGGTGGAGGCGGACGTGGACCTGGTGCACGGCGAGCACGGTTTCTTCCTGCGGGCGCACCTGGCCATCTCGCTGCCCGGCGTCGAGGCGGAGCTGGCCCGCTGCCTGCTGGACGCCGCCCGGCAGAGCTGCCCCTTCTCCAAGGCCACCCGCGGCAACATTCCGCTGCTGCTGAGCCTGCGCTAGACGGCCCGCGCAGCCTGTGGCGGCGTGCACACGGCCGCCGTCGCGGGCTTGATCGCCCGCGCAAAACGCCTATCCTCGTAGGATTTCCGAGCCCGAGAGTACTTCCCGTGGAGTCCGTAACGGACGCATTGCACGATTCCTTTGACCCGTCCCTCGAGTTCGGCCCCTTCCGCGTCACGCCCGGCAAGCGCCTGCTCAGCCGCGATGGCGAGCCGGTGGAGATCGGCGGCCGCGCCCTCGACCTGCTCATCGCCCTGCTGGAGAAGCCGGGCCAGGTGCTGTCCAAGCGCGAGCTGATCAAGCGCGTCTGGCCCGACGTGGTGGTGGAAGAGGGCAGCCTGCGCTTTCACATGAACAGCCTGCGCCGCGCGCTCGGCGACGGCGAGCAGGGCGCGCGCTACATCGCCACCCAGGTCGGCGTCGGCTACGCCTTCGTCGCCCCGGTGAACCGGCGCCCGGCCCTGGACGCAGCGCCTTCGGCCGCGCCCGTGGCGCCGCTCGGCGAAAGCGTAGGCGGCCTGCCGCCGCGGGCCAGGCTGTTCGGCCGCGAGGCCGACGTGGCCCTGGTGCTGGAGCGCCTGGCGCAGCCGCGGCTGTTCACCATCGTCGGCACCGGCGGCGTCGGCAAGACCAGCCTCGCCGTCGAGGTGGGCCACCGCGCCGCCGGCGAGCGCCTGGAGCCGGTGCGCTTCGTCGACCTGGCGCAGGTCGAGGATGCGGCGCTGGTGCCTTCCGCCCTGGCCGCCTCGCTGGGCATTCCCGTGCAGGTCGAGGACCCGCTGTTCGTGCTGCTCGCCCACCTGCGCGGGCAGCGGTTGCTGCTGATCATCGACAACTGCGAGCACCTGGTGGATGCGGTGTCCGCCGTCGCCGAGCGCATCGGCGAGGCCGCGCCCGGCGTCGCGCTGCTGGCCACCAGCCGCGAGCCGCTGCGGGTGCGCGGCGAGCAGGTGCACTGGCTGGGGCCGCTGGGCTTTCCCGCCGACAGCGAGGGGCTGAGCCTGGAGCAACTGCTGGCATTCCCGGCGGTGCGGCTGTTCGTCGAACGGGCGAAGGCCGGCAACGCCTCGCTGGCGCTGGAGGAGGGCGACGCCCAGCTGGTCGCCGACATGTGCCGGCGCCTGGACGGCATGGCGCTGCCGATCGAGCTGGCGGCGATGCGCGCCGCCAGCCACGGGGTCAAGGCCACCCACGCCCTGCTGGGCGAACGTTTCTCGCTCGGCTGGGCCGGCTGGCGCACCGCGCAGCCGCGCCACCAGACGCTGCGGGCGATGCTCGACTGGAGCTACGACCTGCTCAGCCCCCCGCAGCGCCTGGTGTTCGACCGCCTGGCGGTGTTCGTCGGGCCGTTCTCGCTGCAGGCGGCCTCGCAGATCGTCGCCGATGCCCGGATCGACGAGCTGGAAGCCGCCGCCACCCTGGACGAACTCGCCGCCAAGGGACTGGTGACGGTCGACCGCAGCGAAACGACGGTCACCTACCGCCTGCTGGAAATGACCCGCGCCTATGTCCGCGACAAGCTGCCGGCCCACGGCGCGGCCGAGATGCACAGCCTCGGCTTCCGCCATGCGCTCTTCTACCTGAAGCTGCTGGAAGGCCTGGGCAGCTCGCCGGAAGACATCTTCGACGGTTGCGCGCGCCTGGCCAGCCAGCTCGGCAACATTCGCAGCGCCCTGGAATGGAGCTTCGGCCCCCAGGGCGACCCCGGCCTGGCGCTGCCCCTGGCGGCGGCCAGCGCGCCGCTGTTCCTGCACTTCTCGCTGCAGGTGGAATGCCGCACCTGGTGCGCGCGGGCCACCGAGCTGCTGGAGCTGGGTTACCACGGCACGCCCACGGAAATGGAACTGCAGGCCGCGCTGGGCCTGGTGCTGATGTTCACCCGCGGCAACAGCGGCGCGGCGGAAACCGCCTTGCTGCGGGCCCTGGACATCGCCGTGGCGCTGGACGACCGCTGGGCGCAGCTGCGCCTGCTGGGCCGCCTGCAGATCTTCTACGAGCGCATCGGTGACTTCGCCTCGTCGCTGGCCTGGGCCGAGCGCGCGCTGGCGATCGGCGACAGCCTGGGTGAGCCGGAAGCCATCGCCGTCGCCGCCTCGCTGGCGGGGATTTCCCACCACCTGCTGGGCGACCAGCGCCTGGCGCGCCAGGAACTGGAGCGCTCGCTGCGCAACAGCCTGCCTTCCGAGCGCAGCCGGACCCTGCACTACGGCTTCGACCACCACAACCGCACCGGCCTGGCGCTGGCGCGCACGCTGTGGCTGCTGGGCTTCCCGGACCAGGCGCGGCGCCTCGCCACGCAAGTGGAGGCGGAAGCCGCGGAGCTGAAGCACCCGGCCACCTACTGCATCGCCCTGGTGTGGACGCTGTGCATCCACATCTGGAACGGCGACCTGGCGCAGGCCGAGGCGAGCCTGCAGGCCTTCAGCCAGATCGCCCATGCCAATGCCTTTGCCCCATATATGGCGGCCTCGCAGGGCCTGCGCGGGGCCATCGCCATCCGCCGCGAGCAGCCCGGCGACGCGGTGCCGCTGCTGGAGGAGAGCCTGTCGCGGCTGCAGGGCATGCGCTACGAGCTGCTGACCACCTCCTTCGAGATTTCCCTGGCCGAAGGCCTGATCCTCGATGGGCAATACGCGCGGGCCCTGGCGGTGATCCAGCGTAGCGTCCAGCACTGCCGGCGCAGCGGCGATGCCTTCGCGCTGCCGGAACTGCTGCGGTTGCAGGCCCAGGTGCTCAAGGCGCTGGGCGAGGGCGCCACGGCGGTCGATGCCGTGCTCGACGAATCGCTGGCCCTCGCTCGCCAGCAAGGCGCGCGGGCCTGGGAGCTGCGCGCGGGCATGGACCGCGCGAAGCTGCACCTGGAGCAGGGGCGCAACACGGAGGCGGCGCAGTTGCTCAATGCCTGCGCGCTCAGCGAAGGCTTCGACAGCCTGGACATGCGCCAATTGGCGCAGTTGCGCCAGCGGCTGGGCTGAGGCGGGTAGGGCGCACTCTTCTGCACGTTGCAGAAGAGTGCGCCGTATATAACGAAACAGAACTGTTTACCTTAACTGGCCACTGTATTCATATCCCGCCTGTTTATTCTTTTTTATCCGGCACTGGACGGCTTCGAACAACTTTCCTATTACCGGGCGACACCTTCGTATCATGGTTGGCGGTTGCATAACTTGGTTTGATGGGTTGGCGTTTCCCATTGTTTGTTCATTGCGCCAATCATCCAGGACAAAACCATGAAAAAGCTCACGACAGCCGCTGGTGCGCCGGTGGTCGACAACAACAATTCGCAGACCGCAGGCCCCAGGGGCCCGGTGCTGCTGCAGGACGTCTGGCTGCTGGAAAAGCTCGCGCACTTCGATCGCGAGGTGATTCCCGAGCGGCGCATGCACGCCAAGGGCTCGGGCGCCCATGGAACCTTCACCGTCACCCACGACATAACCCGCTATACCAAGGCCCGGCTGTTTTCCGAGATCGGCAAGAGCACCGAGGTTTTCGTGCGCTTTTCCACCGTGGCCGGGGAACGCGGCGCCGCGGATGCCGAGCGTGACATTCGCGGGTTCGCCATAAAGTTCTATACCGAACAGGGCAACTGGGACCTGGTGGGCAATAACACGCCGGTATTCTTCCTGCGCGATCCGTTGAAGTTCCCCGACCTCAATCATGCGGTCAAGCGCGACCCGCGCACCCATCTGCGCAGCGCCGAAAACAACTGGGACTTCTGGACCCTGCTGCCCGAGGCCCTGCACCAGGTCACCATCGTCATGAGCGACCGCGGGCTGCCTCGCTCGTACCGGCACATGCACGGCTTCGGCAGCCACACCTTCAGCTTCATAAGCCCGCAGAACGAGCGCTCCTGGGTGAAGTTCACCTGGAAGACCCAGCAGGGCATCGAGAACCTCACCGACCCGCAGGCCGAAGCCCTGGTCGGCCGGGACCGCGAAAGCGCCCAGCGCGACCTGTATGGCAGCATCGAGGAAGGCCGCTTCCCGCGCTGGACGCTGTATGTGCAGATCATGCCGGAGGCGGAAGCGGCGACCTGCCCGATCAATCCCTTCGACCTGACCAAGGTCTGGCCGCACGGCGATTACCCGCTGATCGAAGTCGGCGTTCTCGAACTCAACCGCAACCCCGCGAACTACTTCGCCGAGGTGGAGCAGGCGGCCTTCAGCCCGGCCAACGTGGTGCCCGGCATCAGCTTCTCGCCGGACAAGATGCTGCAGGCGCGGCTGTTCTCCTATGGCGATGCGCAGCGCTATCGCCTGGGCGTCAACCATCACCAGATTCCGGTGAACGCGCCGAAATGCCCGTTCCACAGTTATCACCGGGACGGGCAGATGCGCACCGACGGCAACGCCGGCAGCACCCTGGGCTACGAGCCCAACAGCTACGGACAATGGCAGGAGCAGCCGGACTTCAGCGAACCACGACTGGCGCTGCAAGGCAGCGCGGGCCACTGGGATCATCGCGAAGACCAGGACTATTTCTCCCAGCCCGGCGCGCTGTTCCGCCTGATGACCTTCGAGCAGCAACAGGCGCTGTTCGACAATACCGCGCGTTCGATCCAGGGCGCCTCGGCGCAGACCAAACAGCGGCATATCGATAACTGCAGCAAGGCGGACCCGGCGTACGGAGCGGGCGTGGCAAGCGCCATCGAACGGCTGGGCCGGGCGTAGTAAAAAGGCCGCGCGCCCGTCCATGGGCGCGCGGCCAGCCCGAAGGGTTTCTAGCCCGGTATCGCCTCGTCGCCGAAGGCCTGGACCTCCTGCACCAGGCCCTGGGCGGCCAGGGCCACCAGTTGCCGGCCCTTTTCGATGGAGGCTTGCGCCGGGTCCGAGCCCATGCGGCCGTCCGGGTGACGCGCGCGGAAATCGAGCGCTTCGCGGATGGGGCCCCAGTTGGCGATCCGTGGCGAATACTCGGCGGACTTGATGAAGTCCGGATAGGCCCATTGGGTCACGGCGATCTCGGTGGGCGTGGCGTGGATGCCGTGGCCCGTGGGGAACTGCTCCCGCGCCAGGGCATCGACGCCTTCCAGGTCCCACCAGTTGCACAGCTTCAGGGCGAAGCCGGCGCGGCGCCGGGCGAAACTCGCTTCGGCATAGAGTTCCGAGAAGGCCGCTTCGATCGAGGCGATGTTGCCGCCGTGGCCGTTGAGAAAGAAGATTTTCTCGAAGCCGTGGCCGGCCAGCGAGCGCACCCAGTCACCGATGGCGGCCATGAAGGTCGAGGGCCGCAGCGAGATGGTGCCGGGGAAGCCCAGGTGATGCTGGGCCATACCGATGTTGAAGGTCGGGGCGATGAGGATGTCCGCCAGCTTCTGCGCCTCGCCGGCGATGATCTCCGGGCACATCCAGTCGGTGCCCAGCAGGCCGGTGGGGCCGTGCTGTTCGTTGGAGCCGATGGGGATGACGATGGTGCGGCTGCGTTCGAGAAACTGGCCGATCTCGGCCCAGGTCGATAGATGCAGGAACATCTGGGGGCTCTCCTTGGAAAGGTTCCTGGCGGAACCCGGTGGGGTGGAGTTCGAGGCGCGGGGTCCTGTCTGTAGCGGCCGGGACGTAATATGCTTCCGGCCCTGCATTCGGCGCCGCTTGCGCAGGTCGATCAAAGCACCCGGATGCCGCCTCGGCGATTGCACGATGGTGTCGGTCGATACCTAGGTATGCACGCAAGGGTATGGCCGAGCACTGCTTCGAACCGCGCGTCAAAAAGGAAACAGGCTGCGTGCCCAAGGCTATGAACAACAACGCTGCAATGGCCCCGTCCCCGTGGGGCGTCGTCGGCCTGTGCATGCTCTTCAACGTGATCGACGGCCTGGACGCGATGGCCATGGCCTTCACCGGCGGCAGCGTTTCGGCGGAGTGGGGGCTGAATGCGACCCAGCTCGGCATGCTGCTCAGCGCGAGCCTGGTGGGCATGGCCTGCGGCTCGTTCATCAGCCCCCGGGCGGACCGCTACGGGCGCCGGCCCTTGCTGCTGGCGGGCCTTTCCCTCAGCGGCGTCAGCATGTTGCTGTCGTTCTGCAGCCCGAACCACCAGGTGCTGATGCTTCTGCGCATGCTGACCGGCGTCGGCACCGGCGCGGTGCTGGTGGGCGCCAATGTGCTGGCCCATGAATACACCGGAGCGCATCGGCGAAGCCTGGCCATCGCCCTGCAATCCCTCGCCTTCGCGCTGGGCGTGAGCCTGGGCGGCCTGCTGGCCCACCTGTTCAACGAGTGGCTTGGCTGGCGCTACGTGTTTCTAGCCGGCGGCGTGGCCACGCTCGCGGCCGTGACGGCTGGTGCACTCTGGCTGCGCGAGTCGCCGGAGTTCCTGACGCTCGACCGGCAACAGAATGCCCAGTTGCGGCTATCGCGAGGCGTGGAATTCCGGCAGCTATTCGCATCTGGCCAGTGGCAACTGACCGCTTCACTGGCCCTGGCGCTATTGCTGCTGATGTTCGGCTATTACTTCGTGATGAGCTGGACGCCGACGCTGATGCTGCACAACGGCTTTTCCGAAAAACAGGGCTCCACCGGCGGGCTGTTGCTGGGCCTCGGCGGCATGCTCGGCGCCTTGCTGGTGGGCCTGGCGGCGAATCGCGCGGGGGGCCGCCAGCTGTTGCTGGGCCTTCTGCTGCTCAATGCCGTGCTGATGACGCTGCTGGTGCCGGCCAGCCGCGTCTCGCTGCTGGCCATTCCCGCTGGCTTCGGCGCGGGGCTGTCGCTCAATGGCGCCATCGCGGCGCTTTTCATCCTCGCGCCCCAGGCCTTCTTTACCGCGATTCGCACCAGCGGCGTGGGCCTGGTGCTGGCGACCGGGCGCCTGGGGGCGATCCTGTCACCGGCTATCGCGGGGGTGCTGCTCGACGCCCAGTGGAGCACGCAAGAACTGTTCGGCTTCTTCGCCAGCAGCCAGTTGCTGGCGGCCTTGCTGGTCTGGCTGGGCTGCCGGCGGCCGCTGTCGGTCCCGGCCTGAGCCCGGGCGGCGAGGGCGCCTCAGCGCTCGCCGTCGGGGGCGATCTCCAGCAGCGCCGCCATCTTCACCAGGTCCGGCAGCGAGCGCGCCTTCATCTTGCGCATGGCCCGGCCGCGATGGGCCTTGACGGTGATCTCGCTGATGCCCAGGTCGGCGGCCACCTGCTTGTTCAGGCGCCCGGCAACGACCCTGCGCAGCACGTCCCGTTCGCGCGGCGTGAGGCTGGCGTAGGCGGCGCGCAGGGTGCGCAGCCTTTCCTGCTGCTGCAGGGCCACGCGGCTGTGCGCCAGGGCCTCGGCGATGGCGCGCAGCAGGGTGTCGTCGTCGAAGGGCTTGGTGAGGAATTCCACCGCCCCGGCCTTCATGGCGCGCACTGTCAGCGGCACGTCGCCGTAGCCGGTGATGAAGATGATCGGCATGGCCGGGCGCTCGCCGGCCACGCTGCGCTGCAGGTCCAGCCCATTGAGGTCGGGCAGGTTGACGTCCAGCACCAGGCAGCTGGGCACCAGGGCCGCGGGCTGGTCGAGGAAGGCCCGGGCGGAATCGAACAACACCGGTTGCCAGCCGGCGAAGCGGATCAGCAGTTCCAGCGACTCGCGCACCGAGACGTCGTCGTCGACCACGTAGACCAGCGGCGTGGCGTCGGCCTGTGGCCGGGTTCCCCCCTGGGGGGCAGGGACAGCGTTCAACATGCCTGGTTCTCCTGGTGGCCTGCGGCGTCAGCCGACCGGTAGCGCGGCGCTGAGCGCCTTGAGCAGTTCCGCCTCGCTGAAGGGTTTCAGCAGGCAATCCACGGCGCCCTGGGCGATCAGGCGCGGGCGGGTGGCCGCGTCGCCATGGGCGGTGATGAAGATGATGGGGATGCGCCAGCCGCGCCGGGCCAGTTCCTTCTGCAGCTCCGGCCCGGACATCTCCGGCATGGCCACGTCGAGGATCAGGCAGCGCGTCTGCGCGAGGCAGTCCGAGTCGAGGAAGGCCGGCGCCGAGGCGAAGGCCTGCACGGCGAAGCCGAACTCGCGCAGCAGGTCCGGCAGCGATTCGCGCACGGACTCGTCGTCATCCACCAGCGACACGAGCAAAGGCGTGGTCATCGGGCATTCCCCCTGGCGTGGTCGTCGTCGGCGTCCGCGGCCGGCAGCGGGATGGAAAAGATGAAGGTCGCGCCGGGGCCGTCGTGGGCCGTGGCCCAGATCCGCCCGGCATGGTGCTCGATGATGGAGCGGCTGACCAGCAGGCCGATACCCATGCCGGCGCGCTTGGTGGTGTAGAAGGCGTCGAACAGCCGGTGGGCGTCCTGCGGGGGGAAGCCGTTGCCGTTGTCGCGCACCGCCAGGAACACGCTGGAGTCCAGGTCGTAGCCGCTGCTGATGCGCAGCTGCCGCGGGCGGCCGTGCACCTCGGCCAGGGCGTCCATGGCGTTGATGATCAGGTTGAGGATTACCTGCTGCAGTTGCACGCGGTCGCCGGGCACGGGCGGCAGCTGCTCGTTGAACTGCGGCAGCACGGCCACGCCGTTGCGCTGCAGTTCGTTCTGCAGCATGGCAAGCACTTCCCGGGCCGCCGCGTTGAGGTCCACCGGCTCGCTGGCCACCCCGTCCTTGGCGAACAGCGCGCGCAGGCGCTTGATCACGTCGGCCGCGCGGTTGCCGTCGCGGATGGTGCGCCGCGCGGTCTCGCGGGCGCCGTCGACGTTGGGCGGGGTGGCGCCGAGCATGCGCAGGCAGGTGTTGGCGTTGGTGATGATGCCGGCCAGCGGCTGGTTGACTTCATGGGCGATGGACGCGGTGAGCGCCCCCAGGCTGGCGACCCGGGCCACGTGTGCGAGTTCGGCGCGGACCCTGCCGAGGGCCTCGTCGGCGAGGCGCCGCTGGGTGACGTCCTGCACGGCGGCGATGTATTCCAGGGCGCCGTCGGCGTCGCGCATCGCCTGGGCCACGATGTGCACGTGGCGGATCACGCCGCCGGGCAGCAGCAGCCGGTGTTCGTGCTCGAAGTCGCGGGCGGCGTGGCGCTGGCGCTGGAACACCTCGTCGAGGCGCGAGAGGTCGTCGGGGTGGACCCGCGAATAGACCAGCTCGAAGCTCGGCGTCAGGCCCGGGTCCAGGTCGAGCAGGCGGTAGATCTCGTCGGACCAGGCGATCTCGTCGTTGTCCACGTGCCAGGAGAAGGTGCCGGTCAGGCTGATGCGCTGGGCCTTGGCGAGGAAGGCCTCGCTCTGCTTCAGCGCGGCCTCGCCGCGGGCGCGCTCGATGGCGATGCTGGCCAGCTGGCTGAACTGCGCGATGCGGTTGCGCTGCGCCTCGTCGGGTTGCCAGGCGTGGTGGAAGAACAGCGAGAGGACGCCGCTCACTTCGCCGCCGGTGGCGATCACCGGCGTCGCCCAGCTCGCCCGCAGGCCGTGGGCCAGGGCCGTGGCGCACCAGGCGGGCCAGCGCGTTTCGGCGGACAGGTCGGCCACCACCACGGTTTCGCCGCCGAGGACGACCAGGGATTCAGGGCTGTTGCCGGCGTCCACTGCCTGGCCGTCGCTAGCCATGAGGCCCGGCGGCAGCCCGGGGCCGGCGCCGGGTTGCAGGCGCAGCTCGCCCGGTGCCTGCACGGCGCGGCGGCTGCGCCGGGGCGCGACCAGGGTGATGCCGCACAGGCAGTCGTCGAGGCTGGCTTCCACCAACTGGCACAGCGCTTCGAGCACCAGGGGCAGGGCGGCGCCGCCGGCCATCAGGCTGTGCAGGCGTTTCTCGCCGGCCAGCAGCAGCTCGGCGCGTTTGCGTGCGTCGATGTCGGTGTTGCCGCCGTACCACTTGAGCACGCGGCCGGCCTCGTCGCGCTGCGGCACGGCGTGGATCAGGAACCAGCGGTAGCTGCCGTCGAAGCGCCGCAGGCGGGCTTCGAACTCGCCCGCCAGCCCCGCGGCCAGCAGGCCCTGCCAGTACGCGCCCAACGCCGGCGCGTCGCTCGGGTGCACGGCGTTCATCCAGCCGGTGCCGCGGGCCTCGTCGGGTGTCATGCCGGTGTAGTCGAACCAGCGCTGGTTGAGGAATTCGACGCTGCCGTCGGGCGCGGTGCGCCAGACGAAGCCGGGGATGCTGTCGATGAGCGCATCCAGGGCCGGGGTGCTGGTGGTCGCCGGGCCCGGGCCGAGGTCCTCGATGTCGATGCCCAGGCCGCACCAGGTGCCGGCGGCGGCGTCGAGGCGCTCGACGCGCAGCAGGAAGCGCCGGTAGGCGCCGTCGAAACGCCGCAGGCGCGCCTGCATGTCCTGCGCCTGGCCGGAGCGCAGGATGGCGGCCCAGCGTTCGAGCAGCGCCGGCAGGTCGTCGGGGTGCACCACCGACTGCCAGCCGTCGCCTTGGGCCGCGCCGGCGGGGAGGCCGGTGTACGCGCACCAGGGGCGGTTGACGGAGTCGACCCGGCCGTCGGCAGCGGCGGTCCAGGCCAGGCCGGGCAGCCTGTCGACGACAGGGCCGGGTTCGTTGTGCATACCGATCCTCTCTCGGCGGTAGCCGTTTCGCGAGCATGCGCCACCTTGGCGGAGCTGCCCATCATACCTTGGTGTCGGCTGGGCGAAAGCGGCGCCGTTGACGGGGCAGGGGGCTGCGCGGGGGCACTCGATACCTTCGTGCAATCGTCCCCGGCAGCCGGCCTCTGCTCTGATCGGCGGCACATACCGAACCCGGTATGCACGAGCACATGCCAGGAGGCAGCCATGACCACCGAAACCGTTCTCTACACCGCCAGGGTCCACACCACCGGGGCCCGCGACGGCGGCACCTCGCGCAGCGACGACGGGCGCCTGGACATCCGCCATTCGCTGCCCGGCACGCCAGGCACCGGCACCAACCCGGAGCAGTTGTTCGCCGCCGGCTGGTCGGCCTGCTTCGAAGGCGCGCTGGGCCTCGCCGCGCGGCGGAAGAAGATCGCCCTGCCGGCGAACCTGGCCATCGACGCCGAGGTGGAGCTGTGCCAGGGCGAGGAAGGCTACTTCCTGCGGGCGCGCCTGCAGGTCAGCCTGCCGGGGCTGGAACGGGACGCCGCCCTGGACCTGATCGAGACGGCCCACCAGACCTGCCCCTACTCGAAGGCCACCCGCGGCAACATCGACGTCGCGCTCTCGCTCGCCTGAGCGAGCCCGCTGCGGCCACGCCAGGCCGGCGTGGCCGCAGTGCCCCGGCGCCGGCGGGCGAACGATACGAAGGTATCGACCGACACCTTCGTGCAATCCCCAGGCCCGCCGCCCTTTGTTCTGATCGATGCCACGGGTTGCGCAGCGCCTCCGAAGCGGGGCGGGCGCGACCGACAGTGGCCAGGTTCGCGCTTCGCCGAGGGCGAACGATTGCGTCCACGCCCCGGCCCCCACTCAAGGAGATCGACCATGCTCGCAGCATCGCACCCACGGAAGACTCAGCACCTGTTCACCCGTTCGCTCCTGGCCGGCGCCGTCGGCCTGTTCCTGCTCGGCGGCAGCCACGCGCACCTGGCGCCGCTGGCCCTGGTCGCGTCCGCCAACGCCACGGCGAGCGAGGACGACAGCGTGCGGCCGTACCGCATCGAGGTGCCCCAGGCGCAACTGGACGACCTGCGCCGGCGCATCGCCGCCACCCGCTGGCCGGACAAGGAAACCGTCGCCGACGCCTCCCAGGGCGTGCAACTGGCCAGGCTGAAAGCCCTGGTCGACTACTGGGGCAACGGCTACGACTGGCGCAAGGCCGAGGCGAAGCTCAACGCCCTGCCGCAGTTCGTCACCCGCATCGACGGCGTGGACATCCAGTTCATCCACGTGCGCTCCCGCCAGCCCCACGCCATGCCGCTGATCCTCACCCACGGCTGGCCCGGCTCGCCGCTGGAGTTCCTCAAGACCATCGGCCCGCTGACCGACCCCACGGCCTACGGCGGCAAGGCCGAGGACGCCTTCGACGTGGTGATCCCGGCGATCCCCGGGCACGGCTTCTCCGGCAAGCCGACCGAGCTGGGCTGGAACCCCGACCGGGTGGCGCGGGCCTGGGACGTGCTGATGAAGCGCCTGGGCTACCAGCAGTACGTGTCCCAGGGCGGCGACCACGGCTCGGTGATCTCCGATGCCCTGGGCCGCCTGGCGCCGCCCGGGCTGCTGGGCATCCACCTGAACATGCCGGCGACCATCCCGGCCGAACTGGTCAAGCCGATCAACAGCGGCGACCCGGCGCCCGACGGCCTGTCCGGCGACGAGCGCGCCGCCTACCAGGCGCTGAGTACCTTCTTCGGGCGCAACGCCGCCTACGGCGCGATGATGGTGACGCGGCCGCAGACCATCGGCTATTCCCTGGCCGACTCGCCGGCCGGCATGGCCGCCTGGATGTACGAGAAGTTCGCCGCCTGGACCGACAGCGGCGGCGAGCCGGAGCGCGTGCTCAGCCGCGACGAGATGCTCGACGACATCTCCCTCTACTGGCTGACCAACACCGGCGCCTCGTCCTCGCGCTTCTACTGGGAAAACAACAACAACAATTTCAGCGCCGCCGCGCAGAAGACCGCGCAGATCAAGGTGCCGGTGGCCATCAGCGTGTTCCCCGGTGAAATCTACCGCGCGCCGAAGAGCTGGGCGCAGCGCGCCTATCCCTCGCTCGACTACTTCCACGCGGTGGACAAGGGCGGCCACTTCGCCGCCTGGGAGCAACCGCAGCTGTTCAGCGAGGAACTGCGCGAGGCCTTCCGCCCGCAGCGCGCCTCGCTGGCCGAGCGCTAGACCGAAGTCCCGCCGATTCCCGGCACACAGCAAGGGAGAACCCTGATGAATCCGTTCAAGTACAAAGCCCTGGGCGCCCCGGTGCTCGCATTCGCCCTGGCGAACCTCGCCGCCCCCCTGGCCCAGGCTGCCGACGACGCCTTCGGCGCGCTGCGCCACGTCGACGCCGGGCTGCTGAAGGTGGCCTACGCCGAAGCCGGCCCGGCCGACGGCCCGGTGGTCATCCTGCTGCACGGCTGGCCCTACGACATCCATAGCTACAGCGAAGTGGCGCCGCAGCTTGCAGCCAAGGGCTACCACGTGCTCATCCCCTATGCCCGCGGCTATGGCGACACCCGCTTCCTTTCCGCCAAGACGCTGCGCAACGGCGAACCGGCGGCCCTGGCGGTGGACGTCGTCGACTTCATGGATGCGCTGAAGATCAAGCGCGCGGTGCTCGCCGGCTACGACTGGGGCGCGCGCTCGGCCGACATAGTCGCGGCGCTGTGGCCGGAGCGGGTGAAGGCGCTGGTCTCGGTGAGCGGCTACCTGATCGGCAGCCAGGCGGCGGGCAAGGCGCCGCTGCCGCCCAGCGCCGAACTGCAGTGGTGGTACCAGTTCTACTTCGCCACCGAGCGCGGCCGCGAAGGCTACGACAAGTACCGCCACGAGTTCGCCAGGCTGATCTGGCAGCTGGCCTCGCCCAAGTGGAACTTCGACGACGCCACCTTCGAGCGCAGCGCGGCGGCGCTGGACAACCCCGACCAGGGCCCCATCGCCATCCACAACTACCGCTGGCGCCTGGGCCTGGCCGAGGGCGAGGCGCGCTACGCGGAACTGGAGAAGCGCCTGGCGGCCTTCCCCACGATCGGCGTGCCGACCATCACCCTCGAAGGCGACGCCAACGGCGCGCCGCACCCGCCGGCCGAGGCCTACGCCAAGCGCTTCAGCGGCAAGTACGAGTACCGCCTGATCAAGGGCGGCATCGGCCACAACCTGCCGCAGGAGGCGCCCCAGGCCTTCGTCCAGGCGGTGGTCGACGCCGACCACCTGTGAGCGGAGCGCAGCCATGACACCCAGACTCCCCGCACTCGCCGCGACGCTCCTGGCGCTTGCCCTGGCCAGCGGCGCCAGCGCTGACCCGGCGCCCGCCGCGGACGCCTCGCCGATCTACGGCGTGCGCATGCCCGAGGGTTACCGCAACTGGCAGCTGGTCGCCCCGGCGCAGGAAGCGGCGCCGCTGAACGAGTTGCGCGCGGTGCTCGGCAACGACATCGCCATGCGGGCCTACCGAGCGGGCAAGCTGCCGTTCCCCGACGGCAGCGTACTCGCCAAGCTGGCCTGGAAGCACGTGCAGTCGCCGGAATTCGAGCCGGCCTCGATCCCCGGCGCGGCCACCACCGTGCAGTTTATGGTCAAGGACTCGAAGAAGTATGCGGCCACCGGCGGCTGGGGCTTCGCCCGCTTCATCGACGGCAAGCCGGCCGACGAGGCGCAGCACCAGACCTGCTACGCCTGCCACCAGGCGCGGGTGAAGAACCACGACCTGGTGTTCACCCGCTACGCGCCTTAGCGCCGATTCCCCACCACCGGCCGGGGCCGTGCGCCCCGGTCTCATTCCCCTGCAAGGAGAATTTCCGATGAAAACAACCCTCGGTGCCCTGGCCTGCGCCGCCGGCCTGCTCATGGCCGCCGGCGCGTCCGCCGCCGCGAAACCCACCGTGGTGCTGGTCCACGGCGCCTTCGCCGACGCCTCCAGCTGGAACGGCGTGACGCGCATCCTCGAACACGACGGCTACACCGTGGTGGCCGCCGCCAACCCGCTGCGCGGCGTCGCCAGCGACGGCGCCTACGTGGCCAACATCCTCGCCAGCCTGAAGACGCCGGTGGTGCTGGTCGGGCACTCCTACGGCGGCAACGTCATCAGCGCCGCCGCCGGTGACGCCGGCAACGTCAAGGCGCTGGTCTATGTCGCCGCCTTCGCCCCGGAAGCGGGGGAGAGCGCCGCCGACCTGGCCGGCAAGTTCCCCGGCAGCACCCTCGGCCCGACCCTGGCGCCGCCGGTGACGCTCGCCAGCGGCGGCAAGGACCTGTACATCCAGCAGGACAAGTTCCACGCCCAGTTCGCCGCCGACGTGCCCGCCGCGCAGGCCAAGCTGATGGCCGCGGCCCAGCGCCCGGTCACCGAGGCCGCGCTGAACGAGAAGGCCGGCGCCGCTGCCTGGCAGCGCATCCCCTCGTGGTTCGTCTACGGCGACCAGGACCGCAACATCCCCCCGCAGGCCCTGGCCTTCATGGCCCAGCGGGCCCACGCGAAAGACGTCGAGGTGGTCTCCGGCGCTTCCCATGTGGTGATGGTTTCGCACCCCGAAGCGGTGGCGCGGTCGATCGAGAAGGCTGCTGCTTCGCTCTAGGTCGTTGCTGATCGAAGAAAGGTCGCTGGCCGTTCCTTGTTGAGCGGCCAGCGACCTTCGGGGGGGAGGGGAGTAGAGGCCAGCGACGGACATCCGCTGTCGCGCCTGCCTGTCAGGCGCTAGAGCGCCTGCACCGGATTCTTCGCGGCGCCTGGAATGGCGGTGTCTTCGCCACGCGCGCGCCACCGGGCCAGGTCGCGGTTCCGCGAGGCGACGGCGCTTTCCCACAGCTGGTAGGCGTCTTCGCCCAGCATCAGGCGCACCGGCGCGGTATCGCTTTCCACCATGTCGATGACCACCTGCATGCCCTTGGCCGGGTCGCCCATCTGCTGGCCGTCCTGCCCGGCGAAGTATTCGTCCAGGCCCGCATCCAGGGGCGCGTAGTCGGCGATCCTGGCGGCGGCCTTCATCGCCGCGGCGCCGGCGAAGCCGGTGCGGAAGGCACCCGGTTCGACCAGCGTGACGCGCACGCCGAAGGGCTTGACCTCGTGGTGCAGGGCTTCGGTGAAGCCTTCCAGGGCGAACTTCGAGGCGTTGTACAGGCCGTTGCCGGGGAAGGCCACCAGGCCGGCGATGCTGGTCAGGTTGAGGATGTGCCCGGACTGGCGAGCGCGCATCTGCGGCAACACCTCGCGGGACAGCTCGGCGGCGGCGAAGAAGTTCAGCTCCAGGTTGGCGCGCAGCTGCTCGCTGGTGAATTCCTCCAGCGCGCCGTAGGCGCCCGCGCCGGCGATGTTGGCCAGCACGTCGATGCGGCCGAAGCGGTCGTTGGCGGCCTTCAGCGCGGCGGCGCGGGCATTGGCGTCGGTCACGTCCAGTTGCAGCGCCAGGGCTCGCTCGCCGTGGCCGGCGGCGATTTCCACCAGCGGCTCCAGGCGGCGCGCGGTGATGACGGCGCTGTCGCCCTTGGCCAGCACGGCCTCGGCCAGTGCCTTGCCAAGGCCGGAGGAGGCGCCGGTGATGAACCAGATTTTCATGAGTGTTTCTCCTTGAGGGATGGGGTTCAGGCGAAGGCGTCGATGCCGGTCAGCACCTCGGCGGCGCTGCTGTGGAAGCCGAAGCCGGAGTTCAGGGGCGTCTGTTGGTCTTGCACGCTGTTTTCCTCTGTCGATGCGCCTGGCGCCCGGCTGCGCATCACAGCCGGATTTCCACGACTTCGGCGTCGTCGAAGGCGGTGTCTTCACCACGTTCGCGCCAGCTGTTCAGGTCTTCCTGGCGCTTGGCGAGGGTGGCGTCCCAGATCGAGTAGGCGTCCCGGCCCAGCATCAGGCGCACCGGCGGCGCGTCGCTGGCCACCACTTCCAGCATGCGCTGGGCGGCCTTGGCCGGATCGCCCATCTGCTTGCCGGCGGAGGTTTCGAGGTAGGTCTCGAACGGCTCGACCATCGGCCGGTAGGCATCGATGCGCTGCAGCGGACGCATGTTCACGTCGCCGGCGAACTCGGTGCGGAACGCGCCCGGCTCGACCAGGGTGACGTGGATGCCCAGCGGCTTGGCCTCGATGGCCAGCGCTTCGGTCCAGCCCTCGATGGCGAACTTGGCGGCGCAGTAGGGGCCGGCGGCATTCATGGCCACCAGGCCGGCGATGCTGCTCACCGTGAGGATGTTGCCCGAGCCCTGCTTGCGCATCTGCGGCAGCACGGCGCGGGTCATTTCGGCGGCGGCGAAGAAGTTCAGCTCCATCTGCTCGCGCAGCTGTTCCAGGCTGAATTCCTCGCAGGCCCCGGCCACGCCGCGCCCGGCCACGTTGGCCAGCACGTCGATGCGGCCGAAGCGCGCCAGGGTGTCGGCCACGGCCTTGTCGCGGGCGGCAGCGTCGGTCACGTCCACGGCCAGGGGCAGCACGCGGTCTTCATGGCCTTGCGCGATGGCTTGCAGGCGCTCCAGGCGGCGGGCGGTGATGGCTACGCAGTCACCGTTGGCGATGACGGCCTCGGCCAGCGACTTGCCGAAACCCGACGAGGCGCCAGTGATCAACCAGACCTTCTTTGCATGGCTCATGAACCTTTCTCCCATATACGTGTTACCGATGGCCATCGTCGCTCCCCTTGGGAGCGACGAGGCGATTTGCGGATACAAAGGTACGTGGGGTCATCCGTACTTGCCATGTCACGGAATACGGTTTTCTTTTTCGATCGTACGGAGTGCCTGTGGGTTCTCTTTGGCGGAGCAGGGGGCGGGAGTGGAGGGGGGAGCCAGGCACTGAACGCCTGGCTCCCGGGCTCGTCAGTCGCGGATGAAGGCGAGCAGGTCGGCGTTGATCGTATCGGCTTGTTGGAGGGCCTCAGGCGCAAGGTGGGTGAGATCGAGGTGCTACAGAAGCGCCTGGAGCAGAACAAGGCGCAGTTGCTGGTGGCCATCGAGAGCATCGAGAGCAAGTCGGAAGGAATGCAGTGCGCAGACAACACCCCGCGGGTGCTGGAGCGGTTGCGCCAAGAGGGTAGTGTGCAATGCCGGACCGTAGGCAGGCCAAGGCTGGTAGTGCTTCTGTCGAGTGAGCCTTGGGTTTTTTCCTGGAGGGGAGGGGGTGTCCTGAGTGGTGTGTCGGGCAGGTGCCATCCTCCTCTCCCTAACCTCACCCCCCGTCATTCCCGCGAACGCGGGACGCGGCTCCATCGCGAACAGCGCTTGCGCTGGCCCGAAGGGGAATAACCCAGTGACTGCTGGGTTCGCGAGCAAGCTCGCTCCTACGAAGAGCAAAAGCAGCCCTGCTCTGGCTTTTGCTTTTGGACTTCCAGAGAAACATCCGCGCGCACCGGAACGCCCCTTCAGAAGGCCGAACGAAACCGGCGCTCAGGAGGTCATGCGACATGGATGTCGCGAGAGCCCCGCGGGCTACAGGGACGTACCCTCGGGGCGGGCCTCCGTGGCGGGGGA
>NZ_FOLS01000029.1:0-73252 GCF_900112375.1 Pseudomonas citronellolis | reverse complement strand
GGGGCAAGCCTTTTTGGTTCCTTTTGTGGCGTTTGACAAAAGGGACTCGCCCGAGGGGGCGAAACAAGAAACCTCCAAGCACTCGGAGCGGCGCGGTACACCAAGCCCCCAAGTCTCTGGGTTATTCCCCTTCGGGCCAGCGCAAGCGCTGTTCGCGATGGAGCCGCGTCCCGCGTTCGCGGGAATGACGGGGTGGGGTTAGGCGTGGAAGGATGGCGCCTGACCGACGCATCGCTCAGGACAGCCCCCTCTCCCGCTTGCGGGAGAGGGTTGGGGAGAGGGCGCTCTTACCCCCAACACCTCAGCCCCCCGGTAAACCCCGTTCGCGAGCAAGCTCGCTCCTACAGTCATGATGGCATTGGCGCACCGGCCCACGGCCCGTCAGTCCTTGCCGATAAGCGAACCCAGCGGCTTGGGCGCATAGAGCGCGCTCTGGAACTGCGGAACGTACTCGTACTTCAGCATCTTCCCGAGCTTCAGCGACTTGATGTAGCTGGAAAGCTCCCCCTCGCCGAGGATCAGCCGCGCCGAATCCCCGTCGCTGCTGGAGGCATGGCTGAGCTGGCGCGACACCGCGTAGCCATAGGTCAGCTCACCTTTCTGGTCGGTATTGGTGAAGCTGCTGGTCACCAGCTCGTCCTTCTGCGAAAGCTTGGCAAGCTTGGCCGCCTGGAACACCACATCCACCTTGCCCGTCCGGCTATCGACGATGTCGTAGGTCACCTTGTGCGCATCCTCCGTGACGTCGATGCCGGTCAGCCACTTCGGCAGGTTGTAGCCAACCACGCCGCGAACCCTCGCGAGCTCGGTGTTCACCGGGAGCTTGAGCACGTACCCCCAATAATCCTTGGACAGCGACTGGCCAACCAGCGTGAGGGGGCCGAGGTTCGAGCTGCCAGGCTTGTTGGTGATGATGGAAAGGGCGACTTCGTTGTAGCTGTCGTTGTCGCAGTAGTGATAGGAGTAGGCGGTGAATGCCACCAGGCCGCGCCCCGGCCAGACCTGCAGGGGCTGCACCTTTTCCAGGACCTTGGCGGGTATCAGCTCCCTGAGCTTGTCGATGTCCGCCGTGTAGACGGCGGTGACCCGGCTGTTCTTGTAGTAGAAGTTCGGCGAGTAGGATTCGAAGCCTATGTCCACCTTCGTCTTGGTCAGCCCCTTGAACCAGCTCAGGTCGACGTCCGGCGCCTCGGCGGCGATCACCGAGAGGGGCGGGTTCGAACGGTAGCGGTCGTACAACCCGCCTTTCACCACAGGCACTTCATGGCCGGCGATGTCGATCATCGTGCTTTCGGTCGCTGGAACCTCGGCCCATGCGGAGGCTGCAAGGGCATTGACGAAAAGTCCGGCTATCGCGGCAACACTTCCGAGTTTCACTGTTCACTCTCTCCAGGGTTAGGCGTGGGGCTTGCGGCACGCTGGCCAGCAGCTTGCCGGCGAACCCTAACCTTTAACTGAACTTCAAGGTCAAGCCCCTGCAATCCCGGGTTTTGAGTGGTTGGCACGGCATTCGAAAACCCTGCTTGACCTTGAAGTTGACTTCAAGGTTATGGTGCCGCAGTCGCCAATCCTGGAGCCTGTGATGACTGTGTTCACTGCGTTGACCCTGCCCAATGGGACCGTCATTCCCAACCGTCTCGCCAAAGCCGCCATGGAAGAAAACATGGCGGACAAAGACCATGCGCCCTCGGATGTACTGATCCGCCTCTATCGCATCTGGGCCGAAGGCGAGGTCGGCCTGATGATCACCGGCAACGTCATGATCGATCACCGCGCCATGACCGGGCCGGGCGGGGTGGTGCTGGAGTCCGAGCGCTTCGGCGAGCGCTTCCGGGCCTGGGCGCAAGCCGCCCGCTCCCACGGCGGGCAGGTGTGGATGCAGATCAACCATCCAGGCCGGCAGATGCCCGCGGCCCTGAAGCAGGACACCATCGCGCCCTCGGAAGTGCCCATGGACCTGGGCAACTTCTCCAAGCAGTTCATCCCGCCGCGGGCGATGACCGAGGCGGACATCGCTGACGTCAAGGCGCGCTTCGTCAGGACGGCCGTGCTCGCCGAGCGCTTCGGCTTCACCGGCGTGCAGATCCATGCCGCGCACGGCTACCTGATCAGCCAGTTCCTCTCGCCGATCACCAACAAGCGCACGGATCAGTGGGGCGGGGCGCTGGAGAACCGCGCCCGGCTGCTGCTCGACGTGGTCAGGGAAGTCCGCGCGGCGGTGGGCCCCGGGTTCGCCGTGTCGGTGAAGCTCAACTCGGCCGACTTCCAGCGCGGCGGGTTCAGCACGGACGATGCGAAGCAGGTCGTCGCGCTGCTCAACCCGCTGGGCGTGGACCTGATCGAGCTGTCCGGCGGCAGCTACGAAGCGCCGGCGATGCACGGCCAGGCCCGTGACGGCCGCACCCTGGCCCGGGAAGCCTACTTCCTGGAGTTCGCCAAGGACATCTCGTCCGTTGCAAAGATGCCGGTCATGGTCACCGGCGGCGTGCGCCGGCTGCCGGTGGCGGAGCAGGTCCTGGACAGCGGCATCGACATGGTCGGCATGGGCACCGCGCTGGCCATCGAACCCAACCTGCCCAGGGACTGGCGGGCGGGGCAGGCAAGCGCGCCCATGCTCAGGCCCATCACCTGGAAGAACAAGGTGCTGGCGTCGATCGGCTACATGGCGATGGTGAAGCACCAGTTGCGCCGCCTGAGCCTCGGCAAGCTGGCCAACCCGAATGTCGCGCCGGCGCTGGCGCTGCTGGAGCAGCAGTTGGATACGCAGGTTCGCACCTGGCGCTATCGGCGTTGGGTGAGGGGGCTTGCCGGCTGATCATTGGCGGGGAGGGTTGATGCCGTCTTCATCCAGGGGCGTTGGCGGGGCTCAGTATTCAACCGCGTATGAGGATCGTGCGGCATCCTGAATCTCGTTCATCAGGATGCGGCTGGCTTGGGTGATCGCCTTGGTCGGAGGCGTTATGGCGAGTAACGTCATTTCCGGGGGCGCCTCCGCGGTCTGGATGATCCGCAGGGAGCCGGCTCGAAGTTCTTCGCTGCAGGCTATCGCTGGCAGGCAGACGACCCCCAGGCCTGCGATTGCAGCTTCCCGAAGGGCCAGCAGGCTATCGGTGCTGAATGTCGCCCCTTTGCTCGTTCCCGAGGCGGCATCGCAAAGCAGCGGCAGGCTGGAAGCGGTTGCTGCCTGCCCATGGCCGATGTTCCCGGCCATGGCCGGCGCGGCCATATAGTGGGTGCGCAGGGTGGCCAGGTTGCGCGCTGCCAGCATCGTACTGTCGTGGGGAGGGACTGCCAGGCTGAGGCTGATATCGGTCATCTGGGCGATGGGGTCGTGTTCCGGCCCCAGGTCGAACAGGCCGATGTGGATGCGTGGTTGCTGCGCCAGGAACTTCGCCAGCAAGCGCACGAGCCAGCCTTGCAGGATGCCCGGCGCGGCCAGGCGCACGAAGCCGCTCGCGCTTTTCAATGCCGCCTGAGCGCTATGAGTGGCTGCTTCGGCCGCAGCCAGCATTTCCTGGGCGTGCCTGTAGACCCCTTCGCCAATGCTCGTCAGGGCGAATACACGGTTGCTGCGCTGGACCAGCTGAACGCCCATGCGCCGCTCCAGTTGCTGGAGACGCCGACTCATGGAGGACTTGGAGAGGCCCGATACACGTGCTGCAGCGCTGAAACCGCGCGCCTCCACCAGGCGGGCGAACCAATGCAACTCCAGGAGCAACCCAGGCCAGTCGCTGTCATCCTGCAACGTCAGGTTGCGGCCGATGGAACCTTCCTTCATACCTTTCCCTCATGGTATTGCGATATTTTATGGCGCGTTATCAACCATGAGTCTTTGCCCGGGCGGCGGATGCCTTTGCCGCGGCGCCCGGTCGAGGATACGAACGAGATGCACTAGGGGACGCGGCGGTACCATGCTTGGACGCAAACCAGTCACTACCGATAGGCCACACATCCTGCTGATCGACGACTCCCCCGAAGAGATCCGTCCCTTGCTGCACCTGCTGCATGCGCAGCCCTGGCGCATCTCCGTGGTGACCGAGGCCCAGCAGGGCTACCAGCGGGCCCTGGCGCTGCAGCCGGACCTGGTGCTGCTGGACGTGCGCATGCCGAAGATGAGCGGCTTCTCGGTGTGCCGGCTGCTCCGCGAGGCGCCGGCGACGCGGGACATCCCGGTGATCTTCCTGACCTCCGCGAACGACCTGGAGGAACGCCTGGAGGGCTTCAGCCTGGGCGGCGTGGACTACGTGCTCAAGCCGTTCGAGGCGGAGGAGGTGCTCGCCCGGGTGCGCCTGCACCTGCAACTCACCCGGCGGGCAGCGCCGGCCAGCGAAGAAGGCTCGCCGGCCTCGGGAGACGAGATTCTTCTGCGTGCGGTGCTGCGCTACATCGACGAGAACCTGGCGCAACTGCCGGGGCTGGCGGAGATCGCCAGGAGCGTGGGCACCCATGAGAAGCGCCTGTCGGCGATCTTTCGCCGGCACCTGGGCTGCACGGTCTTCGCCCACGTGCGCCAGGCGCGCCTGCGCAAGGCGCAGGAACTGCTGGCCGGCAGCCGCATGAGCGTGCAGGACATCGCCGATCTGGTGGGCTTCAGCAGCGCCTGCAACTTCACCACGGCGTTCCGCGAGCAGCAGGGCGTGACCCCCAGCGAATTCCGCCAGCAGGCCTTGGCCGGCTCCGGCCGCTAGCCGCTGGCGGCGGCCTCCGGCTGCGCCATAAAAAAGCCATCATTGTCCTTCGCCGCAAAATTTCCGTCCTGCCTGGCAAAAATCCGTCGTTTGGAGAGTGGGAATACTTCAGGGGCCAAATATCCGTCAGACCCGCTGCTGCAACGGATGCTAATTAGAACCCCCTGGAGTCTGTCCCTTGACGCATTTCCTGCATGCGGCTTCCGAGCGCTTCGGCCGCACCCTGCTGCCCATGGCCATCGCCCTGGCCATCGCCCTGGCCGGCACGCTGACCGTCCCCCAAGCGTTGGCCGAGAGCCTGCCCAGCGCCGGCCAGTTGCTCAACGAGCAGCAACGCACCCAACCCCCGCGACCGCAGTCCACCCAGCCGCCGGCGGGGCTCGAACTGCCGGTGGAAACCAGGCGCCCCGGTGACGCCGGCCTGCGCGTACGCCTGAGTGCGATCCGCTTCAGCGGCGACACCGACCTGGCCAGCGCGGAAAACCTGCAACAGCTGCTGCAACCGATGCTCGGCAAGACCCTCGACCATGCCGGCCTGCAGCAACTGGTGGACAGCCTCACGCGCTACCTGCGTGGCCGCGGCTATGTGCTGGCCAGGGCCTATCTGCCGCGCCAGGACCTGACCGAGGGCAACCTGGAGATCGCCCTGATCAAGGGGCGCCTGGAGTCCGGCGCCGCGCGCATCCAGGTCGGCGGCAACACCCGCAGCAGCCCGCGACGCCTGGCCGACATGGCCGGCGCGGCGCTGCCCGAAGGCAAGGTGCTGCAGGCCGAAGACCTCGAACGCGCGCTGCTGCTGATCAATGACCAGCCGGGCATCAGCGCCCACGCCGCGCTGGAGCGCGGTACGGAACCGGGCAGCAGCCGCCTGCTGATCGACGCCAGGCAGGGCCCGCTGGTCAGTGGCGCGGTGTCGCTCGACAACTATGGCAACCGCAGCACCGGAATCGCCCGGGCCAATGCCCAGCTCAGCCTCAATGACCCGCTGGCGATCGGCGACCAACTGAACCTGGGCGTCAGCAAGACCACCGGCAGCGACATCTTCGGCGCCGGGTACAGCCTGCCGCTGAACGCCTCCGGCCTGCGCCTGCAGCTGGGGACCTCGTACCTGCGCTACGACGTCGACCAGGACAAGTACCGCGTGCTGGACCTGCGCGGCACGGCCAGCACCGGCTCCATCGGCCTGAGCTACCCGCTGCTGCGTTCGCGCCTGCAGAACCTCTACCTCTCCGGCACCTACGAGCACAAGAACCTCAAGGACCGGGCCCTGGGCGCCAACCTGCGCGACCGCAGCCTGGACAACTTCACCTTCGCCCTGAACGGCAACCGCTTCGATAGCTTCGCCGGCGGCGGCGTCAGCGATGCCGGCGTGGCGCTCACCCTCGGCAAGCTGGACCTCTCGGGCAACCGCGACGACGCGTTCGCCGACAGCCGCAGCGCCAGGAGCGACGGCCACTTCGAGAAACTCGACCTGCGCCTGTCGCGCCTGCAGAGCCTGGGCGCGGGCAGCGACTGGAACCTGTACGCCGGGATGTCGGCGCAATGGTCGGACCAGAACCTCGACTCGGCGGAGAAGTTCCTGCTCGGCGGCCCCGCCGGCGTGCGCGCCTACCCGGTCGGCGAGGCAGCCGGCGACGAGGGCTGGCTGGGCACCCTGGAGCTGCGCCGCAACCTCCCCATCGGCCTGCCGAACGCCAAGCTGGAAGGCCTCGGCTTCTTCGACAGCGGGCGGGTCTGGCTGCACCAGGACACCTGGCCGGGCTCCACCGTCACCGCCACCGGGCGCAACCGCTACGACCTGAATGCCCTGGGCCTTGGCGCCAACCTCTGGGTCGGCCAATGGAGCCTGCACGCCGCCGTGGCCCGCACCCTGGGCGACAACCCCGGGCGCAGCCTTTCCGGCCAGGACGCCGACGGCCGCGCCAGCGACTGGCGCGGCTGGATCCAGGCCTCGCTGGCGTTCTGATCATCGCCCCACCGGGTATCGAAGAGACAAAGTAGGAGCACGCCATGAGCGCTTCGTTGAACCATGTATACCGTCTGGTCTGGAGCGACACCGCCCAGGCCTATGTCGCCGTTGCCGAAAACTCCACCGCCCGCGGCAAGCGCGGCGGGGTGGTCGGTATCCTTGCCGCCCTCGGCCTGCTCGGCGGTGGCATGGCCCAGGCCGCCGACCTTCCCACGGGCGGCAGCATAGTCGCCGGCGCCGGCAGCATCAGCCAGTCCGGCGCACAGATGACCATCCAGCAGAACAGCAACCGCCTGGTGACCAACTGGAACAGCTTCGACGTCGGCGCCGATGCCCGCGTGCAGTTCCAGCAGCCCGGCCGCGACAGCGTCGCGCTCAACCGGGTGGTCGGCGGCGGCAACGCCAGCCAGATCCTCGGCAAGCTCGACGCCAACGGCCAGGTCTGGCTGCTCAACCCCAACGGCGTGGTGATCGGCCAGGGTGCCCAGGTGAATGTCGGAGGCCTGGTGGCATCGTCGCTGAACATCAGCGACGCCGACTTCATGGCCGGCAAGACCCGCCTCGGCGGCGGCAGCGGCGCGGGCGCGGTGGTCAACCAGGGGAGCATCAAGACCGCCGATGGCGGCGTGGTCGCCCTGATCGGCCCGCAGGTGCGCAACAGCGGCAGCATCGAGACGCCCTCGGGCAGCAGCGTGCTGGCCGCAGGCGAGCAGGTCAGCCTGGATTTCACCGGCGACGGGCTGGTGAGCGTCAATGTCGACCGCGGCGTGCTCGACGCCCTGGTGCGCAACGACGGGCGCATCAGCGCCGACGGCGGCTCGGTGGTGCTCAGCGCCCGCTCGGCGGACGCGGCGATCAGCAGCGTGGTCAACAACTCCGGGGTGATCGAGGCCCATGGCCTGGTGGCGCGCAACGGCCGCATCCTCCTCGACGGCGATGGCGACAGCGGCCTGACCCAGGTGGCGGGAACCCTGGACGCGTCCTCCAGCCAGGGCGCGGGCGGTTCGCTGGTGGTCACCGGCAACCGCGTCGAGCTGGCCCAGGGCGCCCGGCTGGACGCCAGCGGCAGCAGCGGCGGTGGTGACATCAAGGTTGGCGGCGGCTGGCAGGGGCAGGACGCCAGCGTGCGCAATGCGCAGCAGGTGAGCGTGGCCAGTGGCGCGGAGCTGCGCGCCGACGCCACCGTGCAGGGCGACGGCGGCCAGGTGGTGGCCTGGTCCGACGGCGACAACAGCTTCGCCGGGAGCATCTCGGTTCGGGGCGGCGCGCAGGGCGGTGACGGTGGCAAGGCGGAAGTCTCGGGCAAGCAGACCCTGAGCTACGCCGGCGTGGCCGATGCACGCGCGGCCAAGGGCCGCACCGGCGACCTGCTGCTGGACCCGACCAACATCACCGTCTCCGGTGGCAGCGGCAGCAGCGGCAACTGGAGCAGCGGCAGCGGCAACGTCACGGTCTACGAACAGACCCTGGAGGCCCAGGGCGCCAACGTACTGATGACCGCCACCGGCGCCATCACCTTCGGCGACCTCACCCAGAACGGCGGCGACGGCACCATCAGCATGCAGGACAACGTCAGTCTGCGTGTGGAGGCGGGCAACAGCAGCAACAGCAACAGTTCCATCACCTTCGCCAACCCCAACAACACCATCGAGGTGTTCGGCACCGGCAGCCTGTACTTCCAGTCCGGCGGCACCGGCACCGGCAGCATCAGCAACGTCGCCAACCTGATCGCCCATGGCGCCGGCGACAACCCCGCGGTGAGCGCGCTGCCGGTCCACAACGTCAACTCCGCCGGCAGCGGCACGCCGGGGGCGGGCTCCATCACCCTGCTGGGCGCCGACGGCCTGACCATCGCCGGCGCGCTGACCACCAACGGCGGCTACGTGCGCCTGTCCAGCGACTCCGACACGGGCGGCAAGGGCGCGCTGACCATCAATACGCCGATCAGCACCAACGGCGGCAACCTCTACCTGTCCTTCGGCACCACCAACTATGCCGAAAGCATCGCCACGCTCAACAGCGACATCACCCTGGGCGCCGGCCGCCTCTACTTCGGCGACGCCATGGGCAGCCTGGGGATGGGCGGCTCCACCGGCGAGAAGCGCCTGGCCGGCAAGCTCAGCCTGAGCGGCGACGTCAACTTCAGCACGCCGCTGACCATGCTCGGCGGCGCCTCGATCTACACCGACGGCGACATCAACTTCACCAGCAACGTGAACCTGCAGACCGGCGACAAGGCCCTGACCCTGCGCGCGGAGAATATCGACTTCAGCCAGGCCACCCTGCAGAACATCAACACCGCGAGCATCGTCCTGGAGCCCTGGGACATCGGCACCGACATCGCCCTCGACGGCACCGACGGCATCGCCTCGGCCACCACCTTCACCCAGCTGACCGGCATCAGGAACCTGACCATCGGCCGCGCCGACGGTACCGGCACCACCACGGTGAACAGCAGCGGCTTCAGCTTCGACGCCAACAACAACCTGACCCTGCTCAACGGCAACCTGGTGGTCAACGGCGCCCTGGAGAATACCTCCAGCACCGGCCACGCCATCGTCAGCGCCGGCGTGGGCGACGTGCAGATCAACGGCGGCGGGAGCATTTCCGCCCATGGCAGCGGCGACGCGGTGGTCGCCGCTGCGGCGCGCAACTTCATCAACAACACCGGCGCCAACGCGCTGCTGACCAGCAACAGCAACGGCCGCTGGCTGACCTATTCCAGCGACCCGCGCGACGACCTGCGCGGCGGCCTGGACGTGGACTTCAAGCAGTACAACGCCAACTACGGCGACCCTTCGCTGGTGGTGGCGCAGAGCAGCGGCAACGGCCACCTGTACAGCGTGGCGCCGACCGTGGACGTAAAACTGGTGGGCACGGTGGAGAAGACCTACGACGGCAACGACAGCGCGGCGGCCGGCACCACCAACCTGTCGATGGCCAACTTCGACGTGAACACCGACCCGGCAGCGCCGGGAGCCACCAACGGCGCCATCGACGGCGACGACATCCAGCTGATCGTCAGCGGCTGGGGCTCGGCCCGCTACGACGACAAGAACGCCGGCAGCGGCAAGACCGTCACGGTGGACGGCGTGGCCCTGGGCACGGCGAGCAACCAGACGCTCAACGGTGGCAAGAGCGTGGCGGTCTACGGCTACCAGCTGTCGTCCGGCTCGGTGAGCGGCGACGTCGGCGTGGTCGACAAGAAGGTCCTGACCGCCACCGCCGACGTGGCCGACAAGGTCTACGACGGCAACACCAACGCCCAGCTGAGCAACCTGAGCCTGGTGGGTGTGGTGGCTGGCGACGAGGGCCAGGTAGCGAGCACGGGCTCCACCGGTAGCTTCGCTGACAAGAATGCCGGTAGCGACAAGTCGGTCACTGGCAGCGGCATCGGCCTGTCCGGCGCCGAGGCGGGCAACTACAGCTTCGACACCGCGGCCCAGATCGGTACCGCCGACATCGCCCGCAAGGTGCTGACCGCGACTGCCGATGTGGCCGACAAAGTGTATGACGGCAACACCAATGCCCAGCTGAGCAACGTGAATCTGGTGGGCGTGGTGGCTGGCGACGAAGGCCAGGTGGTGAGCACCGGCGTTACTGGCACCTTCTCCGACAAGAACGCCGGTAGCGACAAGTCGGTGAACGGTAGCGGCGTCGGGCTGAGCGGCGCCGAGGCGGGCAACTACAGCTTCGATACCGCAGCCCAGATCGGCACCGCTGACATCACCCGCAAGGTACTGACCGCGACGGCCGACGTGGCCGACAAAGTCTACGACGGCAATACCAACGCCCAGCTGAGCAATGTGAATCTGGTGGGTGTGGTGGCGGGCGACGAAGGCGAGGTGGCCGGTAGCGGCAGCGGCAGCTTCGTCGACAAGAACGCTGGCAGCGACAAGGCGGTGAGCGGCAGCGGCGTCATCCTGTCCGGTAGCGAGGCGGGCAACTATAGCTTCGATGGGACCGCGCAGATCGGCACGGCCGACATTGCCCGCAAGGCGCTGACCGCCACCGCTGACGTGGCGGACAAAGTGTATGACGGCAACACCAGTGCTCAACTGAGCAATGTGAGTCTGGTCGGTGTGGTGGCGGGTGACGAAGGCGAGGTGGTGAGCACCGGTGCCATCGGTAGCTTCGTCGACAAGAATGCCGGCAACGACAAGTCGGTAAGCGGCAGCGGTATCGGCCTGACCGGCGCCGAAGCCAACAACTACAGCTTCGACACCAGCGCCGCGATCGGCACGGCCGATATCACTCGCAAGGTTCTGACTGCGACGGCCGATGTGGCTGACAAGGTGTACGATGGCAACGCCAATGCCCAGCTGAACAATGTGAGCCTGGTGGGTGTGGTCGCAGGTGATGAAGGCCAGGTAGCGAGCACGGGGGCTATCGGTAGCTTCGCCGACAAGAACGCCGGCAGCGACAAGTCGGTGAGCGGCAGCGGCATCGGCCTGACTGGCGCCGAAGCCAATAACTACAGCTTCGATACTGCGGCCCAGGTCGGCACCGCCGACATCACCCGCAAAGTGCTGACGGCCACCGCCGATGTAGCCGACAAGGTCTACGACGGTAGCACCGACGCCCAGCTGAGCAATGTGAATCTGGTGGGCGTGATCGCGGGCGACGAGGGCGAAGTGGTGAGCACGGGCGTGACCGGCAGCTTCGCCGACAAGAACGCTGGTGCCGACAAGTCGGTCACTGGCAGCGGCATCGGCCTCTCCGGCACCGAGGCGGGCAACTACAGCTTCGACACCGCAGCGCAGATCGGCACGGCCGATATCACTCGCAAGATGCTGACCGCAACCGCCAACGTGGCCGACAAGGTGTACGACGGCAATACCGACGCCCAGCTGAGCGATATCGCCCTGGTCGGCGTGGTGGCCGGTGACGAAGGCAAGGTGGCCGGTAATGGCAGCGGCAGCTTCGTCGACAGGAACGCTGGCAACGACAAGTCGGTGAGCGGCAGCAATGTCGCCCTGTCCGGCGATGAAGCCAGCAACTACAGCTTCGATACCGGCGCCCGGATCGGCACCGCCGACATCACCCGCAAGGTGCTGACCGCGACGGCCGACGTGGCCGACAAGGTGTACGACGGCAACACCAACACCCAGCTGAGCAACGTCAACCTGGTGGGTGTGGTGGCTGGCGATGAAGGCCAGGTAGCGAGCACCGGCGTGACCGGCAGTTTCGCCGACAAGAACGCCGGCACCGACAAGTCGGTGAGCGGTAGCGGTATCGGCCTGACCGGCGCCGAGGCGGGCAACTACAGCTTCGACACCGCCGCCCAGATCGGCACCGCCGACATCGACCGCAAGGTACTGACCGCGACTGCCGACGTGGCCGACAAGGTGTACGACGGCAATACCAACGCCCAACTGAGCAATATCGGCCTGGTCGGCGTGGTTGCTGGTGACGAAGACAAGGTGGCCGGTAGCGGCAGCGGCAGCTTCGCCGACAAGAATGCCGGCAGCGACAAGTCGGTGAGCGGCAGTGGCGTTGCCCTGTCCGGCGACGAGGCGGGCAACTACAGCTTCGACACCACCGCCCAGATTGGCACGGCCGATATCACCCGCAAGGCGCTGACCGCGACGGCTGATGTGGCCGACAAGGTCTATGACGGCAGCACCGACGCCCAGCTGAGCAACGTCAATCTGGTCGGTGTGGTCGCCGGCGATGAAGGCCAAGTAGTGAGCACGGGCGTGACCGGCAGCTTCGCTGACAAGAATGCCGGCAACGACAAGTCGGTGAGCGGCAGCGGTATCGGCCTGACCGGTGCCGAAGCCAATAACTACAGCTTCGACACCGCCGCCCAGATTGGCACCGCCGACATCAACCGCAAGGTGCTGACCGCTACTGCCGACGTGACCGACAAGGTCTATGACGGCAACACCAATGCCCAACTGAGCAACGTGAACCTGGTAGGCGTGGTCGCGGGCGACGAGGGCGCAGTGGTGGGGACCGGCTCCACCGGCAGCTTCGCCGACAGGAACGCCGGCAACGACAAGGCGGTGAGTGGCAGTGGCATCGCCCTGTCCGGCTCCGAAGCGGGTAACTACAGCTTCGACACCACGGCCCAGATCGGCGCCGCCGACATCTCTCGCAAGGTACTGACCGGCACTGCCGATGTGGCCGACAAGGTGTACGACGGCACCACCAACGCGCAACTGGGCAATATCGGCCTGGTCGGCGTGGTCGCCGGTGACGAAGGCAAGGTGGCCGGTAGCGGCGCCGGCAGCTTCGCCGACAAGAACGCTGGCAGCGACAAGTCGGTGAGCGGCAGTGGCGTTGCCCTGTCCGGCGCCGAAGCAGGCAACTACAGCTTCGACACCACCGCCCGGATCGGCACCGCCGACATCACCCGCAAGGTGCTGACCGGCACGGCCGACGTGGCCGACAAGGTGTATGACGGCAATACCAACGCGCAACTGACCAACGTCGGCCTGGTGGGCGTGGTGGCCGGCGACGAGGGCAGGGTGGTTGGCATCGGCAGCACCGGCAGCTTCGTCGACAAGAACGCCGGCAACGACAAGTCGGTGAGCGGCAGCGGCATCAGCCTGGCCGGCGCCGAGGCGGGCAACTACAGCTTCGACACCGGCGCCACGGTTGGCACGGCCGATATCGCCCGGAAGACCCTGGGCGGCACCCTGCTGGTCGGCGACAAGACCTACGACGGCAGCACCCGGGCTCCGGTACAGGGCGTCGAGCTGAGCGGCGTGGTCGCCGGGGACGATGTCCGCGCCACGGCCAACGGGCTCTATGCCACGCCGTCGGCGGGGCAGGGCAAGGCGGTCAGCGCCGTCGACCTGCTTCTGGCGGGCGGCGACGCCGGCAACTACCGGATCGATCCGGCGCAACTGCAGGGTACCGGGAGCATCGAGGCGCCGCTGTACAACCCGGTGGGCCTGATCAACGAACCCAAGGGCGCGAACGCCACGGCGGTGGCCGTGGAGCAGCAGTCCCAGCGCGTGCAGGTGACGGCGCCGACCGACTCGCTGCCGCAGGCCAGCACCCAGCTGTTCAGCGACGCTTCCCGGCAGGCCGCGGCGCCAGCCGACATCCCTGTCGGCAGCGAACTGCTGCTGCAGGACGCGGTGCTCAGCGGCGGCGGTCGCCAGAGCCTGATGCTGGACGACGCGCCGGCAGAATTGGCGCAGGTCAACACCCTGGCGTTGTTCCGCGTGGATGTTGGCAGCGAGCCGTCCGGCAAGGGACTGTTCCGGGCCACCGACCTGGGCAACAGCATCACCCTGGAGCCCGTTAGCGCGGCACGGCAGCAGGCGCCTGACCTGGGGCAGGAGACTGGCCAGTGGGCCAGCGGCGCGGTGGCTCGTGCCAATGGCGAACTGCTTCCGCTCAAGGTGGCGCTGGTCAAGGACGGCACCTTGCGCGTGGCAGTGCGCGGCCTGGACGACGATGACTCGGACGAGGACCTGGCCAGCTTCGGCCTGGCGCTGGCCAAGCAGCGCCTCGGGGTGACGGTGCCGGGCGTGCGGGCGATAGTCATCGAGCGGGTCGCGGGCTCGGCCTGGCGAGGTTCGGCGAGCGGCATCCAACTGGTCTCTCGCTGACCTCCGTCGCCGGCCTCCCGGGCTGGGGACGATCCGGAGACACCTCGCTGCCGGCCATCGAGGGGTCTTCCCGTTCCCATCCGGCGCAACCACAGGTTGCGCCGGGCGGGACGGTCTCGCCAGCGGATTTGGGCTATCGTATGCGCCCCCGGTAACCCGCTCATGTAGGCGTGCAGCGCGTGGTAAACAAGCAACTGGCTTTTCTTCGCAGCCGCGGGCGGCGACCGGCATCCTGGCGCGCCGGCTCCTTCGGCATGCCTCTGCTGCTGTTGTTTCTGCTCCTGGCGCTCTGTGGCAACCGGATGGCCTGGGCGTCCGGGCTGCCCGATCCCTGCCAGGTTTCATCGCTGCAATTGCTTCCCGGTGCGCAGTTCCTGCTCGATCCGACGCACAGCCTGGGCGCGGAGGCGGTCACGAACCTCCCGGACGAGCGCTTCCAGCGGATCGAGGGGAACCGCTTCCCCCTGGAATTCAGCACCGCGGCGATCTGGCTGCGCTTCACCCTGCAGCCGGACAGCGCTTGCCTGCGCTGGCTGAAGGTCGGCGAGCCGCGCCTGGACAAGGTGCAGGTGTTCGTCGGGCACGCCGGGCAGTGGAGCGAAATGCACGCCGGCAGCGACTACCCGCTGTCGCAGTGGCGGGTCGCCGCGCGGCAGCCGCTGTTTCCGCTGGCCCTTGCCGGGGGCGAGCCGGCCCAATTGCTGATGCGGGTACAGAGCAGCAGCGCGTTGATGATCAAGCCGGCCCTGTGGGACGAGTTCCAGCAGCAGCGCGCCCTCGAATGGTCGAACCTGCTCGATGGCGTGTCCCTGGGCATCACCCTGATCATCGTCCCCTTCGGCTTCGTCATCGGCCTGATCCGCCGCTCGCAACTGCTGATCATGAACGCCCTGGCGATCATGGCCTATGGCCTGGTGTGCTGCGTGGTCAACGGCTACCTGTTCTATGTCCCGCAGTGGATGCCGTTGAAGGAGCAGTTGATCAGCGTGCTCTCCTGCCTCGCCTTCTCGTTGTTCCTGGGCTACATGCGCGTCCTGTTCGGCGTGCAGGTCCTGCCGGGGTGGATGAAGGCCCTGCTGAACCTGTACACCCTGTTGATCGGAGGGCTGCTGCTCTGGGGGGCATTCGGCGACTACCGCTACACCCGGGTCGTGTTCAGCGAACTGCGCGGGCTCAACTACCTGCTGATCCCGCTGACACTGGGGGCGACCTGGCTGTACGGCCGGCGCCCCAGCTGGCTGGGGCTCGGGCTGACGGCGCTGTTCGTGTTCCAGGGCACCCTCCGGCACTTCATGGACGTGAAGAACGTGGGCTGGCAGTACGGTGAGGACCAACTGGGCCTGACCTCCACCTTGCCCGGCGTGCTGTTGCTGGTCTGCACCCTGGTGATGGAGTTCAGCCGCAGTCGCTGGCGCGAGCGCCGGGCCCTGGCGGATCTCGAGGAGCAGCGCCGGGCGGAGCACGAGCGGCTGGAAGGCTCGGTCGCCCGGCGCACCGAGCAGTTGCGCGAATCACTACGGGCCCGCAGCATGCTGCTGGCGCGCATCAGCCACGACCTGCGCACGCCACTGTCGAGCATCATCGACTACTCGCGGGCCCTGGAGCGCGAGGGCCGGACGGACCTGCCCCAGCGCATCGAGCGCAACGCCCGCCGCCAGCTGGAGATGATCGACGAGTTGCTGGAATTTTCCCGCAGCGACCTGCAGCAACTGGAGCTGGTCCTGGCGCCCGGCTACCTCTACGGCTTCCTGCGGGAAATCGAGGACGAAGGGCGCTTCCTCGCCCTGCGCCAGGACAACCGCTTCGCCTGCGAATTCGCCTCCGACCTGCCACCCCTGGTCCAGGCCGACTTCCGCCGCCTGCGCCAGGTACTGATCAACCTCCTGGCCAACGCCGGCAAATTCACCCGCGACGGCCTCATTGAATTCGCCGTGGAACGCCTGGACGCCGACGAGAGCGGCGTCACTCTGCGCTTCAGTGTCAGGGACAGCGGGATCGGCATCCGCGCGGACGAGCGGGAAAAACTGCTGCAGCCGTTCCAGCGCGGCAGCAATGCCGCGGCCTACGACGGCTCCGGGCTCGGGCTTTCGATCGTCTGCCAGCTGCTGCAACAGATGGGCAGCGAGCTGAACGTCGATGCGCAGCGGGAGCGGGGGGCCGCCTTGGGATTCGTGCTGAGGATGGCCTGCGCGACGGAAGATGAGGTCGAAAGCGTGGTGAGCGATACCGGCACCGTAGACATCGACGGCGATGGCCGTTGCATCCTGGTCGTCGACGACATCCAGCAGAACCGTGAGGGGTTGTACGACCTGCTGGCCGGCTACGGCTTCGACGTGCTGACCGCCGCCGACGGCGGGCAAGCGCTGGCATTGCTGCAGACATCCACGGTGGACCTGCTGATCACCGACCAGATGATGGCGCCGATGGATGGCTGGGCCTTGCTCTGCCAGGTCCGCGAGCACTACCCGGAACTGCCTGTCCTGCTGTACTCGGCGGCGCCGCCCCTGCGGCCACGCTGGGTGCCCGCCGGACTGGCGTTCGACGCCGCGCTGCTCAAGCCTGCTGCCAGCGGGCAGGTACTGGGCAGCGTCCGCAGGTTGCTCGGTAGCTGCGTCGTTGAATGACGAGGGCTCGCCGAGCCGGGAGCGCTGCAGATCCTCCATGCCCTGCGTGGCGCTAGTACATCCAGGAACACAGGAAACAGGAGAGGAGGAGGGCGGTTAAGTAGAGCAGGGGACGCCAATGAAACCGATGCTGATTGCGGCCTGCCTTTTTAAAGAGCCGCATTGGGATAGCCAGGCGCTTATCGCTCGCCTGGAAGGCGAGTTGCAGGCACTTGGATTTACCAACTGAAGCGAATGAAACTCACCCGTTCAACTCACCAGTACGCTATGGACTCTGCCGCCACGGAGGCAATCGTTGCGTTAGCCCTCGATGGAAAAGGGCGGCCGTCAAAGGCTGAAAGGGTGCTGGGCCCACCCTGGAACAGATTGGGTAGCCAAACCTCAGGCCGCCGGTGCCTGGGGCCATTACCCAGCCTGCAAAGGTGTTTCTCGTCATGGTCCCTTTTCTCGCGACGCGTTCTCGACTTAAGGTTTTGGCTAGGAAAAACCCTTTGGAGTATTCATGCCCGCGTTCCCCATCATCCGTCCGCGCCGCCTGCGCCGAAACGAATCCCTGCGCACACTCTTCCAGGAAACCGAATTCCGTCTCGATGACCTCATCCTGCCGATCTTCGTCGAGGAGGGCATCGACGACTTCGTGCCCATCGCCAGCATGCCGGGGGTCAATCGTATCCCCGAGAAACTGCTCGCCCGCGAGATCGAGCGTTACGCCCGCGCCGGCATCCGCTCGGTGATGACCTTCGGCGTCTCGCACCACCTCGACGAGACTGGCTCCGACACCTGGAACGAGAGCGGCCTGGTGGCGCGCATGGCGCGCATCTGCAAGGACACCGCGCCGGAAATGCTGGTCATGTCCGACACCTGCTTCTGCGAATACACCAGCCACGGCCACTGTGGCGTGCTGCATGAGCACGGGGTGGACAACGACGCCACGCTGGCCAACCTGGGCAAGCAGGCTGTGGTCGCCGCGGCTGCCGGTGCCGACTTCATCGCTCCGTCCGCTGCAATGGACGGGCAGGTCCAGGCCATCCGCAACGCCCTGGATGCCGCGGGCTTCCACGACACGGCGATCATGGCCTACTCGACCAAGTTCGCCTCCTCGCTCTATGGCCCATTCCGCGAGGCCGGTGGCACCGCGCTCAAGGGCGATCGCAAGGGCTACCAGATGAACCCGATGAACCGTCGGGAGGCGGTGCGCGAGTCTCTGCTGGACGAGCAGGAAGGGGCGGACGCGCTGATGGTCAAGCCGGCCGGCGCTTACCTCGATGTGATTGCCGACATCCGCGCCGCATCGCGCCTGCCCCTGGCGGCCTACCAGGTCAGTGGCGAGTACGCGATGATCAAGTTCGCTGGCCTGGCCGGCGCCATCGACGAAGGACGCGTGATGCGCGAAAGCATCGGCGCCATCAAGCGCGCAGGGGCCGATCTGATCCTGACCTACTTCGCGATGGATCTGGCGCGCGACGGCATCTGATGATGCTCGGGGCGCGCGGTCGCCCGGGCGTGGAGGGCGACCGGTTCCCCTCCACGCCGGACGATTTTTCGCTCCCCGGTCAGGGGCTCAGTGGCTGAGCGCTGTGGCGATACCCAGGCCCGTTTCGGCGCGAACCCGTTGATCCTCGAAACCCTCTCGGTCCCTATCGGCACGTGCGCTGCGGTCGAGCTTCGAGACCACCACTATCATGCCGAAGGCCAGGGGCATGGCGAACAACGCCGGGTGGTCATAGGGGAACAGGGCCTTGGCATGGCCAAGCACTGTCACCCATACGGTGGGGGAAAGAACGACCAGCACGAGCGCCGCGATCAGCCCGCTCAGCCCACCCCAGATGGCGCCGCGGGTGGTCAGCCCCTTCCAGTACATGGCCATTATCAGCACCGGGAAGTTGGCCGATGCGGCGATGCCGAAGGTCAACCCCACCAGGAAGGCGATGTTCACCTGCTCGAAGAGCATGCCCAGCGCGATAGCCAGCACCCCGAGCCCGAGCACGGCGAAGCGGGAAATGCGCATCTCTTGCGCTTCGCTGGCCTGGCCGCGCTTGTAGACCATGCCGTAGAGGTCGTGGGAGATGGTCGAGGCGCCCGCCAGGGTGAGGCCGGCAACGACGGCCAGTATGGTGGCGAAGGCCACCGCCGAGATGAAGCCGAGGAACAGATTCCCGCCAACGGCCTTGGCGAGGTGCATAGCGACCATATTGCCGCCCCCAAGCAAGGCTCCACCCAGCTTGCCATCGACGAAGTACTGCGGGTCGGTGCCGACGATGACGATGGAGGAGTAGCCGAGCACGCAGACCACCAGGAAGAAGAAGCCGATGAAGCCGGATGCGTAGAGCACCGATTTACGGGCTTCCCGCGCATTGGGCACGGTGAAGAAGCGCATCATGATGTGGGGCAGGCCAGCCAGGCCGAACACCAGGCCTATGGCCATGGAGGCCACATTGACCGGGTTGGCCAGCATGCTGCCCGGCCCCATGATGCTCCAGCCATTGGCATGGCTTTCCACCGCGCGCCGGGCCAGGGTTTCCAGGCTGAAATCGAACCGCTCCAGGGCCAGCAGCATGAGCGTGGTGCCACCGGCGAGCAAAAGAACGGCCTTGGTGATCTGGACCCAGGTCGTGGCCAGCATTCCGCCGAACACCACGTAAACCAGCATCAGCACACCGACCACTACCACGGCGACGTTATAGTCCAGGCCGAATAGAAGCTTGATCAGTTGCCCGGCGCCGACCATCTGCAGCAGCAGGTAGCAGCTCACCACCGTCAGCGAGCCGCAGGCCGCCAGTATGCGGATCCTGCGCTGGTCGAGCCGATAGGAGACGATGTCGGCGAAGGTGTAGCGGCCCAGGTTGCGCAGGCGCTCGGCCATCAGGAAGGTCAGCACCGGCCAGCCGACGAAGAAGCCGGTGACGTAGATCATGCCATCGTAGCCTTTGGCGAACACCATGCTGGAGATGCCCAGCAAGGTGGAGGCCGACATGTAGTCGCCGGCGATGGCCAGCCCGTTCTGCAGACCGGTGATGCCACCTCCGGCCGTGTAGAAGTCATGCGCGGACCGGGTGCGCCGCGCCGCCCACCAGGTGATCAGCAGGGTGATGCCCACGAATAGCACGAACATCGCAATGGCGTTCAGGTTGGGCTCCTGACGGCCGGCCTCGCTGGCGTGGGCGAAGAGCGGCAGGGCGATCAGGCAGGCTGCGCAGATTCGTTTCATTCCTGGCTCTCCTGGATGATGCTTTGGTTGAGGCGGTCGTAGTGGTTGTTGGCTCGATGCACGTACCAGCCTGTCAGCGACCATCCGGCAACGATCAGCAAGGCGCCCAGGGGAATGCCAAGGCTGATGTGGCTGGAAGGGTAGAGAGGACGATGAAGGAGTTGGGGATCGCTTGCGGCAACGCCCATGAAGAGGAAGTAGCCGCTCAGCACCACGATCGTCAGCCACCAACTGGTACGGCCACGCGCACGGCTAAGGGCGATGAACTTCGGATCCTGGCGAATTCGCCGGTAATGATCGGTATGGCTTTTGGGGGGGATGGTCATGGAGCCTCCACTTGTTTTTGTTGTAGGGCGATCCATCGGCCCGTATGGACGGGCCGTTATCAGGAGGGGAGTTCAGCGCCAGCTGTAGTCGGTGTAGCGCTCGCGCAAGGTTTTCTTGCTGATCTTGCCGGTGGCGGTAAGCGGCAACGCGTCCAGCAGCTCGCTGGCATCGGGGATCCACCACTTGGGCACCTTGCCGTCCAGGAAGCCGATCAGCTCCTGGTGGCTGGGCGCCGTTTCGCGGCAGCGCGGCACCACCACCAGGAGGGGACGCTCGCTCCAGCGCGGGTGCGGTACCCCGATCACCGCGGCTTCGGCCACCAGGGGGTGCGCCATCACGGCATTCTCGATTTCCACGGAGCAGATCCATTCGCCGCCGGACTTGATGACGTCCTTGATGCGATCGGTTATCTGCATGTATCCACGCGGATCGAGGGTGGCCATGTCGCCGGTATCGAACCAGTCGTCCGAGCCGTCCTGGCCGAAATAGCCACTGCGTACCCAGGGACCGCGCACCTGCAGCACGCCCGAGGTCAGTCCATCGTGCGGAAGAACCTGCCCGGCGTCGTCGACGATACGCATCTCCACGCCAAACAGCGGGCGCCCCGACTTGAGCGATTGCTCGCCGCGGGCATCGGGGTCGAGCTCCTCGTACCAGGGCTGGTGGCGGTTGTAGCTACCCAGCGGGTTGAGCTCCGTCATGCCCCAGCCATTCTCCAGAACGACACCATGGCGGGCCATGGCCTCGAGCAGGGAAAGGGGGCAGGCGGCGCCACCGGTAACGGCCCTTCTCAAGGTCGGTATCGCACCACCTCCAGCGGCCAGCTGCTGGCTGATGTTCGCCCAGATCGTCGGAACGGCCAGCGAGAAGGTGACGCCTTCCTCGTTGATCAAGCGGATCATCTTCGCCGCGTCGCCCACGTTGGGGCCCGGCAATACCAGCTTGGCTCCGGCCATCACCGAGGTGTAGGGCATGCCCCAGGCGTTGACATGGAACATGGGAACCATCGGCATCACCACGTCCACGGCGCGCAGTCCCACCTTGTCCGCCATGTTCTGCGACATGCTGTGCAGGACGGCGCTGCGGTGGCTGGTCAACACCCCCTTGGGATCGCCGGTCGTGCCGGAGGTGTAGCAGAGGCCGCTGGCCTGGCGTTCGTCGATCTCCGGCCAGTCGCAGGCCTCGCTCGCCCGGGACAGCAGGCGTTCGTAGCTCAGGAGGTTGGGAAGGGTGCTGGCCGGCAATTCGTCTTCGCCACAAAGGGCGATGAAATGCCGCACCGATGGAAGCTCATCGCGAAGCCCTTCGACAAGGGGGATGAACTGCGGGTCGATGAACAGCAGGTCGTCTTGCGCATGGCGGATGATGAACCGGATCTGCTCGGGGAAGAGCTTGGGGTTGATGGTGTGGCAGACGCGTCCGGAACAGGGAACCGCGTAGTGCAGTTCGAAATGACGATGATCGTTCCAGGCCAGGGTGCCTACCCTCGCATTGGGCGGGCAGGCCAGATCGTCGAGCGCATTCGCCAGCCGCGCGGCTCGCGCGAAGGCTTGCGCATAGCGGTAGCGATGCACACGGCCATCGGCGAACAGGGAAACGATCTCGGTATCCGCTGCAACCTGGAGGGCATGCCGCATGATTGCGGCAATACCGAGGTTGAAGTTCATCATCAAACCTTGCACAGGCAACCTCCGCCTTTTTCTTGTTTGGCTATCCGCAGGCATCGAGGGGCGACTCGCAGCCTTTGGCAGAGGGTTGAGCAAGGGGTGTGCCATTGCCTGTCCGGATCCTTCCCGGCGGCAGAAACTCATTTCATTTCAATTGGATAAAACGCATTCCCGATCAGGCTACGACTTGAGTCGGGCCGCTTGGCTCCGCGTCGATTTCAATTCTGTAATGAACTCGCCGCCGCGAGGTTTCATTTCTGAATTGCCACGGCTCAAGTGCGGAGGCGGCGCCAGAGCGTGGTCCGGCTGATGCCAAGTTGCCGGGCGGCCTCGTCCATGTCCCCGTTGCATGCTTCGAGCACCTTGCGCGCGTGGGCGATTTCGCTGGCCTTGCCGACGCTCCGCAGGTCCAACTGCGGAGCGTCGGCGGATGGCGGGGAGGAGGGGCACAGGCTGTCTTCGAGCAACTCGGGGAACAAGGTGGACAATGCGACGCTGCTGGCGCCCATCGCCTGGGCGGAAAGTGCCGCGCGCTCCACCAGGTTTTCCAGTTCGCGAATGTTGCCGGGCCAACGGTAAGCCTGAAGGTATGGCATCAGTTCATCCAGAACCGCTTGCCCGGCAAGAATGTGTTCCGGCGCGAGCGAAAGCTTGCGCAGGATCGAGCCGGCCAGCAGTTGGATGTCTTCCGGGCGCTCCCTGAGAGGAGGGACGGCGAGGCGAAGAATGTTCAGCCGGTAATAGAGGTCTTCGCGAAAGCGGCCATCGGCCACCCGGGCCCGCAGGTCGCAATGGGTCGCGGCTACGATGCGGATATCCACGGGCGTGGGCTCCGAGGCGCCGAGACGCAGGACCTCTCGTTCCTGCAGCACACGCAACAAGCGGGTTTGCAGGGTCACCGGCATATCGCCGATTTCATCCAGGAACAGGGTCCCAGTGTGCGCGGCCTCGATCAGGCCGGACTTCCCGCCCTTGCGAGAGCCGGTGAACGCGCCCTCTTCGTAGCCGAACAGTTCGCTTTCCAATAGCGTCTCCGGAAAGGCTGCGCAGTTGATCGCCACGAAGGGCCCCGGTTGTCGGGGGCTCGCATTGTGCAGGCTTTGTGCGAGCAACTCCTTTCCGGTCCCGCTTTCGCCGGTGATCAGCACGGTGGAGTCCGTACCGGCGTAGCGCCGAGCCAGTTCCAGCACCGTGCGAAACCCCGGCGCCTGGCCGAGTAGCTGATCAAAGCGATATCGAGCGGTGAATTGCCGGGGGCGGGCCTGGCTGCGGATTCTCCGGTCCGCGCGCTGGATCGTGTTCGTTTCCTGGCAGGAGACCACCACGCCATTCGCTTTGCCATGTTCGATGATCGGCGTGACGTTGGCTGCCAGCACCCGCCCACCGGCGCGAATGATCCGGCTTTCGTCGCTTTCGCCCTGGCCGATGGCAAGGCTGATGTCCAGGTCGGGCATGACTTCGGCGAATGGGCGTTCCTGCGCCCATTCGATGGTGACGCCGAGCATCTGTGCCATCCGGGGATTCAGTGACTGGACGATACCCTTGGCATCCACGGCGATCACGCCGTCGTTGAGGTTTCGCAGCACGGCGTTCAGCCACTGTTGCTGGATGAGGGCCTGGGACCTGCTGCGGCAGATCGCCAGGGCCTCATCGAGCGCTCTCTTCACGGCGTCTTCGTTCAATGCCAGGACGCCCTGGGCGCCGGCCGCCTCTGCGATTTCGACAGCGGTCGAGGAGCCGACGATCACCCGATAACCCTCATCGACCAGCCGGCGAATCTGTTCCTGGACTTCATTCAGGTTGGTGTAGGTGGCCTGGCGCACGTCGACGGTGAACAGCGAGGCCATGGCGTCGATTTCCGGGTGGCCCCGCTGGAAGCTGACGATGCCGACTTTCGTCGCCCGCGCCTTGGCGATGTCCAGCGCCCGGATCAGATCGTATTCGCCCATGCGAATCGACAGGATCGCGGTGGAGATATGTCGCCGGAGGTAATCCGCGGTTGCGCCCGAACAGATGATGATGTCGACATCCTGCCGGCCTTCCAGGGCCTTGCCGATCTGGCGCAGCTCATCGATGGTCGTTTCGACGATCTCCACGTGGGCCCGCTGGCTGTAGAGGGGCACGACCTTCTCGACGATGCGGGACATGCTGTTGGGGCCATGGGGAGTGCGGAGATGGTTGATGAGGGCGACGATGCGGGGTAGGTAATGCTGCTCTGTGGCCATGGGGAGTCTCGTGCAATTCATTTTCCAACCTGCAATCAAGGTTTCAGAATTGCAACGAACAATCCAGCAGGGAAGACTCCTTATCAATCGCGCGAATTCATAAGCATCTGATTTTTAATAGGAAAATATAGATTTTCTGCAGCTGGAACGGCTCTTGCTCTGCCTCTTGCACGTCACAAACCAGAGCAAGCTTTATCCATGCATAGCCCTTCAGCCCCCAACTCCGATCTTCCCCGAATCGATGTCCCCTCGGCTCTGGCGCCCTTGGCAGCCCGCCTGGCCTGCCAGTTTGCCTACGAGCATGTCGAAATCGAATCCTGCGAACGGCTCTCCGGCGGTGCCATCCAGGAAAACTGGTTACTGAGCGCCAGCGTCCTGGTGCATGGGGAACCGATCGAGAAGCGCTGGGTGTTGCGTACGGATGCGCCGTCAACGGTTGCCGTCAGCATGGGGCGAGCCCAGGAGTTCGCCGTATTGCAGGCGGTACACCAGGCCGGCGTCACGGTACCGGACCCGCTTTGGCTATGCCGTGACCCCGGGATATTGGGGCGCGACTTCTTTCTCATGGCGGCCCTGGAGGGGACCGCCAGCGGCTTCCGGCTCACGACGGACAAGGCCCTCGAACTGGCGCGGAGAGACCTTTGCCGGGAGCTTGGTGCCAACCTTGCGTTGCTCCATGAAGTGAAGCCCGACCATGCTGAACTCGATTTCCTGCATGCGGCCGCCATCGATCCGATTCAGCGCGATATCGATCTCTACCGCCAATACCTCGATGAGTTGCCCATTGCCCATCCCGTCATCGAATGGGGTTTGCGCTGGTGCGAGCTGAACCGGCCGGACGCGCTTGCGCCAAGGCTGATTCATCGCGATTACCGCACTGGCAACTACATGGTGGACCAGGGGCGCCTGGTCGGCGTGCTGGACTGGGAGTTCGCGGGGTGGGGCGACCCCCGTGAGGACCTGGGCTGGTTCACCGCGCGCTGCTGGCGTTTCGCCCGGCCGGACCGGGAGGCCGGCGGCATCGGGCAACTGGACGATTTTCTCGAAGGGTATTCGAGTGTTTCGGGCTTGCGTCCGACGCTGGAAGAACTCCGGTTCTGGCAGCTGATGGCCCATGTCCGCTGGGCCTTGATCGCGCTGCAACAGGCGCAGCGGCATCTCACCGGACAGCAGCGCTCGCTGGAGCTGGCCCTGACCGGGCGGCTGATCCCGGAACTGGAATACGAGATCCTTTCTCTCACAGGAGCCCGGCCATGATTGCCCCGAATGCAGTGGATCTACTGGTAGCCGCCCGTAGCACCGTGCTGGAAGCGTTGCTTCCCTCGCTGCCGAGCGAACTGCATTACCAATGCAGGATGGTTGCCAATGCGCTGGCGATCGCCGTCCGAGAGCTGGAGCTTGGAGAACAGGTCGCCGACCTGGAGAGCCACGCGCTGGATCATGTGCTGGAACCACAGGGCATTCCCCATCTGCCCCATGAGCGGGCCCTGGGCACACTCGTGAAGCTGATCCGCCAGGGAGACTTCGACCGGCCGGGAGCCGGGCAGGCGAGCTTGCAGCAAGCGCTGACCGCGATCACCGAGGCCCGGCTGAGTGTCAGCAACCCCAAGGTCCTGAACCATGGCCGCTGAAGCCTTCGCCGGTGTGCGTCGACGCCGTTGCTACCTGGTCCGCCACGGGCATGTCGAGTATTTCGATGAGCAAGGCAAACCCCTGGACCCACGCAATGTTCCGCTCTCGCAGAAAGGGGCGCAGCAGGCATGGGCGCTCGGCCAGGTGCTGCAGGATGCTCGCGTTGACAGGGCCCTGTGCTCCGATTACCCCCGCGCGAGGCAGACGCTCGAGCTGATATTGCCGGGCCATGGCGTGCCCATCGAGTCTCTGCCCGAACTACGCGAAATACGTGCCGGTCGCCTGCGCGAACTGGAGCGCGAGTCGCTGCCCGAGCAGGTGCTGGGCGCTTATCGGAATGCCGGTGCCGTGAATGCCCGCTTTCTCGGCGGAGAGCGCTGGGACGAATTCCAGTCGCGCATCCTCGGCCTTTTCCAGGGCCTCATCCAGGACCCGTCATGGCAGAGCGTCCTGATCGTCAGCCACGACGCCGTCAACCGCGTGATCCTGAGCTGGGCCACCGGCCTGGGGCTCGGCGCGATCGCGGCGTTCGAACAGGATCCCGCGTGCCTGAACGTGCTGGACATCGATACCCGGGACGGTCAATTGCTCGGCGCCGTCATCCGTACGCTCAACTACACCCCCTATAGCCCTCACAAGGCAGGGATCCACGACACCGTTCTGGAAAACCTCTTCAGGGCTATCCAGCCGGAAAGCCTGACGGCCTGATCTTCCCGATGACAGGAACCATCCATGAATTTCTCCCTTCCCGAAGAGCTCCAATCCCTGCAGAAACGTGTGCGCGACTTCATCGCAGAAGAAGTCATTCCCATGGAGAACGACCCTCGCCAGAGCTCCCACGGCCCCTCGGATGAGCTGCGGCAAGCGTTGGTCGAGAGGGCACGTGCCTGGGGGTTGCTGACCCCGCATGCCTCTGCCGAGATGGGCGGCCAGGGCTTGTCGCACGTCGCCAAGGCGGTTGTGTTCGAAGAGGCTGGCTACTCGCCGCTCGGTCCCACCGCAATGAATATCCATGCCCCCGACGAAGGCAACATCCACCTGATGGAGGTGGTCGCAACGCCGGCGCAAAAAGACCGCTGGCTGCGTCCGCTCGCGCAGGGCCACATCCGTTCCTGTTTCGCCATGACCGAACCCTCGCCTGGCGCAGGTTCGGATCCATCGATGCTGACCACCACCGCGGTTCGCGACGGCGACGATTTCATCATCAACGGCCACAAGTGGCTGATCACCGGCGCCGATGGCGCAGGCTTCGCCATCATCATGGCGCGTACCGAGGAGGGGCACGCGACCATGTTCCTCACCGATACCAACCGCCCGGGGTTCATTCTCGAGCGGATGATGGATTCGCTGGATAGCTGCTTCACCGGTGGCCATGCCGTCTTGCGCTTCGAGAATCTGCGAGTCCCTGCCAGCGATGTGCTGGGTGAAGTGGGCAAGGGGTTTCGCTATGCCCAGGTTCGCCTGGCGCCTGCCCGGCTGACTCATTGCATGCGATGGCTGGGGCAGGCTCGCCGCGCCCATGAGGTTGCCTGCCGCTACGCCAGCCGAAGGGAGTCTTTCGGCAAGAAACTTGGCGAGCATCAGGGGGTTGGGTTCATGCTCGCCGACAACGAAATGGACCTGCTGACCACGCGCCTGGCCATCTGGCATTGCGCCTGGGTGCTGGACCAGGGGGAGCGGGGCAACGTTGAATCCAGCATGGCCAAGGTCATCAGCTCGGAGGGAATCTGGCGGGTCATCGACCGTAGCGTCCAGGTGCTGGGCGGGCAGGGCGTCACTAGCGAGGCCATCGTCGACCGGATCTTCCGTGACGCGCGAGCCTTCAGGATCTATGACGGCCCGAACGAAGTTCACCGCATGAGCCTGGCTCGCAAGATTCTGGATAGGGTGAGCGGAGGCGGGCGATGAACCAACTGTTCAACCTCAGCGGCAAACGCGCCCTGGTGACGGGGGCTTCCAGCGGGCTCGGCAGGCACTTCGCTCGAACCCTGGCGGTGGCTGGCGCCCACGTGGCAGTCGCCGCGCGGCGACTCGATCGCCTTGACGCGTTTGTTCTCGAGTTGCGCGAGCAGGGACTGGAAGCAACGGCGTATGAGCTCGACGTCACCTCGCGCGAATCGGTCAATGCGTGCCTGGACAGCATCCAATGGGACCTGGCAGGGCTCGATATCGTCGTCAACAACGCCGGCGTCAGTAACACGAAGCGTGTCCTCGACTACGAGGACAGTGACTGGGATGCGGTACTGGATACCAATCTCAAGGGCGCCTGGGTCGTTGCGCAGGAGACGGCACGCAGGATGGTGGCTGCGGGGCGTGGCGGCAGCCTGATCAACATCACCTCGATTCTCGCCTCGCGTGTAGGCGGCGGGGTCGGGCCATACTGCGCGGCCAAGGCCGGTCTGGGTCACCTGACGCGCTCCATGGCCCTGGAGCTTGCCCGTCACCGCATCCGGATCAACGCGATAGCCCCGGGCTATGTGGTGACCGAACTGAACCAGGACTTTCTTGCCAGCGATGCAGGCGAGCGCCTGAGAAAGCGCATTCCCTCCGGGCAGTTCTGTACCTACGAGGATCTGGACGGGGCGCTTCTGCTATTGGCTTCGGAGGCCGGCCGGAGCATGACCGGCGCGGAAATCGTTGTCGACGGTGGCCATTCCTGCTCTGCGCTCTAAGGCAGGCCTCCCTGCCAGCAATAGCTGTGGCAGGGAGGCGAGCCTGGATCATGACGGGGAACGAGCCGACCGCGATCGTCAGGCCTCGACGGTCAGGATGATCTTCCCGATGTGCTGACTGGCGTCCATCATTTCATGCGCCGCACGAGCCTGCGTGAGGCCGAAGGTCTTGCAAAGCAGGGGTTTGACTTCCCCCTTGCGTACATGGGGCCAGACCTGGCTCTCGAGCTCATCGATGATCGCCTTTTTCTCATCGTGGGTTCGGGAGCGCAGGGTCGAGCCGATATGTGTCAGGCGCTTCACCAGCATCTGGAAGTAATTGACGGTGGCCGCGGGCCCTTTGATCAGCCCGATCTGAACGATGCGGCCGTTCATGGCCGCTGCCTGGAAGTTTCGATCGACGTAGTCCCCGCCGATGATGTCGACCACCACGTCGACGCCTCGTCCCCCGGTCTCGCGCATGACCTCTTCCACGAAATCCTGCCGGGTGTAGTCGATGGGGTGATCCGAGCCCAGAGACCGGCTGGCGGCCTGCTGTTCCTCGTTCTTCACCGTGGTGAAGATCTGCGAGGCACCGAAAGCTCTGGCCAGCATGGTGGCCGTTGTGCCGATTCCGGAAGCGCCGCCATGGATCAGCACCGATTCCCCGGCCTTGAACTGCCCTCTCTGGAACAGGTTGGTCCAGACGGTCATGAAGGTTTCCGGCAAGGCCGCCGCTTCTTCCAGACTCAAGCCTTCGGGCAGATGGAGAGTGGTGCGCTCGTCTGCAACGGCGTACTGGGCGTAGCCGCCACCGGGAACCAGGGCCATCACCTTGTCACCGATGGCGAAATTTCTTACCTCGGCGCCCAGCGCCACGATTTCGCCGGATATTTCCAGCCCGGGAATATCCGAGGCGCCAGGAGGCGGATCATAGAGACCTTTGCGCTGGAGGACGTCAGGCCCATTCACGCCGGCGGCATGCACCTTGATCAGCACTTCCCTTTCACTCGGACGAGGAGTGGGCCGCTGGACCGGGACCAGAACATCCGGCCCTCCCGGGCGGCTGATCTCAATGGCTGTCATATGGGAAGGAATGTTGGGCGCGTTCATATTGCGAACCTCGGTATAAGAATTGACGCAGCGTGGGAATGGCTGATCTGACCACGGGTCGTTGGGAGGGGGCGGAGCTGACGCTGGTCTGATCGGCCAGGAAAGAAGGGGAGCCAGGATATGTGCACCTGGCTCCCGGGCTTGTCAGCCGCGTATGAAGGCAAGCAGGTCGGCGTTGATCGTATCGGCTTCGGTGGTCGGCATCCCGTGGGGGAAGCCGGAGTAGGTCTTCAGCGTGCTGTTCCGGAGCAGCTTCGCCGAGAGCAGGCCCGAATCCTCATAGGGGACGATCTGGTCGTCGTCACCATGCATCACCAGGACCGGGATGGTGATTTTCTTCAGGTCCTCGGTGAAGTCCGTCTGCGAGAACGCGACTATGCCGTCGTAGTGGGCCTTGGCGCAGCCCATCATGCCCTGGCGCCACCAGTTCCAGATGATGCCTTCCGAGGGCTTCGCGCCTGGGCGGTTGTAGCCGTAGAAGGGGCCTGCGGGCACGTCGTAGTAGAACTGCGCGCGGTTGGCCGCGAGCTGGGCCTGCAGGTCGTCGAATACCTGCTTGGGCAGGCCGCCAGGATTGCTGTCGGTCTTCACCATCAGCGGCGGGACGGCGCTGATGATGGCGGCCTTGGAAACACGGTCCTCGCCATGGCGGGCGATGTAGTGGACGACTTCGCCGCCGCCGGTGGAGTGGCCGACGTGAACCGCGCCCTGGGTGCCAAGATGATTGACCACCGCAGCGACATCGTCGGCGTAGTGATCCATGTCGTGGCCGTCCCACACTTGGCTCGAACGCCCGTGCCCGCGGCGGTCGTGGGCGACGACGCGGAAGCCGTTGGCCAGGAAGAAGAGCATCTGGGCATCCCAATCGTCGGCACTGAGCGGCCAACCATGGTGGAAGTGGATTACCTGGGCGTCCCGCGGGCCCCAGTCTTTGTAGAAGATTTCAACCCCGTCCTTCGTGGTGACGTATCCCATGTTCGCATCTCCTGTGTGAGGTGGAGTTCGGCGACCAACGATGCGACACCGCGTGAACGCCCCATCGCTTGGCCGTCCAATCACTGTAGGTTTAAAGTAAGCTTTAAGGTCAACGCTTTTTTCGAGGGTGCTGCATGAGAATTGGAGAGCTGGCGAAGCTCAGTGGGCTGGCGCCTTCGCGCATTCGCTTCTACGAGGCCAGTGGCCTGATCAACTCGGTGGAGCGCAAGGCCAATGGCTACCGCGACTACGCGCCGGAGACGCTGGTGATCCTGGAGATCATCACTGGCGCCCAGAGCGCGGGCTTCTCGCTGGAGGAGATCCGCCCCTTGCTTCCGCTGAACGCCAGTGGCTGGCAGCATGGCGAGCTGCTGGAGGGCCTCAGGCGCAAGGTGGGCGAGATCGAGGTGCTGCAGAAGCGCCTGGAGCAGAACAAGGCACAGCTGCTGGTGGCCATCGAGGGCATCGAGAGCAAGCCGGAAGGGATGCAGTGCGCAGACAATACCCAGCGGGTGCTGGAGCGTCTGCGCCAAGAGGGCAGTGTGACAATGCGGCCCCGCAAACAGACCAAGGGCCGTAGCGCTTCCGTCGAATGAGCCCCGGCCCCGGAAAAGCCGGGCATGCTGCCTGGCTTCCATCGAAACGGCTTGTCGGGCCGACCAGCGATCAGGCAGCTCAGCGGTTTGGGCGCATAAAGCGCGCGCTGGAACCCAGGAATGTATTCATGTTTACCCCTCGCGTGCCTTCAGGTGGGCGGGGGAAAGGCGTTCAACGGCTCCGGCGCGCGGGCTCGATAAGCCGTGTGAATGCAGGCAATAAGGCCAGGCTCCCTTGACCTTGAAGCTTGGTTGAACCTTAGAGTGATTGCGGCAGGCCTGTGTGGCCCGGCACCCGAACCATCTGCCAAGGCAATCATCGAGGAAGGTCAATGAACATGAGCAGGCGCTTCACTGAAGTCGAATTCGGATCGCAGAAGGTCGAGGTACTTGCCGGTGGCTACTACGACCGCTACCGAATGAACCCGAACCTCGACGAGGTCGCGCGCGACCCGGCAGCCGGCAACATCGATTTCTTCCGTAGAATCCCTAAGCAACTGGTCGCCTCCAGGGTCGGGCCGACGTGGGCCCCGAATTTCTATTACCGCTCAAGCAGCATCCAGCTGCTTTTTCTCGCGCCCATCGACCGGCTGAAGGCGACCCTGCCGATGCCGCTGGAGCCGCTCCGCGCGTTGCCCGGCTACGGCCTGGTGGCGCTGACCTTCTTCTCGTACTCGGTTTGCGATAACGATCCCTACGACGAAGTATCCGTCGCCATCGTCATTCGCCGGCCCGGTAGCCGGAAGCCCCATGCCCTGGAGCTGCTCGATTCCATTCGGCGACGCAGCTTCGTCGCGCATGTACTGGCATTGCCCGTGACCACCGAGATCGCCAGGGTGCGCGGCGTGCACGGTTACCAACTGCCCAAGTGGCGTGCAGATATCGAGATGAACATCGGCACTGATGTGACCGCCCGCATAGCAGGGCCCAAGGGGCTGCCGGACCTGTCCCTGAACGCGCCTCTTCCGGCTCTACAGAACGTTCAGCCACAGTCGCGCATGGGAACCACGACCATGGTGCACCTGGTCGACGGCCAGTGGCATCAGACGCAGGTGCAGACCAACACTCTGTCCTTCGCCCAGCGCCTGCTGCCGAAGGAGGTGAATCTGGTGCGCAACGGCGGTCCGCTGAGCCAACTGCTCGATGGGTTGGGAGCTACCAAGGTGCTGCGCCTGGATGTGGTCAAGGACGCGCAGATCGTACTGAACCTGCCAACCGCGCTGAAGGTTTTCGACTAAAGCGGCGGATGAATGCCGCAGATATCACTTGCAGGTCGACCAGGTCTTGGCTGTCGCCTGTGTCGTGGCGCCAGGTAGCAACTGGCGCTGGAGCAGGGCAGGGGAGTCCTGCCCGGTGTGATGTTGGCGGTCCCGCAATCCCCCCCCCTCCAAGGTCCTCACTCCATGAGCATGAGAAAAAGCAGCTTCATCAGCCAGGGAGAGCGCTGCGCTGCAACGGTCTATCTCCCTGACGGCGCCAGTCGTTCCAACAAGGTTCCTGCCATCCTGCTGATGTATGGCTGGGGTGGCGTGCAGACTTCTTTCCTACCGCCGTTCCGAGACCGATTCCTGCAATTGGGGTGTGCCGTGATGACCTTTGATTTCCGCTGCTGGGGGGAAAGCTCGGGGGAGCCGCGGCATGTGATTTCGGTCCCCGACCGCATCGCGGATGCAGAAGCCGCTCTTCAGCACCTGTCCCTTCAGCCAGAAGTGGCTTGCGACTCGATCTTCCTGTGGGGGTCATCCCTGGGTGCAGGCATCGCTTTCACCGTAGGGGAGCGACATCCCGAGCTGAAAGGAATCATTGCTCAAGTGCCCATGCTCGATGGCAAGGCTGCGTCCCGCCGTACCCCATTGCGCTCACGAATTCGCATCCTGTTGCACGCGGTGCGGGATGTCTTCAGGGGAGGGAATCCACTGTACATACCCATCGTGGCCGATGAAGGTGGCTTCGCTACCATGACGCGAGATGGAGCCGCCGGCGCCAAGGCGGCGAGTGCCGAGCTGTACGGCCCGGGCGCACCGAACTACATCGCCGCACGCTCTGTCCTGACCATGCTGGGATATCGTCCAATCGACTCGATGCGCCGGATAGCCTCCCGCACCCTGGTCATTGGCGGCAGCCGCGATACGATCGCGCCATTCGATGAGCAGTCGGTACGAAATGCCGGCAACCCGAATGTGACGGTCGTCACCCTCGACAGCAACCATTTCGAACCCTATCTGGAGCCGCACCTGAGCAGGAACCTGGACATCCAGGCTGAGTTCTTGGTGTCCGTTCTGGGGAGGGTGGCACCCAAGCTCCGCTGCTCGCATAGTTGCGCTGCGCTCTGGACCTACCGATCCAGAGCGCAGCGGACTTGCATCAGTGTTTCATCTGCCGGCTGGTGAGGAGAGTGACCACCGCTTTTGCCACCGCCTCTGCTGACTGAGGATTCTGGCCGGTAACCAGCCTGCCGTCCGTTACCACGTAGGACGTGAAAGGCAGCCAGGCTTTTCGATACCGAGCGCCCTGAGCGACGAGCCGGTCTTCGAGGAAGAACGGCACCTGGCTCCTCATTCCCGACAGTAGTTCCTCGCGATTGGAGAAGCCGGTGACGGTCCTGTCCTTGATCAGAATGTTTCCCTTGTCGTCCTTTACACCCACCAACCCGGCCACGCCGTGGCAGACCGCTGCAACGACGCCTCCCTGGGCATAGATTTTTTCGGCGGCGCGCTGAAGGTCCGGATTGTCCGGGAAGTCCCACATGACACCATGGCCACCCGTGAAATAGATGGCACTGAACCGGCTCGGGTCGACATTGGCGACCGGCACCGTGTTGGCGAGGCGCAAGCGAAATGCCGGCGACTTCATGTGCTGCCGGGCCGACTCATCCATGTACAGCCACCCCATGCTGCGTTCGTCCAGCGGAGTCTTGCCGCCTTTGGGGCTGGCAAACACGGTGGAGTAGCCCGCGGCTTCGACGACATCGGTGAAATGCGTCAGCTCGGTCAGCCAAAGTCCCGTTGTGTCGGCCCTGGACGGATAGCGGGAGTGATTGGTAACGATCACGAGGATTTGTCGATTGTCTGTCACTGCGCCAGCCGGGGTTGGCTCCGCATTGCTCAATGAAACAAACATTCCGGCCAGAGCCGCCACAGCAACGGAAAAAATAGTCTTCAGCCTCATCCTCAATTCCTTCAATGCTCGCTTTCAACAGCGCGCAAGCATGTTCACCTTCAACCTCGATTGAAGGTCAAGCCTGTCCGGGCGCTATCCAATCCTCCGAGTGGATGGGTGGGGTATGGGAGGGACCTGGCTTGACATTGAAGTTTACTTCAAGGTTACGGTGTTGCAGGCGCCAATCCCGGCCCTCGATGACGGTGCTCGTCGAGTTGCCCCTGTCCCATGGGCAGGTCATTTAGGCTCTGGAACATTAACGAATCAGGAACGATGTCATGAGTGCGCAAAACAGTATGCCTGCAGCGATGCGCTGGATGATCTACGGTGCGAATGGGTACACCGGGGAGCTGATTGCCCGCGAGGCCGCTCGGCGAGGGCTCAAGCCGGTGCTGGCCGGCCGGAGCCGGGAACGTGTCGAGGCGCTGGCACGCGAGCTTGGTCTGCAGGCCCGTGCGTTCGGGCTTGACGATGCCCCAGCGCTGGCCGGGCAGATCCAGGGGCACTCGCTGGTGCTGAACTGTGCGGGCCCGTTCTCGGCCACCGCCGCGCCCATGATGGAAGCCTGTTTGCGCGCTGGCGCGCACTACCTGGATATTACCGGCGAGATCGCCGTGTTCGAGCTGGCGCAGTCGTTGAATGGCCGTGCGCAGCAAGCCGGTGTGGTGCTTTGCCCCGGCGTGGGCTTCGACGTCATCCCGACGGACTGCGTTGCCGCTGCGCTGAAGGCGGCGCTGCCCGACGCCACGCATCTGGCGCTGGGGTTCGATTCGCGCTCGGGCTTCTCGCCCGGCACTGCCAAGACCTCGGTCGAAGGCCTGGCGCAGGGCGGCAAGGTGCGCCGCGACGGCCGGATAGTCAGCGTGCCGCTGGCCTACAAGGTGCGCCGGATCGATTTCGGCGACGGCGAGAAGGAGGCGATGACGATCCCCTGGGGCGACGTATCCACCGCCTACCACACCACCGGCATCCCCAATATCGAAGTGTTCATTCCCGGCTCACCGCGCATGATCGCCAGCGCCAGGCGCGCCAACTATATCCGGCCGTTGCTGGGAATAGGCTGGGTGCAAAGGCTGATCAAGGCGCGCATCGCCAGGACGGTGAAGGGCCCCAGCGAGGAAAAACGCGCACTGCAGCCCACCTTCGTCTGGGGCGAGGCCATCAATGCACGGGGTGAAAGGAAAACTGCGCGCATCCGCACGGCGAACGGCTACAGCCTGACCATCACCGGCTCGCTGACGGTGGTCGAATACCTGATGACGCATCAACCCGCCGGCGGCGCTTACACGCCGGCGAAGCTGGTCGGTGCCGACCTGGTGAGCCGGCTGCCGGAGTCAGGTCCCCTGCGGATTGATTAGTGCGTTCAAGTTCCGTTACGTCGCTCGAATCAATTGAGCTTCACTATCCAGCGCAGGGGAAGAAACCGCATGAAAACCCCAAGAAATGCCCATGGCCATGCAGGAACATAGGCTGTTGCGGGCTTTCGCTCGATAGCGGCCACCAAGGCTCGACATCCGGTTTCTTCGTCGACCTCGAAGGGTAGCCGCTTTGCGCCCGCATTGAGCTCGGTGCGAATGTAGCCAGGGAAGATCGCGCTGACGCGGATGGGTGTCGAAAGCAGCTCTGCGCGGATGCCTTCGGTCAGGTGGGCGAGGGCGGCCTTGCTCGCGGCATAGGTGGTCAGATGCTTGGGAAGCCCTCGCACTGCGCTCATGGAGGATATATTGACCAGGTGGCCGAAGTTCTGTTGGCGAAAGATTTCTACAGCCGCCTCGCATTGAGCCAGTGCCGCAATGAAGTTGGTTTCGGCAGTCCGCCGGTTGATGTCGAAGTGCCCCGTTCCAATGCGACGCCCCTCACCGACTCCCGCATTCACGACGATGCGATCGATGTGCCCAAAGAGTTGTTGAAACTCTCGGAAGACTTGAAAGACATCGGCATGGTTGTTCACGTCCAGAGCACGCAATTCAATCCTGACATCGTAGCGTGCGATCAATTCTCGCCGTAGATCCTCAAGCCGATCGACTCGTCTCGCGCACAGCGCCAGGTTGTAGCCACGCGCTGCGAACCCCCTGGCCATACCGGCCCCAAGTCCAGAGCTGGCGCCGGTTATAACGACGTTCTTGGCGTCGGTGTTCATTTGATTCCCTCATGGAGAAAAGGGGGGAGGATAGTGAGCCCTGGTGCTCTGCACCTTTCCCCTATAGACATGGAGCACATCCCGTCTTTGGCGCTAGCGAGCCGCACCGAAATACTGCGTTCGAGGCCACGCGCAGGAGGCTGCAGTCATGGCGGTCTTTCCTGGCTTAACTGCGGCCAGAGTCGGCCAGGATCCGAGTGAGCCCCTGGCGATAAGTCGTGACCTTGAAATCGGGGAAACGCTGCTTGTACTTAGAGGAGTCGAACAGGTTGTCGTGCTCGTACCGCGGCAGCAGCTCCCGCAATTCACGGACCTGCTTGGATATCAGGCCAACGGCCGTCAGTGTCCATTTGCCGAGAACCTTGTAGGAAGGCTCCCGGCCAAAGATCTCGGACGCCAGGGCGACGAATTGCTTGTAGGTGAGGCGGTCGTCGTCGCAGGGCAGGTGCCAGGTCTGCCCGAACGTGTCCGATGCGTTCCCCAGGGCGGCCAGCGCCCGGCTTGCATCCGGGGTCCAGATGAGCGTGCGCTTGGTATCGTCCCGCACGGGCACGCGGGGCGTCTTGCCGGCCCTGATGTTGTCGATGACCAGGGTGTTGGTGATGCTCTGCGTCTTGCCGGGCCCATAGAACTCAGGGGCACGGCCAATCACCACCGGGATGTCCCCTCGCTGCATCTCCTGCTGCACCATGGATGCCATCTGCGCGCGCACCCGGCCCTTGCGGCCGACGGGCTCGAACGGAGCGCTCTCGGTCAGCACGCGGTCATCCTGCGGATACATGTAGGTGTTGTCGAAATAGACGAACTTGGCCTTGGCCGCTCGCGCTGCATCGAGCGAGTTGCGCAGCATCACCGGGAACTGCGTTTCCCACAGTTGGGTATCCGGCGGTAGACCAGCCGTGAAGTAGACGATGCTGCTGCCCTTGACCGCCTTGGCTGCCTGATCGGCATCAAGCAGATCGGCCGCCACCAGAGCGTCGGAGTCGTTGATTTTGAGGGGCTTACGGCTGACGAGCCTTATGTCGTCCGTGTAGGTACGGCGCAGTTCTCGGGCCAACTCCATGGCGATCTGGCCGGTTGCTCCTAGAACGGTTTGCATGATGTTTCCTTGAACTGTGAATGAAGATCAATCTGCCAACTGCCTGGCCCTGGGCCGTCACGTATGCCGGGACGTCCGGCGCGAAGCCCATCTGTCGCAGCCTTTCGTACGTCGGCACTGTTCAGCGATGGTTTTTACAGCAGGGCTTTTATGCGCACCCTAAGATTGAAGCTGGCTTTAAGGTCAAGGGCATGCTTCCAGCTATTCGAGGGAGGGATGTGCGGAGATGACTGGTGTGAATATCGGTACCACCTAACTCTGGCTATCGCCTCGGCTCTCAGGCCGGTGATCGCCACAACCTGGAGGTCTTGGGCTGGTACACCTTCTTGCTGCGCCACTTCGCCAAGCCGTTCTTGCCGTTCAAATTCCCAGGCAGCGGGTAGGGGGCTTTAGCTTCGAAGGTCGTCCCGGACAGTACGCGAAAGGCAGACACAGGTTTATGGACGGCAGCGATCATCTGTATGCCTGCGAGCTCGGCCGGCTCGCGAGTGAGCGAATGGCCGCAACCCCGACTGCAACGGGCATTCCACCTTTAAGGAATGGAATTCCACTTATTTGAGGCTCCTGAGATGAACGGCGGGAAGCTCCGCACTCAGTTGCAGGAAATTGAGCTCAGGGAATCGTTCGAAACTTCTTTAGCTACCAGAGAGCGAGGAGGCGAGATCCGAGCCAAATAGTTTCAAATTCGAGCAGTCGCAAGCAAGCCAGGGTTGGCTCAGGGATTCATGGGCAGATATTTAATTTAACATAATATACATTATGCGAAGTCATGGGTAAGCGCAGCTGCAGATGGCCCTTGCAGAATTCACCAGGGAAAACCGCTCGTTTGCCCGCTTCGGCATCTTCCCCGAGTCGATCCGTCGATCTGCCGTGGCAGCTCCGCTCGATCGGCATTCATGTCCACACCTGGCCTCGCTCCCGGTTACGAACCGACTTCGTATTTCCAGTTCGCCGATCTGAAGCTCGATCTCTCGGTTGTCGGTTCACCGCAGACTCGGCGCTCGATCATTCCACGTTTCCCCAAACGGATTCGCAGGCAACCCATTCGACGCTGCCAACACCAACACCAACACCAACACCAACACCAACACCAACACCAACGCGACGCTACGTGAAATCTGCGAACCTCGCGGCCAATCCTCGTCACGCTTTTCACGTAAACGCAGCAGCTATTCGTGCAACGTACGACGCTCATGCGCCGGACTGCACCTGCAGCGATCCATGCGGCACCAGATTTTGAGCCGGCGCATTCATCGATTCGGCCCCAGGCCCAAGGCTGGACCTGGCACCAATTCTCCAGGCCTTGAGCCAATCGGCTCAGATGCGCTCGCGTGCCTTGCGCCAGTCAATCTGAAACGTCCATGGACGACGGAACGACGCTTGCGAGAAATCCATCGGCAGCCCTCGACCTTTGCAGCCGAAGCTGTCTAGAATGCGCCTTGCCGAGCCTTCGGCTTGTCGCTTCTCGCCCTGCCGGGCCAACTCCTTAGCGCGCAAGCAATATCCGATAACAGCCAGACCTGGATATTGCACGGCACCCCGGCGCGACCGCCGTTTTTCCATTTCCAGCCTTCACGATGCCGCAATCGCCACAGCCGCTGTTCGAGACCTTCGCGCGTTTCCATGAACTGAATTTCATGCAGCTGAGCGAAGAACTGCCCACGGTGCGCGACTACCTGCAGGCGTTCGCTGAAGACCTGCGGGCCATCGAGGGCTACTTCGCCGTGCGGGGCTTCCTCAAGTCCTATGGCGGCAATGAGGCCACCTATACCTCCTATCGCACCCACGTCGAGCGCCTGCTGCTGTGGGCCCTGCTGGTGGCCGGCAAGCCGCTGCTCGACCTGCGCCGGCGCGATGCCGAGGCCTTCATGGAGTTCTGCCTCAACCCGCCTGCCGAATGGGTCGGCCCGGTCGTCAAGTCGCGCTTCGTGCGTGTTGGCGGCCGCAAGCAGCTGGAGTCCGACAGCCATGTGCTGAACCCCGCCTGGCGCCCCTTCAGCAGCACCCTGGCCAAGCGCGAGCGCAAGCTCGCCACGGAGGCCATGAGCCCCCTGCCCTCGCGCCCGTACCGCATGTCCCAGGGCTCGGTGGCGCAGGTGTTCGCCGTGTGCGGCAGCTTCTTCCAGCACGCCATGGACGAAGGGCTGACCGAGGTGAACCCGTTCCGCGCGGTGAAGCAGAAGTCCGTCTACAAGCAGCACAACACCATGAACGTGGCCTCGCGTTCGCTGACGCAACTGCAATGGAGCTACGTCATCGAGACGGCCGAACTGATGGCCGCCGAGGACGCCAGCCACGAACGCACGTTGTTCATCGTGGCCACGTTGTTCGCCATGTACCTGCGCATCTCCGACCTGATCGGCCGCGACAACTGGACGCCGAGCATGGGCGACTTCCGCCGCGATACCACCGGCAACTGGTGGTTCCACGTGGTCGGCAAGGGCAACAAGGCCGCGCGCATCAGCGTGCGCGACGACTACGTGCACGGCTACCTGGCCCGTTACCGCCGCCACCTGGGCCTGCCTCCCCTGCCCTCGCCCCAGGAACGGACGCCGCTGATCGGCACCCTCAAGGGCCGCGCCGGGTTATCCGACCGCCATGTGCGGCTGCTCCTGCAGGCGCTGTTCGACCGCGCGCTGCAACGCATGGCGGCCGAAGGCTGGAGCGACGACGAAGTGGACCAGCTGCGCTCGGTCTCGCTGCACTGGCTGCGCCACACCTCGGCCACCTTCGACGCGCCGCTGCGCGACATGAAGGACCTGCAGGCCGACCTGCGCCACAACAGCCTGAGCACCACGCAGAACACCTACTACAACTCGCTGGACGAACAGCGCGCGCATTCGGTAAAGGGGCTGAAAATCAAGCGCTGATATTCAGGAAAAGCACTCCCCGAACTTTCAAGCGCGGGCGCACCACTCTTACCGTTGAACACCCGCTAATACTCCGGTGCAACCAGGGCCTGATCAGCCTGGTCAGCCTCAACGTCCCCAAGGGATCCGCGCGCCATGCCTGGCTGAACTCTGACCAAGCCCTGCCCCACCCAGGCTCACTCATCTCGCCTGAGGAACTCCCGAGGCCACCGCCCTCATGGCTATTGCGAGATGCCATCAGAAAAATATAATAAGATCGATTATCAATTGCACATGGTGCCCCAGTGTCCAGTCTTGGCCGTTCCCAGCTTGCGGAGTGCGATCTGCACAAGCTTTACACCGAGCATCATGGCTGGCTCCAGGGTTGGCTGCGGGGCAAGACCGGCTGTTCCCAGCGCGCAGCCGACCTGGCCCAGGACACTTTTCTTAGAGTCCTGCTGGCGCGTGCCCGTGGCGCAGCGGTTTACCTCGACCAGCCACGCGCCTACCTCACCACCATCGCTCGCGGGCTGGTCATCGACCACTGGCGCCGGCAACAGCTGGAGCAGGCCTGGCTGGAGGTGGTCGCACAGTTACCGGAAGCGGAAGCGCCGTCGCCGGAAACCCACCTGCTCATGCTGGAAAGCCTGATACGCATCGACCGCCTGCTCGACCGGCTCAAGCCCAAGGTTCGCCAGGCCTTCATCTGGGCCCAGCTGGAGGGCCTGACCTGTCCGCAGATCGCCCAGCGCCTGGAGGTATCCCTGGCCACCGTCGAGCGCTACCTGGCTACCGCCCTGCGCGCCTGCTACGCCCTGCATTTCGAGGAATGAGGCAATGAGCGCGCCCGCTCCCCTGTCCAACCGGACCATCGACGACGCTATCGGCTGGGCGGTGAAGCTTCAGTTCGGCGAACCCAGCGAGGAAACCCTCTCGGCTTTTCAGGCATGGCATGCCAGCAACACCGAGCATGCCTTGGCCTGGCAACGCGTGCAGTCGCTGGGCGAGGATTTCCGGCGGGTCTCCCCGCAACTCACCCGGCAGGTGCTGGAGAAGCTGCCCGCCACCAGCCTGAACCGACGCCAGGCGCTCAAGTTGCTGATGCTGCTGGGCGCCAGCGCGGCGCCGGCCTGGCTGGCCTATCGCGAGGCCCCCTGGCAACGACTGCTGGCCGAGTACAGCACCGCCACCGGCGAGATGCGCCACATCGAGTTGGCCGATGGCTCCCGCCTGGTGCTCAACACCGACACCGCCATCAGCACGCGCTTCAGTGCCACCGAACGGCGCGTGATACTGCGCCGTGGCGAGCTGCTGGTCAGTACCGCTACCGATACCTCCAGCCCGCGGCGGCCGTTCCGCGTGGAGACGCCCTTCGGCCTGCTGCAGGCGATGGATTCACGGTTCTGCGTGCGCCTGTACCCGGACTGCGCGTGGGTCAGCGTCAGCCATGGCGAGCTCAGCCTATTGCCGGCGAACGGGGCGCCGCCGCGCCAGGCGCAAACGGGGCAGGACTGGTGGTTACGCGCGACACGGGCCGAGCCAGCGCCGGCCAGGCCCTTCGCCGAAGGCGCCTGGGCCGAGGGCATCCTGGCAGCACGCGACATGCGGCTGGTCGAGCTCCTCGACGAACTGGGGCGTTACCGGGTCGGCCGCCTGGCCTGTGACCCACGGATCGCCGAGTTGCGCATCAGCGGCAACTACCAGCTCGCCGACACCGACCAGACGCTGCGTTTCCTGGCCCGCACCCACGGCTTGCAGCTCAGCTACCGCACGCGTTTCTGGGTCAACATCAGCCCGGCTTGAGCGCCTTGCGAGGTTCTTGAAATTTTTTTGAGGGGATTGGCGATCTGCTTCGGTAGAGACAGTGACATCCACTCCTTGCCGAGAGCCGTTGCATGAACGCCTTCCGCAGTCTGCCAGCCTTCTGCCCGCCAGCCAGCGTGGCACGTGGCGCCCGTTCCCTCCGTTTTGCGCTGCACCTGGCCATGGCCGCAGCGCCCCTGGCCGGGCTCCAGGCCGCCCCGCTGTCGAGTGAAAGCGTGCGCGCCTACGACATTCCCGCGGGCTCGCTGGACAGCGCAATTACCCGCTTCGCCCACGAGTCGGGCGTCAACATCGCTTTCGCCGCACACCAGCTCGATGGCCTCGCCAGCCCGGGCCTGCACGGCCGCTTCGACGCCACCCAGGCGCTGGCCCGGTTGCTGGCCGGCAGCGGTCTGGTAGCCCAGGCTCAACCTGGCGGCGGGTTCCTCCTGCGCCGTGGCGACGACCAGGCCCTGGCCTTGCCTGACGCCACCGTAACCGCCCAGCGCGAATCGGCCTGGGGCCCGGTGCAGGGCTATAGCGCCAAGCGCAGCGCCACCGGAACCAAGACCGATGCGGCCCTGCTGGACACCCCGCAATCGATCTCGGTCGTCGGTCGCCAGCAACTGGACCGGCAGAACGTGCAGAGCGTCCGCCAGGCCCTGCGCTACGTGCCCGGCGTACTCCCCGAATACCGCGGAACCGGTGGCAGCCGCTACGACACCATCCTCTACCGCGGCTTCGGCGGCGGCGTGAACTACGACTACGGCTACCTCGACGGCATGCGCCTGCTGGGTAGCAACTACGCGGTCCCGCAGGTCGACCCCTACCTGCTGGAGCGCGTCGAGGTGCTGCGCGGTCCCTCGTCGGTGCTGTACGGCCAGGCCACCCCGGGCGGCATGGTCAACCTGGTGAGCAAGCGCCCAAGCACCGATGCCGCCCACGAGGTGGAACTCCAGGTGGGCAGCCATGACCGCTACCAACTGGGCCTGGACAGCACCGGCGCGCTGGACGACGAGGGCCGCCTGGCCTACCGCGTCATTGCGCTCAAACGCACCGCCGACAGCCAGGTCGACCATTCCCGCGAGGAACGCCTGGCCCTGGCGCCGTCGCTGACCTGGCAGCCCGACGAAGACACCCGCCTGACCTTGCAGGCGCTCTACCAGGATGATCCGGACGGCGGCTACTACGGCTTCCTGCCCTACCAGGGCACGGTCAAGCCGCTGGCCAGCGGCCGGTTGTCCACGCACTTCTTCGATGGCGACGCCGACTTCGATCGCTTCCGCCGCACCCAGCAGTCCCTCGGCTACCTCTTCGAGCATCGTTTCGACGAGGTCTGGAGCGTGCGCCAGAACTTCCGCTACATGCACATGGACACCGACTACCGCAGCGTCTTCACCGCCGGGGTGAACACGGCCCAGCAGTTGCTCACCCGTCGCGTCATGTTCGACGAGGACCAGCTCGACGCCTACACCCTGGACAACCAGCTGCAGGCCGACTTCGCCACCGGCGCGCTGCGTCACACGGCCCTGCTCGGCGTCGATTACCAGCACCTGAGTTCCCGCGAACAGCAGGGCCTGGCCAGCGCCCCATCGCTGAGCGTGACGGCCCCCGACTACCACCAGGGCATCGGCAAGCCGGCGGAAACCCTGCGCACACGCCAGGTCCAGGAGCAGACCGGGCTCTACCTGCAGGACCAGATGCACCTGGGCAATTGGTCGCTGCTGCTGGGCGGCCGCGAGGACGTGGCCTCCACCGATACCGACGACCGTCGCAACGACCAGTCCACCCACCAGGGCGACCGTGCCTTCACCTGGCGCAGCGGCCTGGTCTACCAGTTCGACAGTGGCCTGGCTCCCTACGTCAGCTATTCGCGCTCGTTCCAGCCCACTGCCGGCACCGATTACCAGGGCGGCGCCTTCCAGCCGAGCAAGGGCGAGCAGTACGAGGCCGGCGTGAAGTACCAGCCGCCGAAGCAGAACGGCTTCGTCACCCTGGCGGTGTACCAGTTGACCCAGCAGAACGTGCTCACCTCCGATGCCGATCACCCCAACTTCAGCACCCAGACCGGTGAGGCGCGCTCGCGTGGCGTGGAATTGGAAGGGCATCTGGAGCCGACCCGGTCGCTCAGCCTGATCGGTGCCTACACCTACCTGGACAACGAGGTCACCCACAGCAACGACGGCAACGAAGGCAAGCGCATCACCTACATCCCGCAACACATGGCCTCGCTGTGGGCCGACTACAGCTTCCACGGCGGTGCACTGGATCGCTTCGGCGTCAACGCCGGGGTGCGCTACATCGGCACCAGCTACGCCGACGCGCTGAACACCCTCAAGGTGCCCGCCTACACCCTGCTGGACGTTGGCGCGCACTATGACCTGGCGGCACTGGACCCGAGCCTGGCCGGCTGGCAGGTGGAAACCACGGTGAACAACCTGGCGGACAAGGAGTACGTCTCGGCCTGCGCTACCGCCACCAAGTGCTTCTGGGGCGGCCGGCGCAGCGTGCTGGCCAGCGTGAAATACAGCTGGTGAGCCCGCGCGCATGTCGCTGAAACACTGGCTATGGCTGCATCGTTGGTCCAGCCTGGTCTGCACCCTGTTCCTGCTGTTGCTGTGCCTGACCGGGCTGCCGCTGGTTTTCCAGGAAGAGATCGAGCACGCGTTGCAACCAGCAATCGACCAGTCGCCCGGGGCGGAACCTCTGCCCCTGGAGCGACTGGTCGCCCTCGGCCAGGCCCGGGCGCCCGGCCTGGTGCTGCGCTACCTGATCTGGGATCACCGGGTGCCAGGACGGATCAAGCTGAATTTCGACCAGGCCCTCGACACACCGCGTGGCAACAGCCGCATCTTCACCCTGGATGCCTACAGCGGTGCGCAACTGCCCGATGACAATGCGCTACTGGAGTTCATTCTCGATCTGCACACCGACCTGCTCGCCGGCTTGCCGGGCAGCCTGCTGCTCGGCTTCATGGGCTTGCTGCTGGCGGTGTCGCTGGTCAGCGGCTGCGTGGTCTACGCGCCCTTCATGCGTCGCCTGGGCTTCGCCGAAATGCATCGCCACAGGAATGCGCGCATACGCTGGCTGGGCTGGCATAACCTGCTGGGCATCGTCAGCCTGGTCTGGTTGCTGGTGGTGGGGTTGACCGGCGTGCTCAATACCCTGGCCATTCCGCTGTTTCAGCACTGGCAGAGCGATCAACTGGCGCAACTGGTGGCGCCATACCGGGGCCAGCCGCGCGTCGCCGACCCCGTGCCGCCCGGCGTGGCGCTACGTGTCGCCGCACAGGCGCTGCCGGGCAGCCAGCCGGAATTCCTGGCCATGCCCGGCACCTTCTTCAGCAGCCCGCAGCACTATGCGGTATTCATGCGCGGGCGCACGCCGCTGACCTCGGAGATTCTCCAGCCGGTGCTGGTCGAGGCGCGCAGCGGCAAGCTCAGCGCCGTCGCCGAGCCACGCTGGTACATAGTCGCGCTGGAACTCTCGCGCCCCCTGCACTTCGGCAACTATGGCGGCCTGCCGCTGAAGCTCATCTGGGCGGCGTTCGACATCGTCGCCATCGTCGTGCTCGGCAGCGGCGTCTACCTGTGGCTGGCCCGCCATGGCGGCAAGCGAGGGCTTCGCGGCGTCGGAAACCTCCCGCCGCGGCTCCCCTAGAGATGTACCGCAAAAGGCCGCCCATACCGCCTTGCGGGGAGCACCTAGGCCCGCTCTCATCGAGCGCCCCAGTGCCCTCATTCGCTCGCCAGCGCCACCACCGGATCGAGTCGCGCCGCCTGCCGGGCCGGCATGAAGCCGAACAGCAGCCCGGTGCCCAGGGCACAGACGAAGGCGGTGAGTATGCCCCGCAGCGAGAAGATGATCGGCACCTCCCAGAGGATCAGTGCCGCGCCTATGCCCAGGCCTATCACCGTGCCCGCCACGCCGCCGACCAGCGACACCAGCATGGCCTCGCTGAGGAACTGGCGCAGGATGTCGCGCTGGCGGGCCCCGGTCGCCAGGCGGATGCCGATCTCGCGCGTGCGCTCGCGGACCGTCATCAGCATGATGTTCATCACCCCGATGCCCCCCACCACCAGGGACACCGCGGCGATCAGCCCGAGCAGCAGGGTCAGCGTCTGCTGAGTGTCCTGCTGCGCCTTGACCGAGGCCGCGCGGTCGTAGACGTGGAAGTCCTGCACGTGGTGGGCCTCAGCCAGCGTCGCGGTGATCTGCCGGGCGGTGGCCGCGGATTGCTCCAGGTCATCGATCAATACCGAGATCCACGACAGGTCGAGGCGGCCGAGCACACGGCGGCTACCGGTGGAAAACGGCGCCATGACCACATCGTCGTCGTCGGCATCCCCCGATAGCGCGCCCTTCTCCTCCAGCTCGCCGATGACCTGGAACGGCACGTTGTCGACCAGCACGTAGCGCCCCAGCGGATCGAGGTCGCCGAACAGGCGCTCGCGCACCTTCTTGCCCAGCAGCAGCACCGGTGCGAGGGTGCGCTCGTCTTCCCAGGTGAAGAGCTGTCCGCGGGCCGGCTTCCAGTTGAGCACCCGTTGCGCATCCGGCGTCACCGCCCACAGCGGGCCGAGCGTATCGACGTTGCCGGCGCGCAGCGTCACCTGGCCCTGGACGAAGGGCATCGCCACGCTGACGTTGGGCACCTGCCGCAGCAGCGCCGCGTCGGCTTCGCTCAGCGTGCCGCCGGGGCCGCGCGCGCTGTCGCCGCCGGGCACCACGTAGAGGCGGTTGGTGCCGAAGATCGCCATCCGCGCGATGACCTGTTCCTGGGTGCCGGCGCCCACGGCCAGCATCACGATCACCGAGGCCACGCCGATGACGATGCCGAGCAGCGTCAGCAGGGTGCGGAAGCGGTTGAGCCACATCACCCGCCAGGCGCTGCGGATGGCCTCGCGCGCATCGGTCCACGGCGAGGCCGCGCGCGCCACGCCCTCGGCCATCGCCGCCATGAAATCATGCCCGGCCCCGCCCTGCTCCACCGCGGCGTCGGCGGAATCGCTGACGATGCGCCCGTCGTGGATCTCCACCACGCGCCGCGCCTTCGCCGCCACGTCGCGGTCGTGGGTGATGAGGATGATCGTGTGGCCGGCGTCCGCCAGTTCCGCCAGCAGCGCCATCACCTCGGCGCCGCTCTTGCTGTCCAGGGCTCCGGTCGGCTCGTCGGCGAGGATGATGCGCCCGCCGTTCATCAACGCGCGGGCGATCGACACCCGTTGCTGCTGGCCGCCGGAGAGCTGGTGGGGACGGTTGCCCAGCCGCTCGCCCAGGCCCAGGCGCTCGAGCAACTGGCGGGCGCGGCCGTCGCGCTCGGCCGCGGGCACGCCGGAATAGACGGCGGGCATCTCGACATTGCGCAGGGCATCCAGCGTGCGGATCAGGTGGTAGCCCTGGAACACGAAGCCGAACGCCTCGCGGCGCAGCCAGGCCAGTTGGTCGGCGTCGAAGGCGCCGATGTCCTGCCCGGCGAAGCGGTAGCTGCCTGCGCTGGGCCGGTCCAGGCAGCCGAGGATGTGCATCAGCGTGGACTTGCCCGAGCCGGAGGCGCCCATGATGGCGACGAACTCGCCGGCGCCGATCGACAGGTCGATGCCGTGCAGCACCTCCAGCGCCGGGCTGTCGCCACCGCCGTAGGTCTTGCGGATGTCGCGCAGTTCGATCAGCGGCGCTACCACCGGAACCTCCCGGCGCCGGCGTGCTGCCGGTGGATCGCGGTGACCAGCCGTTCGCCGGCCGCCAGCCCGGAGAGCACCTCGGCATGCAGGCGGTCGCGCACGCCGATGCGCACCTGGCGCGTTTCGATGCCGCCGCCGGCCTGGACCTGCGCAGTGTAGGCATCCGCCTTGCCGGCGCCGGCCTTCAGCGCCGCCAGGGGCGCCAGCAGCACATGGCTGGCGCTGGCCTGCACGAAGAACACCTGGGCGCTCATCTGCGGCATCAGCGCGCCATCGGCGTTGTCCACGTCGAACAGCACGGTGTAGAGCACCACCTTGCCCGCCGGCGGCGCCGTCGTGGCCTGGGCGCCGCCCTGCTCGCGCGCCTGCCCCGGCGGGTTCGGCGGCGCCGGCAGGACCTGGCGCACCCGGCCGCGCCAGCGCCGCACGCCGCTCTCGGTCTGGCTGCCCAGGGTGGTGAAGTACACCGGCATGCCGGGGTGGATGCGGCCGATGTCGGCCTCGGACACCTCGGTCCACACCGTCATCTGCGACAGGTCGGCGATGCGCAGCAGGTTGGGCGTCTGGTAGGTGGCGTTGAGGGTCTGGCCCTCGCGCGCATCGAGGGTGACGACGGTGCCGGCCATCGGCGCGTAGATACGGGTGTAGCCCAGCTGCGCCAGGTCGCCCGTCAAGGTGGACTGCGCCCCGACGACCTGCGCCGTGAGGTCGGCGATCCGCGCCACCGCCACGCGCAGGCCGGCCTCGGCGACCTGCAGGTCCTCCAGGCGGGTAGCGCCATGGACGTGCATCTGCTGCTGCCGTTGCGCGTCCTGCTGGGCCAGGTCGCGCTGCGCCTGCGCCGCGGCCAGCTGCGCGCGCAGGCTGTCGAGCGCGGCGCGGTCGGCATCGACCTTGGCCTGCTGCAGCGACGGGTCGATCTCCACCAGCAACTCGCCCTTGCGCACCACGCTGCCGGGGTGCACCGCGATGCGCCGGATCGCGCCCGAAGCCTGGGCGCCCACGTCCACGTAGCTCTGCGGCTGCAGGGTGCCCACGGCGCTCACGCTGGCTTCGATGTCACCGTAGCCGACGGGCACGCTGTCGACGGTCTGCACAGTGCGCAGCAGCGTCCACCAGAGCAGCCCGAGCAGCAGCGCCAGCGGAACCAGGAAGGGCAGGAAGCGGAGGAAAGGGTTGCGGCGGGGGAGCATCGACGACCTCGTGGCAGCGAAGCGCAGCCCGTGGGCCGCGCCAGGGTATGCCGGTTACCAGGCACCGGCAGGCTGGCCGCCCGCCCCGGCGCGGCGGCACCGGGGCGGGCTTGCAGCGGGTTAGAAGGTGGTGCGCAGCGAGGCCAGCAGGGTGCGCGGCTCGCCGTAGTAGTTGCCGGCGGCGCCGGCGATCGACTGGTAGTACTTGCGGTCCAGGATGTTGCTGCCGTACAGGCCGACGCTCCAGTCGGGCAGGAACTGGTAGGCCACGTGGGCATCCAGGGTCGCATAGCCGCCGCCGTTCCACTCGCCGCTGCTGTCCTTCCAGCCGGTGGAGCTGGTGGCATAGGCCGCGCCGCCGATGCTCCATTGGCGCCAGGCGCCGGGCAACTGGTAGTCGGAGGCCAGCTTGAACAGGTGCCTGGGGGCCACCATGCTGAACGGCGCGCCGGCATTGGTGCTGTCGTCCAGCGACTTGACGTCGTCGTAGGTGTAGCCGGCGGAGAGCGTCCAGCCCGGCAGCAGCATGCCGCTGACCTGCAGTTCCAGGCCCTGGCTGCGCGCCTTGCCCTGGGCCAGGTAGTAGCCGGGGAAGCGCGGGTCGGACAGGGCGCGGTTGCTCTCGTCGATCTGGAACAGCGCCGCCGAGGCGTTGGCCCGGCCGCCGAGGTATTCGCCCTTGATGCCCAGCTCGTACTGCTTGCCCTCGACGGGTTCGATCAGGCTGCCGGCCTCGGTGTAGAAGCCGCTCTGCGGCTTGAAGATCGAGGTGTAGCTGGCATAGGCCGAATAGGTGTCGTCGAGCGCATAGACCAGCCCGACGATGGGCGAGAACTTGCCCTTGACGTGCGTATCGGAGGGCGGCGTGCCGAAGTAGTTGTCATAGGCGTCGGCGGGCTTGATGCGCGCATGCCACCAGGTCATCCGCCCACCGGCGACCAGCGTCAGCGGGTCGGCCAGGTGCAGGCGCACGTTGCCGTAGACCCCGTACTGCTCGATCAGCGTCCAGTTCTCGTTGTGCCGGCCGCCGGCGAAGTCCTTCGAGTAGAGCGGGTTGCTGCTGAACACGTCCTCGAAGTAGTCGCCCCAATCGTCCAGGCCGCTGGTCTCGGTGTTGATGAAGCGCTGGGTGTTGTGGGTGTTCTCGTGCAGGTAGTTGGCGCCGAAGGTCAGCTGGTGCTCGCGGCCGAACAGCGAGAACGGCCCGCTGGCGTAGGTGTCCACGGCCTGCTGGCGATCCTCGCTCTGGTAGTTGTAGCTGTAGGGGTTGCCGATGTTGGTGCCCGGCTCCAGCGGGCCGCCGGGAATGCCATTGAGGAAGTGGGTGTCGATGGTGAGGTAGTTGTAGGTGAGCTTGGCCTTCCAGTCGTTGGCCAGCTGCCGTTCGACCTCGGCGAAGGCGTTGCTGCGACGGTTGCTCAGGGCGTTCCAGCTGGCGCCCAGATATGTGGAGCGAGATACGTCGAGCAAGCGCCCGTCCGAGTATCCGGGCAGGCCGTACATGGGCTTGGCGGTGGTTTCGCTATGGCTGATGCCGGTGCGCAGGGTGGTGTCCGGATCGGGATCGACCTCCAGGGTGCCGTAGAACTGCTGGTCACGCTGCCAGGTGCCATCCTGCATCTGATGGCCATAGCCGGTCAGCCCGACGAAGCGCCCGCGCAGGCTGCCTTCGTCGTTCAACGGCCCGCCCACGTCCAGTTGCTCGCGGTGGGTGCTGCGGCTGCCGGCCAGCACTTCCGCCGAACCCTGGAACTGCGCCGGCGCCTGCTTGCGCACCAGGTTCACCACCCCGCCATCGCCACCGAAGCCGTTGAACAGCCCGGCCGGCCCGCGCAGCACCTCGACCTGCTCGTACATGGCCAGGCTATCGGCGATGGTCGCCGCGCCGCCGGCGGGGATCGCCGTGGGCACGCCGTCGAGCTGGAAGGTGCCGATCGGGAAGCCGCGCGCGTAGTAGTCGGTGGCCATCGGGTTGGCCAGGCTGACGGTCACCCCGGGGCTCTGGCGCATGGCGTCGTCGAGGTTCTTCATTTTCTGCTGCTGGATCTGTTGCTGGCCGACCACGCTGACCGACTGCGGTATCTCGCGCTGGCTCAGCGGCGTCTTCGAGCCAACCGTGGTGGCGGGATTGACCCTCTGCGCGATCGCGTCGGGCTCGCTACCGACCACCGTCATCGGCGACAACTCCAACTCCGCCGCGCCGGTGGTGGGAATGGCCTGCAGCGTGTAGCTGCCGTCGCCCTGCTCCACCGCCTGCAGCCCCGTACCGGACAGCAACAGGTCGAATGCTTCGTCCAGCCTGTAGGTTCCATGCAAACCGGCGCTGCTCTTGCCCGTCGTCACCGCGCCGGGAACACTCAGCAGCACATCGGCCTGATCCGCCAGTTGGTTGAGCGCCGCCGACAACGGCCCGGCCGCGATGTCGAAACGCTTCGCCACGGTCCGCCCGGCGCTGACGGCGGCCTCGACCCGCGTGGCGACGCTCGCCCCCATGGCCGCCACGGTGACGGCGCCCAACAGCGCGCAGCGCACTGCCAGCGAAAGGGGACGACGCGCGAAGTGCAGGAGCAGGCGGGGGCGGCCGGTGGAAACGGCGCGCGACCGGAACGATGGGCAGAACATAGGACGATTTCCCTGGAATGACGGTTGGCAAGGCGAGGGCCAGCGCCGCTACGGCAGGCGCCGGAGCCCTGGCAGCGGCCGCCTGGGTGGGCTCGTCTGCCGGGCGCGCTCGGGGCGCTCATGCTCCCGAATGCTCCTCTGTCATCTACGGAATCGAACGAGGCGCTGAAAAACGAACCGTCGCGATGAAAAATATTCGCGAGGCTTCTGCCGCTCGCCGCTCAACGCGGCTCGATGCTCGTCCACCAGGGCAAGGTATGGCGTACCCGCACGGGCAGATTGCGTTCGAGCATGGCCAGGGCATGATCGGGATCGTCGATGGGGAAACGTCCCACGACCTTCAGCTCGGCCACCTCCGGCGCCACGCCAAGATGACCTTGTCGGTAGCGTCCCAGCTCCTCCACCAGCACGCCCAGCGGAATGTTGTCGGCCAGGACGACACCCCGCGTCCAGGCCTCCCGCATGGGCTCGGCAGGCATAGTCGGGGTGATGGCCGTGGCCGTGAACTGGCGCTGCTGGCCGGCCGCGACCAGTTGCATCTCGCCCGCCGCATTGCGGATCCTGACGCTGCCCTCGAATACCGCCAGCAGCGTATGGGTCGACGTCTGGCGGACGTTGAAGCGCGTCCCCAGTGCCTGCATGCTGCCGAAATCGGTACGGACGAAGAAGGGCCGTCGCAAGTCGTCCTTCGCGGTATCGATGAGTATTTCGCCCATCGCCAGGGTCAGCAGGCGTTGGCTGGTGTCGTAGGCGACGTCCAGCGCGCTCCTGGTGTTCAACCAGACTCGCGTGCCGTCGGCCAGCTTCAGGTCGCGCCGCTCGCCGATACCGGTGCTGAAGTCCGAACGACAGGCCGTGACCAGCCCCGGCAGCGGCGAATAACGCCACCCCAGCCAGGCGCACAGCCCCACTCCGGCGAGCGCGGCCAGGCCGCGCAGCACCAGGCGCCGTTCCAGATCCTTGCTGGTTGCGGCGCCCACCGCCGCGGCGGCCGCTTCGCGCACACCATCGCCACGCAGGGGGACGAAACGGGCACTGACGGCCTCGATATGTCGCCAGGCCTGGCGGTGCTCCGGGCATTGCGCGAGCCACTGCTCCCAAGCACTCCGCTCGGCCCCCGTGGAGCCCTCGGCATAGAGCGTCGCGTACCACTGCGCCGCAGCTTCCAGGCTGGCGAAATCGGCCTTGACCTCGTCGTCGCGCAGCGTCATTGCGGGCCTACTGTCCATGCGTCAGTGAGCCAGGCCGGCATCGACCAGGGCCAGTTGCAGCATGGCCTGCGCCAGGTACTTCTGGACCATGCGCTCGGATACCGCGAGGCTGGCGGCGATCTCCCGCGTAGGCAGGCCATGTATCTGCGCCATCACGAATGCCTGCCGGGCCTTGTCGGAAAGGCGCGCGAGCACGGCGCCGACCTCCAGGATCGTCTCGATCACCAGCAGGCGGAACTCGGGCGACGGCTCGAAAGGCTCCGGCTGGGCCGCCAGCGTGTCCAGCCAGGCCTGCTCCACCTCGCGCCGGCGCCACAGGTCGATGCACATCCCGCGGGCCATCGTGCGCAGGTAGGCACGCGCATCCACCGGGCTGGAGAAGCCACGCGAGGCAGGCTTGAGCAGCAGACGCAAGAACACGTCATGGGCCATGTCCGCTGCATCGGCTGCATTGCCAAGGCGCTTGTGCAGCCAGCCCTTGAGCCAGCCGTGGTGATCGCTGTACAGCAAATGCAACCCCTGCTGCCCGGGAAGCTCGGCGACGGACATTGGTGGCCTCGTGTTTGCTGGAGGAGCGCAGGGAGGGATTGTCAAATGGCAATAGTTATCATTTATAACCTGGCTGCCACACGCAAAACAAGCCTGCCAAACAGGCATCCTCTCTTCCGTGCCAGCCTTGCCGGAGGCCTGGCGAAAATCATAAGATGGTAATAAGTCTCAATTTCATGACCCAGACTATCCATGTCGGCATCGCGTACCAGGGAATTGGTGAGTCACCTCTATCAAGACAATCACCGCTGGCTGCTCGGCTGGTTGCGGCCGCGGGTCAATTGCACCGAGCTTGCCCGGGACCTGGTGCAGGATGTGTTCATCCGCATCCTGACCGCCCAGGACGCCCCGGATCGCCTGCAGGAGGTACGCGAGCCCCGGGGCTACCTGGCCACCATCGCGCGTAGGCTGATGATCGACCACTACCGGCGCGACCGCCTGGAGCGCGCCTGGCTCGCGGAGCTGGCCGGCCAGCCCGAGGCGCTGGAAATCAGCGAAGAGGACCGGGCCATCCTGCTCGAAACGCTCTGCGAGCTGGACCGTATGCTGGCCGGGCTGGGCCCGAAGGTGCGGCGCGCTTTCCTGCTTTCCCAACTCGAGGGCATGACCTACCGGAAGATCGCCGAAGCCGAGGGCCTCAGCGAGGTCACCATCACCCGCTACATCGCCAAGGCCACCCATCACTGCATGCTCTTCCGCCTGGGAGCCCTGCCCTGAGCCTCCTGGACCGCCTCGACCGACAGCAGCGCGAAGCGCTGGAGCAGGCCGCCACCTGGCACAGCCTGCTGCAGAGCGAACACGCCACCGAGCACGACCGCAATGCCTGGCAGCGCTGGCTGGAAGAGCGCGGCGAGAACGCCTGGGCCTGGCGCCAGGTGGAGCTGACGCTTGGCCAGTTCGGCCGCCTGCCCGCTTCGCTCGCGCCCCGGGCCCTGCTCCAGGCCGAGCGGAACGGACGCCTGAACCGACGCACGCTGCTCAAGGGCTTCGTGCTCGTCGCGGGCAGCACGGCGCTGGGCTATGGCGGCCTTCGCTACACCAGGACGGCGGGATGGGATGCGGACCTGCGTAGCCCGCTGGGCGAGCGGTTCGGCACTACCTTGCCTGACGGCACCCGCGTACAGCTCAACAGCGACAGCGCGGTGGATGTCGCCTATGACGCCCACCAGCGCCAGTTGATCCTGCGTCGCGGCGAGCTGCTGGTGACCACGGCCCCCGATAGCCTGAACCGCCCCTTCCTCGTCCAGGTGCCGCAAGGAACGGTGCAGGCGCTGGGCACCCGCTTCGCCGTGCGCCTGCAGGACGACAGCGCCCAGGTCGCGGTCTTCGAGCACCGTGTCCGCCTCACGCCGGCCCACGGGCAGCCGCTGTTGCTCGAGGCCGGCCAGCAGTGCTCGCTCAGCGCCGATGCTGCCGGCAGGCCTTTCCCCGTTTCTCCGGGCCAGGATGCCTGGAGCACCGGGCTGCTGGTCGCCAACCGGCAGCGGCTGGATGAGTTCCTGGCCGAGCTGGCTCGCTATCGCAGCGGCTGGCTGCACTGCGACCCCGCCGTGGCGGGGCTCAGGATCAGCGGCACCTTCTCCCTGGACGACACCGACAAGGCCCTGCGGGCGGTGGCCTCCAGCCTGCCGGTGCGGGTCGTCCAGCGCACCCGCTATTGGGTCAAGGTCGTGCCTCGCTGAAAATTTCTGCGGGCCGCTGATAGGTTTCCCCGTGCTCCTTCGACTCATCAAGCAGAGGGCAAACGCCCCACTGCCAACCTGGAAGAGCACGACACCACCATGAGAGCACCCTTCGCCCCACGTCCCCTCCCCCTGGCGCTGGCCCAGGCGCTGCTGTTTTCCGCCGTACTGGGCCTGGGCGTCCCCGCCCAGGCCGAACCCGATGGCGCCGACGTGCGCGAATACCACATCGGCAAAGGCGACCTGGGCGCAGTGCTGACGCGCTTCGCCACCGAAGCCAAGGTCCTGATCTCCTTCGACCCGGCGCTGACCGACGGCCGCGTGAGCCACGGCCTGGACGGCCGCTACAGCGTGCAGCAAGCCCTGCAACGGCTCCTCGATGGCTCCGGCCTGCAGGCCGAGCAGGACAGCGACGGCCGCTACACCATGAAGCCGGTCTCGGAAGAGCCGGTAAACCTGGGCGTTACCCAGGTCATCTCCAGCCCCCTGGGCACCACCACCGAAGGCACCGGCTCCTACACCACCGGCGCCACCGCCTCCGCCACCGGCCTGCCGCTGTCGACGCGCGAGACACCGCAGTCGGTGAGCGTCATCACCCGCCAGCGGATGGACGACCAGAACATGACCACCCTCGGCGACGTGCTGGCCAACGCGCCGGGCATCTCCGCGCCGCAGCTGGACAGCGAGCGCACCGTCTTCGCCTCGCGCGGCTTCTTCATCAACGACCTGCAGTACGACGGAATTTCCAGCTACTACAAGAGCAACTACGCCGCGGGCGAGTCCGAGCTGGACGCCATCATCTACGACCGCATCGAGATCGTCCGCGGCGCCACCGGCCTGCTCACCGGCGCCGGCGAACCCTCGGCCTCGGTCAACCTGGTGCGCAAGCGCGCCGACAGCAAGGAATTCCGCGGCGAGGCGCAGGTCAGCGCCGGCTCCTGGGACAACTACCGCAGCACCCTGGACCTGTCCGGCCCGCTGACGCCCACCGGCAACGTGCGCGGCCGCCTGGTGGGCGCCTACCAGGACAAGAAGAACTTCTTCGACCGCTATTCCCGCGAGGGCCACGTGATCTACGGCGTGGTCGACGTGGACCTGACCGACGCCACCACCCTGAGCCTGGGCGCCAGCTACCAGAAGTCCGACGCCGACGGCCTGACCTACGGCGGCGTGCCGCTGTGGAACAGCGACGGCTCGAAGACCCACTACAGTCGCTCGTTCAGCATCGCGCCGAAGTGGAACACCGAGGAAGTCGAGGTCAAGAACTTCTTCGCCAACCTCGAGCACCGCTTCGATAACGACTGGCAGGCGCAGTTCCGCGTCATGCACAACCGCAACGAGGTGGACAACGCACGTATCTTCAACTGGGGCTTTCCCGACCCGGAGACCGGCCTGATCGACGCCGAACCCTCGCAGTCGCGCTTCCCCGGCGAGCGCAAGCAGCAGAGCACCGACCTGCGCCTGTCCGGCCCGTTCGAACTGTTCGGCCGCACCCACGAGGCCGTGGTCGGCGCCACCTACTTCGACCACAAGTACTCGTTCGACTGGATCGGCAACAAGACGCCCTGGCAATCCCCGGTCAGCGTGTACGACTTCGGCCACGTGGCGGAACCGGAGTGGGACTACGAGAACCGCGAACTCTCCGAGCGCAACCACACCAAGCAGAAGGCCGGCTACGCCGCCCTGCGCCTGTCCCTGGCCGACCCGCTGAAGCTGATCCTCGGCGGCCGCTTCACCCAGTACGACCGCGAAGGCGCCGGCTGGGCCTCCTCGGGCGAGTACGACTACAGCGACCACAAGTTCATCCCCTACGCCGGCCTGGTCTACGACCTGAACCAGAACTACTCGCTGTACGCCAGCTACACCAGCATCTTCAACTTCCAGGACTACCGCGACCGCAACGGCGGCTGGCTCGACCCGGTCACCGGCGACGCCTACGAGGCCGGCATCAAGGGCGAATTCCTCGACGGCAGGCTGAACGCCTCCCTGGCCGCCTTCCGGATCGTCCAGGACAACCTCGGCCAGCAGGACGTCGGCTACTCCGTGCCCGGCAACCCCGACAGCCCGGCCTACTACGCCACCGACGGCGCCACCTCCAAGGGCGTGGAGTTCGAACTGTCCGGCGCCCTCACCGAGAACTGGAACGCCTTCTTCTTCGCCACCCACTACAGCGCCAAGGACTCCGACGACAATGACGTGAACACCCAGCTGCCGCGCACCATGGCACGCCTGTTCACCACCTACCGCCTGCCGGGGCAATGGAAGCAGCTGACGGTGGGCGGCGGCGCCAACTGGCAGAGCCGCATCTACTACGACGGCGTGGGTCCCCAGGGCCAGCGCCAGGAGCAGTCCGACTACCTGGTCGCCAACCTGATGGCCCGCTACGACATCACCCCGCAGATCTCGGCGCAGCTGAACGTCAACAACCTGTTCGACGAGAAGTACCAGACCGCGGTGAACTGGTACGGCCAGGGCATCTGGGGCGCCCCCCGCAACGTCCTGGCCACCTTGAACTACAAGTTCTGAGCGGCGAACGACAAAGCTCTGGACGCTGTTCAGTCAAGGAAGAATGCCGTTTCTCTTTATGAGGGGAACGGCATTTTCATGTGGGGTGGGGTTGAGGGCTTGGTGTAGCACGCCGCTCCGAGTGCTCGGATGTTTCTCTGGAAATCCGTAGGGCGCATAACGCCTACGGCGTTATCCGCCGAATCGCGGACAGAGTCCGCTCCTACGGTTCCAGGAAGCACGGGCGTAGGAGCAACTGTCTTGCCGGCTGCGCCAAGGCGCGCCTCAACGGATGGGTTGAGCCTTGGCGAAACCCATGCGGTCGTGGTGATGGGTATCGCTTCGCTCAACGCCATCCTACAGGTCTGATGTTTGCCGGAGGGCGTAGGAGCGGACTTTGTCCGCGATTGGATTCAACGCCCCCGCCGGACACCCCGGTGGCACGCCGGTGGCACGAATGGCCCCTCTCCCGCTTGCGGGAGAGGGCTGGGGTGAGGGTGCTCTTTAACCTCTGCCTCAACACCGTCGTAAATCCGTAGCCCCGTAGAAAAGCAGGCCCCCGCCTGGAGCGCCCCCGGGGCTGAGGCGGTCAGCGCAGCGCGCAGCGCTCGAAGAAGCTTTCCCGGCTCTGCACCATCAGCGCCGCGCGTTTGTGCGGGAAGTCGAATTCCTTTTCGCGCCAGAAGCCCAGGCGCTGCATGTGGCCGATCATGCGCGCGTTGTCCGCGCGGGGCTCGGCAACGATGCGCTGGGTGCGCGGTTCGTCCAGCAGCAGGTAGTGGACCAGGGCATCCAGCCAGCTCTGTACCTTGTGCGGGCCGCGCTGGCTGTCTTCGCCCACCAGCATGTGGATGCCGCGGTCATAGTCGTCCGCTGCGTAGAACGGTGCGATGCGGTCTTCCTTGGCCCAGTAGGCCTCGAAATAGGCGAAGGGCTGGTCGTCGAAGCAGCCGATCAGCGTCAGCGCGTGAGGGGCGAGCGCGAGCTTTTCCAGGTAGGCCCGGTGCTGCGCGAGGCTGCCGCCCTCCTGCCAGAACTCCAGCACGCGCGGGTGATTCTGCCAGCGGTTGAAGCGTTCCAGGTCGGCGTCGATATCCAGGGTGCGCAGGGATATCCAGCTTCCCAGGCGGGCATCGAAGCGCCGGTAGACCTCGCCTTCAGGCTTGGGCGGGCGCAGCGGGTGGCGCTTGCCGGCGTCCATGCGGAACACCTGGGGGAACGCCACCTCAAGGGGCTGGCGCAACCAGGGCTGCGGCAGTTGCCAGAAGGCGCTGCGCTCCACTTGCGCCAGGCCGTCGCCGGTGCGGCTGAGCAGCCCTTCGGCGTAGGCCTGCGCCGGGCAGCCGGCGCCTTGCAGGAGGATTACCTGGCGCTGTTCGTCATGGGCGAAGCACCAGTAGGCGAAGGCCCAGAGCGCGAAGGGTGACACCTCGGACAGCAGCTGCCAGGTATGGCCATCGCTTTCCAGGGCAAGCAGCCCCGCGCCATCGAGGGACAGCGTCAGGCGTCGCCCCTGCGTCTCGGCACTCAATTGGCGGCCGTCGGGTAGTGGCAGGATGGATTCGGGAAGCGGACTGGACATGCGGATACTCTCGCTTGGAGGCGCCGCCCCGATGGGGGCGGCAACGGGCCCATGGGCTCAGGCGGTCTCGGCGGCGACTGTGCGAGCTGCCGGCTGCGCCTGCAGGTGCCGGAACAGCGACGTGGAAATCTCCTCGGCGCGGGCCGGCAGGACCGACAGCAGGGTGTCGCTGAGGCCGTGGCTGGCCTGGCTGAAGCCCTGCAAGTAGATGGGCGCGCGCAGTTGCGCGTCGGTCTGCAGGCGGTAGTCGCGGTCGACGCGGAAGTCGCCCAGGTGCGCCTGCAGCGGCGCCAGCAGTTCGCGGTGCGAGTTGCGCTCGTAGCCGGTGGCCAGTATCACCGCGTCGTACTGCTTCTGTCCCACCTCTCCGGTGGCGCTGTCGCGCAGGCTCAGGTGCACGCCGGCGGCGTCGGCGCGCACGCCTTCGACGTGGCGGCGGCAGAGGAAGCCGTGGCGGGCCTGCCCGGAGACCTTCTGGCGGTAGAAGATGGCGTAGATGCGCTCGATCAGGTCGAGGTCCACCACCGAGTAGTTGGTGTTGTGATATTCGGCGATCAGCTTCTCGCGCTCGCTTTCCGGCTCCTGGAACACCAGGTCGGTGTAGTCGGGCGCGAAGATTTCGTTGACGAAGGGGCTATCGTCAGCCGGCTTGAGCACGGCGGCGCGCAGGATCATGTCGACCTGTACCGAGGGGTAGCTGTCGTTGAGGTCGATGAAGGCCTCGGCGGCGCTCTGCCCGCCGCCGACCACGGCGATGCGCATCGGCTCGTGGCGCACGCAGGGCTGCTCGGCCATGCGCTCCAGGTAGCGCGCATGGTGGAACACCCGCGCATCGCCGCGCAGGCTGGCGAAGGCTTGCGGGATGCGCGGCGTGCCGCCGGTGCTGAGGACGATGGAGCGTGCCAGGCGGTAGTTCTCGTGGCCTTCGGCGTCACGCGAGACCACCTTGAGCAGGTCGATGCCGTGGGCGCCGGCGACCGGCTCCACGTGCTGCACCTCCTCGCCGTAGCGGGCCTGCTCGGCGAAGTGCCGGGCGACCCAGCGCAGGTAGTCGTTGAACTCCATGCGGCACGGGTAGAAGGTGCCGAGGTTGATGAAGTCCGCCAGGCGCCCCTGGCTGTGCAGGTAGTTGACGAAGCTGTAGGGGCTGGTGGGGTTGCGCAGGCTCACCAGGTCCTTGAGGAAGGAGATCTGCAGTTCGCTCTGCGCCACCAGGGTGTTGCCGTGCCAGCGGTAGTCGCCCTGCTTGTCGAGGAACAGCGCATGGTAGTCGAGGCCCTCGCGTTGCGCCTGCTCCTGCAGCGCGATCGCCAGCGCCAGGTTGGAAGGCCCGAAACCGATGCCGAGAACGTCGTAGGTGGGGGTGATCATCTGGTTCATGCTGCCAATATCCTTAGCCCGTTTGCCAGGAGGCGCGGTGGCGGTCCGCCGGCCCATGGGGACGCCGCATCGGCGCCTTGTTTCTGAAAGACGAGACCGCTTTGCGGAAATTTAGAATGCGTCCTATTAGCGTTTTCTGTAGGAATCTCTAGCGACGCATCACTGCAGACGGCGCGCCTCGCCCTCTTCGTCCAGCGCCATCGAGAACGAGAACGAGGGCGCCAGGCGGTAGCGGCGCTGTGCATCGCGCACCAGCACGCCGCTGCGCCCCAGGCTGCGCAGGGTGCTCTGCACGCAGGCCTGGGTGATGGAGTTGGTCGGTTCGCGCAGGCGCTGGTAGAGCTCTTCCACCGTGTAGGCGTCCTGCTCGTGGAAGGCGCTCAACACCACCAGCCGCGGCAGGCTGGTGCGCAGGCCGGCATGGGCCAGAATCCGCCGCGCGGGCTCGCTGGCTCTGGATTGGGTCATTGGCTTCTCCTTGTCCCCCTGGGCCGGGCGCAGCCAGTGGTCAGGGTGCGCCGCCCTCCTCTTGCATGGTCGAATCCGTTCCGCAGGTGCCTGAAACTCGTTGGAAATCATGGGAGTCCGCCTCCTTTCATTGCGCCAGGCGCACCACCCGGAGTGTGGGGTCCGCGTCGATCTGCGCCTCGGTGAAGGGCAGTGGCGACCAGGCCTGGCGCGAGAACAGCCGGGTCTGGTCGGCGTGGTGCGGCGAGCGCGGCTCGCTGGCCTGGGAGAACGCCAGCAACCCCTTGGCCTGCGGGCCCTCGGCGGTGAAGCTGACCAGCTGGATGTAGCTGCTGCCGCTCACCACCTCCAGATGGTCGCCGTGGGGCACGCTCTGCATGGCGTTGTAGATGCCCAGGTGGCCGTCGCCGCCGGGGATCGGGATCGGCGGCTTGGCTGTGCTGCTGACCTGCACTTCGCCCCAGCGTTGGCGCTGGTCGAGCCCCAGCTCATGCACCTCTTTCGTCGCGGCCAGCAGAGCCTCGCGCACCTGTTTCGCCACCTGCGGCTTGTCCAGGGCGATGCCGCTGGGCGTCTGTAACGGGCGCACAGGGTCGAAGGGCACCTTCCAGGCGCCCTCCAGCGCGTCGAAGTGGCTCATGAAGCGCTGGAAGTAGACGAAGCCCGGGCCGGCGTCGAGGTTGGCGCTGCGGTCCCATTTGGCGAGGCTGCCACAAGCGGACGACAGCGCTGCTTCCTGCGCCTGGCGGCACAGTTGCAGCAGGTCGGGCAGCACCAGGTCGGCGGCGTAGACGTGGTTGCCGGTGACCAGCCGCTGCAGCAGCGGTTCATCGATAGCGCCCTTGCCCTGCAGGGCCTGCAGCGCGAAGCGGGCGCGCAGGCCCAGCGGCTGGTCCTGGCGGCTGGCCAGCGGCGAGAAGCCTTCCAGCGGCGCCGCCGGGTTGGTCATCCAGGCGCTGTCGTTGGAGTTCTGCACGAAGTCGCGGCGCACCAGCGCCGGCAACTGCGTGGCCGGCTGGATGCCGGGCTGCGCCGCGCCGGGGTCGCGGCTCCAGCCGCAGCGGCCGAGGTTGCCCTGCAGCGCCGGCAGGCCCTCGGCGACCAGCGCGGGAATGGCGCAGGCCTGCAGCTGTCCCGGGGTCAGGTTGGGCACCACGGACTGGTTCAGGTAGAGCACGTCGCCGTGTTCGTCGGCGGCCAGGGTATTCACCCAGGGAATGCCCTGCAGGGATTCCACGCGGTGGCGCAGGTCCGCCACGTCGCGCGCCTGGTTGATCGAGTACCACTGCTGCAGCACCCGCGTGTTGTCCAGGTTGGCGTCACGCAGGGCGTAGGCTTCGCCGGCGCTCCAGTCGAGCTTGCCGGGCCAGACCAGCACCGGGCCGTAGACCGATTCGTAGACGTTGTGCTCGACCGTCTGCAACTGGCCGTCGGCGCCGCGCACCCGGACCTTCACCACGCGCTTCTCCAGCGGCTGCCAGCGTCCGTCCAGGCGGTAGTGCAGCGGGTTCTGCGGGTCCAGCTCCAGGCGGTAGAGGGTGAAGTGGCTGGAGGTGTCCACCGTGTGCGTCCAGGCCAGGTGCCGGTTGAAGCCGATGTTCACCATTGGCAGCCCGGGCAGCGCCGCGCCCATGACGTCCAGCTTGCCGGGGATGCTCAGGTGCAGCTGGTAGAAGCGCATGGCGCCCTGCCAGGGGAAATGCGGGTTGGCCAGCAACAGGGCGTGGCCGCTGGCCGAGCGCTCCGCGCCGACGGCGATGGCGTTGCTGCCGCGTTCCAGGCGGAAGCGCTCGCGGCGCTGCTCGGCCAGGCGGAAGCCCTCCGCGCCGGTCAGGGCTGCACTGGCAGCGCCCGGCGGCGCCGCGGCCACCACGGCCTGGGCGAACTGGCCGACACCGCCCTCCACCAGCAGGCGGCGGGTCAGGCGCACCAGGTCGCTGCTGTCGATCGGCTTCAGCCAGGGCTGGCCCAGGCAACTGGTGGTGTCGGTGCTGGCCTCGCGCAGGAAGCGGTTGAAGCCCGCCGCGTAGCCTTCCAGCAGTTGCGTCACTTCCGCGGACTGGGCCTTGCGGAAGGCCTCCACCGATTCCGGACGGTTGAGCCAGGTGAAGAAGACGTCCGAGGCGAGGTTGCCGACCTGCGCCGAGGATTCGCCCTCGGCGCCGAAATAGCGCGAGCGCTCGCCGCGGGCGGTGACGATCTCGTCGGCCAGCAGGCAGGCGTTGTCGCGGGCGTAGGCGTAGCCGACGCCGAAGCCCAGGCCGCCTTCGTCGGTGGCGCGGATGTGCGGTACGCCGTAAGCGGTCCAGCGGATGTCGGCGGCCAGGGCGGCCGGGCGGGCGCTGTCGGCGTGGGCCTGGGGCAGCAGGCCGAGCAAGGCGCCGGCGAGGCCGGCCACGAGGGTGCGCTTTTGCATCGATTCATCTCTGTACGAGCGCGCCGCGGATGGCGCAGGACGACGGGAAGTCGCGGCCTTCGGCGGCATGAATGCTCCGCCCAGAACGCCGGCATTCAGGGAACGAAGCGCGCCCGGGAAACTTTACCGGCGCCCGCCGTATGCGCCCGGGCAAGGCTGGATCGGGGTGGCTGGCGCCCGGCCGCGGCTTTCCGTAGGATGCGAGCTCTCCTATAATTGCGCCCATCATCCCTCCGCCATGGCGGCGCCGGATCCAGGCGCGGCAAGGTTCAACCGGCCCCTTCATGACTACCCCCCCTTCCCCTTCTAGCGATCCCGTGGCGCAGGCCGCCGCGCACTGGTGCATGCGCCTGCACGAGCAGGACTGCAGCGATGCCGAGCGTGCGGAGTTCCAGCAATGGCTGGAAAGCGACCCGCGGCACGCGGCCAAGTACGCCGAAGTGGAAAAGATCTGGAAGCTCAGCGCACACCTGCTGGAAGCCCGCCCCACCCCGCGCACTACCGGCCGCCGTCCGCCGCTGCCGCGCCCGCCCGCGCAGGCCGGGCGCCGCCGGCGTTCCTGGCGCAAGCAGCTGCGCGCCGCCGCCCTCGCCCTGCTGGTACTGCCGGCCGCCGGCTACCTGGGCTGGCTGCAGGGCTGGGTGCCGGACAGCTACCACCGCTACCAGGCCGACGCTACCCTGCGCAAAGTGGTGCTGCCCGACGGCAGCGAGGTCGAGCTGAACCTCAATACCCGCCTGTCCTATGCCAATTTCCGCGACATGCGCCGGGTGGTGCTGGACCACGGCGAGGCCTATTTCCACGTCAGCCACGACGCCAGCCACCCCTTCGTGGTGCGCGCCGCCAAGGGCAGCATCACCGTTACCGGCACGCGCTTCGACGTGTGGAAGTACCAGGACCAGGTCACCGTGACCGTCACCGAAGGCTCGGTGCGGGTGCGCAGCGAGAAGGACGGCAACGACAGCAGCCTGACCCCCGGCATGCAGGCCAGCTACCGCGCCGGCATGCTCCAGCCCCTGGTGGCCAGCGCCGACCCCGCCCAGGTCCTGGCCTGGCGCGACGGCCGCCTGGTGCTCGACGACCTATCGCTGGGCGCCGCCCTGCCGCTGATCAACCGCTATCTGGACGCCCCGCTGGTGCTGGCCGACCAGACGGTGGCCAACCTGCGCATCGGCGGCACCTACCGCACGCGCAACCTGCAGGAACTGGTCAATGCCCTGCCCCGGGTGCTGCCGGTCGAGCTACAGCGCCTGGACAACGGCAGCATCCGCATCAGCAGCCGCTACGCGCAGTTGTAACAGCGCGCGAATAAAGCTCCGCGAGCCCTGTCGGCGCTAAATTTCCTTGGGCATCATCCGTCTTCCCGAAAGCGCATGCCTGGCCGCGATCCCGCGGCGGCATGCCTTCCAAGCCCTGGCCGGAACCCCGAATGAAACGCCCCCGTCGTACTGGTCGCACGCTGCTGATCGCAGCCCTTCTCACCTCCCTGCTCGCCGTCGCAGCCTGGCAGACCCACCCTTTCGGCGGCGATGACCTGATCACCGCCCCGGTCGCCCGTGGCGACATCGAAAGCAGCGTCACCGCCCTCGGCACCCTGCAGCCACGGCGCTACGTGGACGTCGGCGCCCAGGCATCGGGGCAGATACTCAAACTGCACGTGGAGCCCGGCGACGAGGTCAAGGAAGGCCAACTGCTGGTGGAGATAGACCCCTCCACCCAGCAGGCGCGGGTCGACGCCGGCCGCTACTCCATCGAAGTGCTCAAGGCGCAGCTGGCCGAGCAGCGCGCCCAGCACCTGCTGGCGCGCCAGCAATACCAGCGCCAGCAGCGCCTGGCCGCCGCCAGCGCCACCCGCGAGGAAGACGTGCAGACCGCCTACGCGCAGGTGCAGGCGACCCAGGCGCGGATAGACATGTACCAGGCGCAGATCCACCAGGCCAAGGCTACCCTGCGCAGCGACGAGGCCGAGCTGGGCTACACGCGCATCTATGCGCCCATGTCCGGCACCGTGGTGGCGGTGGACGCCCGCGAGGGCCAGACGCTCAACGCCCAGCAGCAGACGCCGCTGATCCTGCGTATCGCCAAGCTCTCGCCGATGACCGTCTGGGCCCAGGTCTCGGAGGCCGACATCGGCCGCGTCAAGCCGGGCATGCCGGCCTATTTCACCACCCTCGCCGGCGAGCAACGGCGCTGGAGCGGCACGGTGCGGCAGATCCTCCCGGTGCCGCCCAAGCCTCTGGACCCGAACAACCAGGAAAGCACCGGCAGCGGCTCCGCCGGCGGTTCCAGCGGCAGCGGCCGGGTGGTGCTGTACACGGTGCTGGTGGACGTGGACAACAGCGACCACCAGTTGATGGCGGAAATGACCGCCCAGGTGTTCTTCGTCGCCGCCACCGCCCAGGGCACCCTCACCGCGCCCGTGGCCGCGCTGCATGAAGATGGCCAGGGCGGCCGCCACGTCTGGGTGGTCGGGCGCAACGGCAAGCCGGAGAGCCGCAAGGTCGAGACCGGCATCAGCGACCGCCTGCACGTCCAGGTGCTGTCCGGCCTGCAGGAAGGCGAGCGCCTGCTGATGGCCGCCCCGGACAATGGCGAGGGCTGAATGAGCGAAACCCTCCAGGACATCCCGCTGATCGAACTGCGCGACGTACGCAAGCGCTACGGCGGCAACGGCAGCCCCGAGGTCGAGGTGCTGCGCGGCATCTCCCTGAGTATCCACCCCGGCGAGTTCGTCGCCATCGTCGGCGCCTCCGGTTCCGGCAAGTCGACGCTGATGAACATCCTCGGCTGCCTCGACCGCCCCAGCAGCGGCCGCTACCTGTTCGCCGGGCGCGACGTCGCCGAGCTGGACAGCGACGAGCAGGCCTGGCTGCGCCGCGAGGCCTTCGGCTTCGTGTTCCAGGGCTACCACCTGATCCCCTCGGCCTCGGCCCAGGAAAACGTCGAGATGCCGGCCATCTATGCCGGCACCCCGGCCCTGCAGCGCCACGGCCGCGCTCGCCAGTTGCTGGAGCGCCTGGGCCTGGGCGAGCGCACCGGCAACCGCCCGCAGCAGCTTTCCGGCGGCCAGCAGCAGCGCGTCTCCATCGCCCGCGCCCTGATGAACGGCGGCCACATCATCCTCGCCGACGAACCCACCGGCGCCCTCGACAGCCACAGCGGCGCCGAGGTCATGGCGCTGCTCGACGAGCTGGCCGCCCTGGGCCACGTGGTGATCCTGATCACCCACGACCGCGACGTCGCCGCCCGCGCCAAGCGCGTCATCGAGGTGCTCGACGGCGAGATCGTCAGCGACAGCGCCAATGGCGCGCCGTCGCAACCGGCCACCCCCGGCCTGCGCGCCGAGGAGCTGCGCGAGCGCCTGCAGCAGGGCAGCGCCGAGCCCGCCGGGGCCTGGCGCGCCGAACTGCTGGAAGCCATCCGCGCCGCCTGGCGGGTAATGTGGCTGAACCGTTTCCGCACCGCCCTCACCCTGCTGGGCATCGTCATCGGCGTGGCCTCGGTGGTGGTGATGCTCGCCGTGGGCGAAGGCAGCAAGCGCCAGGTGATGGCGCAGATGGGCGCCTTCGGCTCCAACATCATCTACCTCAGCGGCTACTCGCCCAACCCGCGCACGCCCATGGGCATCGTCAGCCTGGACGACGTCGCGGCCATCGCCACCCTGCCCCAGGTGAAGATGGCCATGCCGGTGAACGGCGGCGAACTGGTGGTGCGCCACGGCAGCCTCGACTACCACGCCTACGTCGGCGGCAACAACACCGACTTCCCGGCGATCCTCAACTGGCCGGTGAGCGAAGGCAGCTACTTCACCGAACGCGACGAAGCCAATGCCGCCACGGTCGCGGTGATCGGCGCCAAGGTGCGCGAGAAGCTGTTCGGTGCCAGCAGCCCGATCGGCCGCTACATCCTCATCGAGAACGTACCCTTCCAGGTGGTGGGCGTGCTGCAGGCCAAGGGCTCCAGCTCCGGCGACCAGGATGCCGACAACCGCATCGCCGTGCCCTACTCCGCCGCCAGCATCCGCCTGTTCGGCACGCGCAACCCGGAATACGTGATCATCGCCGCCGCCGACGCGCGCCGCGTGCACGAGACGGAGAAGGCCATCGACCGCCTGATGCAGCGCCTGCACCGCGGCCAGCGCGACTACGAGCTGACCAACAACGCCGCGCTGATCCAGGCCGAGGCGCACACCCAGAACACCCTGTCGCTGATGCTCGGCTCCATCGCCGCCATCTCCCTGCTGGTGGGTGGCATCGGGGTGATGAACGTGATGCTGATGACCGTGCGCGAACGCACCCGCGAGATCGGCATCCGCATGGCCACCGGCGCGCGGCAGAGCGACATCCTGCGCCAGTTCCTCACCGAGGCCACGCTGCTCTCGGTGGTCGGCGGCCTGGCCGGCGTCGGCATCGCCCTGGGCATCGGCGGCGCGTTGCTGCTGGGCAAGGTGGCGGTGGCGTTCTCCCCGGCGGCCATCCTCGGCGCCTTCGCCTGCGCCCTGGCCACCGGCCTGGTGTTCGGCTTCATGCCGGCGCGCAAGGCCGCCCGCCTCGACCCGGTGGCCGCCCTGGCCAGCCAATGACGGACACCCGAATGAAAGCCCTGAGCCTACTGCCCGCCTGCCTGCTGCTGGGCGCCTGCGCCGGCGCCCCGGCCCCCCTCGACAGCGGCATCGTCACCCCACCCGCCTGGCAGTATGGCGCCGGCGACACCCGCCGCGGCGAGCTGCAGCGCTGGTGGACGCGCTTCGGCGCCGGCGAGCTGGACGGCCTGATCCAGCGTGCCCTGGACAACAGCCAGGACCTGGCGGCGGCCATCGCCCGCGTCGACCAGGCCCGCGCCAGCGCGGTGATCGCCGGCGCGCCGCTGCTGCCGGAGGTCAACGCGCAACTGGGCGTCACCCGCGAGAAGCTGCTGCACGGCACTGGCTACAGCGGCATCGACGCCAGCGAGGACAATGAGGCGGTGGACACCTTCAGCGCCGGCCTCAGCGCCAGCTACGAAGTGGACTTCTGGGGCGGCCGCCGCGCCGCCTACCGCAGCGCGCTGCAAAGCCTCAAGGCCAGCGAATACGACCGCGCCACCGTGGAACTGACATTGGTGGCCGGGGTAGCCGACGCCTACCTGCAGGTGCTCGCGCTGCGCGAACAGCAGCGCATCGCCCGGCTCAACCTGGAGAACGCCGAGCAGGTCCTGGGCCTGGTGCGCAGCCGCCGCGAGGCCGGCTCCGCCACCGAGCTGGAGGTGGCCCAGCAGAGCGGTCTGGTGGCCGCCCAACAGCGCCAGTTGCCGCTGTTGCTGCAGCAGGAACGAGATGCCCAGGTCACCCTGGCCACCCTGATCGGCGAACCGCTGCCGGCCCTGAAACTGGGCGGCCAGCCGTTCGACAGCGTGCAGTGGCCGCAGGTCGGCGCCGGCCTGCCCAGCGAACTGCTCGCCCGCCGCCCGGACATCGCCCGCGCCGAAGCGCAACTGGCGGCGGCCCAGGCCGACGTGCAGGTGGCCCGCGCCGCCATGCTGCCCAGCCTGACGCTGACGGCCAACCTGTCCTCCGGCGCCAACCACGCCTCCGACCTGCTGCGCACCTCCTACTACGACCTGGGCGCCAACCTGCTCGCGCCCATCTTCAACCACGGCCGCCTGGGCGCCGAGCGCGACCGCCGCCTGGCGCTGCAGCGCGAGTTGCTGGAAAACTACCGCAAGGCCATCCTCGGCGCCTTCGCCGACACCGAGCGCTCGCTGAACGGCATCGACGGCATCGACCGCCAGCTGCACTGGCAGCAGCAGGAACTGGAACAGGCGCAGCGCGCCTTCGAACTCTCCGACAGCCGCTACCAGGCCGGCGCGGAAACCCTGCTCACGGTGCTGGACACCCAGCGCACCCTCTACCAGGCGCAGGACGCTGCGGTGCAGCTGCGCCTGGCGCGCCTGCAGGCGGCGGTGGGGTTGTTCAAGGCCCTGGGGGGCGGCTGGGAAGAGAGCGGCAGCCTCGCCCGACGACCCTGACGCCGCGCTCTTCACACCCAGGCACTGGCACTCCTGCCTTCTTCAGCCGATTCATCCTCCGTTGACGGATACCCCCTACAGGCCTGCCTAGTGCGGACCTGCTGTGATAGCGGCTTCCCTTGGAAAGGAAGCCAGCCATGTTCTCCCCCGCCAACCAGCCCCATTTCAGCCTGAATATCGACGGCCTCGACAGCGACCTGCAGGTGCTCGAATTCCATGGCCGCGAAGCCCTGAACCAACCCTATCGCTTCGACATCGAGCTGGTCAGCGAACGTCCCGACCTGGACCTGGAAAGCCTGCTGCACAAGGGCGCCTACCTGGACCTGGGGCAGGGCCACGGCATCCATGGCCAGTTGCACCGGGTGGCCCAGGGCGAATCCGGCAAGCGCCTGACCCGCTACCAGGTGAGCCTGGTACCGCGCCTGGCCTACCTCGCGCATCGGCATAACCAGCGCATTTTCCAGCAGCTGACGGTGCCGCAGATCATCACCCGGGTGCTGGAGGAGCACGGCATCCTCGCCGACGCCCAGCGCTTCCAGCTCGGCCCCACCGTCTACCCGCCGCGCGACTACTGCACCCAGTACGACGAGAGTGACCTGCACTTCGTCCAGCGCCTGTGCGAAGAGGAAGGTCTCCACTACCACTTCGAGCACAGCCCCGACGGGCACCTGCTGGTGTTCGGCGACGACCAGACGGCTTTCCCCAAGCTGGCGCCGGTGGCCTACCAGCAGGACTCCGGCCTGGTCGCCGACCTGCCGGTGATCAAGCGCTTCGGTCAGCGCCTGGATACCCGTACCGCCCGCGTCAGCCGCCGCGACTACGACTTCGAGAAGCCCAGGCTGCAACTGGAAAGCATGGCCCGCAGCGACAGTCGTCCGGACCTCGAGGACTACGATTACCCCGGCCGCTTCACCGAGCGCGAGCGCGGCAAACTGCTGAGCCAGCGCAGCCTGGAAAGGCACCGCGCCGACTACCGCCAGGCCGAGGGCCGCAGCGACCAGCCGAGCCTGCGCAGCGGCCATTTCCTGCCCCTGCGCGAGCACCCGCGCGATGAGTGGAACGACCTCTGGTTGCTCACCGAAGTGTTGCACGAAGGCAAGCAGCCGCAGGTGCTGGAAGAGTCGGTCACCAGAGACGCCCGCGACGGCAAGGACGACTTCCACCAGGGCTACCGCAACCGTTTCCTCGCCACGCCCTGGGACGTGCCCTACCGCCCGCCGCTGGCGCATCCCAAGCCGCGCGTGCTGGGCAGCCAGACCGCCGTGGTGACGGGGCCGAAGGGCGAGGAAATCCATTGTGACCGCTACGGCAGGGTCAAGGTGCAGTTCCACTGGGACCGCATCGGTGCGGCCGACGACAAGACCAGTTGCTGGCTGCGCGTGGCCTCCAGTTGGGCTGGCAAGCAGTACGGTGCCATCGCCATCCCGCGCATCGGCATGGAAGTGCTGGTGACCTTCCTCGAGGGTGATCCGGACCAGCCGCTGATCAGCGGCTGCCTGTACCACGCCGAGCACCTGCCGGCCTACGAGCTGCCGGCGAACAAGACCCGCAGCCTGTTCAAGACACTCTCCAGCCCCGGCGGCGGTGGCTACAACGAGCTGCGCATCGAGGACCGCAAGGGCCAGGAACAGATCTACCTGCATGCCCAGCGCGACTGGGACGAGAACATCGAGCGCGACCAGAAGATCCGCGTCGGCCACGAACGCCACGACACGGTGGAAGCCAACGCCTACAGCGAGTTCAAGGCCGAGGAACACCGCACCACCCATGGCGACCGCAAGGTCGAGGTGCGCGCCGACGACCACCTGACGGTGGGCAACGACCAGCACCTGAAGCTCGGCAGTGGCCAGTTCATCGAGGCCGGCAACGAAATCCACTACTACGCCGGCGAGAAGGTGGCGATCGACGCGGGCCAGGAACTGACGCTCAAGGCCGGCGGCAGCTTCGTCAAGCTCGACCCCGGCGGCGTCACCCTCAGCGGTGCCGAGGTGATGCTCAACAGCGGCGGCAGTCCCGGTGTCGGCACGCCGGCCGCGCCCCTGCTGCCCGGGCCGTTGCAACAGGCGGACCAGGACAAGCCCGGAGCCTTGCTGATCGCCGCGCAGCGCCAGGCCCTGCTGCGCAAGTTGCCGGTGTGCGCCATCTGCGCCCAGGCAGCGGGAGCGCAAGCATGAACGCCGAGGTTCGCTACCTGCCGCCGCTGCCAGCCGGCTTGCCATGGACCGAAGGGGCTAGCCTGCTGCTGGATGGCGCCAGCCTCGCAGAGCTCCCCCAATGGCTGCGGCAATGGAGCGGGACCACGACCTTCCAGCTCCTCTACACCCAGACGCGATGGGACGAGCTGGTCGATATCTCCCCCTGCCTCGTCCAGCTGAACGGGCCGGACGATGCGTTGCTCGACGCCTTTCTGGCTCAGGGCCAGGGGGATTGGGGCTACCTGCTGTTCGGCCAGGCCCCCTGGCATGAACGGCTCGCCCATCTGCGCTGGCTGCTCAACGTACGCCATCCCCAGGGCGAGGAAATGCTCCTGCGCCTGGCCGATCCGGCGGTAGCCAATGCGCTGCTGGGACGGGCCGTGGCCAATGGCGATGCCTGCCTGTTCGGCCCATTCGAAACCATCCTCGCCTTCGATGGCGAAACCCGCTCCTGGCTATGTCACCGTCGCCCCGCGGGGCCTGTGCCGGCTCGACAGGACGGCCCGTACCGACTTGACGACGAAGAACTGGAACGCCTGGGCGAAGTGCGCTGGCAGCGTGTCGTGGAACAACTGGATGCGCACCTGCGGCAGGCCTTCCCGCACTACGCCGCGGACTGCGACAGGTCGGCGCGCTGCGCCCATTTGCGCGGGTTGGCCGAGCAGGCCCACGCCAGAGGCCTATATAGCGAAGTCGACATTGCCCGCTATGCCAACCTCTTCGGTCTGCTGGGCGAGCAAGCGCTGCAGGACTACCCGGAGATAGCCGCACTGCTCGACACGACGTCCAGCCAAACGCCATCCCGGCGCCTGGAGGCTGCCGCGGACCTCGCCTACGCCATCGTCCTGCAAGCAAGGAGCGCTTCATGATCAGCAACCCCAACCGCCTGCACGGCATGAGCCATGACGACGCCCGCAACCCGATAGCCAGTTGCCCGGCGCGCCAGAACGAGCTGTACGTCGTCCCGGCGCGCTACGCCCTGGCCGAGCACCCCGCCCGCCACGCCCGCCTGCAACCGGCCGTGCGTGCCAGCAGCCACCCCATGGCCCTGCGCCGCCTGCGCGGTGGCTTCCTCTACCTCTGGCATGGGCAGGGGCCGCTGCAACGCTATGCCGTGGCCGCCGACGGGTTGCTGCAGTCGCAGCCGCTGACGGCCGACGAGAGCGTCCTGCTGCACGGCAGCCAGGCCGGCTTCGCCCTGGACAAGCGCCACGATGCCTGGCTCCTGTACAGCGAAATCCCCCTCGGCGCAGACGCCTGCGCCCAACTGGCGGAGGCCGGCATACGCCAGCGGCGCATGCGCCACGTCGCCCTGGGCGAGGTCGCCCTGCGCCTGCAGGCACCGCACTGCCCTCCGCTCGACGCAAGTGAAACGCTGCTGGCCGAACTGATGCCGGAGGTCCGCGAACGCGTTCTGGCCAAGGAGCATGCGCAGAACCGCGAGGCGGACAAACGACGGACCCGGG
>NZ_FOLS01000017.1 GCF_900112375.1 Pseudomonas citronellolis | reverse complement strand
TCGCAAAAAACTCTCGAATTCACGAGTGTTACTTGTGATGCTGATAATCTTGCGATCACCAGTCTTAGCTCACAAGCACCCACACGAATTGCTTGATTCAACTTGTTAAAGAGCAGTTGGTTGATTCTTTCGTCTCAACCGAGGCCGCGCATTCTACGCCAACCTCTTATTTCGTCAAGCGTTATTTTCAGAATTTTTCGTTCCTACTCAACCGCTTGCGCTGTCGATCGGCCGGAGCTTCTCGTCAGCGGGAGGCGCATTCTACAGCGATCAAACTCGCTGTCAAGCACCTCGGCGATCTTCCTTTTGGCTCGCTGCCGGAGCAGCTGTCGAACCCAAAGGCGGCGAGTGAATCACCCACCTGACCACCACCCCCAACTTCCAATCTGCTTAAGTGCTTGATTTTCAAGCCCTTTCAGCGCTTCGTCACTGGGAGTGGTGCGCATTATAGGGACTTCAAAATGCCCGTCAACACTTTTCTGAAAGAATCTTCAGCGGGATGCGAAACGGGCCCGCAGCGCCGGCAATTGCCGCGCCACCGGCGGCAGGCGCAGCAACAGCAGGAATACGCCTATGGCTGCATATAGCGACCAGCGCTCGATGTCCGAACGCACCACCCACAGCATATGCAGGAGCCCCAGGGCGAGGATGACATAGACCAGCCGGTGCAGCTTCTTCCAGCCGCTGCCCAGCTTGCGCATGCTGTATTTGTTCGAGGTCAGGGCCAGCGGCAACAGGCCCAGGAAACCCAGGGTCCCGACGATTATGTAGGGCCGCTTGCGTAATTCGACGCCCAGTTGCGTCCAGTCCAGACCGAGGATGAACACCAAGTAGGCGCACAGGTGCAGGCATATATAGGTGAAACACCACAGGCCGAGCTGCCGGCGCACCAGGATCCAGCCGTTCCAGCGCGTCAGCCTCTGCAGCGGGGTCATGGCCAGAGTCAGCAGCAACAGGACCAGGCCGCCCTGCCCCAGGTTGTCGACCAGCGCCTTGCCCGGGTCGGGCCCCAGGGCAAAGATCCAGGCCAGGTACAGCCAGTAGAGCGGCGGTATCAGCGCCAGCAGGAATACGCTGGCGCGCCAGATAGGATTGCGCATCTGCATCAATAGTTCTTCCTCAGGTCCATCCCCGCGTACAGCGAGGCCACTTCGTCGGCGTAGCCATTGAACATGAGGGTGGGACGAACATTGGGGCTGAATAGTCCGCTGGGCAGGCGCCGCTCGCGAGCCTGGCTCCAGCGCGGGTGGTCCACCGTCGGGTTGACGTTGGCGTAGAAGCCGTACTCGTCGGGCGCCAGGCTTTCCCAGGTGGTCTTCGGCTGTTCGGCGACGAAGCTGATGCGGATGATCGACTTGGCGCCCTTGAAGCCGTACTTCCACGGCACGATCAGGCGCAGCGGCGCGCCGTTCTGGTTGGCCAGGATGCGGCCGTACATGCCCACGACGAGAATCGCCAGCGGGTGCATGGCCTCATCCATCCGCAGGCCCTCCACGTAGGGCCAGTCGATCAGGGCGAAATTGGATTGCACGCCGGGCATGCGCTCGCGGTCGACCAGGGTTTCGAAGCGCAGGTACTTGGCGTTGCCCGTCGGCTCGACACGCTTGATCAGCTCCGACAGCGGGAAGCCGATCCAGGGGATGACCATCGACCAGGCCTCCACGCAGCGCAGGCGGTAGATGCGCTCTTCCAGCTGGTAGGGCTTGATGAAGTCCTCAAGGGCGTACTTGCCGGGCTTCGCCACCTCGCCATCGATCACCACCGACCAGGGCTCGGTCCTCAGTGCGCCGGCGTTGGCGGCCGGGTCGCCCTTGTCCGGGCCGAACTCGTAGAAGTTGTTATAGGTGGTCGCATCCTTGAAGGGGGTGATGCTCTCCCCTTGCACAGTGACGGCATCCCATTTGATCGCCGGCAGCTTCTCACTGAACCAGCCCGGTGTGCTCGCAGCGGCTTCCACATCGGCATATCGGGAAGGATCAGCCAACCCCATGGCCGGCAGACCGGCAAGGGCGGCACCTGCCGCACTGGCGGCGAGGAAACGGCGGCGGGAGAGATAAAGGGTTTCAGGGGTGACTTCCGACTCGTGGCAATCGGAAGGTCGGGCAATACGGATCAGCATGGCGGGCTCCGCAACGACTGGCTGTGTGCGCCAATAGACTGCGGAGCCCGGGGGAAATTACATCAGCTCGGACGGCGGCGACGGCGCAATTGCAACAAGTATTGCACCGGACCGGACGCGGCATAAGCGAGGAACAGCAGCAGCAGGATGCGCGGCGGGTCGGTGAAGACCACGGCGAAGGCCAGCACCACCACCAGGATCGCCACGAAGGGCACGCGGCCGCGCAGGTCGAGATCCTTGAAGCTGTGGTACTTGATGTTGCTGACCATCAGCATGCCGGCGGCGGCGACCATCAGCGCGACCAGCAGGGAGACCTTGGCACCCTGGATGTCGAAGTCGGCGAAGGCCCACACGGTGCCGGCCACCAGGGCGGCGGCGGCCGGGCTGGCCAGGCCGATGAAGTAGCGCTTGTCGGCCTTGCCCACCTGGGTGTTGAAGCGCGCCAGGCGCAGCGCGGCACCGGCCACATAGATGAAGGCGACCATCCAGCCGACCTTGCCCAGGCTGCTCAGCGCCCACTCGAAAGCGACCAGCGCCGGGGCCACGCCGAAGGCGACCATGTCCGACAGCGAGTCGTACTCGGCGCCGAAGGCGCTCTGGGTGTTGGTCAGGCGCGCGACGCGACCGTCCAGACCATCCAGGACCATGGCGACGAAGATGGCGATGGCGGCATTGGAGAAGTCGCCGCTCATGGCGTTGATGATGGCGTACAGGCCGGTGAACAGCGCCGCGGTGGTGAACAGGTTGGGCAGCAGGTAGATGCCGCGGTGGCGGACCTTGCGGCCGTCGGCGTCGTGCCCTTCCTCGACGTGCTCGTCGATGGGCAGCAGGCTTTCGGTTTCTTCGGAGGCCTTGTTCGGCTCCTCGGGACCTTCACTCATGGAGACTTCCTTAGGGAACTCAGCGGAATAAGATCGAGCGCGGGGCACGGACGCCCGGGCGCACAGGCTTTATACCAGAACCCCGGGCAAGAACGAAAAAACGCGGCCGGGGCCGCGTTTCTTCAAGTGTCGCTAAGCCCTTAGTTCTTGGACTTGTCGACGATCTTGTTGGCAGCGATCCAGGGCATCATGGCGCGCAGCTGCTCACCGATGACTTCGATGCCGTGAGCGGCGTTGTTACGGCGCTTGGCGGTCATCGATGGGTAGTTGGTGGCGCCTTCGGAGATGAACATCTTGGCGTATTCGCCGTCCTGGATGCGCTTCAGAGCGTTGCGCATGGCCTGACGGGATTCGGCGTTGATCACTTCCGGACCGGTCACGTACTCGCCGTATTCGGCGTTGTTCGAGATCGAGTAGTTCATGTTGGCGATGCCGCCTTCGTACATGAGGTCGACGATCAGCTTCAGCTCGTGCAGGCACTCGAAGTAGGCCATTTCCGGCGCGTAGCCGGCTTCGACCAGGGTTTCGAAACCGGCTTTCACCAGCTCGACGCAACCGCCGCAGAGAACGGCCTGCTCGCCGAACAGGTCGGTTTCGGTCTCGTCCTTGAAGGTGGTTTCGATGATGCCGGTACGGCCGCCGCCGACGCCGCAGGCGTAGGACAGGGCGACGTTCTTGGCATTGCCCGAAGCGTCCTGGTAGATGGCGATCAGGTCGGGGATACCACCGCCCTTGACGAACTCGGAACGCACGGTGTGGCCCGGAGCCTTCGGCGCGATCATGATCACATCGAGGTCAGCGCGCGGTACGACCTGGTTGTAGTGAATGGAGAAGCCGTGGGCGAAGGCCAGGGTAGCGCCCTTCTTCAGGTTCGGCTCGATCTCGTCCTTGTACAGGCGGCCCTGGAACTCGTCCGGGGTCAGGATCATCACCAGGTCGGCGGCGGCGACGGCGCTCGGCACGTCGGCCACTTTCAGGCCATGGTTCTGCGCCTTGACGGCGGACGGCGAGCCCGAACGCAGGCCGACGGTGACGTCGACGCCGGAGTCCTTCAGGTTGCAGGCATGGGCGTGGCCCTGGGAACCGTAACCGATGATGGCAACTTTCTTGCCCTGGATGATGGAGAGGTCACAGTCTTTATCGTAGAAAACGCGCATTTGGGTAATCCCCTGGTCTAGTGGCCTCGTGGGCCGTCTTTCAAATTCAGATGCTGAGAGTCTTGTCGCCGCGGGCGATGCCGGTCACGCCGGTCCGCACCGTCTCGATGATCGCAGCGGTACCGATGGCCTGGATGAAGCTGTCGAGCTTGTCGCTGGTGCCGGCCAGCTGCACGGTGTAGACGCTGCTGGTGACGTCGACGATCTGACCGCGGAAGATGTCGGTGGTGCGCTTGACCTCGGCGCGCTGGGCGCCGGTGGCCTTGATCTTCACCAGCATCAGCTCGCGCTCGATGTGGGCGCTTTCCGACAGGTTCACCAGCTTCACCACCTCGATCAGCTTGTTGAGGTTCTTGGTGATCTGCTCGATGACTTCGTCATGCCCGGCCGTGGTCAGGGTGAGGCGCGACAGGGTCGGGTCCTCGGTCGGCGCCACGGTCAGGGTCTCGATGTTGTAGTTGCGCTGGGAGAACAGGCCGACCACGCGGGACAGCGCGCCGGGTTCGTTTTCCAGCAGCAGGGAAATGATGTGTCGCATGATCAGGTACGCTCCGTCTTGCTCAGCCACATGTCGCGCATCGAACCGCCGCGGATCTGCATCGGATAGACGTGCTCGCTGGTATCGACCTGGATGTCGAGGAAGACCAGGCGGTTCTTCATGGCGAACGCCTCTTCCATCTTCGGCTTCAGGTCCTTGAGGTCGGTGATGCGCATACCGACGTGGCCATAGGCCTCGGCCAGCTTGACGAAGTCAGGCAGGGATTCCATGTAGGAGTGCGAGTAGCGGCTGTTGTACTGCATGTCCTGCCATTGGCGGACCATGCCCAGCGCACCGTTGTTCAGGTTGACGATCTTCACCGGCAGGTCGTACTGCAGGCAGGTCGACAGCTCCTGGATGTTCATCTGGATGCTGCCTTCGCCGGTCACGCAGGCCACGTCGGCCTCCGGGAAGTTCAGCTTCACGCCCATGGCCGCGGGGAAACCGAAGCCCATGGTGCCCAGGCCGCCGGAGTTGATCCAGCGATTGGGCTTGTTGAAGCGGTAGTACTGGGCGGCGAACATCTGGTGCTGGCCCACGTCGGAGGCCACGAAGGCGTCGCCGCCGGTGACTTCCCAGAGGGTCTCGATGACGCTCTGCGGCTTGATGATGCTGCCGTCGCCCTTGTCGTAGGGGAACAGGCCGCGGTTGCCGCGCCACTCGTCGATCTGCTTCCACCAGGCGGCCACGGCTTCCTTGTTCGGGGTCTCGCCGATTTCCTTGAGGATGGTGGCCATCTCGGCCAGCACGCTGTCCACCGGACCGACGATCGGGATGTCGGCCTTGACGGTCTTGGAGATCGAGGCCGGGTCGATGTCGACGTGGATGATCTTGGCGTTCGGGCAGAACTTGGCGGCGGTCTCGCCGTTGATGACGCGGTCATCGAAGCGCGCGCCGACGGCGAAGATCACGTCCGCGTGGTGCATTGCCAGGTTGGCGGTGTAGCTGCCGTGCATGCCGAGCATGCCGACGAACTGGCGGTCGTTGCCGGGGAAGCCGCCCAGGCCCATGAGGGTGTTGGTCACCGGGATATTGAGCAGGCGCGCCACTTCGGTCAGCGGCTCGGAAGCGTTGCCCATGATGACGCCGCCACCGGAATAGATGATCGGGCGCTTGGCGGCCAGCAGCAGCTCGGCGGCCTTGCGGATCTGGCCGGAGTGGCCGCGGACCGCGGGGCTGTAGGAGCGCAGCTTGACCTTCTTCGGATAGGCGTACTCGAACTTCTGCGTCGGGTCGCCCATGTCTTTCGGAATGTCGATCACCACCGGGCCCGGACGGCCGGACTGGGCGATGTAGAAGGCCTTCTTGATGACCTCGGGGATTTCCGAAGGGTGCTTGATGATGAAGCTGTGCTTCACGATCGGCCGGGAAATGCCGACCATGTCGGTTTCCTGGAAGGCGTCGGTGCCGACCATGTTGCTCGACACCTGGCCGGAGATCACCACCATCGGGATGGAGTCCATGTAGGCGGTGGCGATGCCGGTGATGGCGTTGGTCGCGCCGGGGCCGGAGGTCACCAGGACCACGCCGGGCTTGCCGGTGGCGCGCGCATAGCCGTCGGCCATGTGGGTAGCGGCCTGCTCGTGACGCACGAGAATGTGGGTCACGTCGTTCTCTTTGAAGAGAGCGTCGTAGATGTGCAGGAGGGCACCGCCCGGGTACCCGTAGATGTACTTAACGCCTTCGTCACGCAACGAGCGGACGACCATTTCAGCGCCGGATAAAAGCTCCACGTTGTCACCTCTAGAACGCTAAACGATCTCCCAGGGGCGGGGGACCGAAACTTGGTTGGCTGCCCGGCAGACAATTGGGCGATTGTGATCGCCGGCTACGTCGACTGCCGAATGAGCAGAACTTGGAGGCGCACCTGGTGTGTTACGGAGGGCCTCCACCCAGCGCGAGGTAACGCGAAGCAGGGTGAAACTTAGCGGCGCGGGTAGCGCCTCTTGTCTGCCGAGTAAAACCAGCTTGCGGCCGGCCCACTGCAGCGAACCTTGGATTCTTCTGATTCGGCCTCGTCAAGTCAAGCCATATATGGATTTGTGTCTAACGCAGGTTGTGATCTTTCTCTGCGGACGCCTCGACACTTTTGGTTATAGTTACCCGCAGTTTCCGCATCCAAGGACCGAAACCGCATGCGACGGACGATTGTGATGGGCGCTCTGATGTTCGCCCTGAGTGCTCCGCTGATGGCCGCCCAGGTATACAAGTGGGTCGACGCCCAGGGCGTCACGCATTTTGGCGCGCAGCCGCCGCAGGGCGCCGAAGCCGCCACCGTGGACACCAAGGTCGCCCCGCCGCCCTCGGGCTTCCCGCTGCCGCCCAGGCCGGCTCCCGCGCCGGCGCCTTCGGCCAGCGACAAGCAGAAGGCCGCCGACGAGAAGGTGCGCCAGGAGGTCGCCCAGCAGGAGGCCGAGCGCGCGCGCTACTGCGACACCCTGCGGACCAACCTGGCGCAATTGAAGAACAACCCGCGGGTGCGGGTGGCCGACGACGACGGCGAGATGCGGCGCATCCCGGAAGAAGAGCGGCAGGCCCGCATCACCCAGACCGAGCAGGACCTGCAGAAGAACTGCAACTGACCGACGCGTAGGCGCGGCTCAGGGCGCCTCGCCGATCAGCCGGTCGAACTCGCCCAGGGCCTCGAACAGGGCGTGCATGTGCTCGCCCTCGTCCACGTAGACCATTTCGGCGATGGCGCGAATGCCCGAGGCGCGCGGCAGCTGCGCGCCCGTCTCGATGATCAGCTTCATGCGCGGCAGGAAGATCCACTGCAGCCATTCCTCCAGCTCCAGCGTATCCACGCAGAACGGCTCCTGGCTGGCCAGCGCCTCCTCCGAGGGCGGCTGTTCCCCCCACAGCGACAGCGCGCGCAGCTCCCGCTCGATCAGCAGGAGCTGGTCGGCCACGGCCGGCAGGCGATCGTCCATCACAGCGTTGCCTTGGCGTTCTGCCGCGCGGTAGCCGCGCCGGCCGCGTCACCCTGGGCCTCGCGGGCCTTGGCGATCACGTCCCACAGGCTGGCCTGCAGCGTCGGCCGGCCGTTGGCCAGCGACAGGCCGCGGCGCGCCACCTGCTCGGCCTGGGCGGCGTCGCCCTGGGCCAGGCGCACCTGGGCGAGCTTGTAGAGCACCTGCGGCTCGCGCGGGGCGATGCGCTGGGCGCGCTCCAGGCTGGCCGAGGCGCCGTTGAGGTCGCCGCTGCCCTGCTGTTGCTGAGCGGTGGTGAGCAGCGCCAGGACCGGGCCATCGAGCTGCTCGTCGGCGGCCAGCGGCGCGTTGCGCGAGGGAATGCCCGACGGCGCCTGCACCGGCGCGGCCGGGGCCTGCTGCTGGTAGCTGGGCTGTTGCTGCTGGTAGACCGGCTGCTGGTAGGTCTGCTGGCTGAAGCCGCCGGTGGCGCTGATATTGCTCGGCGCGCTGCCGGCGGGCGCCGCCGGGACGCTGCCGGACTGCACGCCCGGAGTGATCGGGGCGGTGGAGATCGGCGCTGCGCCAGTCTGCGCCGGGAAGGTCTGGATCGGTGCCATGCCGGCATCCTGGGGCACCATCACGGTCACGCCGGAGTCACCGGCCGGCTGCGATGCCGCGCTCGGCGCGGTGTTGGCATTGGCCGGGCGGTTGGCATTGGAATAGCCGACCCGCTCCTGGTTGGACACCGAGGTGCCGGAATCCCGCACCGGGATAGCGCCCTGCTGCGGGGAAGCGCAGCCGGACAGCACGGCCGCGGCGGCAGCCACGGCAAACCACGCGTTTTTCACTTCGAATCCTCTCGCCTCAGTTCAGCCAGCCACGGACCCAGTCCATGACCTCGCCGGCCGGCGTCTGGTTGTTGCCACAGCCGGCGCCGGGCGCCGGCTCGCTTCCGCGAATATAGGGCATCTGCACGGCGCCCGGACAATTGGCGTCGCTGCCCTGGCCGGTACGCGGATCGACCCAGGCCATGCTGACATTATCCGGCATCGGCATGTCCAGCGGCAGGGGGTCGGCCTTGCGCATGAAGCTGGTCCAGATCTGCAGCGCGCCGGTGGCGCCGGTGAAGGGCGTCTTGCCGTTGTCGTCGCGGCCCAGCCAGACCACCGCCAGCAGGTCCTGGCCGAAACCGGAGAACCAGCTGTCGCGGGAGTCGTTGGTGGTGCCGGTCTTGCCCGCCAGGGTCAGGTTCGACGGCAACTGGTTGTAGGCCGAGCGCGCGGTGCCCTCGCGCATCACCCGCTGCATGGCGTTCTGCAGCAGGTAGATGGAGCCCGAGTCGAAGCGCTGCTGGACCTGGAACGGATAGCGCTTGAGCGGCTGGCCGTCGGCGGCGACCACGCTGCGGATACTGCGCAGCGGGGTGTTGAAGCCGCCGCTGGCGATGGTCTGGTACATGGTCGCCACCTGCATCGGCGTCATGGCGCCGGCGCCCAGCAGCATCGACGGGTAGGCCGGCCAGTCCACCTGCACGCCCAGGCGTTCGAGAGTCTTGAGCACGTTGGGCACGCCCAGGTCCAGGCCCAGCTTGGCGGTGGACAGGTTCAGCGAACGCGCCAGCCCCTGGTAGAGGAAGATGGTGCCGTTGGAGCTGCCTTCGTAGTTCTTCGGCGTCCACACCTGGCCGTCCTTGCCCTTGATGGAGAACGGCTGGTCCTGGATCCAGGTGGTCAGGGTGTACTGGCTGGGCCGTTCGAGGGCGGTCAGGTAGACCGCCGGCTTGACCAGCGAGCCGATCGGCCGGGTGGCGTCCACCGCGCGATTGAAGCCGGCGAAGCGCGAATCGCGGCTGCCGATCAGCGCCTGCACTTCGCCGGTCTCCGGGTTGGTCACGACCATCGCGGTTTCCGTCTGGTCCAGGCCCTTGCGCCCGGCGAAGCGCTTGAAGGTCTCGGTGACCGCGGTTTCCGCCTTGTACTGCAGGATCGGATCGAAGCTGGTGAAGATGCGCAGACCTTCCTCGGTCAGGTCTTCCTCGCGGTAGTCCTGGCGCAGCTGGCGCTTCACCAGGTCGAGGAACGCCGGGTACGAGCTGTTGGCCATGCTGCCCTGGCGCGTCACGCCCAGGGGCGCCTGCTTGGCCGCCGCGGCCTGCTCGGGGGTGATCACGCCCTGCTCGGCGAGCACGTCGAGCACCACGTTGCGCCGCTCCATGGCGCGCTCCGGGTTGCGCCGCGGATTGTAGTAGGACGGCCCCTTGACCATACCCACCAGCAGCGCGATCTGCGGCAGCTTGAGCTCGGACAGCGGCTGGCTGAAGAAGTACTGGCTGGCCAGGCCGAAGCCGTTCACCGAACGCTGGCCGTCCTGGCCGAGGAACACCTCGTTGAGGTAGCCCTCGAGGATCTCGCGCTTGTCGTAGTGCAGCTCCAGCAGCACCGCCATCATGGCTTCGGTGAGCTTGCGGCTGAGGCTGCGCTCGTTGGTCAGGAAGAAGTTCTTCACCAACTGCTGGGTCAGGGTGCTGCCGCCCTGGCGCAACTGCCCGGCGCTGGCGTTGACCCAGACGGCGCGGGCGATGGACTTCAGCGAGACGCCATGGTGGGACCAGAAGTCGCGGTCTTCCACCGCCACCAGGGTGTCGACCAGGTACGGCGGCACCTCGTCCAGCTTGATGAGGATGCGGTCTTCGTTGTGCGAGGGGTACATGCCGCCGATCAGCAGCGGCTCCATGCGCGCGACGTCCAGCTTGGAACCGTCGGCGCGGGACAGGCCGGCCACGTAGTCGCCGGAGAAACGCACGCGGATGCGCTGCGCGGGCTCGGCGCCCTCGTAGAACTGGAAGCCGCGGGTATTGAGGTCGACCGTGCCGCCGGACACGGCCACCATGCCCGGGCCGCTGACCGTGCCATCGCGGCGGTAACCCAGGGCGCCGAGTTCCTGGAGGAAGTCGTCCTTGTTCAGCTTCAGGCCGACGAACAGCTCCAGCGGCCGGGCATAGACCTTGGCCGGGATGGTCCAGCGCTTGCCGGAGAACTTCTCCTGGACGACCGCATCGAGATACACGGCGAAACCGGCCAGCACGACCAGGCCGACGAGGCTGAGCTTGAGCAGCCAGCCCAGCCACTTGCGCGACGGAGCGGACTTTTGATTCTTACGGGAACGGGGGGATCGGGGACGCGTCATGGCGGCGCATTATACGTACTTTATCCACAGGGGACAGACGCCGCGCGAGGCGGTGTCCGGGCTCTGTCGCAGGCGCGCGGAAGTGCCCCGGCCAAAGCGACGCAGCTTCGACCAGCGGGCAGCCGATTGGTTGCCTGCGGCGCCAGGCAAGTTTGCAGCCACCGGCGATGCCGCCATAATGCCTGCCTCCCGAATCCGGACAGCCAAGGACAATATCCCGTGAGCCAGACTCTGATCGCTGCCCTGCAGAACCCTGCCCTGTACCCCCACCCGGTGGAGCAGGTGCGGGTCATCGAAACCCACATTTCCTGGGTCCTGCTCACCGGCCAGTACGTTTACAAGATCAAGAAGCCGGTGAACTTCGGCTTCCTCGACTTCACCGACCTCGCGGCGCGCAAGCATTTCTGCGAGGAAGAACTGCGCCTGAACCAGCGCCTCACCGAAGGCCTGTACCTGGAAGTGCTGCCGATCACCGGCAGCGAGGCCGCGCCACAACTGGGCGGCGAAGGCCCGGCGATCGAATACGCGCTCAAGTGCCGCGAATTCCCGCAGAACGCCCTGCTCAGCGAGGTGCAGGCGCGCGGCGAGCTGACCTCCGAGCACATCGACGCCCTGGCGAAGCAGATCGCCGGCTTCCACCTGCGCACCCCGCAGGTGCCGCAGGACAACCCGCTGGGCTCGGCCGAGGCGGTGATGGCGCCGGTGCGGCAGAACTTCGAACAGATCCGCCCGCTGCTCAGCGACAAGGCCGACCTGCTGCAGCTGGACGCCCTGGAAGCCTGGGCCGAAAGCTCCTACGACCGTCTGGAATCGCTGCTGCAGGCGCGCAAGGCGAACGGCTTCATCCGCGAATGCCACGGCGACATCCACCTGGGCAACGCCGCGCTGATCGACGGCCAGGTGGTGCTGTTCGACTGCATCGAGTTCAACGAGCCGTTCCGCTTCACCGACGTCTGCGCCGACTACGCCTTCCTCGCCATGGACCTCGAGGACCGCGGTCTGAAGTGCCATTCGCGGCGCTTCGTCAGCCAGTACCTGGAGCAGACCGGCGACTACCAGTCCCTGGAAATCCTCAACTTCTACAAGGCCTACCGCGCCCTGGTGCGGGCCAAGATCGCCCTGTTCAGCCTGGCCCACCAGCACGACGCCGTGCAGAAGGCCGCGACCCTGCGCCAGTACCGCAACTACGCCAACCTGGCGGAGAGCTACAGCGCCATACCCTCGCGCTTCCTGGCCCTGACCATGGGCGTTTCCGCGGTGGGCAAGAGCTCGGTGGCGCTGCGCCTGGTCGAGGCCCTGGGCGCCATCCGCCTGCGCTCGGACGTGGAGCGCAAGCGCCTGTTCGGCGAACAGCACGAAGCCCAGCGCGGCGCCCTGCAAGGCGGCATCTACAATGCCGAATCCAGCGCGGCCACCTACGAGCGCCTCAACGCCCTGGCCGGCGACATCCTCCGCGCCGGCTACCCGGTGGTGCTCGACGCTACCTTCCTCAAGCACGCCCAGCGCCAGGCCGCGCGCCATATCGCCGACGACACCGGGGTGCCCTACCTGATCCTCGACTGCCAGGCGCCGGAAAGCGTGATCGCCGGCTGGCTGGCCCAGCGCCAGGCGCAAGGCGGCGACCCGTCCGACGCCACCCTCGAAGTGGTGCAGGCCCAGCAGGCCGGACGCGAAGCCCTGGACGCCGACGAGCAAGCCCACAGCAAGCGCGTCGACACCCAGGACAGCGCCAGCCTCGACACCCTGGTGGGCAGCATCCGCCAGCGCCTGCCGGGCATCTGACCCCCTCGACGCAGCCCGGGCACGATCGATGCCCGGGCTGCCGTTCGTCACGCCAAGGGCGCTTTCGCGCCCGCCGATGTCACAAAGCCACATTGCCCCGCCAAGGGCCCGCTACACTTCATCGTCAAGTGAGCCGGCCGTCTCCAGCAGTTCACGGCCCTCGCCGCCATGCATGACCCACCCCGTGTGCCGCATCGCAAGGACCGACGATGAACGACGAACTGCTGCATCTGAAGAACCTCGGCAAGACCTCGGCCCAGTGGCTGCACGCCGTGGGCATTCACAACGCCTCCGACCTCCGCCGCCTGGGGGCGGTCGGCGCCTACCGCGCCGTTCGGGCTCGCGGCTTCCGGGCCTCCAAGGTGCTGCTCTACGCCATCGAGGGCGCCCTGCTGGACGTCCATTGGAACGACCTGCCGCCGGCGCACAAGGCCGAACTATTGGGCCAATTGGAGACTTTTCCTCAAAGGAATCAGAGTTAGCTCACAAGCCTTCCAGGAAATGATTTACGGCCGCGGGCCAGAACCCTATCGTTTCAGGGCCCTTCGTGCGCCCCGACCGCCAACGTCCGTCCAAGGAATTACGGCCCATGTACCTACTCGGTGAACAACCGGCCTATGCCGACCAGCTGATCAGCCGTCTGCAGGGGATTCCCGCCCAGCTGCTTTCCGGCCTCGCCCCCTGCGCGGAGCCCATCCGCCTGGAACGTACCGACGACCTGTCGGCCGAGCTGCCGAACCAGCAGCTGTTCCTGATCGAGAACGGCCTGCTCCACGCGCTGGTCGACGAACGCCCGCTGTTCTACCTGCAGGAGGGCGACCTGGTGGGACTGCGCCAGGGCATCGACCTGCCGCCGTGCCGCTACACCAGCGACGAGCCGTTGTGCCTGGTGCCCTATTCGCGCAGCGACGTGTTCCACCACATCCACGCCGACGAGCAGCGCCAGGAACTCTTCCTGCACTACCTGATCGGCCACACCGCCCTGCTTTCCGACGCCCTGGCACACCTCAAGCAGCCGGACATCCGCCCGTCCACCGGCTTCCGCCACTTCGCCGCCGGCGACCAGTTGATCCAGCAGGGCGACGATGCCGAGCACGTGTTCATCATCATCGAGGGTCACGCCGAGGCCTTCGTCGACGGGCAAAAGGTCGGCGACGTGCAGAAGGACGAGATCTTCGGCGCCATGGCCGTGTTCACCGGCGAGAAGCGCAGCGCCAGCGTGGTCGCCAGCGAACCCTGCACCGTGATGGTGATCCCCAAGGACCAGTTCCTCAGCCTGATGCAGAGCAACCCGCGCATCGCCCACAGCCTGATCGAGGGCATGGCCCGGCGCATCGACCTGCTCAACCGCGAGGTCACCCAACTGCGCCTGCAGCTCGGCGCCGGCTAGCCGAAGCCCGATCCAGACGAAGCCCGGCCATGTGCCGGGCTTCGTCATTTCTGCAGGGCGGACTTTTTTTGCGAAATGCTGTTGACTCACAAATGATAATAGTTATTATTACCACAGCTGGCCGCGAGGTCGGCGGGTAAGCTGAGAGCCCTACCGCAGTCGGACGCTCAGGTTATCTCCTCATCAGGCTAATCACGGTTTTAGACCCGGCTCACCGCCGGGTCTTTTTTTTGCCCCGCATTTTTCCTGGGAAACCTTTCCCATGACCGTTCGCCGGAAAATGCAGGTGCGATGAAAAAAGCGTTGACTCGCGAATGATAATTGTTATTATTAACTCCACTGGTCGCGAGGCCAGTGGGTAAGCTGAGCGGCCACGCAGTCGGACGATCAGATTATCTCCTCATCAGGCTAATCACGGTTTCGACCCGGCTCATCGCCGGGTCTTTTTTTGCCTGAAGGAAAGTCATGGGCGGGGGATTTCTTTTCGTAGGAGCGAGCTTGCTCGCGAACAGCGCTCTGCCGGTTGGGCTCGGTACTCGACCTGGAGAGCGCCCTCTCCCTAACCCTCTCCCTGAAGGGAGAGGGGACCGTTGGGCAGACGCTGATGTTCTGGAGTTAGCCGGCTAGCGCAGAGTTGCCGGCTGAAACCATGCCTGTTCTCGGCACGGACAAGCCCCCTCTCCCTTCAAGGCGGGGCGCGCAGCCGAAGGCTGGGGAGAGGGAAAGGAATGCCACCGAAACATCGAAGCAGCCGGGAGCGCTGTTCGCGAGCAAGCTCGCTCCTACAAAAAGAGGAGCCCTCCCGTCAGGCTATACCCACATCAACGCAACTTCGCACAATGATCCTGCGGCGGCAGCGCCGGCGTGTACCAGACGTAGTCCGCCTGCTGCGGCGACACCGTCTTGCCGACCTCGGCCAGCATCAGCACCTGCATGCCCTCCCCCGCCTCCAAGTCTTCCAGGTGCAAGGGCACGCCCAGGTCGCGGCGCACGTGGAAGCCGCCGGCGATCAGCACGGCGGGCGCGGGCGCCGCCTTCAGCCGTTCGGCCATGCGCCGGTCGCGCTGCTGCTGTACCGCCAGCATGGCCGGCATCTGGCTTTCCGGCAGCAGGCCGCAGTGGGATTCGCGGATGTCGTCCAGCAGCACCCGGCGCACCTCCTCGGCCGTCGAGCGAGTGCCGGCCAGGGCTGGCTGCTCCCCATAGATGCGCTTGATCTCGCTGCGGTCCAGGTTGGCCGCCAGCAGCGGCGCCGGCTGCCTGACCAGCCAGGTCACCATCGGGCCGTAGAGCGACCAGTCCCAGCCCGGCTGCCAGGCCAATACGGCATACAGGTCCTGCGGCGCCTTGCCTTCGGCAGCCGCGGCCTGTGCGGCCATCACCCGCTGCTGCTGGTTGGGGTTGAGCATTTCCAGCAGCACGCTGCCTTGCTCGCGGCGCTGGGCCAGGGCGCGGACCAGCCACAGCTCCAGGGCGTGATGGTCGGGGTTGTCGTGCTGTTCGCCGACCAGTACGCGGGGCGCGGCCTGCAGGCGTTCGAGCAGTTGCTCCGGGGTCAGCACCTGACCGCTGCGCAGGTCGCGGATGACGCCCAGCTCTGCGCTGTCGCGGCCCTCAGGGCTCTGCCAGGCCGGCAGGGGCGGCGCGGACGGCAGGCTCTGGCAGGCCGCCAACAGCGCCACCAGCGGGATCAGCAGGTATTTCATGTGAACTCCTTTCAGCGGGCGACGATCAGCGGATGGCCGCGCTCGGGGTGGCGCTGCACCAGCACGTCCAGGCCGAACACCTGGCGCAGCGGCTCTGCGCGCAGCACTTCGTCCGGGGTGCCGAACAGATGCGGGCGGCCGTCGTGCAGCAGAAGCAGGCGGTCACAGTAGCGCGCGGCGAGGTTGAGGTCGTGCAGGATGACCAGCACCGCGGCGCCGCGTCCGGCGAATTCGCGCACCGCATGCAAAGTGGTGTGCTGGTGCAGGGGGTCGAGCGCCGAGGTCGGCTCGTCCAGCAGCAGCACCTGCTCCGCGCCGCCCGGCCACAGCTGCGCCAGGACCCGCGCCAGGTGCACGCGCTGGCGCTCGCCGCCGGACAGCGCCAGGTAGCTGCGCCCGGCCAGGTGCGAGGCGTCGGCCGCCGTCATGGCTTCGGCGATGATCTGCAGGTCGCGCTGGCGGCCGCTGTCGTGGGGCAGCCGGCCGAAACCCACCACCGACTCGACGCTGAAGGCGAAATTCAGCGACGAGGACTGCGGCAGCACCGCCAGGCGCTGCGCCCGCGCCGTACCCTGCCATTGATCCAGCGCGCGACCATCGAGGCTCACGCTGCCGCCGGCCAGCGGCAGCTCGCCATTGAGGGCGCCCAGCAGGGTGCTCTTGCCCGCGCCGTTGGGGCCCAACACACCGAGCACCTCGCCCGGCTGCAGCGCCAGGCTCACGCCCTGCAGGACCACCTGATGCCCACGCTTCACCGTCAGGTTCTCCGCCGTCAGCATCAGGAACGCCCCCGGATCAGCAGATAAAGGAAGAAGGGCGCGCCGATCAGCGCCGTGACGATGCCGATCGGCAGCTCCGCCGGCGCCAGCGCCAGGCGCGCCACCAGGTCGGCGAGCAGCAGCAGGATGGCGCCGCCGAACATCGAGGCCGGCAGCAACACCCGGTGATCGGGGCCGACGATCAGACGCAGCAGGTGCGGCACCACCAGGCCGATGAAGCCGATCAGCCCGGCCGCGGCCACCGCGGCGCCAACGCCCAGCGCCGTGCAGAGGATCAGTTCGACCTTCAGCCGCTCGACGTCGAAGCCCAGGTGACGCGCCTCGGACTCACCCAGCAACAACGCGTTGAGCGCATCCACCCGGCGCGGCAGCCAGCAGGCCACCAGCAGCGTGACCAGCAGCAGCGGCCACAGCCGCGGGTAGCTGGCGCCGTTGAGGCTGCCGAGGTTCCAGAAGGTCAGGGTGCGCAGCGTGGCGTCGTCGGCGAGGTAGGTGAACAGGCCGATCAGCGCGCCGGCCAGCGCGGTGAGGGCGATGCCGGCGAGCAGCATGGTGGCCACGCTGGTCTGCCCATTGTGGCGGCCGAGCCGGTAGACCAGCGCGGTCACCAGCAAACCGCCGCCGAAGGCGCAGGCGGACAGCAAGTAGGGCGCGAAAGCTTCCGGCAGGCCACCCATGGAAGCGCCGAAGACGATAGCGATGGCGGCGCCCAGCGCGGCGCCGCTGGATACGCCGATCAGCCCGGGGTCGGCCAGCGGGTTGCGGAACAGCCCCTGCATGGCCACCCCGGCCAGCGCCAGCACGCCGCCGGTGGCGACGCCCAACAGGGTGCGCGGCAGGCGGATCTGCCCGACGATCAGCTCGGCCTGGCCGAGGTCGTCGGCGGACACCGGCAGGCCGCACAGACGCGCCAGCGCCCGCAGCGTGTCGCCCAGCGGCAGGCTGACCGGCCCCAGGGCCAGGGACAGCCAGAGGACCAGCAGCAGAAGAAAACCAAGGAGCAGGAACAGCGGTCGGGCAGCGTGCTTCGCAGTCAAGGACGACCTTCCGGGTTCAGGGCCTGCGCGGAAGGATAAAAGGCCTTGGAGAGGCTGGCCAATGCGTCCGGAACGCGCGGACCGAGACCGCCGACCAGCAGCGTCGGATCGAGCACCAGCACGCGGGCCTCACGCGCCGCGCGGGTAGCGGCCAACCCGGGGTTCTGTCGGATCAGCGCCTCGCGGGCCTTGTCGCCATCCAGGCTGCGGTCGGCCAGCACCACCACCTGCGGATCGAGGGCGGTCAGGGCTTCGCCGGACAACGCCTTGTAGCCCTTGTGGCTGGCCAGGTTGCGCCCGCCGGCGTGCTGGATCATCCAGTCGCCGGCGGTGTCCTGTCCGGCCACCAGCAGGCTGCCGCCGGCGTTGCCGACCAGCAGCACCACGCCCGGCGCGGCTTGCCCGGCCTGGGCCTTGGCCACCCAGGCCTGCTGCGCCGCCAGGCGCGCCTGGAAGTCCGCCGCCACCTTGCCGGCCTGCTCGGGCGTGCCCAGCAGCTCGCCCAGGCGCAGCAGGTTGTCATGCACGGTCTTCTCGTCGGCCTTGGCCGACAGGGTTTCGATCCGCACGCCCGCCGCGCGCAGTTGCTGCAGCACCGGCGGCGGCCCCATCTCCTCGCTGCCGAGGAGGATGTCCGGCTTCAGCGCCAGGATGCCTTCGGCCGCCAGCTGGCGCTGGTAGCCGATCTTCGGCAACGCCTTGAGGCTGGCCGGGTGCAGGCTGGTGGTGTCGACGCCGACCAGGCGCGACTCGCCGCCCAGGGCCACAACCCACTCGCTCAGCGAGCCGCCGGCGCTCACCCAGCGCTTGGGCAGGCTGTCGGCGATGGCGCTGGAGGCGGCGAGGCACAGCCCGGCGAAGAGGCCGGCCAGCAGGGGACGCGCAGTCATGGTTGCCTCCTCAGATGGCCGCGAAGGATTCGGCGAGGCTACGCCATTCTTGCAGTTCCGGCACACCCGGCTTGCGCGCGCCGAACACCTGCAGGACCAGTTCGCCGTCGGCGTCGAAGGCTTCCCAGCTGGTGACGATGCCGTCGCTGCTCGGCTTGCGCACGCGCCACAGCTCGCGCACGCCAGGGGTCTTCAGGTGCAGGTTGAACTGCGGGTCGAGCACGTTGAACCAGTCGTCCAGCCACTTCAGGTTGTCCACGGTGCCGGTGTGGATCTGGATGCAGTGGGCGTTGCCGACGAAGATCATGATCGGCAGGCGGGACTGGCTGGCGGCCTCCAGCAGGCGCGGCAGCTCGGCGACGTCCAGCGGCTCGGCCCATTCGCGGCCGGCCAGGCGCAGCGCCTGGGTGCGCTCGGCCTTGTGCTTCTTCAGCAGGGCGAAGAAGTGGTGGGTGTCCTTCAGCGCCGCCCAGCCCTGGCGCAGGGAAGCGACGTCGATCTCGCCGTCGGCCAGCGGCGCGGCTTTCGCCTCGGCCGGACGCAGCTCCAGGCGCTCGCTCTGTTCCTCGGCGCGGAAGCGCTCCACCAGCGGCGCCCAGGCGGCGACGTCGCTGTGCTCGGTGAGAAACACCTTGTGCACCGCGGTGCCCTGGCGGTCGAACACCTGGATGCTGCGCTGGGTGCCGTGGGCGGTTTCCTCGCTGATGGCGAACACGCTGTCCCAGCCGCCGAGGAACAGGCGCAGGTCGATGTCCGGGGACACCACCAGGCCCATCTGCCCGTTGCCCGACACGGTGACCTCCTGGTAGGGCCCCTTGCGCTCGTGCACGCAGTGCTCGTTGCGCGTCAGCGCCATGATCGGGCCCAGTTCGCCGAGGGCCGGCAGCAGCGCGGCCCACTCCGGGCGCAGGCGCACGGCATCGACGCCGAGGCGGCTAGCGGTCAGCTCGGCCTCGCTCACATCCAGGTGTTGCGCGGCATCGCGGGCGCGCAGGCGCGGTTTCTCGGCACGCAGCGCCTGCCAGGCGCGGTACAGCTCGGAAGCCGGCGCGGAAAGGGTAGTCATCGCAGAAATCCTCGTTCGCAAGGGGGCCTGCCGCATCGCGGCACAATGAAAGAAACTCTGCCACAACGAATCCGGCAATTCTATTTGATAATTATTTGCATCTGATTTCATGACCCCCTATGGTGTGCAGCCAATTTTCCGCGGCCATCCAAGCCAACTGCCGGTTTGGGATATGATGCGGGCCCGCGGCGACCTCGGCGATACGCGAACCTGGCCCGAATGCCAGGCGTCGCCAGGGATGAAGCTCCGCCCGTTCAACCTCGGCGAAAAGAAGCATTGGCAATGGGGCGACCTGCACGGTCTCACCGACAACGGCTCCAGCCCGGATCGCAGCGCGCCCTGCGCAACGTCGAGGCTGGTCCTGACGACTTCAGCACAAGGACGTGCACCCTATCCCGACGTCAGAGGGCGCGATGCGCCCTGCTGTCGGCGCCGGGAGCGTCCGGATGATCCTGCTGTGTCATCCGGGCGAGCTGGCCGAGGGGCGGACCCGCGGCTTCCAGGTCGAAGGCCTGAAGGTCTTCGCCGTACGGCGCCAGGGCCGCGTCCATGTCTACCGCAACCGCTGCCCGCACCGCGGCGTGCCCCTGGAGTGGGAGGCCGACCGCTTCCTCGATGCCAGTGGCGCGCTGCTGCAGTGCGCCCACCACGGCGCACTCTTCCTCATCGAATCCGGCGAATGCATCCAGGGCCCCTGCCTGGGCGAGGTGCTCGACAGCCTGCCGTGCCGCGAGGACGAGCAGGGGTTGTGGATAAGCCTGCCCGAGGATGACTGAGAACCAGCCTACGACCTGCTGCGCGTCGGCATAACTGCGTTAAAAACAGGCGAGCGATGCTCATTTAGCGGACTAAACTGCCCGCTCTCGCCTGTTTTTAGCCTTGTTCTGCTCCAGCTCGCGAGATCGTAGACAGGCTCTGAGCGCTCTACAGCTCGATGCGCAGCGGCCGGCTCAGGCGGATTTCGCTGACGTCGATGTCCGCGCCATAGGCCAGCATCTCGACGCCGGCGTCACGCGCCTCGCGCAGCGCCGCGGCGTAGGCCGGATCGATTTCCTCCGCCGGGCGCACCGCCTCGATGCCGGACAGGTTCACGCAATACAGCAGCACCGCCCGGGTGCCCTGCCGCGCCAGCGCCGCCAACTCGCGCAGGTGCTTGGCCCCGCGGGTGGTGACTGCGTCGGGGAAGGCCGCCACCGGCGTGGCGTCGAAGCCCAGGGTGACGCTCTTCACCTCGACGAACACCGGCCCGGCGGCGAACTCCAGGCGGAAGTCCGCGCGGCTGTTCTCCACGCCGTATGCGACTTCCCGTCGCAGCACGGCGAAACCGGCCAGTTCGGCGACGCTCCCGGCCAGCAGGGCCTCCTCCACCAGGCGGTTGGCGCGCCCGGTGTTGACGCAGGCCAGGCGTCCCTGGGGCGTCTCGCTCAGCTCCCAGGTGCCCGGCAGCTTGCGCTTGGGGTCGTCCGAGCGGCTGAACCACACCCGGCAGCCCTCGCTCATGCAGTTGAGCATGGAGCCGGTGTTCGGGCAGTGGATGGTCAGTTGCTCGCCGCCGGCAGTTTCGATATCGGCGAGGAAGCGCTTGTAGCGGCGCAGCAGGCGCGCCTCTTCCAGTTCCGGAGCGAAGCGCATCAGGGCCGCCAGCTCTTCAGGCCGCGGGCGATGCGCTCCACCGCCTGCGCCAGGCGCTCCAGGTTCTGGGTGTAGGCGAAGCGCACGTGGTGGTCGGCCTGGTAGCGGCCGAAGTCCACGCCCGGGGTGAAGGCCACGTGCTCGGTCTCGATGAAGTGCTGGCAGAAGCGGTAGGCGTCGCCGCCGAAGGCGCTGATGTCGGCATACAGGTAGAAGGCCCCTTCCGGCTCCACGGCGATGCCGAAGCCCAGCTCGCGCAGGGCCGGCAGCAGGTAGTCGCGGCGCCGGGCGAACTCGGCGCGGCGCTCTTCGAGGATGGCCAGGGTGCCCTCCTCGAAACAGGCCAGCGCGGCGTACTGGGCCATGCTCGGGGCGCTGATGTAGAGGTTCTGCGCCAGCTTCTCCAATTCGCCCACCGCCTCCGGCGGCGCCACCAGCCAGCCCAGGCGCCAGCCGGTCATGCCGAAATATTTGGAGAAACTGTTGAGGACGAAGGCCTCGTCGTCCACTTCCAGCACGCTGCTGGCGTCCACGCCGTAGGTCAGGCCGTGATAGATCTCGTCCACCACCATATGCCCGCCGCGGGCCTTCAGCGCCTGCGACAACGCGGCCAGTTCATCCTTGTGCAGCAAAGTGCCGGTAGGATTCGCCGGCGATGCCAGCAAAGCGCCTACACTGTCCTGATTCCAGTGCGCATTCACCAGCTCCGGGGTGAGCTGGTAACGGCTCTGCGGGCCGACCGGCACCAGTTGCGCGGCGCCCTCCACCAGGCGCAGGAAGTGACGGTTGCACGGGTAGCCGGGGTCGGCTAGCAGCCAGTGGCGGCCCGGGTCGACCAGCAGGCTGCTGGCCAGCAGCAGGGCGCCGGAACCGCCCGGGGTGACCAGGATGCGCTCGGGGTCGATGGCCAGGCGGTAGCGCGAGGCGTAGAAGCCGGCGATGGCCTCGCGCAGCTGCGGCAGGCCGCGGGCCGCGGTGTAGCGGGTGTGGCCGGCGGCCAATGCGGCCTGGCCGGCAGCGACTATGGGCGCGGCGGTGCTGAAATCCGGCTCGCCGATTTCCAGGTGGATGACGTCGTGGCCGGCGGCCTGCAGCTCGTTGGCTCGCGCCAGCAACGCCATGACGTGGAAAGGTTCGATGGCGCGGCTGCGGGCACTGAAGGAAGAAACCATGGGAAATACCGAACTTTGCGACGAAGAGGCGATTCTAACCAAGCCATCGGCGGGTGGCAGCAGGCTCGACAACCGGGAGTAGCATCGCGATTATCGATCTGGTAAGTTCGCCCGCTTGCGAGCGCGGGGCCGGCGTCGACCGGAGAGGGACCATCCGCGACAGGATTAGCGAGAGTGAGAGGCGGCCACACATGCCCACCAATGCAAAACAGCAGAGCAGCCAACTGATTCGTGGCTTCGAGCCCTACCAGGAAACCAAGGGCGAGGAGTACATGAGCGAGCGCATGCGCGCCCACTTCACCTCCATCCTCAACAAGTGGAAAGTTGAGCTGATGGAAGAAGTCGATCGCACGGTGCACCACATGCAGGACGAAGCGGCCAACTTCCCGGACCCGGCCGACCGCGCCAGCCAGGAAGAGGAGTTCAGCCTCGAACTGCGCGCCCGCGACCGCGAGCGCAAGCTGATCAAGAAGATCGACGAGACCCTCCAGCTGATCGAGGACAACGACTACGGCTGGTGCGACTCCTGCGGCGTGGAGATCGGCATCCGCCGCCTCGAAGCCCGCCCCACCGCGACCCTCTGCATCGACTGCAAGACCCTCGCGGAAATCAAGGAAAAGCAGCTCGGCTCCTGATGCCGGCGGCTTTTCGCGAACGGGGCGCCTAGGCGCCCCGTCGCGTTTGTGCGGCGCTCCCCGCCCCTGACCACAAGCCTGCGCCATGCCCGACTCCCGCTACACCGGACGCTTCGCCCCCACCCCCAGCGGCTACCTGCACTTCGGCTCGCTGGTCGCCGCCGTCGCCTCCTACCTCGATGCCCGCGCCGTCGGCGGGCGCTGGCTGGTGCGCATGGAAGACCTCGACCCGCCGCGGGAAATGCCCGGCGCCCAGGCCGCCATCCTGCAGACGCTGGAGCGCTACGGCTTCGAGTGGGACGGCCCGGTGGAACGCCAGAGCGAACGCGGCGAAGCCTACGCGGCGGTGGTCGAGCAGTGGCTACGCAGTGGCCTGGCCTACACCTGCACCTGCTCGCGCAAGCAGCTCGAAGGCAGCGGCGGCATCTACCCCGGCACCTGCCGCAACGCCGGCCACGACTGGCATGGCGAGGTGGCCATCCGCATCCGCGTGCCGGAGCTGGAATACGCCTTCGTCGACCGCGTCCAGGGCGAGTTCCGCCAGCACCTGGGCCACGAAGTGGGCGACTTCGTCATCCGCCGCCGCGACGGCCTCTATGCCTACCAGCTGGCGGTGGTGCTGGACGACGCCTGGCAGGGCGTGACCGACATCGTCCGCGGCGCCGACCTGCTCGACAACACCCCGCGCCAGCTGTACCTGCAGGAACTGCTCGGGATAGCCCAGCCGCGCTACCTGCACGTGCCGCTGATCGTCCAGCCCGACGGCCACAAGCTGGGCAAGTCCTACCGCTCGCCGCCGCTGGCCGCCGAGCAGGCCGCCCCGCTGCTGCTGCGCGCCCTGAAGGCCCTGGGCCAGGCCGCGCCGGCGGAACTGGCCGGCGCCACCCCGGCCGAGGTGCTGGCCTGGGGCGTGGCGCACTGGGACGCCGCGCGCATCCCCCGCGTACTGACGCTGGCAGACGCCCGGCTCTAAGATGATGAGAGGGGCCATGCGCCCCGGCTTGCAGGCGCCCATCGGCTGCCTGTAGCCTGCCGTCCGCACAACGAGAGGCATGACATGTACATCTATCGACTGGTGCTGCTCCTGGTCGTGGGCATCTACCTGTTCTCGCCCGCCATCATGGACTGGTGGATCGACCCCAACGGCGCCTGGTATCGCCCTTACCTGCTGTGGCTGATTCTCATAGTCGTGACCTTCATCCTGCAGAGCCAGCGCGATGCTGACGAGCTTTAGCCTCACCCAGCTGATCCTGATCAGCGCCGCCTACCTCACCACCCTGTTCGGTGTCGCCTGGATCACCGAGCGCGGCTACGTGCCGCGCCGCCTGGTGCGCCACCCGCTGGTGTACACCCTGTCGCTGGGCGTCTACGCCAGCGCCTGGGCCTTCTATGGCACCGTCGGCCTGGCCTACCAGTACGGCTACGGCTTCCTGGCCATCTACCTGGGGGTGTCCGGGGCCTTCCTGCTGGCCCCGGTGCTGCTCTACCCGATCCTGCGCATCACCCGCGCCTACCAGCTGTCGTCGCTGGCCGACCTGTTCGCCTTCCGCTTCCGCAGCACCTGGGCCGGCGCGCTGACCACGCTGTTCATGCTGATCGGCGTGCTGCCGATGCTGGCCCTGCAGATCGAGGCGGTGACCAACTCCATCAGCCTGCTGACCCGCGGCGCCGACGCCAACAGCGCGGCGCTGGCGTTCTGCGCGCTGATCACCCTGTTCGCCATCCTCTTCGGCGCCCGCCACATCGCCACCCGCGAGCGCCACGAAGGGCTGGTGATGGCCATCGCCTTCGAATCCCTGGTCAAGCTGATCGCCCTGGGCTCCATCGGCCTGTTCGCCCTCTACGGCGTGTTCGGCGGCCCCGACGGCCTGGAGGTGTGGCTGCTGCAGAACCAGGAGGCCCTGAGCACCCTGCACACGCCGCTGGCCGAGGGGCCCTGGCGCACCCTGCTGCTGGTGTTCTTCGCCTCGGCCATCGTGATGCCGCACATGTATCACATGACCTTCACCGAGAACCTCAACCCGCGCGCCCTGCTCAGCGCCAGCTGGGGCCTGCCGCTGTTCCTGCTGCCGATGAGCCTGGCGGTGCCGCCGATCCTCTGGGCCGGCCTGCACCTGGGCGCCTCGACCAACCCGGAATACTTCACCCTCGGCCTGGGCATGGCGGTGGACAGCCCGGCCCTGGCCCTGGCCGCCTTCATCGGCGGCATCTCGGCGGCCAGCGGGCTGATCATCGTGATGACCCTGGCGCTGTCGGGCATGGTCCTCAACCACCTGGTGCTGCCGTTGTACCAGCCGCCGGCCGAGGGCAACATCTACCGCTGGCTGAAATGGACGCGGCGGGCGCTGATCGCCACCATCATCCTGCTCGGCTACGGCTTCTACCTGCTGCTGGGCTCGGAGCAGGAGCTGTCGAACCTGGGCATCGTCTCCTTCGTCGCCACCCTGCAGTTCCTCCCCGGCGCGCTCTCGGTGCTCTACTGGCCAGCGGCCAATCGCCGCGGCTTCATCGCCGGCCTGGTGGCGGGCATGCTGGTGTGGGGCGCCACCATGCTGGTGCCGCTGATGGGCAACGTGCAGACCCTGCACATCCCGCTGTTCGACTCGCTGTACGTGCTCGACGAGGCCAGTTGGCACCTGGCCGCCCTCGCCTCGTTGGCGGCCAACGTGCTGGTGTTCACCCTGGTGTCGCTGTTCAGCGAGCCCAGCGACGAGGAAAAGGGTGCCGCCGAAGCCTGCGCGGTGGACAACGTGCGCCGCCCGCAGCGCCGCGAACTGCTCGCCGTCTCGCCCCAGGAATTCGCCAGCCAGCTGGCCAAGCCGCTGGGCGCCAAGACCGCGCAGAAGGAAGTGGAACAGGCCCTGCGCGACCTGCACCTGCCCTTCGACGAGCGCCGCCCCTACGCCCTGCGCCGCCTGCGCGACCGCATCGAGGCCAACCTCTCCGGGCTGATGGGCCCAAGCGTGGCCCAGGACATGGTCGAGACCTTCCTGCCCTACAAGGCCAGCAGCGAGAGCTACGTCACCGAGGACATCCACTTCATCGAGAGCCGCCTGGAGGACTACCACTCGCGGCTCACCGGCCTGGCCGCCGAACTGGACGCCCTGCGCCGATACCACCGCCAGACCTTGCAGGACCTGCCGATGGGCGTGTGCTCGCTGGCCAAGGACCAGGAAGTGCTGATGTGGAACCGCGCCATCGAGGAACTCACCGGGGTGCCCGCGCAGCGTGTGGTCGGCTCGCGCCTGTCGGCCCTGCCGGATCCCTGGAAGGGCCTGCTGGAAGGCTTCATCGAGGCCCCCGACCAGCACCTGCACAAGCAACGCCTGGCCATCGACGGCCAGACGCGCTGGCTTAACCTGCACAAGGCGGCCATCGAGGAGCCTCTGGCGCCGGGCAACAGCGGCCTGGTGCTGCTGGTCGAGGACCTCACCGAGACGCAGTCCCTGGAAGACAAGCTGATCCACTCCGAGCGCCTGGCCTCCATCGGCCGCCTGGCCGCCGGCGTGGCCCACGAGATCGGCAACCCCATCACCGGCATCGCTTGCCTGGCGCAGAACCTGCGCGAGGAACGCGAGGGCGACGGCGAGCTGACCGAGATCAGCGGACAGATCCTCGAACAGACCAAGCGCGTCTCGCGCATCGTCCAGTCGCTGATGAGCTTCGCCCACGCCGGCGGCAAGCAGGTGGCCGCCGAGCCGGTGTGCCTGGCCGATGTCACCCAGGAAGCCATCAGTTTGCTATCGTTGAACCGACGCAGCGTCGAAGTGCAGTTCTTCAACCTGTGCGACCCGGACCACTGGGTGGAGGGCGATGCCCAGCGCCTGGCCCAGGTACTCATCAACCTGCTGTCCAACGCCCGCGACGCCTCCCCGCCCGGCGGCGCCATACGGGTACGCAGCGAAGCCTCGGAGAACACCGTCGACCTCATCGTCGAAGACGAAGGCAGCGGCATTCCCAAGTCCATCATCGATCGCCTGTTCGAGCCCTTCTTCACCACCAAGGACCCCGGCAAGGGGACCGGCCTGGGCCTCGCACTGGTCTATTCGATCGTGGAAGAGCATTATGGGCAGATCACCATCGACAGCCCGGCCGATCCGGAACGCGAATGCGGCACCCGCATCCGCGTGACCTTGCCGCGGCATCCTGGCCCGACGGCCGAGCAGTAGACGAGCACGTCGAGAGAGCTGAATACATGGCACATATCCTCATCGTCGAAGACGAAACCATCATCCGTTCCGCCCTGCGACGGTTGCTCGAGCGCAACCAGTACCAGGTCAGCGAGGCCGGCTCGGTCCAGGAGGCCCAGGAGCGCTACAGCATTCCGTCCTTCGACATGATCGTCAGCGACCTGCGCCTGCCCGGCGCGCCCGGCACCGAACTGATCAAGCTGGCCCAGGGCACCCCGGTGCTGATCATGACCAGCTACGCCAGCCTGCGCTCGGCCGTGGACTCGATGAAGATGGGCGCGGTGGACTACATCGCCAAGCCCTTCGACCACGACGAGATGCTCCAGGCCGTGGCGCGCATCCTCAAGGACCGCCAGGAAGGCCGTGGCGCCAGCGCCGAGGCACGGGGTAACACCCGCGCGGCGGGCGAGCGCGGTAACGGTAACGCCGCCCCGGCCGAGGGCGAGATCGGCATCATCGGCTCCTGTCCGCCGATGCTCGAGCTGTACTCGAAGATCCGCAAGGTCGCCCCCACCGACTCCAATGTCCTGATCCAGGGCGAGTCGGGCACCGGCAAGGAACTGGTGGCGCGCGCCCTGCACAACCTGTCCAAGCGCACCAAGGCGCCGCTGATCTCGGTGAACTGCGCGGCCATCCCGGAAACCTTGATCGAATCCGAACTGTTCGGCCACGAGAAGGGCGCCTTCACCGGCGCCAGCGCCGGCCGCGCCGGCCTGGTGGAAGCCGCGGACGGCGGCACCCTGTTCCTCGACGAGATCGGCGAACTGCCGTTGGAGGCCCAGGCCCGCCTGCTGCGCGTGCTGCAGGAAGGCGAGATCCGCCGTGTCGGCTCGGTGCAGTCGCAGAAGGTCGACGTGCGCCTGATCGCCGCCACCCACCGCGACCTGAAGATGCTGGCCAAGACCGGGCAGTTCCGCGAAGACCTCTATTACCGCCTGCACGTCATCTCGCTGAAGCTGCCGCCCCTGCGCGAGCGCGGCAGCGACGTGATGGAGATCGCCCGCGCCTTCCTGGCGCGCCAGTGCTCGCAGATGGGGCGCGCCCCGCTGAGCTTCTCCCACGAGGCCGAACAGGCCATCCGCCACTACCCGTGGCCGGGTAACGTGCGCGAACTGGAGAACGCCATCGAGCGCGCGGTGATCCTCAGCGAAGGCCAGGAAATCCCCGCCGACCTGCTGGGCATCGACATCGAGCTGGACGATCTGGAGGACGACTTCGTCGACGAGGCGGAGGCGCGCAGCGCCGTGGCGGCCAACAACCACGAGCCCACCGAGGACCTGTCGCTGGAGGACTACTTCCAGCATTTCGTCCTCGAACACCAGGACCACATGACCGAGACCGAGCTGGCCCGCAAGCTGGGCATCAGCCGCAAATGCCTGTGGGAACGGCGCCAGCGCCTGGGCATCCCGCGGCGCAAGTCGGGGGCCTCGGCCGACTCCTGAGGTGCGCACAGCTGTTACCGGGGACATCCCGCGTAACAAAAGCCGGGTTCATCGGTAACGATAACCCGGCTTTTTTGTGCCTGCCCGAAACCCCTTCCTACAGCTAAACCCTTGAAAAATAAGGATTCTCAAAAGTTGGCACGGCATCTGCTTTGTTATTGGCACAACAACAATAACAAGCACGAAACCACAGAACAAAAACAACACGTAACGACTCCAGCACAACAAAAACAAAATCGCGGAGGCGCAGCTAACTGATTCTTTTGGAGGAGAGTAGCTGGCGGGAGAAATCCCGCAACCGATCGAAGAACAATAAAACTGCCCCAAGGCAGCGGCGAAATCGGTTGGATCGAAAGATCACTGCTCACTCAGCGACCAAAGCAATCCGTTTGCTCTTGTCGATCCCGAATGGGAATGCCTCGAAGCGGTTAGCCTCGAGGACGGGTCTACAAACAAAAACAACAAGCCCGGCATCATAACAAGAACAAAGCACGCACCTACTTGGGGGGGAGCTTCGGCTCCCCCAGTAGCTTTTCCCGCTCTCCCCTGCTCCCTTCTCTCCTTCGTTCCCTATCTCACGCCCCCCGATGCTAGAATCCGAGCCCATTCGGATACGCAATGCATCAGAAATACCGCCGATTGTTTCCGCCGGCCATGCTTTTCAAGCATGATGGGCTGCCTGCCGACTGCGACCACCGGCCAGGGCACGCTGCGTTGCGCAACGCAATCCACCCCAACCTGTTAATAGTGCCTACATGCTGAAAAAGCTGATCTCCTCCCTTCGCTCTCCCTTGCGCCGCAAGCGCGCAGTCCGCACAACCCCGGAAATCGTCGGCAGCAACCAGCATTCGCTGCGTCGCGAGCAGTTCAGCCGGCATGCGGTGAGCGTGGTGGACCGGCTGCAGAAGGCGGGATACCAGGCCTACATCGTCGGCGGCGGCGTCCGTGACCCGCTGCTGGGCATCGCCCCCAAGGACTTCGACGTGGCCACCAGCGCCACCCCCGAGCAGGTGCGCGCCGAATTCCGCAACGCGCGGGTGATCGGCCGGCGCTTCAAGCTGGTGCACGTGCATTTCGGCCGCGAGATCATCGAGGTGGCCACCTTCCGTGCCCACCATCCGCAGGAAGAAGGCGAAGGCGACAGCAACCTGGCCTCGCGCAACGAAGCCGGGCGCATCCTGCGCGACAACGTCTACGGCACCCTGGAAGAAGACGCCCAGCGCCGCGACTTCACCATCAACGCCCTGTATTTCGACTGCAGCGACGAGCGCATCCTCGACTACGCCCACGGCGTGCACGACATCCGCAACCGCCTGGTGCGCCTGATCGGCGACCCCGAGCAGCGCTACCTCGAGGACCCGGTGCGCATGCTGCGCGCGGTGCGCTTCGCCGCCAAGCTGGACTTCGAGATCGAGAAGCACAGCGCCGCGCCGATCCGCAAGCTGGCGCCGCTGCTGCGCGAGATTCCCTCGGCGCGGCTGTTCGACGAAGTGCTCAAGCTGTTCCTCAGCGGCCGCGGCGAGCGCACCTTCGAACTGCTGCTCGAATACGAACTGTTCGCCCCGCTGTTCCCGGCCAGCGCCAAGGCCCTGGCCCGCGACCCGGAATACACCGGCAAGCTGATCCGCCAGGCCCTGGCCAACACCGATCTGCGCATCCACCAGGGCAAGCCGGTCACCCCCGCCTTCCTCTTCGCCGCCCTGCTCTGGCCGGCCCTGCCGGCGCGCGTGGCGCAGTTGCAGGAGCGCGGCATGCCGCCGATCCCGGCGATGCAGGAAGCCGCCCATGAACTGATCAGCGAGCAGTGCCAGCGCACTGCCGTGCCCAAGCGCTTCACCATCCCGATCCGCGAGATCTGGGACATGCAGGAACGCCTGCCGCGACGCCAGGGCAAGCGCGCCGACCTGCTGCTGGAGAACCCGCGCTTCCGCGCCGGCTACGACTTCCTGCTGCTGCGCGAGAGCGCCGGCGAGGAAACCGGCGGCCTCGGCGACTGGTGGACCGACTACCAGGACGCCAGCGACGGCGAACGCCGCGGCATGATCCGCAACCTGGCGGCCAGCCAGGACGATGGCGGAGCGGCCCCGCGCAAGCGTCGCCGCGGCGGTGGTAGCCGTCGCCGCCGTGGCCCGCGCAGCGAGGGGGCCGGCAACGAGTGAGCGAGCGCGTCTATCTCGGCCTGGGCAGCAACCTTGCCGATCCCCTGGGCCAACTGCGCGCCGCCATCGAGGCCCTGCAGGCCATTCCGCAGACCACGGTCGCCGCGGTTTCGCCCTTCTACATCAGCGACCCGCTGGGCCCGCCGGACCAGCCGCGCTACGTCAACGCCGTCGCCGCGCTGGACACCGAGCTTGCGCCCCTGGCGCTGCTCGACGCCCTGCAGCGCATCGAGCTGGAACAGGGCCGCGTGCGCAAGGACGAACGCTGGGGCCCGCGCACCCTCGACCTGGATATCCTGCTGTTCGGCGAGCGCCAGCTCGACGAGCCGCGCCTGACCGTGCCGCACTACCACATGCACGCCCGCGCCTTCGTCCTCTACCCCCTGGCGGACCTGGCGCCGCAGCTGCGCCTGCCCGACGGCCGCAGCCTGTCGGAACTGCTGGCGGATTGCCCATTCGCGGGCCTCGAACGGCTATCCTGATCGTCACCCCAGTTGGCGGTAACGCCGTAACAGTCCGGTAACACCTGCGATTGACTTCGCTCCGCCCCATCCGGACTATAGGTGCCCCGCGCCGGCGCCAGCCGGCCCAACGAGGACCGTTTTCATGCCTGATGTCACCCTGACCACCCTGCAAGGCCTGAAGCAAAGCGGCGAGAAGATCGCGATGCTCACAGCCTACGATGCCACCTTCGCCCAGGCGGCCAGCGCCGCGGGCGCGGAGATGCTGCTGATCGGCGACTCCCTCGGCATGGTGCTGCAAGGCCACGACAGCACGCTGCCGGTCACGGTCGAGGAAATGGCCTACCACACCGCCTGCGTGAAGCGCGGCAACCAGGGCGCGATGATCGTCACCGACCTGCCCTTCGCCTCCGGCACCTCGCTGCAGCGCCTGCTGGACGACGCGGTCAAGGTCATGCAGGCCGGCGCCCACATGGTCAAGCTCGAAGGCGGCGCCTGGCTGGCCGAGCCCATCGTGCGCCTGGCGCAGATGGGCGTGCCGGTGTGCGCGCACCTGGGCCTGACTCCGCAATCGGTCAACCTGTTCGGCGGCTTCAAGGTCCAGGGCCGCCAGGAAGCCCAGGCCCGCCAGCTGCGCGCCGACGCCATCGCCCTGGAGCAGGCCGGCGTCGCCATGCTGCTGCTGGAGTGCGTGCCCAGCGCCCTGGGCCAGGAGATCAGCGAAGCGGTGAAGATCCCGGTGATCGGCATCGGCGCCGGCCCCGGCACCGACGGCCAGGTCCTGGTGATGCACGACATGCTCGGCCTGTCGCTGTCCGGCCGCTCGCCCAAGTTCGTGAAGAACTTCATGGAAGGCCAGGACAGCATCCAGGGCGCCTTCGCCGCCTACGTCAAGGCCGTGAAAGACGGCTCCTTCCCCGGCCCCGAACACGGATTCTCCGCATGAACACCGTCAAGACCGTCCGCGAACTGCGCGCCGCCGTCGCCCGCGCGCGCGGCGAAGGCAAGCGCATCGCCCTGGTGCCGACCATGGGCAACCTGCACGCCGGCCACGCCGCCCTGGTGGCCAAGGCCGGCCAGCGCGCCGACTTCGTGGTCGCCAGCATCTTCGTCAACCCGCTGCAGTTCGGCCCCAGCGAAGACCTGGACAAGTACCCGCGCACCCTCGCCGCCGACCAGGCCAAGCTGCTGGAAGCCGGCTGCCACCTGCTGTTCGCCCCGGGCGTGGAAGAGATGTACCCCGACGGCATGCAAGGCCAGACCAAGGTCAGCGTGCCCGGCGTTTCCGAGGGGCTGTGCGGCGGCAGCCGTCCGGGCCACTTCGATGGCGTCGCCACCGTGGTCTGCAAGCTGCTGAACATGGTGCAGCCGGACATGGCGCTGTTCGGCGAGAAGGACTTCCAGCAACTGGCGGTGATCCGCAAGCTGGTGCGCGACCTGAACATCCCCGTGCAGATCTTCGGCGAGCCCACCGTGCGCGCCGAGGACGGCCTGGCGCTGTCCTCGCGCAACGGCTACCTGAACGACGACGAGCGCGCCCGCGCGCCGGCCATCCAGCGCACCCTGCGGCAGCTCGCCGAGGCCCTGCGCGGCGGCTCGCGCGACTTTCCGGCGCTGCTCGAAGAGGGCCGCCGGCAGATCGAGGCCGCCGGCCTGCGGGTGGACTACCTGGAAATCCGCGAGGCCCTGAGCCTGCGCCCGGCCGGCGCCGGCGACCGGCAGGTGGTGGTCCTGGCCGCCGCCTTCCTCGGCAAGACCCGCCTGATCGACAACCTGCCGCTGCAGCTCGACTGACCCGCCGTTACCCGCCCAGGCCGCGCCGCACGCGGCTTGAGGCCGGGTAACAGGTTGGGCATACTCTGCCGCCGTCCGCGCCAAGCCCCACAACAACAGGAGCGCCGCCATGCACAGCATCATGCTCAAGGCCAAGCTGCACCGCGCCGAAGTCACCCACGCCGTCCTCGACTACGAAGGCTCCTGCGCCATCGATGGCGAGTGGCTGGACCTCGCCGGTATCCGCGAGTACGAACAGATCCAGATCTACAACGTCGACAACGGCGAGCGCTTCACCACCTACGCCATCCGCGGCGAGGAAGGCTCGCGGATGATTTCGGTCAACGGCGCCGCCGCACACAAGGCCAAGGTGGGTGACCGGGTGATCATCTGCGCTTATGCTCAGTACAGCGACGCCGAGCTCGCCAACTACCAGCCGCGCATGCTCTACATGGCCCCGGGCAACCAGCTCAGCCACACCAGCAACGCCATCCCGGTGCAGCTCGCCTGAACCGTCAAAGCCCGGAACCCCCGGGCTTTTTCACGCTCCAACGCACGTCACACCCCCGAAGGTACCGCATGGAACACCACCTCACCCCGCTGGATGCCACTCGCCTGCCGAGCTGGCAGGCACTGGCCGAGCACCGCAAGGATCTGCAGGACTTCAGCATGCGCCAGGCATTCGCCGGCGATCCGAAGCGTTTCGAGCGTTTCTCCCTGAGCGCCTGCGGCCTGTTCCTCGACTTCTCGAAGAACCTGATCCGCGAGGACACCCTCGGCCTGCTGGTCAAGCTGGCGGAAGAAGCCCAGCTGGGCGAGGCCATCCAGTCCATGTTCCGCGGCGACGTGATCAACGCCTCCGAGCGCCGCCCGGTGCTGCACACCGCGCTGCGCCGGCCGATCGGCGACAAGGTGCTGGTGGACGGCGTCGACGTGATGCCGGAAGTGCACCGCGTGCTGCACCAGATGACCGAGCTGGTCAGCTACGTGCACAACGGCCTGTGGCGCGGCTACACCGAGAAGCCCATCACCGACGTGGTGAACATCGGCATCGGCGGCTCCTTCCTCGGCCCGCAGCTAGTCTCCGAGGCCCTGCTGCCTTTCGCCCAGAAAGGCGTGCGCTGCCACTACCTGGCCAATATCGACGGCAGCGAGTTCCGCGAGCTGACCAGCAAGCTGAACGCCGAGACCACCCTGTTCATCGTCTCCTCCAAGTCCTTCGGCACCCTGGAGACGCTGAAGAACGCCCAGGCCGCACGCGCCTGGTACCTGGCCCAGGGCGGCAACGAAGCCGAGCTGTACCGCCACTTCATCGCGGTTTCCAGCAACAAGGAAGCGGCGGTGGCCTTCGGCATCCGCGAAGAGAACGTGTTCCCCATGTGGGACTGGGTCGGCGGGCGCTACTCGCTGTGGTCGGCCATCGGCCTGCCGATCGCCATGTCGGTGGGCATCAACAACTTCAAGGAACTGCTGTCCGGCGCCTACAGCATGGACCAGCACTTCCAGAGCGCGCCCTTCGCCCGCAACATCCCGGTGCTGCTGGGCTTGCTCGGCGTCTGGTACGGCGATTTCTGGGGCTCGCGCAGCCATGCCATCCTGCCCTACGACTACTACCTGCGGAACATCACCGACCACCTGCAGCAGTTGGATATGGAGTCCAACGGCAAGAGCGTGCGCCAGGACGGCACCCCGGTCAGCGCCGGCACCGGCCCGGTGATCTGGGGCGGCGTCGGCTGCAACGGCCAGCACGCCTACCACCAGTTGCTGCACCAGGGCACCCAGCTGATCCCGGCGGACTTCATCGTCCCGATCTCCAGCTACAACCCGCTGGCTGACCACCACCAGTGGCTGTACGCCAACTGCCTGTCGCAGAGCCAGGCGCTGATGCAGGGCAAGACCCGCGCCGAAGCCGAGGCCGAGCTGCGCGCAAAAGGACTGGACGAGGCCGAGGTGCAGCGCCTGGCGCCGCACAAGGTGATCCCCGGCAACCGCCCGAGCAACACCCTGGTGCTGGAGCGCATCAGCGCCCGCCGCCTGGGCGCGCTGATCGCCATGTACGAGCACAAGGTCTACGTGCAGAGCATTCTCTGGGGCATCAACGCCTTCGACCAGTGGGGCGTGGAGCTGGGCAAGGAGCTGGGCAAGGCCGTCTACGGGCGCCTGGTCGGCAGCGACGAGTCGGGCGCCGAAGACGCCTCCACCCAGGGCCTGATCGACTACTTCCGCGGCCGTCACCGCGGCTGATTCCTGCCTTGGCAAAAAGCGCCGTTTCCTCCACAGGGGAAGCGGCGTTTTCGTTTCCGCTACGGCAACGCCGCCCCGCCATTCCCCTGTAGGAGCGCGCCCTGCGCGCGAAATCGCGGGCAGGGCCCGCTCCTACGTTTCCAGGAAGCACGGCTTTTCATAGGAGCGAGCTTGCTCGCGAATGAGCCCCGCAGCGGAGTGTGTTCGCGAGCAAGCTCGCTCCTACGAAGAGCATCCCAGCGCGGCCTGCAAGACAGTTCCGCCGGGAGGCATGGCATATCCCCGTAGCCCCGGCGCACGAACCGACAGCGGATACCGCTGGCGCGTTATTCGCCCTGCGCAAGGCATTCGCTGCACGCGGGCGTTTGCAAGCCCCGGCCGAACTGCCGGCCATCCCTCCAAGACTTGAACCGGGCCGCGCATTGGCCCAGTCTTGAGCCAGACGCCTTACCAAGACATCACAACAACAAGGATATCGTCATGTTCGAAATCACCGCTCACCCGGTGCCGGACGCCGTTCGCCAGCGTGCCTACCTCGACGAGGAGGGCTACCGGCGCCTCTACCGCCAATCCATCGAACAACCGGACGTGTTCTGGGGCGAACAGGCCAAGGCCCTGCTCGACTGGTTCAAGCCCTGGCACTCCGTGCACCACGGCGACCTGGCCCGCGGCCAGGCCAGCTGGTTCAAGGGCGGCCAGCTCAACGTCGCCTACAACTGCATCGACCGCCACCTGGAACAGCGCGGCGAACAGGTCGCCATCATCTGGGAAGGCGACAACCCCGCCGAGTCCGCCCACATCACCTACCGCAAGCTGCACAGCCATGTCTGCCGCCTGGCCAACGTGCTCAAGAGCCGCGGCGTGGAGAAGGGCGACCGGGTGTGCATCTACATGCCGATGATCCCCGAGGCGGCCTACGCCATGCTGGCCTGCGCGCGCATCGGCGCCATCCACTCGGTGGTGTTCGGCGGCTTCTCGCCGGACTCCCTGCGCGACCGCATCCTCGACGCCGACTGCCGCACAGTGATCACCGCCGACGAAGGCGTGCGCGGCGGCAAGTACATCCCGCTCAAGCAGAACGTGGAAAAGGCCCTGCAGGACTGCCCGAACGTCTCCACCGTGGTGGTGGTGCAGCGCACCCAGGGCAAGGTGCCCTGGGTCGAGGGCCGCGACCTCTGGTACCACGAGGCCCTGCACGGCGTCAGCGAGGACTGCCCGCCCGAGCCCATGGACGCCGAGGACCCGCTGTTCATCCTCTACACCTCCGGCTCCACCGGCAAACCCAAGGGCGTGCTGCACACCACCGGCGGCTACCTGCTTGGCGCGGCCATGACGCACAAGTACGTGTTCGACTACCACGAGGGGGACATCTACTGGTGCACCGCCGACGTCGGCTGGGTCACCGGGCACAGCTACATCGTCTACGGCCCGCTGGCCAACGGCGCCACCACCCTGATGTTCGAGGGCGTGCCCAGCTACCCGGACGCCTCGCGCTTCTGGCAGGTGATCGACAAGCACCAGGTGAACATCTTCTACACCGCGCCCACCGCCATCCGCGCCCTGATGCGCGAAGGCGAGGAACCGGTGAAGAAAACCTCGCGCGCCAGCCTGCGCCTGCTCGGCTCGGTGGGCGAGCCGATCAACCCCGAGGCCTGGGAGTGGTACTACCACGTGGTCGGCGAGACGCGCTGCCCGATCGTCGACACCTGGTGGCAGACCGAGACCGGCAGCATCCTCATCACCCCGCTGCCCGGCGCCACCTCGCTCAAGCCCGGCTCGGCGACCCTGCCGTTCTTCGGCGTGCAGCCGGTGCTGCTGGACGAGCACGGCAAGGAGATCGACGGCCCCGGCGCCGGCGTGCTGGCGATCAAGGCCAGTTGGCCGAGCCAGATCCGCAGCATCTACGGCGACCACCAGCGCATGGTCGACACCTACTTCAAGCCCTATCCCGGCTACTACTTCACCGGCGACGGCGCGCGCCGCGACGAGGACGGCTACTACTGGATCACCGGGCGCGTCGACGACGTGATCAACGTCTCCGGCCACCGCATCGGCACCGCCGAGGTGGAAAGCGCCCTGGTGCTGCACGACGGCATCGCCGAGGCCGCGGTGGTGGGCTACCCCCACGACCTCAAGGGCCAGGGCATCTACGCCTTCGTCACGCCGATGAACGGCGTCGAGCCCAGCGAAGAGCTGAAGCAGGAGCTGCTGGCGGTGGTCAGCAAGGAGATCGGCAGCTTCGCCAAGCCGGAAGTGCTGCAGTGGGCGCCGGGCCTGCCGAAGACGCGTTCGGGCAAGATCATGCGGCGCATCCTGCGCAAGATCGCCTGCAACGAACTGGACAACCTCGGCGACACCTCGACCCTCGCCGACCCCGGCGTGGTCCAGGGGCTGATCGACAATCGCCTCAACAGGTGAAGGGCGGCTGCAAGCTGCAAGCTGGAGAGCCTGCGGTTAAGCTAACCGTATGCACCACTTGTAGCTTGACGCTTGAGGCTTGCAGCTCCCCGTCATGGAAACCGTTCGCCGTCATATCGAAAGCCAGGTCCTGAGCCTGACCGGACTCGCCCTCGGGGGCGTCGATTTCGAATCCCCCAAGGGCGACCCGGGCCTGTTCGGCCCCGATTCGGCTTGCTGGAAAGTCCATGGCGACTTCAGCTCCATGCTCATCGGCGGCATCAGCGCCCTGCTCCTGCAGATGCTCCACCCCGCCGCCCTGGGCGGCGTCTGGGACCACTCCAACTTCCGCGCCGACATGCTCGGCCGCCTGCGCCGCACCGGCCAGTTCATCTCCACCACCACCTACGGCTCGGTGGCCGATGCCGAGAAGCTGATCGCCCGGGTGCGGCGCATCCACGACAACGTCAGCGGCACCCTACCCGACGGCACCTTCTACTCGGCCAGCGACCCGGACCTGCTGACCTGGGTGCACGTCGCCGAGGTCAGCTGCTTCCTCAAGTCGCACCTGCGCTACCTGAACCCCGAGCTGCCCGGCAGCGAGCAGGACCGCTACTACGACGAGATCGCCCTGGTCGCCGAACGCCTGGGCGCCCGCGACGTGCCGCGCTCGCGCCTGGAGGTGGCTGAGTACCTGGAGCGCATGCGCCCCCAGCTGCGCTACAACGAGCGCACCCGCGACGTGGTCGAGGTGCTGCTCGACGCCCCGGCGCCCAGCTCCCTGGCCAGGCCCTTCAGCGCCCTGATGATGCGCGCCGGCATCGACCTGCTGCCGGACTGGGCCGCCGACATGCTCGGCTTCTCCCTGCGCCCGCTGCAGCGCCAGCTGATCCGCGCCAGCGTGCGACGCAGTGTCCCACTGCTGCGCTGGGCCGTGCGCAACGGCTCGCTGCACCGCGCACGCCGGCGCATGGGCCTGCCGCCGCTGCGCTGACCGGTCGATCCCGCGCCTGACTCAGCGGTTCGGAGAGTGGTCGGCCATGCCCGCCTGTGCAACCATGCCCGCTCGTTCGCCGCGGCCCGCGCCGCCCCATGCTGAGGATTCGTGTCATGCAAGATGTCGTCATAGTCGCTGCCACCCGCACCGCCATCGGCAGCTTCCAGGGTTCCTTGTCGGCCCTGCCGGCCCATGAGCTGGGCGCCGCGGTGATCCGCCGCCTGCTCGAGCAGACCGGCGTCGCCGCGGAGGCGGTCGACGAAGTCATCCTCGGCCAGACCCTCACCGCCGGCGCCGGGCAGAACCCCGCGCGCCAGGCCGCCATCGCCGCCGGCCTGCCGAACAGCGTACCGGCGATGACCGTCAACAAGGTCTGCGGCTCTGGCCTCAAGGCCCTGCACCTGGCCGCCCAGGCCATCCGCTGCGGCGATGCCGAAGTGATCATCGCCGGCGGCCAGGAAAGCATGAGCCTGTCGCCCTACGTGCTGCCCAAGGCCCGCACCGGCCTGCGCATGGGTCACGCGCAGCTGCTCGACAGCATGATCGTCGACGGCCTGTGGGACGCCTTCAACGACTACCACATGGGCATCACCGCCGAGAACCTGGTGGACAAGTACGGCATCAGCCGCGAGGAACAGGACGCCTTCGCCGCCGAGTCCCAGCGCAAGGCTGCCGAGGCCATCGCCGCCGGGCGCTTCGAGGCGGAAATCACCCCCATCGAGATTCCCCAGCGCAAGGGCGAGCCGCTGCGCTTCGTCACCGATGAGCAGGTCCGCGCCGGCACCAGCGCCGAGTCCCTGGCCAAGCTCAAGCCGGCCTTCAAGAAAGACGGCAGCGTCACCGCCGGCAACGCCTCCACCCTCAACGACGGCGCCGCCGCGGTGCTGCTGATGAGCGCCGCCAAGGCCGCCGAACTGGGCCTGCCGGTGCTGGCGCGCATCGCCGCCTACGCCAATGCCGGCGTCGACCCGGCGATCATGGGCATCGGCCCGGTCTCCGCCACCCGCCGCTGCCTGGACAAGGCCGGCTGGCAGCTGGCCGAGCTGGACCTGATCGAGGCCAACGAAGCCTTCGCCGCGCAATCCCTGGCGGTGGGCAAGGAACTGGGCTGGGACACCGCCAAGGTCAACGTCAACGGCGGCGCCATCGCCCTCGGCCACCCCATCGGCGCCTCCGGCTGCCGCGTGCTGGTCAGCCTGCTGCACGAAATGCTCCGCCGCGACGCGAAGAAGGGCCTCGCCACCCTGTGCATCGGCGGTGGCCAGGGCGTCGCGCTGGCCCTGGAACGCTGAGCCTCGCCGGGCGCGGCCGCAAGGTCGCGCCAACTGGGCTATCTTCATTGGGCGGATCGCGCCTTAAAGGATTGCCCATGAACAAACGCGTCATCGTGGTGGAGGATCACCCGGCCATGCGCCTGGCGATTCGCTCGCTGCTCGCCCAGGACCCCCAGTTCGAAATCGTCGGCGAAGCCGACGACGGTAACGCCGGGCTCAACCTGGTGCGCCAGCACAAGCCCGACCTGGTCATCCTCGACCTCAACCTGCCGGGCATGGACGGCATGGACCTGCTGGCGCGGGTGCACATCTTCGACGAGAACATCCGCCTGCTGGTGCTCAGCTCCCAGGACGAGCGGCTCTACGCCAACCGCGTGGAAGCCGCCGGCGGGCACGGTTTCGTCAGCAAGAACAAGGACACCACGGCCATCCTCAACGCCGCGCGCATGCTGGTCGCCGGCTACCGCTGCTTCCCCGAGCGCCCCCTGGGCGCGCCCGGGCAGCCCGGCGACGACCCGGTGGCGGCGCTCACCCCGCGCGAGCTGGTGGTGCTGCGCAGCCTGGTGCGCGGCCTGAGCAACAAGCAGATCGCCGAGGAGCTGTTCCTCAGCCAGAAGACCGTCAGCACCTACAAGACGCGCATCCTCGAGAAACTGCAGCTGAACAGCCTGGTGGACCTGGTGGAGTTCGCCCGCCAGCACAACCTGCAGGCCTGAGCGCCGCGGCCGCGCTGCCACGGCTCAAGACTTGGAACTTTGCACGCGTGCCATACTCCGAGGTACGCCACGACGGAAAATGACTCCCGCTATGCCCAAAGGATTGATTCGCGCGATCGGCACCCTGGTGCTGCTGTTCCTCCTCTATTGCCTGCTGGGCTTCTTGATCCTCCCCGGCATCGCCCTGCGCGTGGCCAACCAGCAACTGGCCCAGTACGCCACCGTGCCGGCGCACATCGAGCGCATCGAACTCAACCCCTTCAGCCTGGAGCTGAACGTCTGGGGCCTGCGCATCGGCCAGCCCGGCCAGGAGCAGGTGGCCTTCGAGCGCCTGTACGCCAACCTGCAGCTCGACAGCCTGTGGACGCGCCAGCTGCACCTGGCCGACGTGCAACTGGACAAGCCCCATGGCGAAGTGGTGTTCGCCGAGGACGGCAGCCTCAACCTCAGCCGCCTGTTCAAGCTGCCGCCCAGCGAGCCCAAGCCCGAGCAGCCGGACAGCAAGCCCTTTCCGCTGCGCATCGAGCGCGTCGCCCTGAGCCAGGGCAGCGTGCACTTCCAGGACAACCGCCCGAGCGAGCAGGTGGATTTCGTCTTCGACCCGCTGGGCTTCGAGCTGCACAACCTCAGCACCCTGCCCGACAGCGGCGCGCAGATGACCCTGAGCGGCACCGGCCCCCACGGCGGCAAGGTCGACTGGAAGGGCGACCTCAGCCTGACCCCATTCGCCTCCAGCGGCAGCCTGTCGATCCAGGGCATTCCGCTCAAGGCCTGGTGGCCCTATGTGCGCGACAACGCGCCGCTGGAGTTGCAGAAGGGCATCCTCAGCGTTGCCACCGAGTACAAGCTGGACCTGAGCAAGGACACCCAGCTGCAGTTGGAAAAGACCAGCGCCAACCTGCGTGACCTCGACCTCAAGAGCCCGGCCGGCAAGCCGCTGGTCACCCTGGCCAGCCTCGACGTGGCCGAGACCAGCCTGGACCTGGCCAAGCGCGAAGTGCTGGTCGGCCAGATCCGCAGCCAGGGCCTGGAAACCTGGGCGGCCCGCGAGAAGGACGGCCAGCTCGACTGGCAGAAACTCTTCGCCGACTTCCAGAAGCCCGCGCGCAAGCCGGCCCCTGCCGAGCAGCCGGAACCCGCCGCCGATGCGGCAGCGCAACCCGCCGACACCGCGCCGGCCGCCAAGCCCGTAGCGGACGCGGCCAGCCCTGCGCCCGCCAAGACCGATGCGGCCCCGGCGGACAAGACCGCAACCCAGGCCGCGGCGAAGCCCGAGGCCAAACCTGAAGCAGAGGCCCAAGCCCATGCCCAAGCCCAAGCCCAAGCCCAAGCCCAAGCCCAAGCCCAAGCCCAAGCCCAAGCCCAAGCCCAAGCCCAAGCCGACCAGGCTGCGGCCGCCGCCGACAAGCCGGCAAGCCCGCCGCCGGAACCGGCCAAGCCGACCGAGCCGCAGAAGCCCTGGCACGTGGTCCTGCGCGACACCCAGCTGCGCGGCTACAAGGTGCACCTGGCCGACCGCGTACCGGCCAGATCGGTGGCCCTGGACGTCGGCCCGCTGGACCTCGACCTGCAGGACCTCGACAGCTCGCTGACCCAGGCGCTGCAGCTCAAGCTCAAGACCGGCATCGGCAACCGCGGGCTGATCGAGGCCAGCGGCAGCGTCATCCCCAACCCTGTCAGCGCCAGGCTCAAGGTCGCCACCCGCGACATCGACCTGCGCCTGGCGCAGTCGTACCTGGAACCCTTCATCCGCCTGGAGCTGCGCAGCGGCTTCCTCGCCAGCAAACTCGACGTCGACCTCAAGAGCACCGAGCCGCTGGCCTTCAGCGTCGGCGGCAGCGCCGAGGTCAGCCAGTTGCACACCCTGGACACCCTGAAGAACCGCGACTTCGTCAAATGGCAGAAGCTCACCCTCGACGGGCTGGCCTACAAGCATGGCGACAGCCTGGTGATCCAGAGCGTGTCCTTCGAGCAGCCCTACGCGCGCTTCATCATCAACGAGGACCGCAGCACCAACGTCAGCGAGCTGATCATCGCCCAGCCCGAACAGCCGGCGGCCAAGGGCGCCGCCAGCCCGGCCAAGGCCGGCAGCGACAAGCCCCTGGGCATCCACATCGGCGGCATCCGCATCAACGACGGCTCGGCCAACTTCGCCGACCTGACCCTGCGCCCGGACTTCGCCACCGCCATCCAGCAACTGGGCGGCGAGATCGGCACCCTCGACAACCGCAACCCGCAGCCGGCCAGCGTCGACATCAAGGGCAAGGTCGACAAGTACGCCCCGGTCACCATCAAGGGCAGCCTCAACCCCTTCTCGCCGCTAGAGAAGCTGGACATCGCCACCAGCTTCAAGCGCGTCGAGCTGACCACCCTGACGCCCTACTCCGGCAAGTTCGCCGGCTACCGCATCCGCAAGGGCCGGCTCAACCTCGACCTGCACTACCAGATCACCAAGGGCCAGTTGAAGGCCGACAACAAGGTGCTGGTGGAACACCTGCAGCTGGGCGAGAAGGTCGACAGCCCCGACGCCGTCGACCTGCCAGTGAAGCTGGCGGTGGCCCTGCTCAAGGACACCAACGGCAACATCGACATCCAGCTGCCGGTGGAAGGCGACCTGAACAACCCGCAGTTCAGCGTCATGCCCATCGTCTGGCAGACCCTGCGCAACCTGGTGCTGCGCGCCGTGCAGGCACCCTTCAAGTTCATCGCCGGCCTGGCCGCCGGTGGTGGCGACGAGGACCTGGGCAACGTGCCCTTCGCCGCGGGCTCCAGCGAGCTGACGCCCGCGGCGCAAGGCAACCTCGACAAGCTCGCCGCCGCGCTCAAGCAGCGCCCGGCGCTGAAGCTGGAAGTCGAGGGCGTGAGCGCCGCCGCGGCCGACGGCCCGCTGCTGGCCGAGCAGCGCCTGCAGCAGGAATTCCGCAGCAACTACTACAAGATGCTGCAGCGCCGCGGCGACAAGGTGCCCAGCGACGCCAGCCAGCTGGAGGTGCCGGAAGACCTGCAGCCGGCCCTGCTCGAAGGCATCTACCGCACGCGCCTGAAGAAACAGCCGCCGGCCGAGTGGCAGGAACTGGGCAAGGACGAGCGCACAGCCAAGCTGCGCCAGGCGGTGGTCGACTCCTGGAGCGGCAGCCAGTTGCTGCTGCGCAAGCTGGCCCAGGAGCGCGGCGCGCACATCAAGGACTATCTGGTCACCAAGGGCGGACTGGGGGATGATCGCATCTACCTGATCGACGTCAGCCAGGCCGAGGCGGAAAAGGGCGGCGAGGTCATCACCCAGCTCCACCTCGACAGCGAATGAGGCACGCCCCGATGAAGTCCCTTCCCCTGCTGGCCGGCGCCCTGCTGTTGGCCAGTGCCGGTGCCCAGGCCGACAGCATGCGCTGCGGCAGCGCCCTGGTCAGCGTCGGCGACCGTGCCTGGGAAGTGGAGCAGAAGTGCGGCGCGCCGGACCATCGCGACGACGTCGGCTACACCCTCGGCGGCTACGACCGCCGCGAGTTCAAGGTCGAGGAATGGGTGTACGGCCCGCGCAACGGCGCCACCTACATCCTCACCTTCGAAGCCAACCGCCTCAAGCGTATCGAATTCAAGCGCGACTGAGCGCAGCGGAGCCGCCATGCGCCTGTTCCTCCTCCCCCTGCTGCTGCTCGCCGCCGCCCCGGCGCTGGCCGACAGCCTGCGCTGCGGCAGCCGCCTGATCAGCAGCGGCGACACCAGCAGCGACGTGCTCGAACGCTGCGGCCAGCCGGTGGACCGTTCCTACCTGGGCAACCGCATCGTCGTCGGCGACTGGGGCCAGCGCGAGGAGGTGCGGGTGGAGGAATGGATCTACGGGCCCTGGAACGGCATGCTGTATTTCGTGCGCCTGCGCGGCAACCGCGTCGACGCCATCCAGAGCAAGCGCAGCAACTGACAGACAGCGCCCGGTGCCGGTGATAGTCTCGCGCCATCACCGCCAAGGACAGGTCGCCCATGCTCATCGTGCCCGCCGAACACCCGCTGGACTGGAAGAAACCGCCGCTGGTGACGCTGCTGCTGATCCTGCTCAACTGCCTGATCTTCTTCGTCTACCAGGGTGGCGACCGGGCGCGCCAGGAACAGGCCGTCGGCGTCTACCTGGAGCTGGACCTGCTGGGCCGCGAGCGCGCGCTGTTCGGCGAATCGCTGGCGCGCCGCGAGAAGCTGGACGACAACCAGAAGCGCGCCATCGACGGCCTGCGCCGCCAGGACCTGGCCTGGCTGATCCTCCGCGACCTGGAGTTCGGCCATGAATTGCGCGGCCAGCCGGCCTTCCAGCAGGACCCGGCCTGGCAGTCGGCGCGGGCCAGCGCCGAGGCCGCGCGCGACCGCCTGAGTTCGCTGCGCTTCGGCTTCATCCCGGCGCAGTTCAGCCTGCAGGGGCTGTTCGGCTCCATGTTCCTGCACGGCGACTTCTGGCACCTGGCCGGCAACATGGTGTTCCTGTTCATCTTCGGCTTCGCCCTGGAAATCGCCCTGGGCCGCCTCAAGTACCTCGCCCTGTACCTGGCCAGCGGGCTGTGCTCCGGCCTGCTGTGGTGGGCGCTGGACCCGGTGTGGGTGACCGGCATCGGCGCCTCCGGCGCCATCTCCGGGCTCATGGGCATGTACATTGGCGTCTACGGGCTGCGGCGCATCCGCTTCTTCTACTGGCTGGGGCCGCTGCTCGGCTACTTCAGCGCGCCGGCGCTGTGGATACTGCCGCTGTGGATGGGCAAGGAGCTCTACGGCCTGCTGCGCGCCGCCGACCACGTCAACTACTACGCCCACCTCGGCGGCCTGGCCTCGGGCTTCCTGCTGGTGTGGCTGCCGCGCCGCTTCGGGCGGCTGAAGGTCGACGAGGCCTACCTGGCCAAGGAAGACCCCGACGCCGGCTTCAAGCGCGACCTGGCCGCCCTCGACGCGCTGATCGGCCGCTTCGCCCTGGACCAGGCGGCGAGCCGCGGGCAGGACCTGCTGCAGCGCCACCCCGGGCGCCTGCTGCTGATCGAACGCCTGTACGGTGTGGCCGTCTCCCGCCAGGACGCCGCGCTGCTCGGTGCCGTGCTCAAGCAGTTGTTCGCCCTGCCGCCGAGCGAGGCCACCGGACTGCTGCGCCGCCTGGCCGACGACAGCGCCGCGGAGAAACAGCGCCAGTTGGCCCACCCCGCGGTGCAGCTGCACCTGCTGCAACGGCTCCTGCAACTGGAAGACGGGCCGCGCGCCCTGGGTGCCTGGCGGCGCCTGGCGAAAAGCAGCCAGCACCCGGCGCAGCTGCCGCAGATGACGCTGCAACTGGCCAAGCGCCTCGGCGCCCAGCGCGACAGCCAGGGCCTGCGCGAGCTGGCGCAGTTCCTCCGCCAGCGCTACCCCGAAGCCGAGCAGACGCGGCAGCTGGCGCTCTACCAGCAGCAACTGGCGCGCTGACGAAAAGGTCCCGCCGGCTTGCGCCGGCGGGGCCCAGTGAAACCTCGCGCTGGATTACAGGCGGTCGCTGAAGTCGCGGACTTCCCGCTCCGCGCGGTCGCGGCTCCAGCCGTAGCGTTCCTGCAGCTTGCCGACCAGGTATTCGGCATGTCCGTCCGCCACTTGCAGGTCGTCGTCGGTCAGCTTGCCCCACTTTTCCTTCAGGGTGCCGGACAGCTGCTTCCACTTGCCCTTGATCACGTCGGAATTCATCACGCTATTCCTCGTTCGATGGGCAGGCCCGGCGCGAGCCGGGCCGCCATTGTCAGTCCACGGCCTTCAGGCCGTCGGCGGATACCGCCTTGACGCCCTTGATGCCCTTGGTGGTTTCGATCGCCAGGTCACGCTCGGCGTCGGTCTTCACGGTACCGGACAGGGAGACCACGCCCTGGTTGGTTTCCACCTTGATGCTGGTGCCGCTGATGTCCTTGTTGGCGATCAGGCTGGATTTCACCTTGCTGGTGATCCAGGTATCGGAAACCGCTTCCTCGGTCTTCTGCACGGTGTCATTCGCAGCGAGGGTCGTCGGTTGCGCGAACACCGGGCTGGCGAGCGAGAAGCTCAGGGCGGAAGCGGTGGCAGCGGCAAGGGCCAGTTTGCTGAAACGGTGTTTCATGGCGATCTCTCCTGTACTTTGCAAGGAACTGCGACCATGCCTGGCGGCAGTTTCACAAGGGATATCGCAAGCTCCGGGCCAGTTTTTCCGCGAAGGCTAATTCCTTTTAAATCAAACACCTAGCAAAATCGCCCGGGGCCCCTGGACCGGCAAATTGCACACTGGGGGCCAAGGCGCCGTGCAATTTGCACGGGCTAACCGCCCTGGCGGGCCATCTTCTCCAGCACCTGTTCCAGGCTGGCCACCTCGGCGAGCAACGGCGTGTCCGGGTAGCGCTGGCGGATGAACGCCAGCAGCTTGCTGGCCGGCTCCAGTTGCCCGAGGCCTTCGGCGAAGCCGCGCGCGGCCAGCAGGTACGCCCGCGGAATCTGCGGGTACTGCGGGAAGCGCTGGTGCAGGTTGCGCAGCAGACTCAGGGCCTCGCGGGCCTTGTGCCGCTGCAGCAGCACCTCGGCGATACGTTCGCACACCAGCGGGTCGTCCGGCAGGTAGTCGGCCTGCAACTGCCGGGCATCGAGCAGCGCGCCGGCCGCCAGTTGCGGGTTCAGCCGCGTCGCCAGGGGCAGGTAGTCCGCCAGGTGGGCCAGGCAGGCCTCGCGCTCGTTCAGCCCGTACAGCAGTTGGTGGTAGCGCTCGTTCAGGCGCAGGTCCTCGGGGTCCTGGCGCAGGGCCGCGGCCAGGGTTTCCACGGCGGCGCCGCCCTGCCCTTCCTTCACCCGCACCTCGGCCTCGGCCAGCGCCCTGCGCCGGCGCCATTCGGCCTCTGGGAAGCCCTGCACGAGGTCATCGCCGGCCACCGCGTAGCCCAGCGCGCCCTGGTACTGGAACACGGCGTAACCCATCATTGCGCACATCACCACGCCGAAGTAGCCGAGCAGCGCCACCATCACCGGCATCAGCACTACCTTGGGCAGGCCGAAGCCGAGCAGCCAGGCCAGGTAGTTCGGCGATTGCCAGAGGATGAACAGGAACACGCAGAGGATCAGGTAGCGCCAGCCCATGGCGCCGATCACCTGGCCGACCTCCACCGGGCTGAGCGCCGCGCCCAGGCTCTTGTCCAGGGCCAGGCGGATGACGCTGGCCGGCAGCACCAGCACCAGGGCGACGTTCACCGCCCAGAACAGCGAGGGATTGTCGAAGTCCGCGGCCAGCCAGAGCAGCACCGCGGCCACGACGAACACCGCCAGCTGGCGCAGGAAGGCGCCGAGGCTGGAGAGGTCGAAGGCCTCGCCCAGGCCGGGCGCCTCGTTGCTGCCCAGGCTGACCACCTCGATGACGCTGTGCAGGTACTTGGTGGCCACGCTCAGCAGGGCCAGCCACAGCAGCAGCATGCCGGGCATGAACAGGCTGGCCAGGGCCAGCGCCGCGGCGAACATCAGCGGGCCCGGCTGCAGGGCGTAGGCGAAGAACTTCGGCAGGCGCTCCCAGAACGGCTGGGCGCTGTTGGCCGCGCCCAGGTACTGCAGGCCGTTGCGGCACAGCGGGCAGGCCGGGGCGTATTCCGGCGCTTCGGCGTTCAGCGGCACGCAGCAGTCGCCGTAGTGGCGCTGGCAGGGCAGGCAGAACCAGGTGGCGGGCTGCGCCTGGTGGTAGTGGCAGTATTGCTTGTCCATCGGCCTGGCTGTCCTTGCATGCTGGCGAGGCGCCATTTTCCAGGCAAAAAAAGAGGGCCCGCAAGGGGCCCTCTTTCATTTTGCTACCGCTTAGAACCTGTTCACGATCTCGCGAGCTAGAGCAGAACAAGGCGCAACGACCAACGGGAGTAACAGCCGAAGGCTGGCCCGAAGGGCGAGCGCAGCGAGTCAAACAGGCGAGGGAGCGCAGTTTAGTCCACTAAATGAGCATCACTCGCCTGTTTTTAACGCAGTTATGCCGACGCGCAGCAGATCGTGGGCAGGTTCTTAGACGCCGGAGGCTTCGGCAGCTGCTACATCTTTAATCGACAGCTTGATGCGGCCGCGGTTGTCGACGTCCAGAACCAGGACCTTGACTTCCTCGCCTTCCTTGAGCACGTCGGTGACCTTGTCGATGCGCTTGTCGCTGATCTGCGAAATGTGCACCAGACCGTCCTTGCCCGGCAGGATGTTGACGAAGGCGCCGAAGTCGACGATGCGCTCGACCTTGCCGACGTAGATCTTGCCGATCTCGGCTTCCGCGGTGATGCCCAGGACGCGCTGCTTGGCGGCCTCGGCAGCTTCCTTGGTTTCGCCGTAGATCTTCACGCTGCCATCGTCCTCGATGTCGATCGAGGCCTTGGTCTCTTCGCAGATGCCGCGGATGGTGGCGCCGCCCTTGCCGATGACGTCGCGGATCTTGTCCGGATCGATCTTCATCATCAGCATGGTCGGGGCGTTTTCCGACAGCTCGGCGCGCGGCTGGGCGATGACCTGGTTCATCTGGCCGAGGATGTTCAGGCGCGCTTCCAGGGCCTGCTCCAGGGCGATCTCCATGATCTCTTCGGTGATGCCGTTGATCTTGATGTCCATCTGCAGGGCGGTGACGCCCTTGTCGGTACCGGCGACCTTGAAGTCCATGTCGCCCAGGTGGTCTTCGTCACCCAGGATATCGGTCAGGACGGCGAACTTGTCACCTTCCTTGACCAGGCCCATGGCGATACCGGCCACCGGCGCCTTGACCGGCACACCGGCGTCCATCAGCGCCAGGGAGGCGCCGCACACCGAAGCCATGGAGCTGGAGCCGTTGGATTCGGTGATCTCGGAAACCACGCGGATGGTGTAGGGGAACGCGTCCTGCGACGGCAGCATGGCGGCGACGCCGCGACGGGCCAGGCGGCCGTGGCCGATTTCGCGACGGCCCGGGCTGCCCATGCGGCCGCACTCGCCCACCGAGAACGGCGGGAAGTTGTAGTGCAGCATGAAGGGGTCCTTGCGCTCGCCTTCGAGGGTGTCGAGCAGCTGCGCATCGCGGGCGGTGCCGAGGGTGGCGACCACCAGGGCCTGGGTTTCGCCACGGGTGAACAGGGCCGAGCCGTGGGTCTTGCCGAGCACGCCGACTTCGATCTTCAGCGGGCGCACGGTGCGGGTGTCGCGGCCATCGATACGCGGCTTGCCGTTGACGATGTTCTCGCGAACGGTGCGGTATTCCAGCAGGCCGAACACGTCCTTGACTTCGCCGGCCGGGAACTGGCCTTCGCCTTCGCCGGCGAATTTGGCGACGATCTCTTCGCGCAGGGCGTCCAGGGCCGCGTAGCGATCCTGCTTGACGGTGATGGTGTAGGCGTCGGAGATGGCGGCGCCGAACTCGGCCTTGATCGCGTTGACCAGGGTGGTGTTCTCGGCCGGGGCGCTCCAGTTCCAGGTCGGCTTGCCGGCTTCGGTGGCCAGCTCGGCGACGGCGCGGATGACGGCCTGGAATTCTTCATGGGCGTACAGCACGGCGCCCAGCATCTGGTCTTCGGTCAGCTCGTCGGCTTCGGATTCGACCATCAGCACGGCGTCGGAGGTGCCGGCCACGACCATGTCGAGGCTGGAGCTCTGCAGTTGCTCGTAGGTCGGGTTGAGGATGTAGCCGACTTCCGGGTGGAAGCCCACGCGGGCGGCGCCGATCGGGCCGGCGAAGGGAATGCCGGAGATCGCCAGGGCGGCGGAGGTGCCGATCATGGCGGCGATGTCCGGATCGGACTTCTTGTTGGTGGAGACGACGGTGCAGACGACCTGCACTTCGTTCATGAAGCCTTCGGGGAACAGCGGGCGGATCGGACGGTCGATCAGGCGCGAGGTCAGGGTTTCCTTCTCCGAAGGACGGCCTTCACGCTTGAAGAAGCCACCGGGGATGCGGCCGGCTGCGTAGGTCTTTTCCTGGTAGTGGACGGAGAGCGGGAAGAAGCCCTTGTTCGGGTCGGCCTGCTTGGCACCGACGACGGTGACCAGCACGGTGACGTCGTCCATGGTGACCAGCACGGCGCCGGTGGCCTGGCGCGCGATGCGGCCGGTTTCGAGGGTTACGGTCGATTGACCGAACTGGAATTTCTTGGTTACCGGGTTCACGGTGTCTTTACCTTCACTTAGTTGCCTTGGGGGAAATCGTGGAAATGCCGGGAGTCGGACCCGATGACATTCCCTAAAAAGCGAGAAGCCGGGAGCCCGAAGCCAACGGCCGGTTTGCACCGACCGTCGACCCCAGACTCCCAGCTTCCCACTTCAGGCTTGCCGTCTTAGCGACGCAGGCCCAGGCGACCGATCAGGGCGCTGTAACGAGCGGTGTCCTTGTTCTTCAGGTAGTCCAGCAGCTTGCGGCGCTGGTTGACCATGCGGATCAGGCCACGACGGGAGTGGTGGTCTTTGCCGTTGGCCTTGAAGTGGTCCTGCAGCTTGTTGATGTTGGCGGACAGCAGTGCAACCTGCACTTCCGGGGAACCGGTGTCGCCTTCAGCTTGCTTGTACTCGTTTACGATCTGGGCTTTCTCTTGGACGCTCAGTGCCATGATGGGCTTTCCTCTGAGGTAACAGGCCAGGGACTTTTCCCTGTGTTCATAAAGGAGGTGTGACCGTGCCTGTTGACAGCCACCCTCGGGTTTCCGGCCTTACGACCGAATCAGTCGACGCGGCGCGATGCGCCCGTCGTCGGTCACTTCACCGATACCGATGAAGCGACCCTCGTGATCCTGTACCCGCAGCATGCCGAACTTCGGTGCCTCGGGTGCCCGCACCGGCTGCCCGTGCAGCCAGTAGTAGGCGCTGTGCTCGGACAACTGCAGCAGCGGCCAGTGCTCCAGGCCGGCGTCCACCGGCAGCAGGAAGCGGTCGAGGGCCTCGTTGCCGCCCTCGGCATGGGCCTGCACCAGTTCCTCCAGCGTCACCGCCTGGGCCAGGCCGAAGGGCCCCGCCTGGGTACGCCGCAGCGCGGCCACGTGGGCACCGCAGTCCAGCTCGCGGCCGATGTCCTCGACCAGGGTGCGGATGTAGGTGCCCTTGCTGCAGGAAACGGCCAGGGTGGCGCAGGGCGCCTCGAAGGCCAGCAGTTCCAGGCGCGCAATAGTAACAGAACGCGCCTCGCGCTCCACTACCTCTCCTGCACGGGCCAGCTTGTACAGCGGCTGGCCATCCTTCTTCAGTGCCGAATACATCGGCGGCACCTGCTCTATTTCGCCACGGAAACGCGGCAGCACGGCCTCCAGGGCCTCCCGACCGACGGTCACCTGGCGTTCCTCGAGCACTTCGCCCTCGGCGTCGCCGGTGGTGGTGGTGACGCCGAGCTGGGCCACGGTCTCGTAGCCCTTGTCGGCATCCAGCAGGTACTGGGAGAACTTGGTGGCCTCGCCGAAGCACAGCGGCAGCACGCCGGTGGCCAGGGGGTCGAGGCTGCCGGTGTGCCCGGCCTTTTCCGCATTGAGCAGCCAGCGCACCTTCTGCAGGGCCTGGTTGGAGCTCATGCCGCGCGGCTTGTCGAGCACCAGCACGCCGTTGACCGCACGGCGGATACGTTTCACCTGGGCCACGCCTTACTCCTCGGAACCGCCACCGTGACGACGGTCTTCCGCCACCGCCCGCTCGATCAGCGCCGACAGCTCGGCACCGCGGCGGATGCTGGCGTCATAGCTGAAATGCAGCTGCGGCACAGTGCGCAGCTTCATCGCCTTGCCCAGGTGCATGCGCAGGAAGCCGGCAGCGTCGTTGAGGATCGAGACGTTCTGCTTGATCAGCTCGGCGTTGTCGTCCTGCCCCATCACGGTGATGAACACCTTGGCGTGGGACAGGTCGCGCGCCACGTCGACGCCAGTGATGGTCACCAGGCCCAGGCGCGGGTCCTTGACCTCGCGCTGGATCAGCAGCGCCAGTTCGCGCTGCATCTGATCGCCGATACGTTGGGTACGGCTGTACTCTTTTGCCATTTTCCTAACCTGCTTCCGGTGGCCCATGGGCACCGGACGAATAAGCGGCAAACGCCCGGATCAGCAAGGCTGACCCGGGCGCTGCGTTTACGCTCGTCGGCCCTTACAGGGTACGAGCGACTTCGACCTTCTCGAACACTTCGATCTTGTCGCCGACGCGGACGTCGTTGTAGCTCTTCACGCCGATACCGCACTCCATGCCGGCACGGACTTCGGCCACGTCGTCCTTGAAGCGGCGCAGCGATTCCAGCTCGCCTTCGAAGATCACCACGTCGTCGCGCAGTACGCGGATCGGACGGTTGCGGTGCACCAGGCCCTCGGTGACCATGCAGCCGGCGACCGCGCCGAACTTCGGCGAACGGAACACGTCACGCACTTCGGCGATACCCAGGATGTTCTCGCGGACATCGCTGCCGAGCATGCCGGTCAGGGCCTTCTTGACGTCTTCGATGATGTCGTAGATCACGTTGTAGTAACGCATGTCCAGGCCTTCGGCCTCGACGATCTTGCGCGCACCGGCGTCGGCACGGACGTTGAAGCCGAACAGCACCGCATTGGAGGCCAGCGCCAGGTTGGCATCGGATTCGGTGATGCCACCGACGCCGCCGCCGACCACGCGGACCTGCACTTCTTCGTTGCCCAGGCCGCTGAGCGAGCCCTGCAGGGCTTCCAGAGAACCACGCACGTCGGCCTTGAGGACGATGTTGAGGGTCTTCTTCTCTTCCTGGCCCATGTTCTCGAAGATGTTTTCCAGCTTGGCCGACTGCTGGCGAGCCAGCTTGACCTCGCGGAACTTGCCCTGGCGGAACAGCGCGACTTCGCGGGCCTTCTTCTCGTCGGCGACCACGGTCACTTCGTCACCGGCGTCCGGCGTGCCGTCCAGGCCGAGGATTTCGACCGGAATGGACGGGCCAGCTTCCTTGATCGGTTTGCCGTTCTCGTCGAGCATGGCGCGCACGCGGCCGTAGTTCACGCCGCAGAGGATCATGTCGCCCTGGCGCAGGGTACCGTCCTGAACCAGCACGGTGGCTACCGGGCCACGGCCCTTGTCCAGGCGCGATTCGACCACCACGCCACGGCCGGGGGCCGACGGGGTGGCTTTGAGTTCCAGGACTTCGGCCTGCAGCAGCACGGCTTCGAGCAGCTCGTCGACACCGGTACCCATCTTCGCCGAGACCGGCACGAAGGGTGCGTCGCCGCCCCACTCTTCCGGGATCACGTCGAGCGCGGCCAGGCCGTTCTTGATGTTGTCCGGGTTGGCGTCGGGCTTGTCGATCTTGTTGATCGCGACCACGATCGGCACGCCAGCGGCTTTCGCGTGCTGGACGGCTTCCTGGGTCTGCGGCATGACGCCGTCGTCGGCCGCCACCACCAGGATGACGATGTCGGTCGCCTGGGCGCCACGGGCACGCATCGCGGTGAACGCGGCGTGGCCGGGGGTGTCGAGGAAGGTGACCATGCCGCGGTCGGTTTCCACGTGGTAGGCGCCGATGTGCTGGGTGATGCCGCCGGCTTCGCCCGCGGCCACCTTGGCACGGCGGATGTAGTCGAGCAGCGAGGTCTTGCCGTGGTCGACGTGACCCATCACGGTCACTACCGGCGCACGGGCTACCGCCTCGCCTTCGAACTTCAGCGACTCGGCCAGTTGCTCTTCCAGGGCGTTCTCGCTGACCAGCTTGACCTTGTGGCCGAGTTCCTCGGCGATCAGCTGGGCGGTCTCCTGGTCGAGCACCTGGTTGATGGTCACCGGGGTGCCCATCTTGAACATGAATTTGACGACTTCGGCGCCCTTCACCGACATCTGCTGAGCCAGCTCAGCAACTGTGATGGTCTCGCCGATACTCACTTCACGCACAATCGGTCCTGTCGGGCTCTGGAACCCGTGCTGGTTACGCTTCTTCAGCTTCGCCTTGCCGCGACCGCCGCCACGACGACCGAAACTGTCATCGTCATCCACGCCGGAGCGGACAACGCGCGGAGCGGTGGTCTTTTCCTTTTCCTTGATCGACGGGCGATGCTGGGCATGCTTGCGATCGCGGCGCTCGTCTTCCTCTTCGCGCTTCGGCGGACGGCGTACTTCGGCTTCCTTCTTGCGCTCCTCGCCAGCGGCCGGGGCCGCGACGGGGGCAGCGGGAGCCGCAGCCGGAGCCTGGGCGGCAACCGCCACGGGCGCCGCCGACTGGGGAGCCTGTTCGGGCTGGCGGCGAGCCGCTTCTTCCGCTGCGCGACGGGCTTCGGCCTCGGCTTTCTGACGAGCTTCTTCCTCGGCCTTCAGGCGTGCGGCTTCTTCCGCGGCACGCTGCTCTTCCAGCTCGCGCTGGCGCTCGGCCTCGATCTCGTCGGGGCTGCGCTTGACGTAGGTCTTCTTCTTGCGGACCTCGACGCTCACCGTCTTGCTGCCGGCCACCCGCAGGGTGGAGGTGGTCTTACGCTGCAGGGTGATCTTGCGCGGTTCTTCCAGGCGATCGCCGTGGCTACCCTTGAGGTGCGCCAGCAGAGCCTGCTTTTCGTTGTCGGTCACTACCTGCTCGGCACTGCTGTGCGGCAGGCCCGCCTCGCGCATCTGCTGCAGCAGGCGCTCGACCGGCGTATCGACCGTTTTGGCCAGTTCTTTCACCGTGACTTGCGTCATGCATTTCTCTCCTCAGGCCGCGAATGCTTACTCGAACCAATGGGCCCGGGCGGCCATGATCAACTTGCCGGCACGCTCTTCGTCCATGCCGTCGATGTCGAGCAGGTCGTCGATAGACTGCTCGGCAAGATCTTCACGGGTGGTTACGCCACGCAGCACCAGGTCCAAGGCCAGCTCTTTGGTCATGCCATCGAGGCTGAGCAGGTCTTCGGCCGGTTGCGCGTCGGCAAGTTTTTCCTCGGTCGCGATGGCTTTGGTCAACAGACGGTCCTTGGCGCGCGAGCGCAGCTCGTTGACGATGTCTTCGTCAAAGCCGTCGATGTTGAGCATCTCTTCCATCGGTACGTAGGCGATTTCTTCCAGGGTGGTGAAGCCTTCCTCGACCAGCACCTGGGCCAGTTCCTCGTCGACATCCAGCTCGTCGACGAAGCGCTGCAGGATGTCGCCGGTCTCGGCCTGCTGCTTGGCCTGGATGTCGGCCTCGGTCATCACGTTCAGCGTCCAGCCGGTCAGTTGGCTGGCCAGGCGGACGTTCTGGCCGCTGCGGCCGATGGCCTGGGCCAGGTTGTCCTCGGCGACGGCGATATCCATGGTGTGGGTATCTTCGTCGACGATGATGGCTGCCACTTCGGCCGGAGCCATGGCGTTGATGACGAACTGCGCAGGGTTGTCGTCCCACAGGACGATGTCCACGCGCTCGCCGCCCAGCTCGCCGGACACGGCCTGGACGCGCGAACCGCGCATGCCGATGCAGGCGCCCTGCGGGTCGATGCGCTTGTCCTTGGAGCGGACCGCGATCTTGGCGCGCGAGCCCGGGTCACGGGCAGCGGCCATGACATCGATCAGCTGCTCGGCGATTTCCGGCACTTCGATGCGGAACAGTTCGACCAGCATCTCCGGCGCGGTGCGCGAGAGGACCAGTTGCGGGCCGCGGTTCTCGCTGCGGATTTCCTTGAGCAGGGCACGCACGCGGGTGCCGACGCGGAAGGTCTCGCGCGGGATGATCTGGTCGCGGGCCAGCAGCGCTTCGGCGTTGTTGCCCAGGTCGACGATGACGTTGTCGCGGGTGACCTTCTTGACGGTGCCGGAGATGATCTCGCCGACCTTCTCGCGGTAGGCGTCGACCACCTGGGCGCGCTCGGCCTCGCGGACCTTCTGCACGATGACCTGCTTAGCGGTCTGGGCGGCGATGCGGCCGAACTCGATGGACTCGATCTTCTCTTCGATGACGTCGCCGGCCTTGGTGCCCGGATGGCTTTCCTGCACGTCTTCGACGGTCAGCTCGGCGGCCGGGTTGGAGTAGTCTTCGTCCTCGACCACGGTCCAGCGACGGAAGGTGTCGTAGTTGCCGTTGGTGCGGTTGATCTGCACGCGCAGGTCGACCTCGTCCTCGAAACGCTTCTTGGTGGCGGTCGCCAGAGCCAGTTCCAACGCCTCGAAAATCACGCCGGGCGGTACACCCTTCTCGTTGGATACCGACTCAACAACCAGCAGTACTTCTTTGCTCATCGTACGCCTCGCCTTTCAATCCATTGGAATCCGCTTGATCCGCGGCTCACTCAAATCGGGGAATGATGTTGGCCTTATCGATCGAATCGATCGGCAGCAGGTATTCATGGTCATCCACCAGGACCACCACGTCCTGCTCCTCCACACCGCGGAGGACGCCCTGGAAGTTGCGGCGTCGCTCGAAGGGCACGCGCAACTTGATCTTCACTTGCTCGCCAACGTAGCGGGCGAACTGCTCGAGGGTGAACAGCGGGCGGTCCATACCCGGGGAGGAAACTTCCAAGGTGTATTCGCCGCTGATCGGGTCCTCGACGTCGAGCACGCCGCTGACCTGACGACTGACCGTCTCGCAGTCCTCGATCAGGATGCCGTCGGCCTTGTCGATATAAACCCTCAGCAGGGAATGACGTCCCTGGGACAGGAACTCGAGGCCCCAGCACTCGTAGCCGAGCGCCTCTACCACAGGGGCCAGCAAGGCCTGCAACTGTTCTAGCTTGCTCGACACCTGATCGCCTCGCGTATGCCGTAGAAACGAAAAATGGGCGAAACGCCCATCCCTAAAGGGCCGCCCAGCAACGGCGGCGCGGACTGTCCAGCTAGCAAAAAGCCCCTGAAAAGGGGCTCTGCCATAACTGGTTGCGGGAGCTGGATTTGAACCAACGACCTTCGGGTTATGAGCCCGACGAGCTACCAGACTGCTCCATCCCGCGTCAAAGCTGGTGCGAAATTATACGGTTACACCCTATCCAGGTCAACCGACGCACCGGAAACGAAAGCCCCGCATGCGGGGCTTCGTATATGGTACCGAGGAGGGGACTCGAACCCCTACAGCCTATGGCCACTACCACCTCAAGGTAGCGTGTCTACCAATTCCACCACCTCGGCAAAAACCTTTGCCTTACTTCTGCTCAGGAGCTGCCGGAACGTCACCGTTGCCAGCTGCCGGGGCTTGTTGCTGCCCCTGGGTCGCCGGCACGTCGGAGGTTGCCGGGACCTTCTCCTGCTTCTGCTCCATCACTGCCGGATCAGGAAGTCCGATGTGACGTATCATATCAGCTTTTTCTTTAGCGAAATACGCTAAACCCAAGCTGGTAATGAAAAAAACTGCAGCCAGTACAGCAGTAAAACGACTGAGGAAGGTTGCGGAACCCTGGCTACCGAAAACGGTACCCGAAGCACCAGCGCCAAAGGAGGCACCGGCATCCGCACCCTTGCCATGCTGAAGCAGGACCAGTACAACCAGACCCAGCGCCATCAGCAGGTGAATCACGATTACAACTGTTTCCAGCATCTTCAGCTTCCCGCGGCGCGACAGATCGCGCCGAACTCATCCGCATTCAGGGAGGCACCACCAATCAGCCCCCCATCGATGTCCGGCATGCCGAACAGTTCGACCGCGTTCGCTGCCTTGACGCTACCGCCGTAAAGCAGGCGAACCCCGCGGGCGACCTCGGCATTCTCTGCCGCCAATTGCGCACGGATGGCCGCATGTACTTCCTGGGCTTCTTCAGGCGAGGCGGTAAGCCCCGTCCCGATTGCCCACACCGGCTCGTAAGCCACTACGGCGCGGGAGAAAGCCCCGACGCCCAAATCTTCTATCACCGAGCTCAACTGACGCCCGACGACCTCGAGGGTCTTGCCGGCTTCGCGCTGCTCGCGGGTCTCGCCCACGCACAACACAGGAACCAGGCCACAGGATTGCGCCGCGGCGAACTTGCGACTGATGACACCATCGCTTTCGCCCAGCACCTGGCGGCGCTCGGAGTGCCCCACCAGAACCAGGGAACAACCGGCATCGGCCAGCTGGCTGGCAGCAATCTCGCCCGTGAGGGCGCCCTGCATCGGCTCGATAGCGCAGTTCTGCGCACCGACCGCAACCGCCTTGCCATCCAGGCCCTGAAGAACCTGATTGATGTACAGACAGGGCGGCAGAACCGCCACGTCGACACCTGTAGGCAGAGCCAGTTGTCGCAAGCCTTTGATCAGCTCCGCAACACTGGAGCGGGTACCGTGCATTTTCCAGTTCCCGGCCACTAAGGGTCGACGCATGCTGTACCTCGCTGAGCAAAGTGGGCGCAGATGTTACTCGACAAAAATCGGACTGACAAGAGAAATCAAGCACATACCTCGGTTACGACCTTCGCCAGCTGTTCGGCGTAGGCACGCACCCGGGTCTCTTCGTCGCCCTCGACCATCACCCGCACCAGCGGTTCGGTGCCGGACTTGCGCAGCAGCACGCGACCACGGCCAGCCATGCTTTCGGTGACGCGGGCGCAAGCCTCCTTGACCGCCGGATGCTCGATGGGATCGACGTCCTTGCCCTGGTAGCGCACGTTGATCAGCACCTGCGGGAACCTGCGGATGCCCTGGCGCGCCTCGGCGAGGGTCTGGCCGCGGCTCTTCAGCGCCATCAGCACCTGCAGCGAGGCGATGATGGCGTCGCCGGTGGTGGTGTGCTGGGCGCAGACCACGTGGCCGGAGTTCTCGCCACCCAACTGCCAGCCGCGATCGAGCATTTCCGCCATCACGTAGCGGTCGCCGACCTTGGCCCGGGTGAAGGGGATCTGCAGGTCGGCCAGGGCCAGTTCCAGGCCCAGGTTGCTCATCAGGGTGCCGACCACGCCGCCCTGCAGGCGGTTGCGCTCCTGCATGTCACGGGCGATCAGGAAGAGGATCTCGTCGCCGTCCACCACCGCGCCGGTATGGTCGACCATCATCACGCGGTCGCCGTCGCCGTCGAAGGCGATGCCCATGTCAGCCTGCTCGGCGATGACCGCCGCCTGCAACGCGGCGACGTGGGTGGAACCGCAGTTGTCGTTGATGTTCAGGCCGTTGGGCTGCGCGCCGATCACCGAAACCTGGGCACCCAGCTCGCGGAACACGCTGGGCGCGACCTTGTAGGTGGCGCCATGGGCGCAGTCGACGACCAGGCGCAGGCCGGAGAAGTCGGTGCTGGTGGGCACGCTGCTCTTGCAGAACTCGATGTAGCGGCCGGCGGCGTCGTTGATCCGCGAGACCTTGCCCAGGCGCGCGGAGTCGACGACCGTCATGGGCGTGTCGATCAGTTCTTCGATCATCAGCTCGACGTCGTCCGGCAGCTTGGTGCCCTGGCCGGAGAAGAACTTGATGCCGTTGTCGTCGTGGGGATTGTGCGAGGCGCTGATGACGATGCCGGCCTCGGCGTGGAAGGTGCGCGTCAGGTAGGCGATGCCGGGGGTCGGCATCGGGCCCAGCAGCATCACGTCGGCGCCGGCGGCCGACAGGCCGGCCTCCAGGGCCGATTCGAACATGTAGCCGGAAATCCGCGTGTCCTTGCCGACCAGCACGCGGCACTTGCCCTGCTGGCGGAAAGCCATACCTACCGCCCAGCCCAGCTTGAGCACGAAGTCCGGCGTGATCGGCGGCGTGCCGACGCGGCCACGGATGCCATCGGTACCGAAATATTTCCTGCTCATGCTGTCATTCCTTCTTCCTTAGCCTGTTCCACCGCATCGATCATGCGGACCACATCCACCGTTTCGGCAACGTCGTGCACGCGAATGATGCGCGCCCCCTTGGCCACGGCCAAGGCCGCCAGCGCCAGGCTGCCATACAGACGGTCACCGACCTCGCGCCCTAGCGCGCGGCCGATCATGCTCTTGCGCGACACTCCGACCAGCAGCGGGCAGCCCAGTTCCAGCAGACGCTCCATGCGCTGGAACAACACCAGGTTATGCGCCTGGGTCTTGGCGAAGCCGAAGCCGGGATCCAGCACCAGGCGCTCGCGCGCGATTCCCGCCGCCTCGCAGACGGCGATGCGCTCGGCGAGGAAGCCATGCACCTCGGCCAGGATGTCGGGGTAGCGCGGGTCGTCCTGCATGCTGCTCGGCTCGCCGCGCATGTGCATCAGGCACACGGCCAGGCCGGTATCCACCGCGGCATCCAGCGCGCCGTCACGCTGCAGCGAACGCACGTCGTTGATCAGCCCGGCGCCCAGGCGCGCGGTCTCGCGCATCACCGCAGGCGTCGAGGTATCGACGGAAATCACCACGTCCAGTTCGCGGGCGATGGCTTCCACCACCGGCGCCACGCGCTCCAGCTCCTCGGTCGGCGACACCAGGCGCGCGCCCGGACGGGTCGACTCGCCGCCCACATCGATCAGGCTGGCGCCAGCCTCGACCATCGCGACGGCGTGGCGCAACGCGACGTCGCGCTGGCTGAAGCGGCCGCCGTCGGAGAAGGAGTCCGGGGTGACGTTGAGGATACCCATGACATGGGTACGCCCTAAATCAAGAACCCGGTTGCCGCAAGGCAACCGGGTCGGGTACAGCTCGAAACTCATCTAGTGCTCTCAGTGCTCGCCGGCGGGCCCACCGATGGGGTTTTCCTTGCGGCCACCCTCGTCGCGGCTGGCTGTCGCCGAGCCGGAGGAACCGGAACCGCCGCCCTGCCAGTCGCGCGGCTCGCGCGGCACACGGCCGGCCATGATGTCGTCGATCTGGTCGGCGTCGATGGTTTCGTACTTCATCAGCGCGTCGGCCATCATGTCGAGCTTGTCGCGGTTCTCTTCCAGCAGACGCTTGGCGGTGCCGTAGCAGTCGTCGATGATGCGCCGCACTTCCTGATCGATCAGCTTGGCGGTCTCGCCGGACACGTTGGCGTGCTGGCTGCCGGCGCTGCGGCCGAGGAACACCTCGCCCTCCTCTTCGGCGTACATCAGCGGGCCGAGCTTCTCGGACAGGCCCCACTTGGTGACCATGTTCCGCGCCAGTTGGGTGGCACGCATGATGTCGTTGGAGGCGCCGGTGGTGACGCCTTCGAAGCCAAGGGTCATCTCTTCCGCGATACGGCCGCCGAACAGCGAGCAGATCTGGCTTTCCAAGGCGCGCTTGGACAGGCTGTAGCGATCCTCCTCGGGGAGGAACATGGTCACGCCCAGGGCGCGGCCGCGGGGGATGATGGAAACCTTGTAGACCGGGTCGTGCTCCGGCACCAGGCGGCCGACGATGGCGTGGCCGGCCTCGTGGAAGGCGGTGTTCTTCTTCTCCTTCTCGGACATGACCATGGTCTTGCGCTCGGCGCCCATCATGATCTTGTCCTTGGCCAGCTCGAACTCGCGCATGTCGACGATGCGCTTGTTGGAACGGGCAGCGAACAACGAGGCCTCGTTGACCAGGTTGGCCAGGTCGGCGCCGGAGAAGCCCGGAGTACCGCGGGCGATCACCGCCGCGTCGACGTTGTCGCCCAGCGGGACCTTGCGCATGTGCACCTTGAGGATCTGCTCGCGGCCGCGGATGTCCGGCAGGCCGACCACCACCTGGCGGTCGAAGCGGCCCGGGCGCAGCAGCGCCGGGTCGAGCACGTCCGGACGGTTGGTCGCGGCGATGACGATGATGCCGTCGTTCATCTCGAAACCGTCCATCTCCACCAGCAACTGGTTGAGTGTCTGTTCGCGCTCGTCGTGACCGCCGCCCAGGCCGGCGCCACGATGGCGGCCGACGGCGTCGATCTCGTCGATGAAGATGATGCACGGGGCGTGTTTCTTGGCCTGGTCGAACATGTCGCGCACGCGGGAGGCGCCCACGCCGACGAACATCTCGACGAAGTCGGAACCGGAGATGGTGAAGAACGGCACCTTGGCCTCGCCGGCGATGGCCTTGGCCAGCAGGGTCTTGCCGGTACCGGGCGGGCCGACCATCAGCACGCCGCGCGGGATGCGGCCGCCCAGGCGCTGGAACTTGCCCGGATCACGGAGGAACTCGACCAGCTCGCTGACCTCTTCCTTGGCCTCGTCGCAGCCGGCGACGTCAGCGAAGGTGGTCTTGACCTGGTCCTCGGACAGCAGGCGCGCCTTGCTCTTGCCGAAGCTCATCGGGCCGCCGCGGCCACCGCCGCCGCCCTGCATCTGGCGCATGAAGAACATGAACACGGCAATGATCACCAGAATCGGGAAGCTGGCGACCAGCAGTTGCGTCCAGATGCTCTGCTGCTCGGGCTGCTTGCCCTCGATGACCACGTTGTTGTTGACCAGGTCGCCGATCAGGCCGTTGTCCTGGATCGCCGGACGGACGGTCTTGAAGGTGTCCCCGTCCTGGCGCTTGCCAGTGATCACGTAGCCGTCGACGGTAACCCGCTCGACCTTGCCTTCCTTCACCTGTTGGATGAAGTCCGAGTAGTTGAGCGTCTGCGGCTCGCTCGGACTGGAGAAGTTGTTCATCACGGTGACCAGCACCGCCGCGATGATCAACCACAGGATCAGGTTCTTTGCCATGTCGTTCAATTGATTACCCTCTGAAGCCGGCTCCGCCCTGGAAACCGCTTCACACGACGGCCAGACTCCTTCCGGCCAAATTACTACACAACCCCTAGCGACGTAGGAGGCGTCTGTAACCCTTTATGAACCCCGGCGCGAGCCGGGACAAGCCCTACTTGCGTGGAGTGGACGGACAGACGGCCCATTCGTCGCAGTCTAGGCCCCGCGGAAGCCCCGTGCGAGCAGATATTGCTCGCGGGAGCGGTCGCGGGAGGACAGCGGCTTGCGCATCTGCACCTTCTCGAAATTCTCGCGGACCGTCTTCAGGTAGGTGTCGAAGCCCTCGCCCTGGAAGATCTTGATCAGGAAATCGCCGCCCGGTCGCAGCACCCGGGTGCACAGGTCCAGCGCCAGCTCGCAGAGGAACATCGCACGGGGCATGTCCACGGCGGGCAGTCCACTCATATTGGGGGCCATATCGGAAATCACAAGGTCTACCGGATTTTCTCCGATGGCCTCGAGCAACCGGGCGAAGACCTCGTCCTCGGTGAAGTCGCCCTGGATGAAGGTGACGTCCGGGATGCTGTCCATCGGCAGGATGTCCGAGGCGATCAGCGTGCCCTTGTCGCCGATCACCCGGCTGGTGACCTGCGACCAGCCGCCCGGCGCGGCGCCGAGGTCGACCACGGTCATGCCCGGGTGCAGGATGCGATCCTTCTCCTGGATCTCCAGCAGCTTGTAGCTGGCGCGCGAGCGGTAGCCGTCGCGTTGCGCCATCTTCACGTACGGATCGTCGAAGTGTTCTTTCAGCCAGCGATGGCTAGTCTTGGAACGGGCCACTTGTTACCTCGTCTGAGCGGGCACCCGGTAAACCGAAACTCGGGTAGAATATCCGCCTTTTTTCCCAGGGGTCTGATTATGGCGCTCACTCAGGAGCAGAAGAAACAGTTCAAATCTATCGGCCACCACCTGAAGCCTGTATTGACCGTTGCCGAAAACGGTCTTACCGAAGGCGTCATGGCCGAGCTGGAGCGTGCGCTCAACGATCACGAACTGATCAAGGTGCAGTTCCGCATCACCGAGCGCGACGATCGCCGCGCGCTGATCGACGAGCTGTGCCGGAACGGCAGTTGCGAGCTGATCCAGACCATCGGCAAGATGGCCCTGGTCTACCGCCGCAATCCCAAGCCGAACCGCAACCTGTCGAACGTCAGCCGCTACAGCGGCCTGTGACAGCGCAGGCCGGGCGCCCAGGCGCCCGGCCAAGGCTCCCTCCGGCGCTCAGCGCGCCGCGTCCCGCCCAGGTACCGGCTGCAGCACCAGCAGCACGCCGCACAGGGCCAGCACCAGGTAGTTGAACAGCAGCCAGCGCTGGGCATCCGGCGCCAGCTGGTTCACCACCAGGTAGCTCGCCACCATCGCCAGCACCGTCAGCAGCAATTGCCCGCGCATCTCGCGCCAGAGGCTGGATAAGCCTTGCGCGGTCACCAGCACCAATACCTGGAGCAGCGCGCAGAAGCCGGCGAAACCCACCAGCAGCGGCGTCAGGGCATCGGCCACCGACTGCACCAGCAGCGGCGCCAGGCCGACCTTCTGCAGCGCCGGCAGGACCACGAAACGCAACAGCCAGAGGCCGCCGACCCAGAAGGTCTGGGCCAGCAACCAACTGGCTGCGGCGGCTTTCAGCGGACGCGACTCAGGCGTGGCGGACTTCAACGATCTCGTACTCGACGTCGCCGCCGGGAGTGCGGACCAGCACCGCATCGCCCTCGGTCTTGCCGATCAGCGCGCGGGCGATCGGCGAGTTGACCGAGATCTTGCCGCCCTTGATGTCGGCCTCGTCGTCGCCGACGATCTGGTAGGTCACGGTCTCGTCGGTCTCGACGTTGGCGATGTCCACGGTGGTGCCGAAGATCACCTTGCCGGTGTGCGGGATGACGGTGACGTCGATGATCTGCGCATTGGACAGCTTGGCCTCGATGTCGCGGATACGCGCCTCGGACATGCCCTGCTGCTCGCGGGCGGCATGGTACTCGGCGTTTTCCTTGAGGTCGCCCAGCTCACGCGCTTCGGCGATGGCCTGGGTGATCTGCGGACGCAGAACGGTCTTCAGGTGCTTCAGTTCTTCTTCCAGGGCGCGAGCGCCCTGGACGGTCATCGGGAATTTGCTCATGCGTTGATTCCTGCATGCAGGTCCTGCAGCCGGCGAACGGTCTTCTCGGGACCGAACTTGAGCGCCTCGCAGATCGCCTGCCCCGCCGCGATGGTGGTGGTGCAGTAGATCTTGTGCTGCAGGGCGTTACGACGGATCGAATAGGAATCGGCGATCGACTGGCGGCCTTCGGTGGTGTTGATGATCAGGGTGACTTCGTCGTTCTTGATCATGTCGACCACGTGGGGGCGGCCCTCGGTCACCTTGTTCACGCGACGCACCGGCAGGCCGGCCGCCTCGATCACCTTGGCGGTACCGGCGGTGGCGACCACCTCGAAGCCCAGCGCGACCAGGTCACGGGCGACCTGCACGGCCTGCGGCTTGTCGTCCTCGCGGACGCTGATGAAGGCGCAACCGGCGTTCGGCAGGATCTCGCTGGCGCCCAGCTGGGCCTTGGCGAAAGCCTCGCCGAAGCTGTCGCCCACGCCCATGACCTCGCCGGTGGATTTCATTTCCGGGCCGAGGATGGGGTCGACGCCAGGGAACTTGGCGAACGGGAACACCGCTTCCTTGACGCTATAGTACGGCGGGATCACCTCTTCGGTGAAGCCGACTTCCTCGAGGCTCTTGCCGGCCATGACGCGCGCCGCGACCTTGGCCAGGGATTCGCCGATGCACTTGGAGACGAAGGGCACGGTACGCGAGGCGCGCGGGTTCACCTCGATCACGTAGATGTCCTCGCCCTGCACCGCCATCTGCACGTTCATCAGGCCGACCACGCCCAGCTCCAGGGCCATCTTCTTGACCTGTTCGCGGATCTCGTCCTGGATGTGCTTGGGCAGCGAGTACGGCGGCAGCGAGCACGCGGAGTCGCCGGAGTGCACGCCGGCCTGCTCGATGTGCTGCATGATGGCGCCGATCACCACGGTCTCGCCGTCGCAGACCGCGTCGATGTCCACTTCGATGGCGCAGTTGAGGAAGCGGTCCAGCAGCACCGGGCTGTCGTTGGAGACCTTCACAGCCTCGCGCATGTAGCGCTTGAGCTCTTCTTCCTGGTAGACGATTTCCATCGCCCGGCCGCCCAGTACGTAGGACGGGCGCACCACCATCGGGTAGCCGATGTTCTTCGACAGGCTCAGGGCCTCGTCTTCGCTGCGCGCGGTGGCGTTGGCCGGCTGGCGCAGGTTCAGGCGCTGGACCATCTGCTGGAAGCGCTCGCGGTCCTCGGCGCGGTCGATGGCGTCGGGGCTGGTGCCGATGATCGGCACGCCGGCCTCTTCCAGGGCGCGGCAGAGTTTCAGCGGGGTCTGGCCGCCGTACTGGACGATCACGCCCTTGGGCTGCTCGACGCGGACGATCTCCAGCACGTCTTCCAGGGTCACCGGCTCGAAGTACAGGCGGTCGGAGGTGTCGTAGTCGGTGGAGACGGTCTCCGGGTTGCAGTTGACCATGATGGTCTCGTAGCCGTCTTCGCGCATCGCCAGCGCCGCGTGCACGCAACAGTAGTCGAACTCGATGCCCTGGCCGATGCGGTTCGGGCCGCCGCCGAGGATCATGATCTTGTCGCGGCCGGACGGGTTGGCCTCGCACTCTTCCTCGTAGGTCGAGTACATGTAGGCGGTGTCGGTGGCGAATTCGGCGGCGCAGGTGTCCACGCGCTTGTACACCGGCACGACTTTCAGCTTGTGGCGGTGGCTGCGCAGATTCTTCTCGGTCACGCCGAGCAGCTTGGCCAGGCGCGCGTCGGAGAAGCCCTTGCGCTTGAGCTTGCGCATCAGGTCGGCGTCGATGCCGGACAGGCCGAGGGTCTTGACCTTCTCTTCTTCCTTGATCAGGTCCTCGATCTGCACCAGGAACCATTCGTCGATCTTGGTCAGGGCGAAGACTTCTTCGATGCTCTTGCCGGCGCGGAAGGCATCGGCCACGTACCAGATACGCTCGGCGCCCGGCACGGTCAGCTCGCGGCGCAGGATGCCCTCGGCTTCCGGGTCGGCCAGGTCGAGCTTCGGATCGAAGCCGGCGACGCCCACTTCCAGGCCGCGCAGGGCTTTCTGCACCGACTCCTGGAAGGTACGGCCGATGGCCATGACCTCGCCCACGGATTTCATCTGGGTGGTCAGGCGGGCGTCGGCCTTGGGGAATTTCTCGAAGGCGAAGCGCGGCACCTTGGTCACGACGTAGTCGATGGCCGGCTCGAAGGACGCCGGGGTGCGGCCGCCGGTGATGTCGTTCTGCAGCTCGTCGAGGGTGTAGCCGACGGCCAGCTTGGCGGCGATCTTGGCGATCGGGAAGCCGGTGGCCTTGGAGGCCAGGGCCGAGGAGCGGGACACCCGCGGGTTCATCTCGATCACGACCATGCGCCCGGTGTCCGGGCAGATGCCGAACTGCACGTTGGAACCGCCGGTCTCCACGCCGATCTCGCGCAGCACCGCCAGGGAGGCGTTGCGCATGATCTGGTATTCCTTGTCGGTCAGGGTCTGCGCCGGGGCCACGGTGATGGAGTCACCGGTGTGCACGCCCATGGGGTCGAAGTTCTCGATGGAGCAGACGATGATGCAGTTGTCCTTCTTGTCGCGGACAACCTCCATCTCGTATTCCTTCCAGCCGATCAGCGATTCGTCGATCAGCAGTTCGTTGGTCGGCGACAGGTCCAGGCCGCGGGCGCAGATTTCTTCGAACTCTTCGCGGTTGTAGGCGATGCCGCCGCCGGTGCCGCCCATGGTGAAGGACGGACGGATGATGCAGGGGAAGCCGACCTGCTCCAGCACGCCGTAGGCCTCTTCCATGCTGTGGGCGATGCCCGAGCGCGGGCAGGCCAGGCCGATGGCCTTCATGGCCTTGTCGAAGCGCGAGCGGTCCTCGGCCTTGTCGATGGTGTCGGCGTTGGCGCCGATCATCTCGACGCCGAACTTCTCCAGCACGCCGTGGCGCTCCAGATCCAGCGCGCAGTTCAGCGCGGTCTGGCCGCCCATGGTCGGCAGCAGCGCGTCGGGGCGCTCCTTCTCGATGATCTTGGCCACGGTCTGCCACTTGATCGGCTCGATGTAGGTGGCGTCGGCCATGGCCGGGTCGGTCATGATGGTGGCCGGGTTGGAGTTCACCAGGATGACGCGGAAGCCTTCTTCCTTCAGGGCCTTGCAGGCCTGGGCGCCGGAGTAGTCGAATTCGCAGGCCTGGCCGATGACGATGGGGCCGGCACCGAGGATCAGGATGCTCTTGATGTCTGTACGCTTGGGCATGGGACTCTCGTTGCAATATTCAGGAAAGGGTTGCGCTGGCCAGCTTCACGCCGAAGCCGACGAACAGGGCGCCGACGCCGCTCGAGGCGCCGGCCGCCAGTCGCTGCCGGCGGCGGAACCAGGCCGCCAGGCGCACACCGGAAAAGATCAGGAAGCTGAGGTAGAGGGCGCTGATGACCTCAAGGATCGTGCCCAGCACCAGGAACGACACGCCGGGGTAGGCATAACCCGGGTCGACGAACTGGATGAAGAAGGACACGAAGAAGAGGATCGCCTTGGGGTTCGACAGGCTCAGCAGCAGCGCCTTGCGGAACGGCTGGGCGACGTCCACGTCCTTCGCCGGGGCGGCCTGTTCCAGCGGCTGGCGCAGCTTCTGCAAGCCGCCGCGGAGCATGCCCAGGCCCAGGTAGAACAGGTAGGCGGCGCCGGCGTACTTCAGGCCGAGGAACAGCACCGGCTCGGCCTTGAGCAGCGAGGCGATGCCCAGGGCCGAGAGCAGCATCAGGATGGCATCGCCCAGGAACACCGCGCTGGCCGCCCGGTAGCCGCCGGCGACGCCACGCTGGGCGGCGGTGGCCAGCACGAACAGCGAGTTCGGGCCCGGCAGCAGGACGATGAACAGCGTACCCAGGACGTAGGTCCAGAGGTCGGTGATTCCCAGGGTCGGCATCATCTTCGCTTACCTCTTCGCAGATCTCAGCGACGCTCGGCCATGGCCGAGATGAAACGGTCGAACAGCGGCGCCACGTCGTGCGGGCCGGGGCTGGCTTCCGGGTGGCCCTGGAAGCTGAAGGCCGCCTTGTCGGTGCGCTCCATGCCCTGCAGGGTGCCGTCGAACAGCGACTTGTGGGTGGCGCGCAGGTTGCCCGGCAGGCTCTGGTCGTCGACGGCGAAGCCGTGGTTCTGGCTGGTGATCATCACCACGCCGGTATCCAGGTCCTGCACCGGGTGGTTGGCGCCGTGGTGGCCGTGGCCCATCTTCATGGTCTTGGCGCCCGACGCCAGGGCCAGCAGCTGGTGGCCGAGGCAGATGCCGAAGACCGGAATCTCGGTGTCGAGGAACTCGCGGATGGCCTGGATGGCGTAGTCGCACGGCTCGGGGTCGCCGGGGCCGTTGGAGAGGAAGATGCCGTCCGGGTTCAGCGCCAGCACTTCGCTGGCCGGGGTCTGCGCCGGCACCACGGTCAGGCGGCAGCCGCGGGCCACCAGCATGCGCAGGATGTTCAGCTTGACACCGTAGTCGTAGGCGACCACGTGGTAGGGCAGTTCGGCGGCGGGGATTTCCGGGTGGCTGTCGGTTTCCAGGTTCCACACACTGGAGCGCCACTCGTAGCGCTCGGTGGCGGAAACCACCTTGGCCAGGTCCATGCCTTTCAGGCCCGGGAAGGAACGCGCCAGCTCCAGCGCCTTCTCTTCGGTGGCGTCGTCGCCAGCGAGGATACAGCCGTTCTGCGAGCCCTTCTCGCGCAGGATGCGCGTCAGGCGGCGGGTGTCGATGCCGGCGATGGCGACGGTGCCGTTTTCCTTCAGGTAGTCGGGCAGCGACTGCTTGTTGCGCCAGCTGCTGGCCAGCAGCGGCAGGTCGCGGATGATCAGGCCGGCGGCCCAGACGCGGTTGGCTTCGGCGTCTTCCGGGGTGGTCCCGGTGTTGCCGATGTGCGGATAGGTCAGGGTGACGATCTGTTGGGCATAGGAAGGATCGGTAAGGATTTCCTGGTAGCCGGTCATGGCGGTGTTGAACACCACCTCGCCGACGGTCTGACCATCGGCACCGATGGCTTCACCGCGAAAAATGCTGCCGTCGGCAAGTGCAAGTATGGCTGGCTTAGTCAAGAAGACCTCCCGTGAATCAAGCCTGGCTGGGCGTACGCAGGTTGTAAAAAAGCGGGATGACATCAGAAGAGGTCATCCCGCTTTTTATATGGTTCATGCTGCACTGCTTTTAGTGGACACACTAAATCTGTAGTTTACAGAAACGCGACATAATGGTCCACCTTTTGCACGACGTGTGGCGCTACCGCTGGGTCATTTCTACCCCCGTCATGCCGCAGCCAGGCGCTCAACGCAGCCCGAGCACGTCCTGCATGTCGTACAGGCCGCTGCCCTGCCCTTCCAGCCACAGCGCCGCGCGCACCGCGCCACGGGCGAAGGTCATGCGGCTGGAGGCCTTGTGGGTGATCTCCACGCGCTCACCCTCGGCGGCGAACAGCACGGTGTGGTCGCCCACCACGTCGCCGGCGCGCACGGTGGCGAAGCCGATGGTCTCGCGCTCACGGGCGCCGGTCTGGCCCTCGCGACCGTAGACCGCCACTTTCTCCAGATCACGCCCCAGGGCATTGGCCACCACTTCGCCCATGCGCAAGGCGGTGCCGGACGGCGCGTCGACCTTGTGCCGGTGGTGAGCCTCGATGATCTCGATGTCCACTTCGTCGCCCAGCACGCGGGCGGCGGTGTCCAGCAGCTTCAGGCAGAGGTTGACGCCGACGCTGTAGTTGGCGGCGAAGACGATCGGGATGTCCTTGGCGGCCTCGGCCAGCAGGGCCTTCTCCTCCACGGAGAAACCGGTGGTGCCGATGACCATGGCCTTGCCGGCCTTGCGGCAGACTTCCAGGTTCTTCAGCGTCACGGTGGGATGGGTGAAGTCGATCAGCACGTCGAACTCGTCGACCACCTTCGCCAGGTCGCCCGACAGCGGCACGCCGATGCGGCCCAAGCCGGCCAATTCACCTGCGTCGGCGCCCACCAGGGTGCTGTCCGGACGGTCGATGGCGGCAGTCAGGCCGGCGCTGCCGTTGGTCTGCTGCACCGCCTCGATCAGGTTCTTGCCCATGCGCCCGGCGGCGCCCATTACGGCTATACGTCGCATAACAGAAAGCTCCAAGCTGGAAGCCAGAAGCCGGAAGCCCGAGCCGGCCCGCTTCAAGCCTCCAGCTTCGAGCTTCCAGCCCATCACTTATAAATCGTCGAAGAAGCGCTTCATGCCTTCGAACCAGCCACTGGCGCGGGGCGAGTGGGAGGTGTCGCCCTGCAGGCTGCTGCGGAACTCCTCGAGCAGTTCGCGCTGGCGCTTGTCCAGGTTCACCGGGGTCTCGACCACCACGCGGCACATCAGGTCGCCGGCGCCACCGCCGCGCACCGGGGCCACGCCCTTGCCGCGCAGGCGGAACAGCTTGCCGGTCTGGGTGCCTTCCGGGATCTTCAGCTTCACCCGGCCATCGAGGGTCGGCACTTCCAGCTCACCGCCCAGGGCCGCGTCGGCGAAGCTGATCGGCACTTCGCAGTACAGGTGCTTGCCGTCGCGCTGGAAGATGTCGTGCTCGCGCACGTTGACCACCACGTAGAGGTCGCCCGCCGGACCGCCATAGGCCCCGGCCTCGCCCTCGCCGGTGAGGCGGATGCGGTCGCCGGTGTCGACGCCGGCCGGCACCTTGACCGACAGCGTCTTCTGCTCTTCCACGCGGCCCTGGCCGTGGCAGGTGCCGCAGGGGTCGCTGATCATCTTGCCGCTGCCATGGCAGCGCGGGCAGGTCTGCTGCACCGAGAAGAAGCCCTGCTGCATGCGCACCTGACCGATGCCGCCGCAGGTGGTGCAGGTGACCGGCGAGGTGCCGGGCTTGGCGCCGCTACCGCTGCAGGTCTTGCAGCCGACCAGGGTCGGCACGCGGATGGTCACGGTGGTGCCGCGGACCGCGTCTTCCAGGTCCAGGTCGAGGGTGTAGCGCAGATCAGCGCCGCGCTGCGGGCCGCCGCGGCCGCCACGACCACCGCCGCCACCACCGAAGAAGTCGCTGAAGACGTCGCCGAAGATGTCCGAGAAGCTCGCGCCGCCGAAGCCGGCACCGCCGCCGCCCATCTGCGGGTCGACGCCGGCGTGGCCGTACTGGTCGTAGGCCGCGCGCTTGCTGGCGTCGGACAGGATCTCGTACGCCTCGTTGGCCTCCTTGAATTTATCCTCGGCTTCCTTGTCGCCGGGATTGCGGTCCGGGTGGTACTTCATGGCCAGCCGGCGGTAGGCCTTTTTCAGGTCCGACTCGCTGGCGCCACGCTCGACACCCAGTACCTCGTAGAAATCACGTTTGGCCATAAATTCTTTGCACCTTGAAAACCTCTCCCCCAGACACGCCGACGCGGGAGCAAGCCCCCGCGTGGCGTTTCATGCGCACCGACACGCTGGTCGGTGCGCCGGAGCGCAAGCTTGCACGAGGCTTACTTGTTCTCCTTGACCTCTTCGAACTCGGCGTCGACCACGTCGTCGCCGGCCTTGTGGTCAGCATCGCCGGACTGGGCTTCGGCGCCCGGCTGCGGTTGCTCGGCGTACATCTTCTGCGCCAGCGGGGTGGACGCCTGGGACAGCGCGTTCATCTTCGCTTCGATCTCGGCCTTGTCGTCGCCCTTCACGGCGGCTTCCAGGTCGGCCAGCGCCTTCTCGATGGCAGCCTTCTCCTCGGCGGTGGCCTTGTCGCCAGCCTCGGTGACCATCTTGCGGGTCGCGTGAACCAGCGCATCGCCCTGGTTGCGGGCAGCGGCCAACTCCTCGAACTTGCGGTCTTCCTCGGCGTTGGCCTCGGCGTCACGCACCATCTGCTGGATCTCGTCCTCGGACAGGCCCGAAGAGGCCTTGATCACGATGGACTGCTGCTTGCCGGTGGCCTTGTCCTTCGCACCGACGTGCAGGATGCCGTTGGCGTCGATGTCGAAGGTCACTTCGATCTGCGGTACGCCGCGCGGCGCCGGCGGGATGTCGGCCAGGTCGAACTTGCCCAGCGACTTGTTCTGCGCGGCCTGCTTGCGCTCGCCCTGCAGTACGTGGATGGTCACAGCGCCCTGGTTGTCGTCGGCGGTGGAGAACACCTGCGACTTCTTGGTCGGGATGGTGGTGTTCTTGTCGATCAGCGCGGTCATCACGCCACCCAGGGTCTCGATGCCCAGGGTCAGCGGGGTGACATCGAGCAGCAGCACGTCCTTGACGTCGCCGGCCAGCACGGCGCCCTGGATGGCAGCACCCATGGCCACGGCTTCGTCCGGGTTGACGTCCTTGCGCGCTTCCTTGCCGAAGAACTCGGCGACGGTCTTCTGCACCAGCGGCATACGGGTCTGGCCACCGACGAGGATCACTTCGTCGATCTTCGACACATCCAGGCCGGCGTCCTTCAGGGCCACGCGGCAGGGCTCGATGGTGCGGGTCACCAGGTCTTCCACCAGGGACTCCAGCTTGGCGCGGGACACCTTGACGTTCAGGTGTTTCGGGCCGCTGGCGTCGGCGGTGATGTACGGCAGGTTGACGTCGGTCTGCTGGGTCGAGGACAGCTCGATCTTGGCCTTCTCGGCAGCCTCTTTCAGGCGCTGCATGGCCAGCGGGTCGCCCTTGAGGTCCATGCCGGTTTCTTTCTTGAACTCGTCGACGAGGTAGTCGATCAGGCGCAGGTCGAAGTCTTCGCCACCGAGGAAGGTATCGCCGTTGGTGGCCAGCACTTCGAACTGGTGCTCGCCGTCGACTTCGGCGATCTCGATCACCGAGACGTCGAAGGTACCGCCGCCCAGGTCGTAGACGATGATGGTGTGGTCGCCCTTGGCCTTATCCAGGCCGTAGGCCAGTGCAGCCGCGGTCGGCTCGTTGATGATGCGCTTGACGTCCAGACCGGCGATGCGGCCGGCGTCCTTGGTGGCCTGGCGCTGGCTGTCGTTGAAGTAGGCCGGCACGGTGATGACCGCTTCGGTGACCGGCTCGCCCAGGTAGTCCTCGGCGGTCTTCTTCATCTTCTTCAGGACTTCGGCGGAAACCTGCGGCGGGGCCATCTTCTGACCCTTGGCCTCGACCCAGGCGTCGCCGTTGTCAGCCTTGACGATGCTGTACGGCACCATCTTGATGTCTTTCTGCACGACGTCTTCTTCGAAGCGACGGCCGATCAGGCGCTTCACCGCGTACAGGGTGTTCTTCGGGTTGGTGACCGCCTGGCGCTTGGCCGGCTGGCCGACCAGGATCTCGCCATCGTTGGCGTAGCCGATGATCGACGGGGTGGTGCGAGCGCCTTCGGCGTTCTCGATCACCTTGACGCTGCCGTTTTCCAGGATGGAGACGCAGGAGTTGGTGGTCCCCAGGTCGATACCAATGATTTTGCCCATATTCACTCTCCAGAAATTAGATTCCGTGCTGATCCCGCTGCGGACCTTGTGCTCGGTTGATTACCCAGATGGGGACCGGGTGGCGGATTTCAAGCCTTCTCGTCGATCGAAGGCGGGGTTTGCTCGGGTGCCTTGCTGACCACGACCATGGCCGGGCGCAGCAGGCGACCGTTGAGCAGGTAGCCCTTCTGGAACACCTTGACCACGCTGCCGGGCTCCAGGTGCACGCTCTCCTCCATCGCCATCGCCTGATGGTGCTCGGGGTTGAACGGCTCGCCGTGAGGGTCGACCGGCTCCAGGTTGTAGCGCTTGAGGGTGTCGTGGAACATCTTGAGGGTCAGCTCGATGCCTTCGCGCATCGGCTTGATCGCCTCGTCGTCCGGGCTGGACATCTCCAGCGCGCGCTCCAGGGTGTCGACCACCGGCAGCAGGTCGCCGGAGAACTTCTCCAGGGCGAACTTGTGCGCCTTCTCGATATCCTGCTCGGCGCGACGACGCACGTTCTGCAGCTCGGCGGCGACGCGCAGGCTCTGGTCCTTGGCCGCGGCCAGCTGTTCCTCGAGGTCCAGCACGCGGGCGTTCAGGTCGTCGCCGGCAACCTGTTCCGGCTGCTCGTTCAGGTGCGAATCCTGAGTCTGTTGCTCGTCAGACATGCCACTCTCCTAAAAAAGAAAAAGCCTTTGAAAACAAAGCGAACCCAATGGCTCGCGGCTCTGCCGGCTATATGGGGGCCATTTGCGCCGGTTCAAGGGGCGGGCGATGAATTGCCAGCGGCAAAAAATACTGTATAAATAACCAGACCTTTTCACCGGAGCCGCCTCCATGCTGGTTCACATCTCCGTGCACAACTACGCCATCGTCGAGCACCTCGATCTCGAGCTCGCCGCCGGCATGACCGTGATCACCGGCGAGACCGGCGCCGGCAAGTCGATCATGCTCGACGCCCTCGGCCTGGCCCTGGGCGACCGCGCCGACAGCGGCGTGGTGCGCCCCGGCGCGGACAAGGCCGACATCCTCGCCAGCTTCGATGTCGGCGCCATCGCCGAGGCCCGCGACTGGCTGGCCGAGCGCGACCTGGAGCAGGACGGCCCGTGCATCCTGCGCCGGGTGATCACCGCCGAGGGCCGCTCGCGCGGCTACATCAATGGCACGCCCTGCACCCTGGGCGACCTCAAGGCCCTGGGCGAACTGCTGATCGACATCCACAGCCAGCACGAGCACCAGTCGCTGCTCAAGGCCGACACCCACCGCCGCCTGCTCGACGAATACGCCGGCAGCCAGGACCTGGCGCGCCAGGTGCAACTGGCCGCGCAGCGCTGGAAGCAGACGCGCCACGACTTCGACCGCCTGTCGCGCAGCAGCGACGAACAGCGCGCCCGCCACCAGTTGCTCAGCTACCAGCTGGACGAACTGGAGAACCTGGCCCTGGGCGAAAACGAACTGGAAGAACTGGAAGCCGAACACAAGACCCTGAGCAACGCCGGCGCCCTGCTCGGCGCCTGCCGCCAGGTCGTGGACATGTGCAGCGAAAGCGACGCCGGCAACGTGCTTTCGGTGCTGACCGCCAGCCTCAACCGCCTGACCGCCTTCCAGAGCCAGCCCGCGGCGCTGGCCGAGGCGGTCAACCTGCTGTCCAGCGCGCAGATCCAGGTAGAGGAAGCGGTGGGCGAGCTGAACCGCTTCGTCGACAACTTCGACGCCGACCCCAGCCGCCTGCAGCTACTGGAAGAACGCATGGACGCCATCTACGGCCTGGCCCGCAAGCACCGCGTGCAGCCCCACGACCTGCAGGCCCTGCAACAGCGCCTGCTGGAAGAACTGGAAGCACTGAACGCCGACGACGAGGCCGCGGAACGCCTGGGCGAGGAACTGGCCGCCTATGAACGCCATTACCAGGAGAAAGCCGCGGAGCTGAGCGCCCTGCGCCGCCAGGCCGCCCCACGCCTGGCCACCCTGGTGGAAACCGAAATGCAACGCCTGGGCATGCCCGGCGGGCGCTTCGCCATCGAACTGAACGACGCCCCCGCCGACGAGCCCCAGGCCAACGGCCTGGAACAGCTGGAATTCCTGGTCAGCGCCAACCCCGGCCAGCCGCTCAAGGGCCTGGCGCGGGTAGCCTCCGGCGGCGAACTGTCGCGCATCAGCCTGGCCATCCAGGTGATCACCGCGCAGACCTCGCGCACGCCCACCCTGGTCTTCGACGAAGTGGACGTCGGCATCGGCGGCCCCACCGCGGAAGTGGTCGGCCAACTGCTGCGCCGCCTCGGCGAAGGCGGCCAGGTGCTGACCGTCACCCACCTGCCGCAGGTCGCGGCCCAGGGCCACCAGCACCTGTTCGTACACAAGGAGCGCGGCAGCAGCGAAACCCGCACCGCGGTAGCCAACCTGAAGAAGGCCGAGCGCATAGAAGAGATCGCCCGCATGCTCGGCGGCGTGGACATGACCAAGGAATCCCTGGCCCACGCCCGCAAGATGGTGGACCGGGCGCTGCAGGGCTGAACGACCGCGGACAAAGCCCTACGAAACGGCTTCTCGTATTCTCGTAGGAGCGAGCTTGCTCGCGAATGAGCCCCGCAGCGGAGCCTGTTCGCGAGCAAGCTCGCTCCTACGAAGAGCTGCTCGGTGGCCAACTGTAGGAGCAGGCCCTGCCTGCGATTCGCGCGCAGGGCGCGCTCCCAGATGGGCACGGCGCATGGGCAACCTGTAGGAGCGGATCTCATCCGCGAATCGCGCCAGATTGTCCGCACCTACACTCCAGGCAAACACAAGGCCCGTAGGATGGTGTTGAGCGAAGCGATACCCATCACCACCACCGCATGGGTTTCGCAAGCTCAACCCATCCTACGAAAAGCGATTCGGCGCAGTAGGCAAGACAGTTGCTCCTACGCGCCAATCTCACCTGAAATCCCCCCTGAAAATGAAAACGGCGGCCCCAAGGCCGCCGTTTTCCGTTCGTTGCAAGGCTTATTTCTTCTTGCGCACGTACAGGACCAGGTTGTGGTCCACCAGCTCGAAGCCGCGTTCCTTGACGATTTCCTTCTGGCGCTTCTCGATCTCGCTGTCCATGAACTCGATGACCTCGCCGGTATCCACGCAGACCATGTGGTCGTGGTGGCCGCTGTCGGCCAGCTCGAACACGGCATGGCCGCCGTCGAAGTTGTGGCGCACCACCAGGCCGGCTGCCTCGAATTGGGTCAACACGCGGTACACGGTGGCCAGGCCGACATCCTCGCCGGCTTCCATCAGCGCCTTGTAGACATCCTCGGCGCTCATGTGGCGTTGCTCGGCGGAATCGAGCATCTGCAGGATCTTGACGCGCGGCAGGGTGACTTTAAGGCCGGCCTTGCGCAGTTCGCTATTTTCAACCATGTGTGCTTTCTCGGCGCGGAATGCTTCGCAGCATCCTTCAATGCGGGTATGATCGGGGTTTCGTCGCCCAGCCAAGATAGTGGAAGTCACCCCCTGATGCAAAACACCAAGCTCATGCTGACCAGTCTCGCATTCGCAATGGGACTAGCCGCACTCGCCGGTTGTTCGTTCCCGGGGGTCTACAAGATCGACATCCAGCAAGGCAACGTCGTAACACAAGACATGATAGACCAACTGAAGCCGGGAATGACCCGTCGGCAGGTACGTTTCATCATGGGCAACCCGCTGATCGTGGATACCTTCCACGCTGACCGCTGGGACTACCTGTACAGCATCCAGCCCGGCGGCGGCCAGCGCCAGCAGGAGCGCGTCAGCCTGATGTTCAACGGCAACGACCAGTTGATCGGCCTGAACGGCGACTTCCGCCCGGGCGTCAGCCGCGACGAGGCCATCCTCGGCAAGGAATCCACTCCCGCCTCGCCCGAGCAGCCGCAGCAGCAGAAGCCGGAACAGCCCAAGGAAGAGCCGGCCAAGCCGGGCTCGGTGGAAGAACAGCTGCAGCGCGAAGTCGACGAGGCCAAGCCGGTCGCCGTGCCCACGCCGGAGCCGCTGGAAACCAACCCGCAGTAACAGGCGCATTTATGAAAAAGCCCGGCATCGACCGGGCTTTTTCATGTCTGCGTGTTTCGCTCAGTTCTTGCCCGCCTTGGCGCGGGCGGCGCGCTGCTTGCGCACTTCCTTGGGGTCGGCGATCAGTGGCCGGTAGATTTCCACCCGCTCGCCCTCTTCCAGCACCCGGCCGTCCGGGTCGGCGACCGCCTTGCCGAAGATGCCCAGCGGGCTGTTGAGCACGTCCAGTTCGGGGAACTGCGCGGCGATGCCGGACAGCAGCACCGCCTCGCGCACCCGCGTGCCGTAGGGCACGCTCAGGCGCAGCAGGCGTTGGCGCTCGGGCAGCGCGCAGACCACCTCGATGGCGATGCTCCGGGCATCAGCCATACAGCTGCTTGGCGCGCTGGCAGAAGGCGTCGACCATGGTGTTGGCCGCCTGGGTGAACAGCGGCCCGAGGGTCGCCTTGACCAGGGCGCCGGCGTAGTCGAAGGTCAGGTCCAGGGTGATCTTGCAGGCCTTGTCGCCCAGGGCCTTGAAGGTCCACACGCCGTGCAGCTCGGAGAACGGGCCGTCCTCGAGGTTCATCTCGATGCTCTGCCCGGGCACCAGCACGTTACGTGTGCTGAAGCGCTGCGACAGGTTGCCCTTGGCCACACTGAGCTCGGCGCGCATCGCCGTTTCGCTTGCCTCCAGCACCTTGCTCGCCGAGCACCAGGGCAGGAACTCCGGGTAGCGCGCCACATCGTTGACCAGGTCGTACAGCGCCTTCGCGGGATAGGGCAGCAGGGCCGAACGCTGGATATGCGTGCTCATAGGGGTCTCGCTTCTTCAGTGGCGGACGCCGGCGAACCGGCGTCCATCGGTACGAAAAACAGCGCGCATTCTCCGAGATTAGCCACCCACCCTCAAGCGCGCATCCCGCCGCACCCGGAATTGGCCGACCCTGATGGCGGCGCGACGAGCGACTCCCTATAATGCGCGGCCTATGGCTAAACAGAAGAAACACCCCCAGGGGACCATCGCGCAGAACAAGAAGGCTCTGCACGACTACTTCATCGAGCAACGCTTCGAGGCGGGCATCGCCCTGGCCGGCTGGGAGGTCAAGAGCCTGCGCGCCGGCAAGGCCCAGCTGGTCGACAGCTACGTCCTGCTCAAGGACGGCGAGGCCTGGCTGCTGGGCAGCCACATCACCCCGCTGACCACCGCCAGCACCCACGTGATCGCCGACCCGGTGCGCACACGCAAGCTGCTGCTGCACAAGCGCGAGCTGGGCAAGCTGTTCGGCGCGGTGCAGCAGAAGGGCTACGCCTGCGTGGCGCTGTCGATGTACTGGAAGAAGCACCTGATCAAGTGCGAGATCGCGCTGGCCAAGGGCAAGAAGGAATACGACAAGCGCGACACCGAGAAGGAACGCGATTCCAATCGCGAGATCCAGCGCGCCATGCGGCACGGCAAGGACGACTGACGCCAGGCTTTTCGTAGGATGGGTGGAGCGAAGCGATACCCATCGCCATGCCAGCATGGGTTTCGCCAAGGCTCAACCCATCCTACGAAGCTGACATCAGCCCCGCTTTTCGTAGGAGCGAGCTTGCTCGCGAACAGGGCAGGCACGGCGCCAGGCCTTGTTCGCGAGCAAGCTCGCTCCTACAGGTTCCTGCCGTTAAACCCCCAGCCTGCGCTGCGCCCGCTCCAGGCGCCGCACTTCGTCCTGCGCCTCCTCCAGCACTTCCCGCACATAGGCAATGTGCCGGTGGGAAATCTCCCGCGCCTCTTCCGCCCGGCCCTGCATGATCGCCTCGTACAGCTCGCGGTGCTGGCTCATCAGCTGCTCGCGGGTTTCCGCGCGCTGGGCGTACATGCCGCCGATGTTGGTCACCACGTTGTGCTTGAGCAGGTCGAACAGGCCGCGGATGGTGTGCAGCAGCACGGTGTTGTGGCTGGCCTCGGCGATGGCCAGGTGGAAGCTGGCGTCGGCCGTCCCCTCCTCGTCGCTGACCTTGTCGTAGTGCTGGTAGCAGGCCTGCAGCGTCTCGAAGGCGCTGGTCAGGCGCTGGTGGTCCACCTCGGTGGCGCGCAGCGCGGCGTAGTAGGCGCAGGAGCCTTCCAGGGTGTGGCGGAACTCCAGCAGGTCGCGCTGCGCCTCGGGGTTGCTCTCCAGCAGGTGCAGCAATGGGTCGCTGAAGGTCGAGCCCAGGGACTGCGCGACATAGTTGCCGCCGCCCTGGCGGCTGACCAGCAGCCCCTTGGCCACCAGCTTCTGGATCGCCTCGCGCAGCGATGGCCGCGAGACACCGAACTGCTCGGCCAGCACGCGCTCGGCCGGTAGGCGTTCGCCCGCCTTGAGCGTGCCCTCGAGGATCATCGCCTCGAGGCGCTCGACGATATCGTCCGACAAGCGGCGCTGCCGTACCTGATTGAAAGCCATCTTTTCCCCACCTCTCGGCCCGCCTGGCGGAAGGCCCCGTTTCGCAGGGGCGGCAGCCTAACCAGCGGCGCCAACCACAACAAGCCCGACGATCGCCTGGATCGCCCGGTCCGACAAAAGTTGTAGCGCCGCAAATTGACAGCCTACAGGGATGCTTTTACTCTGGGCGCTCGCTTTTGTAAATTGGTATTACCAATTTTCGAGAGATACGCCGAGACGGTCGTCAGCCTGCCGCCAACCCTTCCCGGGGCGGCGCAAAACCCACGACGCGGCGCAAGACTAGACTCCAATCAAAAAACAATTAGGAGCCAAAACAGCATGCAAACCTGGCAGCAGATCTATACCCCGCTCGGCAGCCTCGGCCTGTCCGCGCTGGTCGCCGTGATCCCGATCGTCTTCTTCTTCCTCGCCCTCGCCGTGTTCCGCCTCAAGGGCCACGTCGCCGGCACCATCACCCTGATCCTCTCCATCGTCGTCGCCATCGCCGCCTACGGCATGCCGGTCGGCAAGGCCCTGGGCGCCGCGTTCTACGGCTTCCTCTACGGTCTCTGGCCGATCGCCTGGATCATCGTCGCGGCGGTGTTCCTGTACAAACTGACGGTGAAGAGCGGGCAGTTCGAGATCATCCGCAGCTCGGTCCTGTCGATCACTTCCGACCAACGCCTGCAGGTGCTGCTGATCGGCTTCTCCTTCGGCGCCTTCCTGGAAGGCGCGGCCGGCTTCGGCGCGCCGGTGGCGATCACCGCCGCCCTGCTCGTCGGCCTGGGCTTCAACCCGCTGTACGCCGCCGGCCTGTGCCTGATCGCCAACACCGCGCCGGTGGCCTTCGGCGCCCTGGGCATCCCGATCATCGTCGCAGGCCAGGTCTCTGGCATCGACGCCTTCAAGATCGGCGCCATGGCCGGCCGCCAGCTGCCGCTGCTGTCGCTGCTGGTCCCCTTCTGGCTGGTGTTCATGATGGACGGCCTCAAGGGCGTGAAGGAAACCTGGCCGGCCGCGCTGGTCGCCGGCGGCAGCTTCGCCGTCAGCCAGTACTTCACCTCCAACTTCATCGGCCCGGAACTGCCGGACATCACCTCCGCGCTGATCAGCCTGGTGTGCCTGACGCTGTTCCTCAAGGTCTGGCAACCGGCCCACGCCGTGGAAGTGCTCGGCGTCTCCGGTGGCGCAGCCGTCGCCGGCGGTGGCAGCGCACCGCGCGCCGAACCCTCGCCCTACAGCACCGGCGAGATCATCAAGGCCTGGTCGCCGTTCCTGGTGCTCACCGTGCTGGTCACCATCTGGACGCTGAAGCCGTTCAAGGCCATGTTCCTGCCCGGCGGCGCGCTCTACAGCCTGGTGTTCAACTTCCCGATCCCGGGCCTGGACCAACTGGTGTTCAAGGGCCCACCGATCGCTGCCGCCGCCACCGCGCTGCCGGCCGTGTTCAAGTTCGACCCGCTGGCCGCCACCGGCACCGCGATCCTGATCTCCGCGATCGTCTCGATGTTCATCCTGCGCATCGCCGCGAAAACTGGTCTGACCACTTTCAAGGAAACCCTGGTTGAACTGAAGTGGCCGGTGCTGTCCATCGGCATGGTGCTGGCCTTCGCCTTCGTCACCAACTTCTCCGGCATGTCCACCACCCTGGCCCTGGTCCTGGCCGGCACCGGCGCGGCCTTCCCATTCTTCTCGCCGTTCCTCGGCTGGCTGGGCGTGTTCCTGACCGGTTCGGACACCTCGTCCAACGCGCTGTTCGGCGCCCTGCAGGGCACCACCGCGCACCAGATCGGCGTCAACGACACCCTGCTGGTGGCCGCCAACACCACCGGCGGCGTGACCGGCAAGATGATCTCGCCGCAATCCATCGCCGTGGCCTGCGCCGCCACCGGCATGGTCGGCAAGGAATCCGACCTGTTCCGCTTCACCCTGAAGCACAGCCTGCTGTTCGCCGCGGTGATCGGCGTGATCACCCTGCTGCAGGCCTATGTCTTCACCGGCATGCTCGTTCACTAAGCTGTACCTGCCGGGCCCCAGCGCTACGGGGCCCGGCCTTCACCGTCCACCCCAACCGGTGCCCTGCCAGATGATCATTTCCGCCTCCACCGACTACCGCGCCGCGGCCCAACGCAAGATTCCGCCCTTCCTGTTCCACTACGCCGACGGCGGCGCCTACGCCGAGCACACCCTGCGCCGCAACGTGGCGGACCTGTCGGACATCGCCCTGCGCCAGCGCGTGCTGAAGAACATGTCCGAGCTGAGCCTGGAAACCAAGCTGTTCAACGAGACCCTGGCGATGCCGGTGGCCCTGGCCCCGGTCGGCCTGACCGGCATGTACGCCCGCCGCGGCGAAGTGCAGGCGGCGCGCGCCGCGGCCTCCAAGGGCGTGCCCTTCACCCTGTCGACCGTCTCGGTGTGCCCGATCGAGGAAGTGGCGCCGGCCATCGACCGGCCCATGTGGTTCCAGCTCTACGTGCTGAAGGACCGCGGCTTCATGAAGAACGCCCTGGAGCGGGCCAAGGCCGCCGGCTGCTCGACCCTGGTGTTCACCGTGGACATGCCGGTGCCCGGCGCCCGCTACCGCGACGCGCACTCCGGCATGAGCGGCCCGAACGCGCCGCTGCGGCGCATGTGGCAGGCCATGACCCACCCGCAGTGGGCGCTGGACGTGGGCCTGCTGGGCCGCCCGCACGACCTGGGCAACATCTCCAGGTACCGCGGCAACCCCACGGGCCTGGCCGACTACATCGGCTGGCTGGGCGCCAACTTCGACCCGTCGATTTCCTGGAAGGACCTGGAGTGGATCCGCGACTTCTGGGAAGGCCCGATGGTGATCAAGGGCATCCTCGACCCTGAGGACGCCAAGGACGCGGTGAAATTCGGCGCCGACGGCATCGTCGTCTCCAACCACGGCGGCCGCCAGCTCGACGGCGTGCTGTCCAGCGCCCGCGCCCTGCCGGCCATCGCCGACGCGGTGAAGGGCGATTTGACCATCCTCGCCGACTCCGGCATCCGCAACGGCCTGGACGTGGTCCGCATGATCGCCCTGGGCGCCGACAGCGTGCTGCTCGGCCGCGCCTTCCTCTACGCCCTGGCGGTGGATGGCGAGGCCGGCGTGCGCAACCTGCTGGAGCTGATCGAGAAGGAAATGCGCGTGGCCATGGTGCTCACCGGCGCCAAGTCGATCGGCGAAATCACCCGCGATTCGCTGGTGCGCGAACTCGGCGCCTGAGAGCGCCCCCTGTAGGAGCGAGCTTGCTCGCGAACCTGCCCGGCTCCGAGCCCGCCGGGTTCGCGAGCAAGCTCGCTCCTGCAAAATCAAAAGAACACCGATGGGCCGTCCAGCGGTCCACGCTCACCGATGATGACTGGAGCCGCCATGAGCCTGCCCGCCGCGTTCCTCGACACGGTAGAACACCTGATCCCCCGCGAGCGCCGCTTCGACGACCCGCTCTCGACCCTGGCCTTCGGCACCGACGCCAGCTTCTACCGGCTGATCCCCAAGCTGGTGATCCGCGTGGAGAGCGAAGACGAGGTGCGCACCCTGCTGCGCGCCGCCCACGCCCAGCAGGTGGCGGTGACCTTCCGCGCCGCCGGCACCAGCCTTTCCGGCCAGGCGGTCAGCGACTCGGTGCTGCTGGTGCTGGGCGACAACTGGAACGGCCGCGACATCCGCGCCAGCGGCGGACAGATCCGCCTGCAGCCCGGCGTCATCGGCGCCCAGGCCAACGCCTGGCTGGCGCCCTTCGGCCGCAAGATCGGCCCGGACCCGGCCTCGATCAACGCCTGCAAGATCGGCGGCATCGTCGCCAACAACGCCAGCGGCATGTGCTGCGGCACCGCGCAGAACAGCTACAACACCCTGGCCGGCCTGCGCCTAGTGCTGGCCGACGGCACCCTGCTGGACAGCGAGGACGACGCCTGCGTCGAGGCCTTCCGGGCCAGCCACGGCGAGCTGCTGGAACAGCTGGCCGAACTGGGCCGGCAGACCCGCGCCAACACCGAGCTGGCAGCGAAGATCCGCCACAAGTACCGCCTGAAGAACACCACCGGCTTCTCCCTCAACGCCCTGGTGGACTACGACCAGCCGCTGGACATCCTCACCCACCTGATGGTCGGCTCCGAGGGCACCCTGGGCTTCATCAGCGCGGTGACCTACGACACCGTGCCGGACCACCCGCACAAGGCCAGCGCGCTGATCGTCTTCCCCGACGTGGAGACCTGCTGCAAGGCCGTGCCGGTGCTCAAGCAGCAGCCGGTGTCCGCCGTGGAACTGCTGGACCGCCGCAGCCTGCGCTCGGTGGAGAACATGCAGGGCATGCCGGTGTGGGTGAAGAGCCTGTCCGCCGGCGCCTGCGCGTTGCTCATCGAATCCCGCGCAGCGACGCAGACGCTACTGCACGAACAGCTCGCGCAGATCATGGCCTCCATCGCCGAATTCCCGGTGGAGAAGCAGGTCGACTTCAGCGAAGACCCGCTCGTCTACAACCAGCTCTGGCGCATCCGCAAGGACACCTTCCCGGCGGTGGGCGCGGTGCGCGAGACCGGCACCACGGTGATCATCGAAGACGTCACCTTCCCTGTCGAACAACTGGCCGAAGGCGTGAACCGGCTGATCGAGCTGTTCGACAAGCACGGCTACGACGAGGCGATCCTGTTCGGCCACGCGCTGGAGGGCAACCTGCACTTCGTCTTCACCCAGGGCTTCGACTCGCCCGAGCAGGTGGCGCGCTACTCGGCCTTCATGGACGACGTGGCGCACCTGGTGGCGGTGGAATACGGCGGCTCGCTGAAGGCCGAGCACGGCACCGGGCGCAACATGGCACCCTTCGTCGAGCTGGAATGGGGCCACGACGCCTATCAACTGATGTGGCAGCTCAAGCGCCTGCTCGACCCGCAGGGCATCCTCAACCCCGGCGTCATCCTCACCGACGACCCGCAGCTGCACCTGAAGAACCTCAAGCCGCTGCCGGCCGCCGACGAGATCGTCGACAAGTGCATCGAATGCGGCTTCTGCGAGCCGGTCTGCCCGTCCAAGGGCTTGACCTTGAGCCCACGCCAGCGCATCGTCATGTGGCGCGACATCCAGGCCAAGCGCCGCAGCGGCGCCGACACCACGCAACTAGAGCGCGACTACCAGTACCAGGGCATCGACACCTGCGCCGCCACCGGCCTGTGCGCCCAGCGCTGCCCGGTGAACATCAACACCGGCGAGCTGGTGAAGAAACTGCGCGGCGAAGAAACCCGCCACCCCGGCACCGCCACCTGGCTGGCGCGCAACTTCGCCATGGCGATGAAAGGCACGCGCTTCATGCTGCATGCCGCCAACGGCGCGCGCAGGCTGCTCGGCGCGCCGCGCCTGGCCAGCCTCAGCGCCTCCATCAGCCACGCCAGCAAGGGCCGCGTGCCGCAGTGGACGCCGGCCATGCCGCAGCCGGTACGCTTCAGCCTGCCGGCTGCCAGCGACGCCACCGACAAGCCACGGGTGGTCTACCTCACCGCCTGCGTGTCCCGCGCCATGGGCCCGGCGGCCGGCGACGAGGAACAGGTGCCGCTGATCGACAAAACCCGCCAGTTGCTGGAGAAAGCCGGCTACCAGGTGGTGTTCCCGGACAACACCGACAACCTCTGCTGCGGCCAGCCCTTCGCCTCCAAGGGCTACAAACAGCAGGCCGACGACAAGCGCGACGAACTGCTGGCCGCGCTGCTGCAAGCCAGCCGCGGCGGGCTCGACCCGATCTACTGCGACACCAGCCCCTGCACCCTGCGCCTGGTCCAGGACCTGGCCGACAGCCGGCTGCGGATCTACGACCCGGTGAAGTTCATCCGCAGCTTCCTGGTCGAACGCCTGGACTTCCAGCCGCTGGACAAGCCAGTGGCGGTGCACGTCACCTGCAGCACCCAGCACCTGGGCGAAAGCCAGGCGCTGATCGACCTGGTGCGCCGCTGCACGAACGAAGTGGTGATCCCCGAAGGCATCCACTGCTGCGGCTTCGCCGGCGACAAAGGCTTCACCACCCCGGAACTCAACGCCCACTCGCTGCGCAGCCTGAAAGACGCGGTGCAGTACTGCGAAGAAGGCATCTCCACCAGCCGCACCTGCGAAATCGGCCTGAGCGCCCACAGCGGCATCGACTACCACGGCGTGGTCTACCTGGTGGACCGCGTGACCCGCCCCCGCGTGGAGGCAATGAATCGCGGATAAGTCCGCGCTTACCACGCCGGTGGGCATGGCTTCTTGTAGGAGCGAGCTTGCTCGCGAATGAGCCCCGCAGCGGAGTGTGTTCGCGAGCAAGCTCGCTCCTACGAAGAGCATCCCAGCGCGGCCTGCAAGACAGTTGCTCCTACAGGTTGACTCCCACCTATCCGCCCGCACCGAACGGCCCCCTCCCCCTTCAGGGAGAGGGCTGGGGAGAGGGAGCGGAGCCAACCCCGAATGCCTCTGCCTCCGGGAACGCTAGGAGCAACTGTCTATTGGGTTCCCGCGTTCGCGGGAATGACGGGGTGAGAGTCGTATTTTCCGACGTCATTCCCGCGAACGCGGGACGCGGCTCCATCGCGAACAGCGCTTGCGCTGGCCCGAAGGGGAATAACCCAGAAAACAGCGGACTCCGCCCACAATCCAGCGAGCTCCCCGTAGGATGGGTTGAGCGAAGCGATACCCATCGCCGCCACTAACCGGCCCTGCCGCCTTTCCGCTCTTCGTAGGAGCGAGCTTGCTCGCGAACAAACCCCGCTGCCGAGTCTGTTCGCGAGCAAGCTCACTCCTACAGAAAGCCCCCCCCTCGTCTTAACCCCACGTTAAGCGAGCCCTGCCAGCCTCTGCCGCGAAACCGCCGCTGCGGCTATCCTGCTCGGCGACACCATGCGAATGGGGGCGAAGATGAGAATCCTGCTGGCTGAAGACGACCCGCTGCTGGGCGACGGCATCCGCGCCGGGCTGGGCCTGGAAGGCGACACCGTGGACTGGGTGACCGACGGCGTGGCCGCCGACCAGGCCCTGGCCACCGACGAGTTCGACCTGCTGGTGCTCGACCTCGGCCTGCCGCGGCGCGACGGCATGGAAGTGCTGCGCGGCCTGCGCAAGCGCGGCGACATGACCCCAGTGCTGATCCTCACCGCCCGCGACAAGGTGGCCGACCGCGTGGCCGGCCTGGACGCCGGCGCCGACGACTACCTGAGCAAACCCTTCGACCTCGACGAACTGCTGGCCCGCGTGCGCGCCCTCACCCGCCGCCACACCGGCCGCGCCCAGCCACTGCTGGAACACGGCGAGCTGCGCCTGGACCCGGCCACCCACCAGGTCAGCCTGGGCGGCGAGCCGGTGGAACTGGCCCCGCGCGAATACGCCCTGCTGCGCCTGCTGCTGGAACAGCGCGGCAAGGTGCTCTCGCGCACCCGCCTGGTGGAAGCCCTGTACGGCTGGGACGGCGAGCTGGAAAGCAACGCCATCGAAGTCCACGTCCACCACCTGCGGCGCAAGCTGGGCAACGAGCTGATCCGCACCGTGCGCGGCATCGGCTACGGCATCGACCGCCCGGCCAAGGACGCACCTTGAGCGCCACGCCCGGCCGTACGCGCCGCGCCGGCTCGCTGAGCCGGCGCCTGCTGGCGCTGCTGATCGGCGGCGTGACGCTGTGCTGGCTGCTGGCCGGCACCCTCACCTACCACCTCGCCTCGCGCCAGGTCGACCGGCTCTACGACGAAGACATGATCGACTTCGGCGAAGCCGCCCTGCGCCTGGTGGACGTCGCCGGCGGCCAGGGCGAGCTGATCGCCCGCAGCCGCAAGGCCATCGAGGGGCTGCCGCTGGTCAAGCGCGAGTCCGCCCTGGGCTACAGCCTCTGGTACCAGGGCCAGCCGCTGTTCGCCACGCCCGGCCTACCCACCGGCCTGGAAGCCCTGGAGACCGGCCTCTCCGAAATCAGACACGACGGCATCACCTGGCGCGTCCTGCAACTGAGCACCCGCGACGAAAACGCGCGCATCTGGGTGGTGGAAAACCTCCACCACCGCAGCCACACCCTGCACCTGCTACTGCTCAGCGCCCTCTTCCCGCTGCTGCTGGCCCTGCCGCTGCTGGCCCTGCTGGTGTGGTTCGGCGTCAACAACGGCCTGGCGCCGCTGCGCAGTCTCACCGCGCAACTGCACCAGCGCAGCGCGCGCAGCCTGCAGCCGCTGGCGCTCAACCGCGCGCCGGTGGAAGTGCACAGCCTGGTCAACGAACTCAACCTGCTGCTCGAACGCCTGGGCACCGCCATGGAGGCCGAGCGCCGCCTGACCAGCGACGCCGCCCACGAAATCCGCACGCCCCTGGCCAGCCTGCGTACCCATGCCCAGGTAGCGCTGCGCTCCTCCGACCCGGCGGTGCTCGCCCACGGCCTGCAGCAGGTCAGCCGCAGCGTCGAGCGCATCGGCACGCTGATGGAACAGATCCTCCTGCTGGCACGCCTGGACAACGAGGAACTGCACGAGACCTTCACCCCCGTCGACCTCGGCCAGCTCAGCGAGGAAACCATCGCCGACCTGGCGCCCCAGGCCATCGACAAGGGCATCGAGCTGACACTGGAGAGCCAGGGCGCCGTGGTCATGGGCGTGCCGGTGTGGCTGGGCATCATGCTCGGCAACCTGGTGAGCAACGCCCTGCGCTACACCCCCGAGGGCGGCCACGTGGAAGTGCGCCTGGGCACCGAGGGCGCGAAGGTGCAGCTGTGGGTGCTGGACTCCGGCCCCGGCGTGGCCGCCGCCGAGCAGGCCGCCATCTTCACCCGCTTCTACCGCAGCCCCGGCGTTGCCTCCGGCACCGGCGGCAGCGGCCTGGGGCTGCCCATCGTCAAGCGCGTGGTGGAAATCCACCAGGGCCACATCAGCCTGCACCCCGGCCTGGACGGGCGCGGCCTGGGCGTACGGGTGGAACTGCCGTCCGCGCAACTTTCCTGAACCCCGGCAGCACCGGCGCAGTCCACCGTTCAGGCCCCGCTCGCCTGGCGAGTCGCCGCCTGTGACATGTTCAGCCGTACAGGTACCGCATCATGAAAACCACCATCCTGTTCATCAGTGCCGCGCTGCTCGCGTCGCCGGTGTTCGCCGCCGACCGCTGCAGCGACAACCTGCAGAGAATCGACGAGAGCATGCAGAGCACCAACCGCAGCGACAGCGTGCAGGAGCAGGCCATGCGGCTCCAGGAAAAGGCCGCCCAGGCCCAGGAACAGGGCAATACCCAGGCCTGCGTCGCCATGACCGAGAAGGCCCTCAAGCTGCTGAAAACCTCGTCCAGCAGCTGAACCGACGCCCGGCGGGCGCCGCCGCGAGCAGGGAAACGCGGCGGCCCCGGGCCGCGGCAATCGACACATGAGGAAACAACCCCTTGAGCGCGCCGGGCAATCCGCTAGAATGCCCGGCGTCATTGGGGAGTAGCCGCCCGCCCGGAACACCGGCGGGGACCACGTCAACATCCTTGGCCGGCAGGCCATGGCGTGGCCAGCGCAAAGCCTGGCAAGACCTTTGACCATGCAACCTCCGCAACGGCCGGGGAGGCGCATGGTCATGGGTACCATACCGGCCGGGAGTTCCACCGTGATGCACCGCCTCCGTCCCGAATCGCCCTCCACCCGTGGGGAGCGCACGCCATGCTGACGTTCGTCCTCGAACTGCTCGGCATGCTGCTGCTGATCCTGATCGCCGCCGAACTCTTCACCAACGCCCTGGAACACCTGGGCGAGCGCCTGGGCATCTCCGAAGGCGTCACCGGCTCGCTGTTCGCCGCCATCGGCACCGCCCTGCCGGAAACCCTGGTGCCGTTGCTGGCGCTGCTGGCCGGCACCAGCAACGTCTCGCTCAACGAAGAAGTGGGCGTGGGCGCCATCCTCGGCGCGCCGCTGATGCTCTCCACCCTGTCCACCTGCCTGATGGCCTGCTTCGTCCTCCGCGGCCGCGGCCTGCGCGGGCGCCTGGTGCCCGAGCGCAGCGGCCTGCTGCGCGACCTCAACTTCTTCCTCCTGGCCTTCTGCCTGGCCACGGTGGCGATGTTCGTGCCCTCGCAACTGCACAGCTACCGCATCGGCCTGAGCGTGCTGCTGGTGCTCACCTACGTCGGCTACATCAGCCTCACCCTGCGCGCATCCCGCGACCTGGTGGAAGACGGCCACGGCACCGCGGCGGAAAACCCCATGTGGCTGTCGCGCCTGGGCCTGCCGACCAACGCCTTCACCGTCCTCGTGCAACTGATGCTGGGCCTGGCCCTGCTGGTGCTCGGCGCCAAGGGCTTCATCCACGGCGTGGAGGGCCTGTCCGACCTGCTCGGCATCTCCGCCCTGCTGCTCTCGCTGCTGATCATCCCCATCGCCACCGAGCTGCCGGAGAAGGTCAACAGCATCCTCTGGGTGCGCCGCGGCAAGGACACCCTGGCCTTCGGCAACATCACCGGCGCCATGGTCTTCCAGGGCACCCTGCTGCCGGCCATCGGCATCCTGCTGACGCCCTGGCAGCCACGCATCGAAGTGCTCACCGGGGTGCTGGTGACCCTCGGCGCGGCGCTCTGGCTGCGCCTCAACGCCCGCCACAACGGCATCGCCGCCTGGGTGCTGCTGGGCAACGGCGCGCTCTACGTCGCCTACCTGGCCATCACCCTCGGCCGCTGAACGCCGGCGCCGCCGTGCAAGCCGCGGCGCAGCGCCTAAACTGACGGTTCCGCCAGGCGCCCGGCCGGCGCCTGCCGTCACACCGCTGCATGCAAGGAGAGGCCATGAAGATCCTGGTAGTGCTCACATCCCACGACCAACTGGGCGACACCGGCAAGAAAACCGGCTTCTGGCTGGAGGAATTCGCCGCGCCCTACTACGTGTTCAAGGACGCCGGCGCCGAGCTGACGCTCGCCTCGCCCAAGGGCGGCCAGCCGCCGCTGGACCCGAAAAGCGACGAGCCCGACGCCCAGACGCCGGCCACCGAGCGCTTCCGCAAGGACCCCGAAGCCCAGGCCGCCCTGGCCAACACGCGCAAGCTGGCCGAGGTGAACGAGGCCGACTACGACGCCGTCTTCTACCCCGGCGGCCACGGCCCCCTGTGGGACCTGGCCGAGGACCAGTACTCCATCGCCCTGATCGAATCCTTCGCCAGCGCCGGCAAGCCGGTCGCCGCCGTCTGCCACGCCCCCGGCGTGCTGCGCCACGTGAAGAACGGCGACGGCAAGCCGCTGGTCGAGGGCCGCCACGTCACCGGCTTCTCCAACAGCGAGGAAGAAGCCGTGGGCCTGACCAACGTGGTGCCCTTCCTGGTGCAGAGCGAACTCAAGGCCAAGGGCGGCCGCTACGCCAAGGCCGACGACTGGCAGAGCCACGTGGAAGTGGACCGACTGCTGATCACCGGGCAGAACCCCGCCTCGAGCGAAGCGGTGGCCGCCGCCGTGCTGAAACTCCTGGGCTGACAGGAGCTTGCAGAGCCCCCTGGTGGACTCGCCGGGGGCTTTACCGTACACTGGCCGGGACCTTCAAAGGTTCTGGGGCCGATTAGGATTCGACGCCGGTAACAAAACTTGAGGGGCATGCCGAGTAGGTGACAGTTCTCGTAAATCCGCTGCCACAATTCATAGTTGCCAACGACGACAACTACGCTCTGGCCGCCTAAGGGCGCCAGCAGACCCTAGGGGATGCCTGTAAACCCGAAGATTAGGTCTGTCAGATAGAACAGGATCGCCGCCAAGTTCGCTGTAGACGTAACGGCTAAAACTCATACAGCTCGCTCCAAGCGCCCTGCCACTCGGGCCGCGCGGAGTTAACTCAGTAGAGATGGCTAAGCATGTAGAACCGATAGCGGAGAGCTGGCGGACGGGGGTTCAAATCCCCCCGGCTCCACCAAACAAACCCCTGAAAAGCTTAGAGTTTTTCAGGGGTTTTTCTTTGGGCATCGAAAAAATGTCGAGTGCCAACCCTTCCGCTAATCAGCAGGGCTACGCTTTCTTCACCGCTTTTAGCAGCACATCACCATCCGGCAGGCCCGTCAGGGTTTGAACGAACTTGATGCTTCTAGAAAGCACGCGATTAATACCTTTTGGAGCAAGAGGCTCATCAAGCCGCTCAAACCGATCAAGCTTCTGATAATAAGTCTTGTCAGGACGCCCCAGGTGTTCCTTCTTCAGCGTTTCACCGGACGCCTCCCCGAAGGCAACGATACCTACACCAGACTCATACAAGAAAATTACGTCGCCCTTCTTGAAGCGCTCGATTTTCTCTTTGTAACCGTCCTCAAAGGCTGCAGCTACGCCCTCCGCCAGCATGAAGTCGTGATCTGCTGCCACGTTCGCCTTATTGGTATTCAAAACGTAGAAAGCCCTCTTACCCTCCTGGATTGAATAGTCCGCTACCGATACAGGATCTCTTTGCAGCGCCTGCCATGCGGGCATCAGATACTCGGTTATTAGCTCATGTATGAGGTCCTGCCTCGTGCACTCGTAGTAATTGGCCAGCTCCTTGATCGCGGCATCTTCTTCCGCACTTACGCGAATGGTCATCGACTCAGTTGTCGAATTCTTTTTGCGTTTCGCTTCCAGCCTACTGAGAAAGTCACTCATACCTTACCTCCCGAGCCCTCGACTCAAATTAGAATCTATTCAGATTCCTATTAGAATCTATCACGTTTCTTTGCTGCGTCAAACGAAAGGTAGTAGATGCTTGGCCCGCTACCGCAGCCATTGACCCAAGGCGCATAGCGGTGATCTAGCGAGAGGTGCGCGTAGCGTATGGTCAGCGTCGAATGTCCCAGGATCTTCTGGAGTGCGGGGATGTTGCCCCCGTTCCTCATGAAATGGCTGGCGAAGGTGTGGCGCAACGCATGACTTGCCTGCCCGTCCGGTAGCTGAATCGTGGTGCGCTCTAAGGTACGGCAGAAAGACGTGATGCACGGACTAAGGGCCCGTTGGCTTTCCAGTGATCTCGGAGCCTATCGGCTAGCTCCGAAAAGGGGACAGATTTTTTTATAGCCCCACCAAACAGACAGATCAGGCACTTGGCGACTCACGCAAGTGCCTTTTTTGTGCCTGCGATTCTTGCTCTGGCTGGTCCGTCGACGACATTTCGTCCAACAAGGCCTTGGCTTTGGCCTCAAGGCGGGCCTGAGCTTGCTGCGACATCTTAGCCTTGAGCTCAGAAAACTTTCTGGCCATCAGAACCTCCTTCCACACCACTTCCTGACAGACGCCAATTAGCGCTGCTTGCTAATCAACACTTTCACTTGGCCGGCAAACCTTGTCGTTGAAGCATTCGGCGTTCAGCCGTCCCAAATCGACCAAGCGAATGCCAGCGATAGTGCGGCTTGGCAACACGCCAGCCTCGATCCACTCGGCTACCACCTCATCAGGCAAAACACACATCCCGCCAAAGGCTTCGATGGTGCACAGGTCGAGATTCAGGTCTGGTTGGCTCATAGCACTCCCCCTTGTGGGCGTTCTTCCATCTCCATGGCTTTTTGCTGCACTATTCGGGCGTGATTCAGCGGCGCCGGGCCCCTCAACCCAGAAGGCTTACCTCACCCGTTTTGTAATATACGAAAAGCATAGAGGTATTTGTATATTACAAATGTAAAATACCATTTCACATGGATTCGATAGACGACCGAGTGAGAGCGCTTGTCGACAGGACAGGCCTGGACGAACTGGTGAAGCGCACCGAGATCAGCGGCACCCGCTGGCGCACGGTCCGCTACGACAAGCGAACCCGGATCAGCACCCAGGAAGTGGAAGCGCTGGTGCGTTTGTATCCGCAGTACGCGCTTTGGCTGGCGAGTGGACAGGTGGCGCCTGAGGTTGGGCAGACGAGGCCGGGGGGCGAGGAGTTTGGGCGAGATGCTTAAGGTATGGGGATGGGTGGGGAATGCAGGGATTAGAGTAGAGTAAATAAATCTATTCCCATTTCTCGAAAAATCGATATTTGGCTACAGGTGTAAAACGCTTAAGGAATCGCCATATTGTGAGACTGATTCCAAGATTGAACCTTGAAAGACTGACAAAGAATTTAAAGGATCTAGTATGCTCACGCCAAACGATGTATTCACACCAGGCTCTCTTCCAATCCGACCTACGAACATTTACGCGGCTCGAGGCGAGTCAGAGGAGATATTTCGTAAGGCACTGAGGAGAAATCTTATTCCCGTTGTCTTCGGCGAGTACGGTGTAGGAAAAACATCAATGGCTCGCCATGTTCTGCGGGAAAAAGATGAGCAAGGACTGCTGATAAACATTGAGAGTGTGGCAGATAAAAGCATAGAAGATGTATTCACCAGGTGCTTAGAGAGGCTTGGATACTCTGTTCAAACAAAGTTCTCCACAACGAATTCGGAGACAAGCTCTTCCGAACGCAGCATGCAGGCCGGTGCTGCCGCAGGGAAGTTCAATGCACTAATCGCCACTAAGAAGACTCAAAGTACTACAGACTCCACTCAGTCCGAACATCAGTTTATAGTCACTTCTCCGACAGACTCTAAGCTCATCGAAATTTGTGAAGAGGTTGGTGCCGCTCTGTTAATTGACGAGTTGCATCGAGCCTCAGACAGTTTTGCTAGCGATCTCTCCAAGTTCATAAAGAGTTTCGGAAACTCTAATTGCAAAAATTTTAAGATTGTATTGCTAGGGACGTCCTCGGATGCTAGCAAATTGGTTTCTTCCGATCCTGGTATCGATAGACTGATTCAGGAGGTCCACCTCAAAGCAATGATGGAGGATGAATGCGCTTATGTTGTGACTAAAGGCATGAGCGACCTCCATATCAATTGCCCGGAAGAGATAACCGCAAGACTTGTAAAGTCCTGCGTTGGATCTCCAAGTATTTTGCAATACTTGTCTCTTGAAGCAGCAGAATTGGCTTTCGAAAGACAGCCAAGAGTTGTAGTTCCAAGTGATATTGAATATGCAATTCAAAGCTTCGTGGAAACGAAAGAAGCTCGCCTTAATAAGTCATACGTGGCTGCGGTAGAAACCACTGGAGACATGCGTTACAGAAAGCAAATCCTACGCGCAATTGCCGAATGCGAAGACGAGTATGTAACAATGGAGACGATTCGCACCAAGGTCAGTGAATACTTAAACAAAGACATTCCAAGCACTGCACTCTCAGGCCCCCTCAGAGATCTAAAAACAGAGCGCTTCGGCATGGTACTAACCGATGTCGAAAGACCGGATGGGAGCGAGCGACTTAACAACTACACGACCTTCAAGGATCCAGCATTGAAAGCGTTTATCCGTCTTCAAGTACTGCGCGAACAAGAGAGCTAAGGATGGCTCTCTTTCGAAAAATGTCGAAAGCTTTGGAACGATAAGATAAAAGCCGAGCGGTCTGATCCACGCCTTGTATGGAAATGGCGCAGATTGGGCCGCTCTGAAACGTCCCAATGAAGAGTACATATTCCCCGGCTCCACCAAACAGACAGATCGGCCACGTGGCGACTCATGCATGCCTTATTTATTCCCGCTCGATCGCTGGCAGCCTCCCTCTCCTTCGCCCAACGCCTATTTTCCACCCGCCGAAACGCACTCCTTGCCGTGAAACTGCGCAGCAAAAAGCTTCCGCAGATCGACCAAGCAGATACCGGCAATGCTCCGGTTCGGCAACACGCCAGCCTCGATCCACTCAGCTACCACCGCGTCAGGCAAAACACACATCCGACCAAAAGCTTCGATGGTGCACAGGTCGAGATTCAGGTCTGGTTGGTTCATAACACCCACTCCTTAATGGCTCTCTTCCACACCCATAGCCTTTGCTGCACTATGGCGGCTTATGGACGACTTACTTGCATGAACTATGTTCATGCACATAGTCAAAATACCTTCCAGACCTATGCTTTGTACATAGTCCAAAACAATCAGTTACCATTTGAATGAGCATCACCGAGAGAGCACTTCGACTGATAAGCCAGAGCAACCTGAGCGAACTGACGCGCGCAGGCGACACGGACTACAACCGCTGGGTCAGCATCAAACGCGGGAGGGCGCGGGTTGGCGCCGATGAGGTGGAAATCCTCGGCAAGGTCTACCCGCACTACCGCTGGTGGCTGAGCACCGGCGAGGTGCTGCCGGAGGTCGGGCAGACAAGCCCTGATCACGACCAGGCCAACCCTGCGGGCTAGGGATATCCACAAGGTTCGATCACAGGAAGTGCGGCAAGGAACGCGGCAGGCATGGCAAAGCGCGAAATCAACGAGCAACTGAAAAGCCTCAGCCTCGACATGGATGAGGAAATAGACGATCGCAACGAACGTCTTGGCCGCAGGCTGGCCCCTGCCCGCCGCGCCCATCAGCCGATGGACCCCAGCCACGCCATCATCCTGGCCGCCTTCATTGTCGTGGGCGGTATCTGGGGCGGAAAGCTGCTTTACGACTACATCCAGGAGCAGCGCATCAAGGCCGCGCTCAATGACGCCGGCCTCTACCTGCAGCAAGCCATGCGCCAGGCCGAACGGGACTCGCAAAAAGCCCAGGCCGAGTTGCGCCGACGAGTAGCGCAGGAAGAAGAAGCTTTGCGACAGCAGAAAGCCGAGCAACTCGCACAAGCTCAGGCGGAACAGGCCAGGGTGGCGCAGGAGAAACGCTTCGCGTCAGCGCAGTGTCAATTCTGGTGGCAGCAGCATGAGCAGCATCCAACCGAGAGAACTGCGCAGAAAAAAGCTGAGGCGTGCGCAGGCGGTAATTGAAAGCGGGCGTACTCCGGCATCGAGTTCGATCCACATGAATCAGCCGCCCTCCTCTTCCGCTTTCTCGCCCTTCTCGAACGAAGTATCCAGATCGATACTAAGCCGCTAACAAACCCCACTAAAGGTTTCCCCGCGAAGGCCGCCATGCCGGGTATCCATCACGATCCGGAGCCTTCCGATGTCCAGCATCTCGTCCGTCAGCAACATGAATCTCCGCTTCACCACATCCTCAAGTTCATCCACCGCTACCTCGTCGACAAGCGACGACGGCAACACCACCTCTAGCGCAACGAGTACCTCCCAAACCAATGCAAACAGTTCGGCGCAGGGTGCTGGCGGAGCCGGTGGCGCCGGGGGAAGTGGCAGCAGTTCCAGCAGCACCTCGGACAGCACACTGGAGAAGCTCAAGGAAGCCGTGGAACAGGCGCAAAAGGAGCTGCAGGAAGCCGAACAGGAACTTGCCAAGGTCAGCCAGAGCGGCGGTAACCAGACCGAGGAGGAGAAGCAAGCCCGCCAGGTCCAGGAGCAAGCTGCCCGGGCACGTGTCGCGACCGCCAGTGCCGCGGTGGCGACCGCCTATGCGGCGTACTCCGAGGCGCTGACGGACTCCGGCAGCAGCACCAGCGGAACCGGGGTGAATACCACGGCTTGAAAACGAAAAAGGAGGGAGTATTCCCTTCTGGCACAGCCTGGAGCAGCGACACCGCCGCCAGCTCTGGCATAATCCCTCCCATTCAGCCGATGGACTCGGCTCTCGCTTTCATCAACGACACGGAGGTCGCCATGCGCGCCATCAAGACCGTTCTGTTCCATCTGCTCTACACCTTCCGCGGCCTGGTACGGCTGGTCTGCAAGCTCCTTTCCGGGCTGTTCCTGTTCGGTTTCATCTTCGGCCTGTTCGCTATCGCCGACCGCGACGGCATGGTTGGCGGTACCTTGAGCATGTTGGTGTTCTGCGTCGGCTTCGGTGCGCTGGCGTTCTACTACGACGTGCTGCTGCTCAAGCTGAAGCCCGAAGGCATCGACCTGGTGCTGCTGCAGTAAGCGCTGCGCCGCTTCCGGAAGCCCTCGCCTCGTCGAGGGCTTTTTGTTGGTATGTGGCTGCAGTTGCTCAATGTCCCGGCCACGCTGTGGCTGGCGCTGATCGGCAGCATGCTGTTCAGCGGGAAATGGCTTTAGGCGTCGCCACTGGCCTCAACGCATCCGCTTCACCACCTCCATCAACTGCCCGCGCAGCCACTGGTTCCCGGCCTCGCCATCGGCGTGGCGTGACCAGTAGAGGTTCAGCGTCACCGGCGGCAGTTCCAGGGGCATTGGCAGCAGGCGGTTGCCCAGGCCGCGGTTGAGCAGTTCGGCGTAGTGCCTGGCCATGGTCAGCAGGCAATCGCTTTGTGACACCAGCAGCGCGGCCGACAGGTAGTGTTGGCAATGCTGGCGCACCTGGCGGGTCAGGCCGAGTTGGCCGAGCGCCAGGTCTTCTATGCAGATGCCGCGGCGTCGCGAGGTGACGGCGACGTGTTCGGCGGCCAGGTAGCGTTCTGCCGTCAGTTCGCCGGCGAAGGCCGGGCCAGCCATCACGCACAGGTCGTCGCGCCAGAGTTGCCGGTGGCGCAGCGTGGCATCGGTGGGGCGGGCGATCTCGATGGCGAAGTCGATGCGGCCGGCGGCCAGTTCCTGTTTCAGTTCCGCCCAGTGCACGCTGCTGCTGCGCACGCCGATCTGCGGGGCGGTGCGCTGCAGGTGGTCGAGGATGCCCGGCAGCACCACCGGCTCCAGCTGTTCGGGCATGTTCAGGTGGAAGGTGCGTTGGTCGCGCTGCGGGTCGAAGTCCTGGCGGCGGATCACGCTGCGGCGCAGGCCGTTCAAGGCGTGCTGGATGTCCGGCGCCAGCTGTTCGGCCAGCGGCGTCGGCGCCACGCCGCGGCCGTGGCGGACGAACAGCGGGTCGCCGATCTGCTCGCGCAGGCGCGCCAGGGCGTGGCTGACCGCCGACTGGCTCAGGTGCAGGACGTCCGCCGCGCGGGTCAGGTTGCGCTCGCGGTAGACCACCTCGAAGACGCGGAACAGGTTCAGGTCCAGACGACCGAGCGTCGACCATTCATGTGCTTGATTCATGCCGATCACCCTCTATCCCCAGCCGCTCCAGCCTAGCAGCGATCCCCACTGGAACAACCATGCATAGCGTTCATGGATATCGATGAATAGGCGTCAGTTCTTTCGCTCTCCCCGGCTTTTTAAGATGCAGCGCAACAAGAACGACAAGAGTGCCCGCCATGAACGAAGCCCGTTACCTCCAGGCGCTGCATCGCCTCCAGGCCGCCGCCTGGCCAGCCGGCACGCCGCGCGAGCCGCACTACCCGCATGGGCAGCAGCCGCTTGGCGAATACCTGCGCACCTGGGCGCGCCTGAAGCCGGAGGCGCCCGCGCTGGACTTCTACGGCCACAGCCTGGCCTGGGCCGAGCTGGACCGCCTGGCCGACCGCTGCGCCGCGTTGCTGGCCGAGCTGGGCGTGCGCCCCGGCGAGCGCGTCGCCGTGTTCCTGCCCAACTGTCCGCAGCTGCACGTCGCCTTCTACGGCATCCTGCGCGCGGGGGCGGTGTATGTGCCGGTCAGCCCCTTGTCGAAGGCGCTGGAGCTGGGCTACCAGCTCAACGACAGCGGCGCCGAAACCCTGCTGTGCTTCGACCAGTTGCTGCCGATCGTGCGCCAGGTGCGCGGTGAAACGCCGTTGCGCCGGCTGCTGGCCACCAGCCTCAGCGAGCTGTGCCCGGCCACGCCGAGCCTGCCGCCGCCCGACATGCTGCTGGCGCCGAAACTGGCCGGGGACGACTTCATCGACTTCCTCCCGGCCCTCGAGGCTTGCCGGGGACCGGTGCCGCAGCACCAGGCGCGGCTCGACGACGTGGCGGCGCTCAACTACACCGGCGGCACCACCGGCCTGCCCAAGGGCTGCGTGCATACCCACGGCGACATGCTCTACACCTGCGCCAGCTACCTGTCGGTGGCGAACCGGCTGGAGCAGGACAGCGTATTGCTGAACTTCCTGCCGGAATTCTGGATCGCCGGGGAGAATGGCGGCCTGCTGTTCCCGGTGTTCGCCGGCTGCCGCCTGGTGCTGCTGGCGCGCTGGGACGCCGAGGCCTTCATGGCCGCCGTGCAACGCTACCGCGTCAGCCACTGCACCCTGCTGGTCGACAGCGCCGCCGAGGTGCTGGAGCACCCGCGGGTCGGCGAATTCGACTTCTCCTCGCTGCGGGTGTCGGGCGCCATTTCCTTCATCAAGAAGCTGACGCCCAGCTACCGCCGGCGCTGGCGCGAGCTGACCGGCACCACGCTGGTGGAGACCAGCTTCGGCATGACCGAGACCCACACCTGCGACACCTTCATCGTCGGCTTCCAGCAGGACGATTTCGACCTCAACAGCGCGCCGACCTTCGTTGGCCTGCCGGTGCCGGGCACCGACTTCAAGGTCTGCGATTTCGAAACCGGGGAGCTGCTGCCCCTGGGCGCGGAAGGCGAGTTGTGCATTCGCAGCCCGTCGCTGCTCAAGGGCTACTGGAACCGCCCCGAGGCCAGCGCCGAGGTACTGCGCGACGGCTGGCTGCACACCGGCGACCTCGGCCAGATCACCGAGCTGGGCTTCATTCGCTACCTGGGCCGGCGCAAGGAGATGATCAAGGTGAACGGCATGAGCGTGTTCCCCAGCGAGCTGGAGGCGCTGCTCGGCCAGCACCCGGCGGTCCTCGCCAGCGCGGTGCTCGCCCGCCCCGACGAGCGCCGCGGCCAGCAGCCGGTGGCCTTCGTGGTGCTCAAGCCGGGCGCCGGCGAAAGCGCAGAGAGCCTGCTCGCCTGGTGCCGCGAGGCCATGGCCGTCTACAAGGTGCCGGAGGTCCGCGTGGTCGCAAGCCTGCCGATGACCGCCACCGGCAAGATCAAGAAGAACGAACTGGAGCCTCTGCTGTGACCCCGCCCTTCGCCAAGCTGCTGATCGCCAACCGCGGCGAAATCGCCATCCGCATCGCCCAGGCCTGCGCCGACCTGGGCATCCGCAGCGTCGCGGTGTTCGCCGAGGACGACGCCGCCAGCCTGCACACGCGCAAGGCCGACCTGGCCGTGCCGCTCAAGGGGCGCGGCGTGCCCGCCTACCTGGACATGGACCAGTTGATCGCCATCGCCCGCGAGCAGGGCTGCGACGCGGTGCACCCGGGCTACGGCTTCCTCGCCGAGAACCCCGGGTTCGCCCGCCGCTGCCAGGCCGCCGGGCTGACCTTCGTCGGGCCGGCGGCCGAGGTGCTGGAGCTGTTCGGCGACAAGGCCGCCGCCCGCGCCCTGGCCGAGCGCTGCGGCGCCCCGCTGGTGGCCGGCCTGAACCACGCCATCGAGCTGGCCGAGGCGCAGGCGTTCGCCGCGCAGCACGGCGCGGTGATGCTCAAGGCCCTGGCCGGCGGTGGCGGCCGGGGGATGCGCGCCGTGCGCGATCCGGCGGAATTGGCCGAGGCCTACGCCCGCTGCCAGTCCGAGGCGCAGGCCGCCTTCGGCAATGGCGCATTGTATGTGGAGCAGTTGCTGGAGCAGGCCCGGCACATCGAGATTCAGGTGCTCGGCGACGGCAGCGGCGCCGTCAGCCACCTGTGGGAACGCGACTGCAGCCTGCAGCGCCGCCACCAGAAGCTGGTGGAAATCGCCCCCAGCCCCGGCCTGGACGCGGGCCTGCGCGAGGCCATCATCGCCTGCGCCCTGCGCCTGGCCGGCGCGGTGAACTACCGCGGCCTGGGCACCTTCGAATTCCTGGTGGCCGACGGGCGCTTCTACTTCATGGAGGCCAACCCGCGGATCCAGGTGGAGCACACGGTCACCGAGCAGGTCACCGGCGTCGACCTGTTGCATGCCCAACTGCGCCTGGCCGCTGGCGCCACGCTCGGCGAACTTCAGCTGGACCAACCGCCCGCCGTGCAGGGTTGCGCCATACAGCTGCGGCTGAACCTGGAAACGCTCCAGGCCGACGGCAGCGCGCGGCCGGCCGCCGGCGTGCTGAGCGCCTACCAGCCGCCGTCCGGCCCCGGCCTGCGGGTGGACGGCTACGGTTACGCCGGCTATGCGGTCAGCCCGGCCTACGACTCGCTGCTGGCCAAGCTGATCGCCAGCGCCGGCGACTATCCCGGTGCCCTGCGCCGCGCCTACCGCGCGCTCTGCGAGTTCCGCCTGGAAGGCGTGGCGAGCAACCTGCACCTGCTGCAAAACCTGCTGCAACGCGAGGAGGTCGCCGCCAACCAGGTCGACACCCGCTTCGTCGAGCGCCACCTGGGCGAACTGCTCAGCGCACGCGGCGAGAGCCACCCGCACCGCTATTTCAGCGGCGCCGGCAGCGTGGCCGAAACCCGGCGCCAGAGCGTCGATGCGCCACCCGGCACCATCGCCCTGAACGCGCCGAGCACCGGGGTGGTGGTGGCCCTGGCGGTCGCGGAGGGCGACAGCGTGGCCGCCAGCCAGCCCGTCGCCGTGCTGGAGGCGATGAAGATGGAGTTCGAGGTCAAGGCCACAAGCGGCGGCATCGTCCGCCTGCTGGCGGCGGCCCCGGGCGACGCGCTGGCCGAGGACCAGCCGCTGCTGTTCCTCGAACCGGCCGAGGTCGAGGGCGGCGCGGCGTTGAGCGAGCAGGCCGTCGACCTCGCCCACATCCGCGCCGACCTGGCCGAGGTCAGGGAACGCCATGAGCGCCTGACCGACGCGCGCCGCCCCGCGGCGGTGGCCAAGCGGCGCAGGACCGGCCAGCGCACCGCCCGGGAGAACCTCGCGGACCTGCTGGACGAAGGCAGCTTCAGCGAATACGGCGCCATGGCCCTGGCCGCGCAGCGCCGGCGCCGCTCCACCGAGGAGTTGCTGGAGCTGAGCCCGGCCGACGGCCTGGTGGCCGGCATCGGCACCGTGGGCGCCGCGCGGTTCGGCGAGCAGGCGGCGCGCTGCATGGCCATCGCCTACGACTACACGGTGTTCGCCGGCACCCAGGGGGTGATGAACCACAAGAAGACCGACCGCCTGCTCGCGTTGGCGGCGCAGTGGCGCCTGCCGGTGGTGCTGTTCGCCGAGGGCGGCGGCGGCCGTCCGGGGGATACCGACTTCGTCGGCGTGGCCGGGCTGGACTGCCACACCTTCGTCAGCTTCGCGAAGCTCTCGGGGCGGGTGCCGACCGTCGGCGTCGTGTCCGGCCGCTGCTTCGCCGGCAACGCCGCCCTGCTCGGCTGCTGCGAGGTGATCATCGCCACCCGCAACGCCAGCATCGGCATGGCCGGCCCGGCGATGATCGAGGGCGGCGGCCTGGGCAGCTACACGCCGGAGGAGGTTGGCCCGACCAGCGTGCAGGGCCCCAACGGGGTGATCGACGTGCTGGTGGAGGACGAAGCCGAGGCGGTGCGGGTGGCCAAGCAGTACCTGGCGTACTTCCAGGGCGAGACGGGCGACTGGCAATGCGCCGACCCGCGCGAGCTGCGCCACGTGATCCCGGAAAACCGCCTGCGCGTCTACGACATCCGCCGGGTGATCGAGCTGCTCGCCGACCAGGGCAGCGTGCTGGAGCTGCGCCGCCAGTTCGCCCTCGGGCTGGTCACCGCGCTGGTGCGCATCGAGGGCAAGCCGTTCGGCCTGCTCGCCAACAACCCCGCGCATCTGGGCGGCGCCATCGACGCGGTGGCCGGCGACAAGGCCGCGCGCTTCATGCAACTGTGCCAGGCGCGCGGCCTGCCGATCGTCTCGCTGTGCGACACCCCCGGCTTCATGGTCGGCCCCGAGGCGGAAAAGCAAGGCACGGTGCGCCACGTCTCGCGCATGTTCGTCACCGCCGCCAGCCTCAGCGTGCCCTTCTTCACGGTGGTGCTGCGCAAGGGCTACGGCCTGGGCGCCCAGGCGATGGCCGCCGGCAGCTTCCACGCGCCGCTGTTCACTGCAGCCTGGCCCAGTGGCGAGTTCGGCGCCATGGGCCTGGAGGGCGCAGTGCGGCTGGGCTTCGCCAAGGAGCTAAGCGCGCAGCCGGACGAAGCCGCGCGCCAGGCACTGTTCGACAAGCTGGTGGCCAAGGCCTACGAGAGCGGCAAGGCGCTGAACATGGCGAGCTACCTGGAGATCGACGCGGTGATCGACCCGGCGGATACCCGCGCCTGGCTGCTGCGCGGCCTCAACGCCGCTTCCGGTGCCACGCCCGCGGACGCCGGCGGGCGGTCGTTCATCGATACCTGGTAACGACGGCACAGGCACCGGGCGACGCCGCCGGTGCCTTTTCCGTGCCGGCGATGCAAGCCGCCCCGCGCCTGCCACTTCGAGCCGACCGCCGGCAACTCTGCGGCGGAATACAAATCGCTATGATGCGGACTCCTATCAGCCGCTCGCCGCCCCCATGACCAACATCGTTTCCTCCCTGCCCGGCCGCATCCGTGTCCGGGACGCCCGGCTGCGCAATGCCGAACGCCTGCACAGGCTGCACGACAAGCTGGCCGCCCTGGATGGCGTGCTTTCCTGCGAGGCCAACGCCAAGTCGGGTTCGCTGCTGGTGCATTTCGCTGCGGAGCAGGCCAGCCTTGTGGACTTCGAGGGCCGCATCGACGCGCTGGTCGACGCCGAACTGGCCGCCCCGCTGCAGGCCGCCGGCCGGCGCCCGCTGAAGATGCGTGTCAACCGCTACGCCAAGCTGGGGATGATCGCCGGGCTGGGCAGTTCGCTGGCCCTGGTGGGCATGGGCTCCAAGCGCGGCCATGCGGCCTGCGGCGCGGTGTTCGTCGCCTGCCTCGGGGTGCACCTGAGCACGCACCGCCGGCACATCCTGCGCTAAGCCTTCAGCCGCCCTCGAACGCCTGCGCCTCCTGGCTGACCAGGCCCACCAGCCGCCTGGCCAGTTCCACGGCTTCGCCCTGCTCGCCGTCGGGCAGGTAGACCTCCATGCCGACGTAGAGGAAGCGCGGGTTGTCCCAGATGCGCCGGGGGATCACCGTGGCGACCGAGTCGCCCAGCGGCACCACTTCGATGCCGCGGCCGGCCAGGCCTTCCCGGGCCAGGGCTGCCGCCAGCGCCTGGCAGAAGCGCGGGTGGCCGCAGTAGAGGTCCACGCTCGGGCCGTCGCGGTCGCGGCCGCTGTGCAGGTCGATCAGCACCCGGTAGCGGCCGCTCGCCAGCGGCAGCAGCTGCTCGTACAGGGCGGCATGCAGGAGTTCGTGGTGGAAGCGCTGGTCCGCCCGCGGGTGGCGCCCGGACAGGCCGTCGGGGATGCGCTGCACATCCGCCCGCGCGGGGTCCACGCCTTCGGCGACGCGTTCGCCGAAGGCCAGTTCCTCGCGGTGGATGCCGATGACCAGCAGCGCCGGCGGCCGCCTCATGGCCCCGCGCCCGGCCTCGCTAGCCATTGCCGGGCGAGGCCGCGGCGACCCATTCGTAGACGACTATGCTAGCCGGGTCGCACTTGCAGCAGGTCCCCCCGCCGCAGGACGTGCCGCTCGGCAGGCGCCGTATCCGGCCCTTGCGTTCGAGCACGGCGAGCATGCCTTCCAGGGCCTCGGGCGTGGTGTCCAGGTAGTGCTGCATGTCGTGCAGGCTGACGCGCCCGTGCAGCTTCAGGTAGTCGCTCAGTTGCGACAGGATCATGGCGAGCCTCCTGCGGATGGCGAGAGCGGCACGCCGACCGGCGCCCGTGGCGCGCGCTGGCCGGCGATGCGCAGGGAAACGAAGGCGGCGGCGAAGGCGAGCAGCACACCGCTGCACCAGGCCAGCGAACTCAGCGGGTGCTCCGCCCAGTTCACCAACTGGTAGAACAGCACCGCCACGCCGTAGGCCAGGCCGGTGGTCCAGCCCACCACGAAGAGCATCCAGCGAGTGCCTGCCTCCTGGTACACGGCGGCCATGGCAGCCGTGCAAGGCGAATAGAGCAACACGAACAGCAGGTAGGCGAAGGCCGCCGAGGCGCTGACGAAACGGGTGACCATGGCGCCGAAGATGCTGCTCGACACCTCGTTGGCGGCGGCGACCGCGTCCTGGTCCCCCAGGTCGGCCTCCAGGCCGAGCGGGTCGGTCCAGCGGCCGAAGGCCTCGGCCAGGTTGGCCGGCACGGTGGCGAAGGCGTCGACGATGCCGCCGGCCAGGTCGAAGGGCTTGTCGTCCTCCGCTTCCCCCTGCCCGGCCAGCGCGCCGTAAGTGGCGTTGAGCGTACCGACCACCGCCTCCTTGGCCAGGATGCCGGTGATGATGCCCACCGCCGCCGGCCAGTTCTCCTCGGTCACGCCCATGGGGCTGAAGGCCGGCGCTATGCCCCGGCCCACCTCGGCCAGCACCGAGTGGTCGGGCGCCACGCTGGCGAAGCTGCCGTCGGTGCCGGTGGAGTTCAGCATGTTCAGCACCAGCACCGTGGGCACGATGATGCGCCCGGCCTTGATCACGAAGCCCTTGAGCCGCGCCCAGGTGTGCAGCAGCACGCCCTTGACGGTGGGGATGTGGTACGGCGGCAGCTCCATGATGAAGGGCGTGGCCTCGCCCTCCAGCAGGCTGTGCTTGAGCAGCAGGCCGGTCAGCACGGCGGCGCCGATGCCGATCAGGTAGAGGCCGAACACCACGTTCTGCCCGTGCTCGGGGAAGAACGCCGCGGCGAACAGCACGTACACCGGCAACCGCGCCCCGCAGGACATGAACGGCGCCATGGCGATGGTCAGCAGGCGGTCGCGGCGGTGTTCCAGGGTGCGCGTGGCCATCACCGCCGGGACGGTGCAGCCGAAGCCGACGATCATCGGCACGAAGGACTTGCCGGGCAGCCCCACCCAGCGCATGAAGCGGTCCATGACGAAGGCCGCGCGGGCCATGTAGCCCGAGTCTTCGAGCACCGAGAGGAACAGGAAGAGGAAGCCGATCACCGGGACGAAGGTGGCCACCGTCTGCACGCCGGCGCCGATGCCCTGGGTCAGCAGCGCCACCAGCCAGTCGGGGGTGCCGAACGCGCCGAGCAGGCGGCCCAGGCCGTCGACGAAGAACAGCGCGCCGAGCTGGTCGAAGAGGTCGATGAAGGAGCTGCCGATGTTGATGGTGAACATGAACATCAGGTACATCATCGCGAAGAAGATCGGGATGCCCAGCATGCGGTTGAGCACCACGCGGTCGATGCGGTCGGTCAGGTCGCGGCTGGTGCGGCCGAGGCGCGTCAGGGCCTCGCGGGTGATGTCGTTGGCCAGCCCGTAGCGGGCGTCCGCCACCATCACGTCGATGTCGTCGCCCAGTTCCTCGGCCAGCCGGTTCGCCGCCTCGGTCACCTGCGGCCCGGCGATGGCGCGGGCCAGGTCGTCGCCCTCCAGCAGGCGCACTGCCAGCCAGCGCGGCGCCATGCCGCTGCCCGCCGCGGCCAGTTGCGGCAGCAGCTGGCCGATGGCCTGTTCCAGGGCGGCGTCGTAGGTCACCTTCACGCCCGGCCGGCGGGCCTGGCGCAGGGCTTCGCGCAGCGCCAGCTTGAGTTCGTCGATGCCGGTGCCTTCCGAGGCCACCACGGGCACCACCGGGCAGCCCAGGCGCTCGGCGAGCTTGCCGGCGTCCACCCGCATGGCCTTTTCCTCGGCCACGTCGACCATGTTCAGCACCACCACCAGCGGCACCTGCATCTCGGCCAGTTGCAGCGTCAGATAGAGGTTGCGCTCCAGGTTGGAGGCATCGACGATGTTGACCACCAGGCTCGCCTCGTTGGCGTGCACGTAGTCGCGGGCGATCTTTTCATCCAGCGAGACTTCCTGGTCGACCACGTCCAGGGAATAGGTGCCGGGCAGGTCGACCACTTCGTAGCGCTCGCCTTCGAAGCGGTATTCGCCGACCTTGCGTTCCACCGTCACCCCCGGCCAGTTGCCGACGCGCTGGCGCGAACCGGTGAGGGCGTTGAACGCCGTGGTCTTGCCGCAATTGGGGTTGCCCACCAGGGCGACGACGCGATGCTCTGTCATGGCAGCCGCTCCACCATCAGCGCGTCAGCCTCGGCCTTGCGCAGCGACAGGGAGAAGCCGCGCACGCGGATCTCCACCGGGTCGCCCATCGGCGCCACCCGCGTCACCGAGAGTTCGGCGCCGGGGGTCAGGCCCATGGACAGCAGCTTGCGCCGGTAGGCGCTGCCGCCCTGGTTGAAACCGGTCACCCTGGCCCGCTCACCCACCGCCAGTTCTTTCAGCATTGCCATGGTCTGCCTCCCGGTGCGCCGTCAGACGGGGCACACCATGATTCTGTGAGCCACTCCGGCACCCAGGGCGAAACGCGTCTCGCCCCTGGATACCACCAGACCGCCGCCCTGGCTTTGCCGCACGGTGATCTCGCTGCCGACGTTCAGCCCCATCTCGGTCAACCGCCTGGCCAGGCCCGGCCCGCCGAGCAGCGCGACGATGCGCACCTTGACGTTCTCCCCGGCCATGCTCAGCGGCAGTGCATCGCTGCTCATGGGGCCTCCTGCGGGCGCGGCGGGCGCGGCAGCCCGGCGCCGGCCAGGGCGCGCAGGAGAATGCCGATGGTGCAGCCGTTGTGCAGCATCGAGGCCGAGACCGGGCTCAGCAGGCCCAGCGCGGCGGCGCCGAGGATGCTGCTGTTGAGGCCGGCGATGAGCTTGAAGTTGCTGTTGATCAGGTCGCGCGCGGCCATGGCGATGGCCCGCACGTCGGCCACCCCGGCGATGCCGTCTTCCAGCAGGGCGATGTCCGAGGCCAGGCGGGCGATGTCCGAGCCCTGGCGCATGGAGATGCCGACGTGGGCGCCGCTGAGCGCCGGCGCGTCGTTGATGCCGTCGCCGACGAAGGCGATGCGCGCGCCCTCCTCGGCCAGCGCCTTGATCGCCTCGGCCTTCTCGTCCGGCAGCAGCCCGGCGCGGAAGCCGTCCAGGCCCAGTTCCTCGGCCAGCGCCTGGGCGCGTTCGGGGTGGTCGCCGGTGAGCATGACGATGCGCCGGGCGCCCAGCTCGCGCAGGCGGGCGATGGTCGCGGCGCTGTCCGGGTGCACGCTGTCGAGCATGCCCAGCACGCCGAGCAGCTCGCCGCCGTAGCCGATGTACAGCAGCGTCTTGCCTGCCCGGCGCAGGCGCTCGATGTCCTGCGCGTAAGCGGCGGTGGAGATGCCCTCGTCCTCCTCGACGAAGTGCCGCGAGCCGACCACGATGCGCTTGCCGTCGATGACGCTGGCCACGCCGTGGGCGACGATGAACTCCACCTCGCCGTGGTTGAAGTGCTGCCGGTGCGGCAGGTGGCTGGCCGCCTCGACCACCGCCATGGCCATGGGGTGGTAGTAGTGTTCTTCCACCGAGGCGGCGATGTTGATCACGTCCTCGGCGCTGTAGCCGGCGCTGCACACCAGCGAGTCGGTGACGCGCAGGGCGCCGGTGGTCAGGGTGCCGGTCTTGTCGAAGACGAAGGTGTCCGCCTCGGCCAGGCGCTCCAGGGCATTGGCGCCCTTGACCAGCACGCCGTGGCGGCCGGCCTGGTACATGGAGGCCTTGAACGCCACCGGCGTGGCCAGCTTGAGGGCGCAGGAATAGTCGGCCTGGAGCACCGCCGAGGCGCGCTGCAGGCTGCCCGACAGCAGCCAGGTGCCACCGGCCAGGCCGAGCACCATGGGCACCAGGCGGTCGGCCAGGCGCGAGGCTTCCAGCTGGGTGGCGCTCTTCACCGCCAGGGATTGCTCGACGAAGCTGGCAATGCGCGCCGCGGCGGCGTGGCGGCCGACCTTTTCCGCGTAGATGCGCAGGCGCCCCTCCTCCACCAGCGTGCCCGAGAGCACGATGTCGCCGCGGTGGCGCACCACCGGCACGCTCTCGCCGGTCATGGTCGCCTGGTTGACCAGCGCCTCGCCGCCCAGCACCGTGCCGTCGACCGGGATCACCGTGCCGGTGGCGGCGATCACCGTGTCGCCGAAAGCCACTTCGCGGGCGTCGATCAGTTGCTCGACGCCGTCACGCTCCACCCAGACTTCATTGCTGGCCGGGCGCAGCAGGCTCTTGAGCAGGTTGTCCGAATGGCGCTCGATGGAGCGCTCCAGGTAGTCGCCCAGCGCCAGCAGGAAGGTGGTGATGTTGGCGGTGAGGAAGTCCTGGCGGCCGATGGAGATGGCCACCGCCAGCGCCTCCAGCACGTGGGAGGTGATGCCCCGCTGCACCAGCTCCGCCAGGGCCTTGCCGAACAGCGGCAGCGACACCGCCATGGACAGCGGGCCCTGCAGTTCCGGTTGCAAACGGCGGTCGGCCAGCAACGCCGCGCCGGTGGTCAGCACCCCGGCCGGCGATTCGTCACCGTGGCCGCCGGAGCGCCCCGCGGCCAGCGGCAGGTCCGGGTACTCCAGGGCGAGGATGTCCTGGCGCAGGCGCTCGGCGTCGGTCAGCGCGCGTTCGTACTCGACCACCAGGGCCTGGATCGCCGGGTTGACGCGCACCTTGCGCACCCCGCGCAGGGACTCGACGGCCCACTCGATGCGGTGCAGTTCGCCGCGCCTGCCCGCCTGGCAGCGGTAGCGATAACGCGCCCGCCCGGCGCTGCCGTGCACCAGGTCGAGGCTGGCGAACCAGGGCCCCGGCATTACTTGTCACCGCTTTGCTGCGCGCCCATCTCGGCCTTGAGGTCGGCCATCTGCTCCTTGAACTCTTCCAGGCCGCCGGCCAGGTTGGCGTAGAGCTTCACCACGGACTTCATCAGCTTGCCGCGCAGCTCCTCGTCGCTCATCACCCAGGCCGCCGCGCCGCCGACCAGCAGGCCGAGGAGGAACTGCTCGGTGTGCCGCGAACGCAGGAAGGTCGGCAGCCCCTGGAGGATGCCGGCGTCCATCCCGCCGGCCAGGCCGAACAGCCCCGCCGCCTCCTGCATGCCCGGCGCGCCGCCCATCATCTGCGGCGGCGGCATCTGCCAGCCGGGCGGGTTCTGCGGCGCATAGCCGTAGCCGCCGTATGCGTTGCCGGCGTAAGCCTCTTCCCCGTAGCCATATCCGGCGGCGTGGTGCCGCCGCTTGCCCTTCTTAGCCATGCTCAGTTCTCCTGACAGGGCCGTGCCCCGTCGCGTAGCCAACGTTCCACAAGCATCACGCCCACCGCCCCGGCCATGCCGGCGAACAGCGCCCGTGCGTATTCCTGCCGCTGCAGCGCCCGCGCCGCGAGGGTGCCGGCGCACAGCGCGGTGCCGCCCTGCAGGGCATGGCGCGCCACCCGCCGCAGGTCGGGCTGCCCGCTGGCATCCTGGAAGGCGGACAGGCAGGCGCTGGTAACGAAGCCCTTGGCGAAGTTGGCGTCATTCCACCCCGCCCCGCGCACCACCGGATAGGCTTTCATGCCCCCGGCTCCGTGGCGGGCGCAGGCCGGGTGGCCTTGCGCGGGTGGGCGGCGGGTTTCTTCGCCGCCGCGGCCTTGTTCGCGGCGGGCCGGCGCGCGGCCTTGGGCACCACGACGGGCACCGGCGCCGGTTCGGCCGTTGGCGGTTCTTCGGCGGTTCTCGCCGCCTTGCCGCGGCGGATCAGGCGCAGGGCGACGGCCCCGGCCACCACCCCTGCGGCGAAGGAAATCAGTGGCTGCATGGTCAGTTCTCCTCTTCAGGGTGTGCAGGGTGTGCAGGATTTGCGCGCTGGTGTTTCCACAGGTAGACACCGCCGCCGCCGACGGCCACGCCGGCCAGCAGCACCGGGTTGACGCGCCGCAGCAAGGGGCCGGCCAGGCCCAGCAGGCCGCCCTGGCCGCTGAGGTGGGCGATCAGGTATTCGGTGAAATCGGAAATCGGGCCATGGCTGGCGTAGGCCTCCTGCGGCGGAACGCCCTTGCCGGCGTGGTAGCGCTCCTGGTCGAAGGCATCGATGGCCGCCTCGCGGAACGCCGCCAGGTGGTTGGCGGAAGCGGCGGCCTGCAGGTCGAGGAACACCCGGCGCACCTCGGGTTGGCGCACGTGGGCCAGCAGGTAGTCGTAGAGGCGGACGTTGGCGCTCTCGCCCACCACCGCGCGCATGCAGTTGGCCAGCCAGGTCGGCTCGATGGCGGTCTCCGCCGGGAAGGGGTCTAGCGGCCGGGGAATGCCGAACCGCGCGGCCAACGCCGACAGCGTCTGGATGTGCCGTTCCTGGTCGCGCAGCACGGCGGGGAACGGCGGTCGCTCACCGAACGCCTCCACCACCCGGGCGTAGAAACTGCGCGCGGCGTATTCGTCGTACAGGGCGATGCGCACCGCCTGGTGCAGGATCGGGAAGGGCGCGGCGGGTTGCAGCTGGCGCCCGCGCAGGATCGGCTCGTCATAGTTGCGCATCGACGATCTCCCGGTAGCTGTCGAGCAGGATGTCTTCCAGGATGCGGGCCGCCGGCGAGCGGGTACCAGCAAGAAGATCGCCCCAGGCCTGCTCGGGAATGATCCGCGGGTCGTACTCCACGGCACAGGAACGCGCTAGCGGGTTGAGCCGCAGAGAACGCACGCCGGGAATGCGTGCGGCGATGTCATCGACCTTGCGCAAGGCGCCACGCTCCGGCAGGCGGGCGGCGGAAGGCAACTCCAGGTCCACCAGCTTCAGGCGAATACGCCCGGGAATGTGATGAACCACGCGAACCTTCGGCAAGAGCGCGAGGAGCGTTTCGAATCCGACCATCCCGATACCTCCCTCAAAGGCGGCTCGAAAATTCCCGAAGACAGTCGGAGATCACTCTCAAACGATTCGGAAGGGGCTGATCGACAATTCGATGATTCTTCGAATTCGCCGGCCCTCGTGGCTCACGCTAGTTCTACGCAAATGATTCGCAATTGACGGCGATCAAATAAGCACGTTGGGTGGCGGGGATTTCGGATGTAAGGCGGGGTGGGAGCGAAAGCCGGGCGGGGACTATCCGTGCCACCGGGGCGGCCGGCGTGGTCGGGGAATCCAATCGCGGACGGAGTCCGCTCCTACATCCGTGCGTCCCAGGGGTCTCGATGCCTACCTGTAGGAGCGCGCCCTGCGCGCGATTCGCGAGCAGGGCCCGCTCCTACAATGGGAATGACGTGGGTGGTCTGTCTTGCAGGCCGCGCCGAGGCGCTCTTCGTAGGAGCGAGCTTGCTCGCGAACGGGGTTTCCCGGTGGTGTAGGTGCTGGGTTCAAGAGCGCCCTCTCCCCAACCCTCTCCCGCAAGCGGGAGAGGGGGCTGTCCTGAGTGGCGTTGAAGTCGGGCACCATCCTTCCATCCCGTCACTCCCGCAAACGCGAGAGCCCAGAAAACAGCCCCCTCCCCATCCCCACACAAACCCACCAGCAAAAAAAAGCCGCCCCTGGCGGAGCGGCTGGAAGGACGTTGAATTGAGCAATCACGATTTAATCAACGTCAGGAGCAGGGATTCGGGAAGAACCGCTACGCAGCGGGCCGAATCGGATGGGTAATACGTTAACGACCAGCCGGCCTCAGATAAATTCCCTGTCCTGGGAAACACCTTCAGCGAAAACGTAACAATCTGCGGGGAACTCTTGGGGAAGCTGCGATCATCGCGCGGCAACTTCCCCAAGAGAGCGGCGCATCAGAGGATCGACAGCGGATAGTCGACGATCAGCCGCAGTTCGTTGTTGTCGGCCTCGGCCTGGTCGGCGTTGCCGCGGTGGAAGGCCTGGCGCACACGGAAGGACAGGTCCTTGGCCGGGCCGGACTGGACCACGTACTTGGCTTCCACGTCGGTTTCGTGGTGGCTGCCGTCGCTGCCATAGCCGTAGCCGCGGTACGGGCTGTCGGCGGCCATGTGCTCGCCGTTGATGTTGGTGCCGTTGATGTAGCGGGCCATGAAGCTCAGGCCGGGCACGCCGTAGGTGTCCATCGCCAGGTCGTAGCGGGCCTGCCAGCTGCGCTCGCCCGGGCCGTTGAAGTCGGAGTACTGCACCGAGTTGGCCAGGAAGATCGAGTCGCCGGCGGCGCCCGCGCCGTTGTCGCCGAAGCCCACGTAGTCGAACGGGGTGTCGCCCTGCACCTTCTGGAAGGCCAGGGTCAGGGTGTGCGCCTGCAGGAAGGAGTAGGCGGTGGCGAACGACCAGGCGGTGTTGTCGATGCGCCCGGCCTTGGCCTGGCCGTAGTCGTTGGTGCGGTAGATGTTGAAGTCGAAGCCCAGCGACTGGTCGCCGCCCAGCGCCAGGCTGTAGTTGGCGTTGCCGTAGTACTGGCGCCAGATGTCTTCCAGCTCGGCGGCGTAGAGCGACACGCTCAGGTCCGGGGTGATGGCGTAGCGGCCGCCGACGAAGTCGGCGCTGTCGGCCTCGACGTTGGCGTAGGTGGCCCAGATGCCGCCGGTGTGGCTGGTGGTCACCGGGCTGGTGGCGGCGGTGTAGTGGCCGGCTTCCAGGTCCAGGCCCTGCAGCTCGCTGCTCATCAGCGCGAAGCCCTTGGCGGTCTGCGGCATCAGGCGGGTGCCGCCGGCGGCGAAGACCGGGGCGGTGGGCTGCATGTCGCCGAACTTCAACTCGGTCTTGGAGATGCGCACCTTCAGCGCGCCGCCGGCCTTGCCGTAGTCGTCCTCGGGGTTGCCGTGGCGGTCCACCGGGAGGTTGCCGCTGTCGGCGGTGCCGGAGCCGCCGTCGAGCTTGATGCCCAGGTAGCCGAAGGCGTCGACGCCGAAGCCGACGGTGCCCTGGGTGTAGCCGGAGCTGTAGGTGGCGAAGATGCCCTGGGTCCAGTCGCGCTGGTCGCCGGCGCCGTTCTTGCCGTCGTGGTCGTAGTAGAAGTTGCGCAGCAGCAGGTCGAGGTGGCTGTCCTCGAGGAAGCCCTTGGCGTCGGCCTGGTCGCTGACGAAGGGTTCGGCCTGGGCCAGTTGCATGGCGGCGGTGGAAACGGCGAGCACGAGCATGCTGCGTTTGAGGTGCTTCATGGAGTTGCCCCTTGAGTCTTGGAGTGCCGGCCAGTGGTAAGCGTGATGGCCGACTTTTCTTGTAGGCAGGCACAAATGTTCGGCCATGCGTAACAGTCATGGTCGAGCGAACGTAAGTTTCTGTAGTGGAAGTACTTCCGCGCCCCGCTCTATTCCCCTGGCGGAGTGGGGACATGATGCCGGATCGAAGCGCTATTTGAATCCGGATATGGACAAAGGTCTTTTAACAAATACGTAACAATTGTCAGACCTTGTCCGCGCACCATACGGCGCGCCTCAGCTCAGGCCGAGGGCTTCCAGCTGGCGCTGCAGGCGCCAGTCCATCACCTGGGCGGCGCCCATCGGGCGGCCGAAGTGGTAGCCCTGGGCGATGTCGCAGCCCAGCCGCGCCAGGGCGGTGGCCGTGGCCGCGTCCTCCACGCCTTCGGCCACCACCTGCATGCCGAAGTTGTGCCCGAGGGCGATGGTCGACTGCACGATCATGGCGTCGGAGAAGTTGTCGGCCATGCCCGAGACGAAGGTGCGGTCGATCTTCAGCACCTGCACCGGCAGGCGCTTGAGGTAGGCCAGGGACGAGTAGCCGGTGCCGAAGTCGTCGATCGACAGGGTCACCCCCAGGTCGCGGATCGCCTGCAGGCTGCGCAGGGCCATCTCCGGGTCTTCCAGCAGGGTGCCTTCGGTGACTTCCAGCTCGACCAGGGAGCCGGCGATGCCGTGGCGGGCCAGCAGGCCCTGCAGTTCGCTGACAAAGTGCGGGTTGCGCAGGTTGTTGGCGCTGATGTTCACCGCCATGCAGGTTTCCAGGCCGTGCTCGCTCCAGGCGCGCAGCTGGCGCAGGGCCTCGTCCAGCACCCAACGGGTGAGCGGGTGGATCAGCTCGGTGGATTCGGCCATGGGGATGAATTCGCCGGGCGGGATCATGCCGCGCTCGGGGTGCTCCCAGCGCAGCAGGGCCTCGAAGCCGATCACCTGGCCGTCGGCCAGGCTCACCTTGGGCTGGTAGTGCAACTGCAGCCCGCCCTCGCGGATGGCCCGCCCCAGCCAGGTGTGCAAGGCCAGGCGCTCGGGGGTGTAGGTGTCGTCGCAGCGCTGGTAGAGCAGGAAGTCGCGGCGCCCGTGCTTGGCCTGGTACATGGCGATGTCGGCGCAGCGCAGCAGGTCGCCGGGGGTGTCGCCGTGGTCCGGGTAGAGAGCCACGCCGATGCTGGCCGACAGCTCCAGCTGGATGCCGCCGGCGGACAGCGGCTGGCGCAGCACCCGGGCGATGCCCTGGCACAGCCCGGGCACGCCGCGCTCGTCGTCCAGCTCGCGGGTGATCACCGCCATCTCGTCGCCGCCCAGGCGGGCGATGCCGGCCTCCTGGGTGCGCAGCCAGGCGCCCAGGCGCGCGCCCACCTGCTGCAGCACGCCGTCGCCGTGCTGGTGGCCGAGGGTGTCGTTGACTTCCTTGAAGCGGTTCATGTCCAGCAGCAGGACGGCGAAGCGCCCGCTGCCGCGGGCGATGCGCTGCTCGATGTGGCGGCCCAGCCAGTAGCGGTTGGGCAGGCCGGTGAGCGAATCGTGGTTGGCCAGGTATTCCTGCTCGGCGAGGTAGCGCTTGCGTTCGGTGATGTCGTGCAGCACCACCAGCAACAGCGCGTTCTGCTGCCAGCTGAAGCGCGTGACGTGGGCCTCGCAGTCGAACGGCAGGCGGGTGTCGCGGCGCAGGAACTGCCACTCGCTGTCCACCTCGCGCAGCTCGCCGCTGAGCAGCCCTTCCAGGTTGGCGCGGCTGGCCACCAGCGACAGGCGCCCGTCAGGCTGGCACTCCGGCGACAGCTCCGAGGGCAGCAGGCCGATCAGGCGCTCCGGCGAGTCGACGCCGAACATGCGCGCGGCGCGTTCGTTGGTGGCGCGCACCCGGCCGTCCACGCCGATCAGCAGCACGCCGTCGTTGATGTTGGTGAACAGCTGGCGGTAGAAGCGGCCGTTCTGGCTGATCTCGCCGATCAGCCGGCGCAGCTGCCAGGCGGAAAGGCCCAGGGCCAGGGCGCAGATGGCCAGCAGCACCGCGCTGAAGCCGGCGCGCTTGAGCCAGGGCTGCAGGTAGCTGGCCGAGGCCTGGCCGACCACGGCGTGGATCGGGAAGCTCGCCGAGGGCGCGTCGGCGAACAGCGACGGCTCGCCGCTGATGCTGCGGCCCTCGACCAGGGCGAAGTCCGAGCGGCCCAGGCGCGGGAACAGCGGCGACCACTCCGGCAGGCGGCGGCCGACGGAATTCAGGGTGTCGGGGGTGCGGTAGAGCACGGTGCCGAAGTTGTCGAACATGCCGGCGTTCATGTGCTCGGCCAGGCCCAGGCGGCGCAGCAGGTCGCCGACGCGGTCGGTGTCGATCAGCGCGCCGACGCGCTGGATGCGGCCGTCGGCGCCGCGCTGGCCGACGTACATCGGCAGCAGGAAGGCACCGTTGGGGCCGCGCAGCGTGTGGCCGAAGGCCGGGCGCTCGCTGGCCGGCAGGTCGCCCAGGGCGAGCAGCGGGCGCAGGTGCTCCTCGGCCGGCTGGCCGTGGCCGTCCACGGCGTAGAGGTGGCCGTCGCGGAGCACGAACAGGTAGGTCGACACCGGGTCGTAGCGCATCGCCTGCGCCAGCTTCTCGCGCACCTGGCCGGCGTCGGCGACCTCGGCCAGGCCCTGCAGGTCCTCCGACACCGCGTAGATGCTGCCGTAGCTCTGCAGCAGCAGCGCGCTGATGTAGCCCTCCAGCGAGCGGGCCAGCGCCGAGAGGTTCTGCCGCACCTGGTCGGTGCTGCTGCGGTAGTCGCGGTACACGCTCCAGCCGCTCAGCCCGACCAGCAACGTGAGGACCAACAGCACGCCGGCATAGAAGAGCACGCCGATGCGCTGCCGGCGCGAGCCTCCCCGGGCGTGGGTGAAGACATCGAAATTGCTGGTCATGTAGATCCGTCTGTGACTGCAGCGAGAGTGTCGAACCCGGTTATGTCACTTAGCCATCATCCGATCAACCACCGGGAGGATACCGGTGCTTATCGGCAGACCGGCGGCATTCCCCAGTACCGGCCGTCGAGCGCCGGGCGGGGCGCTCTGCAACGCGCTCTGGCCGGCCGTGAAACAGGGCGACCGCAAGGCCCGGGAAATGAAGCGCGGCGGCAGCGGACACATCGAGATCGGCAGAAATACCCTGTGCATGTTTCAACTGCTCTCGCGCACCATCAGTTCGAAGCCCAGGTCCTGCACCGGCTCGGCGATCGGCCGCGCGGCGATCAGCGCCAGCAGCGTCTCGGCGGCGCGGCGGCCGATGGCCTCGCGCGGGGTACGGATGCTGGACAGGCGCGGCACCATGTAGGCCGAGCTGGGCAGGTCGTTGAAGCCGACCACGGCGACCTGCTGCGGCACCGCGATGCCCTGGCGCAACGCTTCCAGCAGGGCGCCCTGGGCCAGGTCGTCGTTGCCGAAGAAGATGCCCTCCACGTCCGGCCGCGCGGCCAGCAACTGGCGGAACAGCTCGCCGCCCAGGCCCACCGAGGACGGCCGCGGCGTCAGCATCTCCAGCGCCGGGTCGTAGCAGCCGGCCTTCTGCAGGGCGCGGCGGAAACCCTCGCCGCGCAGCAGGGTGCGCTGGTCCAGCTGCGCGCCGACGTAGGCCAGGCGCTTGCGCCCGCCGGCCAGCAGGTGTTCGGCGGCGGCCATGCCCGCGGCGATCTGCGAGAAGCCCACGCAGTGCAGGCCGGGGCTGTGGTCCAGGTCCATCATGTAGACGCAGGGCACGCCGCTGGCCTCGACCATCCGTCGCGCGCTCTCGGTGCGCTCGAAGCCGGTGAGCAGCAGGCCGCGCGGCTGGTAGGCCAGGTAGTTGCGGATCAGGTCCTCCTCTTCGTCGCGCGAGTAGTGGAAGTTGCCGATCAGCACTTCCAGGCCTTGGGGCCGCAGCACGCCGTGGATGGCCTCCAGGGTGTCGACGAACAGTTGGTTGGACAGCGACGGCACCAGCACCACCACGCTGTGGCTCTGCGCCGAGGCCAGCGCCCGCGCCGCGGGGTTGGCCACGTAGCCCAGCTCGGCGGCGGCCTCGCGGACCTTCAGCACCAGCGCCTCGGCGACGCTGCTGACGCCGCGCAGGGCGCGGGAGGCGGTGATGGGGCTGACGCCGGCGCGCTGCGCCACTTCGTTCAGGGTGGGGCGGCCACTGGCGCGGGAGTGCTTGTCGTTCTTCTTCTGTGAGGACATCGGCTGGCTTGCCAAACGAAAATCGAGGCACTAAGGTAGCGCTGTCTCGCGAGCCCGGCAATTGCCTGAAAGCCCCGGATCGCGCTGTGGCGGAAAAACCGCGGACACCATACGCAAGCACTAGAATGACAAGAAAGCGGAGGCAGCCCCATGCTTTTGGCTTCGACTTTTAAAGACAGCGCTGTCTCCCCACCGAGGTGCGATATGCTCCCCCCCATCCACGCCCTGCTGATCATGGGTGTCTCCGGTTGCGGGAAGACCAGCGTCAGCCAGGCGCTATGCCGCGCCAGCGGCGCCCACGAGATCGAAGGCGACACCTTCCACCCGGCCGAGAACATCCGCAAGATGAGCGCCGGCATCCCCCTGACCGACGACGACCGCGCCGGCTGGCTGGCCACCCTGGCCGAGCTGCTGCGCCAGGCCGTGGCCGCCGGCCGGCGCCCGGTGCTGACCTGCTCGGCGCTCAAGCTGGCCTACCGCGAACGCCTGCGCGAGGCCGTGCCGGGCCTTGGCGTGGTGTTCCTCGAACTGCCCCGCGAGGAAGCCGCGCGCCGCGTCGCCGAACGCCCCGGGCACTTCATGCCGGCGACCCTGGTGGACAGCCAGTTCGCCGCCCTGGAACCGCCCCACGACGAACCGCTGACCCTCGCCGTCGATGCCACCCTGCCGGTGGAACGCATCGTCGAGCAGGCCCTGGCCTGGTGGCGCGCCCACGAGCCGGCCTGAACCGTTTTTTGCCGCGCGCTGAAGACAGCGCTATCCCAAAACGCCCGTAAAAACAACGACAAGGGAGCCCCGCCATGTTCGGTCTGTCCCACGACACCTATCTGCTGCTGGATGCGCTGGTCACCATCATCGGCCTGATCGTGCTGATCACCCGCTTCAGGATCCACCCCTTCCTCGCCCTGATCATCGCCGCCGGCTTCCTCGGCCTGACCTCGGGCATGCCCGTGGCGCAGATCGTCAAGGCCTTCCAGGATGGCTTCGGCGGAGTGCTCGGCTTCGTCGGGGTGATCCTCGCCCTGGGCACCATGCTCGGCAAGATGATGGCCGAGTCCGGCGGCGCCGATCAGATCGCCCGCACCCTGATCGACGCCTTCGGCGAGCGCAAGGTGCACTGGGCGATGATGCTGGCGGCCTTCCTGGTGGGCATTCCGCTGTTCTTCGAGATCGGCTTCATCCTGCTGATCCCGCTGGTGTTCATCGTCGCGCGGCGCAGCGGCGTGTCGCTGATCAAGATCGGCATCCCGCTGCTGGCCGGCCTTTCCGCGGTGCACGGGCTGGTGCCGCCGCACCCGGGCCCGCTGCTGGCCATCGGCGTGTTCGGCGCCGACATCGGCAAGACCATTCTCTACGGCCTGATCGTCGCGCTGCCCACCGCGGCCATCGCCGGCCCGCTGTTCGGCGCCTGGATCGCCCGGGTGATCCCCGGCAGCCCCTCCGAGGAACTGGTGGCGCAGATCGCCCATGAGCCGGAGACCAGCAACCTGCCCAGCTTCGGCATCACCCTGCTGACCGTGCTGCTGCCGGTGTTCCTGATGCTGCTGAAGACCTTCGCCGACGTGCTGCTGCCCGACGGCCACGCCTTCCGCGCCTGGATGGACATGATCGGCCACCCGATCACCGCCCTGCTGCTGGCGCTGCTGCTGGCCCTGTACACCTTCGGCTACGCCCGCGGCTTCGGCTCGCAGCAGATTCTCAAGCTGCTCGACCAGAGCCTGGCGCCCACCGCGGCCATCGTGATGATCATCGGCGCCGGCGGCGGCTTCAAGCAGATGCTGGTGGCCAGCGGCGTGGGCGACGTGATCGGCCACCTGGCCGTGCACGCGCAGATTTCGCCGATCCTGCTGGCCTGGCTGGTGGCGGCGGTGATCCGCGTCGCCACCGGTTCCGCCACGGTCGCCACCATCACCGGCGCCGGCATCGTGGTGCCGGTGGTGGGCATGATCCCGGGGGTCAACCGCGAGCTGCTGGTGCTGGCCACCGGCGCCGGCTCGCTGATCCTCTCCCACGTCAACGACGCCGGGTTCTGGCTGGTCAAGCAGTACTTCAACATGAGCGTCGCCGAGACCTTCAAGACCTGGACGGCCATGGAGACCATCCTCTCCGTGGTCGGCCTGGTGTTCATCCTGCTGCTTTCGCTGGTGGTCTGAGGACCACCGGCTTTCCCCGTGAAAGGAGTACCGCCGATGTCCACCCGAGCCCCCGGGCGCAAGCCCTCCCCCGCCAACGACTGGCCGCGCGACTTCGACGTGCGCGAGCGCTATGCCGAGCAGCAGGAGCTGCTCGGCGAGGCCAGGGCGCCAGCCGCGCCCCGCCCATCCGGCCGCGCCCACTGAAAGCCCTTCGCCGGGCTTTCCGACGAACGCAAGCTGAAACGATTCACCTTCAGGCCGATCCAGGCTAAAAACAACATTCCGGGCGCCCTTCCCTTCTGCCCCAGCAGCGCCCGTTCCTGAGGGAGGAACCATGAGCCACAACCTCGACACCCTGTTCCCCGCCATCGACGACATCCCCGAGGCCTGGCGCCCCGACGCCCCGGTCGAGCAACGCGACTACCTGGTGAACGGCCAACTGCGCCGCTGGGACGGCCCGCTGGCGCCGGTGCGCAGCCCGATCTTCCTGAAGAGCGCCGAGGGCGAGCGCCAGGTGATCCTCGGCAGCACCCCGCTGCTGGACGCCGACGCCGCGCTGGCCGCCCTCGACGCTGCCGTGGCCGCCTACGACAACGGCCAGGGCCTGTGGCCCAACCTGCGGGTGGCCGAGCGCATCCAGCACGTGGAGACCTTCCTGGCGCGCATGCGCGAACAGCGCGAGGCGGTGGTGCGCCTGCTGATGTGGGAGATCGGCAAGAACCTCAAGGATTCGGAGAAGGAATTCGACCGCACCTGCGACTACATCGTCGACACCATAGACGCGCTCAAGGACCTGGACCGCCGCTCCAGCCGCTTCGAGCTGGAACAGGGCACCCTCGGCCAGATCCGCCGCGTGCCGCTGGGCGTGGCGCTGTGCATGGGCCCGTACAACTATCCGCTGAACGAGACCTTCACCACGCTGATCCCGGCGCTGATCATGGGCAACACCGTGGTCTTCAAGCCGGCCAAGTTCGGCGTGCTGCTGATGCGCCCGCTGCTGGAGGCCTTCCGCGACAGCTTCCCGCCGGGGGTGATCAACATCATCTACGGCCGCGGCCGCGAAACCGTCTCGGCGCTGATGGCCAGCGGCAAAGTGGACGTGTTCGCCTTCATCGGCACCCACAAGGGCGCCGCCGACCTCAAGCGCCTGCACCCGCGCCCGCACCGCCTGCGCGCGGCCCTGGGCCTGGACGCGAAGAACCCCGGCATCGTCCTGCCGCAGGTGGACCTGGACAACGCCGTGGAAGAAGCCATCACCGGCGCGCTGTCGTTCAACGGCCAGCGCTGCACCGCGCTGAAGATCCTGTTCGTCCACGAAAGCGTGCTGCAGGGCTTCCTCGACAAGTTCAGCGCGCGCCTGGCCCAGCTCAAGCCGGGCATGCCCTGGGAGCCGGGCGTGGCCCTGACGCCGCTGCCCGAGCCGGGCAAGGTGGACTACCTCAACGGCCTGCTGGCAGACGCCCTGGAGAAAGGCGCCAGGGTGATCAACGCCGGTGGCGGCCAGTCGCGCGAGAGCTTCTTCTACCCGGCGCTGCTCAGCCCGGTGACGGCACGGATGCGCCTGTACCACGAGGAGCAGTTCGGCCCGCTGGTGCCGGTGGTGCCGTACCGCGAGCTGGAGGAAGTGATCGACTACGTGCTGCAGTCCGACTACGGCCAGCAGCTGAGCCTGTTCGGCAGCGACCCCGAGCAGGTCGGCCGGCTGGTGGACGCCTTCGCCAACCAGGTCGGCCGCATCAATATCAACGCCCAGTGCCAGCGCGGCCCGGACAGCTACCCGTTCAACGGCCGCAAGAACTCCGCCGAGGGCACCCTGTCGGTGCACGACGCGCTGCGCACCTTCTCCATCCGCACCCTGGTGGCGACGCGCTTCAATGCCGCCAACAAGGCGCTGATCAGCGAGATCATCCAGGGCCGCGAGTCGAACTTCCTGACTACCGACTACATCTTCTGAAGCCTGCGCAGGCGCCGCCCTAGATACGGATCAGTGTCTCGGTCGGCGGCGCCTGCTCGTTCAGCTCCTCCACCTGCAGCGCGTAGGGACGGCGCAGGCGCAGCCGCTCGGCATCGCAGAGCAGCGGGCCCTGCGCGTCCTCGGCGCCGAAGGGATCGTCACGCAGCACGCCGGTGATGCGCCCCTGGCGGAACAGCTCGCGGATCGCCAGCAGGTTGTTCTCGCGCTGCCCGCTCAACTCGGCGAGCGAGCGCGGCTGGCTTTCGGACAGCTGGCACAGCACCGACACCAGCAGCGCCTGCGAAAGTCTGGGCCCCATGGAAGCTCCCCTGTGCAGCCATGAAAACGGTCCTGGCACTATGCGGACGAATTCTTAAAGAATGCTTATCCGGCCGTTTCCATGGCCATCGTTGGTTTCAGTCCAAACCGTTGTCGCGGTCCTGTTCCAGGCGCGCCAGGCGTTCCTCCAGGGCGGCCACGCGGGCCTCCAGTTCGAGGATGCGCGCCTCGTCCTGCACGCTGTGCTCGCCGCGCGGCGCCGGGGCGCCACGGCCACTGGCGGCGATGGCCGCCTCGCGGTCGGCGGCGCTGCCCAGCAGGTGCATGTAGCGGTCCTCGCGCTGGCCGCTCTGGCGTTCCAGCTGCACGGCGAAGCCGCGGGCGGCCAGGCGTTCCAGCTGGTGGCGGACTTCCTCGGTGTCGTCGAAGTCGTGCATGCGCATGCTGCGGGTGAGCAGCTCGTTGAGCGTCTGCGGGCCGCGCAGGAACAGCAGGCCGAGCAGCACCCACTGCGGCTTGACCAGCTCCAGCGCCTTGTCCAGGCGCTGCTCCCAGCGGTCGGCGCGGCTGCCCATCACCAGGCGCACCATCTCCAGGCCCTCCAGCTTGCGCAGGGCCTGGCCGACCTGGCCGGGGTTGAGGTCCATCACCGGCTCGCGGCTGGTCTTCTGGTTGCAGGCGGTGACCAGGGCGTTGAGCGTCAGCGGATAGGTTTCCGGCGTGGTCAGCTGCTTCTCGATCAGGCTACCGAGCACGCGGATGTCCACCGCGCTGAGGGGGTCGCGCTCGGGCAGGCTTGTGGATTCTTCGTTCATGTTGTTTCCAGAGGTCGCGTCGAGGCCCTTAGCCTAGCCGCGTCCGTCGGCTTTGGCACCCTCCATGGCGTCGCGCCTCATGCCGGGCCGCCTTGCTGGCGGCTGACCGATAGCGCTTCGCAGGCGACTATTGGCACTGGCGAGGGCTTAAGATATGGTCTCATATGTATTATTCGGCTCGCCCATCCGGCGGCCACCCACACCACAACAACGATCAGGAGCGACCCCACCATGACCCAAGCGACCCGAGCCGACTGGGAAGCCCGCGCCAGCCAACTGCGCATCGAAGGCCGCGCCTTCATCGACGGCCAGTACCGCGACGCCGCCGACGGCGCCACCTTCGACTGCCTCAGCCCGGTGGACGGGCGCCTGCTGGCCAAGGTCGCCAGCTGCGACGCCGCCGATGCCGAGCACGCCGTGCAAAGCGCCCGCGCCGCCTTCGAGGCAGGCACCTGGTCGCAGCAGGCGCCGGCCGCGCGCAAGGCCGTGCTGGTGCGCTTCGCCGAGCTGCTGGAGGAGCACGCCGAGGAGCTGGCGCTGCTGGAAACCCTGGACATGGGCAAGCCCATCGGCGATTCGCTGAACGTCGACCTGCCCGGCGCGGTGGACAGCCTCCGCTGGAGCGGCGAGGCCATCGACAAGGTCTACGACGAAGTGGCCGCCACCCCGCGCGACCAGCTCGGCCTGGTCACCCGCGAAGCGGTGGGCGTGGTCGCCGCCATCGTGCCGTGGAACTTCCCGCTGATGATGGCCAGCTGGAAGCTCGGCCCGGCCCTGGCCACCGGCAACTCGGTGATCCTCAAGCCGTCCGAGCGCTCGCCGCTGACCGCCATCCGCATCGCCCAGCTGGCGCTGGACGCCGGCCTGCCCAAGGGCGTGCTCAACATGCTGCCGGGCTACGGCCACACCGTGGGCAAGGCCCTGGCGCTGCACATGGACGTGGACACTGTGGTGTTCACTGGCTCGACCAAAATCGCCAAGCAGTTGCTGGTCTACGCCGGCGAATCGAACATGAAGCGCGTGTGGCTGGAGGCCGGCGGCAAGAGCCCGAACATCGTCTTCGGCGACGCTCCGGACCTGCAGGCCGCCGCCGAGTCTGCGGCCGCGGCCATCGCTTTCAACCAGGGTGAAGTCTGCACCGCCGGCTCGCGCCTGCTGGTGGAAAAATCCATCAAGGCGCAGTTCGTGCCCATGGTGGTGGAAGCCCTGAAAGGCTGGAAAGCCGGCCACCCGCTGGACCCGGACACCAACGTCGGCGCCCTGGTGGACGGCCGCCAGCTGGAGCAGGTGCTGGGCTACATCGAGGCCGGCAAGGCCGAGGGCGCCCAGCTGATGACCGGCGGCCGCCAGGTACTGGAGGAAACCGGCGGCACCTACGTAGAGCCGACGCTGTTCGACGGCGTGAGCAACGCCATGAAGATCGCCCGCGAGGAAATCTTCGGCCCGGTGCTGTCGGTGATCGAGTTCGAAGGCGCCGAGGAAGCCATCCGCATCGCCAATGACACCCAGTACGGCCTGGGCGCGGCGGTCTGGACCCGCGACATCACCAAGGCCCACCAGACCGCCCGCGCCCTGCGCGCCGGCAGCGTGTGGGTGAACCAGTACGACGGCGGCGACATGACCGCGCCCTTCGGCGGCTTCAAGCAGTCGGGCAATGGTCGGGACAAGTCGCTGCATGCGTTCGACAAGTACACCGAGTTGAAGGCGACTTGGATCAAGCTCTGAGGCGGCGCTTGCCGGCTGCGTCGAGGCGCCTTTCGTAGGAGCGAGCAAGCTCGCTCCTACGGTCCAGGCCGGCGAGGCTCCTCATAGGATGGGTTGAGCTTGCGAAACCCATGCGGCCGCGGTGATGGGTATCGCTTCGCTCAACGCCATCCTACGAAAAGCTGTGCTTCCTGGCACCGTAGGAGCGGGCCCTGCCCGCGATTCGCGCGCAGGGCGCGCTCCTACAGTGGGCACGGTGCTGGGGCAATCCGTAGGAGCGGATCTCATCCGCGAATCGCGCCGGAGATGACGGCTATCGCGGAGAAGCTCCGCTCCTACAAAAGCACCAAGCCCCCAATCACAACCGCCCCAGAAAATCCCCCAGCAACGCCCGGCAATTCCCCTTGTTCACCCCCTCCCGCTCGGCAATCTCCGCACGAATCCGCTCCGGCAAATCCCCCGCCTCGGCCATGAAGCGCCGACCCTCCTCACTGCGCCGCCAGTAGGCGATCCAGGTATCGAACATCTCCGTATCGATCTCCGGGTGGAACTGCACACCCAGGCTGCGCCCATGGCTATAGGCCTGAGCCGCCAGCTCGGTGGCGCCCAACAGGGTGGCACCCGGCGGCGGGGTGAAGGCGTCGAAATGGAAATTCAGCCACGGACCACGGAAGGCCCAGTCCGCCTGCGGGGTGTCGATGGGCGTCCAGCCGATCTCGGCCTGGCGGTTGCGGTACACCTCGCCGCCCAGGGCGCGGGCCAGCAGTTGGCTGCCGAAGCAGATGCCCCAGGTCGGCACGCCGCGCGCCTGCACGGCCTTCAACCAGGCCAGTTCGCCGCCCAGCCAGGGCACGCGGTGGTCGTAGGCCGACTCGGGGCTGCCCAGCACCAGCAGCAGTTCCAGGCTCTCCGGCGGCGGCAGGCCTTCCTCTACGCAGCGCAACTCCAGGTCGATGCCCTGCTCGGCGAACAGCTCCGGCAGGCAGCCGGCGACGTCGGCGGCGTCGTGCAGCACGGCGATGGCACGGGATGGTTTCATGGCGCTTTCTCCTTAAAAGATTTTAAAACAGATTTTTTATTTGCCTCATCCGCTGCGCTGAAACCCGCATGAAACCTGGACTCTTGCTTTCACGAGCAGCCAAGCCCCACCCAAATGGCACCGGAAAGGCGAAAAAAGCCTGTTGAAAACTATGAAACCATATTTTAAATTCAAATCCATCCCCCGCCGCCCACCGACGGCGGATGGCGGCGCCGCCCGGCATCGCCCATCACAACAACAGCGCACCGCCCAGCGGCGGCAAGCGCCAGAACGGAGGTGTCCGAATGACCACCAGCGCCCCTACCCGCCTCGATGACGCGCCCTACCTGGATGTCAGCGACCCGAGCTTCTCCATCCGCTCCCAGGCGGTGATGGATGCCCGCGCGCAAAGCTGGTTCGCCCGCACGCCCTATGGCATCGCCGTGCTGCGCTACGACGAGGTGAACAAGCTGCTGCGCGACCAGCGCCTGCGCCAGGGCAGCTACGCCTGGCCCGCGCACAACAACGCCAGCGGCAGCTTCGCCGACTGGTGGATGCGCATGCTGCTGAGCAAGGAAGGCGCCGACCATTCGCGCCTGCGCCGCCTGGCCAACCCGGCCTTCGCGCCCAAGCTGGTGAAGCAGATGATGCCGGACTTCCAGCGCCTGGCCGGCGACCTGATCGCGCAGTTCGAAGGCCGCGGCGAGTGCGAGTTCGTCAGCGAGTTCGCCGAACCCTACGCCACCCAGGTGATCTGCCTGTTGCTCGGCCTGCCGATCAGCGAATGGAAGGGCCTGGCCGACCTGGCGGTGGAGATGGGCCTGGCCCTGGGCGTCACCTTCAAGCGCGACGAGGCGCGCATCAACGCTGCCACCGACAAGCTGTTCGGCTACGCCCGCCAGGCGGTGGAAGCGCTCAAGCGCAACGGCCTGGGCGAGGACTTCCTCAGCAGCCTGGTGCGCGCCAACGAAGAGGACAAGAACGCCCTCAGCGACCAGGAGCTGTACGACATGATCGTCCTGGCGATCTTCGGCGGCATCGACACCACCCGCAACCAGCTCAGCCTGGCCATGGACACCTTCCTCCAGCACCCCGCGCAATGGGAGCTGCTGGGCAACGACGCGGAACTGGCCCGCGCCGCCGTGGAAGAAGTGATGCGCGTGCGCCCGACCGTCACCTGGGTGACCCGCGAGGCGCTGGAGGACTTCGAATACCAGGGCCTGCACATCGCCAAGGGCACCACCGTGCACCTGTTCAGCCAGGCCGCCGGCAGCGACCCGCACGCCTTCGAGGACGCCAGCTTCGACATCACCGCCAAGCGCCTGCCGCACTTCGGCTTCGGCGCCGGCGCGCACCACTGCATCGGCCACTTCATCGCCCGCGGCGACATGACCGCGGCCCTGGCCCTGCTCGCCCAGCACCTGAAGCATCCGGCGCCCAACGGCGAGGCCGAATGGCTGCCGGACAGCGGCAACACCGGCGCCACCCGCCTGCCGATCCGCTTCGACGCGGTGCCGGTGAAATGAACGCGCCCAGCGTAGCCATCGTCGGCAGCGGGCCCTCGGCCTGCTACCTGGCCCAGGCCCTGCGCAAGCACTGGGCGGACGCGCAGATCGTGCTGCTCGAACGCCTGCCCGCGCCCTTCGGGCTGGTGCGCTACGGCGTGGCGCCGGACCACCAGGGCACCAAGGCGGTGTGCCGGCAGTTCGAGCGGCTGTTCGAGCGCGAAGGCGTGGCATTCCTCGGCAACCTGGAAGTGGGCCGCGACCTGTCCCTGGAGCAATTGCGCGAGGCCTTCGACCTGGTGGTGCTCGCCACCGGCCTGTACGGCGACCGCCGCCTGGGCATCCCCGGCGACGAGCTGCCCGGCGTCTACGGCTCCGGCCACGTCACCCGGCTGTTCAACGGCCACCCGGACGAGCACGGCTTCGCCCCGGCGTTCGGCCGCCGCGTGGCCATCGTCGGCAACGGCAACGTGGCCATCGACGTGCTGCGCCTGCTGGCCAAGTCGGCCGAGGACTTCGCCGGCTCCGACATCGCCGAGGCGCCGCTGCTGGCGCTGCTGGCCGAAGGCGTGGAGCGCATCGACATCCTCGGCCGCTCGCCCGCCGCCCAGGCCCGCTTCGACCCGGTGATGCTGCGCGAGCTGGGCAAGCTGGCCGGGGTGCGCATCCGCATCGAGGACCTGCCGCCGGCAGACGCCCCCTATGCCAACGCCGCCGAGCAGGCGCGCCTGGACGTGCTGCGTGCGCTGGCCGCGCAGGAGCAGCCGGCAGCGGGCCGCGAACTGGTGTTCCGCTTCGGCTGGACACCCCAGGCCATTCACGGCGCCGCAAGCGTCGAAGCCCTGGAACTGCGCCACGCCGACGGCCGCGAACTGCGCCTGGAGGTGGACAGCCTGGTCAGCGCCATCGGCTTCGAAGAAGCGGCCGACGGCCTGCTGCAACGCGACGCCCTGCTGGGCGCCAGCGCCGACCTCGAACGGGGCCGCCTGGACGACGGCCTCTACTGCGTCGGCTGGCTGCGTCGCGGCCCGCGCGGGACCATCCCGGAAAACCGCCAGGACGCCCGCCTGGTCGCCGAAGCCATGGTCGCCGACCAGCAGGCCACGCCGCGCAACGGCCGCCCCGGCCTCGCCGCCCTGCCCGCCGGGCTGCGCGAACGTGGCGTCGGCTACGCCCAGTGGCAGCGCATCGACCACGCCGAAACCCGGGCCGCCGCCCCCGGCCGCGTGCGCCGCAAGATCACCGACCGCGCCGGCATGCTCGCCATTGCCCGCAGCCCCCAGGAGAACCCCGCATGAACATCCTCATCCTCTTCGGCACCGAGACCGGCAACGCCGAGATGGTCGCCGACGACCTCGCCGACGCTATGGGCGCCGACTACCCCACCCAGGTCCGCGACATGGCCGCGTTCGACCCGGCCGGGCTGAACCCGCAGGACTTCCACGTCATCGTCTGCTCCACCTACGGCGACGGCGAGCTGCCCAACAGCGCCCAGCCGTTCCACGCCGCGCTGCAAGGCCAGCGCCCGGACCTGGCCGGCCTGCGCTTCGCCACCTTCGGCCTGGGCGACAGCTTCTACGAGACCTTCAACCGCGGCAGCCGGATCATCGCCGATGCCCTGGTGGAACTGGGCGCGCAGCAGGTCGGCGAACACGGCCAGCACGACGCCTCCAGCGGCGAGCTGCCCGGCGACGCGGCGCTGGCCTGGGCCAAGGGCCTGCTCGGGCAGATCTGAGGAGAACGCCATGCGCCTGTGCATCATCGAGAACGGCCTGATCCCCGAGGAACTGCAGGACGCTTTCGGCAGCTACCCGGCGATGATCGAAAGCTGGCTGGCCCCGGCGCTGCCCGAGGCGGACTTCACCTACGTCTCGGCGGTGCGCGGCGAGCCGCTGCCCGAGGCCACCGCCTTCGACGGCTACCTGCTGACCGGCTCGCGCCACAGCTGCTACGAGCACAGCCCCTGGATGCTGCACCTGGTGGCCCTGCTGCGGCGTCTGCGCAGCCTGCGCCGGCCGGTGTTCGGTATCTGCTTCGGGCACCAGATCATGGCCGACGCCTTCGACGGCCGCACCACCCGCGCCGAGGTCGGCTGGGGCGTCGGCGCCCAGGCCTACCGGTACGACGCCGAGGGCCTGGAGGACGCGGCCACCCTGGTGTTCCACCAGGATCAGGTCAGCAGCCTGCCGCCGCAGGCGCGGGTGGCCGGCGGTTCCGCGCATTGCCCGCACGGCGTGCTGGAGTACGCCTTCCCGGCGCGCTCGGTGCAGTTCCACCCGGAGTTCAGCGTGGACTACCTGGCCGCCCTGCTCGACCGCTACGGCAACGGCCTGCTGCCGGCGGACGTCACCGCGCGGGCCTGGGAATCGCTGCAGCGGCTGAGCCCGGACAACCGGCAGATCGCCCGCTGGGCCGCCGCCTTCTTCCGCGAACACGCCCGCCCGGCCTGTTCCCCGTTCATCCCCTAGCCCGGCACTTCGCAGAGAGGTTCCGTTCTTCGCCCAAAAACATATAAACACAGTTTGTAAATTTAAATTCATCCGCCATCGCAGCGTGCCTTGCCTGCCGCTGCCCGAGGAGAACCCCGAAATGACAGCGCTCGATCTACACAAGGAATACAACACCAGCTCCGCCGTCGCCCAGGACCTCGCCGCGCGCATCCGCGAATCCGGCGTGGAGTACCTGTACTACCAGGTGGTCACCCTCAGCGGCCGCGTGCTGGCCAAGGTGGTGCCGGCCAAGCACCTGCTGCGCAACCTGGAGAAGGGCGTGCAGTTCCACCGCACCGCGCTCTCCGACCTGCAGAGCACCCGCGCCGGCGTGCTGCTCGGTGGCGGCGCCCAGGCCGCGGAGTTCACCGCCATCCCCGACGTCAGCAGCTTCAACGTGCTGCCCTGGGACAAGTCCATCGGCAGCTTCTTCTGCCGCCTGTACGAGCCCGACCACCGCCAGGAAGTGGCCGGCCAGGTGCTGGCCACCGACGCCCGCGGCCTGCTGATCGACAGCCACAAGGCCTTCACCGCCGACACCGGGCTGAGCCTGAAGACCGGCTGCGAACCGGAGATGACCTGGTTCGGCGACAAGCTGGAGGTCAAGGTGCGCCCCGGCGCCAGCCCGGCCTACCACCTGGGCAACCTGGAGACCATGCGGCCGATCTTCCAGCGCGTGATGCAGTATGCCGGCGCCATGGGCCTGGACATGATCGAGGGCGACTACGAGGACCCGGGCCAGCTCGAACTGAACTGGATGTTCGACGACTGCCACCTCACCGCCGACCGCCTGGTCACCTATCGCCTGATCTGCCGCCAGGTGGCCAACGAGTTCGGCGTGCGCGCCAGCTTCATGCCCAAGCCCACCACCGGCAGCATGGGCAGCGGCTGCCACCACAACTTCAGCCTCTGGCGCGGCGAGCAGAACGTGCTGGCCGAAGCCGGCCGCCGCGAACTGCACCTGACCGACACCGGCCGTCACGCCCTCGGTGGCCTGCTGGCCCACGCCCCCGGCTCGATGCTGGTGATGGCCTCCACCGTGAACTCCTACAAGCGCTTCTGGGACGCCGGCCTGTTCGCCCCCAACCGCCTGAACTGGGGCATGGACAACAAGACCTGCACCGTGCGCCTGTCGGCCAACGGCCGCCTGGAATACAAGTTGCCCGACGCCAGCGTGAACCCCTACCTGTCGCACACCCTGCTGCTGGCCGGCATCCGCGACGGCCTGGAAAACCGCACCGACCCGGGCGCCCCGGACAACAGCGACAGCATCCCCGCCGCCCGCGAGAACGTGCGCATGCCGATGACCCTCGGCGAAGCCGTGCAGGCCTTCGACGAGGACGCCGTGGTGCGCGGCGCGCTGCCGCCGGCGATGGCCGAGCTGTACCGCGACCTCAAGGCCGACGAGTGGGCGCGCTACTGCTCCGTCGTCACCGAGTGGGAAGCCAAGATGTACATGGACTACCTGCCATGAGCGGCGTATTGCGCGTTCTCTGCGCCGACCTGCCGGCCCCGCCGCTGTTCCACAAGGATGCCGAGGGCTACCGCCACGGCTACGAGTCCGACGTCGCCCGCGCCCTGGCCAAGCACCTGGGCCGCGAAGCGCAGTTCGTCTACCGCAACTGGGCGGACTTCTACCCGGCGCTGCAGGCCGGCGACGCCGACATCCTGCTGTGCGGCCAGGGCATCTCCAACTACCGCCTGACCCTCGCCGACTTCACCGCGCCCTACGCGGTGTTCGACGAGGCGGTGATGGTGCTGCGCGGCAGCCTGGTGCGCAGCCCGGCGGACTTGGTCGGCAAGCGCGTCGGGGCGATAGCCAACAGCCTCAACATGGCCCTGGCGGAAACCTTCGAAGGCTGCGTCACCGTGCCCTTCGGCGGCGACACCGACGACGTGCTCGGCGACATGGTCCGGGCCCTGCGCGAAGGCCACATCGACGCCCTGGTGGACGACGACGTGGCACTGGTGCCGCTGGCCGAGGAGCCCGACCTGGCCATCGGCTTCAGCGTGCCCACCCACAACCGCTGGGGCATCGCAGTGAAGCGCGGCCAGGGGCCGTGGCTGGACGAGGTGGACAGCGCCCTGGCGGCGCTGAAGGCCGACGGTGAACTGCAACGCATCTGGCAGCAGTGGATGCCGAGCCTGGCCTACCCGTTCTGACACAACTCGCGGCAATCGGCCGCCCCCTGGGGGCGGCCGCTTTCTACATTGAACTCTGAGTATGAGGTTATACTGCGCCAGCCCCTCACCCCCTCCGGCCCTTACAGGAGTTCTGGCTCCGGCGCCCAGCACCCGCCGCGGCCGCAACGCAGCATGAATGGATCCTCACCCACCGCTCCCGGCCCCTTCATCCGCCTGCGCCAGGAAGGCCGCACCGAAGAGGTCGTGCGCCGGCTGATGGACGCCATCGACCTCGGCCTGTTCGCCGAGGGCCAACAACTGCCCAGCGAGACCGAGCTGGCCATGCAGTTCGGCGTGGCCACCGTGACCCTCCGTGAAGCCCTGGCCTACCTGCGCCAGCGCGGCGTCATCGAGACCCGCCGCGGGCGCAACGGCGGCAGCTTCATCCGCGCCATCGAGGAAATCCCCGCCGAGATCGTCTTGAGCCGCCTCGACGAGCTGAGCACCATCGACCTGCGCGACCTCTGCGACGAACACATCGCCATTTCCGGCACCGCCGCGCGCCTGGCCGCCCGCCGCGCCTCCCGCGAGCACCACCAGCACCTGGCGCAGTACATCGAGACACTGGGCAAGGCCACCACCCGCCACGAACGCCGCCGCGCCGACGCGCGCTTCCACATCGAGATCGCCGTGGCCTCGCAGTCGGTGCGCCTCACCCACGCGGAAATCCGCCTGCAGGCGGAGATCGGCGAGCTGCTCTGGCTGCCGGTGCCCGGCGCGCCCGGCGTGGAAACCATCCAGCAGGAGCACACGGCGATCCGCGAGGCGATAGTCGCCGGCGACCCGAACCTGGCCGGCGCCCTGGTCGAGGCCCACGTCAACCGCGGCATCAAGCGCCTGATCGACATGAAGCTGGAACTCCTGGCCCAGGAAGCGCCCTAGGCCGAACGGCCCCACGTAGGAGCGCGCCCTGCGCGCGAATCGCGGACAAGGTCCGCTCATTGTTTTCTGGGTTCCCGCGTTCGCGGGAATGACGGGGTGAGAGTCGTTTTTTCCGGCGTCATTCCCGCGAACGCGGGAACCCAATAAACAGCACGATGATGGGTATCGCTTCGCTCAACCCATCCTACGGGGGGTCGACTGCGTACACCTGTAGGAGCGGGCCCTGCCCGCGATTCGCGCGCAGGGCGCGCTCCTACAGGTGGATTCGGAGCCGGGGCGTTGTAGGCGCGGAATCCGTTCGCGAGCAAGCTCGCTCCTACGAGAAGCAGACACGGCCGATTGGCACAACCCTTGCCCTGTTTTTCCCCTGCAAACCTCTGATTTAGGATTTTTATCCGCCGGAGGTCCGCTTCCCCTTAGAACAAGAGACTCCAGGCCATGGCGAGCGCAGTGTGTGAAACCCCGTTGGACGAGTGCGCCCAGCGCATCGACGTGTCGATCAGTAACATCTTTGCCCAGATCGACACCCTGGCCAACGCCATCGACAGCATCTGGCGCGAGGCCGACGGCAGGCCCGTGGATTCCGCCGACCTGGCCAGCCTGCGGCCGCTGATCGAAGGCTGCCTGACGCAGCCCGGCGCCTGCCTGCAGGGTTGCGGCGTGGTGCTGCAGCCGGGCGTGCTGCGCGACCAGGAAATGTACCTGGAGTGGCGCCAGCTGGGCGCCGGCGGGCGCACCGTGCCGCTGAGCCTGAACTTCAACCGGCGCAGCGAGAACTTCTACGACTACTGCGCCATGCCCTGGTTCGCCATCCCGCGCGACAGCGGGCGCAGCAGCGTGGTCGGCCCCTACGTCGACCTCTACGGCCAGGACATGTACATCCTCACCTTCTCCCGCCCGCTGCTGCTGGAAGGGCGCTTCCTCGGCGTGGCCGCCGCGGACATCGCGCTGAACCGCTTCGAGCGGGTGGTCACCGCCAAGCTCATGCGCCTGGAGCACGAGGCGCTGATCCTCAGTGGCGAGGGCCGGGTGGTGGCGGCCAACACCGCCAACTTCATCGCCGGCGAGATAGCCAGCCTGGGGCTGGCCACCGACGCCCGCTGCCAGCGCGCCAACCTGGCCGAGCAGTCCGCCCACTGGACCCTGGTGCAGCTGCCGGAGAAGCGCCACCGCGCAGCCTGAGCCCGCCAGTGCTCCCGAAGGGAGCAATGCGGCGTTACTCCGCCCCATTTTCGCTCCCCGCCGGGGCACTGCGCTGCCCTGGCGGCCCCGTCGTCCGGGCCGTTGCGCGCAAGAGCCCACCGCTCTAGCTCCAGCCTTCCCACCTTCCAGCGCAGATCGCCCAATAAAACATTTTAAATCATATGTAATATGGCATAGGCTGTGCTTGCTCCACGCAGGCGGCCGCCGCTGTTACCCAAGCCAGGCCGCCCCGGTTTTCACCGCTGCCGCCACACGCCGTGGGCAGCGGGCTCCCAGTCCCGATCCATCTGTTCAATGCCGACGTGCATAGCCATACAGGAACAATAACGATGAACAGTCCGATCCAACCCGGCATCGCCCCGGTCGACCGCGACGCGGAACAGCTCCGCGCGCTGGGCTATTCCTCCAACTTCGAACGCAGCATGAGCCTGTGGCAGAACTTCGCCCTGGGCTTCACCTACCTTTCGCCGGTGGTCGGCGTGTACAGCATCTTCGGCCTGTGCCTGGCCGCCGGCGGGCCGCCGATGTTCTGGTCGTACCTGCTGGTGGGCCTGGGGCAGATGCTGGTGTGCCTGATCTTCTGCGAGGTGGTTTCGCAGTTCCCGATCTCCGGCGGCGTGTACCCCTGGGCCCGACGCCTGGTGGGCAAGCGCTGGGCGTGGATGGTCGGCTGGATCTACTCGGTGTCGCTGTGCGTGACCATCGCCGCGGTGGCCCTGGGCGCCGGCCCCTACGTCGCCACGCTGCTCGGCTTCGAGGCCGACCCGGCGACCAACACCCTGATCGGCCTGAGCCTGACGCTGATCGCCACCCTGCTCAACCTCAGCGGCACCAGGCTGCTGGCGCGGGTGGCCATGTTCGGCTTCCTCTGCGAGCTGATCGGCGCCATCGTCATCGGCGGCTACCTGCTGATCTTCGAACGCCACCAGCCGATCTCGGTGCTGTTCAACACCTTCGACATCCGCATCGACGGCGCCTACTGGCCGGCGTTCCTCACCGCCTCCCTGGCCGGCATGTTCCTCTACTACGGCTTCGAGGCCTGCGGCGACGTCGCCGAGGAAACCCCGAACCCCAGCCGGCGCATTCCCAAGGCCATGCGCATGACCATCTGGATCGGCGGCGGCGCCTCGATGTTCGCCGCCCTGGCGCTGATCCTCGCGGTGCCGGACATCGGCGCGGTGATCTCCGGCGCCGACAAGGACCCGATGACCACCATCTTCGACGGCGCCTTCGGCCCGCTCGGCGCGCGCCTGGTGATGCTGGTGATCCTGGTGTCGTTCGTGTCCTGCGTGCTCAGCCTGCAGGCCGCCGCCAGCCGCCTGCTGTACTCCTACGCCCGCGACGAGATGGTCATGGGCAGCCGCCTGCTGCAGCGCCTGTCGCCCAACACCCATGTGCCCACCGCCGCCCTGGTGGTGTGCGGGGTGATCCCGGCGATCATCGTGTGCATCGGCTTCTACCTGCAGAACGCCATCGGCACCGTGGTCAGCTTCGCCGCCATCGGCATCTACCTGGCCTTCCAGATGATCGTCGGCGCCGCCCTGTTCGCCCGCCTGCGTGGCTGGAAGCCCAGCGGCGCCTTCACCCTGGGCAAGTGGGGCTGGCCGGTGAACATCGCCGCCCAGGTCTACGGCCTGCTGGCGATCATCAACATGTCCTGGCCGCGCACCCCGGATGCGCCCTGGTACATCAACTACGGGATCATCCTGGTGGGCAGTATCGTGATCGCCGTGGGCCTGGTGTACATGACGGTGTTCAAGCCCTATGACAAGGGCACTGCGCCGGCAGGGGACGCCTGGAAGCTGGCCCGGCATTGAGGGTGGGTTGTTGAGAAGAGCGCCCGGTGAATGCCGGGCGTTTCTTTTTGAGCGGGGTTAGGAGCTGAAGAGCACCCTCTCCCCAACCCTCTCCCTGAAGGGAGAGGGTTGGGGAGAGGGCGCTCTCATGCCCGGCACCGGCATGCCCGGGAAACTCTGTTCGCGAGCAAGCTCGCTCCTACAAAAGCAACTGCCACACCTCAACCAACGATCGCCTCGAACCCCTGGCGGATCTGCTCCTCCGGCAGGTTGTCGCCGATGAACACGATCACGCTCTCGCGCGCCTCCTCGCCCCAGGGAGTGTCCCAGTCGAAGCCGTACAGCCGCAGCACGCCCTGGAACACCAGGCGGCGTTCCTCGCCCTGGATGTTCAGCACGCCCTTGTAGCGCAGCAGCGAGTTGCCGTGCCATTGCAGCAGGTCGTCCATGAACTCGCTCAGGCGTTCGATGTTCAGCGGCTTGTCGCTGCGCAGCACCAGGGTGCGGATGCGGTCGTCGCTGGCCGCCACCGGGCGCAGCGGCTGCAGCGGGCGCAGGCCGAGGTCGGCGTTGAGGTTGAAGCCGCGCACGTCGAGCAGGCGTTCCAGTTCGATGCGGCCGTGGTCCACCGGGTGCAGCTCGGCGCGCCGGTTGATGCGCTGCAGGCGTTCGGCCAGGGCCAGGTACTGCTCGGCGCTGACCAGGTCGCGCTTGCTCACCAGGATGCGGTCGCCGAAGCCGACCTGGGCCTGGGCGATGGCTTCCTGCAGGTGGCGGTCGGCGTTGGCGGCGTCCACCAGGGTGATGATGCCGTCGAGCAGGTAGCGCTCGCGCAGCGTCTCGTCGACGAAGAAGGTCTGCGCCACCGGCGCCGGGTCGGCGAGGCCCGTGCATTCGATCACCAGGCGGTCGAAGGCGATCTCGCCGCTGTCGCGCTGCTCCAGCAGCAGGTACAGCGAACGCTCCAGGTCGTTGTTGATGGTGCAGCAGACGCAGCCGTTGGACAGCGTCATGACCTGCGCCGGGGCATCGCCCAGCAACTGGCCGTCGATGGGGGCGTCGCTGAATTCGTTCTCGATCACCGCGATCTTCAGGCCATGCTCGGCCTGCAGGATGTGGCGCAACAGGGTGGTCTTGCCGGCGCCGAGGAAGCCGGTGAGCACGGTCACCGGAATCTGCGCGGGCACTACGGAATCACTCATGGGAACCATCCGGGCAGGAAAATGAAAACGGGCCGCTCGCTGGCGGCCCGTCCGTTTATACACCCATCCGCGGCTTCAGCAGCAACGGATCGGTCGCCCCTTGCCGCCGCCGTAGCGTGCCTCCTGGCGTTCGCGGAAGAACTCCTTGTAGCTCATCACCGGCTTGTCCGGGTGCTTGTTGCGCATGTGCTCGACATAGGTGTCGTAGTCGGGCATGCCCACCAGCATCCTGGCGGCCTGCCCGAGGTACTTGCCCATGCGGCTGAGGTCATTGAACACGTGTCACCTCCTGCCTCAGGCCTCGGGAATGGGCTGGAACGGCGCTTCCTTGTCGGTGCGCTCCTTCTTGGTCCAGGCCTTGGCGCCGACCTTGATGGAGTACACCAGCACGCTGAACACCACCAGCAGGAACAGCACGGTGAGACCGGCGTTGATGTAGGCGTTGAGCATCACCGTCTTGACCTGGGCGAGGTCCTTGGCCGGGGCCAGGACCTGGCCGGCGTCCAGCGCGGCGCCGTACTTCTGCGCCAGGGCGACGAAGCCCACCGCCGGGTTGCCGTCGAAGATCTTGATCAGGCCCGCGGCGCTGGTGCAGATCAGCAGCCAGGCCGCCGGCAGCGCGGTGACCCACACGTACTGCTGGCGCTTCATCTTGATCAGCACCACGGTGGCGAGCATCAGGGCGATGCCGGCGAGCATCTGGTTGGAGATGCCGAACAGCGGCCACAGGGTGTTGATGCCGCCCAGCGGGTCGACCACGCCCTGGTACAGCAGCCAGCCCCACAGCGCCACGCAGCCGCCGGTGCCGACGATGTTGGCGCCCCAGGAGTCGGTCTTCTTCAGCGACGGGACGAAGTTGCCCAGCAGGTCCTGCAGCATGAAGCGCCCGGCGCGGGTGCCGGCGTCCACCGCGGTGAGGATGAACAGCGCCTCGAAGAGGATCGCGAAGTGGTACCAGAAGGCCATGGTGTTCTCGCCCGGCAGCACCTGGTGGAGGATGTGGGCGATGCCCACGGCCAGGGTCGGGGCGCCGCCGGCGCGGGCCAGGATGGTGGTCTCGCCGATGTCCTTGGCGGTCTGGGTGAGTATTTCCGGGGTGATGGCAAAGCCCCAGCCGCTGACGGTCGCGGCCACCGCGGCGACGTCAGTGCCGACCACCGCCGGCGGGCTGTTCATGGCGAAGTAGATGCCCGGCTCGATCACCGAAGCGGCGACCATGGCCATGATCGCCACGAAGGACTCCATCAGCATGCCGCCGTAGCCGATGTAGCGGGCGTCGGGCTCGCGGTTGAGCAGCTTGGGCGTGGTGCCCGAGGAGATCAGCGCGTGGAAGCCGGACACGGCGCCACAGGCGATGGTGATGAACAGGAAGGGGAACAGGCTGCCCTTCCACACCGGGCCGGTGCCGTCGGTGAACTGCGTCAGGGCCGGCATCTTCAGCTCCGGCATGACGATCAGGATGCCGATGGCCAGGGCGACGATGGTGCCGATCTTCAGGAAGGTCGACAGGTAGTCGCGCGGGGCCAGCAGCAGCCACACCGGCAGCACCGAGGCGATGGCGCCGTAGCCGATCAGCATCCAGACGATCTGCACGCCGTGGAAGGTGAACACCGGCGCCCATTCGGGGCTGGCCGCGACCTGCCCGCCGAGCCAGATGGAGCCCAGCAGCAGGGCCACGCCGACCACCGAGATCTCGCCGATGCGGCCCGGGCGGATGTAGCGCATGTACACGCCCATGAGGATCGCGATCGGGATGGTGGCCATCACCGTGAACATGCCCCAGGGGCTTTCCGCCAGGGCTTTCACCACGATCAGGGCGAGCACCGCGAGGATGATGATCATGATCAGGAACGCGCCGAACAGGGCGATGGTCCCCGCCACCTGCCCCATTTCCTCGCGCACCAGTTCACCCAGCGAGCGCCCGTTGCGGCGGCTGGAGATGAACAGGATCATGAAGTCCTGCACCGCGCCGGCCAGGACCACCCCGGCGATCAGCCAGAGGGTGCCGGGCAGGTAGCCCATCTGCGCGGCGAGCACCGGGCCCACCAGCGGGCCGGCGCCGGCGATGGCGGCGAAGTGGTGACCGAAGAGGATGTGCTTGTTGGTCGGGACGTAGTCCAGGCCGTCGTTGTTGAGCACCGCGGGGGTGGCTCGGTTGGGGTCCAGTTGCATCACCTTCTCGGCGATGAACAGGCTGTAGTAGCGGTAGGCGACCAGGTAGATGGCGACCGCCGCTACCACGATCCACAGGGCATTGATGGCTTCGCCGCGGCGAAGCGCCACGACTCCTAAGGCACATGCTCCGACTATCGCCACGATCGCCCAGGCGATGTGACGTAGCAGGCTGTTGTTATTGTTCATGGCGATGCTTCCGACTGTTGAAGGGCGAGAATTCGCAGGAAAAATTCTAGTCCTTTCCGGCGAGTCATTTATACGACCTTAGTCTAGAGCCGTTGCAACGATATTGCCGCCTGAAAAGGGGCGGTCTGGTGTCGCGGCCCGCGTCGCGCAAACCGCTCTGCGTCGAGGGTTTGCGCGCGGGCCGGAGCGGGCTGGGAAGCTCAGGCGGGTTGCTTGGCGTAGCGCGCCAGGGTGGCGTCGCGCTGCATCACCGCCAGGGTGTTGGCGTAGACCTGTTCGCTGGTGGCGTCCTGGCTGGCGAAGATTTCGCCGAAGTGCTGCCGGGTGACCTGGGCAAAGTGCGCGCGGTCCTGCGCCTGCACGCCGAGCAGGGTGGCGTAGGCGTCCAGCGCCTCGCCGTGGCCCCTGGCCATGTCCTCGGCGATGCTGTCGAGCATGCCGTTCATGGCCAGGACCGAGCGGCCGCTGTAGCGGATACGCACGTTGGAGTCGCAGCCGTTGGTGCCGGAGGTGAGGCCGAAGGTGGCGTTGCCAGAGGTGCCGTTGGTGGTAGTGGCCAGCAGGTGCGGGAGCAGCCCGCGCTGGCCTTCGAAGAGCAACTGGCCCCAGCCGCAGCCCTTGCTGCTGGCGTCATCGGCCTGGGCCAGCAGGCTCGCCGACGCCAGAACCCCGAGGATAAGCCCCTTTCCCAGAATCTTGTTGTCCATGCTCCGCTCCGCCTTGGTTTGATGGGGAACCGCCCTAGCAGCTTTGGCGACGCCCGGACGGCTGTCAAACCGCCGGCCGGCGATGCGACGGGCGACAGGGGCTTGGCTATAGTGAGGCGAACGCAAATCGGCCGGAGAGCCCCCCCATGAGTGACGATCACGCTGAACGACGGCGCTTCAGCCGCATCGCCTTCGACGCCAGCACCGAGGTCGCCCAGGACGGCCAGCGCTGGAAGGCCGAATTGCAAGACCTGTCGCTGCAGGGCCTGCTGGTGACCCGCCCGCCGGGCTGGAACGGCGACCCGGGCAAGCCCTTCGAGGTGCGCATCTACCTGGGCTTCGACGCCAACATCTACATGGAGGCGGACCTGGCCTGGGAACGCGAAGGCCTGCTGGGCTTCATCTGCCGGCACATCGACCTGGACTCCATCAGCCACCTGCGCCGCCTGGTGGAACTCAACCTGGGCGACGCGAGCCTGCTGGAACGCGAGCTGACGGCGCTGGGGGAGCAGGCGTAGGGCGTACAACCGTTCGCGGTTGTACGCCGTTTGACCCAGGGTATGGCCCGCGCCCAGGTCAGCCTCGGGGCTGCCGGGAATCACGGTTAACCGGCGGATAACGTCGAACGTTATCCGCCCTACGCCGCCCCACCCACGCCATTCCCATGTAGGAGCGGGTAGCACGGCATTCCTCCCCCGTAGGAGCGGACCTTGTCCGCGATAGCCGGAACTATCGGCGCGATTCGCGGATGAGATCCGCCTACGCCGCCCCACCTGCGCCATTCCCCTGTAGGAGCGCGCCCTGCGCGCGAAATCGCGGGCAGGGCCCGCTCCTACAGTTCGCTGGGTAGCACGGCATTCCTCCCCCGTAGGAGCGGACCTTGTCCGCGATAGCCGGAACTATCGGCGCGATTCGCGGATGAGATCCGCCTACGTCGCCCCACCTGCGCCATTCCCCTGTAGGAGCGCGCCCTGCGCGCGAATCGCGGGCAGGGCCCGCTCCTACCGTATGGGCGAACACGGCTTTTCGTAGGAGCGAGCTTGCTCGCGAATGAGCCCCGCTACGGAATCTGTTCGCGAGCAAGAACTAGGCGTCCCCCTCGCTCCTACGAAGGGCAACTCGGCGCTGGCTATTCGAACAACGCATCCAGCGCCTGCTCCAGGCGCGTCACCGGGATCACCTGCAGCCCCGGCGGGGCCTCCTTGGGGGCGTTGCCCTGGGGCACGATGGCGCGCTTGAAGCCGTGCTTGGCGGCTTCCTTCAGGCGCTCCTGGCCGCTGGGCACCGGGCGCACCTCGCCGGACAGGCCGACCTCGCCGAACACCAGCAGCTGGTGATCCAGCGGCCGGTTGCGCAGGCTGGACATCACCGCCGCCATCAGCGCCAGGTCCGACGCGGTTTCCAGCACCTTCACCCCGCCCACCACGTTGAGGAACACGTCCTGGTCGTAGGTGGGGATGCCGCCGTGGCGGTGCAGCACCGCCAGCAGCATGGCCAGGCGGTTCTGGTCCAGGCCCAGGGTGACGCGCCGCGGGTTGGCCAGGTGGCTGGTGTCGACCAGCGCCTGCACCTCCACCAGCATCGGCCGCGAGCCCTCCCAGGTGGCCATGACCACGCTGCCGGGCACCGATTCCTGGGCGCGGGTGAGGAAGATCGCCGAAGGGTTGGAGACCTCCTTCAGACCACGGTCGGTCATGGCGAAGACGCCCAGCTCGTTGACCGCGCCGAAGCGGTTCTTCACCGCCCGCAGCAGGCGCAGGCGGCCGTCGGACTCGCCCTCGAAATACAGCACGGTGTCGACCATGTGCTCCAGCACCCGCGGGCCGGCCAGGGCGCCTTCCTTGGTGACGTGGCCGACCAGGAAGATCGCCGTGCCGCTCTGCTTGGCGAAGCGCACCAGCAGCGCGGCGCTCTCGCGCACCTGGGCGACGCCGCCGGGGGCCGATTGCAGCTGCTCGGTGAAGATGGTCTGGATGGAGTCGATCACCATCACCTTGGGCTGCTCGTGGCGAGCGGTGGCGATGATGGTCTCGATGCAGGTCTCGGTCATGACCTTGAGCTTGTCTTCCGGCAGGCCCAGGCGCCGCGCGCGCATGGCCACCTGCTGCTGCGACTCTTCGCCGGTGACGTAGAGCGCCGGCATGCGGCTGGCGATGCTGCACAGGGTCTGCAGGAGGATGGTCGACTTGCCGATGCCCGGGTCGCCACCGATCAGCACCACGGAGCCGTCCACCAGGCCGCCGCCCAGGGCGCGGTCGAGCTCGTTGGAAGCGGTGCTGAAGCGCGGCATCTCCTCGACGCTGACTTCCGCCAGGGTCTTGATGTTGGCCTGCTGCCCGGCCCAGCCGCCGCGCCCGGAACTGCCGGAACCGCCGGTGGGCGTGGTGTCGACGACGGTCTCCACCAGGGTGTTCCAGGCGCCGCAGTCGGCGCACTGGCCGGCCCATTTGGGGAAGGTGGCGCCGCACTCGGTGCAGCCGTACATGCGCTTGGCCTTGGCCATGGGCGGACTCCGTCGAAGACAAAGCCCGCATCATAGCGGTTCGCGCCGGGCGCTTCAGCCCGGCGCGGCAATGGCCGACGGATGCCGCCGGAGGATCAGCCCGCCAGCAGGCGGTACTGGCTCTCCATGTCGTAGCGCAGGCCTTCGCGGCGCATGATCAGCGAGGCCAGGGTGCAGTCGGGGCGTTCGATGCCCTCCTCCACCCGGCTGATGCGCTGGTCGAGCAATTCGTACTGCAGTTTCAGGCGCACCAGGCGCTCCTGGGCCCGGCGCGGGTCGAAGGGGGTCTTGGCCTGCTTGCGGAGGGTCTTGCCGAGGGGACGCTGCTCTTTACGCATGGCGAATCACCAGCAGTAGAAAAGGATGTCCGAAGACTACGCCCGACCTCGGCGAGCCCCCTTGATATCGATCAAGCTCAGGCTGAACGCTGCAACAGTTCGGCGATCTCGTCCTTCAGGGCGACCCGCTGCAGCTTGAGGTTGTTCAGCGCCAGGTCATCCAGCGGCTCGCGCCCGTCCTCGATGTCGTAGATGCGCCGGTCCAGCTCCTCGTAGGTGCCGGCCAGGCGGGTGAAATGGCTGTTCTCGCCGATGAGCTTGGCGATCTTGGCGCGCTGATCGGGAAACTCACGGGCCAGGGGATGGTGCTCCAGCGGCATGGCGGTCCTCCTTACTGCGTGGGTGGATGATTCCCTTCAGCCTAGACCACCACCGAATTTCGCCCAGCGCCGCCGGTCATGCCGGAACTTTTGCGCTGGCGGCTGTCCATGGCGGCTCGGGGGGAGTGTTCAACGCCGGCGCGGCCGCTAAACTCCCCCCTGTCCCTCTCTATCCCTACAAGGAGTCTGTGCATGAGTCTGCTTAGCGAGTTCAAGGCCTTTGCCGTCAAAGGCAACGTGGTCGACATGGCCGTCGGTATCATCATCGGGGCCGCCTTCGGCAAGATCGTCTCGTCCTTCGTCGGCGACGTGATCATGCCGCCGATCGGCCTGCTGATCGGGGGGGTCGACTTCTCCGACCTGGCCATCACCCTCAAGGCCGCCGAGGGCGACGTCCCGGCGGTGGTGCTGGCCTACGGCAAGTTCATCCAGACCTGCCTGGACTTCCTGATCGTCGCCTTCGCCATCTTCATGGGCGTGAAGGCCATCAACCGGCTCAAGCGCGAAGAGGCCGCCGCCCCCGAAGCGCCGCCGGCGCCGACGCCCGAGGAAGTGCTGCTGACCGAGATCCGCGACCTGCTGAAGAACCAGCAGAACCACAGCTGAACCAGCCCCGCGCGCCGTCAGGCGGCGCGCGGCGGTTGCAGCAGCAGGCGCTCGACGCGCCGCTCCTTCACTTCCAGCACCCGCAGGCGCCAGCCGCGGTGCTCCAGTTCGTCACCGGCCGCCGGCAGGCGGTCCAGCAGGTGCAGCGCCAAGCCGCCCAGGGTGCGGCAGTCCTCCGGCGCCTGGCCGCGGAAGCCGATGCGCTCGGCCAGCAGCGCCAGGGTGGTGGCGCCGCGCACGCGCCAGCCATCGCTGCCCTTCTCGATGTCCGGGCCGGTCATCTCGCTGGCGTCCGGCAGTTCACCGGCAATCGCCTGGAGAATGTCGGTCAGCATCAGCAGGCCCTCGAAGCCGCCGAACTCGTTGACCACGAAGGCCACGTGGGTCGAGGCCTGGCGCATCTGTTCCAGGGCGCCGAGCACGCTGCAGCTGTCCGGCAGGTTCAGCGGCGCCCGCAGCAGCGGCTCGATGTCCGGCTGGCGGCCGGCGAGGATGGCCTTGAGCAGTTCCTTCTTGTGCACGTAGCCCAGCGGCTCGTCGACCTGGCCGGCGCGGATCACCAGCAGGCGCGAGAAGGGCGAATCCAGCAGCACCTGGCGCGTCTGCCCGGCGTCGGCGTCCAGGTCGATGCGGTGCACCTCGGTGCGCTCGGTCATCACCGTGCGGATGGAGCGCTCGGCCAGCTCCAGCACGCCGCTGATTAGCACCCGCTCGCGGCGGTCGAAGGGCGCGTCGGCCGGTTCCTCGCCCAGCATGTCGGCGATCTCCTCGCCCACCTCGTCGGCCTCCACCTTGCCGCCCAGCAGGCGCAGCACCGCGTAGCGCGTGCGCTCACGCGGGCCGCGGCTGCCCTGCAGGCTGCGCCGGCGGCGCCAGCGCACCGCCTGGTTGGCCAGCTCGATGAGGATCGAGAAGCCGATGGCGGCGTACAGGTAGCCCTTCGGGATGTGGAAGCCCAGGCCCTCGGCGGTGAGGCTGAAGCCGATCATCATGAGGAAGCCCAGGCACAGCATGATCACCGTGGGGTGGGCGTTGACGAAGGCGGTCAGCGGTTTGCTGGCGACCATCATCAGGGCCATGGAGAAGACCACGGCGATCATCATCACTTCCAGTTGCTCGACCATGCCTACGGCGGTGATCACCGCGTCCAGGGAGAACACCGCGTCGAGCACCACGATCTGCGCCACCACCGGCCAGAACGCGGCGTAGACCCGCGCGCCGCCAGCCTTGTGCACGCGCCCTTCCAGGCGTTCGTGCAATTCCAGGGTGGCCTTGAACAGCAGGAACAGGCCGCCCAACAGCATGATCAGGTCACGCCCGGAGAAGGCCTTGCCGAAGACTTCGAACAGCGGTTCGGTGAGGGTCACCAGCCAGGAGATGCTGGCCAGCAGGCCCAGGCGCATCAGCAGCGCCAGCGACAGGCCGATCAGCCGGGCGCGGTCGCGCAGCTGCGGCGGCAGCTTGTCGGCGAGGATGGCGATGAACACCAGGTTGTCGATGCCCAGCACCAGCTCCAGCAGGATCAGGGTGAGCAGGCCGAGCCAGGCCGTAGGGTCCAGGAGCCACTCCATGGTCAGCTCCGGGGCGCGCGCAGGGGCGCGGCGAGGGTGTGGGGGAAGGTACTACTGAAGGGGTCGTCGGCCGCCGGGGGCGGCTCGCTCGTGTGGCAGTCCATGGGGTTCCAGGGGCTATGGATGGACGGCCATCCTAAGGGCAAAGACGCCCGCCCCTTAAGCGGGCAATCTTTTCCAAATCTTGCCTACCAGTAGTTCTCCACGGCGATCTGCCCGGGCTTGCGCGTCAGCGCCAGGCTCATGCCGCGGGTCTTCAGCGCCGTGCGGGTGTCCTCGATCATCTGCGGGTTGCCGCAGAGCATCACCCGCGAATGCTCGGGGGTGAGTTCCAGGCCGGCGGCGCGTTCCAGCTCGCCGTTCTCGATCAGCGTGGTGATGCGCGCGCCCAGGCAGCCGGGCACCTGCTCGCGGGTGACCACGGGGATGAACTGCAGCTTGTGCGCGTGCTCGGCCAGGTAGTCGCGCCCGGCCAGGCCGGCGATCAGCTCGCGATAGGCCAGCTCCTTTTCCTCGCGGGCGCTGTAGACCAGCTTGATGGTCTCGAAGCGCTCCCACACCTCGAAGTCCTGGAGGATCGACAGGAAGGGCGCAAGCCCGGTGCCGGTGGCCAGCAGCCAGAGGTCGCGGCCGTCGGGGAAGCGGTCGAGGGTGAGGAAGCCGAAGGCCTGGCGGTCGACCAGCAACTGGTCGCCCTCGCGTAGGCGGCTCAGCTCGCTGGTGAACTCCCCGCCCGGCACCACGATGGAGAAGAACTCCAGGTGCTCGTCGTGGGGCGCCGAGACCATCGAATAGGCGCGCCAGACGATGCTACCGCTGGGCTTGTACACGCCCAGGCGGGCGAACTGCCCGGCGCGGAAGCGAAAGCCCGCGTCGCGGGTGGTGCGCAGGGTGAACAGGCTGGGGGTCAGCGTCTGCACGTCGAGCAGCGTCTGACGGGTGAACTTCTCTTCGCTGGCGGTCATACTCCGCTCCCGATCCAATCTCTGCCTACAGTTTCTCCCATCGCAAGAGCGAGAAACACCGTCAGATATCAGGGCCTTTGCCTCAAACCGCGGCCGGCCTGACCTGGCGCAACGAAAAAGCGATGCCCATGCCGACCTTCCACACGCCCTTCGCCGAACTCGACCTGATCCGCCAGCCGGAGCAACGCAACGACCCGCTGCAAGCCTTCGACGCCGCCGACGAATACCTGCTGCGCCAGGTGGCCGCCGACGGCCTGGCCGGCGATTGCCGGGTGCTGGTGCTCAACGATGCCTTCGGCGCCCTGGCCGCGGGCCTGGCCGGGCACGCGCAGGTGACCAGCAGCGGCGACTCCTTCCTCGCCGCCCAGGCCCTGGGCAAGAACCTGGCGCGCAACGGCCTGGCGGAGGACGCCGTGATATTCGTCCCGGCCAGCGAAACCCCGGCGGGGCCCTTCAACCTGGTGCTGCTGCGGGTGCCCAAGACCCTGGCCCTGCTGGAGGAACAGCTGATCCGCCTGCACGGCCGCCTGGCGCCGGGCGCGCGGGTGATCGCCGGGGCCATGGTCAAGCACCTGCCGCGCGCCGCCGGCGACCTGCTGGAAAAATACATCGGCCCGGTGCAGGCCTCGCTGGCCGAAAAGAAGGCCCGCCTGCTGTTCGCCACGCCTGTGGATAAAGCCCCGGTCGCCTCGCCCTACCCCAGCCGCTACACGCTGGACGAGCCGAAGCTGGAACTGCTCAACCATGCCAACGTGTTCTGCCGCGAAGGCCTGGACATCGGCACCCGCGCCTTCCTCCCGCACCTGCCGCGCGGCCTGGGCCGGGCGCGGGTAGCGGACCTGGGCTGCGGCAACGGCGTGCTCGCCATCGCCAGCGCCCTGGCCAACCCGGAGGCCCACTACAGCCTGGTGGACGAATCCTTCATGGCCGTGCAGTCGGCCCGCGAGAACTGGCGCGCCGCCCTGGGCGAACGCGAGGCGGAATTCCACGCCGCCGACGGCCTGGCCGGACAGCCGGCGGACTCGCTGGACGTGGTGCTGTGCAACCCGCCCTTCCACCAGCAGCAGGTGGTCGGCGACTTCCTCGCCTGGCGCATGTTCCAGCAGGCCCGCCACGCGCTGGTCAGCGGCGGCCAGCTGTGGATAGTCGGCAACCGCCACCTGGGCTACCACGCCAAGCTCAAGCGCCTGTTCCGCGGCGTCGAACAGGTGGCGGCGAACCCGAAGTTCGTGGTGCTCAAGGCGAGCAAGTAGGACCGACGGTCATTGCCTTCTGCGGGGCGGCGGCGCAGGATACACACACAACTGTACACACATATCTGTGGAGGTCCTTGCCATGTCCTCGCCCACACTCCCCAGCCGCGTCTTCATGAACGGCAACAGCCAGGCGGTGCGCATTCCCCAGGAGTTCCGCCTGAACGCCAGCCGCGTGGAGATCCGCCGCCAAGCCAATGGCGACCTGGTCATCCACCCATTGCCCGAGGACCGCGGCGAGGCGTTGCTGCAGGCGCTGTCCGACTTCGACAACGAGTTCATCGAAGCGCTGGAGGAAGGGCAGCGCGAACAGCCGCCGATGCAGGAGCGGGAAGAGCTGTGAAATACCTGCTCGACACCAACATCCTCATCTACCTGCTGAAGAACCGCCCGGAATCCGTGGCCCGACGGGTCAACGCCCTGCCCGCCGACGCCGGCCTGTGCATGTCCTTCTTCACCTACGCAGAACTGCTCAAGGGCGCCGAACGCAGCACCCGGCGCAGCGAGGTTCTGCGCCAGCTGGAGCGCCTGACGCGCCAGGTGCCGGTGGTCTACGACGGCACCCCGCGCCTGTGCGAGCACTACGCGACGCAGTTCACCCGCCTCAAGCTGGCCGGCACGCCGATCGGCGCCAACGACCTATGGATCGCCTGCCACGCCCTGGCGCTGGAGGCGACCCTGGTGACGCACAACACCCGCGAGTTCGAACGCATCGACGGGCTGTGCCTGGAAGATTGGGCTGCCGAGTAGGACATCGCGGACGGAGTCCGCTGCTACGCTGCCCCAGCCGCGCCGCTCCCCTGTAGGAGCGCGCCCTGCGCGCGAATCGCGGGCAGGGCCCGCTCCTACAGGTTGCCGGCAGGCACGGTATGCCTCCCTCGTAGGAGCGGACCTTGTCCGCGATAGCCGGACGTATCGGCGCGTTTCGCGGATGAGATCCGCTCCTACGCTG
>NZ_FOLS01000030.1:29707-103911 GCF_900112375.1 Pseudomonas citronellolis | reverse complement strand
GCCCCGTAGTTGAGCCTGCGAAACCCATGCGGCCGTGGCGATGGGTATCGCTTCGCTCAACGCCATCCTACGAAAAGCCATGCTTGGCGGGGGATGTAGGTGCGGGGCCCGGGCTCAACCCTTCAACGCCTCGTGGGCCAGCACGCTGCGGGTGGTGGTCTCGTAGTGCTGCGCCAGCAGCGCGCAGGCCTTGTCCACGTCGCGCGCCAGGGCGGCGTCGAGCAGTTCGCGGTGTTCGCCGGGGACGTCGCGCTCGGCGCCGTCGTTGTAGTGCACCGAGAGCATGCGGTAGCGCGCGGTCTGGTCGCGCAGCATGTGCGACAGGCGCAGCAGCCAGGGCGAGCGGCAGTTGGCGATTAGCGCCTCGTGGAAGGCCACGTGGGCGTTTTCCCATTCCGGCTTCAGCAGCCGTTCCGGGCCTTCGACGATGGGCAGGCGGTCCAGGCGGTGGTGGGCGGCGATCAGCCGGCTTTCCCACTCCAGGTCGCCGTTGCGGATGGATTCGGCCAGGGCCTGGCACTCGATGAGCAGGCGGGTGTGGGTGATGTCGCGGATTTCCTCCGCGGAGATGCGCCCGACGCTGAAGCCCTTCTGGTCCTCGGCGCTGACGAAGCCGCTGGCGGCCAGGCGCGACAGCGCCTCGCGCAGGGGGATGACGCCGGCGTCGTAGTGCTCGGCCAGTTCCTTCAGGCGCAGGCGGCTGCCCGGCGCCAGGCGGCCGTTGATGATGTCTTCGCGGACCCGGGCCTCCAGTTGCGAGGCCATGGTGCGCTTCTCCGAGACTTCGGGCTGCTGTGCCCAGCGTTCGGCTCGGTTCATGGGCTTTACCACGGGTGATGACGGATGAGGCAGATGATACACAGAGCGGCCTTTTATCGATAATTCTGAAAAAATATATTTTATCGTTGACGGCATATTTTCCTCGGATTAGCTTAGGGCCCATACCGCACTGCCTGGCGGTCGTCACGAACCACAACAAGAGGTCAGCTCCATGCGCTACGTTCGCTTCACTCACCAAGGCCGCCCGGTACTGGGCGTGCGTACTGCCGAAGGCGTCCGGGTTCTCGGCGAGGAATCGCTGGAATCGCTGCTGGAGCGCGGCGTGGACCTGGCCACCTACGGCGCCGAGGCGCAGGGGCCGCTGGTGCAGATCGGCGAGCAGGACTACCTGCCGCTGATGAAGAAGCCCGGCAAGATCGTCTGCGTCGGCCTGAACTACGCCGACCACACCAAGGAATCGCCCTACGCCCAGCCGGACTACCCGACGCTGTTCCCGCGCTTCAACAGCAGCCTGATCGCCCACAACAAGCCGCTGGTCCGCCCGCGCGTCTCCGACACCCTGGACTACGAGGGCGAGATGGCCGTGGTGCTCAAGAGCGGCGGCCGGCACATTGCCAAGGAGCAGGCGCTGCAGCACGTCGCCGGCTACGCGCTGTTCAACGAGGGCTCGGTGCGCGAGTACCAGTTCAAGTCGCCGCAGTGGACCGTGGGCAAGAACTTCGACGACACCGGCGCCTTCGGCCCCGACCTGGTGACCGCCGACGAACTGCCGGCCGGCGGCAAGGGCCTGCTGTTGCAGACCCGCGTCAACGGCAAGGTGGTGCAATCGGCCAACACCGAGGACATGCTGTTCGACGTGGCCACCATCATCTCCACCCTCAGCGAGGCGGTGACCCTCGAAGCCGGTGACGTGATCGTCAGCGGCACCCCGGCCGGCGTCGGCTTCGGCATGGACCCGAAGGTCTACCTGAAGGCCGGCGACGTGGTGGAAGTGTCCATCGAAGGCATCGGCACCCTGGTCAACCCGGTGCTGGACGAAGCCTGACCCCGGGCATTCCCGGCCAGATCGAAGCCTCCCGCTCCGAGGCTTCGACGACAAGAACAACAAACGGAGGCGATCATGACTGTCACTCCCCGCAGTGTGCATTCGATCGATCATTACGCGCTGTTCGTGCCCTCGCTGGCCGAGGCGCGGACCTTCTTCGCCAGCTTCGGCCTGGAAGTCGGCGAAACCGCGGACGCCCTGGAACTGCGCGCCGCCGACGGCCACCGCTGGGCGCGGATGCTGCAGGGCCCGCGCAAGAGCCTGGCCTACCTGAGCTTCAACTGCTTCGCCGAGGACTACGACGCCCTGCGCCAGCAGGCCGAGGTCGCCGGCGCGCGCTTCGAGGCCGGCGACGGCGAGGGCTTCTGGTTCCGCGATCCCGACGGCAACCTGCTGCAGGTGAAGGTCGGCGCCAAGCACATGCCCGACAGCAAGCGCGCCGTGGCGCCGGCACAGCCCGCCGTGCGTGGCGTCGGCACCCGCGACGAAGTGGCCCGGGTACGCCCGCGGCGGCTGTCCCACGTGCTGCTGTTCAGCCCCGACGTGCCCCAGGCCGTCACCTTCTACGAGCGGGCCCTGGGCCTGCGCCTGTCCGACCATTCCCAGGACATCATCGCCTTCACCCATGCCCCCCACGGCTGCGACCACCACCTGGTGGCCTTCTGCAAGAGCGGCGCCAAGGGCTTCCACCACGCCGCCTGGGAAGTCGACGGCGTCGACGAGGTCGGCAACGGCGCCGAGCAGATGGCCAGCGCCGGCTACCGCGAGGGCTGGGGCACCGGGCGGCACTGCCTGGGCTCCAACTACTTCCACTACGTCCGCGACCCCTGGGGCTCGTTCTGCGAGTACTCGGCGGACATGGACTTCATCGACGCCGGCAGCCAGTGGCCGGCCGGCGACTTCCCGCCCGAGAACTCGCTGTACCTCTGGGGCCCCAGCGTCCCCGAGTACTTCGTCGTCAACACCGAGACGGACAGCGCGCCGGCCAAAAGCTAGCGCCCCCAGCGACGCAGGCCGCTCCCTGGTCCCGAACACTTTCCTGCCGCGCAGGGAGGCGGGGAGCGGCTTGCCCAAAACCCACCCGGTTTCAGGTCAGCACAGATGAACGAAAACAAGATCCATGACGTGGCTATCGTCGGCTACGGCCCGGTCGGCCAGACCCTCGCCATCCTCCTCGGCAAGATGGGCTACAGCGTCGCCGTGTACGAGCGCTGGCAGTCCCTCTACCCGCTGCCGCGCGCGGTGTTCCACGACCACGAGATCCGCCGCGTATTCCGCATGATGGGCCTGGAAGAGGAGCTGCAGGAGATTTCCCAGCCCTCGGCCTGCTACCAGTGGTTCAACGCCGACTGGAAGGTGCTGGTGGAGATCGACTGGTCCGCCGAGTCGATCAGCGACGGCCCCTTCGGCTACCTGTTCAACCAGCCGGGCCTGGAGGCCATCCTCGACCGCCGGGCCAAGGCCATCGCCAACGTCGAAGTCCACCAGGGCTGGGAAGTGCTGGGGCTGAGCCAGGACGAGCAGGGTTGCGAGCTGCGCATGCAACGCACCCAGCGCGGCGACGCGGCGCAGGCTCAGGCTACTGAGCAGCGCACCGTGCGCGCCCGCTACGTGGTCGGCGCCGACGGCGCCAACAGCGCGGTGCGCCGCGAGTGCGGCATCGACTGGCAGGACCTGGGCTTCCAGGAAGACTGGCTGGTGGTCGACCTGCAGCCCAACCCCGGCGTCGAGCTGGACGTGCCGGACATCGGCCAGTGGTGCAACCCGGCGCGGCCGACCACCATGGTCCCCGGCGGCCCCGGCTACCGCCGCTGGGAATTCATGCGCCTGCCCCACGAGAGCATCGAGGACCTGCAGAGCACCGACAAGGTCTGGGAACTGCTGGCGCCCTGGGTCACCCCGGACACCGCCAGCCTGGTGCGCCATGCGGTGTACCAGTTCCGCTCGCGCATCGCCCAGACCTGGCGCCACGGCCGCGTGCTGCTGGCCGGTGACGCCGCGCACCTGATGCCGCCGTTCATGGGCCAGGGCATGTGCTCGGGCATCCGCGACGCCTGGAACCTGTCCTGGCGCCTGGACCTGGTCTTGCGCGGCATCTGCTCCGACAAGCTGCTGGACAGCTACACCCTGGAGCGCAAGCCGCAGATCCGCGCGGTGATCGACGCCTCGGTGGAAATGGGCAAGGTGGTCTGCGTGGCCGACCCGCAGCAGGCCGCCGAGCGCGACGCCGCCTTCCTCGCAGGCGAAGTGCCGCCGCTGCCGCCGTTCCCCGGCCTGGTCGACGGCGTGGTGCACAAGGACGAGCGTAACGGCCGCGCCCTGGGCCCGGCCGGCTGCCTGGGCGTGCACGGCGAGATCGAGCGCGACGAGCGCCGCCAGCGCTACGACGACGCCTTCGGCCGCGGCTTCCACCTGCTGAGCATCGGCGACGACCCGCTGGCCGGGCTGGGCGAGGCGCACAAGGCGCTGCTCGAACGGCTGGAAGTGAAGGCCGTGCGCCTGAGCGAGGACGGCGCGCCGGGCACCTGCCGCGACCTGTCCGGCAAGTACCACCAGTTCCTCCGCGCCGCCGGGCTGCAAGCCGTGCTGGTGCGCCCGGACTTCTACATCTACGGCGGCATCGGCCACGCCAGCGAACTGCCGCAACTGCTCGACGCGCTGCGCCGCGACCTGGCGCTGCAGCCAGGCCAGGGCGGCGCGCTGCGCGAGGAGCGCCGGCCGCTCGCCGCCCAGGTCTAGGTCCCTTCTGCCGCGGGGCACTCCCCGCGGCACCCCTCTGAAAACAACAACAAGAGACAGAACCATGCTCAACATCAAGGTGAAAACGCTTGGTGCGGTCCTGGCCGCCCTGGCATTCGTGGAATGTCATGCCGCCGAGGCGCCGGCGCCGGGGGAGGGCAGCCTGTTCAAGGGCCTCTTCGGCGACAGCCTGGAGCGCGACTACGGCATTACAGTTTCCGGCCTGCTGGACGTCGCCTACGTGCGCAACAACCGCTCCACCCACGACGAGCGCGAGGACGGGCTGAGCAACCTGCCGCTCACCGGCATGTCCGACGAGAGCCTGGAGTGGGGCAGCCTGCACCTGTTCGTCGACAAGGCGCTCAAGGGCACCTTCGTACCGCGCATCACCCCGTTGCCGGGGCCCAAGCCGGAGGACTTCGCCTTCGGTTTCACCTTCGAGGCCAACTACGGGCGCAACGCCCAGTTCGCCCGGACCTTCGGCTGGGACATGCACTGGAACATGAACGAGGACGACGCCGCCAAGGCGCAGAAGGACAAGGACCGCTTCCTCGCCGTCCCCAACATCGCCGCCACCGCCTACGTGCCCTACGGGCCGGGCTTCAACTTCATGGCCGGGGTGTTCGGCCCGGCGCTGGGCTACGAGATCCCGCCGAACATCCGCCAGGCGCGCAACCCCTTCGCCAGCAAGACCTACGCCTTCGTCAGCGAGCCGGGCACCGTCTCCGGCGTGCTGGTCGGCACCCGCCTGCGCAATGACGCCAGCGGCATCCTCGGCCTGGAGCTGGGCGTGGTGCAGGGCTGGAACAACCTGCGCGACAACAACGACGGCAAGTCGCTGATGGGCGCCCTGCGCTGGCGCACGGCGGACATGAACACCTGGCTCGACTACGAGTTCATCGTCGGCAACGAGCAGAACGACAGCTTCTCCGACGTCCAGGCGCCGACCGCGCGGCTGGTCGCCGACAGCGGCCAGCTCAAGCAGCAGCACTCGCTCAACGGCTGGCACAGGTTCGACGAGCGCTGGTCCATGGGCGCCGAGCTGGTCTACGGCCACCAGGCCGGCGATGGCAAGGCCTCCACCGTCGACGTGGTGAGCGGCCCCGGCTTCGACGGCGCCCGCTGGTGGGGCGCCAACGCGGTCGTCACCTACCAGTACCGCCCGGACCTGTCCTTCTCCCTGCGCGGCGAGCATTTCAGCGACCCGGACGGCTTCATCCTGTTCCCCACCAGCACCGCCCGCGGCGACTACAACGCCCTCACCACCGGCCTGCGCTGGGATGTGACCGGCAACCTCTCGCTGCGCCCGGAAGTCCGCTACGACTGGTTCGACCCCCGCGACCACGACCGCCCCTACGGCAACGGCCGCGACCGCTCGCAACTCTCCACCATGGTCGAAGCGCTGTTCTACTTCTGACCGCCCGCCAACGTCCCGAGTACCCATGCCATGCACAACAACGACAACAAGTGGAATGCGCGCTACGAATACACGGCCGTCGCCATGCTCGCCCTGGGCTTCGGCCTGGTCGGCCTGGACCGCTTCATCATCCTGCCGCTGTTCCCGGTGATGATGGCCGAGCTGCACCTGGACTATCAGGACCTGGGCAACATCTCGGCGATCCTCGCCATCGCCTGGGGGATTTCCTCGATCTTCATGGGCCGGCTGTCCGACCGCATCGGCCGGCGCAAGGTGCTGATCCCCGCGGTGCTGCTGTTCTCCCTGCTGGCCGGTCTGTCCGGGCTGGCCAACGGCGTCGCCGCGCTGCTGCTGATCCGCGCGGTGATGGGCGTCTCCGAAGGCGCCTTCACGCCTACCGCCATCGCCGCCACCGCGGAGTCCTCGCACCCATCGCGGCGCGGGCTGAACATCGGCATCCAGCAGGCCTTCTTCCCGATCCTCGGCCTGGGCCTGGCGCCGATCCTCGCCACCCAGCTGCTGCTGGTGCTGCCGTCCTGGCGCTGGGTGTTCGTGGTGGTGTCGCTGCCCGGCTTCCTGCTCGCCTGGTTCATGTACCGCCGCCTGCACGAGACCCGCGCGCCGGCGGCTGCCGAGGCGCCCCAGGAACAGGGGCGCTGGCTGGATGCGCTGCGCTACCGCAACGTGCCGCTGAATATCCTCGGCATGTTCTGCATGCTCACCAGCCTGTTCGTGCTCAGCGTGATGATGCCCAACTACCTCACCGACTACCTGCACCTGGGCGTGCAGCAGATGGGCTTCGTCATGTCCGCCATTGGCCTGGGCGGCTTCATCGGCCAACTGGTGCTGCCGGGGCTGTCCGACCGCCTGGGGCGCAAGCCGGTGGTGCTGGGCAGCTTCGTCGCCACCGGCGCCTGCATCTGGCTGCTGATGCACACCGGGGCCGAGCCGCTGACGCTGTTCGCGCTGCTGTTCCTCACCACCTTCTTCAACTTCAGCATGATCTGCATGACCGTCGGCCCGCTCACCGGCGAGTCGGTGCCGCTGCCCCTGGTGTCCACCGCCACCGGGCTGGTGGTGGGCATCGGCGAAGTGTTCGGCGGCGGCGTGGCGCCGGCCCTGGCCGGCTACATCGCCCAGCACCACGGCATCCAGTACACCCTCTACCTGGCCCTGGGCGGCGTGGTGCTCGGCCTTGCCGCCGCCAGCCTGCTGCGCGAAACCGCGCCGCTGCGGCGCAAGGCGCCGGTCGGGCAGGCCGGAGACGTGGCCTGAAGCCGCAAGCCGGTAACGCCGACAGGATGTCGGCAGGGTGGAGCCGGGCCGACCGTCCCGGCTTCGCCCGCGTCATGCGCGGGATGCGCATGCCATCGCCGGCGCTACCCGCGCCGGCCGATGTTCCTTCCCTCGCGCAGGGCCCGGGCGGCGCCGGTCACGAGCCGGCGCCGCCCGGTGCCACCTGATGTAGTATCGGCGTTCCCCCGCCCGCGACGACGAACCCTTCATGATCGACATCCACAACGTCACCGCCTTCCAGCAGCAGACCCGCGTGCTCGACGGCTTTTCCCTGCACATCGGCGATGGCGAGAAGGTCGCCATCCTCGGCCCCAACGGCGCCGGCAAGAGCACGCTGCTCAAGCTGATCAGCCGCGAGCTGTACCCGGTGGAGCGCGAGGGCAGCCACCTGCGGCTGTTCGGCAGCGACACCGTCAACCTCTGGGACCTGCGCAGCCGCATCGGCTTCATCTCCCAGGACCTGCAGGACGACTACACGCCCTACACCCAGGCCCTGGACGTGGTGGTCTCCGGCTTCTTCGGCTCGATCGGCGCCCACGGCCACCTGCAGCCCAGCGACGAGCAGCTGGAGCAGGCCCGCGCGCTGCTGGCGGTGGTGGAGATGGCCGGCCACGAGCGGACCATGTTCCAGCGCCTGTCCACCGGGCAGAAGCGCCGCCTGCTGCTGGCCCGCGCGCTGGTCCACCGGCCGCGCGCGCTGATCCTCGACGAGCCGGCCAACGGCCTGGACATGGGCGCCAGCCTGGGCATGCTCAAGCTGCTGCGGCGCTTCTGCGGCGAGGCGCACGCCATGATCATCACCACCCACCACATCGACGAGGTCATCCCCGAGATCGAGCGCGTGGTGCTGCTGGACAAGGGCCGCGTCGTCGCCGACGGGCCCAAGGCCGAGGTGCTGACCAGCGCCCGGCTGTCCGACCTCTACCAGACCGAGCTGCGCATCGACGAGCAGGACGGCTGGTACCGCTGCTGGCACGCCTGAAGCCGGCATCCCGATTCCTCTGAGCCACCGGAGTAGAACCCCATGAAAGCCGCCATCGTCCATGCCTTCGACCAGCCGCCGCGCTACGGCGAGTTCGAGGCGCAGCCAGCCGCCGCCGGCGAGGTGCTGGTGCGCGTGCGCGCCGCCGCGCTCAGCCAACTGGTGCGCGCCCAGGCCAGCGGCAAGCACTACAGCAGCCCCCGGAGCCTGCCGGCGGTGCCCGGCGTCGACGGCGTGGGCCTGCTGGAAGACGGCACCCGCGTGTACTTCGCCTTCCCCCGCGCGCCCCACGGCGCCATGGCCGAGACCGTGGCGGTGGACGCGCGCTATTGCGTGGCGGTGCCCGACGGCATCGACGACATCACCGCCGCGGCCATCGCCAACCCCGGCATGTCGTCCTGGGCGGCGCTGCAGGAACGCGCGCACTTCAAGCCCGGCGAAAGCGTGCTGGTCAACGGCGCCGCCGGCACCTCCGGGCGCCTGGCCATCCAGGTGGCCAGGCACCTGGGCGCCTCGCGGGTGATCGCCACCGCGCGCAACCCGGCGGTGGAGGCGGAGCTGCGCGCCCTGGGCGCGGACCACTTCATCCGCCTGGACCAGCCGGCCGAGCAGCTGACCGCCGAGCTGCGCGAGGAAATCCAGGGCCGCGGCATCGACGTGGTGCTGGACTACCTGTGGGGCCCGCCGGCGGCCTGCATCCTCGACGCCGCGGCCAGCCACGGCAGCGGCGAGGCCTCGCCGCGCCTGCTCTTCGTCAACATCGGCTCGCTCGCCGGGGCGAGCCTGCCGCTGAACGCCGGCGCGCTGCGCAGCTCCGGCCTGGAGCTGCTCGGCAGCGGCCTGGGCAGCGTGTCCAACGAAGGCCTGGTGCGGGTGATCGGGCAACTGCTGCGGGCCATCGAGCCGGCCGGGCTGAAGGTGGACGCCGAGGCGGTGCCGCTGAGCGAGGTCGAGTCGGCCTGGCAGCGCAGCGCCGCCGAGCGCATCGTCTTCACCCTGTGAGCCGATACGGCTGAGGAGGCGCAACGATGCCAGGGTCAATGGCCCGCACAGGGCAGCGCGCCGCCCTGTGCCGGACTTCCAGCGGGTGCCACGAGGCGTTGCCCGGCAAACTTCCGTCGTATTGCCCGCAGGCCCGCGGGCATCGAGAATGCTGCCTTCCGAGCCAGAGGTGAGCGGCCATGATCCTGCGCGGTATGGCACAGATGCATATCGACGACCTGCCTCCCGGGTTCCAGGCGCTGGCCCGTGGGCTGGCGGGCGGGGAGCCGTTGGGGTTCGTCTGGGTGGTGTTCTACCAGGGGCGTATTTTCGGGGCTTATCCCTGTGCGGACCAGGCGTTGCGCAAGGTGACCGAGATAGAGCATTGCATCAGTGAGGATGAGGTGCCGAGTGCGCAGGGGTGAGGGGGGGGGTCTTCTCGCGGACTTGCCGGCCACGCCGGACTCCCCGGTTACGTCAATGTGCTTTTCGTAGGAGCGAGCTTGCTCGCGAACCCTGGATTCCCGCGTTCGCGGGAATGACGAGGGGGAGTTCTGGCATTTCAGGATGACTCCGAACTCCCCGCCCACTCCGAACGGCCCCTCTCCCGCTTGCGGGAGAGGGGACCGTTCGGCGTGAAGTGCAATCACGAAGCTCCCTGACTCCACACCCGTCCAGCCAAACCCATCGCGGACGGAGTCCGCTCCTACGCTTCCAGGAAGCACGGGCGTAGGAGCGGACTTTGTCCGCGATTGGATTCACCGGCACCGCCGAACGCTCCGGTGGCACGGCCAGCGGCGGATAACCGCGAACGGTTATCCGCCCCACGTTCCCGCGTTCGCTAGGTGTATCAGTTTGACTCCGAACTCCCCACTCACTCCGAACAGCCCCCTCTCCCTTCAGGGAGAGGGCTGGGGAGAGGGTTGCGGACTCCGACCATACACCTCTGCCAACCCTATACTCCGCTCCCCCTCCCTAACCCGCCCCCGCAAGCGGGAGAGGGGACCGTTCGGCGTGAAGTGCAATCACGAAGCTCTCTGACTCCACACCCGTCTAGCCAAACCCATCGCGGACGGAGTCCGCTCCTACGGTTCCAGCAAGCACGGGCGTAGGAGCGGACTTTGTCCGCGATTGGATTCACCGGCACCGCCGAACGCTCCGGTGGCACGGCCAGCGGCGGATAACCGCGAACGGTTATCCGCCCCGCGTTCCCGCGTTCGCTAGGTGTATCAGTTTGACTCCGAACTCCCCACCCACTCCGAACAGCCCCCTCTCCCGCTTGCGGGAGAGGGGGCTCTTCAGGCCACCGGGATAAGCGGATCGGCCGCCGCCAGGGCGATGCTGCGGTCGGCTGCCGGCGGGTAGATCCACAGGGTGTTGATCTGCGTCTTCAGCTCCTTGGCCTGCTCGCCCAGCAGCTTGACCTGGCGGTCCCAGCCCTCGGTGTACACCGCGCCCCAGGCGCCCAGGTCCAGGCAGGTCACGTACTTGGGCTGGCGGTAGGGGGTGGGCGGCACGCCCAGCAGGTCGGCGGCGGCGTTGTTGCCGGCGTGGCGGCCCAGGGAGATGGCGTGCTGGCAGGACATCACCGCGTGGTTGCCGAGGTCGTCGGTGGCGGCGTAGGCCACGTCGCCGGCGGCGAATACCTTGGCCTGGCCGCGCACCTTGAGGTTGCCGTCCACGTGCAGGCGGCCCAGGGCGTCGCGTTCGCCGCTCAGTTGCCCGGTCAGCGGGCTGGCGCGCAGGCCGCCGGTCCAGATGACCGTGTGGCTGTCGATGCGGCGGCCGTCGGCCAGGCTCACGCCGTCGGCGTCCACTGCGGCGACGCTGGCGTCGGGCAGCCATTCGATGCCCAGCTTTGCGGAGGCCTCGACGATCGACGGGCGGATGCCTTCGCCCAGGGCGGCGGCCACCTGCGCGCCGCGGTCGACGACTATCACGCGGATGTCCTGCTCCGCGCCCAGCGCTTCGCGCAGGCGCGCCGGCATTTCGGTGGCGGTCTCGATGCCGGTGAAGCCGCCGCCGACCACCACCACGGTGTTGCGCGCCGGGCTGGCGGGGCGGTTGCGCAGGGCCTTGAGGTGCGCTTCCAGGCGCGCCGCGGATTCGATCTGGTCGACGTCGAAGGCGTGGCTGTCCAGGCCCGGCACCGGCGGCCGGGCGAGCTGGCTGCCGGTGGCCAGCACCAGGCGGTCGTAGCCCAGCTCGCCCTGGCGGCCGGCGGCGTCGCGGTAGCCGACGCTCTGCGCCTGCTCGTCGATGCGCTCGGCGCTGCCCTGGACGAAGCGGATGCCCACGGTGTCGAACAGCGCGTCCAGCGGGGCGAACATGCGGCCCACGTCGGGTTCGTAGAAGCGCGGGCGGATGCGCAGCTCCGCCTGGGGCGCGAGGAGGCTGATCTGCACGTCGTGACGCTCGTGTCGGTCCAGCAGGCGTGCCGCGCTCAAGGCGCTCCAGAGCCCACCGAAGCCTGCGCCCACCACCAGAATCTGCTGTTTCATGATTTGCTCCCGAATATACGTAGTGATGAATGACCTTGAAGTTTCGGCTCCAAGCCCGGCGTGACTGTCGAGTCGTCCGCTGTGGAATTCATGCTATTCGGGGAACTTGCGCCGCACACTTCTACATGGGGTTCGCGGAATAGTGCGTTGGTCTGGCGGATATATACCTAGGTATCAGGACCTGCCGGGGAAGTTTCAGCGCGGCTGGCGCAGGGCGGTTTCGATGTACGCGAGCAGGCGCTCGGCGTCGAACGGCTTGGGCAGGCAGGCGAGCGGGGCGGGAACCGCCTCGGGGTAGGCGGTGATGAAGATGACGGGAATGCGCAGGCCCATGGCGATGAGCCTTGCGTGCAGCTGCAGGCCGCTCATGCCGGGCATCTGCACGTCGGACACCAGGCACTGCGCCTCGCCGGGCTCTCCGGTGAGGAAGTCCAGGGCGCTGGAATGACTGCGCACGCGGTAGCCGCTGGCGCGCAGCAGGCTCTCCAGCGCCGCGCGCACGGAGTCATCGTCGTCGACCACGGCAATCACGGCCGTCTGGCGACTCGGGGGTTCCTGGGTCATCGGGAATTGCTCGTGGCGGTATCTGTCGAGACTTCAAGATACGCCAGCGAACAAGGCGAAGAAGTATACCTGGGTATAGTCGGGCGAGACCTGGGTATGGGTTCTTGCAAACTTCCGTCGAGGCACTTTCCGCAACTTGGCAACTTCCTTGATCAATGAAGGGCAAGTTCATGGATACGAATGTAGTGCTCAGGCCTCGCGGGTAAAGCGGCTGCGATAGTCGCGCGGGGCGATCGACAGGTGGCGCTGGAAGGTGACGCGCATCCGCTCCTCGTTGCCGAAGCCGCATTGCCGGGCGATCTGCTCGATGCTCTGCGTCGAGTGTTCCAGCAGGCGCCGGGCGGCCTCCAGGCGGAACAGCTCGATGGCCCGGGCCGGGGTGCGGCCGGTGCGCTGCTTGTAGACCCGCGAGAAGTTGCGCGGGCTCATCCGCACGCGCTCGGCCAGCTGCTCCACCGTGAGGCTGCGCTCGCCCAGGTGCTCGGCCAGCCACAGGTGCAGTTCGTCGAACAGCGGGCTGTCGGCGGCCTGGGACTGCAGCAGGGTGCTGTACTGCGCCTGGCCGCCGGGGCGCTTGAGGTACACCACCAGCTCGCGGGCCACGGCCATGGCCACCTCGCGGCCGCAGTCGGCTTCCACCAGCGCCAGGGCCAGGTCGATGCCGGCGCTCACGCCCGCCGAGGTCCAGGTTTCGCCCTGCTGGATGAAGATCGCGTCGGCATCCACTTCCACTGCCGGGAAGCGCTGGCGCAGGGCGTCGCACAGGGCCCAGTGGGTGGCGGCGCGGCGGCCGTCGAGCAGGCCGGCGCGGGCCAGCAGGAAGGCGCCGCTGCACACCGAGGCGACGCGCCGGATGCGCGGTGCGGCCGCGCTGATCCAGGCCGCCAGCTCGGCGTGGCTGTCCAGCGTGTGGCAGATGTCCGGGGCGCCGGGCACCACCAGGGTATCGGCTGCCACGGCGTGCGGCGGCGGCAGGCACGTACTGTCCACCGCCAGGCCTTCCACGGTGCGCACCAGGCCGCCGGCCAGGCTCGCGGTGTGCAGGCGGTAGCCGGGCAGGCCGCGTTCGGCCAGCGCCTTGGAGGCGGCCCAGAACACCGTCTGGGCGCCGCTGAGGTCGAGCAGGCCCATGTCCGGGTAGGCCACGAACAGCACCTCGCGCGGGCCGTTGCCGGGCAACGCATTCTGGGGGTTGTCGATTGGGGTGATGTTCATTGCCAACGCTGCCATGCCTATTCCAACCAGCAGCGAGATACCGCCTGTGGCGGCGCTTGGCAAGCCCGGCGCCGGCGCTGGCCGATAACCTGGGATTTCTGTCCTGGCGAGCGGGCGCGGCGGCGCGCTAACTTCGTCCGGATGCCGGGCGTCCCGCCGCGTTGTCGGAGACGCCGTGGTGGACTAGTTTTTTCAGTCGTATGCCATGCGCGGCGTCGGTCGCGGGAGAGCCAGCCAGATGAGTTCGTGGTCGCAATCGGGGGCGCAGCAGGGCAGCGCCAAGCCCAGGGAACCGGTGGTCTACGTGGTCGACGACGACGAGTCGATGCGCCTGGCGCTGTCGGGGCTGCTGCGCTCCATCGGCCTGCGCGTGGAGACCTTCGAGTCCCCCGCGGACTTTCTCGTCTTCCCCCGCGACGACGCCCCCAGCTGCCTGGTGCTCGACGTGCGCCTGCGCGGCGAGAGCGGCCTGGCCTTCCAGGAGCAGGTGGAGAAGCACGGCCTGCGCATGCCCATCGTGTTCATGACCGGCCACGGCGACATCGCCATGACCGTCAAGGCCATGAAGGCCGGCGCAGTCGACTTCCTCGCCAAGCCGTTCCGCGACCAGGACATGCTCGACGCCGTGGCCAACGCCCTGGCCAAGGACGCCGAACGGCTCGCCGCCGAGCGCTCCAGCGCCGGGCTGCGCGAGGCCTACGCCGCGCTCACCCCCCGCGAGCGGGAGGTGATGGGCTACGTGGTGGCCGGCCTGATGAACAAGCAGATCGCCGCCGAACTGAACCTCAGCGAAGTGACGGTGAAGGTCCACCGCGGGCAGCTGATGCGCAAGCTGGCGGCGCGCTCGGTGGCGGACCTGGTGCGCAAGTCCGAGGCCCTGGGCATCGCGCCGCAGACGCGCCGGGCCCCCTGAGCGGGCGCGGCGTGGAGCGGGGATGAGCGACAGACGACAGGTCCTCTGGGACGACGGCGAGCGCGTGTTCAGCCGTGGGCGGCACCCGCGCCAGGACGAGCTCGGCGTGCTGCTCGCGCGCCCGGCCGGCGAGCCGCCGCAGCCCGCCAGCGTCGAGCGCCTGGCCCACGAGTTCGGCCTGAAGGACCAGCTGGACGGCGCCTGGGCGGTGCGCCCGCTGGAGCTGCTGCGCGAGGGCGGGCGCAGCCTGCTGGTGCTGGAAGACCCCGGCGGCGAGCCGCTGTCCGCGCAACTGGGCGCGCCCATGGAGACCGGCCGCTTCCTGCAACTGGCCGTAGGCATCAGCGCGGCCCTGGGCCACCTGCACCAGCGCGGCCTGGTGCACAAGGACCTGAAGCCGCCGCACATCCTGGTCGACTGCGCCGACGGCCGCGTGCGCCTCACAGGTTTCGGCCTGGCCTCGTGGCTGCCGCGCGAACGCCAGGCGCCGGAGCCGCCGGAAACCATCGCCGGCACCCTGGCCTACATGGCGCCCGAGCAGACCGGGCGGATGAACCGCTCGATCGACTCGCGCAGCGACCTCTACGCCCTGGGCATCACCCTCTACCAGATGCTCACCGGCGACCTGCCGTTCGCCGCCAGCGAGGCCATGGAGTGGGTGCACTGCCACATCGCGCGCCAGGCGGTGCCGCCCACGGCGCGGGTGGCGAGCATTCCCGCGCCGTTGTCGCGGCTGGTCATGAAGCTGCTGGCCAAGACCGCCGAGGAGCGCTACCAGAGCGCCGCCGGGCTGGAGCACGACCTGCGCCGCTGCCTGGCGAGCTGGCAGCGCCACGGGCGCATCGACGACTTCCCGCTGGACGGGCACAGCGTGCCGGAGCGCCTGCTGATCCCCGAGAAGCTCTACGGCCGCGAACGCGAGGTCGGCACCCTGGTGGCCGCCTTCGAACGCATAGTCGCGGGCGACGCGCCGGGGCTGGTGCTGGTGTCCGGCTACTCCGGCATCGGCAAGTCCTCGGTGGTCAACGAGCTGCACAAGCTGCTGGTGCCGCCGCGCGGGCTATTCGCCTCCGGCAAGTTCGACCAGTACAAGCGCAACATCCCGTACTCCACCCTGGTGCAGGCCTTCCAGGGCCTGGTGCGCATGCTCCTGGGCAAGAACGACCGCGAGCTGGCGCGCTGGCGCCAGGCCCTGCAGCAGGCGCTGGGCGCCAATGCGCGGGTGATGACCGAACTGATCCCGGAGCTGAAGCTGATCATCGGCGAGCAGCCGCCGCTGCCGGCGCTGGAACCGCAGCAGGCGCAGCGCCGCTTCCTGCTGGTGCTCAAGCGCTTCATCGGCGTGTTCGCCCGGCCGCAACACCCACTGGCGCTGTTCCTCGACGACCTGCAATGGCTGGACGCGGCCACCCTCGACCTGCTGGAAGACCTGCTGACCAGCGACGACCTGCGCCACCTGATGCTGCTCGGCGCCTACCGCAGCAACGAGGTGGACGACGCCCATCCCCTGCGCACCACGCTGCGCAAGGTCGGCAAGGCGCAGGTGCGCATCGACGAAATCCGCCTGGCGCCGCTGGGCCGTGGCCACGTCGAACAGCTGATCGCCGAGGCCCTGCACGGCGCGCCGACGCACATCCGCCCGCTGGCGCAACTGGTGCACGACAAGACCGCCGGCAACCCGTTCTTCGTCATCCAGTTCCTCCAGGCCCTGGCCGAGGAGGGCCTGCTGGCCTTCGAGGCGCAGGCGCGGCAGTGGCGCTGGGACCTCGGGCGCATCCAGGCGATGGGCTACACCGACAACGTAGTCGACCTGATGCTCGACAAGCTGGCGCGCCTGCCGGCGCAGACCCAGGAGGTGCTACAGCAGCTGGCCTGCCTGGGCAACCGCGCCGAGGCCGGGACCCTGGGCAGCGTGCTGGCGCTATCGCGCAGCCAGCTGCAGCGGGCCCTGTGGGACGCCATCCGCCAGGAGCTGGTGGAGCGCGGGGAGGGCGCCTACGCCTTCGCCCATGACCGTATCCACGAAGCGGCCTACCTGTTGATTCCCCAGGCCGAGCGCGCCGCGGCGCACCTGCGGATCGGCCGCCTGCTGGCCGAGCAGACGCCGCCGCAGGCGCGCGAAGACGCGATCTTCGAGATCGTCGGCCAGCTCAACCGCGGCGCCGCGCTGATCGCCGAGCCGGACGAGCGCGAGCGCCTGGCCGGGTTCAACCTGCTCGCCGGGCAGCGGGCCAAGGCCTCGACCGCCTATGCCTCGGCGCTGGCCTATTTCGCCCGCGGCGTGGAGCTGCTGGACGGGGCGAGCTGGCAGGGCCGCCACGAACTGCTGTTCGCCCTGGAGTCCGGCCGCGCCGAATGCGAGTTCGCCACCGGCCAGGTGGCCCAGGCCGAGCAGCGCCTGCGGATGCTCTCCGGGCGCGCCGCGACGACCGTGCAGCGCGCCTGGGTGGCCTGCCTGCAGGTGGACGTCTACCTGATCCTCGACCGCCGCGACGACGCCGTGGCGGTCTGCCTGGACTTCCTCCGCCACGTGGGCATCGACTGGCCGGCCCACCCGGACGACGCCACGGTGCAGGCCGAGTACGAGCGCATCCGCGCCCAGCTCGGCGCGCGGCCCATCGACATGCTCATCGACCTGCCGCCGATGCGCGAGCCGCTCGCCCTGGCCACCATCGAGGCGCTGACCACGCTGTTCTCGCCGGCCCTGCACACCGACGGCAACCTGGCCTGCCTGACCATCTGCAAGGCCATCAACCTGAGCCTGGAGCACGGCAACGGCGACGCCTCCTGCGTGGCCTACGCCAACATCCCGCGGGTCGCCGGACGGCGCTTCGGCGACTACCAGGCCGGCTTCCAGTTCGGCCGGCTCGGCTGCGAACTCGTCGAACGCCGCCGCCTGGAACGCTACGAGGCGCGCACCTACCTGTCGTTCTCGCTGTTCGCCCAGCGCTGGGTGCAGCCGGTGCGCGCCTGCGAAGAGCAGCTGCGCCGCGTGTTCGACAGCGCCAACCGCACCGGCGACCTGCCGTTCGGCGCCTTCGCCTGCAACAGCCTGGTGTCCAACCTGCTGTTCAGCGGCGAGCCGCTGCCCGAACTGCAGGCCGAGGCGGAGCGCGGCCTGGCCTACGCCGGCAAGGTCGGCTTCGGCCTGGTGATCGACTTCCTCGACAACCAGCTCGCGCTGATCCGCACCCTGCGCGGCCTGGCCCCGCGCTTCGGCCACCTCGACCAGGGCGGCTTCCGCGAGGCGGAGACCGAGGCGCGCCTGGCCGGCGCCTCGCGGGTGTACAGCTGCTGGTACTGGATCCGCAAGTTGCAGGCGCGCTACTTCGCCGGCGATTACTCGGCGGCGCTGGAGGCTTCCGCCCAGGCTCAACCGTTGCTGTGGACCTCCCACGCGTTCATCGAGGAGGGCGAGTACTGCTTCTTCGACGCGCTTGCCCACGCCGCGCTGTGCGATGCCGCCTCGCCGGACGATAGCCACCTGGACGTGATAGCCGCACACCGGGACGAACTGCGGGTGTGGGCCGACCTCTGCCCGGCGAACTTCACTTGCCACGTCCTGCTGCTGGAGGCCGAACTCGCCCGCCTGCAGGGCCGCGTGGCCGATGCCGAGCTGCATTACGAGCAGGCCATCCGCGCCGCCCAGGACGACGGCTTCCTCCAGGTGGAGGCGCTGGCCAACGAACTGGCGGCCGCCTGCTACGCCGCGCGCGGGCTCGACAGGGTGGCCCGTGTCTACCTACAGGGTGCGCATGCTTGTTACCTGCGCTGGGGCGCCGAGGGCAAGCTGCGGCAGCTGGAGGCGCGGCATCCCTTCCTCGGCGAACAGGTGCCGGCGCCGGGCCCCATCGCCACCATGGCCGCCCCGGTGGAACAGCTAGACCTGGCCACCGTGCTCAAGGTGCTGCAAACCACCTCCGGCGAAATCGTGCTGGAGCGGCTGGTGGACAGCGTCATGCGCACGGCCCTCGAGCAGGCCGGCGCCGAACGCGGCGTGCTGGTGCTCCAGGGCGCCGACGGGCCGCGCATCGTGGCGCAGGTGACGGTCGACGACGACGCGCCGCGCCTGCAACTGCGCGACGAGCCGCTGAGCGAAGCGCTGCTGCCGGAGGCGCTGCTCTACCAGGTGCTGCGCACCGGCGAGAGCCTGGCGCTGGACGACGCCCTGGCCGAGGCGGCGTTCGCCAGCTCGCCCTACGTGCGCAACCGCCAGGCGCGCTCCATCCTCTGCCTGCCGCTGATGAACCAGGGCCAGCTCAGCGGCGCCCTGTACCTGGAGAACAACCTGACCGCCCGCGCCTTCAGCCCGGCGCGCACCGCCGTGCTCAAGCTGGTGGCCTCGCAGGCCGCCGCCTCGCTGGAGAACGCCCGGCTGTACCGCGACCTCGCCGAGCGCGAGCGGCGCTACCGCGAGGTGCAGGGCGAACTGGCCCACGCCAACCGCGTGGCGACCATGGGCCAGCTCACCGCGTCCATCGCCCACGAGGTCAACCAGCCGATCGCCGCCACCATCACCAACGCCTACGCGGCGCAGCGCTGGCTGGGCGCGCAGCCGCCGGACCTGGGCGAGGTGGGGCAGGGGCTCGAGCGCATCGTCAAGGACGCCAACCGCGCCGCGGACGTGCTCAAGCGCATCCGCGGGCTGCTGCGCAAGGCGCCGTCGCAGAAGGCCGCGCTGGACATCAACGAGGCGATCCTGGAAATGGTCGAGTTCACCCGCGGCCAGGCCGCCAAGGGCGGCGCCGCGGTGCGCACGCGGCTGGCCGAGGGCCTGCCGCCGGTGGAGGGCGACCGGGTGGAGCTGCAGCAGGTGCTGCTCAACCTGATCATCAACGCCATCGAGGCCATGGGCGAGGTCGACGACGGCGTGCGCCAGCTGGACATCGAAACGGCGCCGGATGGCGCAGGCGGCGTGCGGGTGAGCGTCAGCGACACCGGGCCGGGCTTCGCCGCGCAGGACGCCGGGCAGGTCTTCGCGCCTTTCTACACCACCAAGCCCAGCGGCCTGGGCATGGGCCTGTCGATCTGCCGCTCGATCATCGAGGCCCATGGCGGTCAGCTGCAGGCCTTGGCCAACCCGCCGCGCGGCGCGCTGGTCCGCTTCGACCTGCGGGGCTGCCCGGGCCAGGCCCTAGAGCTGCGATAGGCCGCCGTCCACGCACAGGTCGACGCCGGTAATGAAGCTGCTGTCGTCCGAGGCGAGGAACAGCGCGGCGTTCGCCAGCTCCTCGGGGCGGCCGAGCCGGCCCAGGGGAATCTGGCCGGCCACCTGCCTTTCGAAGGCGGCGAACTGCTCGTCGCCGATGCCCATCTTGCCGATGATCGGCGTCAGCACCGGCCCCGGGCTCAGGCAATTGACGCGGATGTTGCGCTGCCTGAGCTCCGCCGCCCAGCTGCGCGCGAAGGAGCGGACGGCGGCCTTGGTGGCGGCGTACACCACATGGGCGTCGAGGGCCTTGAGGTGGGCGATGGACGACACCAGCACGATGGAGCCGCCGTCGCGCAGCAGCGGCAGGGCCTTCTGGATGCTGTAGAAGACGCCCTTGACGTTGATGTCGAACTGCTCGTCGAATTGCGCCTCATCCACCTGTTCGCCCGCGGCGGGGCGGATGACGCCGGCATTGGCGACCAGCACGTCGAGCCGCCCGTACAGCTGGCCGATGCGCTGGTACAGCGCGTCGATATCGGCCAGCCGGCTGGCGTCGGCGCAGATGCCCAGGGCGTTGCCGCCGATCTGCCCGACGGCCTCGTCCAGCACCTGGCGGCGCCGCCCGGTGATGACCACCGTCGCGCCCTCCCGGGCGAACCGCTGCGCGGTGGCCAGGCCGATGCCGCTGTTGCCGCCCGTCACGAGCGCGATCTTGTCGTTCAGCTTTCCCATCATTCCTCCAACGTCGTTGCCGAGTGAGTTTGCGTGGGGGATTGCCATGCAGGGCCGGCCGGCAGCGGCAGGTAGCGCCCGATCTTCTCCGCCAGCTTCGCGCGGCGATCGGCGAGCCGGGCCTGGAGCGCGTCCAGCGCCTGGAGCTTCTCCACGTGCCGCTGCAGGCAGGCGAGGAAGCCTTCGCTGTCTTCCTCCTCTTCCAGGTAGTGCAACAGGCCGTGGATCTGCCGGGTGCTGAAGCCGCACTCGATCAGTTCGCGTATCCAGCGCACGCGCTGCACCATGGCCGGGGCGTAGTCGCGATAACCGTTTTCCAGCCGCGACGACGCGATCAGCGCCCGGGCTTCGTAATGACGAAGCGCGCGGGTGCTCGCGCCGGTACGCAGTGCCAGTTCGCCAATCTGCATGTTCACCTCCACCGGCGGAACTCTAGGGGCTTGACGCTAGTGTCAAGGTCAAGCGCCTGCATTGCCCGGCGCGGGACCTCGGGTGGCGATTATAGGAACGCGGCCCGGCGGCCAGAAATGCACATGGGTATAGGCCCGGCATACCTGGGTATGACGGCCGGCGGGGCGCGGAAACCGGCTCGTCTATGCTGGAGTTTTCGATTGCCAGCGAGGGTGCGTCATGGGCCTGAACGAAGCGAGCCAGCGGCTGCGGCGCGAATTATTGAACATGGCCTTCCGCCATGAGGGACTGGCGACCGACCTGGGGCGGGCCGCCGAGCAGCTGCCGGCGTCCCAGGCGGTGCACCTGGTGCGCATGGCGGCGTTCCTGCAGGGCGATGCCGAACGGCTGATCGCCATGGCCGAGCAGGTGCGCACGGGCGTCATCAGCGCCAGCGGCCCCTGACCCCTCCAAAGCACTATTCCCTTCCTCCGGCGTGCGGGTAAGGTGGCGGCAGAACACCACTGGATTGCCCATGAACCGCAACGCCGCGCCCCCGCAGGCCCGCCAGGTCGTCCTGGCCAACGGCCTGGGGCTGACCCTGGTGCACGATCCGCAGGCCACCCGCGCCGCCGCCCTGGCGCGGGTGGCGGCCGGCAGCCATGACGAGCCGCGGGCGCACCCCGGGCTCGCGCATTTCCTCGAACACCTGCTGTTCCTCGGCGGCGCGCGCTTCGCCGCGGGCGAGCGGCTGATGCCCTGGGTGCAGGCGCGGGGCGGGCGGCTGAACGCCAGCACCCGGGCGCGCACTACCGACTACTTCTTCGAAGTGCCCGCCGCGGAGCTGGACGGCGGCCTGGCGCGCCTGCTCGACATGCTGGCCCGGCCGCGGTTGGAAGTTAGCGCGCAACTCGGCGAGCGCGAGGTGCTGGAGGCGGAATACATCGCCCGCGCCCGCGATGCCGGCACGCTGATCGACGCGGCCCTGGCCGCCGGGGTGGCCGAGGGGCATCCGCTGCGCCGCTTCGTGGCCGGCCGGCGCGCCAGCCTGGCGGTGGAGGCGGCGGATTTCCAGAGCGCGCTGCGGGACTTCCATGGCGGCTTCTACCGGCCCGGCAATGTGCAGCTGTGGTTGCAGGGGCCGCAGTCCCTCGACGAGTTGCAGGCCCTGGCCGTCCGGCACTGCGGGGATTGGTTGGCTGGCCCAGTGCCGGTCCGCAACCTGCCGCCGGCCCTGGCGCCGCTGGCCGGCGACAGGCTGCACTTGCGCCTGCCCGGTGCGCCGCGCCTGGTGCTGGGCTTCGCCGTGGCCGAGCTGGATGCCGTCGCCGAACAGACCTTCGACGCCCTGGCCGACCTGCTGGGCGACGAGGCGGAGGGTGGATTGCTGGCCTGGCTGGGCGAGCGCGGGCTGTGCGATGCGGCGAGCTTGCGGGTGGCCTACCGCGCGCCGGGGCAGGCGCTGCTGGCGGCGACCTTCGAACTGGCGCAGGCGCGGGATGCCGCGCGGGTCGAGGCGGCCTTCCTCGATTGGCTGCGGGCGTTGCGCGAAGGTGGCGGCGTTGCCTTGGTGGCGGACGAAGCACGGCAACTGCCTCCCCTGGAACAACTGCAGCGGCGTGCCCGGGGCCTGCCGGCGCCGGTCTCGCCGCAATGGCTGGCGGCGCTGGATGCTTCGCGCCTGGTCCGCCTGCTGGTGGCGGCGGATGCGCCGGGCCAGCCCACCTGCGTAGCCGGCTTCGACCTGCACCTGGGGCGCAGTCCGGTCGAGCCCGTGGCCTTTGCCCCGCAGCCCTGGCGTTTTGCAGCGCCACCTGCGGCCAGCACGGCGGCAACGGGTGCGATTCATCTACGTTGGCGCTTCCCGAGCGCGCCGTCCCATAGCCACTTCCTCGCCTTGCGCCACGGCCTGCGCCCGCTGGCCGGGCTGGCGCGGCGCAATGGCGTGAGTCTGCGCCTGGACGAGGAGGGCGCCGACTGGGCCCTGGGCCTGCAAGGCCCGGCCGACCGCCTGGAAAGCTGCCTGGACGGCGCCCTGGCGCTGCTGGCCGAGCCCCCCGCGGCAGTGCTGGCCCAGGGGGAGCGCCTGCTGTTGCGCGAGCGGCAGCAGAAGGCCGCCGAACTGCCGATCCGCCGTCTGCTCGACGCCTTGCCGGTCCATTTGGCGGGGGAGGGTACGGCTTTGCCGGACTGGTCCTCGGCGCGCTGGGATGTGCTGGTGCGCAACGCCGAGACGCCCCAGCCAAGCCAGGTGCCCGGCCTGCTGGCGACGGAGCCGCTGCTGCCGCCGGCATTGGTTCCGGGCTTCCATCGCTGCCTGGTGCCGGGCGAAGGCGAGTCGGCGCTGCTGCTGTTCTACCCGCTGCCGGGGCGGGATGCGACTCAGGAGACCGCCTGGCGCCTGCTGGCACGCGAGCTGGAGGGCGGCTTCTACCGGCGCCTGCGCGTCGAGCTGAACCTGGGCTACGCGCTGTTCTGCGGCTTCCGCCAGGTCGCCGGTTGGCGCGGGCTACTGTTTGCCGTGCAGTCGCCGCACGCGCAGCCGGACGCGCTGTTCGGCCACCTGCGCACCTTTCTGGAAGACGCCGCCATCTCTCTGGGCGAACTGTCCGACACTCGTCTGCATGACCTCGCCCACAGCCTGGCGAACGAGCCGGCCAGCGAGAACGCGGCCTGGCGCGACCAGCTCGCCGGCGTGGATGCTGACCACGCGCAACGCGTGGCCGAGGCCGCCCGCCGCACCACCCGCGCCGACCTCCTGGCCGCTCACGCCGCATTGCTGGATGAGCAGGGCGGCTGCTGGCTGCTGACCCACCGCGCCTGATCTCTTTCTACACCTCCTTCCGCTACTGCCCGGGCGTATCGCCCCGGGCACGTGCGCCTGCGACTTTGGTCCTGCGCCGCAAGGCCCGCTGCCAAGGTGCCGCTACCCCCGCGACCAAGGCGCCGGGCCTTGTGGTGGCCTGGTGCCATGGCCTTGCGCAGCGCTCCGGCAGGCCCCACGCAAGCAGCGTCGAAGCGCGCCCAAAGCAGCGTATGGCGCCGCGCGGGGCGTTTCGATAATCGCCTCCGCCACGACCCCGAACGGTCATCCATCCCCTGCGGAGCGCGTCATGAACAAGAACAACACCGCCATTCGCCGTTTCCTGCCCCTGGCCCTGGCCTCGCTGGGCAGCCTGGGCTGCCTGCCGGCCGTCGCCGACATCAAGCTGTACGACAAGGACGACACCACCTTCTCCACCGACGGCTACTTCAACGCCTTCTACGTCAACAGCGACGTGGACCGCGAGGGCGACACCTACGACCGCCGCCAGTCGCGGGTGAAGATGGGCTTCCTGCCCAACTACATCGGCTTCAACTTCGGCAAGAAGATCGACGGCCTGACCCTCACCGGGCGTTCCTCGTTCTGGGTGACCATCAACGACAGCGAGCAGGACGGCACCGACACCGCCATCGACGTGCGGCAGTTCTACGGCAACGTGGCCGGCGACTGGGGCGAGGTGCTGATCGGCAAGGACTTCGGCCTGTTCTCGCGCTCGAACATCTTCCTCGACGAACTGCTGGCCGGCTTCGGCAACGCCAGCGACACCCTCGGCCTGGTGGACGGCAAGGGCGTGTCCTTCGGCAACATCGGCACCGGCTACCCGTACCCGTTCCCCACCTCGCAGATCACCTACCGCAACAACAACCTGGTGGACGGCCTGCGCGTGGCGGTGGGCATCATGGACCCGATCGACACCAACCAGATCGACAAGGACGCCAGCGACGGCCTGGACGACAAGGCCTACCAGGACAACCCGCGCTACGAGAGCGAGATCAGCTACCAGTTCGACCTGGGCGGCGCGCAGATCTACAGCTGGGTCAACGGCGCCTACCAGACCTCGAAGAACACCAATGACCAGGTCGACGACGTCACCTCCAAGGGCCTGGGCTACGGCATCCAGGCCAAGTTCGGCGGCGTGTCGCTGACCGGCTCGGGCTTCACCGCCAAGGGCATTAACCCGTTCTTCACCAACAACGCCGGCGAAGCCGCGCTGCGCGAGGTGGACAGCCGCGGCATGCTGCTGCAGGGCTCCTACACCTGGGGCAAGAACCGCCTGGCGCTGTCCTACGGCAAGACCGAGGACGACGGCAACGGCCTGGGCAGCGCGGCGGACTACTCCACCCGCGGCATCGCCTACTTCCGCACCATCAACGACAACCTCAAGCTGGTGGCCGAGTACAACCAGTACGAGATCGACGGCCGCAAGGGCTCGCTGGTGAGCGAGGACACCGACACCTTTGCGGTTGGCGCGGTATTGAACTGGTAATAATCCTCAGAGCTCCTTTGGCAGTAATTGGGCGGGGCGGCGGTGGCGTCGGCCCGCCGTTTTTTTGTGGGGGGATGGTGTTGCTCTGAAGAGCGCCCTCTCCCTAACCCTCGGCTGCGCGCCCCGCCCTGAAGGGAGAGGGGACCGTTCGGAGTGCTCGGGTATTTCGGAGTCAGCCGGCTAGCACGAAGTTGCCGGCTGACACCAAATCCATTCTCGGCACGGACTAGCCCCCTCTCCCTTCAGGGAGAGGGCTGGGGAGCGGGTTACTGACTCCAACCCCCGCTCCGCAGCTGAACCTGACTCCGCTGTTCATTGTAGGAGCGGGCCCTGCCCGCGAATCGCGCGCAGGGCGCGCTCCTACAAAGGAAATGGGCAGCAACTGTCTTGCCGACTGCGCCGAGGTGCTTTTCGTAGGATGGGTTGAGCTTGCGATACCCATCGGACCCTGGCGATGGGTATCGCTTCGCTCAACCCATCCTACGGAAGCCGGGCCGCTTGTACGGTAAGCGGATCTTGCCCGCGAAATGCGCCGGAACCTCCAGCCCGCCCCTACGCCTTTCGGAGGTCCCCGCCAGCACCCAAGTAGCATGGGGCCGCGCCGGGCGCCTTCGTAGAATGCCCCCGTGGTCAACCGGCGTTGAGGCAGGCGTATGCAGGAAGGGCAGGGCGAAGGGGTAGTCAGGGGCATGTCCAGCGCCCGCGATGCGGAGGCGGTGGCCCAGGACCTGGCGCGCCAGTTGATCCACCCGCACCTGGGCTTCGTGCTGTTCTTCTGCTCCGCCGAGTACGACCTGCCGGCCCTGGCCGCCGCGCTGGAGCAGTACTTCGGCGGCATCGAGCTGGTCGGCTGCACCACCGCCGGCGAGATTACCCCCCAGGGCTACGGCCGCGGCTGCGTCAGCGCGGTGGGCTTCGACGTGCGCAGCTTCGCCGTGGCCAGCGCGCTGATCGACGAGATGGAACGCTTCAGCCTGATCGACGCGCAGCAGCTGGTGGAGGCCCTGGTGGCCGACTGCCGCAGCAGCGAGCTGGCGCCGATCAAGGACCACAGCTTCGCCCTGACCCTGCTCGACGGCCTGTCCAGCCGCGAGGAAGTGGTGCTGGCGGCGCTCAGTGCTGCGCTCGGCGCCATTCCGCATTTCGGCGGCTCGGCCGGCGACGACAACCACCTCACCCATACCCACGTCTACTACCAGGGCCAGTTCCACACCGGCGCGGCGGTGGTGCTGCTGTTCAACACCTGGCTCGACTTCGAGGTGTTCACCACCCACCACGTGGTGCCGCGCGGCGAGAAGCTGGTGGTGACCCGCGCCGACAGCGCCAGCCGCCGGGTGCTGGAGCTCAACGCCGAGCCCGCCGCCCTGGAATACGCCCGGCTGGTCGGCGTGGAGCCCCACGAACTGAGCTTCGAGCTGTTCTCCCGCCACCCGCTGGCGGTGCGCATCAAGGACCAGTACTACGTGCGCTCCATCCAGCAGGTGCACGACGACTTCAGTCTGACTTTCTACTGCGCGGTGGAGAACGGCATCGTCCTCACCGCCATGAGCACCGGGCCGCTGCTGCCCAACCTGCAGGCGCAGTTCGCGCGCCTGCACGAACGCCTCGGCCCGCCGCTGCTGACCATCGGCTGCGACTGCTTCCTGCGCCGCCTGGAGCTGGAAGTGGCGGGCGACAGCGCAGCCACCGCCGCTTTTCTCCGCCACCAGCAGGTGATCGGCTTCAACACCTACGGAGAGCAATTCAATGGCATGCACATCAACCAGACCTTCACCGGCGTCGCCATTGGCCGTCCCCGTGGCGGCGCCGGCTGAGCTGCTGGCGCGCATCGACGAACTCGAGCGCGACAAGCTCAAGCTGCAGCGCATCAACACCGCGCTGATCGAGCGCATCGAATCCAGCGCCTCGCGCGGCGACGGCGCCTACGGGGCCTTTCAGCACTCGGTGGTGCTGGCCGAGCAGGTGCGCGAGCGCACCGACGCCTTGAGCCAGGCCATGGCCGAGCTGAAGTCCAGCAACCAGCTGCTCAGCGACGCCCGCCTGCGCGCCGAGACCGCCCACCAGCACCTGCTGGACGCCATCGAAAGCATCTCCGACGCCTTCGTGCTGTTCGACCCGCAGCAGCGCATCGTGCTGTTCAACGAACGCTTCCGCGCGCTCTGGGCGCCCACCCGCGCGCGCCTGGGCGCCGGCACCCGGCTGGCCGAGGTGCGCCGCCTGGCGCAGAGCAGCGGGCTGATAGTCGAGGAACAGCGCAGCAACGACGACGAACACACCCTCTACCGCCTGCGCGACGACCGCTGGGTGCGCATGAGCGAGCGGCCGACCCGCGACGGCGGCCTGGTGGTGCTCTACACCGACATCACCGAGATCAAGCTCAGCGAGACCGCGCGCCGCGAGCAGGCGGTGGCGCAGAAGTCGCACCTGCTGCAGCGCGCCGTGGACAACCTGTCCCAGGGCGTGGCCATGGTTGGCGCCGAGGGCGCGCTGGAGCTGTGGAACCGGCGCTTCCTGGAGCTCTGCGGGCTGGCGCCGATCGGTGCGCACCGGCCCTTCGCCGACGTCATGGGCGAGAGCGGCCTGCCGCTGCTCACCCCGCGCAGCCGCGGCGACGACGGCGCGCCCCTGGCGGCCCTGGAGCAGCGCCTGTTCGACGGCCGCATGCTGGAAATCCGCACCCACGCGCTGCCCACCGGCGGCTTCGTCAACACCTTCACCGACATCACCGAGCGCTACCGCCACGCCGAGGCGCTGCGCGAGAGCGAACGCTGGATCCGCCTGATCACCGACCAGGTGCCGGCGCTGATCGCCTACCTCAACGCCGACCTGGTCTACGAGTTCACCAACAAGGTCTACGAGCAGTGGTACCGCTGGCCCAGCGGCGCGATGCTCGGACGCAACCTGCGCGAGGTGCACGGCGCCGAGCACTGCCGGCGCCTGGAGCCGTACTTCGAGCGGGCGCTGTCGGGCGAGAGCGTGACCTTCGAGATCGCCGAGACCAACCTGGCCGGGCAGGAGCGCTACATGCAGCGCTCCTACGTGCCCAACCGCCAGGCCGACGGCCAGGTCGCCGGGCTGTTCGTGCTGATCCGCGACATCACCGAGCGCCGGCGCACCGCCGAGGCCTTGCACCAGGCCTACCAGAACCTGGAGCAGCGGGTGCGCGAGCGCACCGCCGAGCTGACCAGCCTGAACGACCAGCTCAAGCGCGAGATCGACGAGCGCAGCCAGGTGCAGGCGCGCCTGCGCGAGGCCAAGCGCGAGGCCGAGCAGGCCAACCTGTCGAAGACCAAGTTCCTCGCCGCGGTCAGCCACGACCTGCTGCAGCCGCTGAACGCCGCACGGCTGTTCACCAGCGCCCTGCAGGAGCGCGGCGAGGGTGATGGCCTGGTGCGCAACATCAGCCACTCGCTGGAAGACGTGGAGAACCTGCTGGGCACCCTGGTGGACATCTCCAAGCTCGACGCCGGGGTGATCAAGCCGGACATCGCGCCCTTCGAGGTCGGTGAGCTGCTCGGCAACCTCGCCGCCGAATACCGCCAGATCGCCGCCAGCGAAGGCCTGCGCCTGGACTACGTGGCCTGCGACGCCCAGGTGCGCAGCGACCTGCAGCTGCTCGCGCGGATCCTGCGCAACCTGCTGTCCAACGCCATCCGCTACACGCCCAGCGGCCGCGTGCTGCTGGGCTGCCGGCGGCGCCGGCAGAGCCTGTGGATCGAGGTCTGGGACACCGGCATGGGCATCCCGGCGGACAAGCTCGGCGAGATTTTCCAGGAGTTCAAGCGCGGCGACACCCAGCGCTCCCACCAGGACCGCGGCCTGGGCCTGGGGCTGGCGATCGTCGAGAAGATCGCGCGCATGCTCGGCCACCGCATCCAGGTCGGCTCGGTGCCCGGCAAGGGCTCGCGCTTCGCCATCGAGGTTCCGCTGGCGCGCGGTGCGGTGCGCGCCCGCCCGGAGCCGGCGCAGCAGGCCGAACACCTGGTGGAACGCCTGCGCGGCTCGCGGGTGTGGGTGCTGGACAACGACGCGGCCATCTGCGCCGGCATGCGCACCCTGCTGGAAGCCTGGGGCTGCCGGGTGGTCACGGCGCTATCGGAAGAAGACCTGGCGCGCCAGGTGGACAACTTCCACGCCGAGGCCGACCTGCTGATAGCCGACTACCACCTGGACGACGGCTGCAACGGGGTGGACGCCGTGGCCTCGATCAACGCCCGCCGCGGCACGCCGCTGCCGGCGCTGATGATCACGGCCAACTACAGCAACGAACTCAAGCAGCAGGTGCGGGAGCTGGGGCATACGCTGATGCACAAGCCGGTGAGGCCGATGAAGCTGAAGACGGCGTTGTGTCATTTGATGGATCGCACCGGTTGAAGCTGGCGCCGTACCTGTAGGAGCGGGCCCTGCCCGCGATTTTCGCGCGCAGTCGTGGTGATGGGTATCGCTCCGCTCAACACCATCCTACGACACGGCTTTTCCTGCGCCTTGTAAGAGCGGATTTATCCGCAATTCACCCTGGTCCGAACCTGATGCACATCGCGGACGGAGTCCGCTCCTACAGGGAGAACACCGGAAACTATCTTGCCGGCTGCGCCGATGCGCTTTTCGTAGGATGGGTTGAGCTTGCGAAACCCATGCGGTTGCGATGACGGGTATGTGGTGATCAGATCGGCAACTCGGTGTGGCCGGCGAGCGCCGAAATCACACTGCACGCCGAACGGTCCCCTCTCCCTCTGGGAGAGGGTTAGGGTGAGGGAGCGGAGTCACCGGCAAAGAAAAGCCAGCCAGTGCTCAAGCCCGCTGGGCAGCCGGCACACGCACCTTGGCCCGCAGTATCAGCGCAATCCCCCCCAACACCGCACAAGACACCAGCACCAACCGCAAGCTGATGTGCTCCCCCAGCACCAGCGCCCCGGACAACGCCGCCAGCACCGGCACACTCAACTGCACCGACGCCGCCTGGATCGCCGACAGCCCCGGCAGCGCCGCGTACCAGATGGCATAGCCAATCCCCGAAGCCAGCGCCCCGGACAGCACCGCGTAGACCACTCCCGGCACATCTCCCCGCAACTGGCCATGGAACACCAGGGCCAGCACGGCAGCGAAGGCAATACCACGAACGAAGTTACCCGTCGTCACCGCCAGCGGATCACCCGCATTACGCCCCAGCAGCGAATACAGCCCCCAGGCCACGCCGGACAGCAGCATCAGCAGCGCCCCAGTCAGCGGCGGGGCGCCGGCGCCGGGTAGCAGTTGCACCAGCAGCCCGCCCAGGGCCAGGGCGAAGCCCAGCAGGGCCTGGCCGGCCAGGCGTTCGCCGCGCAGCAGGCCGACCACCAGCATGGTCACCTGCACCGCGCCGAACAGCAGCAGCGCGCCTGTGCCGGCGTCCAGCTGCACGTAGGCGTAGGAGAAGGCCGCGGCGTAGACGAACAGCGCCGCCGCCGCGCGCCAGTTGCCCTTGGCTTGGCTGGCCCGGCCGCGCAGGCGCAGCAGCAGGCCGAGCATCAGCGCGCCGGAGAGGATGCGGATGCCGGTGAAACTCACCGCGTCCAGTTGGGTGGCCTTCAGGGCCAGGCGGCAGAGCAGGGAATTGCCGGCGAAGGCCAGCATGGCGACGGCGGTCAGGAACAGGGTGCGTGAAGCGGGCATGGACTCTCCCTAGCGGCGCAGGTAGGCGGCGAAGTCGATGTCGCCGGCGCTGAGAATGGCCTGCACGCGGTTGTGCACCTTGAGCTTGCGCAGGATCGCCGAGACGTGGGCCTTCACCGTGGTCTCGGCGATCTCCAGGTTGTAGGCGATCTGCTTGTTCGACTCGCCCTTGGTCATGCGTTCGAGCACCAGCAGTTGCTTGCGCGTCAGCGCCTGCAGCAGCTCCGGCGGGATGCCGTGCTCCTCGTGGCCGCTGCGCCGCGGCGAGGCCTTCTGCGTGCGGATGATGTCCGAGGGCAGGTAGACGTTGCCGTTGAGGATCTGCTCGATGGCCTCGGTCATCTGCGCCCGCGGCGAGGACTTGGTGATGAAGCCCACCGCGCCGTAGGTGATGGCCTGCAGCACCACCTGCTTGTCCTGCTCGGCCGAGACGATCACCACCGGGATGGTCGGCGCCTCGTTGCGCAGGTTCATCAGGCCGCTCAGGCCGTGCATGCCGGGCATGTTCAGGTCGAGCAGGATCAGGTCCAGGTCGTCGTGCTCCTGGGTCAGGCCCAGGGCGCTGTCGAGGTCGGCGGTCTCCATCACCTCGCTGCCGGGGAAGCCGTCGGCGATGACGTTGTGGATGGCCTCGCGGAACAGCGGGTGATCGTCGGCGATCAGGATCTTGTACATGGCCTACACCTCGTTGTTGTCGTTATGGGCGGCGGCTAGCCGTTGCCGGGTGTGCTCAGGGGAAAGGGTGCGGCTGGGCGTCCTGCAGGGGCAGGCCGGCCTGTTCCCAGGCGTCTATTCCGTCACGGTACCAGTAGAGCCTGGAATAGCCCAGCGCATGGGCGCGCCGGACCGCGTTCCAGCTGGCCCAGCAGTCCGAGCGGCAGTAGAACACCAGCGGGCGCATCGGGTCGCCCTCGCTCAGCTGCCGCAGGTTCTCGCGGAAGTAGGCCTGCCAGGGCGCGCTCAGCAAGCCGTCGCCGGTGTTGGCCAGCCACAGGCTGCCGGGCAGGTTGCGGTGCGGCTCGTTGGCCACGAACTGGCCGTTGAGCCAGGTACGGCGATACACGTCCACCAGGCGCGTGCGCGGCTCGCGCTTGAGCAGCGCCTGCAGGGCGTCGGTGTCCAGGGTGGTGGCGTGGTCGGCGCTGGCCGGGGTCGGGCTGCGGTACTGGCTGGTGCGGTAGCCGTCGCTGGAGAACAGCGCTTCGTCCGCATGGGCCAGCGGCAGGCCCAGCAGCGCGCAGAGCAGGGCAGGGGCTAGGCGGGGCATGGTGGCATCTCGATATTTATTCTTCTGCCCGCCATTACATGCCAGGGGCGCTGCTTTGGAAATTCGACGTCCGGAGGGTTGATCCAGTACCAAAGTAGGAGATTTCAGCCCTTGCGCAGCGCCGCGTGCTGCGGGTTGAAGGTGAGCAGCGCAAGGCCGGCGAACAGCAGCGTCAGCCCCAGGCACACCGCCAGCGCCAGCGGGTTGAAGCGCTGGTACAGGGCGAAGCGCACCAGCTCCACGGCGTGGCTGAAGGGGTTGAGCGCGCACAGCCAGTACAGCCCCACGCTGGCCTCGCGCATCTTCCACAGTGGGTACAGCGCCGAGGACAGGAAGAACAGCGGGAAGATCACGAAGTTCATCACCCCGGCGAAGTTCTCCAGCTGGCGGATGGCGTTCGACAGCAGCAGGCCCAGGGCGCTCAGCAGCAACGCCGCCAGCAGCAGCGCCGGCAGCGCCGCGAGCAGCCCCCAGGCCGGCGGCTGCACGCCGTAGAGCCAGGCGATGGCGAGGAAGGCGTATACCTGCAGCAGCGACACCAGCGCCGTGGCCAGCAGCTTGCCGGCCAGCAGGAAGGCGCGCGGCAGCGGGCTGGTGAGCAGCACGCGCATGCTGCCCATCTCGCGGTCGTAGACCATCGACAGCGAGCCCTGCATGCCGTTGAACAGCAGGATCATGCAGCACAGCCCGGGGACGATGTAGGTCTCGTAGGTCACGTAGGTGTCGTAGGGCTCGATGATCGAGATGCCCAGCGCGGCGCGAAAGCCGGCGGCGAACACCAGCAGCCACAGCAGCGGGCGCACCAGGGCGCTGAGGAAGCGCGAGCGCTGCAGCACGAAGCGCAGCCACTCGCGCACCACGATGCCGCGCAGGCACTGCCAGTAGGCGGCCGGGCCGAAGCCGAGGGTGTCGTAGTTCATGCGCAGGCTTCCAGGCGGGTGAGGCGGGCGAAGGCGCGGGGCAGGTCGCCATCGTCGGCGGCGCTGACCTGGGCCGCCTCGCCCTGGGCCACCAGGCGGCCGCGGTCGAGCACCAGCAACTGGTCGTCGCCGCGCACTTCGTCCAGCAAATGGGTGGTCCACAGCACCGCCAGGCCCTCGTCGCGGCACAGCTGGCGCACGTGTTCGTTCAGCGCCTGGCGCGCCGCCGGGTCCAGCCCCACGCTGGCCTCGTCGAGCAGCAGCAGGCGCGGGCGGTGCAGCAATGCGCGGGCGATCTCCACGCGGCGGCGGTGGCCGCCGTTCAAGGTGCGCACCTTGTCGCGGCGGCGCTCCTGCAACTGCTGGCGGGCCAGTTCCTGCTCGATGCGGTCGGCCGCCAGGGCCCGCGGCAGGCCGTGCAGGGCGGCGTGGTAGCGCAGGTTCTGCTCCACGCTCAGGTCCAGGTCCAGGGTGCTCTGCTGGAACACCACGCCCAGCTGGCGCAGGGCCAGGCGCGGCTGGCGGGCCAGGCTGCAGCCGCACACCTCGATCTCGCCCTGTTGCAGGTCGTACAGGCGCGTGAGCAGGGCGATCAGCGTGGACTTGCCGGCGCCGTTGGGCCCCAGCAGGGCGGTGAATCGCCCGGCCGGCAGGGTGAAGTCGATGCCGTCCAGCGCCTTGCGCGCGCCGTAGGCGAAGCCCAGGCCCGCCACCCGCAGGGCGTTCATGGCGTCACCACCACGCCCCAGGGGTAGCGCCCGACCTTGATCGAGCGGGTCACCTTGAGGTCCTTCACGTCGATCACCGAGACGTCGCCGCTGACGCCGTTGGTGGCCAGCAGCAGGCTCTCGTCCGGGTTGAACGCCAGGTGCCACACGCGGCGGCCCACCAGCAGGTAGTCGAGCACCTCGAAGGTCTTCGCATCCACCACCGCAATGTGGTTGGCCGGGCCCAGGGCGACGAAGGCGTACTTGCCGTCGCTGCTCAGCTTCACCCCCACGGGCTGGATCTTGTCCGGGTGCACGCCCTTGATGGCGAAGCGCAGGCTCTTGAGGATCTTGCGGCTGGCCACGTCCACCACGCTGACGCTGCCGCCGATCTCCGCCGACACCCAGACCTGGCTGCCGTCCTTGTTGAACTCCGCGTGGCGCGGGCGCTGGTCCACCAGGGTGCTGTCCACCAGCTTCTGCGTGGCGGTGTCGATCCAGTGCAGCATGTTGGTGGTCTCGCTGGTGTTCACCGCCCACTTGCCGTCCGGGCTCACCGCCATGCCCTCGGGCTCCACGCCCACGTCGATCTGGCCGAGCACCTGGGCGGTCTGGGTGTCGACCACCGTCACCAGCGCGTCGTCCTCGTTGGAGACGTACAGCCAGCGGTCGTTGGGGTGCAGGGCGAACTGCTCGGGGTCGGCGCCGGAGGGCAGCTGCTTGACGATCTTGCCGCTGGCCAGGTCCATCACCTGCACGGTGTCGGAGTCGCTGGCGCAGATGTACAGCAGCTTATTGTCGTGGGACAGCGCCAGGCCGCGGGGGCGCTTGCCGGTCTCCAGGGTGCCGGTGACGGTCATGCTGTCCAGGTCGATGACGCTGATGTTGTTGTCCTTCTCGTTGGACACGTAGGCCTTGGCGGCGAAGGCCGGCGGCGCCAGGCACAGGGCGGCGGCCAGCAGGGAAGGGGCCAGGGTGGCTGGGAAAATGGCGGCGCGGAACATGGCGTATCTCCAGGTCAGGGCTTGGCGTCGGCGAGGCGGCAACGGCTTTCCGGGGCATCCAGGCCGAGGCTGTCGAGTTCGCTTGCGGGGTGCAGGAAGCCTTCCTGCGGCGAGGTGCTGACCAGCGCGCGCGGCTGCACCAGGGGAATGGGTTGGCGCAGCTGGCCGTCCCAGGGACGGTAGCTGAGCTTGTAGCCCTTGAAGCCATCCAGCGGCAGGTCCGGCGACAGCGCCAGGGCGCGGATGGCCTGCGGCTCGGCGTTGCGCAGGCGCGTCATGGCGCTGGCCACGCTGCGCACGGCGACCCAGGCGGCGAAGTCGCGGTCGTTCATCCAGCGCTTGGCCTGGGCTTCGAAGCGCTTCTGCAGCTGCGCGGCGCCGAAGGTTTCCACGGTCTTGTGCCAGCCCGTGGCGACCAGGCCCTGGGTGCCGGCCACCGGGCGCGGCAGCCAGGTGTTGTAGGGCACGTACTCGCCGAAGTCGCCGTGCTCGTCGGCCACCAGCACCACGTCGTAGTCGTCGCCGGCCTGGGTGAACAGCGGCATGTCGGCCTGGGCGCTGCGGCGCTGGTCGTTGGCGAAGGTGAAGGCCTTCTCCTCGACTATCTTGGCCCCGAAGCGCTTGGCCGAGCGGCGCAGGGCGGCGGCGTAGGCCTGGTCCTCGGGACGCTGGCCGATGATCAACAGCCAGTGCGTCCACTTGCGCAGCACCAGGAGCTGGGTGAGGGCGTCGGTCAGCATCAGCCGGCTGGGCAGGGTGTGCAGCACGTTGGCCGGGCACTGGTCGGCGCGCAGCTCGTCGTCGGCGGCGCCGGCGTTGAACAGCAGGCTGTCCGGCAGCGCGGCGGCCAGTTGGCGCAGGCTCTCGGCCGGGGCGTTGACCACGAACAGGCGCAGGCCGTCGTCGTGCAGCTTGCGCGCCTCGGCCAGCAGTTGCTGGGCATCGGCGCTGGTGGCGCTGACCAGGCTGTAGCGCTGCTTGAGGAAGCGCCCGGTGGTGTTGCTGTCGTCGATGGCCAGCTCGGCGCCGCGCAGGCCGGCGTCGGTGGGTTCAGGGATGATATTGGACAGCAGCGGGCCGGGGTCGGGCGTGTAGCCGAGGTAGGCGATGCGCACCTGCAGCTCGGCCGGGGCATCCTCGGCACGCGCGTTCAGGCAGAGCAGGGCAGCGCAGGCGACCGCCAGCAGGTAGGCCACGCCGTGCAGGGCGAACTGGCGCATGGGCGACTCCATTGTTGTTGTGTCGCCAGCATAGGAACGCGCCAGGGCCTGGGAAATATGCAGAAAGTACCGCCGGGGCAATACCAAGGTAGTAGATCGCCGCCGACGGCCGCGCCCTAGCATGGCCCTACAACAACAAAGACAACGGGAGCCGAGCCATGCGTATCGCCGTCACCCTGGTACTGCCCATCCTGCTGATCCTCAGCCTGCTGGGCTTCGATTTCATGTACAGCCTGCACACCCGCCCCGGCGTGCCCAGCGCCTGCGTCGCCGGCCAGCCCTGCCGCGTGGGGCCCTAGGGCGCGGCCATGTCGGCGCTGTGGCGGATCAACCTGCTGGTCGGGCTGTTCTTCGCCCTGGTCGCCGCGCTGTGCGTGGCCGTGCTGCTGCACCAGGGCGACGAGGACGTGCGCCGCGAACTGGACGCCGCCCGCGCCGTGGTGGAATACCTGCGCGAGGCGGCGCTGCGCGACCCGGCCAGCCTCGACCAGAGCCTCACCGGCGGCCTGCGCCACGTGCGCGTGCACTGGCTCGACCAGCCGCCGCCGGCGCCGCGCGGCTGGCTCGACGAATGGCTGGCGGCGCGCCTGTACCCGGACGTCTACCACGCCGCGCCGCTGCAACTGGCAGACGGCCGCCGCGTGCAACTGAGCGTGGACCCGCGCGACGAAATCGACGAAGTCCGCGACTCCCTGGTGCAACTGCTGGCGCTGTTCGGCGTGGCCCTGGCGGTCAGCCTGCTGGCGATCCGCTGGGCGGTGCGCGGCGGGCTGCGGGTGGTGGAACAACTGCAGGCCGCGTTCGGCGAAATCGCCCAGGGCCGCCTGCAGGTGCGCCTGCCCGGCCATTCGCTGCCCGAAGCGCAACGCCTGGCCGGGCGCTTCAACGGCATGGCCGAGGCCCTGGAACGCGCCTGCCAGGAAAACGCCGAACTGACCCGCTCGCTGCTCGCCGTGCAGGAGCGCGAGCGTCAGGAACTGGCCCAGGCCCTGCACGACGACATCGGCCAATACCTGGCCGGCATCCGCGCGCAACTCTTCCTGCTGCACAGCCTGCACGACCAACCCGCCGCGCAGCCCACCCTGGAACGCATGGACCAGCACTGCCGCGGCCTGAACGACAGCTTCCGCGCGCTGATCCGCGACCTCTACCCGGTGGTGCTGGAGCACCTGGCGCTGGACGAAGCGGTGCGCGCCTACGTCGAGGACTGGCAGGCCAGCCAGGGCATCGCCTGCACCCTGCGCCTGCCCGACAGCCTGCCGCCCCTGGGCGACGCGGCCAAGGCGCACCTGTACCGCCTGCTGCAAGAGGCGCTGACCAACGTCGCCCGCCACGCCGGCGCCACCCGCGTGTGGGTGCGCCTGCAAACCCGCGGCGGCCACCTGTACCTGGCCGTGCGCGACGACGGCCGCGGCAGCGACGGCCCGCCGCGCGCCGGCATCGGCCTGCGCTCCATGCGCGAGCGCGCCCGCTGCCTGGGCGGCGAACTGCAACTGCGCAGCCAGCCCGGCCTGGGCCTGGCGCTGCGCCTGCGGGTGCCGCTGCCAGTGGCGGCATGAGAGGAGAGAAAGCGATGAAAATCCTGCTGGTGGACGACCATTTCGTGGTGCGCGAAGGCATAGCCGCCCTGCTGCGCGGCCTGCTGCCGGAAGCGGACGTGGTGGAAGCGGGCGACGGCGAGGAAGCGCTGCAGGCGGTGCAACGCGAGATTCCCGCGCTGGTCATCCTCGACATCGGCCTGCCCGGCATCAGCGGCCTGGAAGTCACCCGCCGCCTGCGCCAGCGCTTGCCGCAGCTGCGCGTGCTGTTCTTCAGCATGCACGACGAACTGCCCCTGGTGCGCCAGGCCCTGGACGCCGGCGCCGCCGGCTACGTGACCAAGGGCGCGGCCCCGGCGGTGCTGCTCGAAGCGGTGCGCCGCGTACTGGCCGGCCAGCTCTACATCGAACAACCCCTGGCCACCCGCCTGGCCTGCCAGCCCAGGGGCCTGGAAGAGGGCGACCCGCGCCTGCACGGCCTGACCCGCCGCGAATTCGAAATCTTCGTCATGCTCGCCCGCGGCCTGCCGGCAAGGCAGGTGGCCGAACACCTGTGCGTGAGCGCCAAGACGGTGTCCAACCATGTGACGCTGCTGAAGCAGAAGCTGCAGGTGAGTTCCCACGCGGAGCTGGTGCACCTGGCGATCGATAGCGGGGTGCTGCGTGTGAGCGGCGAGGCGCTGGCGGGGTAGGGGTTGGGCTTTTCTGCGATTCGCGCGCAGGGGAATGGTGTGGGTGGCGCAGCGTAGGAGCGGATCTCATCCGCGATCCGCTCTGATACGTCTGGCTATCGCGGACAAGGTCCGCTCCTACAACCGTGCCTCCCTGTTGCCGTAGGAGCGGCTTTCTTGCAGGCCGCGCCGGGGTGCTCTTCGTAGGAGCGAGCTTGCTCGCGAACAGACCCCGCTGCGGGGTTCATTCGCGAGCAAGCTCGCTCCTACGAGAAGCCGTGCCCGCAGACTTCGTCCGCGATCCGCGGCCACGCCCCCTGCAACGGTCGCCCTCAAGGCTCGAAAGTCACCGGCCGCAGCGGTGCGGTATTCACCTTCAACTCGAACACATCCGGCCGCGCGTAGTGGCCGCAGGCATCGAAATCGAGGTTGCCCTTGCTCAGCTGGGCCATGTCGAGGTCGGCGTAGAGTTCGGTCTCGCAGTCGAACACCGGGCCGGCCAGCACTTCGCCCTGCGGGCTGACGATCATGCTGCCGCCGCGCATCACGTACTCGTCCTCCTGGAAGTCCAGGCCGAACGCCTCGCGGTGCTGCTGCGGGTACTCGCCCAGGCGGATCGCCTGGCAGGCTGAGAGCACGAACACCCGGCCTTCCAGGGCGATATGCACCATCGAGCTGGCCCAGGACGGGCGGTCATCCGCGGTGGGCGCGCAATACAGCTGCACGCCCTGGGCGTACATGGCCTGGCGCAGCGCCGGCATGTAGTTCTCCCAGCAGATCACGCTGCCCAGCACGCCGAACTCGGTGTCCACCGGCTCGATGGTGGAACCGTCGCCAAAGCCCCAGATCAGCCGTTCCTGCCCGGTGGGCATCAGCTTGCGGTGGTAGCCGGCGATGCCGCGCCCCGGCGTCAATGTCACGGCGGTGCAATACAAGGTGCGGCCGAAACGCTCGATGATGCCCACCACCACGGTCACCCCGGTCTGCTCCACGCACTCGGCGAGCACCGCCAGTTCCGGGCCGTCCAGCGCCACGGCGCCCTCGACGTAGCGCTGGTACAGCTCGCGCCCCGCGGCGCTGCGGTTGCCCACCACGCTGCCGAAAGCCACTCCCTTGGGGTAGCCGCCGATGAAGGCCTCGGGGAACACCGCCAGCTTCGCGCCCTGTTCCGCCACGCGGCGGAGGATGCCGCAGGCCTTCTCGACGCTGGCCATCGGCTCGTAGGGAACGGAGGCGGCCTGGATGATTGCTACACGGGTCATTGGGGGCTCCTGACTGTCTGTTGAAAGGCTTAGAAACGGCTGATGTCGTTGTCGCGGGTTTCCGGCAGGGTCTTCCACAGCACCACCAGACACACCAGGGAGACCGCCGCCAGATAGGCCGCGGGCAGGTTCGCGTCGCCGGTCTGGCGAATCAGCGCGGCGGCGATGAAGGGCCCAGGCCCGGCGAGGATCGCCAGCGCCAGGTTGTGGCCCAGGGCCGCGCCGGTGGAGCGGATCGAGGCCGGGAAGACTTCCACCAGCAGCACCACGTCCATCACCGCGGTGATCGCCACCAGCACGCCCATCACGATCAGCCCGGCGAGAATCGCCAGTGGGTTGCCGCTGTTGAGCAGCAGGAAGATCGGATAGGCCAGCAGCGTCAGCGCGGCGGCAGCGCCCAGCAGCAGCTTGCGCCGGCCGATGCGGTCGCTGAGTTGGCCGATCAGCGGGTTGACGATCACATAGACCACCAGTGCCGCGCTGCACAGCCACAGCGCGCTGCTGCGCGGCAGGCCGACGGTGGAGACCAGGTGGTTGTTGGCGTAGGTGATGAAGTAGTAGAGCGAGACGCCGAACAGCGCGGAGAAGGCGAAGGTGGTGACGAAGGCGCGGAGGCGCACGGCGCGGCTCGGGGCTTGTGCCTTGTGCGAGTCGCGCTGGCGGACCATCTCCTCGTAAACCGGGGTGTCGCCCAGCTTGCGGCGGATGAACACGGCGATGCCGGTCATCACGATGGACGCCACGAACGGCAGGCGCCAGCCCCAGGCCGCCAACTGCTGGTCGTCCAGCGCCGAGGCGATGCTCGCGGCGGTGAAGGTGCCGAACAGGAAGGCCAGCCCCGCCGTGCCGGTGATCACGCTGGCGGCGGTGGCGCGGCGGTTGGACGGGGCGCTCTCGACGATGTAGATGCCGGCGCTGGACCACTCGCCGTCGACCATCATGCCCTGGATGAAACGCATGGCGATGAGCAGGATGGGCGCGGCGATGCCGATCACCTCGTAGGAGGGCAGCAGGCCTATGATGGTGGTGCACACGCCCATGCCGAACACGGTGATGATCAGCACCGCGCGGCGGCCGAAGCGGTCGCCGATGGGCCCGAGGATCAACGCGCCGAAAGGCCTGGAGAGGAAGCCGACGGCGAACACCGCCAGCGACGAGAGCAGCGACACGCCCGGTGCGCTGGAGGGGAAGAACAGCATGCCGATCACCGCGGCGAAGTAGCCGTAGATGGCGAAGTCGAACCATTCCATGAAATTGCCGATGCCGACCGCGATGGCCCGCTTGCGGATATCCGACTGCCCGCCCTTGGTCCGGATGCCGCCTGCACCCATGCTTTGCTCAATCGCGTCCACAGAATTCTCCAGCGCTTGTTATGTTGTTGTGGACGCCAGACTAGGAATCTCCTCGGGCACGGGGCAAACGATTAGCAAATATGAGCCGGATTAACGTACGTAATATCTCGCGGATCGACCTCAACCTTCTGCTCACCTTCCACTGCCTGATGACCGAGCGCAGCGCCACCCGCGCCTCGGCGATGCTGCACGTGACCCAGGGCGCGGTGAGCGCGGCGCTGCGCCGGCTGCGCGAGCACTTCGGCGACGAACTGTTCATCCGCACCGCCTCCGGCATGCAGCCCACGCGCAAGGCCATGGAACTGGCGCCGAAGATCGCCGAGGCGCTGACTTCCATCTCCGGCGTGCTGGGCGCCGAGCCGGAGTTCTCCCCGCGCGATTCCAGCTACCTGTTCAACATCGGCCTGTCCGACGACATCGAGTCCTATCTCGCCCCGCGCATCGTCAACGCGGTAGCGGAGCAGGGCCTGGGCGTGACTTTCGCCTTCCACCAGAGCAACAGCTCGCTGTGGAAGCAGTCGCTGCAGGACCCGGACATGGACCTGGTGATCTGCAGCGAGCCGAAGGACTTCAACACCAGCTACTCGTCCCAGGTGCTGTTCTCCTCCTCGTACTCCTGCCTGTTCCGCCCGCGCGCCGGCGCGGCGGACGCACCCATCGGCCTGGAGGAGTACTTCGCCGCCGACCACGTGCGCATCTCCTACGACGGCCGCCGCGGCTTCATCGACGACATGTTCGAGTCCGCCGGCCACGCCCGCCGCGTCATCGCCTCCTTCACCCACTTCAGCGGCGCCTTGACCACGCTGACGAGCAGCGAAGCCATCGCCACGCTCCCGACCTTCGCCGCCGAGAGCTACGCGGCCATGACCCAGCTGCGCGTAAGCCCGGCGCCGCTGCCGGTGCCGTCCTTCCGCTGCTTCATGGTCTGGGACATCGCCAAGCACAGCAAACCGCACCACGAATGGCTGCGCCAGTTCATCGGCGAACTGGCGCAGAAGCTCGGCTAGCCGCGAGAGGGCCGTCCATTCGGCATCAACCTGTAGCGGGCCCTGCCCGCGATATCGCGCGCAGGGCGCGCTCCTACGAAGAGCGCCCCGGCGCGGCCGGCACTATGGCACCAGGGAGGCACGGTCGTAGGAGCGGACTCTGTCCGCGATTGGATTCACCGGCCACGCCGGACGCCTCGGTGGCACGGCCGACGGCGGATAACCGCGAACGGTTATGCGCCCTACGCCCGCCCATGCTCCTCAGCTGCGGCATACAACCGCTCGGCATCGGCCGCCAGGTACTCCAGTGCGCTGAAGGTGCCGTCCAACACATCCTCGGCAGGCGCTCCCAGGTCCGGCGCGCCGGCCAGCAGGCGCAGCAGATTGATCAGGGCGGATTGACGGGATTGGGCAGCGTCGTAGAAGTCCGATGGGGCAGCGTGCTTGAGGGGATGGGGTAGAACTTGGGCAGAAAGGCTCATGAAAATCTCCCAGATTGATTCAGTCTTCCGCCTCCCGACGCCAATCGGGGAGGGCGGACCGTACAGGTTGGCGTACCGGAATCTGGGAACCGGCGCATCCGAAGATGCCCCGCACGGCCCGCCCATAACATGGGTACAGCCATGCAAGGTGCCGGAGATTGACCCCAGACACCTTCCAGAATTCCGGGACGCCAATCCCGCACCGCTCTGTTGAGCGGCTGAGCAACGTTAGGGAGTTGCCGCGAGGCTGTCAATTGGGTGTGGCAAGGCGCGTGGCGGGAAGCGCAGTTGACCTGCATGGCAGCCATAGGTGAATGACTACTTTCGCGCCCGCCCGGCAATGACGACGGAAGCTCGGTGCCTGCTCATCCGCACTTTCTCGGAGGCGCTTTGTATTCCAGTGTGTCCGCAGACCGTTTTGACATTCGCAGAGATGGCCACGCCTTTTCTCGACACGGCGCAGATACCCCAAGGGCTTTTAATTCACTCCAACAGGACATCGGTGCGCGGTAGAGCCAGCGCTCCTCCAGAGCGCTCTTTCCCACTCCGATGGACTGTTCCCCCTAACCCTTGAGGAACAATGCCATGAACACTCTGAAGACTCTCGTGACCGCCATTACCTTTTCGCTGGCCGGCGTGGCGGTGCATGCGAATGCGGCCGAAGCACGCTGCTCCCACGGCACCGTCTGTTTCCAACTGACGCCCCTGGCTGAAGAAGGCGCAACCCCGCAACTGGCGGAAGATGGCTTCAGCAGGACGCCCCTGGGCATGCGCGTGAACACGGCAGCGCCTGCGCAACAGACCATTGCCGCAGATGGCTACAGCCGGACGCCGTTGGGCAAGCGCGTGGCGTCGTCCCATGAATCGGCAACCGTCTGATTCCCGGGCTTTCACGTTTTCAGTCAATGAAGGTGAGGCGATGAAGCGAGACGAAGCAGGGAATGACAAGGTCGCCATTGTTTTTGGTGGCTCCCGGGGCATCGGCGCGGCAGCGGCGAGGCAACTCGCCGCCGACGGTTTCTCGGTGGCGCTGACCTACGTGTCCCGGCCGGCCAGCGCCAAAGCGCTGACCGACGAGATCGAGGCGGGTGGCGGCCGTGCCCTTGCGATCCAGGCCGACAGCAAGGATGCCGCTGCCATCCGGAATGCGGTGGCGGCGGCGGTCGAGCGCTTTGGCGCGATCGACGTGGCGGTGGTCAATGCCGGCGTGCTGCGGCTCGCCCGCATCGATGCCCTTGGCGTCGAGGACCTCGACCTGATGCTCGACGTGAACATCCGTGGCGTCATTCTCTCGATCCAGGCCGCCGTGGCCAGCATGCGCGACGGCGGGCGAGTGATCACCATCGGCAGCAATTCGGCCTCTGGGCGCACTTCGGTCGAAGGCGCGGTGTATGCGATGACCAAGGCCGCCGTTGCGCGCCTGGTGCAAGGGCTCGCGCTGGATCTCGCGGCGCGCCGGATCACCGTCAACAATATCCAGCCCGGCCCGACCGCGACCGACATGACGCAATCGCACCTGGACGCGCTGGCGGAACTCGTCCCACTCGGACGCGTCGCCCAGCCCATGGAGATCGCCGGCCTGGTCGCGTACCTCGCCAGCCCGGCAGCGGCCCACATGACCGGGGCGAGCCTGACGCTGGATGGCGGCTATGCCCTGTAACGCCAGAAACGCCGGGGGCTGCGACGCTCAAGGGCTTGAACGGCAATGACGCAGACGCCCCATTGTGGAAGAGGAACAGATTTATTCCTTCTGCTCTAAAGCTGTCCGGATGGACGAGACTAGAGTGCTGAAAATAAACCTGTCTTGCACGGACACCATACCGGTGGGCACGGCTTCTCGTAGGAGCGAGCTTGCTCGCGAACAGGCTCCGCTGCGGGCTCATTCGCGAGCAAGAACCAGGCGTCCCCCCTCGATCCTACGAAGAGCCCCCGCACGGCCGGTAAGAGAGTCGCTCTTACGGCACCAGGGCGGGCTGTGCAGGTGGCGTACCGGACTCGGACCGGCGCATCCGAAGATGCCCCACACGGCCCCCATGGCGGGCATCCACGATAAGGCGCGCTGATCCCGGCCCGAATGCCTTGATGGAAGAGGTGGCATAAAAATATAATGCGAGTCATTCGCATATGATGGAATGCCACTCCATGCACGCTACTGCCGCTACAGAGGATCAGCTGCTCGGCCGGCTGTACCAGGACCACCACGGATGGCTGCGCGGATGGCTCAATCGTCGATTGGGCAACCGCTGCGATGCGGCCGACCTGGCCCAGGATACCTTCGTCCGCTTGCTCGTTTCGCCCGCTGCGCTGCAGCAGCCCATCGCGACGCCGCGAGCCTACCTGCTGACCATCGCACGGCGGCTGGTGATCAATCTCTACCGTCGGCGCTCGCTGGAGCAGGCGTATCTGGAAGTCCTGGCCAGCCTGCCGGAGGCGTGCACGCCTTCACTGGAACATCAGGCTCTGGTGCTCGAAGCCCTGCACGAGGTCGATGCGGTACTGGCTCGGCTGCCGAGCAAGGCACGTCAGGCGTTCCTCCTGTACCAGCTCGAAGGGCTCACCCAGGATGCCATCGCCCAGCGGTTGGGCGTGAGCGTACGTAGCGTTCAGCGCTATCTCGCGCTGGCTTTCGAAGAGTGCATCGTGCTGGCGGCGGAAGTGCCGGAGCACCCGTGAGCGCGCAACCCATCGACCGTGATATCGCTCGCCAGGCCGCGCGCTGGTATGTGCGCCTTCAGGGGCCGCGCGTCAGCGAGGCGCAACGTCGCGATTGCGAGCGCTGGCGCGCAGCCGACCCGGAGCACGAGCGCGCCTGGCAGTTGGCGGAAGGCTTCAACCAGCGACTGGGGCTGATCCCGCCTCAGCTGGGGCTTGAAACGCTGGATCGTTCCCACGCCGCTACGCGCCGACAGGCCCTCAAGTTGCTCGCGCTGCTGCTGGCAACGGCGCCTGCAGCCTTGCTGATTCGCCGTACGCAGTCCTGGCAGCAGCTCAATGCCGATGTTCGCAGCGGGGTAGGCGAGCAGCGCCAGATGTCTCTGGCCGACGGCACGCAGATTCATCTCAATACCGACAGTGCCGTCGATGTGGCCTTCGACGGTGCGAGCCGGCGGGTACGGCTGGTTGCAGGCGAGGTGCTGATCATCACCGCCAAGGACCCCGCCGGCAGACCCTTCATTGTGGAAACTGCCCAGGGCGAGGTCGAACCCATCGGCACGCGCTTCCTGGTGCGGCAATGGCCCGAGGACAGCCAGGTTGCGGTGCTCGAAGGCGCGGTGAAGCTGAACTCGCGGGCTGGAGAATCCCAGCTGCTGAAGGCCGGTGAACAGGCGAGATTCAATGCCCGGCATGTGGGCGACGTCGAGCCGCTCGATGCGCGCATCGCCGATTGGACCCGCGGCGTGATCAAGGCTGAGCGTATGAGCCTGGCAAGCTTCGCCGCCGAACTGGGGCGATACCGACCCGGCCTGTTGCGCTGCGACCCCGAGGTTGCGCAGCTGGAAGTCTCCGGAGCGTTTCAACTGCACGATACCGACCAGGCGCTCCATGCGTTGACCCAGGTGCTGCCGGTGGAAATCCGCTATCGCACCCGTTACTGGGTCACCATCGCGCCCATTTCCAGCTGATCGGCCCAGCTGATTGGCGCTGCCGAATTCTTTCTGTCGTCTTTTTCGTCTCTCGCGTGTCACCCGAGCACACAACGAAAAAACATGCTCGACACAGGGAGTCATTCATGCAGCTTCACCCCTTCGCTTCGCGCCGCGCAGCACGACCCAGCGAACTCGCCCAGGCATTGCGCGCCGCTGCGCTCGGGCTGTGCCTGGGTTCGATCGGCTTCGTCGCCTGCGCGCAGGCCGACACCGTCGATCAGGCCAGTCGGCAACGCCACTTCGAGATAGCCCCCGGCCCGCTGGGCGCTGCGCTGGCGGAGTTCGCGAGCCAGGCGGGCATCACACTGCCGCTGCAGCCGCAGCGGGTGCAGGGGCTGAGGAGTCGAGGCCTGAGCGGCGATGCCGACGTCGACACCGGCCTGAGCCGGCTGCTCGAGGGGACTGGGCTGCGCGCCTCACGGCAGGGCGACGGCCTCTATGTTCTGCGTCCGGTAGCCGAGGCCGAGCAGCCACTGAAGATGGACAGCAGCGAAATCATGGGCGTTCGCCAGGATGGCCTGACCGAGGGAACGGGCTCCTATACGACCGGTGCCATGCAGACCGCCACCAAGCTGAACCTCTCGCTGCGTGAAACGCCGCAGTCGGTCACGGTGATGACTCGCCAGCGCCTCGACGACCAGGCCCTGGCCGACCTCAACGACGTCGTGCAGAACACCCCGGGCATGGTCATCCGGCGCACGGGGCCGGAGCGTTCCACCTACTACGCCCGCGGCTTTGCGCTCGACAACATCATGTACGACGGCCTGCCCACCAGCCTCGACAGTTCCCAGCTGTCCCAGGACCTGCTTTCCGCAGACATGGCCATGTACGACCGGGTGGAGGTGGTGCGCGGCGCCACCGGCCTGATGCAGGGCGCCGGAAACCCGGCCGCGGCCATCAACCTGGTTCGCAAACGTCCTACGCCAACGTTCCAGGCCAGCATCCAGGGCAGCGCCGGCACCTGGGACCGCTACCGCACCGACGTCGACCTGTCCGGCCCGCTGACCGACAACGGTGCTGTGCGCGGTCGCCTGGTTACCGCCTACCAGACCCAGGGCAGCTTCCGCGACTCGCTGGATAACCAGCGGAACCTGTTCTACGGGATCGTAGAGGCCGACCTGAACGACAGCACCACCCTGACGTTCAGCGCTTCGCGCCAGCAGGACGACTACAACGGCAACGGCTGGACCGGCCTGCCGGTGGGCTTCGACGGCAGCGACCTGAAGCTGTCGCGCTCCACTTCCCTGAGCAATGACTGGGAGTACTGGAACAAGACCAGCACCTCCGCATATGCCGCCATCGAACACGCCCTGGACAACGGCTGGAAACTCAACCTGTCGGCCACCAAGACCTGGGCCGACCTGGACATGCTGGGCACCTACATACTGGGGCGCACCGCCACCCAGACCTATGACCAATACGTCGGCGCCGGCCACTATCGGGAAAGCCAGAACAGCTTCGATGCCTACGCCAGCGGCCCGTTCCGCCTGATGGACCGCGACCACGAACTGGTGTTCGGTGCCAGCCATCGCCGCGTGGTGTTCAATGGCGACGTGCCGGTAAACGTGCTGCTGCACAGCAATATCGATATCTACAACTGGAACGGCGACACCCCGAAAATCGCCAGCCAGACCAAATACGGCTGGCAGAACACCAACGCCAAGCTCAACAGCGTTTACGCCACCACCCGCCTGAGCCTGGCCGACCCACTGAAACTGATTCTGGGCAGCCGCCTGGACTGGTACGAAAACGATACCAGCGCCCCCTACAAAGGCACCGAGACCGAACTCAAGGTCAACCGCCACGTCACCAAGTACGCCGGCCTGATCTATGACCTGGACGCGCATCACTCGGTGTATGTCAGCTACACCGACATCTTCAAGCCGCAGAGTTACTTCGACACCTCAGGCTCGGTCATCGAACCCATCACCGGCAAGAACTACGAGCTGGGCATCAAGGGCGAGTATTTCGACGGCGCGCTGAACGCTTCGGCCGCCATCTTCCAACTGGACCAGGAAAACCGCGCCAAGGCCATCACCGACCAGAGCCTTTGCCCCAGCTATCCCACCACTTCCTGCTACGAGGCGGCCGGCGAGGTGCGCAGCAAAGGCATCGAACTGGAACTGCAAGGGCAGCTTACGCCCAACTGGCAGCTGGGCGCCGGCTACACCTTCACCGAAGCCAAATACCGCAAGGATGCGAACAAGGCCAACGAAGGACGCCTGTTCGATACCGACATCCCGCGACACCTGTTCAAGATGAGCACCACCTACACCCTGCCAGGCGCGCTCGACCAATGGCGCATTGGTAGTTCCCTGTACCGGCAGAACCGCATCTACAACAAAGGCACCACCTACATGATCGAGCAGGACGCCTACACGCTGGTGGACTTCATGCTGGGGTTCAAGCCGACTGCCCATATCGATGCGCAGTTGAACCTGAACAATGCGTTCGACAAGAAGTACTACAACTCCTTGAGTTCGTCTGTCACGGTGCCGAGCAATGTGTATGGGGAGCCGCGGAATCTGATGTTGTCGGTGAAGTACAGTTTTTGAAGCGGCCGCGGGCGCAGGCCTGACCGTGTGGAGAAGCACAGGAGGCCTATGGACGCCTGGCATCAGCCGGCTTAGCGCTTGGCATCGCGGCGGTATGGCTGCCATGGGGGCGGAAGCTGACGATTACCGAGGTCTGCTTTCGGCCCAGGCTGTGTGAAAACCCGAGCGGCTCTTCGAAGAGCGCGTTCCTACGTGAAATCTGAAAAGGCTTGGCTGTTCAGCCACAAGCCAGAATCCGCGTAGAAACGCGAAATCCAGGTTGTTTTTTAACCAACTGGACCGATCCGGAGGTTTTCACACAGCCTGGGCCGTTAGCAGACACTCAAAGCCGAATCCGTTTCCGCTGGCTGTCAGTGCAGCGTGGGGAAGCGCTCTTTCACCAGCACCTGGGCCTGATGGGCCATCTGGTCAAGCAGGCGGTCGCGTTTTTTCTCGGCATCGGCCATGGCCTTCCGGCCGTGTTGCTGCACCAGGTAGGCGTGGATCTGCCGCACTTCCTTGGATTGGTAGATCGGGGCCAGGTCCTGCACCGCGACCATGCCGTCGGAGCGGTGATCGCGGGTGTTGAGCAGTACGTGCGGCCCTTGTGCGGCCAGGACCTTAAAGCCCATCGACTCGAAGGCCGGCACCTTGCTCGCCGTGCAGGCGAGTTCGACGTGGGGCCGATGGTCGGCCACCTGTCGCAGCATGGCCCGCGCGATGCCGTGCCGGCGATGGCTGGCCGTGACGGCCAGGTAGGCCAGCGTGCAGGCCTGGGCATCATCCTGGCTCGGCAGGTACAGGGCAAAACCCAAGACCTGGGAGGGATCCTCGTCGTCCAGCGCCAGGACCAACCGCGCGCTGCTGTCCACGGCGCGGTCCATGGCCTGCAGATACAGGTGCACCTCGTAGCCGATCACGTACTGGTACAGCTGATAGAGCGGGTTGCTGGGCGTCAGCGGCACCGGGCTGATGTCGCTGAAGTAGTCCACCACCATTTGCAGAACCTGATTCTTCAGGGACTCGGGCGGCGGTGCGTCCAGGGTTACGAGGGTGAACATCTGAAGCTGGCTCCGGGCGTGCCCGATCGGGGGAGATCGGCGCGGGCGCCATTGTAGCGCCCATGCGTGCCGAGCGTTGCCGCCGTCGGCGGAGTTCAGCGCGTAGGGCGGATAACGCGAAGAGTTATCCGCCCTACGCCCGGTCCGTCGTAGGAGCGGGCCCTGCCCGCGATTCGCGCGCAGGGCGCGCTCCTACAGGGGGAATGGCGTGGGTGTGGTGGGGCGGGCACGGCTTCTGGCTTCTCGTAGGAGCGAGCTTGCTCGCGAACAGATTCCGCCGCGGGGGTTCATTCGCGAGCAAGCTCGCTCCTACGAAGAGCACCTCGGAGCAGTCGGCGAGACAGTCGCCTCAACCCTCCCGTCTGACCTTGGCCCCCGCCTTCAACCATGGCAGGAACCCATGCAGGAAGCGCGTGGTCGCCGGCATGAAGTAGCTACCGTGGTGGTAGCACGGGTCCAGGGTGGAGACGATCATCCGCCCCGCCGTGGTGACGCTGTCGTCGTAGAGCACCGAGCCGCCGTCCACGGTGTTCACCAGGGAGATCGCGCCTTCCGGCGGCTGCAGTTCGCCGTGGCGGTGCCAGGTGGCGGCGGCCAGGTCGAGGTGGGCGAACAGGCCGTGGTCGGCGGCGCCCAGGCGCAGGCCGGAGTCGGCGCCAGGTTGCAGCCACCACCAGAAGTTGGTTTCGCAGGGGCGCCAGCGCACGCCTTGCAGCCACAGGTCGGCGCGGCTTTCGCCCAGGGCCACCACCAGCTTTCCGGCGGCGAGGAAGGCGGCGATGGTGTCTTGCGCGGCTATCAGGTCCTCGGGGTTCTGCCGGCTGGCGACGTACAGGCAGTCGATGTCGTCGAGGTCGGCGCCGGGCAGCTCCGGGGCGTAGAGGTTGCTGTGGAAGTAGGGGCGCAGCTGCGGGTCGTTGTAGGTGGCGTGGTGGTAGTAGGTGCCACCGTCGACGAAGGCGATTCGCATGCTTTCACTCCTGTTCCTGGTAGATGGCGGCGGGCGCGCCGGCGCGCACCCAGTCCAGCAGCTGCGGGGCGATGCGCGCCGCGCTGGTGTCGTCGTTGATGTACATCCACAGGTTGTTGCCGCTGTGCATGAACACCTGGCCGCCATCCGGCCGCTGCCATACCCAGTCGATGGGCGAGCCGTCGACGCGCAGGCGGTGCAGCACCACGGCGCCGGGCGGCGGCGGGTTGGCGCCGCGGGCGTAGAAGCCGGCCACGCCGCGGCGGTAGCTGAGGTCGTGGCAGTCCACGCCGTCGAACACCGGGTGCGGGTTCACGCGTTCCACTTCCAGCTCCTTCACGCCGCGCCGTGGCGCCACGACGAAGTCCGCCAGGCCGTCGAAGATCGGGTAGACCAGGTGGCCGTTGAACACCAGGGTGCCGCCGGCGTCCAGGTGGCGGCGCAGGGCTTCGCGGTGGGCGAGGAGGGCGCGCTGGTCGACGTGGCCCTCGACGAGGATGGCGCTGCGCCCGGCGAAGTGCTCGTCGGTCATCTGGCGCAGCGACAGGGAGTCGATGCCGAGCGCTTCCAGGCGCGCGGCGAAGGCCGGCAGTTCATGGGAGACGGCGCGGATGTGGAGGATGCTGCTCATGGCTGTTCACGGTTCTCCTGTGGGAGTTGGGAAAAGATCGGGACCGCCGTGCCGCTCTGCGGCAGCTCGTCCAGGCGGACCCGGCGTACGGGGATGCGGTACAGGCGCGACAGCGCCGTTTCGTCCATCACCTGCGCCGGTTCGCCGAAGGCATGGGCGCCTTCGCTGAACAGCAGCAGGGCGTGGCTGGCGAACTCCAGCGCGTGTTGCGGGGCGTGGGTGCTGAACACCAGGGTGATGCCGGCGCCGGCCAGTTCCGCCAGCAGGCGCAGGGTCAGGGCCTGGTTGTGCCAGTCCATGGCCGCGGTGGGTTCGTCCAGCAGCAGGATGTCGGCCTCGGCGGCCAGGGCGCGGGCCAGCAGCACCAGTTGGCGCTCGCCGCCGGACAGCGAGGCGAAGGCGCGGTCCGCCAGGTGCGCCGCCTCCACGCGCTCCAGGGCGCGGTGGGCGGCGGCGTAGTCGTCGCGGCCGGCGGCGCGCAACAGGGAGATGCTCGCGGAGCGCCCGAGCAGGACCATCTCCAGGGCGCTCATCGGCAGCGCCGGGTGCACTTCCTGGGGCACGAAGCCCAGGCGGCCGCGGCGTTCGACGTGGCCACGGCTGGGCGCGAGGCTGCCGGCCAGGATTTTCAGCAGGGTGGACTTGCCGGCGCCGTTGCCGCCCAGCAGCGCGCAAAGGGCGCCGCGCGGCAGCGCAAGGTCGAGGCCGCGCAACAGCGGGCGGCTGTCGTAGGCGTGGTACAGGTCGTGGCAACGCAGGGCGATTTCAGCCATGCAGGGTTCCCCCCAGGCGGCGGATGAGGAAGGCGAACAGCGGTGCGCCGAGCAGTGCGGTGAGCACGCCCAGGGGCACTTCCAGCTGGGTGAGGGTGCGCGCCAGGGTGTCCACCAGGATCAGGTAGGTGGCGCCGGCCAGCGCGGTGTTGAGCAGGAAGCCGCGGTGGTCGCTGCCGCAGCCCATGCGCACCAGGTGCGGCACCACCAGGCCGACCCAGCCGACCACGCCGCACACCGCCACGCTGGAGGCGGCGATCACGCCGACGGCGAGCAGGGCCAGCAGGCGCACGCGCTGCACCGGCACGCCGAGGCTGCGCGCGTCGCTGTCGCCGACCGACAGCGCCATCAGGTGGAAGCGCAGGCCGTAGAGCACGGCCAGGCTGAGGCCGATGCAGGGCAGGGCGATCAGCAGCTTGCCGGTGTCGGCCGCGGACAGGCTGCCCATCAGCCAGAAGACGATGGCCGGCAGCTGGTTCTGCGGGTCGGCCACCAGCTTGATCAGCGACACGCCGGAGGCGAACACGGCGCTGACCACGATGCCGGCCAGCACCAGCAGCACCGTACTGCTGCCACGGCTGCCGCGCCCGCCGGCCAGCCAGTAGACCGCCAGCAGCGCCAGCAGGCCCCAGACCAGCGCGCCGGTGACCACCGGCCAGCCGTCGCCGGCGAGCAGGAAGGCCAGCACGCCGCCGAACGCCGCGCCGGACGACACGCCGAGCAGTTGCGGCTCGGCCAGCGGGTTGCGGAACAGCGCCTGCAGCGCCGCCCCGGCCCCGGCCAGGCCGGCGCCGACCACCGCCGCCAGCAGCACCCGCGGCAGGCGCACGCCTTCCACCACGCGTTGCTGCATGGCGTTCCAGTCGCCTTCGCCGAACAGCGGCGCGAAGAGGATGCGCAGCACGGTCCAGGGCTCGATGGCGTAGCGCCCGGCACCCAGGGCGAGCACCGCGGCCAGCAGCAGGGCGAGCAGCAACAGCGGCGTGGCCAGGCGTTGGCGCAGGTTCATCGGGCCTCCCCGGCGAACAGCGCGCGGTAGTGGGCGCTGTCGCCGTTGCCGGCGAGCTTGAGCAGGTCGTCGAGGTCGGCCGGGCTCATGGCGTAGCCGTAGAGCAACTGGTAGGCCTCGGTGATGCGCTGGCGCAGGCCGGGTTCGGCCCGTTCGGGGTGGAACAGGCTGGCCAGCCAGTCCAGCGCCAGGGGCGTTTCCTGGCTCGGCGGGTCCCAGCGGAAGCCGCCGTGGGGGTAGCTGTAGACGCGCCGCTCGCGCACCGCGGCCAGGCCGGCGAGGCGGCTGTCGCCATAGAGTTCGGCCGGGGCCAGGCCCGGTTCGAAGTTGTTCAGCAGCACCACCTGCGGGTCCCACACCAGCAACTGCTCGACGTCCACCGGGGCGAAGCCGGGGATGCCGGCGGCGACGTTGCTGCCCCCGGCCAGGCGGATGTCGCCGTCCATGCTGGTGCCGGCGCCGGCGGCGATCAGCCCCGAGCGCGTGCGCTGCAGGTAGAGCACCCGCGGCCGCTGCGCCGCGGGGATGCTCGCTGCACGCATGGCGATGGCCTGGCGCCGCGCCTCGAACCACTGCGCCAGGCGTTCGCCGCGCTCGGGCTTGCCGAGGGCGGCGCCGACCAGCCGCAGCCAGCCGGCGGCCAGGGCGCTGTCGCCGTAGCGCAGGGTGATCACCGGGATGCCCAGCGCGCTGATCGGGCGGACGATGTCGTCGCCGCGGTCGCCCCACTGGAACACCAGGTCCGCGCCGGTGGCGGCCAGCGCCTCGACGTTGGGCACGAAGCCTTCGCCGGCCACCTGCGAGGGCACCTGCCGCGCCTGCGGATACATGCGCCCGAGCAGGCCGTGCTCGAAGTCGGCGCGGCTGGCCGAGTTCATCCCGGCCAGGCGTTGCGGGCCGCCGTCCACGGCCATGATCATCGACGCCAGCGGGATGGGGATGGCCACCAGGTGCTCGACCCGCGCCGGCAGTTCCACGCTGCGGCCGCTCTGGTCGACGACCTGGGCGGCCAGCGCCGGGGCGGCGCCGAGCAGGGCCAGCAGCAGTGCGATGGGGCGCCGCATCAGTAGTCCACCGACAGCTTGACCACCAGGGCGCGGCCCGGCTCCACCAGCGGGTTGCCCACCAGGTCGTTGGGGTAGGCCAGGTTCTCCGCCACCGTGGGGTTGCGGCCCACGCGGTCGAACAGGTTTTCCACCCCGCCCATTAGCTTCCAGTCCTGCCAGCCGTTGCCGAGCACGCGGTCCAGGTCGATGCCGGCGTACAGGTCGACCATGGCGTAGCTGGAGGTCTCGCGTTCCTGCTTCTCGTCGATGTGGTGCTTGCCCTGGTAGGCGCGCACCACACCCTCGCCGTACCAGTGGCCGGTGTCGTAGCGCAGCTTGAGGTTGCCGGTGAGCGGGGCGATGTAGGGCAGGTCCTGGTCGGTCTTGTCGTCGCGGCCGCGGGTCAGGGTGGCGGCGTAGCCCAGGCTCCAGCGCTCGGCCAGTTGCGTGCGGCCGTCCAGCTCCAGGCCGCGGATGGTGGCCTTGGACACGTTCTGCCGCTGGTAGAGGGTGGAGTCCAGGCGCACCAGGCTGATCAGGTCCTTGTACTTGCTCTGGTAGGCGGTGAGGTTCAGCTGGCTGCGCTCGCCGTACCAGCGCACGCCGGCCTCGGCGGTGACGTTGGTTTCCGGGTCGAGGTCCGGCGAGGGCAGCGTCGGCTGGGTGCCGGCGGTGCTGGAGATGGTCAGCTCGTTGCCCGAGGGCGCGCGGAAGCCGCGGCTGAGGTTGCCCACCAGGTGCCAGGCCGGGGTCAGCCGGTACACAGCGCCCAGGCTGCCGGTGACGGCGTAGTGGCGCTGGTCGGTGTTGCCGCGGTAGGCGTTGGCCAGGCTCGCGGCCTCGCCGGCGAAGGTGTCGCCGATGTCCACGTCGACCACGTCGCCGCGCAGCGCGCCGGTGAACGACCAGCGCTCGTCGAAGCGCCAGTCGTCGTTGACGAACAGGCCCAGGTTGGTCTGCTCGGAGTCGCGCTCCATCTGATTCCAGCCGCTGTCGGAGAGCAGCGCGCCGGTGCTGCGGTTGTAGCGCCGGGCGTTGTTCTCGCGGCCGTCGAAGCGCTCGTTGAAGAAGTCGCCGCCGTAGCTGAGGTTGTGTTCGCCCAGCTGCTTCATGGCGGTCAGGTGGCCGCCCCAGACGGTGGGGGTGTAGACCTTGATGTGGGCGAAGGCGTCGACCGTGGCGGCGGTGCTGTTGCGCTGGTAGATGTCGGTCTCGAAGTCGCGCACGTAGAGGCTGCTGTCCAGGCTGTCGGCCCAGGCGCCGACGTTGTAGTTCTGGTAGCCCAGGCGCAGGTAGCGCTCGGTGATCGGGTCTTCGCGCACGTCCATGAAGGGCTCGCCCGGCGCCGCGCCGAGGCCGCCGGCGCGCTTGCTGACCACCCGCTGGTAGCGCCCGGAGAGTTCCCAGCGCGAGTCGCTGTCGGGGCTGTAGCCGATGGCGAAGTCGCCGCCGAGCGAGCTGTAGCCGCTGTTGCTGGCGTCGCCGATGGGGGTGGAGTAGTCGCTGGCGCTGCGCTGGTTGACGCCCAGCAGCACGTCGAAGCCGTTGCCGCCACCGACCATCTCGGCGCGCCCGCCGAACATGCTGTTGCTGCTGTTCCATTCCAGGGCGCGCAGCTTCGGCGTCAGTTCGAAGCTCTGCGATGGGTCGACCTTGGCCCGCCGGGTGACGATGTTGACCACGCCGTTCATGGCGTCGGAGCCATAGAGCGCCGAGGCGGGGCCGCGGATGATCTCGATGCGTTCGATCGAGTCCGGGTCGATCATGTTGAATTCCAGGGTGCTGCGGCCGCGGTAGCGGTCGCCGTCGATGGCCAGGATCGAGCGCCCCGAGTTGCTGTTGAAGCCGCGTACCACCAGCTGGCCGCCAAGGCCGCCGCTGCGGGCGAACTCGATGCCGGGGATTTCCGCCAGCAGGCTCTGGATGCCGCCGCTGCCGACGCGCTCGCGGACCTGCTCGCCGCTGATCACGGTCAGGGTGCGCGGCGAATCCTCGGCCGCCGCCGAGGAGCGGGTGGCGGTCACCGTCAGGCTTTCCAGCTCTTTATTGTCTTCCGCCTGGGCCAGCGGGCTCAGGGTGAACAGGCCGCTCAGGGCCGGTGCCAGCAACACTGCACGATAGGACTTCAGAACCACGATCAATGCCTCCCCCAAGGATGGTGTGCGCCCTTAGCAAAAGAGCTGCACGCTGTAAATGACATGAATTATCATTTGCGAATAATCCACCTTTGCGGGCTTGTATCAAATGAGAAATGTCAAGAATGGTCTGGCGCTGGCCCGCGAACTGCTCGCCGGCCACCCGCTGCTGGGCGCGCAGCCGGAGGCGCTGCGCGAAAGCCTGCTGGTGGACGCCAGCCTGTGCGCGCTGGAGGAGGGCGCGGCGGTGTTCAACCAGGGCCAGCCGGCGCTGTTCTGGTACGTGGTGCTGGAGGGCCGCATCGACACCCTGCGCTACGGCATGGACGGCGAGGAGCGGGTGATCCAGCACGTGGGCCGCGGCCAGTTGCTGGCGCCCATCGTGATGTTCATGCCGCAGCGCCAATACCCGGTGGGCACCCGCGCGGCCATGCCCAGCCTGCTGTGCCGCCTGCACCGGGAGAACCTGCGCCGCGCCTGCCTGGAACACCCGCCCCTGGCGCTGGACATGCTGGACATAGCCGGCCAGGCGCTGAGTTCGAGGATCGACGACGTCGACAGCCTCGCCGGCTTCAACGCGCCGCAACGCCTGGCGACCTACCTGCTGCGCCTGCCACGCCGCCCCGGGCAGAGCATCGAACTGCCGCTGAGCCAGCGCCAACTGGCCGCCAAGCTGGGCGTGCGCGCAGAAACCCTGAACCGCCTGCTGGCCGAATGGCAGCGGCAGGGTGTGCTGGAGGGCAAAAGGCGGCAATGGCGGATCGCCGAGATCGAGGCGCTGGAGGCGCAGGCGCGGAGTTGAGGGAGCTGTCCGGCGTGGCCGGGAGGTTCGGCGTCAACCTGGAGCGGACTTTGTCCGCGATTCGCGCGCAGGGCGCGCTCCTACAAGAGGCACGGTGTGAGGCTGCCGTTCGCGGGAATGACGAGGATAGCTAGGCGTACCAGGATGACACTGAGTTCGCCAAATGCTCCAAACGGCCCCCTCTCCCGCAAGCGGGAGAGGGGCTGTCCGGCATGGCCGGGAGGTTCGGCGTCAACCTGTAGGAGCGGGCCCTGCCCGCGATTTCGCGCGCAGGGCGCGCTCCTACAAAGAGGCAAGGTGTGGGGCTGTCTATTGGATTTCCGCGTTCGCGGCTAGGCGTATCAGGATGACACTGAGCTTGCCAAACGCTCCGAACGGCCCCCTCTCCCTTCAGGGAGAGGGTTGGGGAGAGGGGACGGGGTTCATCCAAACACCAACGACCCCCGGGAGGCACCATTCGCGAGCAAGCTCGCTCCTACGAAGAGCGCCTCGGTGCCGCCTGGCCAGTTGCTCCTACAGGACCGATATGAAGCGAAGCGCCACCCACCACCAGCGGCTGACGCTTCGCATCACGTTCCCTACGCCCGGCCGCCCTTCTCAGCCGAGGCATACAACCGCTCTGCATCGGCCGCCAGGTACTCCAGCGAACTGAAAGTGCCATCCAGCACATCCTCGCCGGGCGCCCCCAGGTCCGGCGCGCCGGCCAGCAGGCGCAGCAGGTTGACCAGGGCCGATTGGCGGGATTGGGCGGCGTCGTAAAGCTCCGACGGGGCGGTGTTCTTGAGGGGATGGGAACTTGGGCTGCAGGGAGGGCGGACCGTACAGGTTGGCGTACCGGCCTAGAGTTCCGGCGCATCCGAAGATGCCCCGCACGGCCCGCCCATAACACAGGTGTAGCCATGCTAAGTGCCCGAACACTCGCTCAGGCACCTGAATCCAGGGTCGGGACGCCAATCCCGAACCGCCCTGTTGGGCGGCCGGGCCACGTTAGGGAGTTGTCGTGGGGCTGTCAATTGAAAGGGAGGATAAGGAGGGCTGACCGCACAGGCGGTTTGCATTGCAGTCGTTGGTGACGGTGGCTTCCAACCCAAGGTAGCCCCTCGCGGCAGACAGTTATCTGCCAATAGCGGGCATTGAGAATCGGGAAAATAAATCTATCCCTTTTTCCATTTGTTACAAAGACGCAAGGAGCGCGCAGGCTCTGCTCTGGCGGCCACTCATGCGGTGAAAGGTAGGCGTTCGACCACGTCTCTAGTGAAAAATCCCTCTTGGGATTCGTCTAGTGAGAAATCACTCTTTGGTTCGTCCTGAAATTATCTATAGGCGTAGCTGTCAATCAGCGTGGTCATATCTAATTTAGAGGTGGTTGCATGAGCAGCAAGTGGACACTTGGCGTCGTGATGAGTGGTTTTCTCGGTCTTGGAGTTTCAGTCGCTCAAGGGGAGAGTAGCTATAAATTAACTGATGACGGGGTCACATATGAATTCAGCTCCGTGCCCGTTAACGATAGTAACAATGCTCTCATGCTCAATGCTGGAGAGGTCAGAGTTATAGACAGCTCTGGAAAGTTGTTGTCATTCACTCATTATGGCCAGTCACCTGGGTGTACGGAAGGCGCTTATCCAGTTAAGAGAATAGATATTCCTGTAAAGGCTGTTCGATACGCAGAAACAGGGCAGATGCAGAAATATATTATGTTTTGTGGATCGAGTGGTGGGGAACACAAAACAGTAAGGTTCTACAAGCCAGGCTTTGGCTTTGTGTCTGCAATTGATTTCCTTAACGGGCCTATCGAAATGGAGGTGGATTCCAGGCAGATCGCGACAAAAATTACCTATAGAAGCTATTCCAAATTCTTGAGCAGGGATATTGACTACTCACTGGCTTATGACTTGCTATCGGATGGAGTGTCAGTTTATCGCGAGATAAATAAAGCCAGGAGCGCTTCTATTTTGAAATTGGACGCTAGATTAGAGCCCCGTAGAGGGGGCGATATAAAGTCTCAAAAATTGATGAGCTTAATGGCTTTTGCTGCGTCTGGAGAAGAGGCCAAATACTGCAGCCTGCTCGGAGATGGAGGTAAGGAGGGGGAGGCTTCTATGTTGCAAGAGGATGTTGAGAGTTTGGTTGGGTTTGCATTTAAACCTAAATGCTAAGGGGTAGATGTTATGAGTAACGCGAACGATAAGGATGCAGCAGTTATGGAAGACGCTAGGGGTGGGGCACCGGGGAGCGGCGAGCAGCGTCTGTTTGTACACCCTGAGTTGTATAACGGTGATGGTGCGTACAAGGATTACGACACTGCGCAGTGTATAAGATTTTTAAATGAAGGTGTCTATGAAAGTATCTATATTGATCGCGACAGAGAGGCTTTTCTAAGTCCGGATGATCGAAATAATATTGTTGGGAGCAGTCCTACTGGAGCGTTTTACCTTAAGCCATTGTATATAATGTGAAATGTCATTTTAGGTTCGTAGGGCGCATAACCGTTCGCGGTTATCCGCCGGTGGCCTCGGTACAGGGGCTGATGGCGGATAACGCTTGGGGTGTTATGCGCCCTACGCGTTACCCGGGACATCCCATTCGCGAGCAAGCTCGCTCCTACAGTTCATGCCACCCCGTGCCAGGTACTCAATCCCAGCCGCCGGGACACCCCTTGCACCCCTGCATATTCGTCCCCTGGAAATTCCCGAACCTCGGCTTGCTCCCCCGCAAATCCGCATCCTCCAGATTCGCCTCCGCCAGCTTCACTTCCTGCAGATTCGCATCGCGCAAATCCGCTCCCTTGAGGTCCGCGCGGGACAACCAGGTCATCTCCAAATCCGCCGCGCGCAGGTTGGCCTGGTGCAGTTTGCCGCCGCTCAGGCGGGCGAATTCGAGGTAGGCGGCGGTCAGGTCGGCGCCTTGCCATTGGGCGCCCTGGGCGAACAGGCCCCAGGCCTGGATGGCCACCAGGCTGGCGCCGGAGAGGTCGGCGGCGCGCAGGTTGGCTTGTTGCAGGCTGGCGCGGGTGAGGTTGGCGCCGCGCAGGTTGGCTTTTTCCAGGTTGGCCAGGTCGAGGGTGGCGTGGCGCAGGTCGGCGCCTGAAAGGTCCGCGCCGGCGAGGTTCATGTGGCTGAGGTCCTGGCCTTTCAGATCGGCGCCGCGCAGGTCGGCGCCGGGGCATTGGCTGCCGGGGGCGATGCGGCAGTGGGCGATGACGGTGGCGTCGTTGTCGGTGTCGACGGATTCGTCGCTGGCGTGGGCCAGGCCGGCCAGCAGCAGGGCGGCGAGCAGGGTGGTGGTTTTCATGGCTTTCTCCCGGGGCATGGAAAACCGCGCCCCAGGGGGCGCGGTCGGTGGGCTCAGCGGCTGGCGGTCTTGTTGTCCCAGCTGGGCAGCTTGAACACCCAGAAGGATCCGCCCTGGGCCACCGGGCGCGTCAGGTCGGCCATGTCGCCGCCCCACAGCGGCACGGCGCCGCCGTAGCCGACGGTCACGCCGATGTACTGCTCGCCGTCCTGTTCCCAGGTGATGGGCGGGGAGACGATGCCGCTGCCGGTCTGGAACTTCCACAGTTCCTTGCCGTTCTTCGCGTCGAAGGCCTTGAGGAAGCCGTCGCCGGTGCCGGTGAACACCAGGTTGCCGGCGGTGGCCAGCACGCCGGCCCACAGCGGCAGGTGCTCCTTGTGTTCCCACACCACCTTGCCGCTGGTGGGGTCCATGGCGCGCAGGCTGCCGACGTGGTCGTCGTACATGCGCTTGATGCGGAAGCCCATGCCCAGGTAAGCGCTGCCCTTGGTGTAGCTGACTTCCTCGGTCCAGTAGTCCTCCTTCCAGTGGTTGGCCGGCACGTAGAACAGGCCGGTGTCCTGGCTGTAGGCCATGGGGTTCCAGTTCTTGCCGCCGAGGAAGGGCGGCGAGACTTCCACCGCCTTGCCGTGCTTCTGCCCCGGTTCCGGCAGCGGCGGGCGCTGGCCTTCACGCTCGACCGGGCGGCCGGTCTTCAGGTCGATGTGGCTGGCCCAGGTGATGTTGTCGACGAAGGGGAAGGCGTTCTGCAGCTTGCCGTTGCTGCGGTCGACCACGTAGAAGAAGCCGTTGCGGTCGGCGTGGGCGGTGGCCTTGACGATCTTGCCGTCCTTGGCCTTGTAGTCGAACAGCACCAGTTCGTTGTTGCCGGAGAAGTCCCAGGCGTCGTTCGGGGTGTGCTGGTAGAACCACTTCACCTCGCCGGTGCTCGGGTCCACGCCCACTTGCCCTGAGGTGTACAGGCTGTCGTAGTCGTGCGGGTTGCCGCCCTTGGCGGTGCGCGCCCAGGTGTTCCACGGGCCGGGGTTGCCGGCGCCGACGATGATGGTGTTGGTCTCGGCGTCGAAGCTGGCGCTCTGCCAGGGCGCGCCGCCGCCGTGGTTCCAGGATTCGACCTTGCCGGTGGGCGAGCTGGGGTCGTCCGGCCAGGATGGCGCCTTGACGTTGCCGGTGACGCTGCTGTCCTTGCCGTTGAGGCGGCCCATGTGGCCTTCGATGAAGGGCCGCATCCAGATTTCCTCGCCGGTGTCCGGGTCGCGGGCGAACAGGCGGCCGACCACGCCGAACTCGTCGCCCGAGCTGCCGTGGATGAGCAGCACCTTGCCGGTCTTCTGGTCCTTCACGATGGTCGGCGCGCCGGTCATGGTGTAGCCGGCGCCGTGTTCGCCGAACTTCTTCTTCCATACCACCTTGCCGGTGTTCTTGTTCAGCGCCACGACCGAGGCGTCGAGGGTGCCGAAGAAGATCTTGTCGCCGTAGATGGCGGCGCCGCGGTTGACCACGTCGCAGCACGGGCGGATGTCGTCGGGCAGGCGGTGGTTGTAGGTCCACAGGCGCTTGCCGGTCTTGGCGTCGAGGGCGAACAGCCGCGAGTAGGAGGCGGTGACGTAGATCACCCCGTCGCTGACGATGGCCTGGGATTCCTGGCCGCGCTGCTTCTCGTCGCCGAAGGAGTAGGACCAGGCCGGCGTCAGCTTGAACACGTTGTCGGCGTTGACCTGCTTGAGCGGGCTCCAGCGCTGGGCGTTGGTGCCCATGCCGTACTGCAGCACGTCGCTGGTGGTCTTGTGGTCGTTGGCGATGTCGTCCCAGCTGACGTCCTTGGCCAGCGCCGCGCCGCTGGCGCCCAGGGCGATGGCGAGGGTCAGACTGTGCAGGGCGAGGCGCAGGGGGCCGGCAGAGGCGAGGGAGGTTCTTGTTGTCATCTTCGGGTTCCCGTTTTTGATGTTGGGTCGAGAAACGGTGGGCCGCTGCTCGGGCCGCGGCGGTTCCATGGTGGGAGCCGGCGGCCGTGGCGGAAACGGAAAAGCTCCCGCATCGGCCGGGACAAGTTCCCGGTCGGGGCATGACTTGGGCTTGCTGCCGAAGGCCCTGGAGCGGCAGCCCTGCGCCCTAGTACGAAGGGAGTAGGCGGGGGCATCCAAAGCAGCATTCGGGGCGGGGGCGGGGCTTCCTAACATGGTCGAGGAGCGCCCCCGGTGGCGCCCGTGCCTTGTCCTACCCCCAGAGGAATGAAGTGATGAACAAGAAGAACTCCTTGCGCGGCCTGCTGGTGCTGGCCGGCCTCAGCGTCTCGGCCCTGGCCCTGGCCCATGGCAACGTGACCCCGCAAGCGGTGGATACCAAGGGCCTGGAGCCCCTGGGCAAGGAGTGGCGCGACACCAACCCGTACCGCGAGCCCTACGCCAACCACAAGCTGGCGGTGGAGATCGGCTCCTCCGCCTACAACCAGAACTGCGCGCGCTGCCATGGCCTGGAGGCCAAGTCCGGCGGCATCGCCCCCGACCTGCGCAAGCTCGACCTGGGCGCCGAGGGCGACGAGTGGTTCAAGGAGCGGGTGATCAACGGCGCGGTGCGCGACGGCGCCGTGTACATGCCGAAGATGGCCGACTTCATCAGCCAGGAAGGCCTGTGGGCCATCCGCAGCTACCTGGAAAGCGTCCACGTGGACGAGTGACGCCGCCATGCGCCTGCTCAGCCTGCTGTGCGGCCTGCTCCTGTTGCTGGGGCAGGCCGAGGCCAAGGTCCGGCCCTACGAAGACATGGTCGCTTCCGGCGTGTTGCGGGTGGCGGTCTACCAGAACTTCCCGCCCTACAGCTTCATGCAGGACGGCCAGCCCCACGGCATCGACGTCGACCTGGCCACGCGCCTGGCCCAGGGCCTGGGGCTGCGCGCGGAGTTCCTCTGGGTGATTCCTGGCGAGCGCCTGGACGACGACCTGCGCAACTTCATCTGGAAGGGCCACTACCTGCGCCCGGGCGTGGTCGCCGACGTGATGCTGCGGGTGCCCTACGACCGCGACTATTCGAACAAGCGCAACGACGTCGGCGAGCTGGCCAACGACCAGGTGGTGATGTTCGGCCCCTACCAGCGCGAGCGCTGGCAGGTGGTCAACGACGCCCGCCGGCTGCCGCAGGTGGACACCATCGCGGCGTTCCGCGAGCACCGCATCGGCGTGGAACTGGACAGCGTGCCCTCGTTCTACCTGACCTCGGTGCTGGGCGGCCAGCTCAGCGCCATGACCGTGCACTTCCCCAGCACCCAGGTGGCCTTCGACGCCATGCGCGCCGGCAAGGTGGACGCGGTGATGGCGCTGCGCGGCGAGCTGGACTGGATGCGCGCCCAGGCCCACGACGACCAGCTGAAGAACGCCGAGAATACCTACCCCAGCCTCGGCCAGCCGGACTGGGACATCGGCATGGCGGTGCACGAGAGCAACCGCCAACTGTCCAACGCCCTCGACGGCGAGCTGGAGGAACTGGTGCGCAGCGGCGAGCTGGCCAGGCTCTACGCCGGCTACGGCGTGCGCTACGAGTTGCCGGGGCTGTACCAGGACGTGCAATAGCACGAGGAGGAGGGATGCATAGACGTAGCCTGCTGTTGGGCCTGTGCGGCCTGCCGCTGCTGGCCGCGGCGGTGGAGGGCGACCCGGTGCCCTCGGTGATGTGGGACTACCACCACAAACGCCTGCTCGGCGGCGAGCCCTTCGTCTTCGACGAGCGGGTGAAGCTGGGCGTGCCGCCCTTCGCCGAGGACGCGCGGCAGGTGCCGGTGGAGGTGGACGCGCGGCAACTGCCCGGGCGCTTCGAGCGCCTGGTGCTGTGGGCCGAGCTGAACCCCATCCCCCACGTGCTGACGCTCTACCCGGGCAAGGACCTGGAGGCGCTGCTGGCGGTGCGCATCCGCATCGAGCAGGCCACCGCCATCCGCGCCGCGCTGCGTGGTGAAGATGGCGTGTGGCACGTGGGCTCGGCCTGGATCGACGCCGCCGGCGGCGGCTGCACCGCGCCCAGCGTGGTGCGCGCCCAGGCCGGCTGGGAACAGCGCCTGGGCCAGGTGCATGGCGGGGCTTTCTCGCGCGGGCCGAACACCCGGCTGCGGCTGAAGGTGGACCACCCGATGGACAACGGCCTGGTCGGCGGCATCCCCGAGTTCTACCTCGACCACGCCGAGCTGCGCACGCCCGAGGGCGAGGTGCTGGCGCGCCTGGACCTGTTCCCGGCGGTGAGCGAGAACCCCAGCTTCAGCTTCGAACTGCGCGGCCACCCCCACGCGAAGCTGTTCCTGCACGACAACAACGGCAACGAATTCGAGGCCGCCCTCTGAGGCGGCCGGCCCGCCCGCGAGGTGCCCATGCGTTACCTGCTGACCTTCCTGCTGCTGCTCTGCACCCAGGTCCTCGCCGACCTGCAGTACCACCTGCAACCCCGGCAGATCGCCGAGGGCACCTGGCTGGTGGAGGGCAGCACCGACAACTTCGCCAAGGACAACGGCGGCAACATCGTCAACGTCGCCTTCGTCGACACCGGCGACGGCATCCTGGTGATCGACACCGGCCCCTCGCGGCGCTACGGCGAGGCGCTGCGCGCGGTGATCCAGCAGACCACCGGCAAGCCTGTGAAGCAGGTGCTGCTGACCCACCACCACCCCGACCACGTGCTGGGCAACCAGGCCTTCGCCGACGTGCCCATCGGCGCCCTGGCCGGCACCAGCAAGCTGCTGAAGGAGCAGGGCAACGCCATGGCGGAGAACATGTACCGCCTGGTGGGCGACTGGATGCGCGGCACCGAGGTGGTGCTGCCGACGCAGACGGTGGAGCCGGGCGAGCTGCAGGTCGGCACGCACCGTTTCCGTCTGCTCGGCCTGCGCGGGCACACCGGGGCGGACCTGGCGATCCTCGACGAGACCAGCGGGGTGTTGTTCGCCGGTGACCTGGTGTTCTACGAGCGCGCTTTGACCACGCCCAACAGCCCGGGGCTGGATGTCTGGCTGGCCGATCTCGATACCCTGCAGGCGCTGCCCTGGAAGCTGATCGTCCCCGGCCACGGGCCCATCGCCACCGACGCCAGGCCCTTCGCCCAGATGCGCGACTACCTCGGCTGGCTCGACAGCGTGATGCGCGAAGGCACCCGCGAAGGCGCGGACATGAACGACTTGCTGCGCACCCCCATCCCCGAACGCTTCGCCGGCATCAGCCTGACGCGCTACGAGCTGATCCGCAGCGTCACCCACCTGTACCCGCGCTACGAACAGCAGGCGTTGCCGCGTATCGACCAGCAGTGAGCCGCCCCGGCTCTTCGTAGGAGCGAGCTCGCTCGCGAACCGATTCCGCAGCGGGGCATGTTCGCGAGCAAGCTCGCTCCTACGAAAGGCCGTGTTCACCTGTAACGGGCCGCGTGGCCGTTCCCATGTAGGAGCGCGCCCTGCGCGCGAATCGCGGGCAGGGCCCGCTCCTACAGGTCTTCCGCACGTCACGGAGTTGTCTATTGGGTTCCCGCGTTCGCGGGAATCCAGAAAACAGCGATCACAAAGCCGGGTATTGCTACCAAGGAACTAGGGAATTCGGCAAAGCGGTCAATTGTTGGCCCACCGCACCGGGCCAAGAATCTGCGGCAGACCGGGAAAACTTCCCGGGTACAACAACAAATCCGCAGAGGTAGCCGCAATGAGACATGCAGGTCCCACCCCTTCCTTCGCGCGCAGCGCGCTCTTCGCCGCACTCGCCCTGGCCAGCCTGGGCGCCCAGGCCGCGGTTACCGACCAGGACATCAGCGACAGCGCCAAGCGCACCGACCAGATCGTGGTCAACGGCATCAACCAGCAGGGCCAGCGCTTCAGCCCGCTGAAGACCCTCAACAGCGGCAACGTCAAGGAACTGCGCCCGGTGTGGGCGCTGTCGTTCGGCGGCGAGAAGCAGCGCGGCCAGCAGGCCCAGCCGCTGGTCAAGGACGGGGTGATGTACGTCAGCGCCTCCTACTCGCGGGTGTTCGCCGTGGACGCGCGCACCGGGCGCAAGCTCTGGCAGTACGACGCGCGCCTGCCCGACGGCATCATGCCCTGCTGCGACGTGATCAACCGCGGCGTGGCGCTGTACGGCGACCTGGTGATCTTCGGCACCCTGGACGCCAAGCTGGTGGCGCTGAACAAGGACACCGGCAAGGTGGTGTGGAAGAAGACCGTGGCCGACTACAAGGCCGGCTACTCCATCTCCGCCGCGCCGCTGATCGCCAAGGGCAAGCTGATCACCGGGGTGGCCGGCGGCGAGTTCGGCGTGGTCGGCAAGATCGAGGCGTACGACCCCACTAACGGCGAGCTGCTGTGGAGCCGCCCGACCGTCGAAGGCCACATGGGCTACGTGTACAAGGACGGCAAGGCCATCGAGAACGGCATCTCCGGCGGCGAGGCCGGCAAGACCTGGCCGGGCGACCTGTGGAAGACCGGCGGCGCCGCGCCCTGGCTGGGCGGCTACTACGACCCGAGCACCGACTCGCTGTTCATCGGCACCGGCAACCCGTCGCCGTGGAACTCGCACCTGCGCCCGGGCGACAACCTGTTCTCCTCCTCGCGCCTGGCGCTGAACCCGGAGGACGGCTCGATCAAGTGGCACTTCCAGACCACCCCCCACGACGGCTGGGACTTCGACGGCGTGAACGAGCTGGTGTCCTTCGACTACAAGGATGCCGGCAAGACCATCAAGGCCGCGGCCACCGCCGACCGCAACGGCTTCTTCTACGTGCTGGACCGCACCAACGGCAAGTTCATCCGCGGCTTCCCCTTCGTCGACAAGGTCACCTGGGCCAAGGGCCTGGACCCGAACGGCCGGCCGATCTACGACGACGCCCACCGCCCCGGCGCGCCGGGCGAGGGCGCCAAGGGCAACTCGGTGTTCGTCTCGCCGTCCTTCCTTGGCGGCAAGAACTGGATGCCCATGGCCTACAGCCAGGACACCGGCCTGTTCTACGTGCCCTCCAACGAGTGGGGCATGGACATGTGGAACGAGCACGTGACCTACAAGAAGGGCGCGGCCTACCTGGGCGCCGGCTTCACCATCAAGCCGCTGAACGAGAAGTACATCGGCGTGCTGCGCGCCATCGACCCGAAGACCGGCAAGCAGGTGTGGCGCTACGAGAACTACGCGCCGCTGTGGGGCGGCGTGCTGGCCACCCACGGCAACCTGGTGTTCACCGGCAACCCCGAGGGCTACCTGATGGCCTTCGACGCCAAGAGCGGCAAGAAGCTCTACGAGTTCAACACCGGCTCGGGCGTGATCGCCTCGCCGATCACCTGGGAGATGGACGGCGAGCAGTACGTCACCGTGCTCTCCGGCTGGGGCGGCGCCGTGCCGCTGTGGGGCGGCGAGGTGGCCAAGCGCATCAAGGACCTGGACCAGGGCGGGATGATCTGGACCTTCAAGCTGCCGAAGGACCTGGTGAGCAAGCGTTGAGTTCGCAGGGGTAGGGCAGGGGGCTGGCTGGTGCCGGCCCTTTGCTTTTTGCTTTTCGTAGGAGCGAGCTTGCTCGCGAACGGTGTCTCCCGGCGGCTGTGGTGCAAGCACGGACGCCGTTCCCTCTCCCTAACCCTCTCCCTGAAGGGAGAGGGGACCGTTCGGCGTGCGCTGATGCTTCGGCGTTAGCCGGCTTGCACCGAGTGGCCGGCTGACACCAAGTCCTCTCTCGGCACGGACAAGCCCCCTCTCCCTTCAGGGAGAGGGCTGGGGAGAGGGGGCGAGATTCGAGCCTGCACTGGAATCGCCGGCAGACTCCATTCGCAAGCAAGCTCGCCCCCACGAACACCCCCCTCTACTACCAAATAACTACCCCCCCACGCCCATGGGCGCATTCCTGGCCGGCGCGGGCGCTGCCTAAGATCGCCGCAAGGCCCGGGCTTGGTGCGCCGGGACGCCACAGGAGAGCTTCGCCATGATCTACGCCCCACCCGGAACCCCCGGTGCCGTCGTCACCCTCAAGCCGCGCTACGGCAACTACATTGGCGGTGAGTTCGTGCCGCCGGTGCTCGGCCAGTACTTCACCAACACTTCCCCGGTGAACGGCCAGCCGATCGCCGAATTCCCCCGTTCCACCGCCGAGGACGTGGAGCGCGCGCTGGACGCCGCCCATGCCGCCGCCGATGCCTGGGGCCGCACTTCGGTGCAGGAGCGCTCGCTGGTCCTGCTGAAGATCGCCGACCGCATCGAGCAGCACCTGGAACAACTGGCCGTGGCCGAGACCTGGGACAACGGCAAGGCCGTGCGCGAGACGCTGAACGCCGACGTGCCCCTGGCCGCCGACCACTTCCGCTACTTCGCCGGCTGCATCCGCGCCCAGGAAGGCGGCGCCGCCGAGATCAACGACAGCACCGTGGCCTACCACATCCACGAGCCGCTGGGCGTGGTCGGGCAGATCATCCCGTGGAACTTCCCGCTGCTGATGGCCGCCTGGAAACTCGCCCCGGCCCTGGCCGCCGGCAACTGCGTGGTGCTCAAGCCGGCCGAGCAGACGCCTCTGTCGATCATGCTGCTGGCCGAGATCGTCAACGACCTGCTGCCGCCGGGCGTGCTGAACATCGTCCAGGGCTTCGGCAAGGAAGCGGGGCAGGCGCTGGCCACCAGCAAGCGCATCGCCAAGATCGCCTTCACCGGCTCCACCCCGGTGGGCGCGCACATCCTCCACTGCGCGGCGGAGAACATCATCCCGTCCACCGTGGAGCTGGGCGGCAAGAGCCCGAACATCTTCTTCGACGACATCATGCGCGCCGAGCCGAGCTTCATCGAGAAGGCCGCCGAGGGCCTGGTGCTGGCCTTCTTCAACCAGGGCGAGGTGTGCACCTGCCCGTCGCGGGCGCTGGTGCAGGAGTCGATCTTCGAGCCGTTCATGGCCGAGGTGCAGAAGAAGATCGCCCAGATCAAGCGCGGCAACCCGCTGGACACCGAGACCATGGTCGGCGCCCAGGCCTCGCAGCAGCAGTACGAGAAGATCCTGTCGTACCTGGACATCGCCCAGAACGAAGGCGCCCAGCTGCTGGCCGGCGGCCAGAGCGAGCGCCTGTCCGGCGACCTCGCCAGCGGCTACTACATCCAGCCCACGCTGCTGAAGGGCCACAACGGCATGCGCGTGTTCCAGGAGGAAATCTTCGGCCCGGTGGTCGGCGTGACCACCTTCAAGGACGAGGCCGAGGCCCTGGCGATTGCCAACGACACCGAGTTCGGCCTGGGCGCCGGCGTCTGGACCCGCGACATCAACCGCGCCTGGCGCATGGGCCGCGGCATCAAGGCCGGCCGCGTATGGACCAACTGCTACCACCTGTACCCGGCGCACGCCGCGTTCGGTGGCTACAAGAAGTCCGGCGTCGGCCGCGAGACGCACAAGATGATGCTCGACCACTACCAGCAGACCAAGAACCTGCTGGTGAGCTACGACGTCAACCCGCTGGGGTTCTTCTGAGGTAGACCGGCCGCCCGCGCGCCCGTCCCCATCCGGGGCGCGGGCTGGTTCCGGCAAGCGTGTTCAACACCCGCGCCCGGCGCTCCACCGGGCCACCTTTTTTCGATGCGCCCGAGCGTGGGCGACCCGTGCGCCCCTCCCACTTCCGGGCGCGGCGGGGCTGTCGAGCGCGGCTTTGGCCGCGTTTTTTTGTTTCTAAAGGGCCTCCCGGTTGCAGTGGTGCAAGTGCTGAGGCCGTTCCCTCTCCCTAACCCTCTCCCTGAAGGGAGAGGGGACCATTCGGCGTGTGCTGATGTTTCCGCGTTAGCCGGCTTGTACCGAGTTGCCGGCTGAAACCATGCCTTCTCTCGGCACGGACAAGCCCCCTCTCCCTTCAGGGAGAGGGCTGGGGAGAGGGAGCGGAGCCGGACGCGAACACCACGATATCCGGGAGGCACCACCCCCAAAAAAACCGTCCCACCCCCGCAACACCTGCCCCACCCACCCGCAACACCTGTAGCGCCCCACCCACCTCCAGCCACCACCACCGATCCCCCCGAAACCCCCACCATTCCTGCCCCACAGCCATTCCCCCGCCCCTTGGCACAGCCATTGCTCAAGCCCTCTCCAAGCCACGGCGTCCGATCCGTGGCACCAACAAGAATCGGAGACCCTCCATGAGCTCGACCGGCCTCACCTTGCCTGACGCCCACCCGCATCCCACCGCGCGCCTGCGCCGCAGCGCACTCGCCGCCGCCCTGCTGGCCGGCCTCTGCCCACCCCTGCATGCCGCCGATGCCCCGGCCGACGTCGATGGCGCGCGCATCGCCGCCGCCGACCAGGAGCCGGGCAACTGGATGAGCACCGGGCGCACCTACGACGAGCAGCGCTACAGCCCGCTCAAGCAGATCGACCAGGGCAACGTCGACAAGCTCGGCCTGGCCTGGAGCTACAAGCTGGACATCGACCGCGGCGTGGAGGCCACGCCCATCGTGGTCGACGGGGTGATGTACACCACCGGGCCGTTCTCCATCGTCTACGCGCTGGACGCGCGCAACGGCAAGCTGCTGTGGAAGTACGACCCGCAGTCCGACCGCAGCCGCGCCGGCGAGGCCTGCTGCGACGCGGTGAACCGCGGCGTGGCGGTGTGGAAGGGCAAGGTCTACGTCGGCGTGCTGGATGGCCGCCTGGAGGCCATCGACGCCAGGACCGGCAAGCGCGTGTGGAGCGTCGACACCCGCACCGACCCCTCGCGCAGCATCACCATCACCGGCGCGCCGCGCATCGTGAAGGGCAAGGTGATCATCGGCAACGGCGGCGCCGAGTTCGGCGTGCGCGGCTACATCACCGCCTACGACGCCGAGACCGGCAAGCAGGACTGGCGCTTCTTCACCGTGCCCGGCGACCCCAAGCAGGCGCCGGAGAACAAGGCCATGGAGATCGCCAGCAAGACCTGGTTCGGCGACAAGTACCCCGAGCAGGGCGGTGGCGGCACCGTGTGGGACTCCATGTCCTACGACCCCGAGCTGAACCTGCTGTACATCGGCGTGGGCAACGCCTCCTCGTGGAACCCGCGCATCCGCAGCGAGGGCAAGGGCGACAACCTGTTCCTCTCGTCCATCGTCGCCATCAACCCGGACAACGGCGAGTACGTCTGGCACTACCAGACCACCCCGGGCGACGCCTGGGACTTCACCGCCACCGCGCACATCATGCTGGCCGACCTGCCCATCGACGGGAAGGTGCGCAAGGTGCTGATGCAGTCGCCGAAGAACGGCTTCTTCTACGTCATCGACCGCGCCACCGGCGAGCTGCTCTCGGCGAAGAACATCATCCCGGTGAACTGGGCCAAGGGCATCGACATGAAGACCGGCCGGCCCATCGTCGACGACAAGGCCGCGGCCTACTGGAAGGACCCCGAGCGCAAGGCGCTGCTGATCCAGCCGGCGTTCTGGGGCGCCCACGACTGGCAGCCGATGTCCTACAACCCGGCCACCGGCCTGGTGTACATCCCGGCGCACATCATGTCGGCCTACTACCAGGACGTGGAGGGCGCGCCGCCGCGCTCGAAGTTCAAGAGCATCTACCAGCTGGACGTCAACACCGGGATGATGCCCGAGGACCCGGAGGGCCTGCGCAAGGTCGCCGACAGCTGGTCCGGCAAGCTGATCGCCTGGGACCCGCTCAAGCAGAAGGCCGCCTGGGAAGTGCCCTACAGCACCATCTTCAACGGCGGCACCCTGAGCACCGCCGGCAACCTGGTGTTCGAGGGCACCGCCGACGGCCGCGTGGTGGCCTACGCCGCCGACAGCGGGAAGAAGCTCTGGGAATCGCCGGCCAACACCGGGGTGATGGCCGCGCCGGTGACCTACGAGGTGGACGGCGAGCAGTACGTGACCTTCATGGCCGGCTGGGGCGGCGCCTTCTCCACCTTCGCCGGCGCCCTGTCGCTGCGCGCCGGGGTCAAGCCCAACGCCCAGGTGCTGACCTACAAGCTCGGCGGCAGCGCCAGGCTGCCCGAGGCCAAGTACAAGTGGGCCGGACGCAAGCCCGAGCCGCCGAAGCTGACCGGCACCACCGCGCAGATCGACCAGGGCCGTGAGCTGTTCAACGCCAGCTGCTCGCAGTGCCACGGCATCAACGCCATCAGCGGCGGCGTACTGCCCGACCTGCGCACCCTCAGCGCCGAGAACCACCAGCGCTTCCTCGGCATCGTCTACGGCGGGCGCATCCCCGACGGCATGCCGTCGTTCCAGGGCCACCTCGACCTGCAGCAGGCCGAGGCGGTGCACCAGTACCTGATCAAGCGCGCCTACGACCTCCAGGAACAGCTGGCCGCCGCGCAGAAGACCGCCGGCAAGTGATCGACCCCCACAGGAGAACCCCGATGACCGACGTCACGACCTACCAGCACTACATCGACAACCGCTTCGTCGCCGGCGAGGCGCTGATCGAGGTGCGCAACCCGGCCAACGGCGAGCTGCTGGCGCGCGTCCCCGAGGCCAGCGCCGAGCAGGTGGACGCCGCCTTGGGCGCGGCGCGCATGGCCCAGAAGGGCTGGGCGGCCAAGCCCGCCATCGAGCGCGCCGGCTACCTGCGGCGCATCGCCGGGAAGGTCCGCGCCAACGCCGAGCGCCTGGCGCGCATCATCACCGCCGAGCAGGGCAAGGTGCCGGCGCTGGCCGAGGTGGAAGTGGCCTTCACCGCCGACTACCTGGACTACATGGCCGAGTGGGCGAGGCGCCTGGAAGGCGAGGTGCTGACCAGCGACCGCGCCGGCGAGCACATCTTCCTGCTGCGCAAGCCGCTGGGCGTGGTGGCCGGCATCCTGCCGTGGAACTTCCCGTTCTTCCTCATCGCGCGGAAGATGGCGCCGGCGCTGCTGACCGGCAACACCATCGTCGTCAAGCCCAGCGAGGAAACCCCGATCAACTGCTTCGAGTTCGCCGCCCTGGTGGCCGAGACCGACCTGCCGCGCGGCGTGTTCAACGTGGTCGGCGGCACCGGCGGCGGGGCCGGGCAGGCGCTGACCGGCCACGCTGGGGTGGACCTGATCAGCTTCACCGGCTCGGTGGCCACCGGCTCGCGGATCATGGCCGCGGCGGCGCCGAACATCACCAAGCTGAACCTGGAGCTGGGCGGCAAGGCGCCGGCCATCGTCCTGGCCGACGCCGACCTGGACCTGGCGGTGAACGCCATCAAGGCCTCGCGGGTGATCAACAGCGGGCAGGTGTGCAACTGCGCCGAGCGCGTGTACGTGCAGCGCCGGGTGGCCGACGCCTTCATCGAGAAGGTCGCCGCCGCCATGGCCGCCACCCGCTATGGCGACCCGGGCACCCAGGCCGATCTGGACATGGGCCCGCTGGTCAACCAGGCCGGCCTGGACAAGGTCGCGCAGATGGTCCGCACGGCCCAGGGCCAGGGCGCCCAGGTGATCACCGGCGGCGCCGTGGCCGACCTCGGCCGTGGCTTCCACTACCAGCCCACGGTGCTGGCCGGCTGCTCGGGCGAGATGGAGATCATGCGCAAGGAAATCTTCGGCCCGGTGCTGCCGATCCAGGTGGTGGACGACCTGGACGAGGCCATCGCGCAGGCCAACGCCAGCGAGTACGGCCTGACCTCGTCCATCTACACCCGCGACCTGGGCGCCGCGCTCAAGGCCAGCCGCGAGCTGGACTTCGGCGAGACGTACATCAACCGCGAGAACTTCGAGGCCATGCAGGGCTTCCACGCCGGCACGCGCAAGTCCGGCATCGGCGGCGCCGACGGCAAGCACGGGCTGTACGAGTACACCCATACCCACGTGGTGTACGTGCAGGAATAGGTGCCTCCTTGGGCGGCGCGTGCTTGCCAGGCGCGCGCCGCCCCTTTTTCCCTGCGCCGAACTGCTCTTCGTAGGAGCGAGCTTGCTCGCGAACAAACACGGTGTCATGCGGTTCGCGAGCAAGCTCGCTCCTACAAAAAACGCCGCCAGTCGGTGATGTGGGAAACGGGCCATGCCTGTGACAGCCCGAGCGCAGAGTCGTGGCGATGGGTATCACTTCGCTCAACCCATCCTACGGGACTGTGCCGAGTTGCTCTTCGTAGGAGCGAGCTTGCTCGCGAACAAACACGGTGTCATGCGGTTCGCGAGCAAGCTCGCTCCTACGAAAAACGCCGCCAGCCGGTGATGTGGGAAACGGGCCATGCCCGCGAGAGTCCGAGCGCAGAGTCGTGGCGATGGGTATCGCTTCGCTCAATCCATCCTACGGGACTGCGCCGAGGTGCTCTTCGTAGGAGCGAGCTTGCTCGCGAACAAACGCGGTGC
>NZ_FOLS01000030.1:0-29477 GCF_900112375.1 Pseudomonas citronellolis | reverse complement strand
CGCCAGCCGGTGATGTGGGAAGCGGGCCATGCCCGTGACAGCCTGAGCGCAGAGTCGTGGCGATGGGTATCGCTTCGCTCAACCCATCCTACGGGACTGCGCCGAGGTGCTCTTCGTAGGAGCGAGCTTGCTCGCGAACAAACATGGTGCCATGCGGTTCGCGAGCAAGCTCGCTCCTACAAAAAATCGCCGCCAGCCGGTGATGTGGGAAGCGGGTCATGCCCGCGGGCAAAGCGGACGCAGGGAAAAGGGATGCGCTCAATACAACGCGTTGGGCTGGACGATGCCGTGCTTCTTCATCTTCCGATACAGGGTCGAGCGGGCCACGCCGAAGTGCTCGGCCACCGCGCTGATGTTCCACTGCCGTTCGCGCAGCGCGGCCAGCAGGTGGCTCGCCTCGGTGTCGTCCAGGCGCGCGGCCAGGGCGCCGCTGGGCGTGGCCACGACGAGGGCCGGCTGATGCAGTTCGGCGGGCAGGCAGTCGAGGTCGATGACGCCGTCCTCGGCCAGGGCCGCGGCGTAGCGCAGGCAGTTGAGCAACTGGCGGATGTTGCCCGGCCAGGGCTGCGCGCGCAGGCGTTCGCGCGCTTCCGGCGCCAGGCGCAGCGCGGGGTCGATGGCGGCCAGCAGCTGCTCGACCAGCGCCTCGCGGTCGCTGCGCTCGCGCAGGGCCGGCAACTGCAGGGTCATGCCGGCCAGGCGGTAGAACAGGTCCTCGCGGAAGCCGCGGGCCTGGATCATCGCGGCCAGGTCCTGGTGCGTCGCCGAGACCACCTGCACGTCCAGCGCCACCGGCGTCTCGGCGCCCAGCGGGAGGATCTCGCGCTCGGCCAGCACGCGCAGCAGGCGCGTCTGCAGGTGCGCCGGCATGTCGCCGATCTCGTCGAGGAACAGGGTGCCGCCGTTGGCCAGCTCCAGCTTGCCCTTCATGCCCTTCTTGCTGGCGCCGGTGAAGCTGCCGCCGCGGTAGCCGAACAGCTCGCTCTCGATCAGGCTTTCGGGGATGGCCGCGCAGTTCAGCGCCACGAAGGGCCCGGCGCGGCGCGCGCTGGCCTGGTGGATGGCGCGGGCGAAGGCCTCCTTGCCGGTGCCGGTCTCGCCGTTGAGCAGGATGGCGATGCCCTTGTCCAGCACCTTGCGCAGGCGCCGCACGCCCTCCTGCAGGCGTGGGTCGGCACCGGCCAGGCGCGCCAGGTCCGGGTGCTCGCCGGCCTTGGCCGATGCGGGCGGGGCGCTGCGCCGCGGCAGGCCGGCGGGCATGCGCAGGCCGACCTCCACCGCCGCCTCGTCGCCCAGGGTGCGCAGGCGCACGGCGCGGGCGCCGCCCTGGCTCAGGGCCAGCAGCTGGTCGAGGTCGCTGGCCAGCAACTGCTCGATGCGGCTGCCCAGCAGCTCGCCGGGGCTGGCGGCGAAGGCGGCGTGGTTGGCGCCGATCACCCGGCCGCGCTCGTCCAGGGCCAGCAGCTGCTCGGCGGCCAGGTCGGCGACCTCGTCGCGGGCCTTCACCGAGAGCGTCAGGCGGTCGCGGTAGCGCTGGCGGAAGGCGGCGTTCTCGATCAGCCGGGCGTAGAGGATGACCAGTTGCAGGGTGAGGTACTGCGCCTCCTTGGGCCCGCCGCTGTTCAGGCAGGTGGCATTGAGGCAGCCGCGCAGGTTGTGCTGGGCGTCGTAGATCGGCGCCACCGAGCAGCTCAGGCGGAAGTTGCTGACCAGGAAGTGCTCCTGGCGGTGGATGGTCAGCGGCGCGGCGGCGGCCAGGGCGGTGCCGATGCCGTTGGTGCCGGCCACCGACTCGTCCCAGCGCGCGCCGACGATCAGCCCGGCCTGGGTATAGCGGTCGCGCTGCGCCGGCAGGCGGGCGTCGAGGGTGACGCCCTGCTCGTCGCTGAGCAGCACGGCGAAGCCGGCCGGGGTGACGCGCCGGGCCAGGCCGCTGACGCCCTGGCCGGCGATGGCCAGATATTCCTCGTGCTGGGCCTGGTGCTCGCGGATTTCGCCGGCGGTGAGGATGTGTTTCTCGGCGCTGGCGCGCGGGTCCAGGTGGTGCTGCACCACGCTGCGGTACCAGGAGCGGGCGATGGCGTCCTCCGGTTGCAGGTCGCGCTCGCCGAAGTGGTCGGCGATGAAGCTGGCGAGGTCGTTCGGGCAGTTGTCCAGGGCATGCTCGTTCATGGGTACTACTCCCGGGCGCCGTCAGCCGTGCTGCGGCGCTTTGTTGTTGTCAGGTGCCGTTCGGCGGGGCTTGCCGGGCGAACGGACCGGCGCAGGCAGGCAAGTCTAGTCAGGCGCCCGCCGAACGGCGAGGAACCGAGCAAGGCCCGTGCCGCCTGTACGGACAAGAGGCGCCCCGCGCGGCGCCAGGGTTCAGCGCGCCGCGCGAGGGCGGCGCCGGGAACGGTTGTCGCGCCCCGCGCGACACCTGTAGCGGGCGGGCGCGACAGCTGTCGCACCCTCCCTACCAAATCAGGGGGAAAACTCCTTCGAAAGTATCATTCGGAGGGCTCCCCCCTGGTGTTTAACTCGACCTGCCGGAATCGCCGGCCAACAAGAAGAGGACAGACCCATGTGGACCAAGCCTAGCTTCACCGACCTGCGCCTTGGCTTCGAAGTGACCCTGTACTTCGCCAACCGCTGATCCACCCGGCCCCGGTCTTCCGGGGCCCCTGCCCACGGGGCACTGTCATGCACATCCGTATTCTCGGTTCGGCCGCCGGTGGCGGCTTCCCGCAGTGGAACTGCAACTGCCGCAACTGCCACGGCGTGCGCAGCGGCCAGGTGCTGGCGCAGCCGCGCACCCAGTCGTCCATCGCCCTGTCCGACGACGGCGAGCGCTGGATTCTCTGCAACGCATCGCCCGACATCCGCGCCCAGCTCGCCGCCTTCCCGGCCTTGCAGCCGGCGCGCAAGGTGCGCGACACGGCCATCGCCGGCATCCTCCTGCTGGACAGCCAGATCGACCACTGCACCGGTCTGCTCAGCCTGCGCGAGGGCTGCCCGCACGACGTCTGGTGCACGCAGATGGTCCACCAGGACCTGACCAGCGGCTTCCCGCTATTCAACATGCTGCAGCACTGGAACGGCGGCCTGCGCCACCACCTGATCGAGCTGGACGGCGCGCCCTTCACCGTGCCCGCCTGCCCGAACCTGCGCTTCACCGCCATCCCGCTGCGCAGCGCCGCGCCGCCGTATTCGCCGCACCGCCACGACCCGCACCCGGGCGACAACATCGGCCTGTTCGTCGAGGACCTGGGCAGCGGCGGCAAACTGTTCTACGCCCCCGGCCTGGGCCAGGTGGACGAGGCGCTGCTGGGCTGGATGCGCCGCGCCGACTGCCTGCTGGTGGACGGCACCCTGTGGCGCGACGACGAGATGCGCCGCTGCGAAGTGGGCGACAAGCTCGGCAGCGAGATGGGCCACCTGGCTCAGAGCGGCCCCGGCGGCATGCTCGAAGTGCTGGACGGCGTGCCCGGGCCGCGCAAGGTGCTCATCCACATCAACAACACCAACCCCATCCTCGACCCGGCCTCGCCCGAACGCGCCGAACTGGACGCCCGCGGCGTCGAAGTGGCCTGGGACGGTATGGCCATCCATCTGTAGAGGGAGCGCGCGATGAACGCCGCCATGAGCCCCGCCGAATTCGAGCAGGCGCTACGCGCCAAGGGCGCCTGCTATCACATCCACCACCCGTTCCACGTGGCCATGTACGAGGGCCGCTGCACCCGCGAGCAGATCCAGGGCTGGGTGGCCAACCGCTTCTACTACCAGCTGAACATCCCGCTGAAGGACGCCGCCATCCTCGCCAACTGCCCGGACCGCGACACCCGCCGCGAATGGGTGCAGCGCATCCTCGACCACGACGGCCGCCCCGGCGAACCCGGCGGCATCGAGGCCTGGCTGCGCCTGGCCGAGGCGGTGGGGCTGGAGCGCGAACAGGTGCTGTCGCAGGAACTGGTGCTGCCCGGCGTGCGCTTCGCCGTGGACGCCTACGTCAACTTCGCCCGCCGCGCCAGCTGGCAGGAAGCGGCCAGCAGCTCGCTGACCGAGCTGTTCGCCCCGCAGATCCACCAGTCGCGGCTGGACGCCTGGCCGCAGCACTACCCCTGGATAGACGCGGCCGGCTACGACTACTTCCGCAGCCGCCTGTCCCAGGCCCGCCGCGACGTCGAGCACGGCCTGCGCATCACCCTGGAGCACTACCGCACCCGCGAGGCCCAGGCGCGCATGCTGGATATCCTGCAGTTCAAGCTCGACGTGCTCTGGAGCATGCTCGACGCCATGAGCATGGCCTACGAGCTGGGCCGCCCGCCGTACCACACGGTGACCCGCGAGCGCATCTGGCACAGGGGGCTGCTGTGATGAGCCTGCCCGCGCTGGACAGCGTGCCGCGCATCCGCCGCGGCTTCCGCCTGCAATTCGAACCGGCCCAGGGCTGCCACGTGCTGCTCTACCCCGAAGGCATGGTCAAGCTCAACGACAGCGCCGGGGAAATCCTCCAGCGCATCGATGGCCAGCGCGACGTGGCGGCCATCATCGCCGAGCTGAGCAAGAGCTTCCCCGGCGTGCCGGGCATCGACGAAGACATCCTGGCGTTCCTCGAGGTGGCCCATGCGCAATTCTGGATCGAGCTGCACTGAAAGCGCCGGCCCGCCGCTGTGGCTGCTGGCCGAGCTGACCTACCGCTGCCCGCTGCAGTGCCCGTACTGCTCCAACCCGCTGGACTTCGCCAGGCAGGGCGGCGAACTTTCCACCGCCGAGTGGATCGAGGTGTTCCGCCAGGCCCGCGAGCTGGGCGCCGCGCAGTTGGGCTTTTCCGGCGGCGAGCCGCTGCTGCGCCAGGACCTCGCCGAGCTGATCGGCGCGGCCCGCGGGCTGGGTTTCTACACCAACCTGATCACCTCCGGCATCGGCCTGAGCGAGGCTCGCCTGGCGCAGTTCGCCGAAGCCGGGCTGGACCACATCCAGATCAGCTTCCAGGCCGCCGACGAGGAGGTGAACAACCTGCTCGCCGGCTCGCGCAAGGCCTTCGCCCAGAAGCTGGCCATGGCCCGCGCGGTGAAGGCCCACGGCTACCCGATGGTGCTCAACTTCGTCACCCACCGGCACAACATCGACAACATCGGGCGGATCATCGAGCTGTGCATAGAGCTTGAGGCCGACTTCGTCGAACTCGCCACCTGCCAGTTCTACGGCTGGGCCGAACTCAACCGCGCCGGCCTGCTGCCCACCCGCGCGCAGCTGGAACGCGCCGAGCGCATCACCCACGAATACCGCGAGCGCCTGGCCGCCGAAGGCAACCCCTGCAAGCTGATCTTCGTCACCCCGGACTACTACGAGGAGCGCCCCAAGGCCTGCATGGGCGGCTGGGCCAGCGTGTTCCTCGACGTCACCCCCGACGGCACCGCGCTGCCGTGCCACAGCGCGCGGCAATTGCCGGTGCAGTTCCCCAACGTGCGCGAGCACAGCCTGCAGCACATCTGGTACGAGTCCTTCGGCTTCAACCGCTACCGCGGCGACGCCTGGATGCCCGAGCCGTGCCGCTCCTGCTCGGAGAAGGAACGCGACCACGGCGGCTGCCGCTGCCAGGCCTACATGCTCACCGGCGACGCCGACGCCACCGACCCGGTGTGCGCCAAGTCGGCCCACCACGGGAAGATTCTCGACGCCCGGCGCCAGGCCGAGGAAGCGCCGCTGGGCCTGGACCAGCTGACCTGGCGCAACCAGCGCGCCTCGCAGCTGATCTGCAAGGCCTGAGGGTGCGCAGCCTGGCCCATGGCGACTGGACCAGCGCCTGGAGCGCCGAGCGCGCGGTGGCGGCGGGGCGCGACTTCGCCGAACTGCACGCGGCCCACGGCGGGCTGTTGTGGCTGGAGTTCGAGCCGCGCAGCGCGCGTTGCCGCCTGTACCTGTGGCGCGATGGCGCGCTACAGGAACTGACGCCGCCCGGCGCCTCGGCGCGCAGCCGCCTCTACGAATACGGCGGCGGCGCCTGCTGCGCCACGGCCGAGGGCGTGGCCTGGGTGGAGGAGGGCGACCAGCAGGTGCGCTGGCTGCGCTTCGGCGAGGCGCCCCGGCAGTTGACCGAGCGCCCGCAGTGCCGCTATGGCGACCTGCACTACGTGGCGGCCTGGAATGCGCTGCTGACGGTGGAGGAAAGCCGCGAGAACGATGCCGTGATCCACCGCATCGTGCGCCTGGACGCCGATGGTGCGCGCCAGGTCATCGCCGAAGGCGCGGACTTCTACGCCGCGCCGACAGCCTGCTTCGACGCGTCGCGCATCGTCTGGGTGGAGTGGGACCGCCCGCAACAGCCCTGGACCGCCACGCGCCTGTGCCTGCTGCGGGATGGCGAGCGCTGCTGCCTGGCGGGCGAGGGCGGCGAAGAATCCATCCAGCAACCGCGCTTCGACGACCAGGGCCGCCTGCACTGGCTCAGCGACCGCAGCGGCTGGTGGCGCCCCGAGGCCGAGGACGGGCAGGCCGGTGCCTTCGCTGCCGCCGACCATGCCCCGGCGCCCTGGCAGCTGGGCGGGCGCAGCTATCTGCCGCTGGCCAATGGCGAGATGCTGCTGAGCCGTTTCGAGGAAGGCCGCGGGCTGCTGGTGCTGCGCGCGGCCGATGGCGGCGAACGGCGCCTGGCCCCGGACTTCTCGCGCTTCCGCGCCCTGGTCGCCGACGCCACCCACTTCTACTGCATCGCCGCCGCCGAGGACCGCCTGCCGGCGCTGCTGGCCATCGGCCGCGAGAGTGGCCACGTGCAAGTAATCGCCGGCGGCGAACATCCGCTGGACGAGGCCGAGCTATCGCGCCCACAACCCTTCGGCTACCCGGTGGCCGGCAACGAGCGCGGCCACGGCTTCTTCTACCCGCCGCGCAACGCCCAGTGCCGCGGCCCGGCGGGGCGGCGGCCGCCGTTGGTGGTGTTCCTGCATGGCGGGCCCACTTCGGCCTGCTACCCGGCGTTCGACGCGCGCATCCAGTTCTGGACCCAGCGCGGCTTCGCCGTGGCCGACCTCAACTACCGCGGCAGCGCCAACTTCGGCCGCGCCTACCGCGAACGGCTGCGCGGCGAATGGGGCAGGGCGGAGGTGCAGGACATCTGGGCGGCGGTGGTGCAACTGGCCGCCGACGGGGTGATCGACCGCCAGCGGGTGTTCGTCCGCGGCGCCAGCGCCGGCGGCTACAGCGCGCTCTGCGCCCTGGCCTTCGTCGGCGGCTTCCGCGGCGGCGCCAGTCTCTACGGCGTCAGCGACCCGCTGGCGCTGGGGCGGGTGACGCACAAGTTCGAGGCCGACTACCTCGACTGGCTGATCGGCGACCCGCAACGCGACGCCCGCCGCTACCGGGCGCGCACGCCGCTGCTGCACGCCGCGCGCATCCAGGCGCCGGTGATCTTCTTCCAGGGCGAGCTGGACGCCGTGGTGGTGCCCGAGCAGACCCAGGCCATGGTCGCCAGCCTGCGCCAGCGCGGCCTGGCCGTGGAATGCCACCTGTACCCCGGCGAGCGCCACGGCTTCCGACAGGCGGCCAACCTGGCCCACGCGCTGGACGCCGAGTGGCGCTTCTACCGCGCGCTGCTGGGCGGCTGACGGCCGGGCCAAGGTCGCATTGCAATCAGCGCAGGATGCAGTAGGCTCGCGGAAATATTTCATAACAAGAACAAGCACCCCATGAGCCACGACCTCAGCCTGCTGCGCAAATTCGTCTCGCCAGAGATCATCTTCGGTGCCGGCTGCCGGCACACCGTCGCCAACTACGCCAAGACCTTCGGCGCCCGCAAGGTGCTGCTGGTGTCCGACCCCGGCGTGCTCGCCGCCGGCTGGGTGGCCGACGTGCAGGCCAGCCTGGCCGGGCAGGGCATCGACCACTGCCTGTACACCGACGTCTCGCCCAACCCGCGCGTGGAAGAAGTGATGCGCGGCGCCGACATCTACCGCAGCGAGGGCTGCAACGTGATAGTCGCGGTCGGCGGCGGCAGCCCGATGGACTGCGCCAAAGGCATCGGCATCGTCGCCGCCCACGGCCGCAACATCCTCGAGTTCGAGGGCGTGGACAAGCTGCGCGTGCCCAGCCCGCCGCTGATCCTCATCCCCACCACCGCCGGCACCTCGGCCGACGTCTCGCAGTTCGTCATCATCTCCAACCAGGACGAGCGCATGAAGTTCTCGGTGGTGAGCAAGGCGGTGGTGCCCGACGTGTCGCTGATCGACCCGGAAACCACCCTGAGCATGGACGGCTTCCTCTCCGCCTGCACCGGCATCGACGCCCTGGTCCACGCCATCGAGGCCTTCGTCTCCACCGGCCACGGCCCGCTCACCGACAGCCACGCGCTGGAGGCCATGCGCCTGATCGACGGCAACCTGGTGCAGATGATCGCCAACCCCGACGACATCACCCTGCGCGAGAAGATCATGCTCGGCAGCATGCAGGCCGGGCTGGCCTTCTCCAACGCCATCCTCGGCGCGGTGCACGCCATGTCCCACAGCCTCGGCGGCTACCTCGACCTGCCCCACGGGCTGTGCAACGCCGTGCTGGTAGAGCACGTGGTGGCCTTCAACTACAACGCCGCGCCCGAGCGCTTCAAGGTCATTGCCGAGACCTTCGGCATCGACTGCCGCGGCCTTACCCACGCGCAGATCCGCCAGCGCCTGGTCGAGCACCTGATCGCCCTCAAGCGCGCCGTGGGCTTCCACGAGACCCTCGGCCCGCACGGCGTGGGCATCTCCGACATCCCCTTCCTGTCGCGCCACGCCATGCAGGACCCGTGCATCCTCACCAACCCCCGCGAATCCAGCCAGCGCGACGTCGAGGTGGTCTATGGCGAGGCCCTCTGAGCCGCAGCAGGACGCCCTGGCGGCGCTGCTCGGCCTGGGCAGCCACTCCACGCGCAAGAGCCACTACCCCGAGCTGCTGGCGCGCCTGGAGGAACTGGAAACCGAGCGCAACCGCTACAAGTGGCTGTTCGAGCACGCCGTGCACGGCATCTTCCAGGCCAGCCTCAGCGACGGCCTGCGCGCGGCCAACCCGGCCCTGGCGCGGATGCTCGGCTACGCCGACCCGCAGCAGGTGTTGTGGAACCTGCAGGACATGGCCACGCAACTGTTCGCCGGCGGCGAGGCGGAGATGCGCCGCATCCGCGACCTGCTGCGCGAGCAGGGCGGGCTGTTCGGCTACGAGACGCGCCTGCTGCGCAAGGACGGCAGCCACGTCGACGTGCTCATGAACCTGCTGCTCAAGCCCGACGAAGAGGGCCTGGTGGAAGGCTTCGTCGCCGACATCACCGAACGCATCCTGGCCCAGCAGCGCCTGCAGACCCTCAACGAGGAACTGGAGCAGCGCGTGGCCGAACGCACCGGCGAGCTGGAAGCGCTGAACCAGCAGCTGCGCGAGGCGCGCGACGCCGCCGAGGCGGCCAACCACAGCAAGGACAAGTACCTGGCGGCGGCCAGCCACGACCTGCTGCAACCGCTCAACGCCGCGCGCCTGCTGGTGGCCACCCTGCGCGAGCGGAAGCTGCCGGGCGCCGAGCAGCAACTGGTGGAGCGCACCCACCAGGCCCTGGAAGGCGCGGAAAACCTGCTCACCGACCTGCTGGAAATCGCCCGCCTGGACCAGAGCGCGATCCGCCCGGACCTGGACGTCCATGGCCTGGACGAACTGCTCGGCCCGCTGGCCTCGGAGTTCGAAAGCGTGGCGCTGTCGTCCGGCCTGCAATGGCGCGTGCGCATCCCCAACCTCTCGGTGCGCACCGACGCGCGCCTGCTGTCGCGCATCCTGCGCAACTTCCTCAGCAACGCCTGCCGCTACACCGGGCGCGGTGGCGTATTGCTGGCCGCGCGACGGCGCGGCGCCAGCGTGCGCCTGGAGGTGTGGGGCACCGGCCGTGGCATCCCGGCGGACCAGTTGCAGGCGATCTTCCTCGAATTCAACCAGCTCGATACCGGCCGCGCCGCCGAGCGCCAGGGCGTGGGCCTGGGCCTGGCCATCGTCGACCGCATCGCCGGGTTGCTCGGCTGCGCGGTGCAGGTGCGCTCGGTGCCCGGGCGCGGCTCGCTGTTCGCCCTCGAAGTGCCCCTGGCCGAGGCGCTGCCGCCGCGCGCCGGCGGCGATGCCGCGCCGCGCCCGAGCACCGGCGACCCGCTGCCGGGCCGGCGCCTGCTGGTGGTGGACAACGAAACCTCGATCCTCTTCAGCATGGCCGCGCTGCTCGGCCAGTGGGGCTGCGAGGTGCTCACCGCCACCGACCGCGACGCCGCCCTGGCGCTGCTCGGCTCGCAGCCGCCGGAGGCGATACTGGCCGACTACCACCTGGACCACGGCGCCACCGGCTGCGAGCTGGTGCGCGACCTGCGCCGCCACTACGGCCGCGAGATCCCCGCGGTGATGATCAGCGCCGACCGCAGCGACGAATGCCGCCGCGCCCTGCAGCGCCTGGGCATCCCGCAGCTGAACAAGCCGGTGAAGCCGGGCAAGCTGCGCGCGGTGCTCAGCGCGCTGCTCGATACGCCGGCCTGACCGGCCGGTCATGGGCGGATTCGCCCATGCGGGCTAGAATACCCGGGTGCGCGGGCCATGCCGTCCGCTACGGATTACCCCGTGTCGAGCCCGTGATGTCGTGAAGCGTGATACCCGCGTAGCCTCCCTGCTGCTGTTCATGATCTGCGTCTCCCTGGCCCTGCTGACCGCCTGGCAGACCTGGTCGTCGCGCGAGCGCACCCTGCGCGACGTCAACACCGACATGCTCAACCTCACCCAGGCGCTGGACTCCTACGCCGAGGGCGTGGTGCGCCAGTGCGAGGTGCTGCTGCTGGACCTGGCCGACCGTGTCGAGAGCGACGGTCTGGGCCCCGCGCAGCTGGCGCGCCTGCAGGGGCTGCTGGAGCGCCAGCAGAAGGTGCTCAGCCAGGTGGTCGGCATCTCGCTGTTCGACGCGCACGGCCGCTGGCTGCTGGTGTCCCATGGCAGCATCCCGCCGGGGGCGAACAGCGCGGACCGCGCCTTCTTCATCCACCACCGCGACAACCCCTCGCGGGACATCTTCATCGGCCCGCCGATCCGCAGCCGCTCCAGCGGCTTGTGGGTGATCACCGTCAGCCGCCGCCTCGACCACCCCGACGGCAGCTTCGCCGGCGTGGTGGCCACCACCCTCGGCATCGAGAACTTCCTCAGCCTGTTCGGCCGCCTGGACATCGGCCAGCACGGCGCCATGAGCCTGACCCAGGGCAACGGCCAGCTGCTGGTGCGCTACCCCTTCCGCGAGGCCGACCTGGGCCGCGACCTGTCGGGCTCGCCGCTGTTCACCGACTACCTGCGCCACGCCGACTCCGGCAGTGCCAGCAGCACTTCGCGCTTCGACGGCGTGGAGCGCATCTACGTGTTCCGCCGCAACGACCACTACCCGCTGGTGACCACCGTGGCGCTGAGCAAGGCGGAGGCCCTGCAGGACTGGCGCAAGCAGGCCCAGCTCAACGCCGGCATCGTCCTGGTGCTGCTGGCGGTGCTCGGCCTGACCGGCCAGCGCCTGCTCATCGACATCCGCCAGCGCACCCGCACCAGCCGCCAGCTCGCCGCCGCCCGCGAGGAGTTGCTGCGGGCCAACGACCAGCTACGGGTGCTCGCCGCCCAGGACGCGCTGACCGGGCTGGCCAACCGCCGCAGCTTCGACGAAACCCTGGCCACCGAGGCGCGGCGCTGTGCCCGCGAGGGGGCGCCGTTGTCGCTGTTGCTGGTCGATATCGATCACTTCAAGCGTTACAACGATAGCTATGGACACCAGGCTGGCGATGACTGTCTGCAGGTGGTGGCGGGGTTGCTAGCCGCCTGCGTGCGGCGACCGGGGGATCTGGTGGCGCGCTATGGCGGCGAGGAGTTGGCGGTGATTCTGCCCAGCACTGACAGCGCTGGCGCTGAGGCGGTGGCTAGGGCCTTCCTGCAGCGGTTGGCGGGTGAGCGGCTGGCGCACCGTGAGAGCCCCTTCGGTGTGGTTACTGCCAGTGTCGGCTTGGCCACCGCTCCGGCTACGGTGGCAGGGGGGCAGGAGTGGCAGTTGGTGAATGCTGCTGACCGGGCTCTATATCGTGCGAAGGCTGGTGGGCGTAATCGCCTGGAAGTGGAGCGCCTGGAGGGGTGATGGGGGGCTACGGATTCTCAACCTCCTCTCCAACCTCAACCCCCGTCATTCCCGCGAACGCGGGAACCCAGCTGCCTTGGCTTGGGTGTTTCTGCGCCGCTCCGAGTCTGCCCGACCTTCTCGTTTCGCCCCCTCGGGCGAGTCCCTTTTGTCAAACGGTGGAAGGCCACCCCCGCAAAAAGGAACCAAAAAGGCTTGCCCCGACATACGGGCCCGACAGAGTCGGGCTACCCTCGCGAATTCCCCCGCCACGGAGGCCCGCCCCGAGGGTACGTCCCTGTAGCCCACGGGGCTCTCGCGACATCCATGTCGCATGACCTCCTGAGCGCGGGTTTCGCTCGGCCTTCTGAAGGGGCGTTCCGGTGCGCTCGGGTGTTTCTCTGGAAGACCAAAAACCAGAGCAAGAGCCGCTTTTGCTCTTCGTAGGAGCGAGCTTGCTCGCGAACCCGCCAGTCACTGGATTCCCGCGTTCGCGGGAATGACGAGGGGGAGATGGGAGTATCAGGATGACTCAGGATTCTCCCTTCGCTCAGGACAGCCCCCTCTCCCTTCAGGGCGGGGCGCGCAGCCGAGGGCTGGGGAGAGGGCGCTCTTCTGCAGAGCCTCAACCCCTCCCCAACCTCGACCCCCTCGGAAATCCGAATCGCGGACAAAGTCCACTCCTACGACGTACTTGCGAAATCCGGATTCTGCGTCTCCCCGGTCTCGTAGAAAGCCTTCAGGTTCACCGCGATCTTCGCCACCGTCCTGCGCAGCGCGCCGGCCAGCAGCCATTCGCCCAATCTTCCGCCGCGCAGTTCGCCGTCCAGGCTCAGGCTCAGGCGGGTGCGGCCTTCGCCTTCGGGGTGCAGGGCATAGCGGAAACTCGCCTGGCGGAAAGGGAAGGGCGGCCCCTGTTCGGCGCGATGCAGGCGCAGCACCAGGCCCTGGCCTTCGTCCCACTGCGCCACGCTTTCGTCGAGGTAGCCGCGCTTCATGAACACCCGGCGGCTGGCGCCCAGGCCCGCGCGTGGGCCAGGGTGGAATTCGCAGCCGGTCAGGCCGGGCACATAGTGCGGCGCCAGGCTCAGGTCGCGCAGGCGCGCCCAGGCGGCTTGCGGGGTGAGGTCGAGGATGAGTTCGTGGCGGGCGCTGAGCATGGCTTCACCCCTGGGCCGCATCGAGGAAGGCGGGGCGCTCGCCGCCGCCGTGCAGGGCCAGTTCCGCGCCGCTGACGTAGGCCGCCAGCGGGGAAGCCAGGTACAGGCAGGCGTCGCCGATGTCGCCCGGTTCGGCCAGGCGCCCCAGCGGCACCGTGGCGGCCACGCGCTGCAGGCCGGCCTCGTCGCCGTAGTGCAGGTGGCTCTGCTCGGTGCGGATCAGCCCGCCGATCACCGCGTTGACGCGTACCTTCGGCGCCCATTCCACTGCCAGCGAACGGCCCAGGGCGAGCAGTCCGGCCTTGGCCGCGCCGTAGGCCGCGGTGCCGGGGGAGGGGCGGGTGGCGCTGACGCTGCAGATGTTGATGATCGAGCCGCCGTTGGGCTGTTTCTGCATACGCTGGTTGGCCAGCTGGCAGAGGTTCAGCGGCGCCAGCAGGTTGAGACGGACGATGGCCTCGGAGAAGCGCGGCGAGGCATCGGCGGCATCGGCATGGGGCGCGCCGCCGGCATTGTTGACCAGCACGTCGAGGCGCCCGTGGCGCTCGTCGATGGCCGCCATCAGCGCCTCCAGCTGGGCGAAGTCGCGCACGTCGCAGGGCACGAACCAGGCTTCGCGGCCCGCGTGGCTCGGCAGCTGCGCGGGGGCCTCGCGGCCGCAGATCACCACCTCGGCGCCGCGTTCCAGGAAGCGCTGGCTGATGCCGCGGCCGACGCCCTTGGCGCCGCCGGTGACCAGGACCACCTGGCCGCTGAAGTCCAATGCTTGAGTCATGTGTCGTCCTCTTTCGCGAAAGGCTTCCAGGCTAGGCGGGGTGCTGGTGGGTGCCCACGTCCGAAGGGACTAGGAATCCCGGTTTCGGCCACGGCGTTGACGGTAAACGAGGTGTATCGGCGTACAACCGCGAACGGTTGTACGCCCTACGCCGAGGGTGAGCCGGTTGACCATGCGCACACCTCGCACGGCGTCGATCCAGGCGCAAACCCCAATAGTCCTCTCGGACGATGCCACCCCCGCCCCCCGCCGAAATAATCCCGCCACATCCCCACCCCAGGAGCCACGCCATGGCCTTGCCGCAAGGGCACTTCGTCACCCTCAACGACGGACTCCGGTTGCACTACCTGGACAGCGGCAGCGGCGATGCCGTGCTGTTCATCCACGGCAGCGGCCCCGGGGCCAGCGGCCACAGCAACTTCAAGCAGAACTACCCGGACTTCGCCGGCGCCGGCCACCGCGCGCTGGTGCCGGACCTGCCCGGCTACGGCGCCAGCGACAAGCCCGAGACCGACTACACCCTGGACTTCTTCGTCGAGGCCATGTTCGGCCTGCTCGACGCCCTCGACGTGCAGCGCTGCACCCTGGTGGGCAACTCCCTGGGCGGCGCCATCGCCATCAAGATGGCCCTCGACCAGCCGCAGCGCATCGCGCGCCTGGTGCTGATGGCGCCCGGCGGGCTGATGGAGAAGGAGCAGTACTACCTGCAGATGGAAGGCATCCAGAAGATGGGCGCGGCCTTCGCCAATGGCGAGCTGAACGATGCCGGGGGCATGCGCCGCCTGCTGTCGCTGCAGCTCCACGATGCTTCGCTGATCAGCGACGAGACGGTCGATGAACGCGTCGCCGTGGTGCAGGAGCAGCCGCGCTGCGTGCTCACCCGCATGCAGGTGCCGAACCTGTCCGCGCGGCTGGCCGAGCTGGCCTGCCCGATCCTCGGCTTCTGGGGCATGAACGACAGGTTCTGCCCGGCCAGCGGCGCGCAGACGCTGATGCAGAGCTGCCGCAACATCCGCTTCATCCTGCTCAGCGAATGCGGGCACTGGGTGATGGTGGAGCACCGCGCGCTGTTCAACCGCGAGGTCCTGGCCTTCCTGGCGGAGGCCAAGGCATGAGCGAGGCCCTGCAACGCCAGCACGCTGACGAGCTTTACGCTGCGTTGGTTGAAGGCCGCACGATAACGCCGCTCACCGAGCGCTGGGCGCAGATCGGCATCGACGACGCCTACCGCATCTCCCAGCGCATCCTGCAGCGGCGCCTGGCCGACGGCGACGAGCTGGTGGGCAAGAAGATCGGCGTCACCTCCGCGGCCGTGCAGCGCATGCTCAACGTGCACCAGCCGGACTTCGGCTTCATCACCCGGCGGATGTGGTTCGCCGATGGCGCCGATATCTCGCTGGCGGAGAACCGCCTGATCCAGCCGCGCGCCGAAGGCGAGATCGCCTTCCGCCTCAAGCGCGACCTCAAAGGCCCCGGCGTCACCGAGGCCGATGTGCTGGAAGCCACCGAGTGCGTGATGGCCTGCTTCGAGATCGTCGACTCGCGCATCCACGACTGGCGCATCCGCATCCAGGACACCGTCGCCGACAACGCCTCCTGCGGGGTGTTCGTGCTCGGCGCGGTGGAGCGCGACCCGCGCGAGCTGGACCTGCCCAACCTGCGCATGCGCGTGCGCAAGAACGGCCAGCAGATCAGCGAGGGCCTGGGCTCGGCGGTACAGGGCAACCCGCTCACCGCGGTGGCCTGGCTGGCCAACACCCTGGGCGCCTTCGGCATTCCCTTCAAGGCCGGCGAGATCATCCTCTCCGGCTCCCTGGTGCCGCTGGAACCGGCGCGCGCCGGCGACCGCTTCGAACTGGACATCGACGGCCTGGGCGGCGCCCGGGTGTCCTTCCGTGCATAGGAGCTCCCCATGAGCAAGAAACTCCGGGCCGCGATCATCGGCCCCGGCAACATCGGCACCGACCTGCTGATGAAAATGCGCCGTTCCGACTGGATCGAACCGGTGTGGATGGTCGGCGTCGACCCCGAGTCCGACGGCCTCAAGCGTGCCCGCGACTTCGGCCTGAAGACCACCGCCGAGGGCGTCGACGGCCTGCTGCCGCACGTGCTGGACGACGACATCCGTATCGCCTTCGACGCCACCTCGGCCTACGTCCACGCCGAGAACAGCCGCAAGCTCAACGCCCTGGGCGTGATCATGGTCGACCTCACCCCGGCGGCCATCGGGCCCTTTTGCGTGCCGCCGGTGAACCTCGCCGAGCACGCCGGCAACCTGGCGATGAACGTCAACATGGTGACCTGCGGCGGCCAGGCGACCATCCCCATGGTCGCCGCGGTATCGCGGGTGCAGGCGGTGGACTACGCGGAGATTGTCGCGACGGTTTCCTCGCGCTCGGTGGGCCCGGGCACGCGCAAGAACATCGACGAGTTCACCCGCACCACCGCCGGCGCCATCGAGCAGGTCGGTGGGGCGAAGCAGGGCAAGGCGATCATCGTCATCAACCCGGCCGAGCCGCCGCTGATGATGCGCGACACCATCCACTGCCTGACCGCCGGCGAGCCGGACCAGGCGGCCATTCGCGAGTCGGTGCACGCGATGATCCGCGAAGTGCAGCGCTACGTGCCGGGCTACAAGCTGATCAACGGCCCGGTGTTCGACGGCAACCGCGTCTCGGTGTACCTGGAGGTGGAGGGCCTGGGCGACTACCTGCCGAAGTCCGCCGGCAACCTCGACATCATGACCGCCGCCGGCCTGCGCACCGCCGAGATGTTCGCCGAAGAAGCCCACAAGGGCGCCCTGCAACTGCCGGCGCGCTGAGGAGAGAGAACATGAACCTGCAAGGTAAGAAGGTCCGCCTGCACGACATGAGCCTGCGCGACGGCATGCACGCCAAGCGCCACCAGATCAGCCTGGAGCAGATGGTCAGCGTGGCCACCGGGCTGGATGCGGCCGGCGTGCCGCTGATCGAGATCACCCACGGCGACGGCCTGGGCGGCGCCTCGGTGAACTACGGCTTTCCGGCGCACAGCGACCGCGAGTACTTCGAGGCGGTGATTCCCAAGCTCAAGCAGGCCAAGGTCTCGGCGCTGCTGCTGCCGGGCATCGGCACCGTCGAGCACCTGAAGATGGCCCATGGCTGCGGCGTTTCCACCATCCGCGTGGCCACCCACTGCACCGAGGCCGACGTCTCCGAGCAGCACATCGGCATGGCCCGCGAGATGGGCCTGGACACCGTGGGCTTCCTGATGATGGCGCACATGGTCAGCGCCGAGCAGTTGCTGGCGCAGGCGAAGCTGATGGAGAGCTTCGGCGCCAACTGCATCTACTGCACCGACTCGGCCGGCTACATGCTGCCCGACGAGGTGAGCGCGAAGATCGGCCTGCTGCGCGCCGAGCTGAAGCCGCACACGGAGGTGGGCTTCCACGGCCACCACAACCTGGGCATGGCCATCGCCAACTCCCTGGCCGCCATCGAGGCCGGCGCCGCACGCATCGACGGCTCGGTGGCGGGGCTGGGCGCCGGCGCCGGCAACACGCCGCTGGAAGTCTTCGTCGCGGTGCTCAAGCGCATGGGCGTGGATTGCGGCGTGGACCTGTACGGCATCATGGACGTCGCCGAGGATCGGGTGGTGCCGATGATGGATCAGCCCATCCGCCTCGACCGCGATGCCCTGACCCTGGGCTACGCCGGGGTGTACAGCTCCTTCCTGCTGTTCGCCAAGCGCGCCGAGGCGCGCTACGGGGTATCGGCCCGCGAGCTGCTGGTGGAGCTGGGCCGGCGCGGTACCGTCGGCGGGCAGGAGGACATGATCGAGGACCTGGCGCTGACCCTTTCAGGTCAGCGTTCCGCGCTGCCGACCTAAAAGAAAACGCCCCGTGGCGCGAGCCACGGGGCGTTTTCATTCACGCGTAGCGAGCAGGTCGATCAGAACACGCTGAACGGGTACTCGACGAAGATGCGCACTTCGTTGCCGTCGTCGTTGTACTCGCGGGCGTCGTTGGAAACGCGTACCCAGGAGCCACGCAGCTTGACCGACAGGTCCTTGGCCGGGCCGCTCTGTACGACGTACTTGGCCTGGTTGAAGATCTCGCGCTCGTGGCCGTTGTCGGTCTGCGAGGTCTTGATGTTGTCGCCGTAGACGTAGGCGACGGTGTAGCTCAGGCCCGGGATGCCGTACTCAGCGAAGTTGATGCTGTAGTTGGCCTGCCAGGAACGCTCGTCTTCGGCGTTGAAGTCCGACCAGTAGGAGTTGGCCAGCCAGATGGTGGTGCCGCCGTCGCCCAGGCCGCCGGCGTTCTGGTACCAGCCGTAGTTGTAGCCGGTGTCGCCGGTGTTGCGCTGGTGGGCGATCATGAACGAGTGGGCGCCGATGGCGTAGGTGGCTGCCAGGCTCCAGATGGTGTTGTCGCGGTCGCCGCCGAAGTTCAGGTTGGCGAAGTCCTTGTTCAGCTTGGTCTTGTAGCCGTTGAAGTCGAAGGTCAGCGACTGCGCATCCTGCATCGGGATGACGTAGTTCAGGTTCATGTACTGCTTGCGTGCCACGTCCTTGTTGTCCGAGGCGTACAGCGAGCCGCTGAAGTTGTCGGTGAACTTGTAGCTGCCGCCGTACACGTCGATGCGCTTCAGGCCGCCGCTGTCACGCCCTTCGGCGCTCTTGCGGGCTTCTTCGGTGAAGCTGCCGACGTTCAGCTCCAGGCCCTCGATCTCCTTGGAGGTGATCAGGGTGCCGGTGTAGCTCTCCGGCAGCAGGCGCGAGTTGTCGTAGCTCAGCACCGGCAGGCTGGGCATCTGGTCACCGTACTTGATCACGGTGTTGGAGATGCGCGCCTTGACCGCGCCACCGGCGCGAGACAGGTCGTTGGCTGCTTCGCCGCTGTCGCCGCGCTTGAAGAAGTCGATGCCGCCGGCACCGCTCTTGCCTTTGCCGCCATCCAGGCGCAGGGCGTACAGGCCGAAGGCGTCGACGCCGAAGCCGACGGTGCCCTGGGTGAAGCCGGAGGAGAAGGTGGCGGTGGCCGACTGGCCCCACTCGGCTTTGTCCGGCGCGCCGTGCTTGTAGTCACGGTTCATGTAGGCGTTGCGGAAGAACAGGTCCAGGTGGCTGTCCTCGACGAAGCCCTTGGCGCCGGACTGGTCATCGGCCATGGCCTGGGTGCTGGCAGCGAGGATCCCCAATGCAAGCAAACTGAACGCTTTGTTAGTCATTTTGTTATTTCCTGCAGTCTGTTTATTCGCAGCCCCCGAGCGTGGAAAAAAGCCTGCCGTCCCGGATGCTCCAATCCAGGTCTGGCAACGCGTGGGTGCTGGCGTTTCTTGGATGTCTCGAGGCCCCTCACAGGCCCCGATGGCGCGGGATGATAGCAGAACGTGGATAAAATCCAGGAATTTCGATGGCAGGTTGCGAAAATCGCCGTTCGGGTGGTGCGGATAAGAAAGACGGCCGTTTCTCTCCATGGGAGAAATGGCATTTTTCATATGGGATGGGGCTATGGCTTCGCTTGCGGAGTGGGGTGGGGGCCTTGGCCCCGCGCTCCGATCTCCACCCCGTCATTCCCGCGAACGCGGGACGCGGCTCCATCGCGAACAGCGCTTGCGCTGGCCCGAAGGGGAATAACCCAGAGACTTGGGGGCTCGGTGTAGCGCGCCGCACCGAGTCTGCGGAGATTTTTTGTTTCGCCCCCTCGGGCGAGTCACTTTTGTCAGTCGCCACAAAAGTAACCAAAAAGGCTTGCCCCGACATACGGGCCCGATGAAGCTGGGCTACCCTCACGAACTCCCCCGCCACGGAGGCCCGCCCCGAGGGTACGTCCCTGTAGCCCGCGGGGCTCTCGCGACATCCATGTCGCATGACCTCCTGAGCGCGGGTTTCGCTCGGCCTTCTGAAGGGGCGTTCCGGTGCGCTCGGACGTTTCTCTGGAAATCCAAAAGCCGGAGCGAACGCGCTTTTGCTTTTGCTCTTCGTAGGAGCGAGCTTGCTCGCGAACCCCGCAGTCACTGGATTATTCCCCTTCGGGCCAGCGCAAGCGCTGTTCGCGATGGAGCCGCGTCCCGCGTTCGCGGGAATGACGGGGTGGGGTTAGGCGTTTTCAGGATGACTCAGGACTCTCCCCCCACTCAGGACAGCCCCCTCTCCCGCTTGCGGGAGAGGGCTGGGGAGAGGGCGCTCTTTGCAGAGCCCCAACCCCTGCCGCAACCCCGTCGGAAATCCGTAGGGCGCATAACGCCTACGGCGTTATCCGCCGAATCGCGGACAGAGTCCGCTCCTACGGTTCCAGGGAAGCACGGACGTAGGAGCGGACTCCGTCCGCGATTGGATTCACCGGCCACGCCGGACGCTCCAGTGGCACGAACAGCCCCTCTCCCTCCGGAAGAGGGCCGGGGTGAGGGCGCGAACCCAGCATTGCGCACCTTCCCCAAACCAAAGAATCACTTAACTGAACAACACCACCGCTCAGCCCGAGCCCATTTCACGATTACGCCTTTGCAACCACAGGCTCAGACCCAGGCCGAGAAGCGCAGCGACGCAGGCAAAGGGGAAGATCGAACGGAAGCCCCAGGCAGTGGCGATGGCGCCGGCCACCGGCCCGGTGATGCCTAGGGATACGTCGATGAACAGCGAGTAGGCGCCCAGCGCCGCGCCACGGCTGGAGGCCGGCACCAGGCGCACCGCCTCCACGCCCAGGGCGGGGAACACCAGGGAGAAGCCGAAGCCGGTCAGCGCCGCGCCGGCCATGGCCGACCAGGGCCCCGGGGCCAGCCACAGCAGGAGCAGGCCGAGGCTTTCCACCAGCAGGCAGCCGATGGCCACGGCGAAGCCGCCGTGGCGGTTGATGGCGTTGGCGAACAGCAGACGCGCACCGATGAAGCAGGCGCCGAAGGCGCTCAGGCAGTACACCGCGCCGCCCCAGCCGCGGCTGGCGTAGTACAGGGTGATGAAGGTGGCGATGCAGCCGAAGCCGATGCCGCCCAGGGCCAGCCCGGTGCCATGGGGCGCCACGCGGCCGAGCACGTGGTGGAAGGGCAGGCGCTCGCCGTGGACGATGGCCGCGGCGCGCTTGGGCCAGGCCAGGGCGAAGCCGACGGCGGCCAGCAGCATCACCACCGCGCCCATGCTCCACAGTCCCAGGCCCTGCACCAGGAGGACGCCGAAGGGTGCGCCCACGGCCAGCGCGCCGTAGCTGGCGATGCCGTTCCAGGAGATCACCTTGGCGGTGTGCAGCGAGCCGACGCGGTCGATGCCCCAGCTGATGGCGCCGGTGCCCACCAGGCTCTCGGCGGTGCCGAGGATCATCCGGCCGAGCAGCAGGCAGCCCAGGCTCAGCGCCGGCATGCCCTGCAGCCACACCGAAAGCAGCATCAGCAGGCCGCTGCCGGCGCAGCCGAGCATGCCGTAGAGCACCGCGCGCTTGGGCCCGAGGTTGTCGATCACCTTGCCGGCGTAGGGCCGGGTGAGCAGGGTGGCCAGGTACTGCACGCTGATCACCAACCCGGCCAGCACCGAGCCGAAGCCCAGGTCGCCATGCACGTAGCCCGGCAGCACGGCCAGGGGAATGCCGATGGTCAGGTAGGCGAGAAAGGTGAACAGCACCACCGACACCACCTCGAGCGTGATGGCGGCGTTGGAACGGGACATGGCGGTATCGGCGGACATGGACACGAACAGCGGGGCGGAGAGGGGAGAAGCATGATGAACCGCCGTCGGCTTGTAGGAAAGCTAGCTAACGAACTACCTGAGGGGTTTGCACGAAGCCGGGTGTATCGGCGTACAACCGCGAACGGTTGTACGCCCTACGTTACGGGTGGGTTTTGCGTAGGGCGGATAACCGTTCGCGGTTATCCGCCGTTTGACCGTGATCCCCGGCGCGCCCCGGATTCGAGCACGAAGCGCCTGTTCGGGGGCGCTCCGCGTTTACCGGGGAATCAGACGCGCCGGAACAACGTCGGATAATCCAGCACCAACCCCTGCCCATCCACCTCCAGCAACGCCTGGAAGTCCGTACCCTCCAGGTTGCGGTACAGGTAATGGCTGGCATCCCGGCGCGTGTAGCCCTGTCGCATCTTCCTCGGCTGCAACTTTGGAGCCTCCACGTAGACCACCTCCAGCGCAACAGACTGGCCATCGCCCAGGCCCAGGCGGCGGATCGGGAAGGTGTTGGTGAAGGGGCTGGGCCAGATGTCGATATCCAGGCAGCCATCCAGTTCCGCCAGCGCAGTGCCGTCGCCCAGCGTCCAGCGGCCCTGGCCGTCGGTCAGCAGCGCCAGATGGCGTTGCAGGTGTTCGCCCTCCACCAGCAGTTCGGCCTCGCGCAGGCGCCAGTCGGCGTCCCATTCCAGGCGGTATTCCAGCTGGTAGGGCGGCTGGCCGTCGGCGGCGGCCACGCGCAACTGGCTGTCGGCGCGGCCGTCCTGCAGGTGCAGGCGCTCCCAACTGGCCGGCGAGGCCTGCCACAGGCCTTCCCAGGTCAGTTGGCGGTTCATGCCGGATCCAGCAGCAGGCCCAGGCGCAGGCGCTTGGGCAGGCGGGCGACCACCAGTTGGTGCGAGCGGGTGAGGGCCTCGCGCAACTCGTCGGCGCCCATGGGGTAGGGGCGCTGCATGCTGATCCAGTGGGCGCGGGCCAGGTAAGGCGCGGGGCGGATGCCGGGGCGGTCGACGAAGCCGAGGAAGAGTTCCGGGCCGACCTTGAAGGCCAGGCCGCCGCGGCCCTCGTCGAGGAAGTCGAGGATGGCGAACATCTTGTTGCCGGCCACCGAGAACACCCGGTTGCTGCCCCACTTGAGGTCTTCGCGGGCGCCGGGCAATTGCAGGCAGAAGCGGGCGATCTGGTCGGGCGTCATGGGTTCTCCGGCGTCAGTCGCGGAAATAGACCTGCACCAGATGGTAGCCGAACTGGCTTTTCACCGGGCCGTGGACGACGTTCAGCGGCTTCTTGAACACCACCGCGTCGACGCTGCGCACTAACTGCCCGGGGCGCAGCTCGCCGAGGTCGCCGCCGCGCTTGCCGGAGGGGCAGGTGGAATGCTTCTTCGCCAGGGCGGCGAAGTCTTCCCCCTTGGCCAGGCGCAGCTTGAGCTGCTCGGCCTCGGCGGCGGTCTTGACCAGGATGTGGCGGGCCATGGCGACGGGCATGGAAGGTTCTCGGCTGAAGGAAATGGCCGATTGTACTCCCGCTCGGCCACTCGGGAGGCAGTGACGTACATCGCATTTTTCCGGGGCTGGCATTGTGCCCGTCTGACGGCCTACCTAGAGTCTGATGATTATTCCTACAAGCGCTTGCCTGTCGTGGGCAGCGCCTTCCCCTAGCGTGCGGATGCAGTACAGATGGAAATCCAAGCGATGCTGCGGATCCTGTCCAGCCAGGACGGTTCCGATCTTTACCTTTCCACCGGCGCGCCGCCCTGCGCCAAGTTCAACGGCGTGCTCAAGCCGCTGTCCAGCGAGCCGCTGAAGGCCGGTGACGTGGCGCGCATCGCCGACGCCATCATGGACGAGGAGCAGAAGGCCGAATTCGAGCGCGAACTGGAGATGAACCTGGCGATCTCGGTCTCCGGCGTCGGGCGCTTCCGCATCAACATCTTCAAGCAGCGCAACGAGGTGTCCATCGTCGCGCGCAACATCAAGCTGGACATCCCGCTGTTCGAAGACCTGAAGCTGCCCGAGGTGCTGCTCAAGGTGGTGATGGAGAAGCGCGGCCTGGTGCTCTTCGTCGGCGGCACCGGCTCGGGCAAGTCGACCTCCCTGGCGGCGCTGATCGACCACCGCAACCGCAACAGCGGCGGGCACATCATCACCATCGAGGACCCCATCGAGTACGTGCACCGGCACCGCAAGTCGATCATCAACCAGCGCGAAGTGGGAGTGGACACCCGCAGCTTCCATGCCGCGCTGAAGAACACCCTGCGCCAGGCGCCGGACGTGATCCTGATCGGCGAGATCCGCGACCGCGAGACCATGGAGCACGCCCTGGCCTTCGCCGACACCGGGCACCTGGCGATCTCCACCCTGCACGCCAACAACGCCAACCAGGCGCTGGACCGCATCATCAACTTCTTCCCCGAAGAGCGCCGGCCGCAGCTGCTCAACGACCTGGGCAACAACCTCAAGGCCTTCGTCTCCCAGCGCCTGGTGCGCACCCAGGACGGCAAGCGCCGCGCCGCGGTGGAGGTGCTGCTGGGCACCGCGACCATCAGCGACATCATCAAGCGCGGCGACTTCAGTTCGATCAAGGAGATCATGGACAAGTCCCGCGCGCTGGGCATGCAGACCTTCGACCAGGCGCTGTTCGACCTGGCGGTGGAAGGCGCGATCAGCGAGGAAGAGGCGGTGAAGAACGCCGACTCGGCGAACAACCTGCGGCTGAAGCTCAAGCTGCACCGGGACAACCCGGCCGCGGCCCAGGCCCAGGCGGCCAGCGCCCAGCCGGCAACCCCGGCCGCGCCCGCGGTGGAAGCCTCCAGCTGGGGCCTGGAACTGGCCCTGGAAGAGATCAAGGCCGAGGACGAGGAAGACAAGAAGGGCGGTTGAAAGGTGGGCGAGGCGTAGGGCGGATAACCGTTCGCGGTTATCCGCCGTTTGACCTCGACCCCCGGCGCGCCGCGGATTCGACCACGGAGCGCCTGTTCGGGGCCCCGATCGAGCAAGGTCCGCTGCATCACCCATGGCGCACCAATGTAGGAGCGGGCCCTGCGCGCGAATCGCGGGCAGGGCCCGCTCCTACAGGTGGGCTCGGAGGAGGGCGCATCGTAGGAGCGAGCTTGCTCGCGAACAGACTCCGCTGCGGGGTTCATTCGCGAGCAAGCTCGCTCCTACGAAAAGCCGTGCTCGCCTGCAACGTCGCGATCCGGCCGCCAGGCCGGTGCCAGGCCTTATCGCGGATAAGGTGTATTGCCCCCATTCCCGGAATGTCGGCTAACTTCCCGATACAGCTTCCTCCTCAAGGCCCAGGGCGCACGGCTTATGCTCGGCGACCCATGCAAAGGCCGGAGCCCCGAAGATGATCCGTATTCGCCCCGCCACCGAGGCGGACGTGGCGACCCTGTTCGCCATCCGCACCAGCGTGCGCCAGAACCACCTGTCCCACGAGCAGTTGGCCGAGCTAGGCATCACCCCGGCCAGCGTGGCCTCGGCCATTCGCCTCGGCCCCTGCTGCTGGCTGGCCGAGGCGGATGGGGTGGCCGTGGGTTTCGCCATGGTGGATGGGGCGGCGGGGGAAGTCTTCGCCCTGTTCGTCCGCCCGGAATACGAGGGCCTTGGGGCAGGGCGCCTGCTGCTGGCGGCGGCCGAGGCCAGCCTGTTCCGCGAACATGTGCGCATCTGGCTGGTCACCGATGGCTCGGACGGCATTCGCGCCAACGACTTCTACCAGCGCCACGGCTGGCAGAAGGTGGCCAACCTCGATGCCCGCGACGTGCGCTACGAGAAGCAGGCCGGCGCCGTCGACCGGTTGCTGCAGGACGTGCGCCTGGTCAGCGAGACGAACTTCCAGTTGCTCTGCCGGGTACGCGAACTGGCGTTGGCGGTGGCGCCCGATGTCCATGACGAAGTGAAGTACGGTGGCGTACTGTTTTCCCGGGCGCGGCCCTTCGGCGGCGTCTTCGCCTATGCCGGCCACGTCTCGCTGGAGCTCAGCCAGGGCGCCAGCCTGGATGATCCCTATGCTGTGCTGGAGGGTGGCGGCAAGCAGCGGCGGCACATCAAATTGCGCACGCTCGACGACATAGAGACGCGACAGATCGCCCATTACCTGCGCAGCGCCGCGATGCTGGCCGAGTAAGGCCCGCCGGCCGTCTTTCGGCAACACTGCCCTGGCAGACTGGCGCCAGCCGCCCGACTCGCGCGGGGCTCACCCTGAACCGCAGAAGGACCTCGACCATGCGCCATGCCTTGCTCAAGACCCTCGGCCTCGCCGGCCTGCTCGCCACCAGCCTCGCCGGCACCGCCGCGGAAAATCCCGGCCAGGCCCTGAGCGCCAGGGCCGGCATCCCCTGGCCGACGGTGATCGCCCACCGCGGCGCCTCCCACGACGCTCCGGAGGAAACCGCCCCGGCCTACCTGGCGGCCCGCGAACTGGGCGCCGACTACCTGGAGGCCGACCTGCAGCGCACCCGCGACGGCGTGCTGGTCGCCCTGCACGACGACACCCTGGAACGCACCACCAACGTCGCCGAGGTCTTCCCCGCGCGGGCCAAGGACCCGGTCAGCAGCTTCACCCTCGCCGAACTCAAGCGCCTGGACGCCGGCAGCTGGTTCAACCAGGCCTACCCCGAACGCGCCCGGGCGAAGTTCGCCGGCCTGAAAATCCTCGCCCTGGACGAGCTGATCGACATCGCCGAAGGCGGCGCCCATAAGCCCGGCCTGTACCTGGAAACCAAGGTCCCGGCGCAGTTCCCCGGCATCGAGGAAGACCTGCGCAAGGCCCTGCAAAGAAGGGGCTGGCTCAGCCCGCAAAGCCTGGCCCGCGGTGGCGTGGTGCTGCAGACCTTCGAGAAAGGCAGCCTGGAACTGCTGCAAAAGAGCATGCCGCAGGTGCCCAAGGTGCTGCTGCTGTGGGTGGGCGACGGCTACATGGCGCCGCGCTCTGACGTGGCCTTCAAGGACTCCGGCGCCCCGGACAAGGCCACCTTCTACGCCGGCCAGCAAGTGAAATCCAAAGCGGAATTCAGCGCCTGGATCGACTGGGCCAAGGCCCACGGCGCCGCCGGCACCGGCCCCTCGGCCACCCTCAGCGAACGCGGCGAGCAGAGCTACATGGACCTGGTGAAACCCTGGATGAACCAGCTGACCCACCAGCGCGGCCTGTTCATCCATGCCTACGCGGTGGATTCCGACGTGGACTTCAAGCGCCTGTCCGAGGCCGGCGTGGACGGCTTCTTCACCAACCGCGCCGACCGCCTGCTGGCCTTCTACGGGCGCCCGGCCGCCAAGTCGGTGGGGGAGGTACTGGCGGGGCTGGGCTACTGATAGAAATACCTTCGTATATCCCCCCGCCACAGAGGTATAGCCCTGCCGTCCCGATGGAGAAGTGCGCCAGGAAGTACCCGCCAATAGCATGGGTTCACAGCGGACGATTCGCTGCAACGGCCCTGCATTTCGGTACTCGCCTATCGCCCAGCCGAGCCCGAAGGAACGACTTCCAGGTTATTGGCCACTTCTTCCGAGGAAACGTCATGAACATGCATCTGAACTATTCCTTTCAAAAGAATTCCACCCAAAAGAATGAACAACACCAGGAGAGGGAAGAGCTGGTGCCTTCGCGCTATGCGCTGCGGGTCGGCGACATCGACGTGCTGGTGGTCAGCGATGGGGTGCTGCCGCTGCCGACCGCGACCATGTCCACCAATGCCGATCCGGCCGCCCGCGCGGCCTGGTTCAAGGACATGTTCCTGGGCCCGGAGGCGTTCGACTGGGCGCTGAACGTACTGGTGGTGCGCAGCGGCGAGCAGACCATTCTGGTCGACGCCGGCCTGGGCGGGCAGTTCCCCGGCTTCCCGCGGGCCGGGCAGTTCCCCCGGCGCCTGGAGGCGGCCGGTATCGACCTGGCGTCGGTCACCGACGTGGTGATCACCCACATGCACATGGACCACATCGGCGGGTTGCTCGTCGACGAGGTGAAGAACCGGCTGCGCCCGGATGTGCGCATCCACGTCGCGGCCACCGAGGTGGCGTTCTGGGCTGCGCCCGATTTCTCCCTCACCTCCATGCCGGCGCCGGTGCCGGACGTCCTGCGCGCGACTGCCGGGCAGTTCATGGAGGCATACTGCGACAAGCTGCATACCTTCGAGGATGAGCACGAGGTGGCGCCGGGCGTGGTCGCCAGGCTCACCGGCGGCCACACGCCGGGGCATAGCGTGGTCCATGTGACATCCGCCGGCGAACGCCTGACCTTCGCCGGCGACGCCCTGTTCCCGGTGGCCTTCGACCACCCCGACTGGCACAACGGCTTCGAACACGACCCCGAGGAATCGGTGCGCGTGCGCGTCCGTCTTATGCAGGAGGCGGCGGCCAGCGGTGAGCTGCTGGTGGCCACGCACCTGCCGTTCCCCTCCGTTGGCCGGGTGGCCGTCGACGGCGATGCCTTCCGTTGGATTGCGGCCTTCTGGGATTACTGACGGTCCGGCCCGCCCGGATGGGCTGTACACGTTCACTGGCCAGGAGTCCGGCGTCGGTCCGCTCCTGGCCTTCATGGATTCTCCTGAAATTTCCCACCCACATTCTCCCTTGTGAGCCTACAAGTCCCCTCGCTAGATTCCCTTCCGCCACGGTCAATCCCGTGGCCCGGATCGCAGTCCGGTCGAGTAGAGAAGCGCACGAAGCGCCGATGCACCTTGCACAGGCGCTTTTTCTTGCCTGCTGCGAGATGCAGTTATGGTGGGTCGTGCGGGGCGGGCTTCGGCCTGGCCGGTTCTTGCTTCTCTCGCCGGTACTGCGACCCCGCACGATCCGCCACCCATTCCCGGGTTGGCGGCTCCTTCCTCCGTACTAAGGAGCAATGGAAATGCCGTATCACTTCGTGTCTGTCGTGTATCCCCCGTTGTCCCATTCGTCCTTCGCCTTCCCCCGGGAGGTGCGCCATGGCTGATCGCAGGCTGGTTGCGTTGCAGGCCCAGGCGTCCGAGGGCGTGCTCTATATCGATACCGCCGCGCCGGCGGAACATATCTACGATGTGGCCGAACGCCGGCTGAATGCACTGGAGGACCTGTTGCGGGTGCTGGAGGTGCATGACGTCGGCGACGTGCTGGTGCACGAGACGTCACGCCTGGCTTCCGCACTGGCGCCGTTGGTGGGCGAGGCGCGGCAGTTGTACGAGCTGGCGCGGGAGAAGGCTCTGGTGGCTGGCCGGTAGGAGCAACTGTCTATTGGGTTCCCGCGTTCGCGGGAATGACCTGGGAAAACACGAATCTTAATCCCGTCATTCCCGTGAACGCGGGGCGCGGCTCCATCGCGAACAGCACTTGCGCTGGCCCGAAGGGGAATAACCCAGAAAACAACGTAGGAGCGGGCCCTGCCCGCGATTCGCGCGCAGGGCGCGCTCCTACAGGGGAATGGCGTGGGTGGGGCGGCGTAGGAGCGAGCTTGCTCGCGAATGGGGTTTACCGGTGTAAGCGTACGGGCAAGGCATCTTGCGCAGGTCAGGCTGGTATCCACTGATGCGGCAACAGCTGCTCAATCTCGCTGGCCTTCTGCGTCGGCAGCCGCGTCAGTACATCCTTGAGATAGGCGTATGGATCATGCCCATTCATCCGTGCCGACTGGATCAAGCTCATGATCGCCGCCGCCCGCTTGCCGCTGCGCAGTGACCCTGCGAAGAGCCAGTTCGAACGACCGAGCGCCCACGGCCTGATCTGGTTCTCGACCGCATTGTTATCGATGGGCACAGCACCATCGTCCAGGTAGCGCGTCAGCGCTACCCAGCGTTTCAAGCTGTAATCCA
>NZ_FOLS01000021.1 GCF_900112375.1 Pseudomonas citronellolis | reverse complement strand
AAATGCACAGAACGATGTATTTATTAAGTCTGAAACTGAAAAGATTGCAAAAAGCATTGGATCAATACCCGTAGCATCGACCCCGAAAAATGATGAGATTTATGTAAACATCACACAGTCTGGCGGTTCGGTTTTCAAAACTATCCATGCAATCAAGGACCAAGAAATTGACCTCATCCCCTCGGGGCTAGAGCTAATATTTTCGGATACTCAGTGCATATATGATACGTCCAACAGCCAACACTGTAGAAACATGAAAGGAACATTCGAGAAGCCAATCTGCATACAGCAAATCGATAATAAAAAGATCCTACAACCCCAAGAGGCTTGTGCTGACATGGAAGCGGAGATAGTCCAACTCGACAACTAACAAACAACAATACAGGAAAATCGCCAAATCTTTCCAAGTTAGGCTACCTCTTACATCAAACAAACTTAAAAAGACGCACACAGTGAGATACATACTGTCTTTACTTGCAATTTTATATCTCCCCAAAATTTTTCCAGCTGAACAATGCACATCTGACGAAAAGCATTCAAAACCATATAACTGTAGAGGTAAGCTCGAAAACAAAATAGAAACTTTACTCGAAAATCTCTCAGACAATGAAAAAATTGAATGCACAGATATAAACTTCGACGGACAACCCGACATTATAATTAGACATCCGCCCTCCGGTCAGACTCAGATGTCATCCGTTTTTATTTTCGACGAAAAAAGTAAGAGTTTCATAAAGAACGAAGAGATAAGCAACATTCCATGCCTTGCAATTGATGAAAAAAACAAAAGGGTTTCAGGAGCCTGTTTTTCTTCAAGCAACTGCGATACCTGGAGTGAAGAATACAAATTTAGCAAGGAGGGAAAATTAGAAATTACTGCTATGAAAGGAACCTACTGCGCCCCCTCAACAGGAGATGCATACTCTTACTTTGAAACATACAATGACGGAAAAATATCCGAAAGAAAAGTAGCCCCAATAGTTAAGAAAGATTAATGGCCCGTCAGGAGCCTAGCCTTGCGCTCCTCCTTCAGACTAAACGAAAAATAAACGACGAAAATAGAAATGATAAGGAATACTTTATCGTCCTACTCATCTACTGCCGCCAAACTATATAGCAAAAGAGCTATCTTTCCTTACCTAACCATATAGAAAAATCCATATGAAAAAGCACAACCCCACTCTTTATATTCTAGGTTCCTTCTATTCATTCTCTGTGAATACTGCCACTGCTGATCAATACAAACATAAACCCTCATCATTCAGCACTAATCAATACCTAATCGAGACTCTAACAGATGGAGATTTAAACACGAAAAAACTGACACTTAAAGATAGCTCACCCTATGTAACTGAACTAGACAAACTACCCACAGCAATAATAGCCAGCACCAATCAGAATAAATTTGAAAAAGCTATAAAATCTGAAAAGAATGCAAAAAACTATAGCAACACACTAAAACTACCAATCGATGATGAGAGTGTGTCAGTTGCTGAGTCGCCCTTAAGTGCTAGAGAACAAGTGAAAATTCCAAACTGGAGCGTATCAGATATGCAGACAGTTATATACCAGGCACCTAATGGATCAGATGGAGTAATGTTAGTATGCATGACATTGCGGCGAACGATGAAGAATGAAAATCTTGCCATATTGCAATGTAATGACTTCTACCCCGAGAGCCTACAAAGACTAGAACGCATTGCAGAAGAAACTGATAACTACTTTGACACCATCTCCCACGACAAACAGTAGAAAACTAGAAAGGAGAGGCGAGAAAGCATGTAGCCCCCTCGTCCAAACCTTAGCGCCAACAACATAAAATGTAGAGTCTTTTAGTATCAAAAGAGGAACACCGTCATTCGAAACCACTAAAAACAGCCGCATCACAAAAGAAAGCGAGAAAACATCACATTAGTTAGCCAAGCTAAACACATTAGCTTTTAGTGCAAGCGCAAGAAACATTCTTTAAACCATAGATGCTATATATAAAGCATCTAGATTCTCACCCGAGGGCTGACTACCCAGAAGAATTAGCACTCATCCCCTTCTGCCCACGATCTCCCCTGCCCCTTGGCCGGCCCCACTCCAATCGGCCTAGTGACATCCCCTCTCTCCCACCACCCGCCTACTATCAACCCCATCGATCATCATCATCAGCTCAAACGAATTCATATCGTTTTTCACCGATATATAGTTCGTTCCCAAGCGATACACACAAAGGCAGCGATGAGCGAAGCACTGAACCTCGACAAAATCTTCAAGGCCCTGGCCCACCCGGTGCGGCGCGACATGCTGCGCTGGCTGAAGGAGCCGGAGCGCTATTTCGACGAGCAGGAGCACCAGCCTTTCGCCATCGGCGTCTGCGCCGGGAAGTTCGACCAGCGCACCGGGTTGTCGCAATCCACCGTGTCGGCGCATCTGGCCACCCTCCAGCGCGCCGGCCTGGTGACCAGTCGGAAAATCGGCCAGTGGCACTTCTTCAAACGCAATGAAGACACCATCGCGGCCTTTGTTCGCCACTTGAGCGAAGCGCTGTAGTCACAGCGAACTGCCTAGAACGTCCCACTTTCTTCCAGGAGCAGGCGCATGCCCCTTCCGCTTCTCGTCCTCGCTTTGTCCGCGTTCGCCATCGGCACCACGGAATTCGTCATCATGGGGCTGCTGCCGGACGTGGCCGGCGACCTCGCGGTGTCCATCCCCAGCGCCGGCTGGCTGGTCAGCGGCTATGCCTTCGGCGTGGCCATCGGCGCGCCCATCATGGCGCTGCTGACCGCCAAGCTCCCGCGCAAGCGCGCGCTGCTGATGCTCATGGGCATCTTCATCCTCGGCAACTTCCTCTGCGCCGTCGCCGCCAGCTACGGCATGCTGATGCTGGCGCGGATCGTCACCGCGCTGTGCCATGGCGCCTTCTTCGGTATCGGTTCGGTGGTCGCCGCCGGCCTGGTGCCGGCCAACCGCCGGGCTTCGGCCGTGGCGCTGATGTTCACCGGGCTGACCCTCGCCAACGTGCTCGGCGTGCCCCTGGGCACCGCGCTGGGCCAGGTCGCCGGCTGGCGCTCGACCTTCTGGGTGGTGACCGTCATCGGCGTGTTCGCGCTCATCGGCCTGTGGCGCATCCTGCCCGCCGGGCATGACGAAGAGGCCGTGGACCTGCGCCAGGAAGCCGCGGCCCTGCGCAGCGGCCAGCTGTGGCTGGCGCTGGCCACCACCGTGCTGTTCTCCGCCGCGGTGTTCGCCCTGTTCACCTACGTCGCGCCGCTGCTCGGCGAGGTCACCCAGGTGTCGCCGCGCGGCGTGACCTGGACCCTGGTGCTGATCGGCCTGGGCCTGACCTTCGGCAACATCCTCGGCGGCCGCCTCGCCGACTGGCGCCTGGGCACCACCCTGGCCGGGGTGTTCGCCACCATGGCCGTGGTTTCCGCGGCGCTGAGCTGGACCAGCCACGCGCTGCTGCCGGCCGAGATCACCCTGTTCGTCTGGGCCGCGGCCGCCTTCGCCGCCGTGCCGGCCCTGCAGGTCAACGTGGTGCGCGTCGGCCAGAGCGCGCCGAACCTCGTCGCCACCCTGAACATCGGCGCCTTCAACGTCGGCAACGCCATCGGCGCCTGGGTCGGCGGCAGCGTCATCGACCACGGCCTGGGCCTGACCCGCGTGCCCCTGGCCGGCGCCCTGCTCGCGGTACTGGCGCTGATCGCGGTGATGATCGCCTTCAGCGGCAAGCCCAACCAGGCGCAGCCCGTCCTGGACTGAATCCAGCCGAACCCTCACCGAACCCTCACCCAACATCCCGTAACGGAGCACCGCAGCAATGACCACGCTCTTCGACCCGATCACCCTCGGCGACCTGCAACTGCCGAACCGCATCATCATGGCCCCGCTGACCCGCTGCCGCGCCGACGAGGGCCGCGTGCCCAACGCGCTGATGGCCGAGTACTACACCCAGCGCGCCGACGCCGGCCTGATCCTCAGCGAAGCCACCGCGGTGACGCCCATGGGCGTCGGCTACCCCGACACCCCCGGCATCTGGTCCGACGACCAGGTCCGCGGCTGGAGCAACGTGACCAAGGCCGTGCACGCCAACGGCGGGCGCATCTTCCTGCAGCTGTGGCACGTCGGCCGCATCTCCGACCCGCTGTACCTGAACGGCGAAACGCCGGTGGCGCCCAGCGCCATCCAGCCGGCCGGCCACGTCAGCCTGGTGCGCCCGATCAAGGAGTTCGTCACCCCGCGCGCCCTGGAGACCGAGGAAATCGCCGACATCGTCGAGGCCTACCGCCAGGGCGCCGAGAACGCCAAGGCCGCCGGCTTCGACGGCGTGGAGATCCACGGCGCCAACGGCTACCTGCTCGACCAGTTCCTGCAGAGCAGCACCAACCAGCGCACCGACCAGTACGGCGGCTCCGTCGAGAACCGCGCGCGCCTGCTGCTGGAAGTCACCGACGCCGCCATCGAAGTCTGGGGCGCCGGCCGCGTCGGCGTGCACCTGGCGCCGCGCATGGACTCCCACGACATGGGCGATGCCGACCCGCTGGCGACCTTCGGCTACGTGGCCCGCGAACTGGGCAAGCGCGGCATCGCCTTCATCTGCACCCGCGAGAAGGAAGGCCCCGACAGCATCGGCCCGAAACTGAAGGAAATCTTCGGCGGCCCGTACATCGCCAACGAGCGCTTCACCAAGGCCAGCGCCAACGCCTGGCTGGCCAGCGGCAAGGCGGACGCGGTGGCCTTCGGCATCCCCTTCATCGCCAACCCGGACCTGGTGGAGCGTCTGGCCAAGGATGCGCCGCTGAACGAAGCGCATCCGGAAACCTTCTACGCCAAGGGGCCGGTCGGGTATCTGGATTACCCGCGGTTGTAAGGACAGGGCATGAAGAAAAGGGCGCCTTCGGGAGGCGCCCTTTTCGTTTGTGGCGTGGCGCTTTTCGTAGGATGGGTTGAGTTTGCGAAGAGCCTAGAGCCCCTCTCCCTGAAGGGAGAGGGGGCTTGTCCGCGCCGAGAAAAGGTATGGTTTCCGCTGGAAACTACTGTGCCAGCCGGCTAACTCGGGAAAACCAGGCCGCACCGAACGGTCCCCTCTCCCTTCAGGGAGAGGGTTAGGGAGAGGGAACGGAGCCAACCCAAAGCACGAAAGCCACCGGTGAATACCGTTACAAACCATGTAGGACGCGAATCGTGGGCAGGGCCCGCTCCTACACGGGGACTCAGCGGTTGGTCAGCTGCTGCTGGAGGTTCTGCACCTGCGCCTGCAGCGCGTTGATGTTGCGCGTGACCTGGGCGCGGAAGGCGTCGAATTCGGCGGTGCTGCCGCCCTGCTGGCCCTGCTTGCCCTCGACTTCGCTGCGCAGGATCAGCAGGTCGTCCTGGATGCTCTTGATCGACTGGCTCTGGTCGCCGCGCTTCTTCAGTGCCGCGATGTCGGCGCTCAGGTTCTGGATCTGCGCGTTGGCGGTGGCCAGGTCGCCCTGCAGGCTCTTCACCTTGGCCTGTTCATCGGCTAGCGATTTGATCTTGCCGTCGAGCTGGGCGATCAGCTGCGCGGCGCTGTCCTGCTGGGCCTTGAGTTCGTTGTTCAACTGGTCGAGGCGCTTGGCTTGCTGGCCGTCGATCTGCGACAGCGAGTCCTGCTGCTGGCGCGCCTGGTCGGCGAGCCGGCCTTGCAGTTGCTTGACCTGCAGCTTGAGCTGCTCGCGCTCGCTGGTCACCGAGGACTCGTTCTGGACGAACTTGCCGCGGATGTCGTCGAGGCGGCCGGCGGCTTCCTCGCTGATCTTGGCGAAGCTTTCCTGGGTGGCGATCAGTTGCTGCTCCATCAGCGTCAGTTGCTGGTGGCTCCACCAGGCCACGCCGCCGAGGGCGATGGCCATGGCCGCCACCAGCGCCCACAGCGGACCGGTGCTGCCGCCCTGGGCCTTGGGCTGGGGCGCCAGGCGCTTGCCGTCGGGCTCGTAGACGCGGCGCGGATGGTGGCCGAACTCGTCGCGGTCGGCGGCGTCGGTGGTCAGGCTGGGCACATCGTCGAAGTCGTCGAAACTATCGTTACGCATGAAGGAAACCTGTGGGGGAAAGCGGCATGGCGCCTGCGCAGGGCGCAGTATATCCGTTCGCGCCGACGGCTTGGACAGCGCGCCATCGGGGGGCGCGGCGCACCGCGGCGGCGCGCACGGGCCCAGGCAAAGACCACGCCGGCGCGGCCGGGGTTCCCGCCAGGCCGCGGAAATAATGGCAAGGCGACAGTATGGCATATGCCTTGCTCTGCCTCCGCACCGGCGCCGCCCTGGCGCCCACTGCGGGGGAGGGAGTTGGGTGATCGAATTCAACAAGGCCATCCTGGACTGCATGCGCGAACTGCGCCGCCGTCTGCGCGAGGAACAGGCGCTGGACATCCAGTTCCAGCAGGCCGATGCCATCGCGCTCATGCTGCGCGCCTGCGAGGGCTCCAGCCGGGACGACACCCGCGAGCTGGGCCAGCGCCTCAGCGAGCTGAGCGGCGTGCGCCTGCCGCGGGTGGTGCAGGAGCCGAGCTTCCTGCCCAGCGAGTCCGGGCAGCGGCATTACTCGGGGCCGTTGCGCGGGTGACGGCGGGGTCGGGTGCAGCATGGACCCAGGCGATGGGTTTCGCTGCGCTCAACCCATCCTACGGAAGCGATGAAGGCTGCGGGGGACGTTTCAGAGCCCGCTGGCTTTCCACCAGTCGCAGAACTCGTCCACCGCGTCCCACAGGCTGGCGCGCGGCTCGTAGCCGAGGAACTGGCGGGCGCGGCTGATATCCAGGCTGAAGTCCTTGGCCAGCACCGCCATGCCCATGCGCGTCAGCACCGGCTCGGGACGGCCCGGGCGCAGGTAGCAGAGGCCTTCATTCAGCGCCGCCACCGACCAGGCCAGGGGATAGGGCATGTGCGCGGTCACCGGCGGCAGGTCGAGGCGGCGCATCACGTAGTTGACCACGTCCCACAGCGGCACCGGCTGGCCGTTGCTGATGTTGTAGGCCTGGCCCAGCGCGGTGCCGGTGACCAGCAGCGCGCTGAACAGGGCGTCGTTGAGGTTCTGGATGCTGGTGAAGTCGACCTTGTTCAGGCCCTTGCCGATGATCTTCAGCTTGCCCTTGCGCTGCGCCGCGATCATTCGCGGGAAGATGCTGGTGTCGCCAGCGCCGGTGACGAAGCGCGGACGCAGCGCCAGCACCTCCAGGCCGAACTCGGCGGCGCCCAGGGCGACCTTCTCCGACTGGTACTTGGTGGCGCCGTAGTGGTTGGCGAAGCGCGTCGGCACCTGGTCTTCGTTCAGGCCGACGTGGGCGCGGCCGTCGAAGTAGATCGACGGCGAGGACAGATGCACCAGGCGCCGCACGCCCTGTTTCAGGCAGGCCTCGACCACGCTTTCGGTCATCACCACGTTGGCCTGGTGGAAGTGTTCGTAGGGGCCCCACACGCCTACCGCGCCGGCGCAGTGCACCACCGCATCGACGCCCTCGCACAGGCGCCGCACCAGGGCCGCGTCCGCCAGGTCGCCCGGCATGAACTCCGCGCCCCGCCGCACCAGCGGCTCCAGGGCCTCGGCGCGACGGCCGTTGACGCGCACCGCCAGGCCCTGTTCCAGGGCGAAGCGGGCGAAACGCCCGCCGATGAACCCGCTGGCGCCGGTGACCAGAATCTTCATGCACGCACCTCTATAGTTGTTGTCTGCCGACTCTAGCAGGCCACCCGCCCGGCCACGCTGGCCGCGCACGCCAGAACGGCGTCCTTGCGAGCCGCCCGACTCGCGGCCGGGTGACAGCCGGCGCCGAGGCCGGTTAGAACCCCGACGATCCTTCCCCGTTCCCTGTGCGAGGCCCCGAATGAGCAAGCCCTACTGGATGATCTACGGCGCCAACGGCTACACCGGCCGCCTGGTGGCCGAGGAGGCCCGGCGCCAGGGCCTGAGCCCGCTGCTGGGCGGGCGCGATCCCGCCGCCGTGCAGGCGCTGGGCAGCGTGCTGGGCCTGGAGTGCCGGGTATTCGGCGCCGAGGGCGCGGGCGCGGCCCTGGCCGACGTCGCCGTGCTGGCCAACTGCGCCGGGCCCTTCTCCGCCACCGCCGCGCCCCTGCTGGAGGCGTGCCTGGCCAATGCCACGCACTACGTCGACATCACCGGCGAGATCGGCGTCTTCGAACACGCCCACGGCCTGGATGAACGCGCCCGCGCCGCCGGCTGCGTGGTCTGCCCCGGCGTCGGCTTCGACGTCATCCCCACCGACTGCGTCGCCGCCTGCCTGGCCGAGGCCCTGCCCGATGCAACCCAACTGGCGCTGGGCTTCGACACCGGCAGCGGGCTCTCGCCGGGCACCGCCGCGACCACGGTGGAAGGCCTGAAGCTGGGCGGCAAGGTGCGCCGCGACGGCCGCCTGGTGGAGGTGCCGCTGGGCTACAAGCGCCGCGACATCGACTTCGGCCGCGGCCTCAAGCATGCCGTGAGCATTCCCTGGGGCGACGTCGCCACCGCCTTCTACAGCACCGGCATCCCCAACATCGAGGTGTACCTGCCAGCGCCGCCGCTGGCGGCCATGGGCATGCGCCTGATCGACCCACTGCGCCCGCTGCTCGGCCGCGACGGCGTCCAGCACTGGCTCAAGCGCCAGGTGCAGCGGCGCGTGAAGGGCCCCGACGAGCAGGCGCGCGGCCGGTTGCGCACCTGGGTCTGGGGCGAGGTGCGCAACGGCCGCGGCGAGCGGCGCACCGCGCGCCTGGAGACCGCCAACGGCTACGACGTCACCGTGCACGGCGTGCTCCTGGCTGTGCGCCACCTGCTCGGCCACGACGGCCCCGGCGGCTACTTCACGCCCTCGCAGCTGTTCGGCCCGCGCTGCGTGGAGGCCCTGCCGGGCAGCGGGCGCATCGTCATCCGCGGCTGATCGGCACCAGGCTGGCGGCGGCCCGGCGCAGCAGGTGGGCAGTCAGCGCGGCGAGCAGCTCGCCGCCGTTGCGCCAGTGGTGCCAGTACAGCGGCACGTCGATGACCTGGCCCGGCAGCAGTTCCACCAGTTCGCCGCTGGCCAGTTCGCCCTGCACCTGCTGCTCCGGCACCAGGCCCCAGCCCAGGCCGCCGCAGGTCATGCGCACGAAGCCCTCGGACGAGGGGCACAGGTGGTAGATGAAGGTGCCGTCCACGCCGAGGTCGGCGAGGTAGCGGTGCTGCAACTGGTCATCCGGGCCGTAGACGATCGCCGGCGCCCGCGCCAGGGCCTCGGCGCGCACCCCCTTGGGAAAATGCCGGGCAACGAACGCCGGACTGGCCAGACCGCGGTAGCGCATCGCTCCCAGCGGCTCGCTGCGCGCCCCCGCCACCGGCCGCGGGCTGGCGCACAGGCAGCCGGCCACTTCGCCGGCGCGCATGCGCTTGAGGCCCACCTCCTGGTCTTCCACCACCAGGTCCAGCAGCACCCGGCGCTCGGCGCAGAAGTCACCGATGGCAGCGGCCCACCAGGTCGCCAGGCTGTCGGCGTTGAGCGCCAGGCGCAGGCGCTCGGGCGAGCCGCCTTCGTCCAGCGCCGGCACCCACTGCTGCAGGTCGCCCTCCAGCAGGCGCACCTGCTGCACGTGGTTGAGCAGGCGGCGGCCCAGCTCGGTGGGCTGCGGCCGCGCCGCGCGCACCAGCACCGGCTGGCCGACGCGCGCCTCGAGCAGCTTGATGCGCTGCGAGATCGCCGACTGCGACAGGCCCAGCGCCTGGGCGCCGCGTTCGAAGCCGCCCTGCTCCACTACCGCCGCCAGGGCGGCCAGCAACTTGTAGTCGAACATCAGTTTTCCTAATGAGCCATCAACAGGATTCGTTTTCCTTATACAGGCACAACCCCCAGACTCGCCAGGCATTCCCCCTCGAACCCGTCCACCGGAGCCCGACCATGCCTGGCCTGACCCTCCCCGTTCCTTCGCTGCCCCGCCAGCGCCCCAGCCATCAAGGGAGGGCCTGAGCATGTGGCAGAGCTACCTCAACGGCCTGCTGGTGGCCGCCGGCCTGATCATCGCCATCGGCGCGCAGAACGCCTTCGTCCTGGCCCAGAGCCTGCGCCGCGAGCATCACCTGTCGGTGGCCGCGCTCTGCGTGCTGTGCGACGCCGTGCTGGTCAGCGCCGGGGTGTTCGGCCTGGCCAAGGTGCTGGCGGAAAACCCCACGCTGCTGGCCGTGGCCCGCTGGGGCGGGGTGATCTTCCTGACCTGGTACGGCGCCAAGGCGCTGCGCCGCGCCATCGCCCCGCAGGCCATGGGCGAGGCCGGGCAGACCGGCCCGCGCTCGCGCCGCGCGGTGCTGATGGCGGCGCTGGCGGTAACGCTGCTCAACCCCCACGTGTACCTGGACACCGTGCTGCTGATCGGCTCCCTCGGCGCCCAGCAGGCCGCCCCCGGCGCCTACGCCATGGGCGCGGCCAGCGCCTCGCTGCTGTGGTTCTTCACCCTGGCCCTGGGCGCCGCCTGGCTCGCGCCCTGGCTGGCGCGCCCGGCCACCTGGCGCCTGGTCGACCTGATGGTGGCGGTGATGATGCTGGGCATGGCCAGCCAACTGGTGCTGGCCAGCTGAACGCCGGCGGGACGAAAAAACGAACGTCGAACGGTCATCACAGTCAGCTATAGCGAATCGCGGCGAACGCCCTGCGCCGCGCAGCGATGGGCCTTTGCCCCTACAGTTGCTGCGTGGATATGCCAGGGGGCGGGTGCTATGATCCGACCTTCGCGGCGCCAGCCTGCTAGGCCTGCTGGACGCACCCGACGCGCGCCTCGCTCTGCGGAGCAGGGGCGCTACGTACGGATGCCGCGACAATAACCGAACCGGCCCCGTGTACCGGTCGCGCGTTCGCCGCGCTAGCCCTGACCTGAGGAAGATAGGAGAGACACCATGGCTTTCGAATTGCCGCCGCTGCCTTACGCCAAGAATGCCCTTGAGCCGCACATTTCCGCGGAAACCCTCGAGTACCACCACGACAAGCACCACAACGCCTACGTCGTGAACCTGAACAACCTGATCCCGGGCACCGAGTTCGAAGGCAAGAGCCTGGAAGACATCGTCAAGACCTCTTCGGGCGGCATCTTCAACAACGCCGCCCAGGTGTGGAACCACACCTTCTACTGGGAATGCCTGGCTCCCAACGGCGGTGGCCAGCCCACCGGCGCCCTGGCCGATGCCATCAACGCCGCCTTCGGTTCCTTCGACAAGTTCAAGGAAGAGTTCACCAAGACCGCCATCGGCACCTTCGGCTCCGGCTGGGCCTGGCTGGTGAAGAAGGCCGACGGTTCCCTGGCCCTGGCCAGCACCATCGGCGCCGGCAACCCGCTGACCAGCGGCGACGCCCCGCTGCTGACCTGCGACGTGTGGGAACACGCCTACTACATCGACTACCGCAACCTGCGTCCGAAGTACGTCGAAGCCTTCTGGAACCTGGTCAACTGGGACTACGTGGCGAAGAACTTCGCTGCCTGATACCCTCGGTTGCTCCGCGGAAACCCGGCCTGAAGCCGGGTTTCTGCTTTCTGCGCGCCAGAAGGACAAGGCTCGGCTAACCTGAGAGTCGGATTTGGTCGGAAAAAGGGTGATGGCCCTTTGACGTCAAAGCTCCGTTTGCCAATACTCAGACCTGTCTTTCGCCGGATGGCGATGAACAAGGAAAGCACCCTTGAAACTGGACCCCCGGCACAGGCTCTCCCTCAAGCTGCTGCGCGTCGTACTGCTCGCGGCGCTGGTGGTGGGTGTCGTCCTGAGTTGCGCGCAGATCGTCTTCGACGCCCACAAGGCGCGGCAGGCGGTGCACAACGATGCCCAGCGGATCCTCGCCATGGTCCGCGACCCGTCCACCCAGGCGGTCTACAGCCTGGACCGCGACATGGCCATGCAGGTGCTCGAAGGCCTGTTCCAGCATGAAGCGGTGCGCTACGCCGCCATCGGCCACCCCGACGAACCCATGCTGGCGGAGAAATCCCGCCCGCTGCTGGACTCCCCCACCCGCTGGCTCACCGACCCCATCCTCGGCCCCGAGCAGCACTATTCCATCCGCCTGGTCGGCCGCGGCGAGCCCGGCGAGTACTACGGCGACCTGAAGATCACCCTGGACACCGCGCCCTACGGCCAGGACTTCGTGGTCACCTCGGTGATCATCTTCCTCTCCGGCATCCTCCGCGCCCTGGCCATGGGCCTGGTGCTGTTCCTGGTCTACCACTGGCTGCTGACCAAGCCGCTGTGGCGCATCATCGACCACCTCACCAGCATCAACCCCGACCGCCCCGGCGAGCACAAGCTGCCGATGCTGGCCGGCCACGAGCACAATGAACTGGGGTTGTGGATCAACACCGCCAACCAGTTGCTGGAATCCATCGAGCGCAACGGCCACCTGCGCCGCGAGGCGGAGAACAGCCTGCTGCGCATCTCCCAGTACGACTTCCTCACCGGCCTGCCGAACCGCAAGCTGCTGCAGCAGCGCCTGGACCAGATCCTTTCCGACGCCGGCCGCGAGGAGCGCCGCGTGGCGGTGCTGTGCCTGGGCCTGGACGACTTCAAGGGCATCAACGAGCAGCACGGCTACCAGTTCGGCGACCAGCTGCTGATCGCCCTGGCCGACCGCCTGCGCGGCCACAGCGCCCAGCTCGGCGCCCTGGCGCGCCTGGGCGGCGACCAGTTCGCCCTGGTCCAGGCCGACATCGAGCAGCCCTACGAGGCGGCGGAACTGGCCCAGCAGATCCTCGACGACCTGGAGCTGCCCTTCCAGCTCGACGAGCAGCCGGTGCAACTGCGCGCCACCATCGGCATCACCCTCTACCCCGAGGATGGCGAGAGCACCGAGAAGCTGCTGCAGAAGGCCGAGCAGACCATGACCCTGGCCAAGACCCGCTCGCGCAACCGCTACCAGTTCTACATCGCCAGCGTCGACAGCGAGATGCGCCGCCGCCGCGAGCTGGAGAAGGACCTGCGCGAGGCGTTGTCGCGCAACGAGCTGCACATCGTCTACCAGCCGCAGGTGGACTACCGCGACCACCGCGTGGTCGGCGTCGAGGCCCTGCTGCGCTGGCAGCACCCGACCCAGGGCTGGGTCGCGCCGGACCTGTTCATCCCCCTGGCCGAGCAGAACGGCAGCATCTTCGCCATCGGCGAATGGGTGCTCGACCAGTCCTGCAAGCAACTGCGCGAATGGCACGACCAGGGCTTCGACGACCTGCGCCTGGCGGTCAACCTGTCCACCGTGCAGCTGCGCCACAACGCCCTGCCCAGGGTGGTCAGCAACCTGTTGCAGATCCACCGCCTGCCGCCGCGCTCGCTGGAGCTGGAAGTCACCGAGACCGGCCTGATGGAAGACATTTCCACCGCCGCCCAGCACCTGCTCAGCCTGCGCCGCGCCGGCGCGCTGATCGCCATCGACGACTTCGGCACCGGCTATTCCTCGCTCAGCTACCTGAAGAGCCTGCCGCTGGACAAGATCAAGATCGACAAGAGCTTCGTCCAGGACCTGCTGCAGGACGACGACGACGCCACCATCGTCCGGGCCATCATCCAGCTGGGCAAGAGCCTGGGCATGCAGGTCATCGCCGAGGGCGTGGAGACCATCGAGCAGGAGGCCTACATCATCGACCAGGGCTGCCACGAGGGGCAGGGCTACCTGTACAGCAAGCCGCTGCCGGCGCGCGAGCTGACCCTCTATCTGAAGCAGGCGCGGCGCCTGGCCGAGGCCGCCGGCAGCTCCAGCATCGAACGCCGCTGATCCCCCCGCGGTGAAGGCTGCTGGCAAATCGCAAGCGCGGCCTTTTCAAAAATGCAAATCTTTCGCATTATGTTGCCGCTTTCGTTGCGCACACCTTTTTGCGCCACCCTCATGCTAAGGAACCCGCCATGACTCGTATGCCCTGGGCCACCGCCAGCCTGCTGGCCATCGCTATCTCCCTCGCCGGCTGCGGCGACGACAAGAAAGAAGCTTCCGCCCCGGCCAGCCAGGCCGCCACCCCGGCCGCCAGCACCCAGAGCGCCGCCCCGGCCGCCGCCAAGGTCGACGAGGCCGCGGTCAAGGCCGTGGTGAAGAACTACGCGGACATGGCGGAGGCCGTCTTCAGCGACTCCCTGACTACCGCCCAGGCCCTGCAGAAGGCCGTCGACGCCTTCCTCGCCAAGCCCAGCGAAGAAACCCTCAAGGCCGCCCGCGAGGCCTGGCTGGCCGCGCGCGTGCCCTACTCGCAGAGCGAAGCCTTCCGCTTCGGCAACAAGGTGGTCGACGACTGGGAAGGCGCGGTCAACGCCTGGCCGCTGGATGAAGGCCTGATCGACTACGTCGCCAAGGACTACCAGCACGCCGAGGGCAACCCGGCCGCCAGCGCCAACATCGTCGCCAACACCGAGATCCAGGTCGGCGAAGACAAGATCGACGTCAAGGAAATCACCGGCGAGAAGCTGGCCAGCCTGAACGAAGTGGCCGGCTCCGAAGCCAACGTCGCCACCGGCTACCACGCCATCGAGTTCCTCCTCTGGGGCCAGGACCTCAACGGCACCAAGCCCGGCGCCGGCAACCGCCCCTACACCGACTACGTCCAGGGCAAGGACTGCACCAACGGTCACTGCGACCGCCGCGCGGCCTACCTGAAAGCCGTCACCGACCTGCTGGTGGCCCAGCTGGAAGAAATGGTCGGCAACTGGAAGGCCGGCGTCGCCGACAACTACCGCGCCAAGCTGGAAGCCGACGGCGCCGACGCCAACCTGCGCAAGATCTTCTTCGGCATGGGCAGCCTGTCCCTGGGCGAGCTGGCCGGCGAGCGCATGAAGGTGGCCCTGGAAGCCAACTCCACCGAAGACGAGCACGACTGCTTCAGCGACAACACCCACCACACCCTGTACTTCAACGCCGAAGGCATCCGCAACATCTACCTGGGCGAGTACAAGCGCGTGGATGGCAGCGTGGTCAAGGGCCCGAGCGTGGCCGACCTGGTGGCCAAGGCCGATGCCCAGGCCAACACCGACCTGAAGGCCGACCTCGACGCCACCCAGGCCAAGATGCAGGCCATCGTCGACCGCGCTGAGAAGGATGGCGTGCACTTCGACCAGATGATCGCCCCGGCCGACGAGGCCGACCACAAGATCATCAGCGACACCATCGCTTCCCTGGTCAAGCAGACCGGCGCCATCGAGAAGGCCGCCGCCGCCCTGGGCATCCAGGACCTGAAACCGGACAACGCCGATCACCAGTTCTGATCGACGCCCGCGCTGCGGCAACCGGCCGCAGCGCACTCCGGCTAACCCAAGGCCCCGCGAACCGGGGCCTTGGCGTTTCATCCGGGCCACACGGCAATAGCGAATACAAATTTTTCATATTTGCATTTGCCCAACTGCTAAGATGGCCCGCCCGTTTTTCAGCCTGGATCGCCTCGATGTACCGCCGTCCAACCGCAGCCCTCGCCGCCCTGCTCGCTACCCTTGCCCTCGCCGGCTGCGGTCGCGAAGAGCCCAAGGCGGTGGCCGAACCGGGCGAGGCCCTGTCCGGCGGCGGCGCCACCGTGTACCAGGCCGACCGCAACGCCTACTCCATGCCCTCGGGCAACCTCACGCCCAGCCGCCGCCTGGACTTCAGCGTGGGCAACAGCTTCTTCCGCAACCCCTGGGTGATCGCGCCCACCACCACCACCGCGCGCGACGGCCTGGGGCCGCTGTACAACACCAACGCCTGCCAGAACTGCCACATCAAGGACGGCCGCGGCCATCCGCCGGGGCCCAAGGACATCAACGCGGTGTCCATGCTGGTGCGCCTGTCGATTCCCGCCGGCGCCGAGGACGCACGCACCCTCAAGCGCCTGGGCGTGGTGCCCGAGCCGGTCTACGGCGGCCAGCTGCAGGACTCGGCGATTCCCGGCGTGGCCCCCGAGGCGCGGGTGCGCATGGACTACGAACCGCTGAAGGTGAGCTTCAAGGACGGCACCGAAGTCGAGCTGCGCAAGCCGATCCTGCGCCTCACCGAACTGGGCTACGGCCCCATGCACCCGGACACCCTGTTCTCCGCCCGCGTCGCCCCGCCGATGATCGGCCTGGGCCTGCTGGAGGCCATCCCCGAAGCGGCGATCCTGGCCAATGCCGACGCCGAGGACCGCAACGGCGACGGCATCCGCGGCCGCGCCAACCGCGTCTGGGACGACGCCCGCCAGCAGACCGTGCTCGGCCGCTTCGGCTGGAAGGCCGGGCAGCCCGACGTGGCGCAGCAGAACACCCACGCCTTCTCCGGCGACATGGGCCTGACCAGCCCCCTGCTGCCCAGCGACGACTGCACCGAGGCCCAGGTCGACTGCCGCCAGGCCGTCGACGGCGGCAAGCCCGAGGTCAGCCAGCGCATCTTCGATCAGGTCGCCTTCTACGCGCGCAACCTCGCGGTGCCGGCGCGGCGCAAGGTCGACGACCCGCAGGTGCTGGCCGGCAAGGCGCTGTTCCACCAGGCCGGCTGCGCCGGCTGCCACACCCCGAAGTTCACCACCGGGCCCGACGCCGCCGAGCCGGAACTGGCCAACCAGGTGATCCGCCCCTACAGCGACCTTCTACTACATGACATGGGCGAGGGACTCGCGGACAATCGCCCGGAATTTCTCGCCAGCGGACGCGACTGGCGCACCCCGCCGCTATGGGGCATCGGCCTGACCGAGGTGGTCAACGGCCATACCCAGTTCCTCCACGACGGGCGCGCGCGCAACCTGCTGGAAGCCGTGCTCTGGCACGGCGGCGAGGCCGAGTCGGCCAGGCAGCGGGTACTGGCCTTCGACGCCGCGCAGCGCAGCGCCCTGCTGGACTTCCTGAATTCACTCTAAGGAGCCGAACATGTTCCGCCCCCGACTACTGCTCACCAGCCTCGCCATCGCCCTGGGCGCCTGCTCGCCGCAGGACCCGCAGGCGACCACCAGCGCCGCGCTGGCCCAGCAGGTGATCCTGCCGGCCTACAGCCGCTGGGTCGACGCAGACCGCGCCCTGGCCGCCAGCTCCCTGGCCTTCTGCCAGGGCAAGGAAGAGCTGGCCAAGGCTCGCGCCGATTTCGTCGCCGCGCAGAAGGCCTGGGCCGAGCTGCAGCCGCTGCTGATCGGCCCGCTGGCCGAGGGCAACCGCGCCTGGCAGATCCAGTTCTACCCGGACAAGAAGAACCTGGTAGCACGCCAGGTGGAGCAACTGCTCAGCGGCGACGCGCAGATCACCCCCGCCACCCTGGCCAAGTCCAGCGTGGTGGTGCAGGGCCTGACCGCCTACGAATACATCCTCTTCGACGCCAGGATCGACCTGGCCGACGCCGCCACCCGCGCGCGCTACTGCCCGCTGCTGGAAGCCATCGGCGAGCACCAGCAGGCCCTGGCCCAGGACATCCTGACGCGCTGGAAGGCCGACAACGGCATGCTCGCGCAGATGAGCAAGTTCCCCAACGAGCGCTACGCCGACGCCCACGAGGCCATCGCCGAGATGATGCGCGTGCAGGTCACCGCCCTGGACATGCTGAAGAAGAAGCTCGGCACCCCGCTGGGCCGCCAGAGCAAGGGCATCCCGCAGCCGTTCCAGGCCGAAAACTGGCGCAGCGACATCTCCCTGGCCAGCCTGGAGTCGAGCCTGAATGGCGCCGAGGCGCTGTGGAAAGGCACCGACGGCAAGGGCCTGCGCGCCCTGCTGCCGAGCGAGCAGAAGGACCTGGCCGGCAAGATCGACGCCGCCTACGCCGACGTCCACGGCAAGTTCGCCGCGCTCAAGCAGCCCCTGGGCGAACTGCTCAAGGACGACGCCGGGATCAAGCAGCTCAACGAGCTGTACGACAGCCTGAACGTGGTCCACCGCCTGCACGAGGGCGAGCTGGCCAAGGCGCTGAACGTACAGCTGGGCTTCAACGCCAACGACGGCGACTGATCAGCTGAGCGCCGGATTTCAGCTCACCAGGTCAGGGTGAATGAAGTGAAAGAGGTGAACGCCATGCTGCGACGTCACGTGATCGGCCTGGGCAGCCTGCTGCTCGGCGCCCTCTCCTTCGGCGGCTGGACGCTGTCGCGCAAGGGCAAGGAGCCCCTGCTGCTGTCCGCCCGCGACGACGCGGATGGCAAGCACTACGCGGTGGGCTACCGCCTGGACGGCAGCTGCGCGTTCGCCACCGAGGTCGGCCTGCGCTGCCACGCCATCGTCCAGCACCCGACGCTGCCGCTGGCGCTGTTCGTGGCCCGCCGCCCGGGGCGCCAGAGCTACCTGGTGAGCCTGGAGGACGGCCGCCTGCTGCAGACACTGGACTCGCAGCCGGACCGCCACTTCTACGGCCACGGCGTGTGGCACAAGGACGGCGAGTGGCTCTACGCCACCGAGAACGACACCACCGCCCCGGGCCGCGGCCTGCTCGGCATCTACCGCTTCGACGGCGAGAAGCTGGCGCACGCCGGTGAAGTACCGACCCACGGCCTGGGCCCCCACGAAGTGGCCTGGCTGCCCGACGGCGAAACCCTGGTGGTGGCCAACGGCGGCATCCGCACCGAGGCCGAAAGCCGGGTGGAAATGAACCTCGACGCCATGGAACCGAGCCTGGTGCTGATGCGCCGCGACGGCTCGCTGGTCTCCAAGGAAACCCTGGCCCAGCAGATGAACAGCGTGCGCCACCTGGCCATCGCCGCCGACGGCACCATCGTCGCCTGCCAGCAGTTCATGGGCGACGCCCACGAGGCCGCCGACCTGCTCGCCATCAAGCGCCCCGGCCAGCCCTTCCAGCCTTTCCTGCTGGGCGAGGAACAGCGCCAGGCAATGGTCCAGTACACCGCCAGCGTGGCGGTGCACGACGAACTGCGCCTGGTGGCCCTGACCGCGCCGCGCGGCAACCGCTTCTTCATCTGGGACCTGGACAGCGGCGCCCTGCGCCTGGACGCGCCGCTGCCCGACTGCGCCGGCGTCGGCGCGGTGAAGGACGGCTTCGTGGTCACCTCCGGCCAGGGCCGCTGCCGCCTCTACGACTGCCGCGGCGAGAAGATCGCCGCCGAGCCGCTGCAACTGCCGCCGGCGTTCTGGGACAACCACCTGCACCTGGCGTCCTGAACCGCGCAGGGCCGCGGTAAATCCTCCGCGAGGGGAAACGTCCTGCAATCAAGGCACTTTGACGCGGCGGCGAACTCCGTCTAATGTGCGCACTTCTGCCCCGCAACGGGGCATTCCCGCCAGGCTCCGGGAACCGATGCAGTCCCGCGAAGGCAGGGCCGGCCATACAGGAACGGGCCCCTCGCAGCGCAGAGCCGCCAGGCACTTACCAAGGAACAGGAACATGTTGCGCCGCATGCTGATCATGCTCGGCGCGGTCGCCGTCATAGTCGCGGTGCTCGCCGGCTCCAAGTACTTCTCCATCCAGAAGCAGATCGCCCAGTTCACCGCGCCGCGCCCGCCGGTCAGCGTCACCGCGGTCAAGGCCGAGGAACTCACCTGGCAGAGCCGCCTGCCGGCCATCGGCACCCTGCGCGCCAACCAGGGCGTGGTGCTCACCGCCGAAGCCTCGGGCACCGTGCGCCAGGTGCTGTTCGCCTCCGGCGAGAAGGTCCGCGTCGACCAGCCCATCGTGCAACTGGAGAACGACGTCGAGGCCGCCACTCTGCGCACCGCCGAGGCCGACCTCAACCTGGCCCAGGTGGAATTCGAGCGCGGCCGCAGCCTGGTCGGCCGCCAGGCCATCTCCAAGAGCGAGTTCGACCGCCTGGCCGCGCAGCTGCAGCGCTCCAGCGCCACGGTCGCGCAGCTCAAGGCGGCGCTGGCGAAGAAGCGTGTGCTCGCCCCCTTCGGCGGCACCATCGGCATCCGCCAGGTGGACGTCGGCGACTACGTCTCGCCGGGCACGCCCATCGCCACCCTGCAGGACCTTTCCACCCTGCTGGTGGACTTCTTCCTGCCGGAACAGGACTTCCCCCGCCTGCAGGTCGGCCAGCGCGTGCTGGTCACGGTCGCGGCCTACCCGGGCCAGGTGTTCGAGGCGCGCATCCAGGCGCTGAACCCGCGGGTGGACAACGAGACGCGCAACCTGCAGGTGCGCGCCGGCATGGCCAACCCCGACGGCAAGCTGCTGCCGGGGATGTTCGCCAGCCTCGAGGTGCAGCTGCCGGAAACCGCGCAGCGCGTGGTGGTGCCGGAAACCGCCATCGCCTTCACCCTGTACGGCAACTCGGTGTACGTGGTGGGGCCGAAGCAGGACAAGGACGGCAAGCCGCAGAACGATGCCAAGGGCCAGCCGCTGCTGGCCGTGGAGCGCCGCTTCGTCAAGGTCGGCGAGCGCCGCGAAGGCAAGGCGGTGATCCTCGACGGCCTGAAGGTCGGCGACCAGGTGGTGACCAGCGGCCAGCTCAAGCTGGACAGCGGCACCCCGGTGGCCATCGTCGACGACGTGCGCTGAGCCGCAACCCAAGCACCAGGGCGGCCCGCTCGGCCGCCGAACCCCGCCCGGCCACGGCCGCGCGGGCGCAATGACAAAGGACTGGAACCATGGCCTTTACCGATCCCTTCATCCGCCGCCCGGTGCTGGCGACGGTGGTCAGCCTGCTGATCGTCCTGCTCGGCATGCAGGCCTTCAGCCGCCTGGTGATCCGCGAATACCCGCAGATGGAGAACGCGCTGATCACCGTCACCACCTTCTACGCCGGGGCCAACGCCGAGACCATCCAGGGCTACATCACCCAGCCGCTGCAGCAGAGCCTGGCCAGCGCCGAAGGCATCGACTACATGACCTCGGTGAGCCGGCAGAACTACTCGGTGATCTCCATCTACGCGCACATCGGCGCCAACACCGACCGCCTGGTGACCGAGCTGCTGTCGAAGATCGGCGAGGTGAAGACGCAGCTGCCGCCCGACGCCGAGGACCCGGTGCTGGACAAGGAAGCCGCCGACGCCTCGGCGCTGATGTACATCAGCTTCTACAGCGAGCACATGGACAACCCGCAGATCACCGACTACCTGTCGCGGGTGATCCAGCCCAAGCTCGCCACCCTGCCGGGTATCGCCGAGGCCGAGATCCTCGGCAACCAGGTGTTCGCCATGCGCCTGTGGCTGGACCCGGTGAAGATGGCCGCCTACGGCATCACCGCCAGCGACATCGACGACGCCGTGCGCAAGTACAACTTCCTCTCCGCCGCCGGCGAGGTGAAGGGCGAGCTGGTGGTCACCAGCGTCAACGCCGCCACCGACCTGAAGTCGCCGCAGGCCTTCGCCGCCATCCCGCTGAAGACCCTGGGCGATCGCCGCGTGCTGATGAGCGACGTGGCGCGGGTGGAACTGGGCGCGGCCAGCTACGACTCGGTCAGCTCGTTCAACGGCATCCCCTCGGTGTACATCGGCATCAAGGGCACGCCCAGCTCCAACCCGCTGGACGTGATCAAGGAAGTCCGCGCCAAGATGCCCGAGCTGGAGGAACAGCTGCCGCCGGACCTGAAGGTGTCCATCGCCTACGACGCCACGCGCTTCATCCAGGCCTCCATCGACGAGGTAGTGAAGACCCTCGGCGAGGCCATCCTCATCGTCATCGTGGTGGTCTTCCTGTTCCTCGGCGCCTTCCGCTCGGTGCTGATCCCGGTGGTGACCATCCCGTTGTCGATGATCGGCGTGCTGTTCTTCATGCAGCTGATGGGCTACTCCATCAACCTGCTGACGCTGCTGGCCATGGTGCTCGCCATCGGCCTGGTGGTGGACGACGCCATCGTGGTGGTGGAGAACATCCACCGCCACATCGAGGACGGCAAGTCGCCCTTCCAGGGCGCCATCGAGGGCGCCCGGGAAATCGCCGTGCCGGTGGTCACAATGACCATCACCCTGGCCGCGGTGTATGCCCCCATCGGCTTCCTCAGCGGCCTGACCGGCGCGCTGTTCAAGGAGTTCGCCTTCACCCTGGCCGGCGCGGTGATCATCTCCGGCGTAGTCGCGCTGACACTGTCGCCGATGATGTGCTCGCGCCTGCTGCGCCACGACGAGAACCCCAGCGGCCTGTCGCACCGCCTGGACCAGCTCTTCGAAGGCCTGAAGCGACGCTACCAGCGCAGCCTCCACGCCACCCTGGACAACCGCCCGGTGGTGCTGGTGTTCGGCGCGCTGGTACTGGCGATCATCCCGCTGCTGCTGGTGTTCACCCACAAGGAACTGGCGCCGGAGGAAGACCAGGGCATCGTCTTCCTCATGGCCAACGCGCCGCAGACCGCCAACCTGGACTACCTGAACAAGTACACCAGCGAGTACGAGCACATCTTCCGCACCTTCCCCGAGTACTATTCGGCGTTCCAGATCAACGGCTACAACGGTGTGCAGAGCGGCATCGGCGGCATGCTGCTCAAACCCTGGGACGAACGCGAGCGCAGCCAGATGGAGCTGCTCCACGCGGTGCAGGCAGAGCTGGACAAGATCCCCGGCCTGCAGATCTTCGGCTTCAACCTGCCGTCGCTGCCGGGCACCGGCGAGGGCCTGCCATTCCAGTTCGTGATCAACACCGCCAGCGACTACGAGTCGCTGCTGCAGGTGGCCGAGCGGGTGAAGAAGCGCGCCGAGGAATCCGGCAAGTTCGCCTTCCTCGACCTCGACCTGGCCTTCGACAAGCCGGAGCTGGTGGTCGACATCGACCGCGCCAAGGCGGCGCAGATGGGCGTGTCCATGCAGGACCTGGGCATCACCCTGGCCAGCCTGCTGGGCGAGGGCGAGATCAACCGCTTCACCATCGACGGGCGCAGCTACAAGGTGATCGCCCAGGTCGAGCGGCGCTTCCGCGAGAACCCCGAGTGGCTGGGCAGCTACTACGTGAAGAACGGCCGCGGCGAGTTGCTGCCGCTGTCCACCGTGGTGACCCTGCACGAGCGCGCGCGGCCGCGCCAGCTCAACCAGTTCCAGCAGCTGAACTCGGCGATCATCTCCGGCGTGCCGCTGGTGAGCATGGGCGATGCCATCGACAGCGTGAAGCAGATCGCCGAGCAGGAGTCGCCGCGCGGCTTCGCCTTCGACTACGCCGGCGCCTCGCGGCAGTTCGTCCAGGAAGGCAACGCGCTGCTGCTGACCTTCGGCCTGGCCCTGGCGGTGATCTTCCTGGTGCTGGCCGCGCAGTTCGAGAGCTTCCGCGACCCGCTGGTGATCATGGTCACGGTGCCGCTGTCGATCTGCGGCGCGCTGGTGCCGCTGTTCCTCGGCCTGTCGAGCCTGAACATCTACACCCAGGTGGGCCTGGTGACGCTGATCGGGCTGATCAGCAAGCACGGCATCCTCATCGTCGAGTTCGCCAACCAGCTGCGCCACGAACGCGGCCTGGGCGTGCGCGAGGCGGTGGAGGAAGCCGCGGCCATCCGCCTGCGCCCGGTGCTGATGACCACCGCGGCCATGGTCCTGGGGGTGATCCCGCTGCTGCTGGCCACCGGCGCCGGCGCGGTGAGCCGCTTCGACATCGGCGTGGTGATCGCCACCGGGATGACCGTGGGCACGCTCTTCACCCTGTTCGTGCTGCCGTGCGTGTACACGCTGGTGGCGAAGAAGGACCTGGCGCCAGAGGGCGAGCCGACACCGGCGCATTGAACGAAAAAGCCCCGCAGCAGCGGGGCTTTTTCTTTGCCGGCCTTGCGGCCGGATCGCGGACGGAGTCCGCTCCTACGGGGGAATGGCGTGGGTGGGGTGGCGTAGGAGCGGACTCCGTCCGCAATGGCCCGGCCCCAGCCACGGTGCTGGCCGGGGCATAACAGCCTACGCCGGCTGCCGCTGCATCCCGCCCCTGTCCTGACCGGACTCGCGCTGCAGGCTCCAGTTCTGCAGGTGCTCGCGGCTCTGGCGGTAGGGCTTCAGGCCCATGCCCAGCAGCACCACGCCGCCCAGCAGCGCCAGGCTGGTGACGATCAGCAGCGAGTAGCGCAGCGCCATGTCGTCGTGGAACACGAAGTCGGTGACCAGCGCCACCGCGGTGGGGCCCACGCCCAGGCCGAACAGGGTGACCACGAACAGGTAGATGGCCGAGGCCTGGCCGCGCATGGAGTTGGGCATGATCTCCTGGATCGCCGCCGGCGCCACGCCGAAGGGCATGCTCAGGCAGAACACCGTGGGCGCCATCAGCAGGGCCACCAGGTTGGCGTCGTCCAGCAGCGGGAAGGTCACCGACAGCGGCAGCGCCAGGCAGGCCGCCAACAGGCCCACGCGCATGTTGGCGTCGGTCCTGCCGCGCTTGGCCCAGCGGTCGGCCAGGCGCCCGCCGAAGACGATGCCCAGGCAGCCGAACACCGCCACTATGCTGCCGTACACCACGCCGACGTGGCCGGCGTCCCAGCCGTAGGTGCGGACGAAGAAGGTCGGCACCCAGGCGCCGCTGCCGTAGCTGGCGAAGGAGATGCAGGCGAAGCCGAAGTTGTGGCAGATCACCGTCCTGCGGTTGGCCCGCAGGTAAGCGCCGACCTCGCGCATCGGCACCTCGACGCCGGCGCCCACGCCGTGGCGCTGCGGCTCCTTCACCGCCAGCATCAGCAGGGTGAAGAGCACCCCGGCGGCGCCGAGGAGCAGGAAGATCAGCTGCCAGGGGCGCACTTCGCCGAACAGCGGCAGGTGCACGTCGCCCTGGGCCGAAGCGAACTTGATCACCAGCCCGCCGAGCAGGAAGGCCAGCCCGGAGCCCAGGTAGATGCCCATGGAATAGACGCTGATGGCGGTGGCCCGGCGCTGCGCCGGGAAGCTGTCGGCGATCAGCGAATAAGCCGCCGGCGACAACGCTGCCTCACCCACGCCGACGCCGACGCGGAACAGCAGGAACTGCCAGTACTGCCGGGCCAGGCCGCAGGCCGCGGTCATGGCGCTCCAGATCAGCACGCCGACGGTGATCAGCCCGCGCCGGCTGCGGCTGTCGGCCATGCGCCCGAGGGGGATGCCACAAAGGGTGTAGAAGAGCGCGAAGGACAGCCCCATGAGCAGGCTCATCTGGGTGTCGCTGATGGCCAGGTCACGGCGGATCGGCCCGACCAGCAGGTTGAGAATCTGCCGGTCGATGAACGACAGGACGTAGGCGACCATGAGGATCGCCACCGTGGACCAGGCCACGGCACTGGAGGGGTAGCCGTTGTTGTTATTGTGCATGCCGAACTCCTGTTCGCCGCCAACGCGGCCAGAGCGAAGGGGTGGAGTGCAGCTTAGGCAAGCGAGGGGGAAGCTGGCGCGCACTATCAGGCTGCTGAATGCGAGTGGGGGCCTCTGGATGATAAGGCGGAGGCTTTTCGTAGGAGCGAGCTTGCTCGCGAAGGGGGGTTGCGTGGGTGCCTACCCTGAAGAGCGCCCTCTCCCTAACCCTCTCCCTGAAGGGAGAGGGGACCGTTCGGCAGGGTTGGGTATTCTGGGGTTAGCCGGCAACTCCGGTGGTTTCCAGCTGAAACCATGCCTGTTCTCGGCACGGTCTAGCCCCCTCTCCCTTCAGGGAGAGGGCTGGGGAGAGGGAGCGGAGTCAATCTGTCGCACCTCGACAACCGGGAGGCGCCATTCGCGAGCAAGCTCGCTCCTACGAAAAGCCCCCTCAGCACTCCCGCCCTAAGCCGGCGTCAAACACTCCGGCCCATCGCAAGCCGGATCATTGACGATGCTCGCCAACGCCTGCTCCCGCAGCCGCACCTGCGGCCGTGCCAGCAGGCTCAGCAGCTTGGGCAGCGGCGTCTCGTCCCCCAGCCAGAGCGCCCTGTCCTCCTCGCTCTCCAGCAGCAACGGGCGGCGCAGCGGACCGGCCGCCTGGGTCACCAGGGCCAGGCTCAGCCAGGTGTGGCCGCCCACCGGGTAAGCCTCCCAGACCGCGGCGAAATAACTCAGGCCACTGGCGCCGGCCACCCAGTAGGGCCGCTTGCGCACGCCGCGCCATTCGTAGAAACCGTTGGCCGGCACCAGGCAGCGGCGGCGGGCGAAGGCCTCGCGGAACATCGGCTGCTCGGCCAGGGTCTCGGCACGGGCATGGGCCGGGGTGCGCGACAGGTCGGTGAGCCAGGCCGGAGTCAGACCCCAGCGCGCCAGGTCGGCGCGGCGCACGCCGGCCTCCTCGCGCAGCATCAGCAGCTGCGCGCCGGGGGCGAGGTTCCAGTGCGGCGGGTGGTCCTTGGGAAAGCCCGGCAGCTCGGCGAGCTCGCGGGTCCAGCGGAACAGGGCAAAGCGGGCGGTCATCGGCGCTCCAGCGCGGCCTCAACAGAGCAGCACGCCGCTGGCCGGGCCGAACTCGTCGGCCGGGCCGGGCAACGGCTGCGCGGCATTGTACGCCTGGATCAGCTCCCGCGCCTGTTGCGCCGCCTCGTCGTCGACCCACAGGTGCAGCAGCCCGTGCAGCGGCAGCTCGCCGATGCCACCGAGCAGGTGGCGGCCGCCGAGGTGGCAATCGATGCCCTCACTGGCCAGCATGCCGGCCAGCAACTCGGCCTCGGCCAGGTCGGCCGGTTCGTAGACTCGCTGCATCAGTCGTCCTCCCGGTGAACCTCCAGCGTCCACTGGGCGCCGTCGGTGTACAGCTGGAACAGGATGGGCCGGCAACACACCGGACAATCTTCATAGTAGCTCTGGTCGCCGCCGGAGAGGTCTAGCACGGCCTCGGCCGGTTCCCCGCAATAGGGGCAGCGGTAAGCCTGGGTCTCGAGCATCTGAAGGTCCCCTGTGACTTCCGTTATACTCCCGCGGTCTTTTTATCCAGCCAGGCCCGCGGGCATGGTCGGTTTTCCGGGGGAGAGGCCCGCGCCAGACGCGTGCCGTGCCAGTTACACCCATGAACAAGAGAGCATGATGGGCGAGTTCGAAGCCATCCGACCGTACAACGACGCCGAAGTCCCGGCCGTTCTCCAGCGCCTGCTGAGCGACGACGCCTTCCTGGGTATTCTGGCGCGTTATCGTTATCCGCGCCTGTCGCGCCCCTTCGGCTGGCTGCTGCGCCCGCTGATCGCCCACCGCCTGGCCCGCGAGGTCACCGGCATCCGCAGCGTGGTGGAACTGCAGGACAAGTGCGAGCCCTACGTCGACCGCACCATCGAGCACGCCACCGACGGCGTCACCTACGCCGGGCTGGACAACCTCAAGAGCGGCCGCGCCTACCTGTTCATCGCCAACCACCGCGACATCGTGATGGACCCGGCGTTCTGCAACTACGCCATCTACCACGCCAAGCTGCCGACGCCGCGCATCGCCATCGGCGACAACCTGCTGCAGCGGCCCTTCGTCAGCGACCTGATGCGCCTGAACAAGAGCTTCATCGTGCACCGCTCGATCAGCGGCCGGCGCGAGAAGCTGGCGGCCTACAACACCCTCTCGGCCTACATCAACCACTCGATCCGCCACGACGGCGAGTCGGTGTGGATCGCCCAGGCCGAGGGCCGCGCCAAGGACGGTGACGACCGCACCGACTCGGCGATCCTCAAGATGTTCCACATGAGCCGCAAGGACGAGCCCTTCGCCGAGGTGGTCCGCGAGTTGCACCTGATCCCGGTGTCGATCAGCTACGAGTACGACCCCTGCGACGCCGCCAAGGCCCGCGAGTTGTACACCCGCGCCAGCACCGGCGAATACCGCAAGGCGCCGGGCGAGGACGACGCCAGCATCGCCCTGGGCATCACCGGCTACAAGGGACGCGTGCAGATCAACTTCGGCGCCGAGATGGACGGCGACTACGCCGACGCCAAGCAGTTGGCCGCCGCCCTGGACCGGCAGATCCTCGGCAACTACCGGCTGTTCCCGGTGCACTACCTGGCCTACGAGATGTCCGAGCTGCGCGACCCGGCCCTGGCCGTGCCCAGCGCCGAGAGCCTGTTCGGCGCCGAGGAACTGCGCCGGGCCCGCGAGCAGTGGCAGCAACGGCTGCAGGCCTGCCCGCCGGAACACCGCCCCTACCTGGTCCTGCAGTACGCCAACCCGGTGCTGAACCAGTACCGGCTCAAGCAGACCTGAACCACCGCATGAACGAAAAGGGCGCCCATGGGCGCCCTTTTGCATCGTGACGGTGCGTTTTCAGCCCGGCAGGTGCGTGCTGTACTGGCTGAGGCCCACGGCCAGGGCCAGGCAGGCGAAGCCGAAGAGGTAGAAGAAGCGGTTGATCTTCGCCGTCGAGGGCTCGGCTTCGGCCAGCGGCGCGGCCACGCCATCGCCACCGGCGACCAGGCGTTGCAGGGCCTGGCGCTCGCGCCGGCGGGTGGCCAGCAGCAGCCAGGCGCCGGCCAGGGCGAAGAACAGCGCCAGGTCGTTGAGGACCCGGGCGGGATGGGCCTGGAACAGATTCCAGAGCGCCTGCAGCGACATCACGACCTCCACACTTCAGGACTGCACGCCCGGAAGCAAGAAAGCGCCAAGGCCGAGTTCTGTACGAAGCGACGAACCGCAGTGGGTGCGTCACAGGACTGAAAGAAAGACGCCCGATTGTATCTGTCAGGAGGACAGCGCAGCCAGTTCGGTCGTCTTATTCACGACGAACGTCAGCCTTATCGAGAAGGGTTCTAAGCCTTTTCCGACACCTGGCACATGACTGGCTAGTCACCTTTCGCCATCCGGTATCCCGCCTAGGAGATTCGCCATGCTCGAAATCGTACCCCACGAAAGCGCCTACCTGATCGAACACCTGGATGAAATCGAAGCCGTGGTCACCGACCTCTCCTTCAACGTCCAGGACGACCACTGGCTGGTGTACTGCCAGGCCTGCGGCCACGAACACCTGGACCTGCCGGAAGCCGACGAGCGCCGGCCGGCCTACGAGACCGACCCGTTCCGCCAGGCCGCCGCCTGAATTCCCGCGACCCTGAATGAAAAAGCCCGGCGAGTGCCGGGCTTTTTCATTCGCGCCAGGACGATCAGCGCTGGTTCAGCGTCTGCCCGATGGTCGGGTCCTTGAACACGCGGTCCAGGGCGTCGCTGAGCACGTCGCTGACCAGCTTGGTGTTGGTCTGCTGGTTCGGCGCCATGCCGAAGCGCTGGTTCAGGCTGGAGCCGTAGCGGCCGCTGTAGCGGCGCCCGCCGGCCTGCACCTCGACGCGGAAGGTCGCGCCTATGGTGGCTTCGGTGACGTAGACGCCGTCCTTGGGCGACTGGTACTTCAGCTCGGCCAGGGTGAGGGTCAGGGTCGGGGCGTTGTAGGCGTTCGGCGAGGGGGTGAAGCCGAGCAGGCGTACCGCCGCCTCGGTCTGCGCCTGCAGCTTGGGAATCACGTCCTGGCTACGCACGGTAACCGCGCTGGTCTCCGAGTAGAGGCCGCCGCGGGTGCCCAGTTCGGTACTCTGGCGGCCATCGACCACTTTCACCACCACCGGCTGGCCCTGGCCGACGGCGACCGGCTGGCCCGTGAACAGCGGGTCCGGGTTCAGTTGTTGCGGGCTGAGGGCACAGCCGGACAAGGCCAGGGTGCCGGCGGCGATCAGACTGAGCAACAGACGCTGCAACATGTTCGTGTCTCCATGGGTTGGGCTCGGAACGGCGGGCAGTATACCGGCCGTCGGAGCGCCCTGATAGCGCTCTGCAGCTTGGACGCTGGCACTTTGTTACAGGTTCCTTGGCGGCGACATGCGCGAGGGAGAGACGCACCATATTGGTGCAAAAATAGGAAATCCGGTGACCGGAACTCGGAAAAAAGTCTAAGTCCGAGGGCTTTTTTTGCTTTTCGTCGTTATAATCGCGCCCCGATTATAAGGACGCCTCCTGATCGGGTCCCACAGCACGACAGCCTTGCGCCCGTCGGCCTGTCACACCCTCCTAGAGAGTCGCCAATTGCGCCGTGGCCACCGGCCCGCGCTTTGTACCGATCGTTGCGACGACACTTTCAGGCAAGGATTGCCGCGAGTCCCCTCCGTACCGAGTCCGGACCCGCCCGCAGCGACGACCCCCTTTGAGCTTCACGTCTCCATAAGAGCGTGATTTGAAGGTTTTTCACTACTTCACGAGAGTGTGGCGAGCGAGAATGGCGAACGAACACGAAGCTTTGGATGTGCTGCTGGTTGGCGCCGGCATCATGAGCGCAACCCTGGCGACCCTGTTGAAGGAAGTCGAACCCGACACCCAACTGGAGATCGTCGAACTGCAGGAGTCCGGAGCCATCGAGAGCTCCAACCCCTGGAACAACGCCGGCACCGGCCACGCCGGCCTCTGCGAGCTGAACTACACGCCGCAGGCCGCCGACGGCTCCATCGACATCAAGAAAGCGGTGCAGATCAACGCCCAGTTCGAGGTGTCCAAGCAGTTCTGGGCGCACCTGGTGGACAAGGAAGGCTTCGGCAATCCGCGCAACTTCATCAACCCGGTGCCGCACCTGAGCTTCGTCCGGGGCAAGGACGTGTCCTTCCTGAAGAAGCGCTTCGAGACGCTGAGCCAGCACCACGCCTTCGAGTCCATGGTCTACACCGAGGACCGCGAGCAGTTGGGCCAGTGGGCGCCGCTGACCATGCCCGGCCGTCCGGCCGACGAGCAGGTCGCCGCCACCCGCGTCGAGCACGGCACCGACGTCAACTTCGGCGCCCTGACCAACCAACTGCTGGCCCGCCTGGGCAAGCAGGACGGCGCGAAGATCAGCTACTTCCAGAAGGTCGTGGGCCTGGAGCGCGACGGCCAGGACTGGATCGTCGACATCAAGAACACCCAGAACGGCCAGTCGCGCAAGATCCGCACGAAGTTCGTCTTCCTCGGTGCCGGCGGCGGCGCGCTGCCGCTGCTGCAGATGTCCGGCATCCCGGAAAGCAAGGGCTTCGGCGGCTTCCCGGTGAGCGGCCAGTGGCTGCGCTGCGACAACCCCGAAGTGGTCAAGCAGCACCAGGCCAAGGTCTATAGCCAGGCCGAGGTCGGCGCCCCGCCGATGTCCGTGCCGCACCTGGACACCCGCGTGGTCGACGGCAAGAAGTCCCTGCTGTTCGGGCCCTACGCCGGTTTCTCCACCAAGTTCCTGCGCCACGGCTCCTTCCTCGACCTGCCGCTGTCGGTGCGTGGCAGCAACCTGATGCCGATGCTGGCGGTCGCCCGCGACAACATGGACCTGACCCGCTACCTGGTGCGCGAAGTCATGCAGTCCATGGACCAGCGCCTGGAAAGCCTGCGCAAGTTCTACCCGCTGGCCAACCCGGCCGACTGGCGCCTGGAAACCGCCGGCCAGCGCGTGCAGATCATCAAGAAGGACGCCAAGAAAGGCGGCATCCTGCAGTTCGGCACCGAGCTGGTGGCCTCCGAGGACGGCACCATCGCCGCCCTGCTGGGCGCCTCCCCGGGCGCCTCGGTGACCGTGTCGATCATGCTCGGCCTGCTGGAGCGCTGCTTCCCGCAGCAGTACAAGTCCGAAGCCTGGGGCGCCAAGCTCAAGGAAATCTTCCCGGCCCGCGAGAAGCAGCTGGAGACCGATGCCTCGGCCTACCGCGAGATCAACGCCTACACCTGGCAGAAGCTGCAACTGGATCAGTGATCCAGCGCCAGCGCAAAAGGCCCGCCATCCAGCGGGCCTTTTCGTTTGTGCAGCCTTCGTTTCAGCGGCAGCTGATCATCCAGCCGACGCCGAAGCGGTCGTGGAGCATGCCGAAGCGCTGCGCCCAGAAGGTCTTCTCCAGCGGCATGTCCACCTGCCCCTCCTCGGCCAGCGCGGCGAAGGCCTTCTCGGCGGCGGCCACGCTGTGCAGGGCCAGGTGCAGCGAAAAGCCATTGAACGGCGCTTCGTGCTCGCCGCGGCCGTCGGACATCAGCACCTCGGTCTGGCCGATCTGCAGGCTGGCATGCATGACCTTCTCGCACCAGCCGTCGGGCACCTGCAGCGGCCCCGGCGCCTCCTCGTAGCGCATCAGCGCGTTGAGCTGCGCGCCGAGGGCCTGCTGGTAGAAGGCGATGGCTTCGTCGCACTGGCCATGGAAGAACAGATAGGGCTGTACATGCATGTCGGCGTCCTCACCTTGTCGTTGTTCTACCTGCAAGTCTAGGCGGGGGGCGGGGGTTCGCGAGCAAGCTCGCTCCTACGAAGAGCATTCCACCCTGTAGGAGCGAGCTTGCTCGCGAACCCTGCGGGCACGAAAAAGCCCGCACACGGCGGGCTTCTTCACGGCAAGGCCGATCAGCCGCGGGCGGCTTCGATCACCTCGATGTAGGGCTCGGCCTGGCGCTGGTCGCGGATCAGCGCGATGAAGTCCTGGCCCTTGGCATCCTTGGCGCCGAGGTCGTAGCCGGCCTCGACGAAGAACTTCACGAAGCGCTCGAAATCGTCGATGCGCAGGCCGCGGTAGGCCTTGATCAGCTTGTGCAACGACGGCGGGGTGTCGTCGGCCGGTTCGACCTCGAGGAACAGCTTGATCGACTCGTCGCCGATCTCTTCGCCAATCACCTGCTTCTTGTCTTTACGCATCGCTCGCTTCTCTCTACGGCACCAGTCGACGGCCCGGCCGTCATCAAAGGCGGGCAGTGTAACCCCGCGGCGGGCGCCGGCTCAACGCAGGCGCACGGCGCCGCTGTGCAGGTCGGCCCAGACATGGCCGTTGGGGTAGCTGAGGAACTGGCAGTACACCGGGCCATGGCGCAGCAGGTCGAGCAACTGGGTATAGGACGCTGCCGGGTAGGACAGGCTCAGGGTGCGGCTGGCGGCGTCGTAGCTGGGCTTCTTCAGGCTCTTGCCCTCGCTGTCGAAGCTGATCAGCACCTGGGTCACGGCGCCGCCCTTGTTCAGCGGCTTGCCCTTCAGGCGCAGCAGCGCCGGGGTGGTGATCGGGATCGGCTGCTGGTTGGACTGGCGCTGGTTGCCCAGCACCACGCTGTATTCGGTGACCTGCAGCAGTTGCTGCTGCTCCGGCGCCTCGCCGCGCAGGTTGTTGTCGTCCGGCGGCAGGAACTGGGCATGGGCCACCGGCGCAGCGGCGGCGAACAGCGGCCCGGAGAAGGCCAGGAAGGCAAGGCAGAACAGGTGGCGCAACGTCATCGTGAACCCCGCGGGAAAACTCGTCCAGCACTCTAGCATGGGGCCGGCAGCACTCGTACAGGTACGTGGTGAGGGCTTTCAAGCATTGATAAAATTCGATGCGTTCGCTCACTCACATGCCACCAGATGGATGCAGAGGCCCCATGCTGCACAACGTTTCCGACCTCGACCTGCGCCTGCTGCGCATCTTCGCCACGGTGGTGCGCTGCGGTGGCTTTTCCGCCGCCCAGGGCGAACTGGGCATGGGCCAATCAACCATCAGCACCCATATCGCCAGCCTGGAGACGCGCCTGGGCTACCGCCTGTGCGAACGCGGCAAGAGTGGCTTCCGCCTGACCGACAAGGGCGCCCTGGTGCTGCAGCACGCCCAGGGGCTGTTCGCCGCGCTGGGCGACTTCCGCGACCAGGTGCAGTCCCTGGCCGGGCGCCTGGTGGGCGAGCTGCGCCTGGGCCTGGCGGACAACATCGCCACCCTGCCCGAGGCCCGCATCCACGAAGCCCTGGCGCGCTTCGGCCGGCGCGATCAGGAAGTGCGCCTGCAGCTGTCGATCGGCTCCTCCAGCGAACTGGAACGCCAGGTGCTGGGCGGCGAACTGCACCTGGCCATCGCCTGCTTCAGCCGGCAATTGCCGAACCTGCGCTATCGCCCGTTGTACAGCGAACGGGTGGCGGTGTTCTGCGGCCGGGGCCATCCGCTGTTCGGACACGAGGCGCCCGGCCAGGCCGAGCTGGAAGCCTGCGCCTGGGTGCAGTACGGCTACGCCCAGGCCGACGTCCAGCTGCCGGCCGACCCACGGCGCAGCACGGCGCAGGCCAGCAACATGGAAGCGGTGGTGCACGCCGTGCGCGCCGGCACCCACCTGGGCTACCTGCCGACGCACTACGCACAGCGCTGGGTGGACCTGGACGAGATGCGCCCACTGCTCGCCGAACGGCTCGGCTACGGCATCGAGCACAGCCTGCTGCTGCGCGACGATGCCGGGCACAACCAAGCCCTGCAGGCGCTGATGGAGGACCTTTGCGCCGTGCATGGCGTAACGTCGTAGGATGGTGTTGAGCGAAGCGATACCCATCACCCTGGCCCGATGGGTATCGCAAGCTCAACCCATCCTACGAAGAGCACCTCGGCGCAGCCTGCAAGACCGTGCTTCCTGTCAGCGCGGCGCGGTGATGTGCTTGACGCCGAGGAACGCCGACAGCCCCCACGGCCCCAGCTCGCGGCCGATGCCGCTGGCCTTGCCGCCGCCCCAGGAGGTCTGCGGGAACACCACCTGCGGCGAGTTCAGCCAGACGTGGCCGGCCTCCAGGCGCTCGGCGACGCGCTGGGCGCGCGCCAGGTCGGCGCTGACCACGGTGGCTGCCAGGGCGAAGTCGCAGTCGTTGGCCTGGCGCAGCGCATCGGCCTCATCGCTGAAGCGGCGCACGCAGAGCACCGGTCCGAAGATTTCCTCGCGCCACAGGCGGCTGTCTTCCGGCACGTCGACGTAGACGGTCGGGCGGATGCACCAGCCCTCCCCTGCCTCGCCGCCGGTGAGGCAGGCCAAGCCTTCGTCGCGGGCGATGGCGAAGTAGTCCAGCACCTTGCGGTACTGCGCTTGGCTGGTCATCGGCCCCATGTCGATCTCGCCGGCCAGCGGATCGCCGACGCGCAGCGCCTCGACGGCCGCCTTCAGGCGCGCCAGCAGGTCATCGGCGACGCCTTCCTCCACCAGCAGGCGCGAGGTGGCCGAGCACATCTGCCCGGCGTTCCAGTACACGCCGGCGATGATCCACTGCACGGCATCGTCCAGGTCGCTGTCGGCGAACACCAGGATCGGCGACTTGCCACCCAGTTCCAGGCCCACCGGCTGGGTGCGCGCGGCGGCGGCCTGCATGACCTTGCGGCCCACGGCGTTGCTGCCGGTGAAGGACAGCTTGTCGATGCCGGGGTGGCTGCTGATGGCGGCGCCGGCGTCGGCCAGGCCCGGCACCAGGTTCAGCACGCCGGCGGGCAGGCCGATGGCGTCGGCGACTTCACCGAGCACCAGTTCGATCAGCGGGGTGATCTCCGACGGCTTGAGCACCACGGTGCAGCCGGCGGCCAGGGCCGGCGCGACCTTCCAGGCGCTGGTCACCAGGGGGAAGTTCCACGGCACGATCAGCCCGGCCACGCCCACCGGCTCGAAGCGCGTCTGCGAGCGGAAGCCGGCGTCGGGCAGCGCCACCTCGGCGTTCTGCCGCGCATCCAGGCCTGCGGCCAGCTCGGCGTAGTAGGCGAAGGTGGCGATGGCGTCGCCGATGTCGATCTCCGCCTCCAGGCGCGGCTTGCCGCTGGCGCGCATCTGTAGTTCGACCAGGGTTTCACGACGGGCTTCCAACTGCTCGGCGAAACCGCGCAGATACTGCGCGCGCTCGGCGCCGGTGGTCTCGCGCCAACCAGCGAAGGCACGGCGAGCGGCGGCCACGGCCAGGTCGACCTCGGCAGCGCCGGCGGCGGCCACCGCCTCCAGCGGTTCGCGGGTGGCCGGGTTGATCGGCTGCAGGGTGGCGCCGCTGGCGGCGTCGCGCCATTGGCCGTCGATATAGAGCTGGGTGCGCATGGTGACCTCGGAGGTGGTTTCAGCGAGGCCGGCAGGATAGGCGGGGGATGGATCGGCAAAAATGCATATCGATGCATGCATACATCGACGTATATAGATGTGTAGGAGCGAGCTTGCTCGCGAACGGATTCCGCGGCGAGGGTTCGTTCGCGAGCAAGCTCGCTCCTACGAAAAGCCCCGCATCACGCGGGGTTCAGGCGGGGAACTGCGCCCGCATCCAGGCCAGGTATTCAGCCGCGCCGGGCTCACCCTCGCGCGGGGCCCAGGCGCCGCGTTCGTCGTCGGCCAGGGCCTGGTAGGGGCCGGCCTTGCATTCGAACATCAGGCTGTCCGGCGCCAGCGCCACCAGGGCGTGGAAGGTGCCCGGCGGCAGGTCCACGCCAGGGCAATCGCCTTCGGGCGACAGCTCGCGGGTGGCGAGCAGTTCGCCGGCCTCGGAGAAGATCAGCAGGCCCAGGCGCCCCTTGAGCACGATGATGCTCTCGGCCTTATCGGGACTGCGGTGGCAGTGCGGCTGCACGTAGGTATCCGGCTGCAGCGCATTGAGCAGGCGATGGCAGGGCTCTTCCATCGCGTGCAGGTTGTGGTGCTGGCGGCGGCGTGGGCTGGCGGCCGCCTGCCCGGCCAGCCCGGCGAACAGGGCCTGGTCGAGGAAACGCGGCCCGGCCATGGCTCAGAGGCCCTTGACGGCGAAGATGCCCGGGGCGTTGCGCCAGTAGCCCTTGTAGTCCATGCCGTAGCCGAAGATGTAGCGGTCCACGCAGGACAGGCCGACGTAGTTGGCCTTCAGGTCCGGGCGCGCCTTGCGGTCGTGGTCCTTGTCGATCAGCACCGCGGTGTGCACTTCGCGGGCGCCGGCGTGACGGCAGAAGTCGATGATCGCCGAGAGGGTGTGCCCTTCGTCGAGAATGTCGTCGACGATCAGCACGTCGCGGTCGATGAAGGAGATTTCCGGCTTGGCCTTCCAGAACAGCTCGCCGCCGGTGGTCTCGTTGCGGTAGCGGGTGGCGTGCAGGTAGGACAGCTCCAGGGGGAAGTCCAGCTTCGGCAGCAGCTTGCCGGAGAAGATCAGCCCGCCGTTCATCACGCAGAACACCACCGGGTTGCGCTCGGCCAGGTCCGCGTTGATCGCCTGGGCGACGCGGCCGATGGCGGCGTCCACTTCGGCGTCGTTGTACAGGCAATCGGCTTCGGCCATGACTTGGCGGATGTGCGCGAGATCGACGGACATTGGCGGGCTCTCCCGGAAAAAGTGCGCAAAGGTACCCATCCCTCTGCCCTGGAGCAAGTACCGGCGGACGAAAGTCGCCGACAATCCCGCGCCAGGCCAGGCGGGTTCCGGCAGTGGGCGGCCGGCGGCTATTTGTCGCGCACCGACTGCCAACTGCCCCTAAGATGCTTTACGCTACCGCAATTTTTTGCCAGCCCCCTCCCGGAGACCCCGTCCATGCCCGTGCACGAGATTCGCCATCCCCTGATCCGCCACAAGATCGGACTGATGCGCCGCCACGATATCAGCACCAAGAATTTCCGCGAGCTGGCCCAGGAAGTGGGCGCCCTGCTGACCTACGAAGCGACCGCCGACCTGCCGCTGGAGAACTACGAGATCCCCGGCTGGGCCGGCTCGGTGCAGGTGGAGAAGATCGCCGGCAAGAAGATCACCGTGGTGCCCATCCTGCGCGCCGGCATCGGCATGCTCGACGGCGTGCTCAGCCTGATCCCCGGGGCCAAGGTCAGCGCCGTGGGCGTGGCACGCAACGAAGAGACGCTGCAGGCGCACACCTACCTGGAGAAGCTGGCGCCGGACATCGCCGAGCGCCGCTCGCTGATCATCGACCCGATGCTGGCCACCGGCGGCTCCATGGTCGCCACCATCGACCTGCTGAAGAAGGCCGGCTGCAGGGAAATCCGCGCCATGGTGCTGGTGGCCGCGCCCGAGGGCATCAAGGCGGTGGCCGAGGCGCACCCGGACGTCATCATCTATACCGCCTCGATCGATCAGGGGCTGAACGAGAACGGCTACATCATCCCCGGCCTGGGCGATGCCGGCGACAAGATCTTCGGCACCAAGCAGAAGGAAAACTGATCCATGGCCGACGAATTCCATGACCCGCTGTGGCGCCAGGTCATCGCCGGCGCGCAGATGCTCTTCGTCGCCTTCGGCGCCCTGGTGCTGATGCCGCTGATCACCGGCCTGGACCCGAACGTGGCGCTGTTCACCGCCGGCTTCGGCACCCTCATGTTCCAGCTGGTGACCGGGCGCCAGGTGCCGGTGTTCCTGGCCTCCAGCTTCGCCTTCATCACCCCGATCATCCTCGCCAAGGGCCAGTTCGGCCTGGCCGCGACCATGGGCGGGGTGGTCGCCGCCGGCTTCGTCTACACCTTCCTGGGCCTGGCGGTGAAGATCAAGGGCACCGCCTTCATCGACCGCCTGCTGCCGCCGGTGGTGATCGGCCCGGTGATCATCTCCATCGGCCTGGCCATGGCCCCCATCGCCGCCAACATGGCCATGGGCAAGGCCGGCGACGGCACCGAGCTGATCCCCTACCGCACCGCCATGCTGATCTCCATGCCGGCGCTGATCACCACCCTGATAGTCGCCGTGTTCGGCAAGGGCATGCTGCGCCTGGTGCCGATCATCAGCGGCGTGCTGGTGGGCTATGCGCTGGCCTTCATGTTCGGCGTGGTCGACGTGGCCAAGATCGTCGCCGCGCCCTGGCTGGAGCTGCCGAAGTTCACCGCGCCGGAGTTCAACTGGCAGGCCATCCTATTCATCGTCCCGGTGGCCCTGGCCCCGGCCATCGAGCACATCGGCGGGGTGATCGCCGTGGGCGGGGTGACCGGCAAGAACTACCTGAAGACCCCGGGCCTGCACCGCACCCTGCTGGGCGACGGCATCGCCACCTCCGCCGCCGGCCTGTTCGGCGGCCCGCCGAACACCACCTACGCCGAAGTCACCGGCGCGGTGATGCTGACCAAGAACTACAACCCGAAGATCATGACCTGGGCGGCGGCGTTCGCCATCGGCCTGGCCTTCGTCGGCAAGTTCGGCGCCATCCTGCAGAGCATCCCGGTGCCGGTGATGGGCGGCATCCTCTGCCTGCTGTTCGGCACCATCGCCTCGGTGGGCATGAACACCCTGATCCGCCACAAGGTCGACCTGTCCCAGGCGCGCAACCTGTGCATCGTCTCGGTGACCCTGGTGTTCGGCATCGGCGGCGTGCTGATCGGCTCGGGCACCGGCCCGGACGACTTCGGCCTGAAGGGCATCGCCCTGTGCGCCATCGTCGCCATCGTCCTGAACCTGATCCTGCCCGGCGAGGAAGGCTGGCAGAACAAGGCGCTGGAGGAAGGCGCCAAGGAAACCGAACACCCGTGAGCCCCGGATGCCCCGGACCGACGAAAGGACCGGGGCGCCACTGCCGAGGCTGCCGTAGACTCCCCTCAGCGACTGCGAACGCCAGCCCGAAGCGGTAGTCCACAGAAGAGGGAAGCGCACAGTCCCGGAGGTAAATGTCATTTCCGTCTGCCGCAACACCCCGCGCCCCGAGCTGAACGGAGCGCGCCCCACCCGCCGCGAGGCCCGGCCATGAGCCGCGCCTGGTGGCTGCTGATCGCCCTGCTCGGCGCCTCGCTGGTGCCGCTGGTGCTGGGCGGCCGGCCGATGCTCGAGCAACTGGCGAGCTTCCCGCTGGACAACCTGCTGCTGTTGCTCGGCATGATCCTGCTGTGCTGGCTGATCAACGCCCAGAAGCTGCGCGTGCTGCTTGCCGGCCGCGCCGGGCCGCTGAGCCAGCGGCAGTCGATCGGCATCATCATGGCCTCGGAGTTCGCCTTCTACGCCACCCCCGGCGGCAGCGGCGCGCCGCTGACGCTGATGGCCCTGCTGGCCCGCCGCGGCCTGCGCCCGGCGCAGAGCAGCGCGATCTTCGCCGTCGACCAGTTGAGCGACCTGCTGTTCTTCCTCACGGCGCTGCTGGTAGTGCTGTGCTACACGCTGTCCCACAGCCTCAGCCCGAACCTGGAATCCTCGCTGCTGGTCAGCGCCGTGCTGCTGGGCGGCATCCTGTTCGGCGTGGTGCTGCTGGCGCGCTTCCAGCGCCGGGTGATCCGCGCCAACGGCCGCCTGCTGGCGCGCCTGGGCGTCAAGCCGCGGCGGCGCCTGCACTGGGCGCGCAAGCTGCTGCACTTTCGCGACAGCATCGCCACCAGCCTCAAGCAGCCACGCCGGCGCCTGGCGCTGGTGTTCCTGCTCACCAGCAGCCACTGGCTGCTGCGCTTCTCGGTGCTCTACCTGATCCTCCAGGCCATGGGCGTGGAACTGCACTGGGCCTGGACCTTCCTGATCCAGCTGCTGTCCCTGGCCGCCGGCCTGGCCACCCTGCTGCCGGGCGGCGCCGGCGGCACCGAGCTGACCTCGCTGGCGATGCTCAGCCCGCTGGTGGGCAAGCCGACTGCGGCGGCGGCCATTCTGGTCTGGCGGGTGGTGACCTACTACTTCTACCTGGTGGCGGGCGCGCCGGTGTTCGCCATCATGGCCGGACGCCCGCTGCTGCGCCGCCTGATCGGCTTGCGCAACCGCGACGCCTAGAAACTCCGTGCCTCACGACAACTGTAGGAGCGGGCCCTGCCCGCGATTTCGCGCGCAGGGCGCGCTCCTACAGGGGAATGGCGCAGGTGGGGCTGTGTAGGAGCGGATCTCATCCGCGAATCGCGCCGGAACCTCCGGCTATCGCGGACAAGTCCGCTCCTACACCTTCCGGCAAACCCATCGCCATGGTCCGATGGGTTTCGCAAGCTCAACCCATCCTACGAAAAGCACCTCGGCGCAGTCCTACCGTACGGACAGGCACGGCTTCTCGTAGGAGCGGACTCCGTCCGCGATGGCCGAACATCCACACCACGCTCCCTTTACGGCACCAACACCGCCGCGCCCTGGAAGCGTCCGTGGCGCAGGTCGTCCAGGGCCTGGTTGGCCTGCTCCAGCGGGTACCGCTGCACCTCGGTACGCACCCTGGCCCGGGCGGCGACGGGGAAGAACTCCAGGCCGTCGCGGCGGGTCAGGTTGGCTACTGAAACCAGCTCGCGTTCGCCCCACAGGATCGAGTAGGGGAAGCTCGGGATGTCGCTCATGTGGATGCCGGCACAGACCACCCGGCCGCCCTTGCGCACGGCGCGCAACGCGGCGGGCACCAGTTCGCCGGCCGGGGCGTAGATGATCGCCGCGTCCAGCGGCTGCGGCGGCGCCTGGTCGGATGGGCCGGCCCAGACGGCGCCCAATGAGCGGGCAAAAGCCTCGGCGGCGTGGTCGCCGGGACGGCTGAAGGCGTAGACCTCGCGCCCCTGCCAGCGCGCCACCTGCAGCACGATGTGCGCCGCCGCGCCGAAGCCGTAGAGGCCCAGGCGCCGGCCGTCGCCGGCCTTGACCAGCGAGCGCCAGCCGATCAGCCCGGCGCAGAGCAGCGGCGCCAGCTCGGCATCGTCGCCCGCCTCGCCCAGGGCGAAGGTGAAACGCGCATCTGCCACCACGTACTCGGCATAGCCTCCCGGCCGGGTGTAGCCGGTGAACTGCGGCGCGTCGCAGAGGTTTTCCTGGTCGCGGGTACAGGGCGGACAGTGACCGCAGGTATGCCCCAGCCAGGGCACGCCGACCCGCTGGCCCAGAGCGAAACCCTCGACGCCCGCGCCCAGGGCATCGACGTAGCCGACGATCTCGTGCCCGGGGATCACCGGCAGGGGCACCGCCGGCAGTTCGCCATCGACCACGTGCAGGTCGGTACGGCACACCCCGCAGGCCGCCACGCGCACGCGCAGCTCACCTGGGCCGGGTTGCGGCACGGGCAGCTCGCGCAATCGCAGCGGCTGGCCCACCTGTTCGAGCAGCATGGCGCGCATGGGTCACCTCCACACGGGCGAATCGGCTAGGGTTTCTTCGGCGGCGCCTCGGGGCGCCCCCTTTCGTCCTGCACTTCGCGCCAGAGTTCGGCGGCGCCGGGGAACTCGGTGCCGTCCTCCTCGCTCAGCGCATCGATGTCGTAGCGGCTGGTACAGCCCTCGCCCAGGGTGGGCGGCGGGGTGGCTGTGCCGGGGGCTTTCTCGTCGGACATGGCCGGGCTCTCCTGCTTCGCGGGTTCGCCCGGCCAATGCGGCTCAGGGCCTGTTTACGATCTCGCGAGCTAGAGCAGAACAAGGCAAAAACAGGCGAGAGAGCGCAGTTTAGTCCGCTAAATGAGCATCGCTCGCCTGTTTTTAACGCAGTTATGCCGACGCGCAGCAGATCGTGGACAGGTCCTCAGTCGAACACCACTGTCTTGTTATCGTGCACCAGCACGCGGTCTTCCAGGTGATAGCGCAAACCGCGCGCCAGCACCATCTTTTCCACGTCCTTGCCCAGGCGCACCATCTCCTCGACGTTGTCGCGATGGCTCACGCGCACCACGTCCTGCTCGATGATCGGGCCGGCGTCCAGTTCCTCGGTGACATAGTGGCAGGTCGCGCCGATCAGTTTCACGCCGCGCAGCGACGCCTGGTGATAGGGCTTGGCGCCGATGAACGAGGGCAGGAAGCTGTGGTGGATGTTGATCACCTGGTGGCGGTACTTCTGGCACAGGTCCGGCGGCAGGATCTGCATGTAGCGCGCCAGCACCACGTTGTCGGCCTGGTGCTCGTCGATCAGCCGCGACACCTCGTCGAAGGCCGGCTGCTTGTTCTTCGCATCCACCGGCACGTGGAAGTACGGGATGCCGTGCCATTCGACCATGCTGCGCAGGTCGTCGTGGTTGGCGATCACGCAGGGGATCTCGCAGTCCAGCTCGCCGCTGTGCCAGCGGTGCAGCAGGTCGGCCAGGCAGTGCGACTCGCGGCTGGCCATCAGCACCACGCGCTTCTTCACCGCCGAGTCGGTGATGCGCCAGACCATGTTGAACTCGCGGGCGATGGGGGCGAAGGCCTGGCGGAACCCGTCGAGGTCGAACGGCAGGGAGTCGGCGCGAATCTCGTGCCGCATGAAGAACCAGCCGTTGTCGTTGTCGGAGTGATGACTGGCCTCGGTGATCCAGCCGTTGTAAGTGGCCAGGAAATTACTCACCTTGGCGACGATGCCGACCCCGTCGGGACAGGCGATCACCAGTCGGAAAGTGCGCATGGGTGTAGCTCCAGATACTTCGCGAAGGCCGCCATTCTAGCGGCTGCCCGGGAAAACCGCGACCGCCGGCAAGGGACATTCGGACAGGTCCTGATTTAAGTGCGCGGACAATGCGTCTATCGAAGCAAGTTAAATATTACGTTAAGTAGCCAGAAAACTTTATCCAATGGTTTACTCGAACAAATCGGCTGACTATTATTGGGAATACTAATATTCCAGCAACGCTTGACCTCAAGACAAGGTACGCCGACATGTCACTGATCAATGAGTACCGCGCCACCGAAGAAGCCATCAAGGAACTTCAAGAGCGCCTCAAGTCCCTGGAGAAGGACGACAAGCTGAAGAAGGAACTGGAGTTCGAAGAGAAACTCCGCACGCTCATGGGCGGCTATGGCAAGTCCCTGCGTGACATCCTCGCGCTGCTCGATCCGGACGCCAAACTGAGCAAGGCCCCGCGTGCCGCCAAGGCCACCGGCAGCAAGCGCGCGCGCAAGGTCAAGCAGTACAAGAACCCGCATAACGGCGAAGTCATCGAAACCAAGGGCGGCAACCACAAGACGCTCAAGGAATGGAAGGCCAAGTGGGGCGCCGACACCGTCGAGAGCTGGGCCACCCTGCTGGGTTGAGCCCCCGCGCCACGCGAAAACGCCAGCCTCGGCTGGCGTTTTTTATTGCCCGCGAAGAACTCGCCGAACACTAAAGGCAATAACGCTGACGCAAGACAGCGGCATATGCCTGCCATTCCTGCAGCAATGCCCTACCCTGCAGCCCAGTATTTTCGAGCTGTTCGGCCAGAGCCACTTCAAAGTTCGCGAGGGTATTGGGCGCACCGTACTCGTCGAGCATCAGCCGGCAACGACAGAACTCCCGCCATTGTTCCTGCTCGGCCGTAGACAAAGTTTCCGGAAAATTCCGCGCGCGATAACGGAACAGAAGTTCCACCAGACGCGGATCGTCGAATGGCCATTGTTCTCGTCCCAGGCGCACAGGGTCCGCCTGGCGCACCTGTTCGCAGAGCCGCCGGTCACGGTCGCCGATAAACCCGTCATATAGCTGCTGTTCCGGATCCTCGACGCCGGGGAAGTTCTCTTGTTCATATATCGCGGCCAGCTTGTCCTGCCACTGCGGCTTGCCTTCGGCCAGCACCTGCGCGCGTGCCTGCCAGGCCGCCAGGTCGATGCCCAGGCGCGCCTGGTCCTGCTCGCGCAGCACCGCCAGCGGCGCCAGCACCGGGCAGCGGTTGACGTGCACCAGCTTCAGCGGCACCGGCAGCTCGCCCTCGCCCAGTTCCTCGCGGCGGGTGTACAGGCGCTGGCGCAGGGCCTCGGCATCCAGCTCCAGCAACGGCGCCGGGTCCAGCCCCAGGTCGCAGACGATCAGGGCGTTGCGGTTGCGCGGGTGCCACGCCAGCGGCAGCACCAGCGACAGGAAGCTGCGCGCCGCCGAGAAACGCCCGGACACGTGCACCAGCGGCTTGAGCAGTTGCACCTGGTCGAGCACCGCGTGCTTGCCGCGCAGGCGGTAGAGGAAGTCGTAGAGCTTGGGCTGGCGCTGGCGGAGCAGCCGGGCCATGGCGATGGTCGCGCGCACGTCGGACAGGGCGTCGTGGGCCTGGCCGTGCTCCAGGCCGTTGGCCTCGGTCAGACGCTCCAGCTTCAGGGTGACCACGCCCTCGTCGTTCAGCGGCCACTGGATGCCTTCCGGGCGCAGCGCGTAGGCGGTGCGCACCAGGTCGATGAGGTCCCAGCGGCTGTTGCCGCCTTGCCATTCGCGGGCGTAGGGGTCGAAGAAGTTGCGGTAGAGGCTGTAGCGCGTGACTTCGTCGTCGAAGCGCAGGGTGTTGTAGCCGGCCACGCAGGTGCCCGGACGCGACAGCTCGGCGTGCAGGCGGGTCATGAACTCGGCTTCGCCCAGGCCCTGTTCTTCCAGGCGCCGCGGGGTGATGCCGGTGATCAGACAGGCCGCCGGGTGCGGCAGGATGTCGTCGCTGGGGCGGCAATAGAAGTTCAGCGGCGCCTCGATCTCGTTGAGCGCCTCGTCGGTGCGGATGCCGGCGACCTGCAACGGGCGGTCGCGGCGCGGGTCGATGCCGGTGGTCTCGTAGTCGTACCAGAAGATGCTGGCGGTCATGACGCTCTCCCTTGGCCTGGCCGGGCAGTCTACCATCCCCCCGCGGGCTGCCCGGAACCTCGGTATGGGTTATGGTGTAGGCGCGGTTTCTTTCACATCACCAGGGATTGGCTCATATGAACCAGGAATTCGAACAGAACCCCTACGCGACACCGGCCAGCCAGCTGCAGCAGGACCCCACGGGCGCGGGCGCGCCCAGCATCGAGGAAGCCCTTGCCCGCGGCTACGACTTCCGCATCGGCGACGTGCTGGGCGAAGCCTGGCACAAGGTCAAGGGCATGAAGGGCACGCTGGTGGTCGCGGCGATCATCTACGGCGTGGCGGTCAACCTGCTGAGCTTCGTCATCGCCTTCGTCCTCGGCCTGCTGGGCCTGATCCACGACTCCGAACCCGGCGCGCTGCAAATCATCGTCAGCGTCCTCGCCAGCGCGCTCTGCTACCCGCTGCTGGCCGGGCTGAACATGATCGGCATCCGCCGCGCCGCCGACCAGCCGGCGACCATCAACGAGCTGTTCGCCTACTTCGGCCTGTTCGTCCCGCTGCTCATCACCGGCCTTGCGATCACCGTGCTGACCTACCTGGGCCTGTTCCTGCTGGTGCTGCCGGGCATCTACCTGGGCGTCTCCTATGCCCTGGCCATCCCGCTGGTGGTGGAGCGCGGTCTGTCGCCCTGGCAGGCCATGGAGGCCTCGCGCAAAGCCATCGGCCAGCACTGGTTCAAGGTCTTCGGCCTGTTCCTGGCGCTCGGCCTGATCATGCTGCTCAGCGCCATCCCGCTGCTGATCGGCCTGGTCTGGACGCTGCCGCTGGCCTTCATCGCCATCGGCGTGCTCTACCGCACCATCTTCGGCGTCTTGCCGCCGGCCAACTGAGAAACAGCCCGGAATTGCCCGCCGCCCTGGTTGCCTAGCCGGGCGGCGCTGGCTAGCATCGGACTTTCCCTCTAGCGACTGCCAACGCCCTTGATCGCCGCCGCGCCACCACGCCCCGCCAGCCCGCCGCTGGACACCCGCTACCAGGTGGAAACCCCGGAAGGCATCGACCTGCTGCTGCGCCCGGCCGGGCCGGTGGCCCGCGCCCTGGCCTACCTGATCGACCTGGGCATCCGCGTGCTGCTGATGCTGGTGATGTACATCCTGCTGGCCTTCCTCGGCCAGCTCGGCACCGGCCTGGGGCTGCTGCTCACCTTCCTCGTCACCTGGTGGTACATGGTCCTGTTCGAAGTGCTCAACCAGGGACGTTCGCCCGGCAAGCAGGTCATGGGCCTGCGCGTGGTCCACGACGACGGCACGCCGGTCGGCTGGTCCGCCTCGCTGCTGCGCAACCTGCTGCGCTTCGCCGACATCCTGCCCTTCGGCTACACCCTGGGCCTGCTCGCCTGCCTGTCCAACCCGGCGTTCAAGCGCCTGGGCGACCTGGCCGCCGGCACCCTGGTGATCTACCGCGACCCGCCGCCGAGCCGGCCGCAGCTTTCCCAGGTGCCGCCGCTGCTGCCGCCGTGCCCGCTGAGCCTGGCCGAGCAGCGCGCCGTCACCGGCTTCAGCGAACGCGCCGCGGGCCTGTCGGCGGCGCGCCGCGAGGAACTGGCGGGGATTCTCGCCGAGCCCCTGGGCGTGCCCGCGGAACAGGCCGAGACGCGCCTGGCCGGCATCGCCAGCGGCCTGCTCGGCGGAGGCCTGGCGCCATGAAGCAGAGCCTGTTCGAGCAGCGCCACCGCAACGACTGGAAGCGCTTCGCCAAGCGCCTGGAACAGCTGGAAAACGGCAAGCGCGAGGAATCCACCCGCGACGGCGACTTCGCCAGCGACTACCGCAGCCTCTGCCAGCAACTGGCCCTGGCCCAGGACCGCGGCTACAGCAGCCACCTGATCGACCACCTGCAGCAACTGGCCATGCGCGGCCACCAGCAGTTCTACCGCCACCGCAGCCACCTCGGCTCGCGGCTGATCGGCTTCCTGCTGGCCGGCTTCCCGCGCCTGGTGCGCGAGCAGTGGCGCGCCATCGCCGTCGCCAGCCTGCTGTTCTACGGCACCCTGCTGCTCATGGGCGTGCTGGTGTACTGCTTCCCCGACCTGGTCTACAGCGTGCTCAGCGCCGAACGGGTGGCGGAGATGGAAGGCATGTACGCCCCCGACGCCGCGCGCCTGGGCCCGCTGGGCGAGCGCGGCGCCGGGGACAACTGGCAGATGTTCGCCTTCTACGTGATGAACAACATCGGCATCGCCTTCCAGACCTTCGCCAGCGGCCTGCTGTTCGGCCTGGGCAGCCTGTTCTTCCTGTTCTTCAACGGCCTGATGATAGGCGCGGTGGCCGGCCACCTGACGCAGATCGGCTACGTGCAGACCTTCTGGTCCTTCGTCATCGGCCACGGCGCCTTCGAGCTGACCGCCGTCACCTTCGCCGGCGCCGCCGGGCTCAAGCTCGGCTGGGCACTGCTCGCCCCGGGCCGCCTGAGCCGCGGCGAGGCGTTGCGCCAGGCCGCGGCCAAGGCCATCCAGCTGGTCGCCGGGGTAATCCTGCTGCTGCTCATAGCCGCCTTCGTCGAGGGCTACTGGTCCTCGCTCACGCGCTTCCCGGCCACGGTCAAGTACGGCGTCGGCGCCGCGCTCTGGCTGCTGGTCGGCAGCTACTTCCTGTTCGCCGGACGCCAGCGCCATGCGCCTGACTGACGCCAGCGTGGCGATCCGCCCGCGCAGCGCCTGGGAGGCGCTGGACCTCGGCGTGCTCCTGGCGCGACGGCATGCCGGGCTGCTGATGGCCAGCTGGGCGCTGGTCACGCTGCCGGTGTTCGCCGTGCTCAGCCTGTTGCTGTGGGACTACTCCAGCCTGGCCATCCTGATCTTCTGGTGGCTGAAGCCGGCCTTCGAGCGCCTGCCGCTGTACATCCTCTCCCGCGCCCTGTTCGCCGATACCCCGACGCTGCGCGAGGCCCTGCGCGCCTTCCCCGGCCTGCTGCGGCGCCAGCTGCTGCCCAGCCTGCTGTGGCGGCGCTTCAGCCCGACGCGCAGCTTCGACCTGCCGGTGCTGCAACTGGAGGGCCTGGCCGGCCAGGCGCGCAGCCAGCGCCTGGTGGTGCTGGGCCAGCGCAACGCCGGCGGCGCCACCTGGTTGACGGTGGTCGGCATGCACTTCGAGCTGGCCCTGTACCTGGGGCTGATGGCGCTGCTCTACCTGATGCTGCCGCAGCAATGGCTGTCGGACTGGAAATGGCAGGCCCTGCTGGATGCCCTGCAAGGCGACTGGCAATGGCTGGAGCACCTGTCCAACCTGCTCTACGCGCTGGTCCTAGTGGTCTGGGAACCGGTCTACGTGGCCTGCGGCTTCACCCTCTACCTCAACCGCCGCACCGAGCTGGAGGCCTGGGACATCGAACTGGTGTTCCGCCGCCTGCGCCAGCGCCTGGTGGGCAGCGCCTACGCCCTGCTGCTGGTGTGTGCCGGCGCCCTGGCGATGCTGCCCAGCAGCGCGCCCTGGGCCGCGGAAAGCGCCACCAGCTGCCCGCTGCCCAACCAGGACCCGAACGACCCCGAAGCCGCGCGCCTGCTGCACCAGAAGCTGACCAGCGAGCAGTCGCGCCAGGCCGTCGACGCCCTGCTCGACGCCCCACCCTTCCGCAACAGCGAGACGGTCACCCGCTGGCGCCTGGGCGAGCCGCCCAAGGAGAAGGCCGGCAAGGGCAGCGAGGACGACCTCAAGGCCTTCTTCGACGCCCTGGCCCACTGGCGGCCGCTGGGCCTGATCCTGCAATCGCTGCAGACGCTGCTGTGGGCCGCGCTGATCGCCGCCGTGGTCCTGCTGCTGTGGCGCTACCGCGAATGGCTGCGCCTGTTCGCCTCCCGCCTGGGCCTGCCGCAGAAGGCCCCGCGCGAGGCGCCGGCGGTGCTGTTCGGCCTGGAACTGGCGCCGGAAAGCCTGCCCGAGGACGTCGCCAGCGCCGCCGAGCGGCTCTGGGACGAGCAGCCCCGCGCGGCCCTGGGCCTGCTCTACCGCGCCCTGCTCAGCCGCCTGCTGCACGACTACCGGGTGCCGCTGCGCGATTCCAGCACCGAAGGCGAAGTGCTGGGCCAGGTTGAAGGCCTGCAGCGGCCCGAACTGGACAGCTACGCGCGGGAGCTGACCGGCCACTGGCAGGCCCTCGCCTACGGCCACCGCCCGCCGCCCGGCGAACTGCGCCAGGCGCTGTGCGACGGCTGGCGCCGGCTGTTCGGCCCGGGAGCGCCGGCATGAGCCGCTCCACCCGCTGGCTGCTCGGCGTGCTGGTGCTGCTGGTCGGCGCCGCCGTGGCCTGGTACCTGTACCAGAACCTGCGGCCCTACCCGGAGAAGATCGAACACGGCCCCTCCCCCGAGGTGCGGGCCAATCCCTACCTGGCCGCCGAACGCTTCCTCCGCGGCCGCGGCCTGCGGGTCGACAGCGCCAAGGGCCTGGAAGTGCTCGACAACCTGCCCAGCCAGGGCCACACCCTGATCCTGCTGGGCGGCCGCGAGAACGTCACCCCCGCGCAGAACCGCGCCCTGCTCGACTGGGCGCGCCGAGGCGGCCACCTGATCGTCACCGCCGAGCGCCTGTGGGACGAGAAGGACGGCAAGAGCGGCGACCTGCTGCTCGACCCGCTGGGCATCCAGCAATACCTGACCGAGGACCTGGACAAGGGCGCCAGCGCCGACAAGCCCGAAGCCGATGGCGAGGCCGCGCCGCCGGCCAAGGTGCCGCCGCCCAAGGGCGTCGAGCAGCCAGCGTCCCCCACGGCGGACCCGGCCAAGGCCGAGGAAGAAGAGGACGCGGACGCCTACCCGGACCTGACCAAGCTCTACCTGGAGAACGAGCAGGCCCCGGCCTACATCGGCTTCGACACCGAGTACCACCTCTACGACTCGAAGAACCTCGCCTACGCCTGGGCCAACAGCCACGACGCCACCCACCTGCTGCAACTGCAGCTGGGCGACGGCCTGGTCACGGTGCTGACCGACAACTGGATCTGGCAGACCGCCAACCTCGACGCCTACGACAACGCCTGGCTGCTCTGGTACCTGACCCAGGACAGCGCCGTGACCCTGGTCTACCGCACCGACGGCGACAGCCTGCTCAACCTGCTGCTGCGCAACTACCCGCAGGCGCTCGTCGCCCTCGCCCTGCTGCTGGCGCTGCTGCTGTGGCGCGCCGGCCAGCGCCAGGGCCCGCTGCAACCGGTGCCCAGCCGCGCCCGCCGGCAACTGGTGGAACACCTGCGCGCCGGCGCCGACTTCCTGCTCCGCCAGCGCGGCCACGTGGCCCTGGTGCAAGGCCTGCAGCGCGACGTGCTGCGCCGCGCGCGGCAGCGCCAGCCGGGCTTCGAACGCCTGCCGATCGCCGAACAGTGGCAACTGCTCGGGCGCATGACGCGCCTGCCGGTCAGCGCCATCAGCCAGGCCATGCGGCCCTACCCGGCGCCCCGCATGAGCGCCGCCGAATTCACCCGCCAGGTCGCCCACCTGCAAAGCCTCAGGAATGCCCTATGAGCGAACAGACGCCCGAACCCAGCGCCACCCCGTCCGCCAACCCGGCGGCCCAGCGCCAGCGCGCCAGCCAGCTGGCCCAGGCCCTGCGCCACGAACTGCAGAAGGCCCTGATCGGCCAGGTCGGGGTGATCGACGACGTGCTCACCGCCCTGCTCGCCGGCGGCCACATCCTGGTCGAGGGCGTGCCGGGGCTGGGCAAGACGCTCCTGGTGCGCGCCCTGGCCCGTTGCTTCGACGGCGCCTTCGCGCGCATCCAGTTCACCCCCGACCTGATGCCCAGCGACGTCACCGGCCACGCCGTGTACGACCTGGCCAGCGAGCAGTTCAAGCTGCGCAAGGGCCCGGCCTTCACCAACCTGCTGCTGGCCGACGAGATCAACCGCGCCCCGGCCAAGACCCAGGCGGCGCTGCTGGAAGTGATGCAGGAGCGCCAGGTCACCCTGGAGGGCCGCGCCCTGCCGGTGCCGCAGCCGTTCATGGTGCTGGCCACGCAGAACCCCATCGAGCAGGAAGGCACCTACCCGCTGCCCGAGGCCGAGCTGGACCGCTTCATGCTCAAGCTGCGCATGGACTACCCGCAGGAGGCCGAGGAACAGACCCTGGTGCGCCAAGTGACGCGCTCGGCGCGCAGCGACATGCTCGACGTGGCGCCGCTGCGCCCGCTGCTCAAGGACAAGGACGTGCTGGCGCTGCAGAAGATCGCCGCCGACCTGGCCATCGACGACCAGGTGCTCGACTACGCCGTGCGCATCGCCCGCACCACCCGCAGCTGGCCGGGCCTGGCCCTGGGCGCCGGGCCCCGCGCCTCCATCGCCCTGGTGCGCTGCGCCCGCGCCCGCGCGCTGCTGCGCGGCGGCGACTTCGTGATTCCGGACGACGTGAAAGGCTGTGCCCTGGCCGTGCTGCGCCACCGCGTGCGGCTGTCGCCGGAGCTGGACATCGAGGGCCTGTCGGTGGACCAGGTGCTGCAACAGTTGCTCGACCAGGTACCGGCGCCGCGCCTATGAAGCCATCGCGCGTCCTGCTCGCGCTGCTCGCCGCGCTGGCCCTGGCCGCCATCGGCCTGGGCAGCGCCACGGCCCTGGGCAGCCCGGCGCCGGCCTGGCTGCAACAGCTGTGGTGGGTCCTGCTGCTGGCCCTGCTCGGCCTGGCCCTGGGCGACGCCCTGTGGCTGCGCCGCCTGCCCAGCCCGCGCCTGCAACGCCAGCTGGCCGGCAACCTGCCGCTGGGGCGCTGGAGCGAAGTGCGCCTGCAACTGCAGCACGGCTTCGGCCAGCGCCTGCGGGTGACGCTGTTCGACCACCTGCCCTCGGGCATGGACTTCGAGCACCTGCCCCTGGCTGCGGAACTGCACCCGGGCGAGACCACCCAGCTCGGCTACCGCGTGCGGCCGCTGCAGCGCGGCCACTTCGTCTTCCCCCGCTGCGAGCTGGAACTGCCCAGCCCGCTGCGCCTGTGGCGCGGCCGGCGCTTCCTTGAAGTGCGCGACGAAACCCGCGTCTACCCCGACTTCGCGCGTATCTACGGCGCCGAGCTGATGGCCGTGGACCACTGGCTCAGCCGCATCGGCGTGCGCCCCGGCCAGCGCCGCGGCCTGGGCCTGGAATTCCACCAGCTGCGCGAATTCCGCGACGGCGACACCCTGCGCCAGATCGACTGGAAGGCCACCGCGCGCAAGCGCACGCCCATCGCCCGCGAGTACCAGGACGAACGCGACCAGCAGATCCTCTTCCTGCTCGACTGCGGCCGCCACATGCGCAGCAAGGACGGCGACCTCTCGCACTTCGACCACGCCCTCAACGCCAGCCTGCTGCTGGCCTACGTGGCCCTGCGCCAGGGCGACGCCGTGGGCCTGCAGACCTTCGCCGGCGAGCGGCCGCGCCACCTGCCGCCGGCCAAGGGCAATGCCCAGCTGGGCGCGCTGCTCAACGCCGTCTACGACCTGGACAGCAGCCAGCGCCCGGCGGACTACGCGGCCGCCGTGCAGGCCCTGCTCACGCGCCAACGCCGCCGCGCCCTGGTGGTGCTGGTGACCAACCTGCGCGACGAGGACGACGAGGAACTGCTGGGCGCGGTGCGCCGCCTCGGCCGCCAGCACCGCGTGCTGGTCGCCAGCCTGCGCGAGGAAGTGCTCGACCAGTTGCGGCAGACGCCGGTGCAGGGCTACGACGAAGCGCTGACCTATTGCGGCGCCCTGGACTACCTGAACGCCCGAGCCGGCCTGCACGAAAAGCTGCTGGCCAATGGCGTGCCGGTGCTGGACGCCAGACCCAGCCAACTGGGTCCGGAACTGGTCAGCCGCTACCTGGGCTGGAAGCGCGCCGGGGCGCTGTGACGGGCGCCTTGCATTGCGCGTAGGGCTCCGGCCCCGCCGGACGTCCCGGTGGCACGGCCGACGGTGGCGATGGGTATCGCTTCGCTCAACACCATCCTACGACGGCGTTTCTCCCGCACTCGTAGGAGCGGACCTTGTCCGCGATAGCCTGGCGTATCGGCGCGATTCGCGGATGAGATCCGCCTACGTTGTTTTCTGGGTTCCCGCGTTCGCGGGAATGACGGGATTAAGATTCGTGTTTTCCGACGTCATTCCCGCGAACGCGGGAACCCAATAGACAGTTGCTCCTACGGGTCGTCCCACACGCCACGCCCGCTCCTACACGTATCATTCGCGTACCGCCGATGTTTCCCTTTCCTTCACTACCGCCCAGGTCGGTTCAGCGCATCCCGCGGCTCAGACCGACTCCACCTGGCGGCGAAAACTGAAATAACGGCGCAGCGCTTCGACCAGCTCGACGTACTCCGCCGGCGGCGCCACCAGGCTGAAGCCGGAGTCGAAGCTGCCCGGGGTGACGTCTTCGTGGCACCACTGGCAGGTGCCGCTGAAGTCGATGTGCTGGAGCTTGCCGTCCTGCCCGGGGATCTTCAGGCGCATGTCGAATCGCCCGCCCACCAGCATCGGCAGCTGGCTGATCAGCAGCATGCCGTCCAGCGATACGTTGCCCAGGTAACCCATGGGCTTGTCGGTGATGCTATTGAACACCTTCAGGTAGTACGGCAGCTGATGGCGCTCTATGTGTCGTTGATGACGCATAATGGCTATTCGCTATGAGTTTTACCCAGTATGACGGCGCGACCGCCCTGCGGCCAGCACTAACGGCAACCTTCGGCCACCCGCTCGGCCAGCGAGCGACGAGCGGCATCGATCTGTTCGTCGCTATAGTAGAGGCGTTCACCCTTGGTATCTGTGGAGTAGTAGCGACCTCCGCGCTGCAATGTCGCCAACTGGTCGCGCAGGCGGTCGCACTCGGCGCCCGCCTTGGCCTGCTGCTCGGCGGCACGGCTGCGCGCCGCGGCCTGCTCCTCGCTGCGCGCCTGGTAGAACTGGCGGGTACGCTCCTCGCGCTCGCGCGTGGCGGCATCGCGCTCGACCACCTGCGGCCGGACCTCGACGCGCTGCGCGCCGGGCGGAGGGGTTTCGCTGAAATGCACCTTGCCCTGGGCATCGGTCCAGCGATAGATGTCGGCCGCTGCCAGCAAGGGGGCCAGGGCCATGCACAGGCACAGCAACGCACGCATCGCAACCTCCTCCTTGAAGGCAGCCTCTTGAGCTTAGCGAGCACCCGGGCCCGCTCAAGGCGGCAACGACCGGCGGTCAGGGACGCACCGGCAACGGTTGGGCGGCCTCGCCCGTCAGGCGCCCATTCTGGCGCAGCGTCTCCAGGCGCGCCTTGGCGCGGTAGGCATATTCGCTGCTCGGATAGCGGGCGATGATGAAATCGTAGGTCTGCGCCGCGTCGACGTAGTACTTCTGGCGCTCCAGGCACAGGCCGCGGAGCATCGATATCTCCGGCTGCAGCCAGGGCCGCGCGCGGCTCTTGCGCTCGGTGCGCGACAGGTCGAGCATCACCTGCTCGCAATCGCCGCGCTCGTAGGCGCGGTAGGCGTTGTCCAGGTTCTTGTTGGTCGACCAGCTGTTGCAGCCGGTAACACTCGCCGCCAGGGCCAGGATGCACAGGGTTCGCATGGGGCATATCCTCCGTTGGGAACTGTATCGGCGCGCCTTGGCCGCGCTGAAGGGCATCACTAGACTGCGCAGGGAACCCGCCCCGGCGCCAAGGAGATGCCATGCGCTTGCACCCCGCCCTGCCCCTCGCGGTCCTGTTGGGCCTGCTGGCCGCCTGCTCGCCGACCACGCCGCTGTTCGTCGCCCAGGTCACCACCGGCGAAGTCGCCGAGTACAAGAAGCTCAAGAGCGACCGCATGACCGCCGCGGTGGAGGAAGAAGGCGACCTGCTCACCTACAGCGCCCAGGCCATCCGCGACAACAAGAGCGCCGAGGCCGAGAAGCTCTACCTCAGCGGCTACGACAATAGCCGCTACAGCCCGGACGTGCGCGCCATCGCCCTGTACCAGATCGGCCTGATCTACATGAGCCGCTACAACGACCAGCGCGACGACGCCAAGGCCCTGGACTACTTCCAGCGCATCGACCGCGAGTTCCCCGGCACCGCCGCGGCCAGCCACGCCGACGCGCGCATCCTGATGATCCGCCAGCGGGCGAAGGAGCCGGTGCAGAAGAACGCCCGCGAGCTGCTGGCCACCTGGAAGCCGCAGCAGAACCTCGACCTGAACAAGACCAGCCTCGACCCGGACATGACCCTGCTGTCGCGCCGCGCGGTGCTCAAGGACCGCGTCGCCGAGGCCGAGCAACTGTACCTGCTGGCAGTCAACGACCCGGCCATCCCCGCCGACATCAAGCAGAAGGCGCTGTACCAGTTGGGCCTGATGTACATGGCACCCGACAACCCGCACCCCAGCCGCGCCAAGGCCATCGGCTACCTGCGCCACCTGCTGGTGGACTATCCCGACGGCGAGCTGGCGAACAAGGCCGCGCGCCACCTGGACCAGGCGCTGAACCAGGGCGGCGACTGACGCAGGTCAAGCCGGGCCGGCTACGCTTGCACTGCAATGGCAGTAGCCAAGCGAGGAGCCGACCATGAAACTGCAGCACCTGCTGGTGGTCATCGACCCCACCCGCGACGACCAGCCAGCCCTGACCCGCGCCCAGTGGATCGCCGAGCGCAGCGGCGCCGGCGTGACCCTGCTGGTGTGCGACTACAACCCGGCGCTGGACAACGGCCTGCTGATCCCGCAGCACGAGCTGGAGCGGGTGCGCATCCTGCAGCAGACCGAGCGCCTGGACTGGCTCGACAAGCTGGCCGCGCCGCTGCGCCAGGCCGGCATCGAGGTGCGCTGCCACACCCGCTGGGGCAAGCCGCTGTACCGCGAGATACTCGCCGCCGTGGCCGAACACCAGCCCGACCTGGTGCTCAAGTCCAGCAGCCGCCACGGCCTGCTCAAGCGCCTGTTCCTGACCAACACCGACTGGCAGCTGATCCGCCATTGCGAGGTGCCGCTGTGGCTGGTCCACCACGGCACCTGGGAGGGGCGCAAGCTGTGCGCCGCCCTCGACCCGCTGCACGAAGGCGACAAGCCGGCGAAGCTGGACCGCCGGCTGATCGCCACGGCGCTGGAACTGAACCGCCGCCTGGGCCTGCACGCGAGCTACCTGCACGCCTACGTGGCGCTGCCGCAGACCCTGGCCTTCGACGCCCAACTGCTGGGCAGCTACGACGAACACCTGAAGGCCACCGAAGCGCACCACCGCCAGGCCCTGCACATGCTGATGGCCGCCCACCCGGCCATGGCCGCCGGCGACACCCACCTGCTGCAGGGCTTCCCCGAGGAGGTGATCCCCGAGTTCGTCCGCAACCAGGGCATCGACCTGCTGCTGATGGGCGCGGTGGCCCGTGGCCAGCTGGAAAGCGCGCTGATCGGGCATACCGCCGAGCGCGTGCTGGAAGAAGTCGAGTGCGACCTGCTGGTGCTCAAGCCGGCAGGCGAACCGTCATCGGAAAAGGGGTAAGATGGCCGCCGGGCCGGCCCGGCTCCCGCCGCCGGCCCGCACGCTCGTCTTCCAAGGAGTCCCGCATGTCCGTCCGCCGCACCAAGATAGTCGCCACCCTCGGCCCAGCCAGCCAGTCCCCCGAAGTCCTCGAGCAACTGATCCTCGCCGGGATCGATGTGGCCCGCCTGAACTTCTCCCACGGCACCCCCGACGAGCACCGTGCCCGCGCCCAGCTGGTGCGCGACCTGGCCGCCAAGCATGGCCGCTTCGTCGCCCTGCTCGGCGACCTGCAAGGGCCGAAGATCCGCATCGCCAAGTTCGCCAACAAGCGCATCGAACTGGCCGTGGGCGACAGCTTCCGCTTCTCCACCAGCCACCCGCGCGACGCCGGCACCCAGGAAGTCGTGGGCATCGACTACCCGGACCTGGTCAAGGACTGCGGCGTGGGCGACGAGCTGCTGCTGGACGACGGCCGCGTGGTCATGGTGGTGAAGCAGGTGAAGGCCGACGAACTGGTCTGCGAAGTGCTGATCGGCGGCCCGCTGTCCGACCACAAGGGCATCAACCGCCGTGGCGGCGGCCTGACCGCGCCGGCCCTGACCGACAAGGACAAGGCCGACATCAAGCTGGCCGCGAGCATGGACCTGGACTACGTCGCCGTGTCCTTCCCGCGTGACGCCAAGGACATGGAATACGCCCGCAGCCTGCTCCTCGAGGCCGGCGGCAAGGCCTGGCTGGTGGCCAAGATCGAGCGCGCCGAAGCGGTGGCCGACGATGAGGCGCTGGACGGCCTGATCCGCGCCAGCGACGCGGTTATGGTGGCCCGCGGCGACCTCGGCGTGGAAATCGGCGACGCCGAGTTGGTCGGCATCCAGAAGAAAATCATCCTGCACGCCCGCCGCTACAACAAGGCGGTGATCACCGCGACGCAGATGATGGAGTCGATGATCCACAACCCGATGCCGACCCGCGCGGAAGTCTCGGACGTGGCCAACGCCGTGCTCGACTACACCGACGCCGTGATGCTCTCGGCCGAGAGCGCCGCCGGCGAATACCCGGTGGAAGCGGTCCAGGCCATGGCGCGCATCTGCCAGGGCGCGGAAAAGCACCCGACCACGAAGAAGTCCAGCCACCGCCTGGGCCAGACCTTCGAGCGCTGCGACGAGAGCATCGCCCTGGCGGCCATGTACACCGCCAACCACTTCCCGGGCATCAAGGCGATCATCTGCCTCACCGAGAGCGGCTACACCCCGCTGATCATGTCGCGCATCCGCTCCTCGGTGCCGATCTTCGCCTACTCCCCGCACCGCGAGACCCAGGCCCGCGTGGCGCTGTTCCGCGGCGTCGAGACCATCCCCTTCGACCCGGCCGCGCTGCCGCCGGAGCGCGTCAGCCAGGAAGCCGTGGACGCGCTGCTGCAACGCGGCGTGGTGACCAAGGGCGACTGGGTGATCCTGACCAAGGGCGACAGCTACACCACCCAGGGCGGCACCAACACCATGAAGGTGCTGCACGTGGGGGACCTGTTGGTCTGAGTGGGATGGTGAGTGATGGAGGCCGCCTTTGGGCGGCCTTTGTTTTTTTGGGGAGGGAGTCACCTGTGGTTCATTACTTTCGCCCAGCCCCGCACCCTCTCCCCAGCCCTCTCCCTGAAGGGAGAGGGTTAGGGAGAGGGCCGCGGCCAAGCCACCATCCAAAACCAACCGGCGTGCGCCCACCAACGCCACGACCGCATGGGTTTCGCAAACTCAACCCATCCTACGAAAGCACCTTGGCGCAGTCGGCAAGACCGTCCGCCTCCTACATTGCAGGCGAGCACAGCTTTTCGTAGGAGCGAGCTTGCTCGCGAACAGGCGCCGCAGCAGGGCTCATTCGCGAGCAAGCTCGCTCCTACGAAGAGCACCTCGGTGCAGCCTTATAGTTTCTGGATTCCCGCGAACGCGGGACGCGGCTCCATCGCGAACAGCGCTTGCGCTGGCCCGAAGGGGAATAACCCAATAGATCAGCAGCTCCTACGCACTGGTCAAAACCCCGCCAGCGCCACCCAACCCCAACAACCACGCGCCCCCGACACATCCGCCCCAAGCTTATCCACAGGCCTTCCCACAGTTATTGTGGGCAAGCCCGGTGCGCTGATCGCACAACCCGCCCCACCGGCCGACTGTAGGACAATTCCACGAAATCAGGCACTTACGAAGAATCCGCTCGGCAGCGGAACAGGCGATGGATCAAATACCGCACAACACCGCACAACCCAGGCCCGGCGGGCGCCCGGGAAGTTGGCCCCAAGGTTATGCACAGCTCTGCCCACAGTTTCTGTGGGCAGCTGGCCAGCTCAGGCGAAGCGCGAGAAGTCCGGCTGGCGGCGCTGGGTGAAGGCGCTCAGGGCTTCCAGGGCTTCCGGCGAACTCAGGCGCTGGACGAACAGTTCGCCCTCTTCCGCCACCACCTTGCGCAGTTCATCGATGTACGGCGCCTTGAGCAGGCGCTTGCTCAGCGCCAGGGCCGCCGGTGGCAGGGCTTGCAGGGCCTGGGCTACTTCGCGGGCGCGTTCGAGGGCGGCGGCGCCGTCGGCCAGGGCCTCGTTGGCGATGCCGAAGGCCACCGCCTGTTCACCGCTGAAGCCGTCGCCGCGCATCAGCAGGCTGGCGGCGCGGACGTGGCCGAGCAGGCGCGGCACCAGGAAGCTGGAACCGAACTCCGGGCACAGGCCGAGGTTGACGAAGGGCATCTTCAGCTTGGCGCCGCGGGCCACGAAGACCTGGTCGCAGTGCAGCAGCAGGGTGGTGCCGATGCCTACTGCCGGGCCGGCCACCGCCGCCAGCACCGGCTTGCTGAACTCCATCAGCGCGCGCATGAAGCGGAACACCGGGCTGTCCTGGCCGCTGGGCGGGTACTGGAGGAAATCGTGGATGTCGTTGCCGGCGGTGAAGCACTCGGCGTTGCCGGCGATCAGCACCACGCGCACGCCGCGATCGTGCTCGGCGGCCTCCAGGGCGTCGGCCAGGGCCGCGTACATTTCCCGGGTCAGCGCGTTCATCTTGTCCGCGCGGTTCAGGCGCAGGGTCAGCAGGCCCTGTTCGCGCTCGACGAGAATCTGTTGGCTCATGGCAACTCCTTGGCAGCAGGCTGTGGCGGCCGGGCTCTGCGGCCCGGCTCAGGCGTGGGAGAGGAACAGGTCGGCCAGGGTCTGGCCGCGCGGCACCCCGGCCAGGTACAGGTGGCGGGCGAAGCGCTCGACGCTGGCGGGCTGGCCGCAGAGTAAGGCGATGCTTCGCCGCGAGACAAGACGGAATTGCGCCAGATGCGCGTCCAGATCGGCCGGCAGCGCCAGCGTCACCTGCAGGTCGGGATGGGCCGCGGCCAGCGCCGCCAGTTCCGCCGCCAGGTAGTGCTCGGCCGGCGTGCGCACCAGGTGCAGCAAGCGGATCGGCCCCTGGTGCCCTTCGGCCAGGGCCTGGCGCAGGATGCCCCACAGCGGCGCCAGGCCGGTGCCGCTGGCCATCAGCAGCAGCGGGCGTTCCTGCCATTCGGGGTCGTAATGCAACGCGCCGCCGCGCAGTTCGCCCAGGCGCAGTTCGTCGCCCACCCGCAGCTGGCGCGCCGCGTCGCAGAAGGCGCCGGGGGCCTGGCAGGCGATGTGGAATTCCAGCCAGGGCTCGGCGCCCGGCAGGCTGGCCAGGGAATAGGGCCGCGCCACCTCGCCCAGCCACAGCACCAGGTGCTGGGCGGCGCGGTAGCGCAGGGGGCGTTGCGGCTGTAGGCGCAGACGCAGGATGTCCGCCGCCGGCCAGTCCAGCTCGGCGACCGTCGCCGGCAGGCCGTCACGTTGGGGATCGAAGACCTCGACGGCGCAGTCCTCTACCACCCGGCACTGGCAGGCCAGGCGCCAGCCCTCGCCGCGGCGCGCGGCGTCCAGCGCCTCGGGGCGATCGTCGAGCAGCTCGCCGCCGCTGCAGCGCACCAGGCAGGCATGGCAACTGCCCGCGCGGCAGCTGTAGGGAATAGCGATCCCCTCGGCGCGCAGGGCATCCAGCAGGTTGCTTCCGGCGGCCACTTCCCAGTGTCGGCCGCCGGCATGCAGTTCAGGCATCGCTCTCCTCCCATGCCGCCTCGCAGCGATTGCGTCCGCTGCGTTTGGCACGGTAGAGCGCCTGGTCGGCCCGCTGCAAGGCCTCGTCGAGATCGTCGCCGCTCTGCAGCAGCGTCATGCCGGCGGAAAGGCTCAGCACCGGCACTTCCACACCCATCGGCTCGGCCGCCGCATAGGCCTGGCGCAGGCGCTCGCAGCAGGCGGCGAGGCGGTCGCTGTCGGCCTCGGGCAGCAGCAGCACGAACTCCTCGCCGCCGTAGCGCGCCAGCACGTCGCCCTCGCGCAGGCAAGCCCGCGCCACCGCGGCGAAGGTCTGCAGCACGCGGTCGCCGGCGGAATGGCCGTGGACGTCGTTGATGCGCTTGAAGTGGTCCAGGTCGATCAGCGCCAGGCCGTGGCGCTGCCCCTCGTCCAGATCGTCCAGCGCGCGTCCGGCCAGGCGCAGGAAGTGGCGGCGGTTGAACAACCCGGTGAGTTCGTCGGTGGCCACCAGGTCTTCCAGCTGGCGCATCATCCCGCGCAGGGTGTCCTGGTGCGCCTGCAGCGCGTAGCGGCGTTGGCGCATGCGCTGGCGCAGGGCCTGCACGTAGCCGGCGAACAGCGTCAGCCAGACCAGCACGATGAACAGCACCAGCAACTGCAGCACGGCCTGCCCGGGCAATTGCAGGCGCTGGCGGAAGGCTTCCCAGAGGTTGAGGCCGGCGAAGGCGATGAAGGCCAGGCCCGCGCAACGGGCGAACACCCGTGGCTGCAACTGGAACACGCCGAACAGCAGGATCAGCACGTAGAGCACCATCAGGGTGCCGCGCACGCTGTCGACATGGGCCAGGAAGAAGGTGGTCCAGACCAGCGCCACCAGCACCTGGGGCTCGGTCAGGCTGGCGTCGACGAAGCGCTGGTTGCGGCCGCTGGCGAACAGCCAGAAGAACACCGCCTGGCTGGCCACGGCGCACAGGGTGGCGGCCAGCGCCAACGCCGGGGAGCCATGGTAGAAGTCGCCGATCACGGTCAGCCAGAGCAGCAGCAGGGCCATCGCGTAGGTGCCGAGGGCCATGCCGAACCGCCTGAACAATAGTTTTTGGAGGGCGCGCTGCTTCAGCGGGGAACTCGGTGTGCTCATGGGGGCTCCATCCCGTAATGGCACTTAGCCCTCACTCTACTATCAAAGCCACAGCATGCCTAGCCGACCGGAAAGTGGGCGCTTGCCGCCCCTGCCGACCAAGGTCGGATCGCCGGCGCGTGCGCCCGGCCCTGGCACGGCGCTATACTACGGCGCCCTTTTTGCGCCGGTGCCTGACCGGACGCGTTCGGTGTACGTGGCTTAGCCGCCTGAAATACCCGCCTGACATTCCCGCCTGAAGAGGACCGTGCTCCATGGCCGTGATCAAGCAAGACGACCTCATCCAGAGCGTCGCCGATGCCCTGCAGTTCATCTCCTACTACCACCCGGTCGATTTCATCCAGGCCATGCATGAGGCGTACCTGCGCGAAGAATCGCCGGCCGCCCGCGATTCCATGGCGCAGATCCTCATCAACTCGCGCATGTGCGCCACCGGCCACCGCCCGATCTGCCAGGACACCGGTATCGTCACCGTGTTCGTCCGCGTCGGCATGGACGTGCGCTGGGACGGCGCCACCATGAGCGTCGACGACATGATCAACGAAGGCGTGCGCCGCGCCTACAACCTGCCGGAGAACGTCCTGCGCGCCTCCATCCTGGCCGACCCGGCCGGTGCGCGTAAGAACACCAAGGACAACACCCCGGCGGTGATCCACTACTCCATCGTCCCGGGCAACACCGTGGAAGTGGACGTCGCGGCCAAGGGCGGCGGCTCGGAGAACAAGTCGAAGATGGCCATGCTCAACCCGTCCGACTCCATCGTCGACTGGGTGCTCAAGACCGTCCCGACCATGGGCGCCGGCTGGTGCCCGCCGGGCATGCTCGGCATCGGCATCGGCGGCACCGCCGAGAAGGCCGCGGTGATGGCGAAGGAAGTCCTGATGGACCCGATCGACATCCACGAGCTGAAGGCCCGCGGTGCGCAGAACCGCATCGAGGAACTGCGCCTGGAGCTGTTCGACAAGGTCAACCAGTTGGGCATCGGCGCCCAGGGCCTGGGCGGCCTGACCACCGTGCTCGACGTGAAGATCATGGACTACCCGACCCACGCCGCCTCGCTGCCGGTGTGCATGATCCCCAACTGCGCCGCCACCCGTCACGCCCACTTCGTGCTCGACGGCTCCGGCCCGGCCGAACTGGAAGCGCCGCCGCTGGACGCCTACCCGGAAATCGTCTGGGAAGCCGGCCCCTCCGCGCGCCGCGTTGACCTGGACAAGATCACCCCGGAAGAAGTGCAGAGCTGGAAGCCGGGCGAGACCCTGCTGCTCAAAGGCAAGATGCTCACCGGCCGCGACGCCGCGCACAAGCGCATGGTCGACATGCTGAACAAGGGCGAAGAACTGCCGGTGGACCTGAAGGGCCGCTTCATCTACTACGTCGGCCCGGTCGACCCGGTGGGCGACGAAGTGGTCGGCCCGGCCGGCCCGACCACCGCCACCCGCATGGACAAGTTCACCCGGCAGATTCTGGAAAGCACCGGCCTCTTGGGCATGATCGGCAAGTCCGAGCGCGGCCCGATCGCCATCGAGGCGATCAAGGACAACAAGGCCGTGTACCTGATGGCCGTCGGCGGCGCCGCCTACCTGGTGGCCCAGGCGATCAAGAAGTCCAGGGTCCTGGCCTTCGCCGAACTGGGCATGGAAGCGATCTACGAGTTCGACGTGAAGGACATGCCGGTGACCGTGGCGGTCGACACCAACGGCGAGTCGGTGCACATCACCGGCCCGGCGATCTGGAAAGACAAGATCGCCCACAGCCTGGCGGTGGAAGTGAAGTAAGCCTTCGCTTCAGCTCCAGGAAAAAGCCCGGCCATGCGCCGGGCTTTTTCATGCCTGCGGAAACCGTAGGGCGCATAACGCCCCAGGCGTTATCCGCCACCGGCCCCCGCGCCAACGCCACCGGCGGATAACCGCGAACGGTTATGCGCCCTACGAACGGACCGTAGGAGCGGATTCATCCGCGATTGCGCCGGCAGGGCCGGTTTCCGAAGCATCACGGACGGAGTCCTGCGTTACAGGCGAGCACGGCTTTTCGTAGGAGCGAGCTTGCTCGCGAACCTGATGTCCCGCAGCGGAGTTTGTTCGCGAGCAAGCTCGCTCCTACAGGGCCGGGCGCACACGAAACCGTAGGCGCGGATCGCGGATGAGATCCGCTCCTACGCTGCGCCACCTGCGGCATTCCCATGTAGGAGCGCGCCCTGCGCGCGAAATCGCGGGCAGGGCCCGCTCCTACAGGATCAGGCGCTGCGCGGCACCAGGCTCAGTTCGGCGACCTTGTCGCGGCGCTGTGCCAGGTAGCGGGTGCAGCTCACGCGCAGGAAGGAGGCGAAGTTGACCACTTCGCCACGGTAGTCCATCACCTCGTCGTAGAGCTTGGCGATCAGTTGGTTGGTGGTCATGCCGTCGACTTCGGCGATCTCCCGCAGGATGTCCCAGAACTGGTTCTCCAGGCGCAGGGTGGTGACCACGCCGCGGATGCGCAGGGAGCGGGAGCGCGACTCGTAGAGGATCGGGTCGGCCTTCACGTAGAGTTCGCACATGCTCTGCCTCCTTCTATAGACGCGAACGCCAGTCTACAGGCTGATCTTCGTGCCGAGCACTTCGAGGAACTTCGCCAGCCACGCCGGATGCGCCGGCCAGGCCGGGGCGCTGACCAGGTTGCCGTCGACGTGGGCGGCGTCCACCGGGATGTCCACGTATTCGCCGCCGGCCAGCTTCACTTCCGGGCCGCAGGCCGGGTAGGCGCTGCAGGAACGGCCTTTCAGCACGCCGGCCGCGGCCAGCAGCTGGGCGCCGTGGCAGACGGCGGCGATGGGTTTCTTGGCGGCGTCGAAGGCTTTCACCAGTTCGATCACCTTGGCGTTCAGGCGCAGGTATTCCGGAGCGCGGCCGCCGGGGATCAGCAGCGCGTCGTAGTCTTCAGCGCGAACAGTGGCGAAGTCGGCGTTGAGGGCGAAGTTGTGCCCCGGCTTCTCGCTGTAGGTCTGGTCGCCCTCGAAATCATGGATGGCGGTACGCACGCTCTGCCCAGCCTTCTTGTCCGGGCACGCCGCGTGGACGACGTGGCCAACCATCTGCAGCGCCTGGAAGGGCACCATGGTTTCGTAGTCCTCGGCGTAGTCGCCGACCAACATCAGAATCTTCTTCGCGGCCATCGCAGCATTCCTCCGGGCAGGGGCCCGGCCATGGGTGGCCGGGCATGCCAGACAGGTTAGCCACTCCCCGCCGCGGCGGGTAATAGGCCGCTACTACACCGCCAGGCGCTGCGGCGCTTCGAGCTGGACCTGGCGGGCATCCTCCAGGATCAGTTCGGCGCCCTTCTCCGCCACCATCATCACCGCCGCGTTGGTGTTGCCGGAGGTGACGTTGGGGAAGATCGACGCATCCACCACGCGCAGCCCCTCGATGCCGTGCACCCGCAGGCGCTTGTCGACCACGCTGGACTGCGGGTCGGCGCCCATGGCGCAGCTGCCGCACAGGTGGTAGATGGAGCCGCAGTTCTCGCGGAAGTACTGCAGCATCGCCTCGTCGGACTGCACCGCCGCACCCGGCAGCACCTCTTCCACAGTCACAGCCTTGAGCGCCGGTGCATTCATGATCTTGCGGATCAGCCGGCTGCCCTGGATGGCCTCGTCTATGTCCTTCTGCGTGCTCAGGTAGTTGGGGTCGATCAGCGCCGCGTCGGCCGGGTTCTTCGAGGCGATGCGCACTTCGCCGCGGCTGGTCGGCCGGCACGGGTTGAAGCACAGCAGGAAGCCCGAGTACGGCTCCGGCTTGAGGCTGGCCTTGCTGCTCTTGGGAATCTGGTAGGACAGCGGGTTGAAGTACAGCTGCAGGTTCGGGTGCGCCTGCCCGTCGTCGCTGCGGAAGAAACCGCCGCTCTGGTTGACGCTCATGGACAGCGGGCCCTTGCGCGTGAACAGGTACTCCAGGCCCAGCTTCGCCTGGCCCAGCAGCGAGCCGAAGTCGTCGTTGAGGGTGCGCACGTTGGCCTTGTAGTAGTAGCTGACGCACAGGTGGTCCTGGAGGTTCTTGCCCACTGCCGGCAGGTGCAGCACTTCCGGGATGTGATGCTGGCGCAGCAGTTCGCGGTCGGCCACGCCGGAGAGCTGCAGCAGCTTCGGCGAATCCACCGCGCCGGCCGCCAGTATCACTTCGCGGCGCGCGCGGAATTCGCGCTGCACGCCATGTTGGCTGAGGCTCACGCCGATGGCGCGCCTGTTCTCGTCGAACAGCACGCGCTCCACCTGGGCGTGGCGCTCGATGTTCAGGTTCGGCCGGCCCAGCGCCGGGTGCAGGTAGGCGAAGCTGCTGGAGCAGCGCTGGCCGTCGCGGGTGTTGACGTCGTAGATGCCGGCGCCTTCGAAATGCGCGCCGTTGAAGTCCTCGCTGCGCGGGTAGCCGAGTTCCTCGCAGCCCTTGAGGAAGGCGTCGCAGATCGGGTGGGTGTGGCCCTTCATCGGGCTGATGCGGATCGGCCCGCTGCCGCCGTGGTACTCGCTGTCGCCCAGCGGGTGCGCTTCCAGCTTGCGGAAGTACGGCAGCACCTCCTTGAACGACCAGCCGTCGTTGCCGTTGGCCGCCCAGTCGTCGAAGTCGTGGGCCTGGCCGCGCACGTAGATCATCGCGTTGATCGAGCCGGAGCCACCCTGCACTTTCCCGCGCGGCGCATACAGCTGGCGGCCGGCGAGCTGCTGCTGCGGCTGGCTGTAGTACATCCAGTTGAAGGTCGGGTTGTAGTAGAGCTTGGCGAAGCCCACCGGCACCTTGAACCAGGGCGAGGAATCCTTGCCGCCGGCCTCCAGCAGCAGGACGTTGTACTCGCCGGACTCGCTCAGGCGGCTGGCCAGGATGCAGCCGGCCGAGCCGGCGCCGACGATGATGTAGTCGTAAGTCATGAATCTCGTACCGCAAGTAAGGGGGCCCGCGCCGGCCGGCGCGGGCGCGGGTGTCAGCCCTTGGCCGGGGCGTTGTCCTTGACGTCGACCGGGTCCGGGCCCATCTGCAGGTGCAGGCGCTCGCCGGTGTAGGGGGAATGCCGGCGCACCACGTCCATGTCCAGCTCCACGCCCAGGCCGGGCTCGCTGGAGGGGATGATGTAGCCGTCTTCCCAGTGCAGCGGTTTCTTGAGGATTTCGGCGTGGAAGCCGTCCCAGGTGCCGATGCTTTCCTGGATCAGGAAGTTCGGCGTGCAGGTCGCCAGCTGGAAGCTGGCCGCCGCGCCGATCGGGCCGTTGTACAGGTGCGGGGCGATCTGCGCGTAGAAGGCCTCGGCCATGGAGGCGATCTTCTTGCCTTCGAGCAGGCCGCCGCAGCGCCCCACGTTCATCTGCAGGATGGACGCGCCGCCGGCCTGCAGCAGGCGGAAGAACTCGTACTTGGTGGTCAGCCGCTCGCCGGTGGCGATGGGGATGCTGGTCTTGGCCGCGACCTGGCCCATGGCCTCTTCCTGGCCCGGCGGGATGGGTTCCTCGAACCACAGCGGGTCGTACTTCTCCAGGCGCCTGGCCAGGCGGATGGCCGAGGACGGCACCATCTGCCCGTGGGTGCCGAACAGCAGGTCGCACTTGCTGCCCACCGCTTCGCGGATCTTGCGGCAGAAGGTCTCGCAGCGCTCCAGCACTTCCAGCGACAGCTGGTGGCCGGAGAACGCGGTGTAGGGCCCGGCCGGGTCGAACTTCAGCGCGCTGAAGCCGAGGTTCATGTTGTGCACCGCGCATTCGGCGGCCAGGTCCGGGTCGGAGTAGTCGTACTCGCCCCGGGCGTTCTTCGGGTACAGGTAGGTGTAGGAGCGCAGGCGCTCGTGGACCTTGCCGCCGAGCAGCTCGTACACCGGCTTGTTCGCCGCCTTGCCGACGATGTCCCAGCAGGCCATCTCCAGGCCGCTGACCACGCCCATCATGGTCAGGTCGGGGCGCTGGGTGAAGCCGCTGGAATAGGCGCGGCGGAAGAAGCGCTCGATGTGGTGCGGGTCCTGGTCCAGCAGGTAGCGCTGGAACACGTCCTCGATCACCGGGACCATCGCGCTGGGGTGGAAGGTGGCGGCGTAGATCTCGCCGACGCCCTCGATGCCGCAGTCGGTCTTGAGGGTCACGAACAGCCAGTACATGCCGCCGATGTGCGGCGGCGGGACGGCGACCACGTGGGTCTGCAGGGAGACGACTTTCATGCTTGGCGCGCTCTCTTGTCGATGCGTTTCTTCAGGATCAGGGTGGCGACCACGCCCAGCAGGCCTACCGCCACGACGTAGGAGAAATAGATCTGGTAGCCGACGAAGCCGGGGAAGCGGTCGGTGATCCAGCCGTTGAGCAGCGGCAGGAAGACGTCCGGCGAGTAGCCGACCAGGGAAATGATGCCGATGGCCAGGCCGGTGACGCGCAGCGGGATGTGGCAGTCGTCGAGGATGGCCCAGTACAGGCCGCGGATGGCGTAGGTCATCAGGCCGATGAAGATCACCAGGAACACCAGCACACTCAGCACGTGCAAGCTCGGCAGCAGCACCAGGCCGAGCATGCCCAGGGCCGAGAGCAGCATGGCCCAGGTCAGTACCCCGGTCTTGGAGAAGCGGTCGCCCAGCCAGCCGCCGCCGATGCCGCCCACCGGGCGCATCCACAGCTTGATGGTGGTGATCAGCCCGGCCATGGTCGCGCTGAGGCCGAAGCCGCCTTCCTGCAGGTAGGCCGAGAAGCTGTAGGTGGCCCAGAAGAAGTGATAGCCGCAGAACACGATGGCGGTCACCAGCCACAGCTCGGGGATGCGCGCCAGGGTGCGCAGGTCTTCCAGCAGGTTGCCCTTGCCCGAGGCGGCGCGCTCGCCGTGCGCGCCTTGCGGGTCGCGCAGCATCATCAGCACCACGCCGAGGACGATGCAGCAGGCGGCGTAGAGGTGGATGACCAGTTGCAGGCCCTCGGCGTTGCGCTCGCCGCGGGTCTGGGTGACGTAGGCGAACAGCGCGATGGCCACGGTGGCCAGCAGCGCCTCCACCAGCCCGCGGCCGCCGTCGAGCACGCCGAAGAAGCGGCCCTGCTCGGCCTCGCCGGCGAGCATGTTCACCCGCTTGATCAGCGAGGCCCAGAAGGTCAGCCCGGTGGTGATGCCGAAGCCGCAGAAGATCGCCAGCAGCGCCTGGAAGCCGGGCAGCTGCGCGTACCACAGGCCCAGCACGCCGGTGCCCAGCAGCGAGAAGCTGATCAGGTAGCGCGGCGAGATGCGGTCGGCCAGCCAGCCGCTGGGCAGGTAGCTGACCAGGAAGGCGCTGCCGAGGATGGAATACAGGTAGCCCAGCTCGCTGTTGCTGATGGCCAGGGCCTCGAGCATGGTGCTCTGGTACACCTGGCGCAGGTAGAGCATGGGGTAGATGGCACCAGCGGCGAGCACCAGCAACGCCAGTTGCAGGTAGCGCGACAGGTTGGCGCTGGACGGAACGGCCATGGGCATGGCCTCTGCACTTATTGTTTTTTTCATCATGCGTCTCGTGGCCGGCGCGGGCACCGGCGGGTTGTCGGAAAAGCGCGGCGCGCGCCGGGCGCAGGCAGGCGCCCGGCGCGGCTCGTCAGTACTTCAGGACCACCAGGCGGGTCTGGGTGAACTCCAGCATCCCGTGCTTGCCGTCGTCGCCGCCCAGGCCCGAACGCTTCCAGCCGGCGTGGAAGCCCTGGTAGGGGTCGGCGGGGGTGCGGTTGACGTACAGCTCGCCGGCCTCGATGGCGTTGGCCACCTTCATCGTCGTGCGGTAGTTCTCGCTGTAGAGCACCGAGGACAGGCCGAACTGATGGTCGTTGGCCATGGCCAGGGCTTCGTCGAGGGTCTCGTAGCGCAGCACCGGCAGCACCGGGCCGAAGATTTCCTCCTGGACGATCTCCATGTCCTGGCGGCAATTGCTCAGCAGGGTCGCCGGGTAGAAGTGCCCCGGCCCTTCCGGCAGCACGCCGCCGCATTCCAGCCGGGCACCTTCGGCCAGGGCGCGTTGCACCTTGGCATGGATTTCCTGGCGCGAACGTTCGTTTACCAGTGGGCCCATGCGGCTCGGGTCCTCGCCGCGGTCGCCGCTGCGCACCGCGGCGAGCTTCTCGCGCAGCAGGGCGAGGAAGCGATCGTGCACGCTGGCCTGCACGTACACGCGCTCGATGGCGGTGCACAGCTGGCCGCAGTGGGTGGTCTTGGAGGCGGCGATGGCGCTGGCGGCCTGCTCCAGGTCGGCGTCGGCCTCGATGATCGCCGGGGTCTTGCCGCCCAGCTCCAGCGACGGCTTGGCGATGTTCGCCTTGCAGTAGTCGAGCACGGTGCGCCCGGCGCCGACGCTGCCGGTCAGGGTGATCATGCCCACCGCCGGGTGCTGGCAGAGCGTGGCGGCGACCTCGTGGACCATGGTCAGCACGTTGAACACGCCGGCCGGCAGCTCGGCCTCGGCGGCGGCGCGGGCGATCTCGAAGGCCGAGGTCGGAGTGTTGTTGCTCGGCCGCACCACCACCGTGTTGCCGGTGATCAGCGCCGGGGCGACCTTGCGCAGCAGGGTGTAGACCGGGTAGTTGAAGGGGATCAGGCAGGCCACCACGCCGATCGGCTCGCGCTGCAGCAGGATGGTCTCGTCGCGGGAGTCGCTGGGGATCACCTCGCCCTCGATGCGCCGCGCCCATTCGGCGTGGTAGCGGGTGATCTGCGCGGCGTAGACGGCCTCGTTGGTGGCGTCCTGCAGGCTCTTGCCGGACTCGCGGGCCAGCGCCTCGCCGATGCGCGCGGCGTTGCGCTCGATGGCCTCGGCGAAGCGCCGCAGGTATTCGCCGCGCTCGATGGCCGGCAGCTTCGCCCAGTCGCGCTGGGCGCGTTGCGCGGCTTCCACGGCCTGGCGCACCTCGGCCTCGCTGGCGGCCGGCACCTCGGCGATGCAGGCCTCGGTGGCCGGGTCGGACACGGCGATGCGGGCGGCCACGGAGCCGTCGCGGAAACGGCCGTCGATGAAGTTCTGGTCAGTACGCATGGGCATTCCTGTGGTTCAAGCAGCGCGGTGGCGGAGGAACGACAGGAGCGACGCGGGGCGGGCGCTAGGCCGCGCCGGCAGGCGGGTGCGGGCAGGCATGGGAAACACTCTTGTCGTTCTTGGATGGCCAAGTTTCGACAGGCGCGGCAGGCCGGACAAACGATTAATAACACCGGGTAACCTGCGTTTTTCGCATGTTACCCGGCGACGTTTCAGCGCGGGCTGACGATGTGCGCGGCGTTGTCCAGGCTGCGCTCGGCCAGGCGCACCTCTTCCAGCAGCCAGTCGCGGAAGCGCTCCACGTGCTCCGGCAGCTCCTGCCCCGGGCGGCTCACCCACCAGTAGGACTGGTGGCCGTCCACCTGTACGTCGAGCAGTTGCACCAACTGCCCGGCCACCAGCTCGCGGGCCACCATCTGGCGGTCGGCCATGGTCACGCCCAGGCCGTCGATGGCGGCGCGGATGGCCATGTCCAGCAGGTCGAACTCGTAGCCGCCCTGCAGGTCGACGCCCTGGATCTTCGCCGCGTCCAGCCAGTGGCGCCAGGTCAGGTAGCGCTGGTCGTCGCGGGCCAGCACGTGCAACAGGGTCATGCCGTTCAGCGGCATCCCCTGCTCCGGCTCCTCGCGCTGCGCCAGCAGGCCCGGCGCGCATACGGCGATGTGCTTCTCGTGCATCAGCAGCGAACTGTCCAGGCCCTCCCACTCGCCGTTGCCGAAGCGAATGGCGCAGTCCAGGGTGCCGGTCTCGGCCAGGCTGTCCTGCAGGTGCGTGGTGAGGGTCACCTCCAGTCCCGGATGGGCCTCGCGCAGGCGCCCCAGGCGCGGCAGCAGCCAGCGGCTGGCGAAGGTCGGCGGGGCGTTCAGGCGCAGGCGGTTGAGGTGCTGGCGCTGCTGGATGCCGCGCACCGTCAACTCGATACGGTCGAACGACTGCTGCAGCGCGCGCAGCAGCATGCGCCCGGCGTCGGTCAGTTGCAGGTGGTGGTGGCGGCGCTGCAGCAGCGGCTCGCCGAGCTGCTCCTCCAGCTGGCGCACCTGGCGGCTGACCGCGCTCTGGGTGACGTTGAGCAGTTCGGCGGCGCGGGTGAAGCTGCCGGTGCTGCCGGCCACCTCGAACGCCTTGAGTGCATTGAGCGCCGGGATCTTGCGCTTCATCGCTGGCCCTCCCCTCGCGCCCCCGTTGGACGCGGCATGCGCATTGGAGTATGGCAGTGGCCCCGGAGTCACCAGGGCCGCCGCCGAGGCTCACTCAGAAGTAATAACCGACGTTGGCGTAGAGCTGATTTTCCCAGTGGTCGGTGCCGCCCTGGGCCAGGCTGTCGGTGTAGCTGCTGCCGCCGATGTAGGGGTCGTTGCGGCCGTTGAGCCATTCCACGGCGATGTAGAAGGAACGCACCGAGAACGAGGTGCCGAGGATGAAGCGCTCGGAGGCGTCGAAGCCGCTGGCCGACTTGTCGAAGCGGCTGTAGTTGCCGTACACCTTCATGCCGCTCACCCAGCCGCCGACGAAGGTGCCGGGGAAGCTGTAGCTGAGGTCGCCGACATAGAGGTTGCCGCGGCTGGCGACGTTGAAGGTGCCGTCGTAGCCGCCGAAGCTGACCACCTCGTCGCTGCCCGGGTTGCGCGGCGACATCTGCTGGCGCCCGGCCTGCAGCTGCACGCCCCAGGGGCCGTTCTGCCCCAGGTAGTGCAGGGCGTAGGCGTTGCGCCGGCCGGCGTCGTGGGTGTCCTTGTTCTCCAGGCGCGAAGTCAGGGCCGACACACCCACCTCGGACTTCCAGTCGCCCAGCTGCAGCGAGCGCGCCAGGCGCGCGACCACGATCTGCCGTTCCTGGTTGCGGGTGCCCTCGGGCACGTAGTCGTCGGCCGAGGTCACCACCGTGGAGTAGGTGCTACCGTTGCTGGTGCCGCGCCCCGGCCAGGCCGGGCGGCCGTACAGGCCCGCCTGCAGGTTCCAGTCGCCCTGCTGCTGGATGTACTTGGCGCCCACCGCCGAGACGTCCTCCAGGCCCACCACGTTGCCGAGGGTCTCGTAGAAGGTGCTGCCGAAGAACGGCTGCAGGCCGAAGGGAATCTGGTTGAGGCCGACCTGCACCTGGCGCTCGGCGTCGAAGCGGTAGCCGACCCAGGCGTACTCGGCGAAGGCGACGTCGCCGATGTGGTCGGTGTACTGATAGGGGTACTGCTTGCCGTAGAAGCGGTAGCGCGCCGCGCCTATCCAGCTGTCGGAGGTATAGGTGGCGCGCAGCATCAGGGTGTCGAAGCCGGCCTTGTCGATGTCGCGGTCCGGGTCGTGGTCGAAGCGCGCGCGGATGGCGCCGCCGACGTCGAGTTCGTCCGTCACCGGCACCGCCAGGGCGGCGGCGCTGCAAGTCAGCAGGACGGGAAACAGCAGGTGCGCACAGCGGCGCGGCAGGGGAAATCTGGCCACAATGGAAAGCCTCGGCGAAGTTCTTGTCGTTATTCGGCGCACCGGCGCGGACACTCCCCCCACACCTTGTGCGCGGCCGAAACTAGCCCCTGGCGCGAGCCGCGCACAAACGACTAAATCGCCGGGCGAACCGGAGAAAAACGCATGTTTGTAGGACCGGCGCCGGCGCTAGAATCGGCGCACCACGACCAGCCCGCGCGCGCCACCCCGCGCGCCCTTTCGGAAGCCGCCCCATGCGCAGCCTGCCGCCCCTGAACATGCTCCGGGTCTTCGAGGAAGTCGCCCACCACCGCAGCTTCAACCGCGCCGCCGAGGCGCTCAACGTCACCCAGGGCGCGGTCAGCCGGCAGATCAAGCAACTGGAGGACTACCTGGGCGTCAGCCTGTTCGTGCGCACGCCGCGCGGCCTGACCCTCACCGAGACCGGCAGCGCCCTGGCGCCGCACCTGGGCGAGGCCTTCGACCGCATCGAGCGCGCCCTGCAGGCGGTGCGCGTGCCCAACCTGCGCCAGCGCCTGCGCATCCTCGCGCCGCCGACCTGGGGCACGCGCTGGCTGTCGCCGCGCCTGCGCAGCTTCCTGCAGCGCTACCCGGACATCAGCCTGAGCGTGACCAACGCCCAGGACGCGGACAACCCCGGCGAACTGGACTGCCGCATCCGCTTCGGCCTGGAGGCCGCCGCCCACTGCCACAGCCAGTTGCTGGTGATGGAACGGCACATCGCCGTGGCCAGCCCGGAGCTGTTCGACGGCGAACGCCCGCCGGAGCTGCACGCCCACCCGCTGCTGCACATCCTCCACGAAGGCAAGCGCCTGAAGGTCTGGGAGAACTGGCTGGAAGCCGTGGGCCGCAACGACGTCGACGCCGGCAGCGGCATCGAGTTCAGCACCCTCGACCAGGTCATCCACACCGCCCTGGCCGGCGGCGGCCTGGCGGTGATCGACCGGCAGATGATCGAACGCGAACTGGCCACCGGCAGCCTGCTGCCGATCACCCCGGTGGAAGTGCTCGGCCCCTATGGCTACTGGCTGGACATCCCCGCCGACAAGCGCGGCCTGTCCAAGGTGCAGCGCTTCCAGGACTGGCTGGAACTGATGAGCAACCCCTAGCCGTTTTGAGGATTTGCCGACAGCTTCGCCACGAGCGTGGAAATCTCCCCCGTCCGACTCGGAGGAATTGCACAGGCCTTCGCGCTCCTCCCAAAGGCATGGCGGTCCAAGATCATGCGCTGGAGTCCGCCCCCGCTCACGGACGCCGGAAATCGCCACCGCAAGGACCCGATCATGTCTATCAAGCACACACTGAACCTGCTGGACGAGCGACTGCTGAAGGAGTTGCTCGACGCAGCCCAGGAAGCCCTGAACGACACCGCCACCGCCAAGCGCGTCGCCCACGTGCTGGGCGTGGAGCCCGCACGGGTCCACGCCCTGGCCAACGTCGCCCTGGGCCTGTCGCAGGCGGACGACGAACGCGCCCACGACGTCGGCACCCTGCGCCAGCTGGACGACCTCACCCGGCGCATCCGCGGGCTGATGAGCCCCTGAAGCCACGCGACCGTCTCCCGGCGCCTGGCAGCCCTGGAGGGCACCCTCGGCGTGGCCCTCTTCGACCGGGCGCCTGGAGCAGGACATCCCCCGACCGTAGGGCGCATAACGCGAAGCGTTATCCGTCGTTGCCGGATGGCACCTCCAGAACAGGCTGGGGCTGATGAGCAACCACAAACCAGATGAACGGGAACAGTCTGAGGTACCTAGCGGTATCTATTTACGGACGCCGCTCGAATCCTGATGGGCAAGCTCTTCAAAAAGAGGCGCTGTCGGATACACCAGGCGTAACCGGTCCATATCGGAAGATTCGAAACCCAGCGACTTGTAGTACCTTGCCGCCGCCTCATCCTTGGCGTCGACTGCCAGGAAAGCGATACCGGCATGCTTCGACATTGCATAGAGGCGGCGAAATACATCAGCGAGTAGTCGTTGCCCCAACCCCTGCCGTTGGCACGACCTATCCACCGCCAGACGACTCAGCAGCACTGCCGGAAGCGGATAGCGCGGGAGCCGTTTCCGCTCCTGCTCGGCCACGTCCTCAAGGCGAACCGACGTACTCGCCAGCGTGTAGTATCCGAGGAGCGTTCGCTCCCTTCCCAGCGCCAGGAATGTCCTGGACAGATGACGCTTCTGATCCTGGGAGGCGTATTTGACGATGTAGTCGTTGAGGTCTGGAGAGACGCAGTCAAACGTCCTGCGGTTCACCGACTTGTCGAAGTCGACAGTGATGAAATCCATTCATTCTTCTTGGCGCCAGCAGTCAGCGCAGCGAGAGGATCTTCTTCAAGGCCTTGTTAGCCTTCGGTGGATTCTCCAGCATGTCCAGTGCCCGTCGGACATTCAGAACCGTCTCACCACAAGCTGCGAATCGATCGGTAGCCCGTGACGCATCCCTCGCCTGGAGCGACGCCACGTGCATCGGCTCATGACCTCTCACCGCTTCGGACAAAGCGCTCGCAATCCGGCTGCTGCTGTATTGGAAACTCCGCATGGCATGATTGTATGGCTCGATATGTTCCGCCACGATTTCCGGGCTTTTCATGTCCGCGGCACGAATAATGGCGGCATAGAGATTCTTCTGCTCTTCCTCGTCGTCCAGATGGACATGCAGGTAGCGTCCGGTCTCTTCAGGATCGGTAACAGGCACTTCAATGGGAAAAGCTCCGGGCTGAATGCCCTTTCTTTCCTTCCCTATCTTCGCTTTTGCAGTCATGAGGCACCTCGTGCGGTGCTCAATTATTGCACAAGCTCATACAGCGCATGCATCCCCGCCCCATGTCCGAACCGTCCCGATCGCGAATGGGAGAAAAGCCATTTCGCCTCCCAACCTGAACAGGGAGCCCCTTCACCGCAGGCTCCCTGACACGGCCGGCTAGAGCACCGCCGCCACCTTAGCCGCCGGCTGTGCCGGCCCCGCCTCGCCTTCGCCCTTGCCGGCGTCGGTCAGCGTCAGGTACTTGGTCTCCGGCGCCCAGGCCATGGAGATCAGCGCGCCGAACAGGAGGATGCCGGCGAGGATGGCCATGGTCGGGTTGAGGCCGATGCCGGCCACGCTGACCGGCAGCAGGAAGGTGCTCAGCGCCGAGCCCAGGCGGCTGGCGGCGGTGGCCAGGCCGATGCCGCCGGCGCGCACTTCGGTGGGGAAGCTTTCCGCCGGGTAGACGCCGACCAGGTTGCTCACCGCCGAGAGCACCAGGGTGAACAGGCCGAAGGTCGCCACCATCAGCCAGGCCAGGCTGCCGGGCAGCAGCACCAGCAGGAAGAGCGCGGCGGAGAGGATCAGGAAGGAGCCGATGAGGAAGCCGCGGCGGGTGAATTTCACCGTGCACCAGATGCCCAGCAGGGCACCCACCACCAGCAGCGCGTTGAGCAGCATCTCGGTGCCGAAGCCCTCGGCCAGGCCCATCTTCTGCAGGATCGACGGCAGGAAGGTGTAGATGGCGAAGTACGGCATGACGATGCAGATGAAGAACAGGCAGTTGAACGCGGTGCGCTTGCGGTACTGCGCGCTGAACAGCTGGCGGAAGCCGCCCTTGTGCTCCTCGGCCATCTCGTCGTCGAGCACCACGTGCGCGCCCAGGTGCTTGCGCACGATCGCCCGGGCCTCCTCGATGCGGCCCTTGTGCACCAGCCAGCGCGGCGATTCCGGGGTGCCTATGCGGGCGATCAGGATCATGGCGGCGGGGATCGCCGAGGACGCCAGCATCCAGCGCCAGGCGTCGTCGCCCAGGCCGAGCATGGCGGTGCCGACGAAGGTGGCGGCGACGTAGCCGAAGGTCCAGATCACGCTGAAGGAGCCCAGCAGCACGCCGCGGTGCTTCTTCGGCGAGAACTCGGCGAGCATGGCGTGGCCGACGCTGAAGTCGCCGCCCAGGCCGATGCCGATCAGCACCCGGCAGAGGAACAGTTGCAGCGCCGTCTCGGCGAAGAACTGCAGCAGCGAGGCCAGGGTGATCAGCACGAAGCTGATGAGGAATATCTTCTGCCGCCCCAGGTGGTCGGAAATCCAGCCGAAGAACAGGCTGCCGAAGAACAGGCCGAGCAGCGCCGAGCTGCCGATCAGGCCCTGCCAGAAGGGGTCGAGGCTCAGCTGCGGGTTGATCAGGGTGAAGGCGATGCCGATCAGCCCGAGGATGTAGCCGTCGGTGAAGTGGGCGCCGAAGGTGAGGCCGGCGATCTTGATGTGGAACCTGCCGATGGGCAGGTCATCGATTCTGACTGTGTTACCCGACATGATCGTCTCCGAGTCTTTTTCTTGTTGTCTGAACGGAAGGGTGACCGCCGCACCGGTCGGGGCGGCGGCGGTTGGCGGAACTCCTTAGCGGCGTGGCCGCGGCTGCGTGCGGGGCGGCGTCAGTCGGACAGGCCGCCGAGCAGCAGGTACTTGATCTCCAGGTAGTCGTCGAGGCCGTACTTGGAGCCCTCGCGGCCCAGACCGGATTCCTTGATGCCGCCGAAGGGCGCCACCTCGGTGGAGATGATCCCTTCGTTGATGCCGACCATGCCGGCCTCCAGGCCCTCGGCCATGCGCCAGACGCGGCCGATGTCGCGGCTGTAGAAGTAGGCGGAGAGGCCGTAGGGCGTGTCGTTGGCCAGGCGCAGCACCTCGGCTTCGTCGCGGAAGCGGAAGCAGGCGGCCACCGGGCCGAAGGTTTCCTCGCCGGCAATGAGCATCCCGGCGTTCGCCTCGGCCAGCACCGTGGGCTCGTAGAAGGTGCCGCCCAGGGCATGGCGCTGGCCGCCGCAGAGCAGCCGGGCGCCCTTCTCCAGGGCGTCGCCGACGTGCTGCTCGACCTTGGCCAGGGCCGCTTCGTTGATCAGCGGGCCCTGCTCGGTGTCGCCTTCCAGGGCGTTGCCCACGCGCAGCGCGCGCACCGCTTCGGCGAGCTTGGCGGTGAAGGCTTCGTACACCTCGTCCTGCACGTAGAAGCGGTTGACGCACACGCAGGTCTGCCCGGTGTTGCGGAACTTCGAGGCCATGGCGCCGCGCACCGCGGCGTCCAGGTCGGCATCGGCGAAGACGATGAAGGGCGCGTTGCCGCCCAGTTCCAGGGAGACTTTCTTCAGGGTGTCCGCGGCCTGGCGCATCAGCAGCTTGCCGGTGCGGGTGGAGCCGGTGAACGACAGCTTGCGCACCACGCCGGAGGCCTGCAGCGCGCCGCCGATGGCCGGGGCATCGCCGGAGACGATGTTGAACACGCCGGCCGGGATGCCCGCCTGCTCGGCCAGCACGGCCAGGGCGAAGGCCGACAGCGGCGTCTCTTCCGAGGGCTTGAGGATCAGCGTGCAGCCCGCCGCCAGGGCCGGGCCGACCTTGCGGGTGACCATGGCCAGGGGGAAGTTCCATGGGGTGATGGCGGCCACCACGCCGATCGGCTGCTTGGTGACGACGATGCGCGCATCGGTCTTGGGCGAGGGGATCACGTCGCCGTACACGCGCTTGGCTTCCTCGGCGAACCATTCGAGGAAGCTGGCGGCGTAGGCCACCTCGCCTTTCGCCTCGGCCAGGGGCTTGCCCTGTTCGCGGCTGAGCAGGCGCGCCAGTTCGTCCTGGCTGGCCAGCATCAGTTCGGCCCAGCGGCGCAGGCGCGCCGCGCGTTCCTTGGCCAGCAGCCCGCGCCAGGCCGGCAGGGCGCGCTCGGCGGCGGCGATGGCGGCGTTGGTTTCCTCGGCGCCGCCGCGCGGCACTTCGGCGACCACCTCGCCAGTGGCCGGGTTGCGTACCGCGTAGGTGGGGCCGCCGCTGTGCCACTGTCCGTCGATGTAGTGGCCGGCTTTCAGCAGTGCGCTCATGCCACGGCCTCCGTCAGCGAAAAGGTCTCGCGCATCGGCCGGGCCACGCGGAGGATGCGCTTGCCGGCGGTGTAGTCGTTGATGACGTCGCAGGGCGTGTAGTTGCGCTCCAGCTCGTAGAGTTCTTCCTCGTCCAGGCGCGTCTCCAGGGCGGCCAGGGCGCTGTCGAACTGCGCCGTGGTGTCGGCGCCGACCAGCATGCAGTCCACGCCGGGGTGGTTGAGCACCCAGGCCTGGGCGATCTGCGCGTTGCTCACACCGCGGCGCTGGGCCACGCGCTGCACCGAGCGGGCGATCTCGAAGGAGGCTTCGTCGGCGTACATCTGCTGGGTGAAGAAGTCGGTCTGGTTGCGCGTGGATTGCGCATCGCCGGTCAGCAGGCCGCGGGCCAGCGGGCTGAACACCGAGACGCCGAGGCCCTGGTCGCGGCAGAAGGGGATCATCTCGCGCTCTTCCTCGCGGTAGGCGCAGTTGAGCTGCAGCTGCATGTTGATCGGCTTGACCCAGCCGTTGCGCTCGCAGGCCATGAGGATTTTCGCCAACTGCCCGGTGAGCATGGTGGACACGCCGATGTAGCGGGCCTTGCCGGCGCGGACAATGTCGTTCAGCGCGCCCATCGCCTCTTCCACCGGGGTGTTCACGTCATAGAAATGCAGCATGTAGATATCGACGTAGTCCATGCCCAGCCGGGCCAGGGAGGCATCGATGCTGTCCATGATGTGCTTGCGCGAATGGCCGCTGGCGTTGATGCCCTGGCGGGTGCCGTAGCCGACCTTGGTGGTGACCACGATGTCCTCGCGGCGCGCCAGGCGCTTGAGGATGCGCCCCACCACTTCCTCGCCGACGCCGGCGGAATAGAAGTCGGCCAGGTCGATGAAGTTCACCCCGGCGTCCAGCGCGTGCTTCACGATCGGTTCGCTGCGCTGTTCGTCGAAGATCCACGGCTTCCAGTCCGGGGTGCCCATGTTCATGGTGCCCAGGCACAGCTTGGAGACCTGCAGGCCGGAGTTGCCGAGACGGATGTATTGCATGGCGGCGACCTCAGGCTTTGGGGGTGTAGAAGGGGTTGGCGATCTGCCCGACCACGTCGGCCAGCTGCGCGCGCTCGGGCTTGCAGGCCAGCGCCGCGCGGATGGCGGTGCGGCAGGCGTTGTAGTTGTTCAGGTAGACGGCATCCAGGTCGTCGCAGGCCGGGTTGACCCAGTTGGCGGTGACGATGGCCCACTCGTCCTCGGCTTCGGCCGGCAGGGTGCCGTCCAGCAGGGCCTCGGTGACGGCCTTGGCGATGCCGGCCTGGGACGCGCCCCAGGTGGCGTTGGCGTGCAGGTCGCCGCCGATCGGGGCCTTGTTCACGTAGAGGGTCATCGGCTTGACCGGGAGGTTCGGCTGGGCGATCACCATGAACGGGCAGTGGCCCTGGCTGGGCGAGGCCAGGCTGCTGGCGAAGGCCTGGCCGGCGGGGCCGTTGCGCGGGCCGAGCAGGATGTTGATGTGCGCGGCGTTGACGCCGGGGCCTTCGAAGCCTTCACCGATGTAGAGATCGAGCTGTTTCATGGGTACCTCGTGGGATCGTCAGGGCGAGCGGGGGCGCGGGCCGCGAAGGTCCGTGCTCAGGGCTGCGGGGCAGCCGGGTTCAGTAGGCGGTTCGCGACGGGGTTGGAGGAGGAACGAGCGGGAAGCGGGAAAGCAGCGGGAGGAATGAAGGCATGGCGCAATCGCTCGTTGTTGTTGTCGGGAGCCGTTGCGCGATTTTTTAGCACCGGCCCGTTGCGGGCCGGTAAGCATAAAAACTCAAGGAGCTATGAGTTCAGCTCATAACCTGGAGGGTTCAGATGCCGACCTTGTCCAGGGCCTTGCCGACGCCTTCCCAGAAGCGCCGCTGGCGCCGCACCTCGTAGCCGCTGGCGGCGATCTGCGCCGGCTCCTGGACCAGGCGGGTGCGGGCGATCTCGGGTTCGGCCAGGCGCGCCTCGATCAGTTGCAGCGGGCCGTCGCCCTCGCTGTGGCTGCGCTTGGCGGGCACGCGGTCCTCGTCGTAGCGCAGGTAGTAGACGCCGCCGGCCTTGGCTTCGAGCATGAAGCTGGCGATGCGGGTGAAGTCCAGCGGGCCGTCGGCGAAGAAGGTCCAGAAGCTGCCGAACAGCGGCCGGCGCATTTCCAGCTTGAAGCTGCCCGGCTCGAACTCCAGGGCCAGGTAGCCGTTGCTCGGCAGGCTGCCGATCAGCTCGTTGTTGAGGAACAGGCCGGGGGCTTCCAGCTCCTCGTCGGCCCACTGGTTCTGCGGGCGGTAGAGGTAGACCAGGGCATGTTGCGCGTCGCCGGGTCGCAGCGGCGCGAAGGCCTGGCCGTCGGTGGCGCCGAAGAAGGCGCCGGGGGAACTGCAACCGGCCAGCAGCAGGAGAACCAGGCCCAGCAGCGATCGCAACATGCGTCAGTCCCTTCTTGTGGTCATGCCGTGAGCATAACCAGCGACGGCCGCCGGGCCACCCGCCGAAAGTCCGGGTGGCGGCGCCTCAGGGCAAGGTGGCCGGGCGCCTCTGCGCCGCCTGCGGTAACAGGTGACGCACCAACCACTTGCGCGTGGGTACCACCAAGCGCTCCTGGAACAGCACACAGCTGACCACCATGAACAGCAGGAACAGCGGGTACAGCCACAGCGACAGCTGCTGCTCGGTGGCCGCGGTGATGCAGTAGGCCCAGTCGGCCAGGCAGTCGCCGGGCGCGCGGATCAGCTTCTCGGTGCGCGAGAACAGGGTGAACAGCGGCACGTGCAGGGCGAACAGCGACAGCGAGGCCGCCCCCAGGCGCGGCGACCAGTGGCGGATCGCCGGGCTGTGCGGGTCGCGCGGCAAGGCGCTGATGTACACCAGCACCAGTTGCGCCGGCAGCAGCAGGCCATTGTGCAGCAGGAAGTACCAGTGCCGCGCGCCCTGGGTATAGAGGTAGTCGGCGGCGAGGAAGTTGGCCACCACGAAGGCGCCCAGCGCCAGCACCGCGCCGGTGCCGGGCAGGCGGCCGCTGTCCTTGTGCTCGCGGAACAGGCCGTAGGCGAGGATGCCGCCGAGGAATTCCGGCAGGCGCAGGATCGGGTTGCGGTGCAGCAGGCCGGTCCAGGGCATGCCGTACTGCTGGTGCAGAGCCAGCAGCAGCGGCGGCACCAGGTACAGCAGCCAGAGCGCCAGCAGCGCCCGCCGCTTGTTGCCGATGCGCATCAGCCGCGGCGCCAGCGCCGGGAAGCAGAGGTAGAAGAAGAACAGCGTGGACAGCGACCAGAGCGGCGCGTTGAAGGTCAGGTACAGCGGGTTCCAGGCCTGCAGCATGGTCAGCTGGAGGATGCTGTTGAGCAGCAGCTCGCGGTCGCTCATCCAGTGGCGGAACAGCTCCGGATGGGTCTGGCCGAGGGTGTCGTGGGTGTCGTAGACCACGAAGCGCGGGGTGGCCTGGTCCAGGTCCGGGCCGATGCCCAGCTGGCTGATCAGCAGCAGCACGCCGATGGTCAGCAGGATCGAGAAGATGTGGATCGGGTAGAGGTTGGAGAAGCGCTTGGTGAGGAAGCTGCGCGGGCTCTCGCGCAGTTGGCCGTCGGTGACGTAGACGTGGGCCAGGAGGAAGCCGGAGAGCACGAAGAAGGTGCTGGTGGCGAAGAAGCCCAGGCTGGTCAGCTCGTCCAGCCCGCGGAACTTCTGCTCCGCCGGGTAGACATGGAGGGTGTGGTAGACCACCACGTACATCCCGAGCAGGAAGCGCAACCACTCCAGCCCGATGAACCTTTCCTTGCCGATCTTGTTCACGACCTTACTCCCGTTCTCCCCGGGGTGCCTGCCCCGGCGGACTGCTCAACGGCGGCGATCGAGGAAGTTGACCACCACCCGGTCGAGCCAGCCCCACAACCGCTGGTGCAGGCGCATCCACAGGGAGCGGCCGTGCCACAGCGTGAAATCGATCTCCCGGCTGGCGGCGAAGTCGGCGATCAGGCAATCGGCCACCGCCGCCGTGAAGTCGGCGTCCAGTATCTCGATATTGGCATCCAGATTGAACCGCAAGTTCCAATGGTCGAAGTTGCACGAACCGACGCTCGTCCAATCGTCCACCAGCACCACCTTCATGTGCAGGAAGCGCGGCTGGTACTCGAAGATGCGGATGCCGGCGCGCAGCAGGCGCGGGTAATAACGCTGCCCAGCATAGCGCACGGGGGCGTGGTCGGTGAGCCGGCCGGTCAGCAGCAGGCGCACCTCCACGCCGCGCCGCGCGGCCTTGCGCAGCGCCCGGCGGACCTTCCAAGTGGGCAGGAAATACGGCGTGGCCAGCCAGATGCGCTGCTGCGCGCTGTTCAGGCTGCGCACCAGCGACTGCAGGATGTCGCGGTGCTGGCGGGCGTCGGCGTAGGCCACCCGGCCCAGGCCGCTGCTGCCGACGGGCGTGGGCGGCAGGCGCGCCGGCGACACCATCTGCAGCGGGCGCCAGGCCTTGGCCTGCAGGCAGGCATGCCACTGGCGCTCGAACAGCACCAGCCAGTCGGCCAGCACCGGGCCCTGCATTTCCACCATCACCTCGTGCCAGGCGCTGGCGTTCTCCGGCACCGACCAGAACTCGTCGGTGGCGCCGGCGCCGCCGACGTAGCCCAGGTCCTGGTCCACCAGCAGCAGCTTGCGGTGGTCGCGGAACAGGTTGCGCCAGCCACCGCGCCAGCGCAGCGGGTTGTACAGGCGCAGCTCGCCGCCGGCCTCGCGCAGGCGGCGGCCCCAGGCGCTGCCCAGGCGCAGGGCGCCGAAGCCGTCGAACAGGCAGCGCACGGCCACGCCGCGGCGCAGGGCGTCGATCAGGGTTTCCAGCAGCAGCTCGGAACAGGTGCCGCCCTCCACCAGGTACAGCTCCAGGTCCACCTGGCGCTGCGCCCGGGCGATGGCCGTGAGCATGCTCGGGAAGAAGTCCTCCCCGTCCACCAGCAGGGCGAAGCGGTTGCCGCTGCGCCAGGGGAAGACCGGCCCGCTCACCGCTGGGCGAAGATCAGCACGGCGCCCACCGGCACCGCCAGGTTGATGGTCTGCAGGCCGGCGAGCTTGCGCAGTTTCTCCACCCCCGGCGCCAGGCCGAAGTCGGCGGCGTCGAGGATCAGCGGCGACAGCGTCACCACCTGGAAGCGCCGTTCGTCCAGGCGCGTCACCAGCACCTCGGCGCGGTAGGCGCGGCTGGCGCCGTGCAGGTCCAGGCGCAACGGCAGCGGCATTTCCAGCTGCGCGCCGTTGGCCAGGCCGAGGATCGGCCCCAGGTCCAGCTGCGCGTCCACGCTGGCCTCGGGGTAGCGTTCGGTCTCGAACAGCAGCTCGCGGATGCGCTCGTCGCGCAGCGGCACGCCGCTGAGCACCGAGTCCAGCTCGATGCGCAGGCTGGCCTTGCCGTGGTCGTCGACGCTGCCGTGCATGACCAGGAAGCGGTTGTTGTCGGCGCCGGCGGCGCCGCGGCCGGTGACGAAGTTCAGCCGCGAGGACTCGTAGTCGAGGTACCAGGCCGCCTGGACGGAGGCGGCGAAGCAGGCCGCGAAGAGGAAGGCGAACAGCGAGCGCATGAAATCCCTTACATGGAAAACGACCGGATCAACGGCCAACGATAGCCGCCCGCCGTCGGCTTGCAAACCGGCCGGCGAGCCCGTTGGGCAGGCGGCAGCGCCATTGGTTCAGACGTAATTGGTTCAGGCGTAGGGCGGATAACCGTTCGCGGTTATACGCCGATACACCCAGGCCATGGCCAACGCCCAGGCCAACCCAGGAGCCGCCGGGGATCAAGGCCAAGCGGCGGATAACGCCGTAGGCGTTATGCGCCCTACGGCTGGGGCAGCAGCCGGCAGCCCTCGCGCGGGCCGAGCCAGGAGGCGGTCTGGGTGCTGCCCAGGCCGCGGGCGGTCACGCGCTTGTGCTCGGCGTCGTCGAGGAAGGCGCTGGTCGGTACGTACTGCTTGGTGTAGCCCTGGCAGTATTCGGCGCTGTTGCCCATGACGTAGCGGCAGGAGCAGTACTCCTTGGCCGTGTAGGCGCCGATGATCGGCGGGAAGGACTCCAGGTGCACGCGGTTGGCCCAGGCCCAGCCGGCCAGGGCGACCAGCGCCAGGAGCAGCAGACTGAGCAGCGGGTGGCGGCGGATCATGGCTTGGCCTCCGGCTGGGCGAAGGCCGCGAGGGCCCGCTTGAGGAAGTCGTCGTGGCGGTAGCTGCCGTCGCGGTCGTCGGCGTAGCGCACGATCACCAGCTTCTGGTCGGGCAGCACGTAGAGCGCCTGGCCCCAGTGGCCGAGGGCGGCGAAGGTGGTTTCCGGGGCGTTCGGCCAGGGCAGGCCGGCGCCGGCCGGGGCGCGGTTGAGCCACCACTGGCCGCCGGGCACGCCGTCGCTGGCGTCTTCCGCGCTCGGGCGGTAGTTGGCGAACGGCGTGAGGGCGAACTGCATCCAGGCCTGCGGCAGCAGCTGGCGTTCCTTCCAGCGCCCGCCGCGCTGCATCAGCAGGCCGATGCGCGCCAGGTCGCGGGCGGTCATGTAGGCGTAGGAGGAGCCGACGAAGGTGCCGCTGGCGTCGCGTTCCCACACCGCCGAGCGGATGCCCAGGGGCTCGAACAGCGCAGTCCAGGGGTAATCGGCGTAGGCATCGCCGACCATCTGCCTGAGGCTGGCGGCGAGCACGTTGCTGTCGCCGCTGGAGTAGCGGAAGCGCTGGCCCGGCTCGGCGTCGGCGGGGAAGCCGGCGACGAAGCCGGCCATGTCGTCGCGGCCGCGGGTGTAGAGCATGGCCACCACCGAGGATTTCAGCGGGGCGTATTCGTAGTCCTCTCCCCAGGCCAGGCCCGAGGCCCAGTTGAGCAGGTGGCGCATCTTCACCTGCGGGTGCTCGGCGAAGGGCGCGAAGTGCTGCGCCACCGCGTCGTCCAGCTGGAAACGGCCCTCGCCGTAGGCCACGCCGAGCACGCAGGCCATGATGCTCTTGCTCATCGACCAGGCCAGGTGCGGGGTCTGCGCCCGTGTCGGCCCGGCATAGCGTTCGTAGACCAGCTGGCCGTCGCGGATCACCACCACGGCGTCGCTGCGCACGCCCTGGCGGGTGGCGTCGTCGCGCGCCGGGAAGGCATAGGCTTCGAAGGCCTGCAACGCCGGGCCGCTGGGCGCGGGGCCGGGCTGCCAGTCGGCGTCCGGCCAGGTTTCCGCATGGGCCGGCGCCAGCAGGCACAGGCCGGCGACCAGGGTGAGGCCACGCAGCAGCGGGCGCAGGGAGGGCATGGGCATCGGCGGGCCTCTTGTTGTCAGCTCCGGCGGAACCCTAGCACGCTGCCATGACGGCTATAAGCGCCGATCACGCCGGAATGGCGGACGAATTCAGCGCGGCACCTGGTAGTCGGCCGGGCCGAGCAGGTCCATGCCGCATTCCAGGCCGCTGATCCAGTCCAGGAAGGCGTCGATCATCGGCCGCCCGACGAAGGGCCGGCCGTGCTGCGGCACCATCATCTGCACGTCGAGGGTGCGCACCATGTCCGCCCATAGCCGGCACACCTTGTTGCTGGCCATGTAGCGGCGGTGGAAGCCGAGCATGTGCGGCAGGTGCTCGGCGAAGTCCTGCACCGGGTTGGCGTCGTCCACCAGGGAGGCGCCCATGTCGCCGGAGAAGAGGATGCGGCTGACCGGGTCGTAGATCTGGAAGTTGCCCACCGAGTGCAGGAAGTGCGCCGGCAGCACCTTCAACTGGCAGCGCCCGAGGTTCAGCGACTGGCCGCGGTCGGGCACGGCGATGACGCGGTCGTAGGTGGAGATGCCGTGGCTGACCGCCAGGTAGCTGGCCGTCAGGTGCGGCAGGAAGCGCGCCCAGAGCTTGGAGCAGATGACCTTGGCGCGGGTGTGCAGCAGCCACTTGTCCAGCGCGGCGATGATATCCGGGTCCTGGTGCGAGGCGAAGATGTAGTCCAGCTCCTGCAGCGGCATCAGCTTCGACAGCTCCAGCGACAGCGGCGTGTAGGTCAGGTCGCCGCCCGGGTCGAGCAGCAGGTACTGGCCGTGGTCGACGATGAGGAACTGGTTGGACTGCACCCCGTCGCCACTGACGAGGTCGTCGAAGCACAGGCATTGGTGGGTGCCGTTGTCGAACAGCACTATGGGTTCGCGACGCATGGAGCTTCCTGCGGGGTCATGCCGGTGGGGCGGCGGAATGTCGCGCAGGGTACCCAGGCGCGGGCGCCGGCCTCACTGACCTGGGTCAAGCCCCAGTGCCGCCCAGGCCTTGTCCAGGCGCCTGGCGCGGGCGCTGCCACCCAGGGCGAGCACGGCGCGGTCGCGCTTCCACAACTGTGCCCAATGCTCCGGGCCCTGGGCGATGGCGGCGTCCAGCGCCGGGGTCAGGGCGTCGAACTGGGCGAACAGGCCGCCCAGCAGCAGGTGCGTCGCCGTGTCGCCCACCGGGTGCCGCGCCACTTCGGCGCAGCCGGCCAGCAGCCCGGCCAGGCGCAGGGGCAATTCCCGCGGCCAACGGCTGGCCAGGCCCACGCCGTACAGCCAGGCCAGCAGCGCGGCCATCACGTGCAGGTCTTCCAGGCCGCGGAACGGCTTGCTGTAGGCGTCCCAGCCGTCGCCCGGCAGGCGCTCGCAGTGGGCGCCCTCGAGGATCAGCCGGGCGTGGGGGATGTCGGGGATCAGCGGCATGGCCGGCATCGGCTCCAGGCGCGCGCCGGGGGCGCCGGCCAGCACCACGGTCATGGCCAGGCGCGGGGCCTCGCCGTCCGGCTCGTCGCGCGCCGCCACCAGGTACCAGGCGGCGCTGTCGGCGGCGGTGGCGAAGTCCTTGCGGCCGTGCAGGGTCAGGCCGTCCAGGCGGGTGGCCAGGTCCGCCGGGCGCAGGCTCTTGCCCTCGCTGACGCAGAGCGCGCCCAGCCCGGCCGGGGCCGCCGGCCACAGGGCACGCAGGGCCGCCTGGTAGCCGCCGAGGAAGGCCAGGCCGGGGGTCGCCGCCAGGCGCCCGGCGAGCACCGCCAGCTCCAGCGGCCCGGCGCCAGCGGCGCAGGCCAGCAGTTCGGCGTACCAGTCCTCCAGGGCCAGGCCGGCGGACAGTGGCTCCAGGGGGCCGAGCAGGCGGTTCCAGGGCATGGGGCGATCCTCATCCGGGGGGTGGTGTTGTCATACAAGCATCACGCCAGGGTCACAAGCGTGACACCGCCGCTTCCTAGCCTGAGCTTGCACAACAAAGGCGACCGGCCGCAACCCGCCTGGCCGGCCCATGGAGGCCTCCGCATGAGTCAGACCGCCCACGCCTGCGACACCCCGCGCGAAGAACGCCGCCTGAAAGCCGTGCGCCTGCGCGGCGCCCGCGCCCTGCGCGAAGCCCAGGCCCTGCGTTTCAGCGTGTTCAGCACCGAATTCGATGCGCGCCTGAAGGGTGCCGAGCTCGGCCTGGACCTGGACGACTACGACAGCCACTGCCAGCACATCGGCGTGCGCGACCTGGCCAGCGGCGCCCTGGTGGCCACCACCCGCCTGCTCGACCACCGCGCCGCCGAACGCCTGGGGCGCTTCTACAGCGAGGAGGAATTCCACCTCGACGGCCTGGCCGAGTTGCAGGGCCCGGTGCTGGAGATCGGCCGCACCTGCGTCGACCCGGCCTACCGCAACGGCGCCACCATCGCCGTGCTCTGGGGCGAGCTGGCCGAGGTGCTCAACGAGGGCGGCTACCGCTACCTGATGGGCTGCGCCAGCATCCCCATGCGCGACGGCGGCATCCAGGCCCTGGCGGTGATGCAGCGCCTGCGCGAGCGCTACCTGTGCCGCGAGAACCTGCGCGCCGAGCCGAAGACGCCGCTGCCGGCGCAGGAGCTGCCGGACAACCTCACCGCCGAGCTGCCGCCGCTGCTCAAGGCCTACATGCGCCTGGGCGCGAAGATCTGCGGCGAGCCCTGCTGGGACCCGGACTTCCAGGTCGCCGACGTGTTCATCCTGCTCAAGCGCGACGAGCTGTGCCCGCGCTACGCCCGCCACTTCAAGGCGGCCGTGTGATGCGCGGCGCCTGGCGCATCGCCCGCCTGCTGGCGGTGATCGGTCTGGGCCTGGCGCTGGCCGCCGGGGTGGCGCTGCTCGAACGCCTGCCCGGCTACGACTGGACCGCCCTGCGCCAGAGCCTGACGCGCTGGTGGCTGGCGCGCCTGAGCCGCGCCCTGCCGCTGCGGGTGAAGGTCTACGGCGAGCTGCCCCGGCAGCCGGCGCTGTGGGTCAGCAACCACGTGTCCTGGCTCGACATCCCGCTGCTCGGCGCCCTGGCCCCGCTGACCTTCCTGTCCAAGGCCGAGGTGCGCCAGTGGCCGCTGGCCGGCTGGCTGGCGGAAAAGGCCGGCACCCTGTTCATCCGCCGCGGCTCGGGCGACGGCAGCCGCCTCGGCGAGCAGATCGCCGGGGCCCTGCAACTGGGCCGCTCGACGCTGATCTTCCCGGAAGGCACCACCACCGACGGCCGCGGCCTGCGCAACTTCCATGGGCGCCTGCTGGCCGGCGCCATCCACGCCGGGGTGCCGCTGCAGCCGGTGGCCCTGCGCTACCTGCGCGACGGCGAGCCGGACCATTTGGCCCCCTTCATCGGCGACGACGAGTTGGTCAGCCACCTGCTGCGGCTGCTGCGCAACGACCGCGGCTGCGTGGAAATCCACCTGCTCGCGCCGCTGCCCAGCCAGGGCCGCGACCGCGCCCAGCTGGCGCAGCAGGCCCACGCCGCCATCGGCACGGTGATCTACGGGGAAGTCGCTCGGGAGCAGGCGCTGGCCGCCTGAAAGAAGAAGTCGAACCTGCCGGGCGCCACGGCTGGCAGGTTCCGCCCCGGACGGCGGCGCAGGCTTGGGCGCCAACCGGAAAGCACGGCGCCCGCCATTGGCGGGCGCCGTCGTTTCCCTAGCGCGCGGACCTGCGCCGCGCCGTCCTACACGCCGGTTTCCGGCGGCACGACCAGGATGTCGCAATCCAGTTCGCGCAGGGCGTAGTCGGCGACACTGCCGATCAGGGCACGCTTGATCCCGCCCATGCCCCGGGTACCCATCACCAGCAGGTCCGGCCGGTGCTTCTCGGACATGCGCTCCAGCACGTTGCCCGGCAGGCCGACGGCGACCAGCTGTTCGTCGATCCAGGGTTCCAGCTGCTGGTCCCGGAGGAACGCCTTGAACTCGTCCACCGCCTGGCGCGTCTCGGTGCCGACGAACTCGTCGATGCGCTCCTCGCTGACCCCGGAGTACTGCATCATGCCCTTGGCCAGCGGGCTGAAGGCATAGATGGCGCGGCGCACCGCGCCCTGCAGCAGGCCCAGGCGCTCGGCGACGCGCACCGCATTGGCCGAGGCCGGCGAGGTGTCCAGCGCCAATAGCAGGTCACGGTATTCACCGACCGCCGGCTGGTTGACCATCAGCACCGGCAGCTTGCCGGCGCGCACCACGCGTTCCACCGTGGTGCCGACGAAGATGTCGCGCAGCACGCTCTTGCGGTGCGAGCCCATCACCAGCAGGTCGACATCCTCCTCCAGCGCGCAGCTGACGATCTTCTGGTTCGGGTCGCCGACCTCGACGCGGATGCGCGGGCAACTGCCGCCCAGGGCGGTGAGTTCGACCAGGCGCGCCTCCAGCAGCAGCCGGACCTGCGTCGCCTCCTGCTCGACCAGCGCCGCCGGCTGGTCCTCATCCACCACGCAGAGCACCGTCCACGGGCAGCCGAAGCGCTTGGCCAGGGCGCCGGCGCGTTGCAGGGCCTTCTCCGAGCGCGAAGACAAATCCGTGGCGATCATCAATGATTTGAGCATGCTGCACCTCCCTCTCCGTCGTGGGTTCTATTGCATCCTTTCATGGCTTTCCTACGTTTGATGCATATCAAGCCGGGGGGCGATCCCCAGGCAAATTGTCGCGCCGCCCAGCCAGCGCCAGCAGTTGCGGGTAGAACGCGCGGAAGTCGTCGCTCAGCGGCTGGTAGCGCTCGGCCAGTTCCTCCCAGGCGCCGTCCAGCAGGCCCGGGCGCGACAGCCGGCGGGCCATGCCGGCGAGCACGTCCTGCAGCACCGTGAACTCGCGGTAGCTGCCCAGCCAGTCCTGCGCCGCCATGCGCGGGGCGATGCGCGCCAGGCGCTCGGGCAACTGCGGGGTGGTGTTCAGTACACCATAGACGCGGCGGGTGAATTCGCTGAGCGGCTCGTTGCTGAATGTGTCCCAGTCCCGCGCCAGGCAATGGTCGAAGAACACGTCCAGCAGCACGCCCGCCAGGCGCCGCCGCTCGGCGGGAAAACGCAGCTTCGCCGCATGCACCAGCGGATGGCTGTCGGTGAAGGCGTCGATGCGCCGGTGCAGGCGGATGGCCGCCTCGATGTCCGCCGGCCAGCGCCCAGCCAGCGGCCCCTTGACGAAATCGCCGTAGAGGCTGCCGAGCAACTGCGCCGGCTGCGAACCGCCGAGGTGGAGATGGGCGAGGTAGTTCATGGCCCAAGCTTAGCGCGAAACATGCGCCACCGGGATGCCGGGCAAGGCCCGCGGATTTGCCCGCAAGGCGCGTCTCTGCTAGTGTCGCCGGGTTCCGAATACCCCGCCGAGATGTCCCATGGCCCGCAAGAAAGCCGTCGATTTCGAACAGTCCCTCGCCGAACTGCAAACCCTGGTGGAACGCCTGGAAAGTGGCGAGTTGTCCCTGGAGGACTCGCTCGGCGCCTTCGAGCAGGGCATCCGCCTGACCCGCGAATGCCAGGCGGCGCTGAGCCAGGCCGAGCAGAAGGTGCAGGTGCTGCTGGAGCGCGATGGCGAGCTGAGCGAGGCGCCGTTCGACAGCGAAGGCGAAGACGCATGATCGCCGCCTACCAGGCGCGCTGCCAGGCGCGTGTAGACGCCGCCCTGGAAACCCTGTTCACCCCGCCCCGCGAAGACCTCCAGCGCCTCTACCAGGCCATGCGCTACAGCGTGGTCAACGGTGGCAAGCGCGTGCGCCCACTGCTGGCCTACGCCGCCTGCGAGGCCTTGGGCGGCGACCCCGCCCGGGCCGACGGCGCGGCCTGCGCGGTGGAGCTGATCCACGCCTACTCGCTGGTCCACGACGACCTGCCGGCGATGGACGACGACGACCTGCGCCGCGGCCAGCCGACCACCCACATCGCCTTCGACGAGGCCTGCGCCATCCTCGCCGGCGACGGCCTGCAGGCGCTGGCCTTCGAAGTGCTGGCCGAGGCCCGGTTGAACCCGCAGGACGCCGAAACGCGCCTGGCCATGGTCACCGCCCTGGCCCGCGCCGCCGGCTCCGCCGGCATGGTCGGCGGCCAGGCCATCGACCTCGAGGCGGTGGGCCGCAAGATCGACCAGGCGGCCCTGGAAACCATGCACCGGCACAAGACCGGCGCGCTGATCGAAGCCAGCGTGCGCCTCGGCGCCCTGGCCAGCGGCCAGGCCGACGCCGAACGTCTGGAGGCCCTGGCCCGCTACGCTGGAGCCATCGGCCTGGCGTTCCAGGTGCAGGACGACATCCTCGACGTGGAAAGCGACACGGCTACCCTGGGCAAGACCCAGGGCAAGGACCAGGCCCACGACAAACCCACCTACCCCGCCCTGCTCGGCCTGGAAGCCGCCAAGGCCTACGCCCTGGCCCTGCGCGACCAGGCCCTGGCGGCCCTGGAAGGCTTCGGCGAAGGTGCTGAGCCGCTGCGGGAGCTGGCTCGCTATATCGTCGATCGGCGTAGCTGAGGGGTCGGCGGTACGGGTCAGGCAACGAGGTATCGGCGAAGTCCGCAACCCTCACCCCAGCCCTCTCCCAGAGGCAGAGGGGGCCGTTCGGCGTGGGCGGATAACACAGCGTTAGCCGGCTGGTTCCGCGGTTATACGCCGTAGGCCAATTGCACCGGGATGCCCGGTGTGGCCGGTGAATCCAATCGCGGACGAAGTCCGCTCCTACGGTTCCAGGAAGCACGGCTTTTCGTAGGATGGCGTTGAGCGAAGCGATACCCATCACCGCAACCGCATGGGTTTCGCAAGCTCAACCCATCCTACGAAGAGCACCTCGGCGCAAGACAGTTGCTCCTACACCCGTGCTTCCTGGAACCGTAGGAGCGGACTCCGTCCGCGATTCGGCGCATAACGCCGTGCGGATTTCCAGAGAAACATCCGCGCGCACCGGAACGCCCCTTGGAAGGCCAAGCGCTCTGGCCCAAGGCCCACAGGCAAAACCAGCCCCGCCCCACAGGAACAACCGCAAGAAACCCACCCCCTCCCCCAACCAAACAGCACCCCCACCTTGCTTGGGCCTGTCAGAAGCATCAGGTAAACTGCCGCATCTTTGCCTCTCATAACGATCAGCCTGATGCCCACGACGTTCCACGAGATCCCCCGCGAGCGCCCCGCCACCCCCCTGCTCGACCGCGCCAATACGCCGGTCGAGCTGCGCCGGCTGGGCGAGGCGGAGCTCGTCAGCCTCGCCGACGAACTGCGCCAGTACCTGCTCTACAGCGTCGGCCAGACCGGCGGCCACTTCGGCGCCGGCCTGGGGGTGATCGAGCTGACCATCGCCCTGCACTACGTCTTCGACACCCCGGACGACCGCCTGGTGTGGGACGTCGGCCACCAGGCCTACCCGCACAAGATCCTCACCGGCCGCCGCGAGCGTATGGGCACCCTGCGCCAGAAGGACGGCCTGGCCGCCTTCCCGCGGCGCTCGGAGAGCGAGTACGACACCTTCGGCGTCGGCCACTCCAGCACCTCCATCAGCGCCGCGCTGGGCATGGCCATCGCCGCGCGCATGCAGGGCTCCGGGCGCAAGTCGGTGGCGGTGATCGGCGACGGCGCGCTGACCGCCGGCATGGCCTTCGAGGCGCTGAACCACGCCTCCGACGTGCAGGCCGACATGCTGGTGATCCTCAACGACAACGACATGTCGATCTCGCACAACGTCGGCGGCCTGTCCAACTACCTGGCCAAGATTCTCTCCAGCCGCACCTACAGCAGCATGCGCGAGGGCAGCAAGAAGGTGCTCTCGCGCCTGCCCGGCGCCTGGGAGATCGCCCGCCGCACCGAGGAATACGCCAAGGGCATGCTGGTCCCCGGCACCCTCTTCGAGGAGCTGGGCTGGAACTACATCGGCCCGATCGACGGCCACGACCTGCCCACGCTGATCGCCACCCTGCGCAACATGCGCGACCTCAAGGGCCCGCAGTTCCTCCACGTGGTGACCAAGAAGGGCAAGGGCTTCGCCCCGGCCGAGGCCGACCCCATCGGCTACCACGCCATCACCAAGCTGGAACCGGCCGGCGCCGCGCCGAAGAAGGCCGGCGGGCCGAAGTACTCCAACGTCTTCGGCCAGTGGCTGTGCGACATGGCGTCGCGGGACCCGCGCCTGGTCGGCATCACCCCGGCGATGAAGGAAGGCTCTGACCTGGTGGCCTTCGCCGAGCGCTTCCCGGAGCGCTACTTCGACGTCGCCATCGCCGAGCAGCACGCGGTGACCCTCGCCGCCGGCATGGCCTGCGACGGCATCAAGCCGGTGGTGGCGATCTACTCCACCTTCCTGCAACGCGGCTACGATCAACTGATCCACGACGTCGCGGTGCAGAACCTCGACGTGCTCTTCGCCATCGACCGCGCCGGCCTGGTCGGCGAGGACGGCCCGACCCACGCCGGCAGCTTCGACCTTTCCTACCTGCGCTGCATCCCCGGCATGCTGGTGATGACCCCCAGCGACGAGGACGAACTGCGCAAGCTGCTGACCACCGGCTACCTGTTCCAGGGCCCGGCGGCGGTGCGCTACCCGCGCGGCAGCGGGCCGAACACCCCGATCGACCCGACGCTTGCGCCGGTGGAGATCGGCAAGGGCGTGCTGCGCCGCCAGGGCAAGGCCGGCAAGGTCGCCATCCTGGCCTTCGGCGTGCAACTGGCCGAGGCCCTGCAGGTGGCCGAGCGCTTCGACGCCACGGTGGCCGACATGCGCTTCGTCAAACCGCTGGACGAGGCCCTGGTGCGTGAGCTGGCCGACAGCCACGAACTGCTGGTGACCCTCGAGGAAAACGCCGTGATGGGCGGCGCCGGCGCCGCGGTCGGCGAGTTCCTCGCCCGCGAGAACCGCCAGCAGCCGCTGCTGCACCTGGGCCTGCCGGACTACTACGTGGAGCACGCCAAGCCGGCGCAGATGCTCGCCGAATGCGGCCTGGACACCGCCGGCATCGAGCGCGCCATCGCCGAGCGCCTGGCCCTGCTGGCCACCTCCGCGCCCGAGGCCTGAGCCCCGGCGCGCGGCGTCAGACCAGCAGCGCCAGCGTATCCAGGGCGATCATCCGCTCCTCGGCGGTGGGCACCACCAGCACCCGCGGCGAGCCGGGCCGGTGGATTTCCCGGCAGCGGCCGCCCACGCAGGCCGCGTTGGCCGCCTCGTCGACGGCGAAGCCGAGGAACCCCAGGTGGGCCAGGGTCCTGGCGCGCACCAGCACCGAGTTCTCGCCGATCCCGCCGGTGAACACCAGGCCGTCGATGCGCGGCATGGCGCAGCCCATCGCCGCCAGGGACTTGGCCAGGCGGTAGCAGAACACTTCGATGGCCAGGGCCGCGCCCGCGTGGCCCCGGGCGCGCGCCTGCTCCAGGGTGCGCATGTCGTTGGACAAGCCCGACAGGCCGAGCAGGCCGCTGTCTTCGTTGAGCATCCTGTCGACTTCCTCGATGGTCCAGCCCAGGCTGCGGATCAGGTGGCCGTGCAGGTTGGGGTCGACGTCGCCGCTGCGCGTGCCCATCACCAGGCCCTCCAGCGGCGTCATGCCCATGCTGGTGTCGCGGCTGCGGCCGTTGACGATGGCGCAGGTGGAGCTGCCGTTGCCCAGGTGCGCCGACAACCAGCAGCTGTCCTCCGGCGGCAGGCCGCACAGCGCGGCGGCGCACTGGCTGACGTAGCGGTGGCTGGTGCCGTGGAAGCCGTAGCGGCGCACGCCGAAATGCCGGTACAGCCTTTCCGGCAGGGCGTAGCGGTAGGCGTGCTCGGGCAGGCTCTGGTGGAAGGCGGTGTCGAACACCGCCACCTGCGGCAGTTGCGGGTACAGCGCCACGGCGGCCTCGATGCCGGCCAGGGCGCTGGGGTTGTGCAGCGGCGCCAGGGCGACGGTGTCGCGGATGTTCTGCATGACCTGCGGGTCGATGCGGCAGGCCTGGCTGAAGTGCTCGCCGCCATGCACCACGCGGTGGCCGATGCCTTGCAAGCGCCCTTCGGCGGCTACCTGCACCAGCGGCAGCAGGCGCGCCAGGGCCTGGCGGTGGTCGGCGTTCGGCAGGGCGAGGTCGACGCGGCCGCCGGCATCGACGATGCGCAGGCTGGCCTGGGGCGTGCCCAGGCATTCGACGATGCCGCTGGCGCGGAACTCGGGGGCGCTTTCGTCGACCAGGGCGAACTTGATCGACGAACTGCCGCAGTTGATGACGAGGATGCTTCGGTCGGACATGGAAGGTTTTCCTGCAGGACAAGGGAGGGTCCGGCGCGCCGCGCCGCGCCCGGACCGCGAAGGGCCGGGCACGGGCGCGCCGGGGAGAAGGGGTGCGGCCTACCAGGCCGCGCTCAGGCGTTCGCGGTTGGCCAGGGTGGCCGAGGGCCGTTCACCGAAGAGCTGCTGGTAGTCGCGCCCGAACTGCCCCATGTGCCAGAAGCCCCAGGCCATGGCGGCGTCCTGCACGGTCGCGTAGGGCGAGTGGGGGCTGCCCAGTTCGCGGTGCACGGCGTTCAGGCGCACGGCCTTGAGGTAGTGGATGGGGCTGCGCCCGAGCACGTCCAGGAAGCAGTTGCGCAGCGTGCGCTGGCTGACGTGCAGGAGCCGGCAGAGCTCCAGCGCGCTCACCGGCCGGCAGGGGTTGTCCAGCACGTATTCGCGCGCCCGGGCGACCACCCAGTGCTTGCGCAGCAGGGTGCGGGAGCAGGCGTCGCGGGCGGGTTCCGCGCCCTGCAGCAGGTCCAGCAGGCAGAGCAGCAGGTCGTGGTTCAACTGCCGCGCCACCGCGGGCTCGCGCAGGCTCAGCGGCTCGACCTGGGCCAACGCCAGCGCGGCGCGCATGAAATCGCACAGGCGCCGCCGGGTGCCGGGCTCGACCTGCAGCAGGCGCGACTCCTCCAGCAGCAGGCCGAGGTGGCGCAGCTCCTCCAGCTCCAGGTGTTCCAGCAGCGCCTCACGCTCCACCACCAGGCCGAGGATGTTGTAGTCGTCCGGGGTGCTCAGCTCGAACTCGCGGCCGCCCGGGCGCACGGCGATGGCCTGGGCGTCGATGCAGTCGCGGCCGATGTAGCCGACGTCCTTGTCGCCGTAGGGGATGCCGAACCAGAAGGCGCCGGGCCAGACCATGCAGGACTGGTGCAGCGCGTGGCTGGTGTATTCGCGGAAAAACTGCAGGCCGTCGAGCCAGACCTCGGTCAGCTCGCCGCGGAAGGACCCGGGATCGAGCTGGTCGTAGAGCTGCTGCCAGGCGGTGATGTTGCAGGCGTGGGCGTAGACGTCGCGGGTCTGCCGCCGGCGCACGCCGTCGCAGTGGCCCAGGGGTTCGTCCAGCCTGCCCGGCGTGTCGTCGCACGCCCAGAGGTGATGCAGATCGATTGCACTTTTCTTGTCCGACATGACGCCTTGCCCGATAGCTTCAGGGACCCGCGCGAGCGGGTCGGGTTTCGTCATGCAAGGCACGGCCAAGTGGGTGGCTCTATGGCCACCTCACACTGTGGAGGATTGCTCAGAGCAGGTGTTGCCACAGGTCAAGGTGCGGCCTGGGCACGGTCATGCCGTGGACCAGCAGCCCCTTTTCCCCGGCGCTGGCGCAGGCCACCCGCACCGCCGCCTCCACGTCGGCGACCTCGCCGGTCAGCACCAGGTAGCACTTGCCGCCGATGCCGAAGGCCATGTGCACGCGCACCAGGGTGACGTTGGCCGCTTTCACCGCGGCATCGGCGGCCTCGATGCAGGCCGCCACGCTGAAGGTTTCCACCACCCCCAGCGCCCGCGGCTGGTCCACCGGGTTGACGCCGCTGATGGCCGGCAGCACCGATTCGTGGATGTTCGCCAGGACGAACTGGTCCACCAGCATCTGCCCGCCCTCGGCCGCGCCGGCCTGCACCGCCTGGCGCACCGCGGCGACCTCGCCGCCGACCATGGCGATGTACTTGCCGGGGCAGATGGTCTTGGCCGCCAGCAGCTGCACGTCGGCGCTTTTCAGCATCAGGTCGGCGAGCTGCACGCCGCGGGCGATGCTGGTCAGTTCGATCAAACCTATGGCGTGGTGCATCAGGCTTCTCCTGGCGGGTTGGCGACGAGGCGGATGTGGCTGTCGCCGACCTCCGCCACGCGGCCGGCGATGCTGGCGTGCAGCGGCACGCCGAGTTGTCCTTCGGGCACTTCGGCGATGCATTCGCCCAGCGCCACCTGCTGGCCCACGGCAACGCGGGGCCGGGCGGCCACGCCGATGTGCTGGCGCAGCGCCAGGCGCACTTCGGCGGGGTGATATTCCTGCGCCAGCAATGGCGCCTTGTGGTTGTAGGCCTGCAACTCCAGGCGCGAGACCAGGCGGCTGACCGGCAGCAGGCGGTATTCGGCCATGGGGTCGGCGCCGCGCAGTTCGCCCTGGTAGCGGGCGCCCTCTTCGCGCAGGCGGGCCTTGAGCGCCTGGTTCAGGCGCATCGGCGAAATCTCCACCGGGCAGGCGTAGGCCTCGCAGATGCCGCATTCGGAGCAGGTCAGCGCCGACAGCAGCACGCTGGGCTGGGCGACGTGCTGGTAGTTGGTGGCGCGCACGATCAGATGCGGCGGCAGCTCGTGGCCGATCATGTGCCGCGGGCACAGCTCGGTGCACAGCGTGCACTGCTCGCACACCGAGCGCGCCATGGCCAGCACCGAGTCCATGCTCTGCCGGCGGCGGCGCACCAGCAGGTGATCCTGCGGCAGCACCAGCAGGCCGCCGGTGGTCTTGCTGACCGGTTCGTCGAGGTCGTCCAGCAGGCGCCCCATCATCGGCCCGCCGTTGATGAAGGCCGGGCGCTCCAGGGTGCTGCCGCCGGCCAGGGCCAGGACCTCGCGCAGCGGCGTGCCGAGCGGCAGGCTGAGGGTCAGCGGCTGGCGCACCGCGCCGTTCACGGTCAGGGTGCGGTGGGTCACCGGTTGCTGCCGTTCCACCGCGCGGCCGACGTTGATCAGCGTCTGTACGTTGCTCACCACCACGCCGATGGCCAGCGGCAGCGCCGCCGGCGGCACGCGCCGGCCGGTGGCCAACCAGATGGTGATGACCTCGTCGCCGGCCGGGTAGACGTCCGGCAGTATGTGCAGGCGCACGCGCTCGGGCAGCAGCGGCTGCAGGCGCTCGATGGCCGCGCGGTACTTGGCCTTGAGGGCGATGATGCCTTCCTTCGCGCCGGTGGCGGCCATGCCGTGGAGCAGGCCCTTGAGCAGCCATTCGGCCTGTTCCACGGCGAGCTGCTGGTCGACCTTGAGCAGGGGCTCGCACTCGGCGCCGTTGACCAGGTAGATCTCCGCCTCGGCCTTAAGCTTGACGTGGGTCGGGAAGCCCGCGCCCCCCGCCCCCACCACGCCGGCGGCGAACACCCGGCGGCGGATTTCCCCGGCGTCCAGGACCTCGACGGCGATCATCGCGGCGCCCCTCCCGGCAGGCGGTAGCGGCTACTGCGGCGGCGCAGCCGGCCCTGGGCGAAGAGGCCTTCCAGCCAAGCCCGGGCCTGCGCCACCGGGATGTCGAAGGCCGCCGCCACCTCGCTGGCGCTGTAGCCGTGCTTGCGCCGGGCGAGCAGGCCGAGCAGCGCCTCCTGCGGGGCCGGCGCCGGGGCCGGGCCCTGCCCGGCGTCCAGCAGGCTGCCCAGCAGGTAGGCGGTGTCGTCTTCCGGGCGGCCGATCTCCTTGCGGCTGACCAGGCAGCCGCGCCGGGTCGCCAGCGCCGCGCCGGCGTCCAGCGCGGCGCGGCAGGCGGCCAGGTCGCCCTCCACCACCAGGGTGACCAGCGCCGGGTTGGTCACGGCCTGGCGCAGCAGGCGCACCGACGCCGCCTTGAGCATGGCGTCGGCGGCCTCTATGCCGCAGGCCAGGCCCCTGACCTCCAGCAAGCCCAGGGCATCGATCATGGCGCTCATCTCCTCAGGCCCGCTGGATGGGGTTGCGGGCGATCTCCAGCACCGCCTCGGAGAAGGCGTTGCAGGCGGCGCGGCAAGCCGCCTGGCTGCCGGCGAGGAAGGCCGCCGAGTAGTTGGTTTCCGAGGGCGGCGGCACGTAGGTCACCAGTTGCACGTCGGCGGCCTTGAGCGCGGCGTCGATGCCGTAGGTGGCTTCCAGCGGCGGCGCCACCAGGTAGGCGATGGGGTCGCCCAGGGCGATGCCGGCGCCGGCCGACAGGTAGCTGCCGGTGCGCGACACCACGTGGGCGAGGAAGGCCACGCTGTGGGCGTCGTCGGCCCAGCGGAAGCTCGGGCCGGCCTCGATCACCTCGCTCATGGCGTCGAGCCCGGCGCGTACCTCGGCGGGGTTGGGGCCGCCGAGCATGATCAGCACCTCGCCGGCGGTGGACGAAGGCCCGTTGGCCGCCCCGGCGTACAGCGAGCGGCCGTAGACCACTTCCACCTGGGCCTGCTTGGTGGCCTCGTCGGCAGCGATGTAGGCGACGTCGTCGGAGTCGACGCTGATCAGCCCGAGGCTGCGGATGTGCTCGCCCACCTTCAGCTCGCGGCGGAAGTCTTCCTGCAACGAGGCGATCAGGCGCATGGCCGTGACGCTCGGTTTGATCGGATCGAGAATGCTCATGTCGGGTTGCTCCTCAGCAATGGGCTCAGCGGTTCAGGGCGATGCCGGAGGCCTGCTTCTCCAGCATCCGCCGGGCCAGGTCGACGATCACCGCCGCCGCTTCCACCGGCGGCGTGCCGCCGCGGTGGATGTTGGAGATGCAGGTGCGGTCGGCCTCCACGGTGCCGGCCAGGGTCGGCTTGTACACCGCATAGCAGGACAGGCTCTCGGACTGGCCCAGGCCGGGGCGCTCGCCCACCAGCAGGATCACCACCTGGGCGCCGAGCAGTTCGCCGATCTGGTCCTCGACCTTGACCCGCCCGTAGCGCACGAAGAACGGCGTGCCGACGTCCAGCCCGGCGTTCTTCAGGCCCTCCAGCAGGGGCGGGAGGATTTCCTGGAAGTTCACCGTCACCGCGTCGGTGGACAGGCCGTCGGAGATCACCACCTGCACCTGCGGGTTCTTCCGGCACTCGGCCTGCAGGGTCGCCACCGCCTTTTCGCTGAGGCGGCGGCCCATGTCCGGGCGGGTCAGGTACTGGTCCTTGGTGTCGATTTCCGACTGCACTTCCAGCAGGCCCTGCTGGGCCACCCACTCGGCGGGCACCTCCTTGAGCACGGTGTCCTTGGAGCGCGAGTGGTCGGCGAGGAAGCGCAGCAACGCCTGGGTGCGCGGGCGCACGCCGGCGCGGCCCAGGCACACCCGCGCGGCGGTGGCCTTGCGGAATTCCTCCAGCACCTCGGGGCGCTGCGGGGCCTGGACGCCGATCCACTGGCGGGCCTGCTCCGAGCCCAGGTCCCAGGCGCACAGGCCCTCTTCCACGGCGCTCGGCGCCGCCGCCGCAGCGCCAGGCGCCGCCGGCGCGGGGCGGGCCTGGAGCTCATTCAATACCGAACGGACGATGTCCTCGATCTGCTGCTGATGCATGTCGCTTCCCTCAGAAGAAAATGGATGGATCGCCGGCGCGGGCGGTCAGCCGGCCGTCGCTCATCAGGCCCATGCGTTCGAGCCAGCGCTCGAACTCCGGCGCCGGGCGCAGGCCCAGCAGCTGGCGGATGGTGGCGGTGTCGTGGAAGGCGTTGGTCTGGTAATTGAGCATGATGTCGTCGCCCATCGGCATGCCGATGATGAAGTTGCAGCCGGCGGTGGCGAGCAGGATCATCAGGTTCTCGTTGGAGTTCTGGTCGGCGTCGGCATGGTTGGTGTAGCAGCAGTCGCAGCCCATGGAGATGCCGCTGAGCTTGCCCATGAAGTGGTCTTCCAGGCCGGCGCGGATGATCTGGCGGTCGTTGTACAGGTACTCCGGGCCGATGAAGCCGACCACGGTGTTGACCATGAAGGGGTCGAAGTGGCGGGCCAGGCCGTAGTTGCGCGCTTCCATGGTCAGCTGGTCGGCGCCGTAGTGGGCGCCGGCGGACAGCGCCGAGCCCTGGCCGGTCTCGAAGTACAGGCAGTTGGGCCCGGCGATGCGGTTGTACTCGGCGCCCACCGCGCGCGCCTCCTCGAGCATCTCCAGCTCCACGCCGAACTCGCGCAGGCCCTTCTCGCTGCCGCAGATGCTCTGGAAGATCAGCCCGCCCGGCGCGCCGCGGCGGATCGCCTCCATCTGCGTGGTGACGTGGGCCAGCACGCAGCCCTGGGTGGGGATGGCGAACTTGTCGATGGCCTCGTACACGGTGTGCAGCACGCGGGTGAGGTTCTCGACGTTGTCGGTCACCGGGTTGACGCCGATCACCGCGTCACCGATGCCGTAGGACAGGCCCTCGTACATCTGCGCGGCGATGCTCTGCACGTCGTCGCGGGTGTCGTTGGGCTGCAGCCGCGCGCTGAAGCGCCCGGGCAGGCCCATGGTGTTGTTGGCCTTCTTCACCACCGGCATGCGCTTGGCGGCGTAGATCAGGTCGGCGTTGGAGCAGATCTTCGCCACCGCCGCCACCACCTCGGAACTCAGGCCCTTGCGCAGGAAGGCGATGTCGTCGGCGCCGGTGTCGTCGGCGAGGATGTATTCGCGCAGCTCGCCGATGCGCCACTGGGCGATGCGCGCGTAGGCGCTCTCGTTGATGCCGTCCTGGATCAGCCGGGTGACGCTGTCCTCCTCGTAGGGGATCACCGGGTTCATGCGCACGTCGGCCACCGTCAGTTCAGAAAGCACCTGCTTGGCCGCCACCCGCTCCTGGGCGGTGCCCGCCGCCACGCCGGCGAGCACGTCGCCCGAGCGCGGTTCGTTGGCCTTGGCCAGGACCTCCTTGACGTCCTTGAACTGATAGGTCTTGCCGAACAACTGGGTCTTGAGTTTCATCACACCACCTCAGGAAGGGAAAGCCAGTGACTTGACGGTGACCGGAAGGATCTCGCCGTCGAACAACGGGCTGCCGATATCGATGTAGTCGCCATCGCTGGTCGCCACCTCGTCGATGACCGCCAGGGCGCGGCCGGCCAGGCGCGGCTGCAGGAGCATGCCGAGGACCTTGCCGAGGTCCTGGGCGGCCACCACCAGCAACGGATGGGCTTGGGATTCATGGCGCTGGAAGCCGGCGAGTTCTTCCACGCAGCGCTGGATGGCCCGGTAGGCCACCGGCAGGTCCGCCGGCAGGGCCAGGGCGTAGAGGTCTTCGTCGGCGCGCAGGTCCATGCGCAGCAGGTTCTGCCGCCAGCCGTCGGCGAGGCCCGCGCCCTGGCCGGCGGCCCAATCGGTCGCGCAGGGCACCACCGGCACGTTGCGCATCGGCAGCTGCATTTCGCGCAGCCAGATGGTGCTGCCGGACAGCGACAGGCTGTGGGCGCCGGCGCCGATCACCGTGGCGCGCACGGTCTGCTTCGGCTCGGCCAGCGGCAGGCGCTGGAAGCCGGGGTCCTCGTGCAGCGCCGCGGCCAGCAGCGGGCCGATGTCGCCGAAGCGGAACGGCGCCTGCTCCGCGCCGTGGTAGAAGCATTCGCCGACGCCGCCGGAGAGGGTCAGCGCCTGCAACTGGCCCGCCGCCGGCAGCGGCTCGGTCATCAGCAGTTCCCGGGCCAGCGGCGAAAGCGCGCCGTCGATCACCTCATGGAGCAGCGCCGCCATGCGCCGCGCGATCGTGCGCAACTGCTCGATGGACAGCGCCTGCGGCTCGCCACCGAACAGCTCGCGGCAGATCGCCCGCGCCGGCCCGTGCAGGCGCAGCAGCGCGCCGCGGCTGTCGGTTTCCACCAGGCGCCCGCCGACGTTCAGGCAGGCCGAGCCGATCACCCGGCCGGCCTCGAACAGCACGTAGTTGGCGGTGCCGCCGCCGATGTCGATGTTCAGCACCCGCCCGGCGCAGGCGGCGGACAGCTCCGCCGCGCCGGCGCCGCGCCCGGCGATGACCGATTCCAGGTGCGGCCCGGCGCTGGCGACCACGAAGTCGCCCAGCCGTTCGGCCAGGCGCAGCACCGCCGGGCGGGCGTTGCGCGCCTTGGAGGTCTCGCCGGTGATGATGATGGCGCCGGACTCGACCTGCGCGGGCTCCAGGCCCGCGGCGCGGTACTGTTCGAGGATGAAGGCGAGCAGCTCGTCCTCGCGCAGGTGGCCCTCGAAGTCGATCGGGGTGAAGGCCACCGGGCTGACGTAGGTGACCTCCCGCGCGGCGAACTCGTAGTGCGGCACCTGGGACAGCGAGGCACGGTTGACCAGCACCAGGCGCGAGAAGATCACCTGGGTGGTGGTGGTGCCGACGTCGATGCCGACGCTGCGCAGTTCGCGCCTGCTCATGGCCGCGCCCTACTCGGCCCGCTGCAGGTCGGCGTCGGGCAACGCCACCGGCTCGGGCTGGGCTTCGGACTTGGGCGCGATGAGCATGGCCACGGCCACCGCGGTGATGCCGCCGAACAGCTTGCCGACCAGCATCGGGAAGATCATCGCGGACATGTTCGCCGCGGTGAAGCCGAGGTGGTCGCCCAGGGCGAAGCCGGCGGACACGGCGAAGGCGCAGTTGATGATCTTGCCGCGCGCATCCATCTTGCCGAACATGCCGAACATCGGGATCACGTTGGCCAGGCTCGCCACCATGCCGGCGGCGGCGTCCCGGTTCATGCCCAGCAGGCCGCCAACCTTCATCAGCGGGGTGCCGAACCAGCGCGTCAGCAGCAGCACCATGGGGTAGGCGCCGAGCAGCACGCAGGCGATCGAGCCGATCACCTCCATGGCGCGCATCACCGCGCCGGGCTCGTCGCCCTCGGCCATGAAGATCGGGTCCAGCCCCGGGATCAGCGTCCAGCCCACGGTGAACTGCACCACCGCGGCGGCCAGGCCGAGGGTGATCAGCCCCACCAGCAGTTTGGCGAACACCTCGAAGCCGGCGATGATCTTCTCCGGGCAGAACTTCAGGCCCAGGGCGATCAGCGCCGCGACCGCCAGCACCGGGATCATGTTGATCAGGATCATCGCCAACGAGAAGCTCACCGGCTCGCCGTTGACCTCGATGCCCGAGTACATCGCCACCAGCCCGCCGGCGATGCAGCCCAGGGGCACGGTGACGATCCCGGCCAGGGTGCCCAGGGCCAGGTAGCGGCGGTCGGCGGGGTCGATGATGCCCAGCGCCACCGGGATGATGAACACCAGGGTCGGGCCCATCATGGCGCCGAGGATCAGCCCCGAGTACAGCCAGGCGGCGGTGTCGCCGCCGGCCAGCTCCTTGGCCAGGGAGAAGGCGCCCATGTCGTTGGCCAGCAGGGTGCCGGCGAACATCGCCGGGCTCGCCCCGACGCTCTCGTACAGCGGGATCACCAGCGGCCCCAGCAGGTTGGCCAGCACCGGCGCCAGGGCGGTGATGCCGACCATGGCCAGGCCCAGCGCGCCCATGGCCATGAAGCCTTCCTCGAACTGCCCGCCGGAGCCACCGATGCCGCGCCCGAGCCAGCCCAGGCCGAGATGGCCGAGGACCTTCTCGGAGCCGCCGAACTGGCTGAATACCCGGTCCACCGCTCCGATCAGCAGGAAGACCATCATCACGTACAGGATGATTTCGTTGATGCTCATGACAACTGCTCCTGAACAGAATTGTTTCCTTGCTGGCAGGCGCCTCGGCGCTGCCAGGCGTCCTGGTAGATCGCGCTGATCTGTTGCGCGCAGGCGCTGCGCGGGTTGCCGGCCAGGCAGATGTCCTGCAGGGCCGCCTCGGCCAGCGCGGCGAAGTCCTCGCGGCGCACGCCGTGGGCCCGCAGGTCGCGGCCGGCGGCGCCGACTTCGTCGATCAGGCGCTGCACCGCGGCGATGCTGCGTTCGGCATCCAGGCTTTCGCGGCTGAGGGCGTGGCCGATGTCGGCGTAGGCGCGCTTGCACACCAGTTGGTTGAAGCGCATCACCGCCGGCAGCATCAGCGCGTTGGCCTGGCCGTGGGGAATGCCGTAGCGCGCGCCGAGGGGGTGCGCGGTGGCGTGGCACAGGCCCAGGCCGGAATTGGAAAAGGCCATGCCGGCCATGTACGAGGCGAGCATCATCGACTCGCGGGCGCCGACGTTGCCGCCCTGCCCCACCGCCAGCGGCAGGGCCTCGCCGATCAGCGCCACGGCGCGCAGGGCCAGGCCCTGGGTCAGCGGCGTGGCGCTCGGCGCGACGTAGGCTTCGATGGCGTGGGTCAGCGCGTCTATGCCGGTGGCGGCGGTCACCGCCGGCGGCACGCCGAGGGTCAGGCAGGCGTCGATGATCGCCAGGTCGGGAATCAGGTCGGTGTGCACCAGCACCTGCTTCAGGTGCCGCTGGCTGTCGGTGATCACCGCCACGTTGGTGGCCTCCGAACCGGTGCCGGCGGTGGTCGGCACGGCGATCAGCGGCATGCGCCGGCGCAGCGCCGGGCCGTCGCCGAGGTCGCTCACCCGGCGTTCCGGGTTGGCCGCCAGCAGCGCGGTGGCCTTGGCCGCGTCCAGCACCGAGCCGCCGCCGAAGGCCAGCACGCCGTCGCAGTCGGCGGCCAGCAGTTGCCGGCCGGCGGCCTCCACCACTTCGCTGTGCGGCTCGCCGCCGGCGTAGACCAGGCATTCGCAGCCCAGCCCGGCGTCGTCCAGCGAGCGCAGCAGGCCCTGGTCCAGCGCCTGCTCGTGCAGGCGGCCGTCGACCATCACGAACAGCCGGCGGATACCCAGCGCCGCGCAGGCCTCGCCGGCGCGCACGGTGGCGCCGGGACCGATGTAGGTGCTGGGCGGCACGCGGAATTCGCGCACCGCGCGGGCATTGAGCATGTCCAGGGCGCGATAGATCACCCGGCCGACGTCCTGCTCGTGCATGTCAGCGTTCCTCCTCGGCTTGCAGGCCGCAGGCGGCGATGGCCAGCGGCGTGGTGAACAGCGGCGGCGCGGGCAGGATCACCCGCTGCGCGGGGAAGGCCGCGGCGAACAGCGGCTGCACGCCGGGCAGGGTGCAGGAGCCGCCGGACAGGTAGATGGCGTCCACGTCCTGGCCTTGCAGGTGCGTGTGGACGATGTCGGCCATCTTTTCGAACACCGGGCGCGCCAGCGGCCACAGGGCCTCGCCCTCCTTGCGCTTGCGCCGCTCGGCTTCCTCCAGCGACACGTCCAGGTGGCCGGCGAGCACCAGGCTGACGTGATGCCCGCCGGTGGGTTCGTCGGCGGAGTAGGTCACCTCGCCGCCGTGCACCACGGCGACGCCGGTGGTGCCGCCACCGATATCCACCACCGCGGCGCGGTCCAGGCGCAGCATCCGCGCCACCGCCGAGGGCTCGTCGATCACGCAGCCGACTTCCAGGCCGACGGCCTCCAGCACATGGGTGGAAATGCTCGCCTCGGTGCCCGGCGGGTACGAGGTCGCGGCGCGCTGGAAGCACACGCCCAACTGCCGCTCCAGGCTCTCCACCTGGCTGCGCACCAGCTTCACCGCGCCGAAGAAGTCCCAGACCACGCCATCGCGCACCACGTCGGCCCAGTCCAGGCGCACCGCCACCGGCAGCGCCTGGGCATCGAGCACCACCGACACCACGGCGCTGGTGCCCAGGTCGATGCCCAGGCTCAGCGGCCCGCGGTCGCCCGGTTGCGCGACGGGGTGCGCCAGGCAGTAGGCGGCGCGTTCCAGGCGCGGCAGCAGCCAGTTTTCGAGATCGCGTTGCATGGCCGCCTCAGACGATCCGCAGGTGGTCGACCATGACGCAGCGGCGCAGGCGCACGAAGGTGCGCGCCGAGGTCACGCCCTCGCCGGTCGGCGTGGTGATGGTCATGGTGGTCCAGCCCTCGCCGCCGAAGCCCAGGCCGGCCAGGCACGGCCCGTTCTTGACGAAGATGCTGGTGTCCATGGCGTTGGCCATGCGGTCCAGGTGGTCGAGGTTGCGCGAGTGCATGGCCGCCGTGTGGTGGCAGCCGCCCTCCAGCTTCACCGCCAGGGCGATGGCCTGGTCGACGTTGGCCACGCGCACCATCGGCAGCACCGGCATCATCATCTCGGTGATGGCGAAGGGATGGTCGGCCGGAGTTTCCAGCAGCAGCAGGCGCGTCTGTTCCGGCACCTGCAGGCCGATGGCGGCGGCGATCTTGGCGGCGTCGCGGCCGACCCAGTCGCGCGAGACGCTGCCGCGCCCCTGCTCGTCGACCTTCGGCAAAAGCAACGGCAGCAGTTGCTGGCCCTGGGCGGCGCTCAGCTCCACGGCCTGCTGCTTGAGCATCTCGGCCTTGAGGGCGTCGGCGACGCTGTCGACCACGATCAGCACCTTCTCGTCGGCGCAGATGATGTTGTTGTCGAACGAGGCGCCGAACACGATGTCGCGCGCGGCGCGGGCCAGGTCGGCGGTCTCGTCCACCACCACCGGCGGGTTGCCGGCGCCGGCGGCGATCAGGCGCTTGTCGGTGTGTTTGCGCGCGGCCTCCACCACCGCCTCGCCGCCGGTCACCACCAGCAGGCCGATGCCCGGGTAGCGGAACAGCCGCTGGGCGGTCTCGATGTCCGGGCGCTGCACGGTGGTGATCAGGTTGGCCGGCGCGCCGGCTTCGACCATGGCCTCGTTGAGCAGGCTGACGGTGCGCTGCGACACCCGCTTGGCCGCCGGGTGCGGGGCGAACACCACGCTGTTGCCGGCGGCGATCATGCTGATGGCGTTGTTGATCACGGTGGCCGCCGGGTTGGTCGAGGGCGTCACCGAGGCGATCACGCCCCAGGCCGCGTTCTCGATCAGCGTCAGCCCGCGGTCGCCGCTGAGCACCTGCGCCTGCAGGCATTCGCTGCCGGGCGTGTGGCGGGCCTGGGCGATGTTCTTGGCGGTCTTGTCGGCCACCCGGCCCATGCCGGTTTCCTCCACCGCAAGCTCCGCCAGCTCCTCGGCGTGGCGCTCGCCGGCGGCGCGGATGGCGGCGATGGCCCGGTCGCGCATGGCCACCGAGCGCAATGCCTGCTGCGCCTGCGCGGCGGCGGCCACGGCGGCGTCCAGTTCGACGAACACGCCGGGGGCGCAGGTCGCGCCCGGCGACGCGACAGCGGCCGTGGAGGTCGCCCCTATCGAGGCGAGCACCGCCTTGACCACCTGTTCGATTTCCTTCGGGTTGATGTCCACGTCGTGCCTCACAGAATTCAGGGATGAGCCGGGCCACTCCACCTGGCGCGGGCCGGTGGAGGACGCTTGTCGTGAATGACCGCCGGGGGCGGGCCTATTTGCGGTAGAGCAGGCTGCCGTCGAGCACCGCTTCGTCGACGATGCCGACCACGCACAGGTCGATCGGCGCGCGCACCTCGGCCAGGGCCTGGCGCGCGGCGCTGCCGCCGGCCAGCATCACCCACTCGCCGTTGCCGGCGCCGAGGCTGTCGCTGGCCACGTGCCATTCACCGTCGGGACGGCCGGCGCGGTCGAGCATCTCGACCAGCAGCAGCCGGTCCAGGCCCACGCCCGGATGCTTCACGGTGCACACCACCTGCCCCACGACAATCGCCAGTTTCATCGCCTGTTACCTCGTCGGGCCGCGTCCCTCGCGGCGTACGCATGGTTCCTCAGTGGCGGCGCCCGGAACGCGCAGGGCGAGCGCAGGCACCGCTCGGACGGTCGCGGCGAGCCGCTCAATCCACCGGGCGATCCGCCGCCAGCTTGATCGGAAAGACCTCTTCCAGGTCCGAATGCGGACGCGGGATCACCTGCACCGAGACCACTTCGCCGACGCGCTGCGCGGCGGCCGCGCCGGCATCGGTGGCTGCCTTGCAGGCCGCGACGTCGCCGCGGACCATGGCGGTGACCAGGCCACCGCCGATCTGCTTGACGCCCACCAGCTTCACCCGGGCGGCCTTGACCATGGCGTCGGAGGCCTCGATCAGCGCCACCAGGCCCTTGGTTTCGATCATGCCTAATGCTTCCATCTCACTCTCCTCGAACAATCGATCGCCCTTCGCAGGGCCTCTTCGGAGTGGCTAGCCACTCGCGTTACCCCCGGACGGCGGGGGCCGCCGTCCGGCTCAGGCGACTCGCCCGACAGCCTCGGCGCCGCCGGCCATCTTGTTGGCCAGCAGCACCGTCTGGATCATTTCCTCGCTCGTGCAGCCGCGCGACAGGTCGTGCAGCGGCGCGTTCATGCCCTGCAGCATCGGGCCGATGGCGTTCATGCCGCCGAGCCGCTGGGCGATCTTGTAGCCGATGTTCCCGGCCTCGAGACTGGGGAACACGAACACGTTGGCCGCCCCGCCCAGCGGGCTGCCGGGCACCTTCGCCGCGGCCACCTCGGGGACGAAGGCGGCGTCGAACTGGATCTCGCCATCGACGCACAGCTCCGGCCGGCGCTCGCGCACCAGTTCGCAGGCCTGGCGCACCGCCTCAGCGTCGGCGTGCCTGGCGCTGCCGTGGCTTGAGAACGACAACATCGCCACCCGCGCCGGCTCGCCGGTCACCCGCTCGAAGCTGGCCGCCGAGGCCAGGGCGATGTCCGCCAGCTGCTCCACCGTCGGCCGGGGCACCACGCCGCAATCGGCGAACGCCAGCGGGGCGCCGCCGTCCGCTGGCAGCATGAAGAACACCGAGGACAGCGTGCGGTTGCCCGACGCCAGGCCGACCACCCGCAGGCCGGCGCGCAGCACGTCGGCGGTGGCGCTGAGGTTGCCGGCGATGCACAGGTCGACCTGGCCGGCCGCCAGCAGCGCCGCGCCGAACCACAGCGGGTCGTGCAGTTGTTCCAGGGCCTGCTCGGGGCTCAGCTTGTCCTGGCGCCGGGCCAGGTCCTGGGCGAAGCCGTGCAGCCAGGGCGAGCGCGCGGGGTCGATCAGCCCGAGGTCGCCCAGGCGGATGTGCCGCTCCAGGCAGTAGCCGCGCAGGGCGAAGGGGTTGCCCAGCAGCAGCGGCTCGGCCAGGCCCTCGGCCTTGAGGTATTGCGCCGCCTCGATGGCGCGGCGGTCCAGGGCGTCGGGGAAGACCACCCGCGGCGGGTTCTGCCGGGCGGCCCGGCGGCAGTCGTCGAACAGTTTCATGGGGCCTCCCCCTGCACGCGCCGGCTCAGTTCCGCGGCGCTCGGCCAGGGTTGCCCGCGCCGGTGCAGCAGGCTCAGCAGCATGGCCACGTAGAGCGCGCTGGAAAGCCGGTTGAGGGCGTGCAGCAGGTCCGCGCGGCGCAGCTTGAAACCGGCCGCCATGAACACCTGGGCGGCGCAGATTTCCACCTCGCGGACCTTGGCCCGCAGCAGGTTGAGCAGCGCCGGCGCGCGGCCGTGGCCGCACTCGGGCACCAGGTGGTCGTGGCCCAGGTACTTCAGCGGCGCGTGGGACAGGCGGTGCAGCACGGCCTGGTCGAGCCCGCCGACGGCGAACCCGGCCAGCTCCTCGTCCAGCACGTCGGCGCGCATCAGCTGGCCGAGCAGCGAACGGATGTCGGCCAGCCAGGCGGCCAGCTCGGCCGGCTCCGGCAGTTCCACCTGCAGCCACACCGCCAGGGCGATGGCCGCGTCCAGCTGGGCGCGGAACTGCAGGCGCGGGTCGTTCTTGGCCACCAGTTCGTGGGCGTTCAGGTGGGTCATCCCGGCGGGCTTGTCGGCCGGCGCCGAGCCGCACAGCTGGCAGGTCGCGGCGACGCGCCGGGCGCTGCCGGTCAGCCCGTGCACCGCCTGCAGGCACGGCGCGCCGTCCGCGTCCGGCTCTTCGGTCGCCCGGTACAGGCGGCCCTGTTCGTCATGGAACTTCAGCGACAGGTGGCGCTCGTCGATCAGCGCGCGGGCGGCGGGGGTCAACCGCGCGTCGGCGGGCAGCCGCAGCTCGGTGCCTTCGCTCAGGCCGTGGCGCTCGCGCAGCCAGCTTTCGGTGATGAAAGTGCTCATGGCCGCCTCACTGTTCCTGCCAGTTGGCCGGCCAGGCCACGTAGAGGAAGCGCACCCGGCTGGGGGTGCCGAACTCGATGGCGCTGCCCTTGGGAATGAACAGCAGGTCGCCGGGCTGGCCCACCAGGGTCTCGCCGTTCTGGCGGATGTGCAGCTCGCCCTCCAGCACCAGGTCCACTTCGTCGTAGTTCAGCGTCCAGGGGAAGAAGGCGTTCTCCCACTGCATGAAGCCGGCGCCCATGCTGCTGCCGTCCTCGGCGCCGACCACGTCGGTGATGCCGATCTGGTATTCGCCCGGCACGCCTTCCAGGCGGCCGAAGCGCACGCTGCCGCCCTTCACCAGCTTGATCCCGCCGGCGCCGGTGCGCGCCTCGAAGGCCGCCCGGGCCACGCAGGCGCCGCCCTGTTGCGCGGCCTTGCGCACCAGTTGGTCGACCAGTTGCGCGTCCACTTCGGCTGGCAGCCGCGCCAGCACCTCGGCGCGAATCCGCGCCAGCTCGTCCTCGCTCGGCCCGGCTACGGCCGACTCGGGCGCTGCCGCCGCCGGCTCGCCGGCCACCCGCTCGATCAGCGCCAGGCCCGCCTGTTCGGCGACCGTGCGCGCCTCCGGGGTGACGATGCAGCGCGGCAGCTCCACGGCCAGGGAACTCTGCCCGGCGGCGATGGCTTCACGGATGTCGTTGGCGGTAATCAGCTTCTTCATCTCAACAGGTCCTCGATCGGATTCCGTGCGTTCAGCAGCGCGCGCAGGCGCTCGATGCTGGCGGGGTCGTCGCTGGCGGTATGGACGATCTCGCCGTCGATGCCGTGGCTGCGCAGCAGGCGCTCGATGGCGGGCAGGTCGACGCCGGGCAGGTCGCACTTGCTGATCACCCCGATCAGCCGCTTGCCGGCGTGGATGTCCAGCAGCCCGGGCGGCAGGCGGCACTCCATCGCATCGGCGGGGTGCACGTAGACCAGGGTGTCGACGTCGTCGGTGCTGGTGATCAGCGCGCGGTACAGGCGCGGGTGGCTGACGAACTCCCCGGGGGTGTCCAGCGCGCCGCAGGGGCCGTAGTCCAGCGCCTGGGTCTTGCGCGCCGCCGCGGGATTGCCGCACAGGGCGTTGAACAGGGTGGTCTTGCCGGCTCCGACGCCACCGATGAGGGCATAACGCGGCGCGTCCATGGTCAGCTCCTGGTCACCGGGCAGACGCTGTAGTCCAGCAGCCGGCCGAGGGCGGCGCAGGTCTGCGCCAGCGCCTCCTCCACCGCGCCGACGCTGCCGTGCAACACCAGCGCGCCGCTGAAGCGGTCGAGGAAGCCGATGCGCACGTCGGCGGCCTTGGTGGCGAAGTCGCCGGCGATCATCGCGGTCTCGCCCGGGGTGAGGGTCATGATGCCGATGGCCTGGGCCCCGGGAACGCCGATCTTGCTCGACAGCTCCTCCTGGGGATGCGCGATCAGGTGCGCCAGGGTCACCTGCTTGCCCGGGACGAATTCCTGGATGATGCGCTCTTTGGACACGTGCTCCCCTCCTCTACTGCTTAGGAAGCTAACAAGTGCCCGGACGGCGGCCCTATCAAAATCCGGCAAAGTTTTCCGCCGCCCCGAAAGACCAGAAAACTCCTACAAAAACCGGCTGGAACGCCCGCACGGCGCCGCATTGGCGACTGCTGGCCGGAGCTTTCCGGCCGCGGTTCGCACCGTGCTGAGTGACTTTGTCGCAGCCGCCGGAAAGCCTCCGGGCACAGGCGGGGCGCCGCCATGGACGTGACGGGCCGCAGAGGAAAGGGGCGTCTGACGGACAGGTTCCGCGTCGGCCCGACTTGCCCGGCCGTCGCGTTGTTCGTAAGGTGCGCACGTTTTCGTTCGAGGTAACGGGAAGCAGGTGGAAGACCTGCGCTGCCCCCGCAACGGTAACCGACCGCAGGCCTTGCGCCTGCCGCGCTCCAACCCGCCACTGTGCGCCACGCATGGGAAGGCCGGGAGCGTGCGAGTCGGCAGCCCGGAGACCGCCCTCGACACGCATGACAGGTGTTGCGGAGGGCCGCACCTTCAAGCGCGGCCACTCCCGCCCTTGCCAGCCCTCCTCGAAAGTCCACTTTTGAGGAACCCCAGCGATGAAACTTTCCCGTCTTGCCCTGGCCGTCGCCGTGTTGCCCGCGGCGGCCTTCGCCGGCGACGATGCCGAACAGGCCTACCAGTTGCCGTCGATGGTCATCACCTCGGCGCGCCAGGCCGAACCCCGCGGCCAGGCCACCTCGGCCAACACCGTCTTCACCCGCGACGACATCGAGCGCCTGCAGGCGCGCAGCGTGCCCGAGCTGCTGCAGCGCGTACCCGGCGCGCAGTTGAGCAACGCCGGCGGCCTGACCAGCTACTTCCTGCGCGGCACCAACCCCGGCCAGACCCTGGTGCTGGTGGACGGCCAGCGCATCGCCTCGGCGAGCAGCGGCATCGCCCGCCTGGACTACCTGAGCATCGACAACATCGAGCGCGTGGAAGTGACCCGCGGCCCGCGCTCGGCGCTGTACGGCGCCGACGCCATCGGCGGGGTGATCCAGATCTTCACCCGCCGCGGCGAAGCCGGCCTGCACCCGCAAGTGCGCCTGGCCGCCGGCAGCAACGGCACCTTCCAGCGCAGCGCCTCGCTCGCCGGCGGCGACGAGCGCACCCGCTTCGACCTCGGCGCCAGCCTCGACGAGAGCCGCGGCTACGACTACACCCGCGACAACGTCGGCGCCGACAGCGACCACGACGGCCAGCGCAACAAGGCCGTGCACCTGAACCTGGACCACCGCCTGAACGACGACTGGAAGGCCGGCTTCAGCCTCAACGACCAGCGCGGCGACAGCGAATACGACGACGCCTACAGCTACGCCCCCGCCGAGCCCCACGACGAATTCCGCGTCAGCAGCTACAGCGGCTACCTCGAAGGCCAACTGACCTCGATGTGGAACAGCCGCGTGGAGCTGGGCCGCAGCTTCGACCGCAACAAGGCCGTCGGCGCCGCCGAGGTGTGGAACAACGGCACCCTGGAAACCACCCGGCACTCCGCCAGCTGGCTCAACCGCCTGCAGCTGGACGCGCGCAACCAGCTCGCCCTGGGCGCGGACTGGTACGAGGACAAGGTCGACGGCAGCACCGCCTTCGCCGAGGACAGCCGCACCAACCACGCCTTCTTCGCCCAGCACAGCTTCAAGGGCGAGGCCTTCTCCACCGAGCTGGGCCTGCGCCACGACGACAACGAGCGCTACGGTTCGCAGAACAGCTGGAACGCCGCCGTCACCCTGCCGGTGGGTGACAACCAGAGCTGGATCGCCAGCTACGGCGAGGGCTTCCGCGCGCCGACCTTCAGCGACCTCTACTACCCCGGCGCCAGCAACCCGGACCTGAAGGCCGAGACCTCGAAGACCTACGAGCTGCAATGGCGCGGCGACTTCGCCGGCACGCATCTGGAGGCCGCGCTGTACCGCACCGAGGTGGACGACCTGATCGCCTGGGACAGCGCCAGCAACATGCCGCAGAACATCGCCAAGGCGCGCATCGACGGCTTCGAGGCCAGCCTGGCCCGCGAGGTCCTCGGCTGGCAGGCCAACCTCGGCCTGAGCATCATCGACCCGCGCGACCGCGACACCGGCCACACCCTGCCGCGCCGCGCCCGGCGCACCCTGAGCCTGGACCTGGACCGCCAGTTCGGCGCCTTCGGCGTCGGCGGCACCTGGCGCGCGCTGAGCAACAGCTACGCCGACGCGGCCAACCAGGACCGCCTGGGCGGCTACGGCGTGCTCGACCTGCGCGGCAGCTGGCAGTTCAGCGAAACCCTGCGCTGGGACCTGAAGCTGCAGAACCTGCTGGACCGCGACTACGCCCGCGCCAGCTACCAGCGCCCGACCGATCCCATGGGCTTCCCCAGCGAGACCGTGCACTACAAGGAAGCCGGCCGCACCGCGCTGCTGGCGTTGACCTGGACGCCGGAGCTGTAGCCATCGCGGGCAGGGCCCGCTCCTACAGGTTGACGCCGAACGTCCCGTTCACGCCGGACAGCCCCCTCTCCCTTACACAGGGAGAGGGTTGGGGAGAGGGGACGGCGCCAACCCGGAACACAGTTGCTGCCGGTAAACACCGTTCGCGAGCAAGCTCGCTCCTACGAAAAGCACCTTCACGGCCCAGTAGGGGCAAGTGTCCATTGGGTTCCCGCGTTCGCGGGAATGACGTTGGAAAACACGACGCTCACCCCGTCATTCCCACGCCAACCGTAGGGCGTATAACCGTTCGCGGTTATACGCCGTTGCCCCTGCACGGCATGTCCCCGTTGGGACAACTGTCTTGCTGACCGCGCCGAGGCGCTCTTCGTAGGATGGGTTGAGCCTGCGAAACCCATGCTGCCGTGGTGATGGGTATCGCTTCGCTCGACCCATCCTACGACGGCGTTTCTCCGCACTTCGAGCGGACCTTGTCCGCGATAGCCGGAACCACCGGCGCGTTTCGCGGATGAATCCGCTCCTACGCAACCCCACCCACGCCATTCCAATGTAGGAGCGCGCCCTGCGCGCGAAATCGCGGGCAGGGCCCGCTCCTACAGGTTGCCGTGAGGCATGGCATTCTCACCCGTAGGAGCGGATTCATCCGCGATTCCGCCGGCAGGGCGGACGACGCCCAGGCCCTTGGTGCCGCCGGGGATCGCCGTTAAACGGCGTATAACGCGGAGCGTTATACGCCCTACGCCAACACCCCGGCCAAGCGCCCCAGCGCTGCGCAATCCGCGGCGTGCCAGTCGCTCAGTTCCGGCCAGGGGTTTTCCGCCAGGTTGACCAGCGCCGTGTAGCTGCCCGCCGCGCGGCCGCATTCCAGGTCGAAGCGGTAGTCGCCGACCATCAGCATCTCCCTGGGCTGCACGCCCCAGCGCTCGGCCAGGTGCAGCAGGCCGTCCGGGTTGGGCTTGGGCCGGGCTTCGCCGCGGCCGAGGATGTCGCCGGTGGCGAAGCAGTCGCCCAGGCCGATGGCCTGCAGGGTCACCAGCGCCAGCTCATGGGCGTTGCGGGTGAGGATGCCGAGGCGGTAGCCGGCTTCATGCAGCGCGCGCACCAGGTCCACCGCGCCGGGCGCGGCGGTGGAGGCCAGCGCCAGCTCGCGTTCGTGCTCCAGCAGCCAGGCATGCTTGGCCGCCGCCTCGGCCGCGGGCAGCGCCGCCAGGTGGGTGAGGATGTCGTCTTCCTGGGGAATGCCCAGGGCCCGCTTGATCGCCGGGAAATCGTGCACCGCCAGGGTCAGGGTGCCGTCCATGTCGAACACCCAGTGGCGGATCAGGCCCGGTTTCATGCCCAGTCCTCGCGGCGGCGGATCAGGCCTTCCTGGGTCGACGAGGCCACCAGCTGGCCGTCGCGGTTGAAGATGCTGCCGCGCACGAAGCCGCGGCCGTTGCCGGCCCAGGGGCTGTCGATGGCGTACAGCAGCCACTCGTCCGCGCGCAGGTCGCGGTGGAACCACACGGAGTGGTCGATGGTGGCCACCTGCATGTCCTTCTGCCACACCGAGCGGCCGTGGGGCAGCAGCGAGGTGGTGAGGAAGCCGAAGTCCGAGGCGTAGGCGAGGATGTACTTGTGCAGCGCCGGCACGTCCGGCAGCTTGCCGTCGGCGCGCAGCCAGAGGTACTTGATCGGCTCGCCGACCTGCGGGTCGTAGGGGTCGTTCTGGGTGACCGGGCGGATCTCGATGGGCTTGGGGTACAGCAGCTTGTCGCGGATGCGCTCGGGGAACTGGGCGATGCTGCGCTGCTTGAGCTCGAGGTCCGTCGGCAGGTTCTCCGGGCCGGCCACGTCGGGCATCGGGATCTGGTGCTGGAAGCCCTCCTCGTCGTACTGGAAGGAGGTGCTCAGGGCGAAGATCGGCTGGCCCTTCTGGATCGCCGTGACGCGTCGGGTGCTGAAGGTGCCGCCGTCGCGCACGCGGTCGACCTGGTAGACCACCGGCATGCTGGCGTCGCCCGGGCGCAGGAAGTAGCCGTGCATGGAGTGCACGTGGCGCGCCGGCTCCACCGTCTGGCTGGCCGCCGACAGCGCCTGGCCGAGCACCTGGCCGCCGTACAGCTGGCGGAAGCCGAGGTCCTGGCTGATGCCCCGGAACAGGTTCTCCTCGATGGGTTCCAGGCTCAGCAAAGCCACCAGGTTGTCCAGGATCTGGGTCATGACGTTTCCTCGGAATCGGTACTGCGAATGGGATGCGGGCGGCGCGGCTGGGGGTACGCGGGCGAACTGCTCAGGCGAGTGTCCCATACCGCGCGGCCGACGGTGAAATGATAGAGGCTGACCGGGCGGTCCGGTCCTTCGCCGAGCAATTCCCGCAGCGCCTCGTCGAAATAGCAGCCGATGCCGGTGCCCGAGAGCCCGGCGGCCTCGGCCTCCAGGTAGAGCAACTGGCCGATCTGCCCGGCCTCCCAGTACAGCCGCGGGTAGGTCCAGGGGCCTTCGGCCAGGGCGGCGTCCAGGTCGGCGAGCATGGCGAAGGCCACGCAGCCGTCGCTGGCGATGTCCTGGCCGCAGGAGAGGAAGGCCGAGAGCTGGCGGGCGTCACCTTCCAGCAACAGGTACAGCAGTAGTTCGGCATCCGCCCGGCGCCATAGGAAGTCCCCGCGCAAGCCACCCGGCGCGCGGCCGCTGCGGCCCAGCCAGTAGAGCCCCGGCGCCAGGCCCTGGACGCGGTGGACGAACAGCAGCAGGTCGAGGCGCGGCGGCTCGCCCGAGCAGGCGAAGGGCACCGGCGAGTTTTCCGGCAGCAGCCGGCGCAGCCAGGACAGCAGCAGCTCGGCGTGGATGCCGCTGCGGCCGTCCAGGCTCTGCGCGCTGCGCCGGCGGTGGAGGATCGGGCGCAATGGCAGGCCGGGGTTGTCCGTGGTCGCCTCGGCACGCGGCAGGCGCCAATCGGCAGGAGCCAGCGCCAGCGCACGGCACAGCGCGTGGACGCGCTCCAGCTCCGGCCAGTGCCGGTAGCTGCGCGACAGGCGATTCGGAGCGCCCTGCAACTCCAGCGCCGCCAGCCCCCGCAGCAGCGCATCGGGTACGCGGGGCTCGCTGTCCTGGGGCGGACCTATCCACAGCAACGCATCCACCGCTTCGCGCTCGTGGAAACCCTCGCGGTCAAGGCCGAACGCGGCATCCAGGCTACGCTCGTCCACCGCGCGCAGCAGCCGCACTTCCCAGCCCTGGATGGCCGCGGCGATGGCCAGGGCCGCCAGCGCGTGGCCGAAGTCGTGCTGGCAGTAGCGGTAGGCGCGCTCGCCGTACTTCCAGGCCTCGCGCCAGGGAATGCTGGCCAGCGCCAGCAGCAGGCCCGCGCCGGGCAGTTGCTGGGCCAAGGCGGGCGGCAGCTCGGCGCGTACTTCCAGCAGGTGTTCGTCGGCGGTGTAGTGCGCCAGCACAGCGGACTTGTCCACAGCCCCGGCCGGCAGCAGCAGGTAGGCCTCGGTGGGGTGCAGGTTGCCGCTGGAGGGGTTGACGCGCAGGGCCCAGCGGCTGCCGCCGGCTTCCTTCCAGGCGGAGATCGCCAGGCTGTCGTAGAGCAGTTGCGAGACGCTTTCCAGGCCCAGCGGCGCGGGCTCGCCGAGGGGGCCGGCGAACACGCCGTCGTAGCCCGGCGACTCCTCCTGCGGGCGGTGCAGCAATTCGATCGGCCGCGCCCCGGCGTAGCGGCGGAAGGGCGCCGGCTGGGTCGCCCAGTCCAATTGGCCGGGCCCCGGGGCGAAGCGCTGCGGCTCGTGGCAGCTCAGCGCGTGGTAGGCGCGCACATCGTCGGCGGCGCTCATGTCTGCGCCTCCAGCCATTGTTCGCGGCTGATGCGGAACAGCACATGCGGACGCAGCGCGTGGCCCTGGGGCAGGCGCGGGTGCTCGAAGTCGGCGGCCGCATCGCGCCGCATGCCCAGGCGCCGCATCAGGCCCTGGGACGGCAGGTTGGCCGGCACGGTGAAGGCCACCACCTCGGTCAGGCGCAGGTGCGCGAAGGCGTATTCCAGCACCGCCCGCGCCGCCTCCAGCGCATAGCCCTGGCGCCAGAACGCCCGGTTCAGGCGCCAGCCGATCTCCACCGCCGGGGTGAAGGCGGCCTCGAAGCCCACGTGCTGCACGCCCAGCACGCCGAGGAAGGCACCATCGTCGCGACGCTCGACTATCCACTGGCCGAAGCCGTGCTCGGCGAAGTGCGCGTGGATGCGCGCGGCCAGGGCGTCGCTGTCCTCGCGGCCCATGCAGGCGGGGAAGTGGCGCATCACCTCGGGGTCGGCGTTGAGGGCGGCGAAGGCCTCCAGGTCGCCATCGCGCCAGGGGCGCAGCAGCAGGCGCGGAGTGCTCAGGCTGGACAGGTGCATGGTTCGCCTCGGCAAGGTTCGTCAGCTGCCTATTGTGCCCCATGCGCGGCCCTGGCGCCCGGCCGCGGGGCCGGCTTACCCTTGCCGCTGAACCGCCCGAGCCCTGCCCCATGCCGTTGCCCCTGGTCTACCACGACGACTACAGCCCGCCCTTCCCCGCCGGCCACCGCTTCCCCATGGAGAAGTTCCGCCTGCTCAAGGAACACCTGGTGGACAGCGGCCTGACCAGCGACGCGGCGTTGCTGCGCCCCGAGCCCTGCCCGGCGGACATCCTCGCCCTGGCCCACGACCGCGGCTACATCGAGCGCTATTGCAGCGGCGACATGAGCCGCGAGGAACTGCGCCGCCTCGGTCTGCCCTGGAGCGAGGCCCTGGCCCGGCGCACGGTGCGCGCGGTGGGCGGCTCGCTGCTGGGCGCCGACCTGGCGCTCAAGCACGGCCTGGCCTGCCACCTGGCCGGCGGCACCCACCACGCGCACCATGACCACGCCTCGGGCTTCTGCATCTTCAACGACCTGGCGGTGATCGCCCTGCACCTGCTGGAAAGCGGCCGCGCCGGGCGCGTGCTGATCTTCGACTGCGACGTGCACCAGGGCGACGGCACCGCGCGCATCCTGGAGCAGGTGCCGGACGCCATCACCGTCTCGCTGCACTGCGAGAAGAATTTCCCCGCGCGCAAGGCGCACAGCGACTGGGACATCCCCCTGCCGCTGCACATGGGCGACGCCGACTACCTGCGGGTGGTGGACGAGGCGCTGGACTACCTGCTGCCGCTGTACCAGCCGGACCTGGTGCTCTACGACGCCGGGGTGGACGTGCACAAGGACGACGCCCTGGGCTACCTGAACCTCACCGACGCCGGCCTGGCCGCCCGCGACGAGCGCGTGATCGAACGCTGCCTGGCCCGCGACGTCCCGGTGCTCGGGGTGATCGGCGGCGGCTACGACAAGGACCGCGCGGCCCTGGCGCGGCGTCACGGCATTCTCCACCACAGCGCGCAGCGGGTCTGGCAGCGCCTGGGCCTGGGTTGAGTTGTCCACGGCAACTGTGGAGCAACCTGTGGAAAAGCTGCGGGGAGTCTGCCCTGGCCCACGCCGGGCCTGGGCCGCAGCCGGATGTACGAAAGATGACCAGACAGCGTTCGAAGGAAAAGGTGCGACTTTTCCACGGATGCTGTGGAACCTCCTGTGGAAAAACTGCGGGGCATTCGCTGCAGCCCAGTATTCACGGGCCCTCCAGCCCGATGAACAAAACATGACCAACGCGCTTTTCGTAGGAGCGAGCTTGCTCGCGAACGGTGCCGCGGCGGGGTTGGGGTTCGCGAGCAAGCTCGCTCCTACAGTCGGCCGGGCACGCTGATTTGTCCCCGAAAGCTGTGGAGCCGCCTGTGGATATCCTGGGTACAAACCTGTGACTTGCCCACGCGCCGGGGCCCACACGCGGCCGCCGGCGAATTGACCAGCCCCGGCCGCCAGCGGCTAGGCTAGAATGCGCGCCCTTTCCACCGACCATGCCCAGCCCATGACCGAGCACAGCTCCCTGCCCTCCCCCAGCGCCATCGTCATCGGCGGCGGCCCCGCCGGCCTGATGGCCGCCGAAGTGCTGGCCGGCGCCGGCGTGCGCGTGGCGCTGTACGACGCCATGCCCTCGGTGGGGCGCAAGTTCCTGCTGGCCGGCGTGGGTGGCATGAACATCACCCACTCCGAGGATCAGGCGGCCTTCGTCGGCCGCTACGGCGAGCGCCGCGGGGAGATCGGCGAACTGCTCGCGGATTTCGACAGCCAGGCCCTGCGCGAGTGGATCCATGGCCTGGGGATAAATACCTTCGTCGGCACGTCCGGCCGCGTCTTCCCCACCGACATGAAGGCTGCGCCCCTGTTGCGTGCCTGGCTCAAGCGCCTGCGCGACAGCGGCGTGGTTATCCACACCCGCAGCCGCTGGCAGGGCTGGGACGAACAAGGCCGCCTGCTGATCGACTGCCCCGAAGGGCGCCAGGCCTTGCAGGCCGACGTGACCGTGCTGGCCCTGGGCGGCGGCAGTTGGCAACGCCTGGGCTCCGACGGCGCCTGGGTGCCGACGCTGCAGGTGCGCGGCGTGGCAGTCGCGCCCCTGCGGCCGTCGAACTGCGGCTTCGAGGTGGCGGGCTGGAGCGAGTTCTTCCGCGACAAGTTCGCCGGCGCGCCGGTCAAGCCGGTGGCCATGAGCCTGGAGGGCGAGGCGCCGCGCCAGGGCGAGTTCGTGGTCACCGCCGGCGGCATCGAGGGCAGCCTGGTCTATGCGCTGTCCGCCGGCATCCGCGAGCGCATCGCCCGCGACGGCTCGGCCAGCGTGTTGCTCGACCTGCTGCCGGGCCGCAGCATCGAGCAGGTGGCGAAAGCCCTGGCCCAGCCGCGCGGCTCCAAGTCCATGGCCAACCACCTGCGCGGCCGCCTGGGCCTGGACGGTGTGCGCGCCGGCCTGCTGCGCGAGTTGTCCACAGCCGCCGACTACGCCGAGCCGCAGCGCCTGGCCGCGCTGATCAAGGCCCTGCCGCTGACGGTGGTGCGCCCGCGCCCGCTGGACGAAGCCATCAGCAGCGCCGGCGGCGTCACCTTCGAGGCTGTGGATAAGCAGCTGATGCTCAGCGCCCTGCCCGGCGTGTTCTGCGCCGGCGAGATGCTCGACTGGGAAGCGCCAACCGGCGGCTACCTGCTCACCGCCAGCTTCGCCAGCGGCCGCGCCGCCGGCCTGGGCGCCTTGCGCTGGCTGAAACTGGAACCATAGTGCTAGATTGCGGATTCTCCCCAGCAGAGTCCGCGCCATGCCCCTGAGCTTCCGCCCGGCCCGCCCCGAGGACGTCGACGCCGCCGTCCCGCTGATCTACAGCTCCGGTCCCGACGCCTTCGACTACGCCTTCGCCCGCCCCGGCCGCAACAGCGCCCAGGACTTCCTGCGCCACGCCTTCGTCCAGGGCGGCGGCCAGTTCGGCTGGCGCCAGCACACGGTGGGCGAACTGGACGGGTGGGTGGTGGCGGTGGGCACCGTGTTCGGCGGCGAGGCCAACCTCGGCTACCTGCTCGCCGCCAGCCGGCAGGTACTCGGCTTCTTCGGCCTGGGCGCGGCGGCGGTGATCCGCCGTGGCCTGCAGCTGGAGCGGATCATCTGCCCGCCACCGAAGCGGACGCTGTACCTCGCCCATCTCGGCGTGGCGCCGGAACTGCGTGGCGAAGGCCTGGGCAGCCAACTGATCGCCCACTTCCTCGAACGCGGCCGCCGCGCCGGCCTGCCCATGGCCGCCCTCGACGTGTCGGTGGCCAACCCGCGCGCCCAGGCGCTGTACGAGCGCCTGGGCTTCGTGGTGCAGGCCGAGCGCCACTCCAACCTGCCGGGCGTGGCCAGCCACCGCTACATGCAGCGCGCCCTCTGAGCCTGCGCTAGACTGCGCGCCAGCCGCCCGGCAGAGGCGGCGGCCCACCGTGCCGGCCAGTGCCACGACAAGGAAGCGCCATGAGCAAGCTGAACAGCATCGAACTGAAAGTCTTCGTCCCGGCCCGCGACTACGCCCAGTCCCAGGCCTTCTACCGCGACCTGGGCTTCGCCAACCCGTGGAGCTCGGAGGAGCTGAGCTACTTCCACCACGGCGACCACTGCGCCTTCCTGTTGCAGAACTACTACGTGAAGGAATTCGCCGAGAACCTGATGCTGCACCTGCTGGTGGAAGACGCCGACGCCTGGTGGCAGCGTCTGCGGGAGATCGATATCGCGGGGCGTTATGGCGTGCAGTTGGGGGAGCCGGAGGATCGGGCTTGGCGGATGCGGGATTTCACGCTGCATGACCCGAGCGGGGTATTGTGGCGTATCGGCCACAATCTTGATTGAGCAGGGGCACGGCTTTTCGTAGGAGCGAGCTTGCTCGCGAACAGAGCTTTCCGGCGATTCCGCTGCCTTGGCCTGACTCCGCTCCCTCTCCCTAACCCTCTCCCTGAAGGGAGAGGGGACCGTTGGGCAGGGCTTGATGTTATGGCGTTAGCCGGCGGCTTCGGTGATTTCCGGCTTGTGCCAATTCTTCTCTCAGCACGGACAAGCCCCCTCTCCCTTCAGGGCGGGGCGCGCAGCCGAGGGCTGGGGAGAGGGTGCTCTTGAGGATGCACACCGAACCAACGCCGTTCGCGAGCAAGCTCGCTCCTACAGGTACCACCCCCAAGGCTGGTCGGACACATACTCCGTCACCTGCTTCACCTCCAGATAATTCTCCAACCCCCACACCCCCAACTCCCGCCCGATCCCACTCTGCTTCATGCCCCCCCAAGGCGCCTGGGTGAAGGTCGGTTGCGAACAGTTGACCCACACGATCCCCGCCCGCAACCCATCGGCCACCCTTGCAGCACGTTGCGGATCGCCAGACATCACCGCGCCCGCCAGGCCGAAGCGGCTGTCGTTGGCCAGGCGCAGGGCCTCGGCTTCGGTCTTGAAGCGCTTCACGCAGAGCACCGGGCCGAAGATTTCCTCGCGCCAGACGATGGCGTTCTCCGCCGGCTCGTCGAAGATGGCCGGCTCGACGAACCAGCCCTCTTCCAGCCCCGCCGGGCGCCGGCCGCCGGTGAGCAGGCGGGCGCCGCTGGCCTTGCCCTGTTCGATGAAGCCGAGCACCTTGTCGTACTGCCCCTGGCTGACCAGCGGGCCGAGCAGCACGCCCGGCTGCAGGCCGTTGCCGATGGCGATGGCGCGGGTGGCTTCCACCAGGCGTTCCAGCAGGCGCGGGGCGATGCCCTCCTGCACCAGCAGGCGCGAAGTGGCGCTGCACACCTGGCCCTGGTTCCAGAAGATGCCGAACAGGATCCACTCCACCGCCGCTTCCACGTCGCTGTCGTCGAAGACGATGAAGGCCGACTTGCCGCCTAGCTCCAGGCTGACGTTCTTGATGTCCTGGGCTGCCGCCGACATGATCTTCGCCCCGGTCGGCACGCTGCCGGTGAAGGCCAGCTTGTCCACGCCCGGGTGCTGGGCCAGCGGCCCGCCGGCGTCGGCCCCCAGGCCCGGCAGCACGTTGAGCACGCCGGCGGGCAGGCCGATGGCGTCGGCCGCGGCGGCCAGTTCCAGGGCGCTCAGCGGCGTCAGCTCGGACGGTTTGAGCACGCAGGTGGCGCCGGCGGCCAGGGCCGGGGCGACCTTCCAGGCGGCCATCAGCAGCGGGTAGTTCCAGGGGATGATCTGCCCGGCCACACCCACCGGCTCGTGGCGGATGCGGCAGCGGAAGCGCTCGTCGGGCAGCGCCAGCGCCTGGTCCTGGCGGCCGTCCAGCTCGCGCGCCAGTTCGGCGTAGTAGCGGAAGCAGCCGATGGCGTCGGCCACGTCCCATTGCGCCTCGGGCAGCGGCTTGCCGTTGTCGCGCACTTCCAGTTCGGCCAGGGCGGCCTGGTTGCGCTCCAGTTCGTTGGCCAGGGCCTCCAGCCACTCGGCGCGCTCGCTGCCGCGGCTCTGCCCCCAGCCGCGGTTGAACGCCTGGCGCGCCGCGCGCACGGCGTGGTCGACGTCTTCCTCGGTGGCCGCCGGCACGTCGCGCAGCGGCCGGCCGCTGGCCGGGTCGAAGCTGGTGAAGGTGCCGCCCAGGTCCGGGCTCACCCATTGCCCATTGATGTACAGCTGGTCACGCATCGCTCGTCTCCTTGAATGCGGCCCTCAGGCGGCCTGTACGCCGGCGCGGCGGTTCTGCAGGTAGCGGGAGGTGAACAGCAACGCCAGCGAGGCGCAGATGATCACCGTGGAAATGGCGTTGATCTCCGGGGTGATGCCGCGGCGGATCGAGGAGAAGATGTAGATCGGCAGCGTGGTCTCGGAGCCGGCGACGAAGAAGGCGATGATGAAATCGTCGAAGCTGAAGGTGAACGCCAGCAGGAAGCCGGCGAGGATGGCCGGGGCGATCTGCGGCAGGGTCACCCGGCGGAAGGTCTCCAGCGGCGGCGCGTAGAGGTCGGCGGAGGCTTCCAGCAGGGCCTTGTCCATGGCCTCGACGCGGGTGCGCACGATGACCATCACCAGCGCCATGGTGAACAGCGAGTGCGCCGCCACCACGGTGGGGAAGCCCATGCGCAGCTTCAGCAGGCCCATGTCCAGCGCCAGCAGCAGCGGGTTGAGCACGTCGAACAGGGTGATGAAGGCGATCAGCGTGGCGATGCCGATGACGATCCCCGGGACGATGATCGCGCAGTAGGTCAGCGCGTCGAACAGCAGGCGCACGCGCTTGCCCACGCGCTGCAGGCCGAACACCGCCAGGGTGCCGAAGAAGGTGGCGATCAGTGCCGAGCACAAGGCGATCAGCGCGCTGTTGCCCAGGGCCTCCATGATGAAGGGGTTGCCGAAGGCGCGGCCGAACCACTGCACCGAGCAGCACTGGAAGCTCAGGGCGCTGCGCCCGGCGTTGAAGGCGAAGAGCATGATCAGCGCGATGGGCGCGTAGAGGAACAGGTACAGCGAGGTCGAATAGCCGCGCAGCCACATGTCAGAGCACCCCGTCGTTGCGCGGGCCGCCATAGCGCGCCGCGAGTTTCAGGTACAGGCCGATGATCGCCAGCATCATCGCCACCAGGGTCATGGCCACCGCGCTGCCGAACGGCCAGTTGCGCGATTGCAGGAACAGGTCGACCAGGGCGTTGCCGACGAAGAACACCTTGCCGCCGCCGAGGATGGCGGGGATCAGGAACTCGCCCATGAGCAGGATGAACACCAGCATCACCCCGGTGATGACGCCCGGCGCCGACAGCGGCAGGGTGACCCGGCGGAAGGTCTCGAAGGCGCTGGCGCCGAGGTCGCCGGAGGCTTCCAGCAGGCGCTTGTCGAGCTTCTCCAGGCTCACGTAGATGGGGAACACCATCAGCGGCAGGTAGCCGTAGACGATGCCGATCAGCACCGCCCAGGGCGTGTTGATCAGGCGCACGTCGGCGATCCCCAGGCTCTCCAGCAGCGCCGGGATGCCGCGGCCGCTGAGGATGAAGATCCAGGCGTAGGTGCGGATCAGGAAGCTGGTCCAGAACGGCACTATCACCAGGGTCAGCAGCAGCGACTTGTTGCGCCGCACCTTCACCGCCAGGAAGTACGCCAGCGGGTAGGCCGCCAGCAGGCAGGCCAGGGTGCCCAGCGGGGCCAGGGTCAGGGTGTTCCAGAAGGCCTGGGCGCGCGAGCCGAGGTTGAGGTAGTTGTCCAGCGTCAGCCCGCCGCCGTAGCCGCCCACCGCGCTGCGCTCGCCGAAGCTGAAGACCAGGATGATCACCAGCGGCATCAACAGCAGCAGCAGGAACCACAGGGTGGAAGGCAGCAGCAGGAGCAGCGTGACGCGGCGGCCGAGGCTCCTCGCCGGAGCGGCCGCCGGCGTCGCAGCGGCCTGCAGGGGGGCGCTGACAGCGATGTTCATGTTCGATTCCCTACGCATTGAGTTGCATGGGCCCTCCCCTGCAGGAGCGAGCTTGCTCGCGAACATCGCCATGCCGAAGCGGTTCGCGAGCAAGCTCGCTCCTACGAAGGGCCGTCCTCAGGCGGCCTTGAAGCGCGCCATCAGCTCGGCCCGCGCCGGGCTGGTGAGGGTCGCCGCGGCGCCGAACTCCAGGGGCGAGAGGCGCTCGGCCGCCGGGTACATGATCGGGTCGTCGAGCATCTCCTTGGGCAGCAGCGCATCCACCCGCTTGTCGCCGCTGGGGTAGCCGTGGGCCAGGACCTCCAGCTTGTTGTGCTGCGGGTCGAGCAGGTAGTTGATGAAGGCGTAGGCGGCGTCGCGGTGCTCGGCGCCCTTGGGGATGGCGAAGAAGTCGCTCCAGATCTCGCCGCCTTCCTTGCCCAGCACGAAGGTCATGTCCGGGTTGTCGCGGTGCAGCTGCGAGGCGTCGCCGGTCCAGGCCATGGCCATCCAGGCATCGCCGTTGCGCAGCGAGGGCTGGATGTCGGAGTTGATGGCGAACAGGTGCGGCTTGGCCTTGATCAGCAGCTTCTCGGCCTCGGCCAGCTCCTTCTCGTCCACCGAGTTGAAGCTGTAGCCGTAGTACTTCAGGGCGTTGCCGATGGCGGTGAGCTGGTAGTCGTGGACGATGGTGCGGCCCGAGGCGCTGGTCAGCGTCAGGTCCCAGAACTGTTTCCACGAATCGAGGTTGTCCTTGATCCGGCTGGCGTCGTAGACGATGCCGGTGGTGCCCCAGTTCTTCGGCACCGCGTAGACCTTGCCGTCCACCGTGCCCTGGGCCATGAAGCGCTGCTCGAAGGCCTGGGCGTCGAAATTGGGGATGCGCGAGAGGTCCAGCGGCTCGATCAGCCCCAGCTTCACGTAGGTGCTGATGGTGTAGTTGGTCGGCACGAAGACGTCCCAGCCGCTGCCGCCGGCCTGCAGCTTGGCGAGCATCTCCTCGTTGGAGCCGAACACGTTCATCTGCACCCGCGCGCCGGTGGCCTTGGCGAAGGCGTCGAAGTTCTCCTGGCTGTGGTAGTTCGGCCAGGTGGCCAGGGTCACACGGTCGCCGAGGTTGCCGCTCTCGCCGGCGTAGGCCTTGCCCAGCAGCAGGCCCGGGGTGTTCGCCGCCACCACCGCCGCCGCCAGGCCCAGGCCGGTGCGGCCGAGGAACTCGCGGCGGGTGATGGAGCCGTTTTCCCAGCTGCGCATGGTTTTGATGAAAGTCTTCTTGTCCATCGTCACTCCCCGCCTGTCTGCTGTCGTTATGGTTGGTTCTTCGAAGGCCACGCAGGGCGCGGCCGCACTGCTCAGAGGCCCATGGCCAGGCCGCTGGCCTGGTTCCAGCCGACCTGCACCCGCGCGCCGTGCTCGAAGGCTTCGCCAGCCTCGGCGCCCTGGCGCGGCACGCGCACGCAGACGATGCCGAAGGCCTCGGTGCGCACCCGGTATTCGGTGAGGTTGCCCAGGTAGATGCGGTCTTCCACGCTGCCGCCCAGGCGCACCTCGCGGGCCAGCTCGGCGCCGGCGGCGGCGATGCCGACCAGCTCCGGGCGCACCGCGATGCAGCCTTCGCTCTGCGCCGCCAGGGCCGGGCCGGTGGGCGTCTGCGGGCTGCTCAGCTCCAGGCCGGCGGCGGTGGCGAGCACCACGCGGCCGCCGTCGATGCGGCGCACGGTGCCGCCGAACAGGTTGGATTCGCCGATGAAGTCGGCCACGTAGCGGCTCGCCGGGGTCTCGTAGAGGGCTTCGGGGGTGGCGGTCTGGATGATCAGGCCGTCCTTCATGATGCTGATGCTGTCGCTCATCGACAGCGCCTCTTCCTGGTCGTGGGTGACCAGCACGAAGGTGATGCCGACCTCGCGTTGCAGGCGCAGCAGCTCGGACTGCATTTCCTTGCGCAGCTTGCGGTCCAGCGCGGCCAGCGGTTCGTCGAGCAGCAACACGGTGGGCTTGTTGACCAGGGCGCGGGCCAGGGCCACGCGCTGCTGCTGGCCGCCGGACAGCTCGTGGGGCTTGCGCGCGCCGAAGCCGGACAGGCGCACCATCTCCAGCGCCTCGTCGGCCATGCGCCGTTGCGCGGCGCGGTCCGGGCGCGGGGTGCGGTAGCGCAGGCCGTAGGCGATGTTCTCGGCCACGCTCAGGTGCGGGAACAGCGCGTAGTGCTGGAACACCATGTTCACCGGGCGCCGGTGCGCCGGCACCCCGGCCACCGCCTGGCCGGCCAGCAGCACCTCGCCTTCGCTGGGCTGCTCGAAGCCGGCGATCATGCGCAGGGTGGTGGTCTTGCCGCAGCCGGAGCTGCCGAGGAAGGAGTGGAAGGCGCCGCGGCGGACCCTGAAGTTCAGGCCGTTGACCGCCGGCACGCTGCCGTAGCGCTTGACCACGTTGCGGAACTCGATGTCGAAAGCCTGGCTGGAATCCATCGCCGCACGCCCCTTCGGTGGCTGTTCTTGTTGGCATCCACGCTAGCAATGGGGCTTTCGGGGTGTATATATCCCTCGGGGGATAGATGCCGGGCGCACGGCCTACCGCATCGGCACGGAGATGTTCGCGAGCAAGCTCGCTCCTACGAAAAGACGCCCTTGCCTCAGGCCGCGCGACCATGGGCAACGGCGGATAGCGATGAACCTGTAGGAGCGGGCCCTGCCCGCGATTTCGCGCGCAGGGCGCGCTCCTACATGGGCATGGCGCCGGCGGTCAGCCCGTGGCGCGCAGGTCGCCGGCGTCGTCCTGCCCGGCCAGCTCGCGGATGAACAGGCCGAGCAGCTCCGACTGGCTGCCGATGCCGAGCTTGGCGTAGATGTTCTTGCGGTGGATCTTCACCGTGCCCGGGCTGATGTCCAGTTGCTCGGCCACCGAGGCGCTGGAGTGGCCGCGCAGCAGCAGCTGGACGATCTCCTGCTCGCGCGCGGTGAGCAGCTGCGCGCCGAACTGGTCGAAGGCCTCGCGGATCTTGTAGTCCAGGTCCTGCGCCGGGCGCGGCTGGGCGCGGCGCAGTTCCCAGGCCTCGCGCACCACCTGCTCCACCGCCGGGCGGGCGCAGTCCAGTAATTGCATCTCGTCACGGCTGTAGGCCGGGCTCGAAGTCTTGCGCATCAGCGACAGCACCGCCTTGGCGCCGCCGGCCAGGTCGACGAAGAAGGCGATCTCCTCGGTCAGGCCGGTCTGCTGGTAGTAGGTCTGGTAGTACTCGCCCAGGTAGAAGTGGTCCGGGGCGAACTGGCGCAGGCGCCACAGGCCCGGCGCCTGGTTGCGGGTGCAGGCGAGGTAGAAGGGGTCGAGCAGGTAGGGGCCGACCTGGTAGTCCTGCACGTAGACGTGGCGCACGTCCGCCGGGAAGGTGTCGAACAGGTCCAACGGGCGGTGGTTGCCCTCGTAGACGAAGAGCACGAAGTGGTCCACCGGGCAGGCCTGTTGCAGCCACTGGCTGAGGCCGAGCAGGCGCGGGCGTCCGGGGGCGAGCGGGAGCAGCTGAGCGAGCCCGGCGGTCCAGGCTTTGAGTTCCTTGTGGCGCATAGGGCTGTCGTTCTTGTTGTGTGCGCAGTGCACACACTATAGGCGTTCAGAATTGCGCACGGAAATGCAGGTTTTGCGCCAGTATCCTGAAAGCCCGCCAGCCGTGGCCCGCAGCGGCAAGGCCGAGGGGCCGGCGCACCAACGCGAGGCGCCCTGCCCCGTGCTCGCCCTCAGCGGCCCTTCGGCTTGCCCTTGCCGGACGGCGCCTTGGCGAAGCCCGGCGCCTTGCGCACCGCCTTCACCTGCGGCTTGTCGGCCAGCAGGTCGCCCAGGTGGATATTGCCCGGCTTGGCCGCAGGCACCTTGGGCTGCTTGGGTTTCTTCGGCTTCTTCAGCACCTGCCCGCCGGGCGCGGTCTGCGGGACCCGGTGGTCCGGCTCGAAGCCCTCTTCCTCGCTGCGCGGCAGGGTCTGGCCGATCAGCGTCTCGATGGCCGCCAACTGCTGCACTTCGTCGGCGCACACCAGCGACAGGGCCTGGCCGCTGGCGCCGGCGCGGCCGGTGCGGCCGATGCGGTGCACGTAGTCCTCGGCGACGATCGGCAGGTCGAAGTTGACCACCAGCGGCATCTGGTCGATGTCCAGGCCGCGGGCGGCGACGTCGGTGGCCACCAGGAAGTCCACCTCGCCGTCCTTGAACCGCTGCAGTGCGCGCAGGCGCGCCGGCTGCGGCTTGTCGCCGTGGATGGAGTCGGCGGCGATGCCTTCGGCCTGGAGCACGCCGACCAGCTCGTCGACGCCCTTGCGCGTCTTGGCGAACACCAGGGCCTGGCGCCAGCGGCGGGCCTGCAGCAGGTGCAGGAACAGCTCGGCCTTGCGCTTCTTGTCCACGGTGATCAGTTGCTGCTTCACCGTCTTCGCCGCGGTGTTGCGCGGCGCCACCTCGATGGACAGCGGGTCGCGCAGCAGGCCGCCGGCCATCTGGCGGATCGCCTCGGAGAAGGTGGCGGAGAACAGCAATGTCTGGCGCCGCTTCGGCAGCGCGGCGAACACTTCTTCCAGCTCGCGGGCGAAGCCCAGGTCGAGCATGCGGTCGGCCTCGTCCAGCACCAGCACCTGCAGCTGGGTGAATTTCAGGGCGTTCTGCCGGTACAGGTCGAGCAGCCGCCCGGGGGTGGCCACCAGCACGTCGACGCCCTTGCGCAGCTTCATCATCTGCGGGTTGATGCTCACCCCACCATAGGCCACCGCCGTGCGCAGCGGCACGTGCTGGCCATAGGCGCGGAAGCTGTCGTGCACCTGCTCGGCCAGCTCGCGGGTGGGCACCAGCACCAGGGCGCGCACCGAGTTGGCGGCCACCTGCGGGCCCTCCTGCAGCAACTTCTGCAGCAGCGGCAGGGCGAAGCCGGCGGTCTTGCCGGTGCCGGTCTGCGCCGCGGCCAGCAGGTCGCGACCCTTGAGCACGGCGGGGATGGCCTGGGCCTGCACGGGGGTCGGGTTCTGGTAGCCGAGGCCGTCGAGGGCGCGCAGCAGGGGTTCGATCAGGCCGAGGGCGGCGAAGGTCATGGAGCACTCACGCAACGGAAGGGGGAATGGCCGGCATTGTAGCCGCTAGTGGCGCAGCAGCAGCTCGCCCTCGATGGGCACGTAGCGCGTCGCCGAGCGGATCAGCGCCTGCGCGGTCAGGCCCGGCACGCCATAGGCGGCGGCGGTCTTGCCCTGGGCGCGGACGCGTTGCAGCAGCAGGTCGAAGTCGCCGTCTCCGGAGCACAGCACTATCTCGTCCACCCGCGCCACGGCGTCGAGCACGTCGATGGTGATGCCCACGTCCCAGTCGCCCTTGGCCGAGCCGTCGCTGCGCTGGATGTAGGGCTTGAGCTTCACCTCGAAACCGAGGTTGCGGAGGATCTGCTGGAACTGCTGCTGGCGCGGGTCGCCACGGTCGATGGCGTAGGCGTAGGCCTCGACTATGCGGCCTTCGCGGCTCAACTCGCTCCACAGGGCGGCGTAGTTGAAATGGCAGCCGTAGGCCTGGCGAACCGTGTAGTAGAGGTTCTGCACATCGGCGAACAGGGCGAGGGTTTTCAACGGCGGCTCCGGATCAGGCGGTGGACGCGCATTATCGCAGCCCACCGCCGCACCGCCAGCCCCGCGTCGTCGGCGCGGGGCTATCGATCAGCTGAACATGTCGCCGTCGTCGTCGAAGAAGCTGGAGTCGTCGGCGAAACCGCCATCGTCGTAGCCGGTGTCGGTGAAACCGTTGTCGGCGTAGCGATCACCATCGAGGGAGGACTGGCTGGAGTCGTCCAGCCCGGAGGATTGCGGGTCGAAACGCTCGGCCGGAACCTCTTCCTGGATCACCTCGACGATTTCCTGCGGCTGCGAGTGGTGGAACATGTTGGTCAGCAGGTCCGCCACCATCACCCCGCCGGCCACGCCTGCCGCCGTCTGCAGGGCGCCACGCAGGAAGCCGCCGCCCTGGGCGGGAGCGGCCTGGGGCGCGGCGGGGCGGAAGTCGTTGGGGTTGCTGGCGTAGCTGGCATTGGCGCCGGGATGGGAGAAGCGCGTCTGGCCCCAGCCGTCCGGGCGCTGTTGCGTTTGCTGGGGCTGCGCCGCCGCTTCGCGCTGGCCGCCGCCGAACAGGCCGGCGAGGAAGCCGCCGCTGCTGGGGCGGTTCTGCTGCAGGCTGGCGACCTGGGCTTCGAGTTCCTTGACGCGCTGGTCCAGGCGCTTGATCGCCGCCTCCTGGATCAGCATCGCCTGCGCCATGTAGTAGGGCGCGGCCGGCTGGCGCACGAGGTGCTGGTTGATCTGCGCCTCGGCCTGGGCGTCGCGCGGCGCGGTTTGCCGCTCGGCTTCCTGCAGGCGGGTGAACAGGCCATCGATCAGGGTTTGCTCTTCGGAATTCATCTGGGGCCTCGAGTGAGCACCGGGGGAGGGAACGCATCACTAGATTGGATCGGCCGGAGAAAAAACAAGTTCCGGTCGATGAAAACTTCTTCATCCGCGCTGGCGGGGGCTCTGGCCTGCGCCGCCGGGCTTGGGTTAGAGTCGATTGCCACCTGGTCCCCTAGACGAGCCGATGAATCCCATCTCCATCCTGCGCGATACCTGGTACTTCTTCAGCCGCCACATCGGCACGCTGCTGCCGCTCTGCCTGCCCTGGATCGTCCTGGAGACGCTCACCCAGCAACAGCTGAGCATGGCCGCCAATTCCCAGCAGTTCGCGCCCTGGGGCATGGCCGCCGGGTTGATCTTCTACCCCATCTACACCGCCAGCCTGCTGCTCTACCTGGTCGACTTCGGCGAGGGCCGCCAGCGCGGCGTCGGCGAGCTGTGGCGCGCGGCGCTGCGCCTGTGGCCGGCCTTCGCCCTGCTCTCGGCGCTGAGTTCGCTGCTGATCGTCATCGGCCTGTCGCTGATGGTGCTGCCGGGCATCTACGTGATGATCAAGCTGGCCTTCGCCGAGGTGCTGCTGGTCAAGCGCGGCCTGCGCCCGATCGATGCCATGCGCGAGAGCTTCCGCCTCACCGGCGGGCACTTCTTCCTGCTGCTCAGCACCGTGCTGGTGATCCTCGCCCCCACCTGGGCCCTGCAGGGCTGGATCGAGCAACTGAGCGAGAACGCCCTCGGCTACAGCCTGGCGCTTAGCGCCCTCAGCGGCTTCTTCCAGCTGCTGCTGACCGTCGCCGCCTACCGCATCTACATCCTCGGCCCGGAGCGCGAGGAAGCCTGAGGCAGGCTCCGGCGCGGGCGGCTAACCTTGTCTCTCCCGACCGCGCCAGGAACCTGCCATGAGCGACGACAACAGCCCGCCGAGCTGCATCTCCCACGTGTCCATCGGCACCAATGACTACGACCGCGCCCGCGCCTTCTATGACGCGGTGCTGGCCACGCTCGGCTGCCGCCGGGTGATGGAACACCCCGGCGCCGTGGCCTATGGCCGCGAGTTCCCGGAGTTCTGGGTGCAGACGCCGCTGGACGGAGCCCCCGCCAGCGTCGGCAACGGTACCCACATAGGCTTCATCGCCGACAGCCGCGAAGCGGTGGATGCCTTCCACGCCGCCGCTCTGGCCGCCGGCGGTCACGACGATGGCGCTCCGGGCCCTCGCCCGCACTATGGCGAGCCCTACTACGGCTGCTTCGTCCGCGACCCGGACGGGCACAAGATCGAGGCCACCTTCTGGGACCTGGGCAAGGCCGTGCCGCACACCCACTGACGGGCCCGGCTCAGCGCCGGCTCGGCTTCAGCCCGGACATGCGCGGCACCAGCAGGCGCTCGAACAGCCAGGGGCAGTAACGGGCCAGGATGCGCGCGCGCCAGTTGACGTTGGACAGCACCAGCAGGCGCTTGCGCTGCAGGGCGCCCTGGTAGATCGCCTCGGCCACGTCGCGCGGGGAAGCCACTTCGCTGCCCAGCACCACGGCCGGCTGGCGGATAACCGAGCCGTCGCCGACCAGGGCGTTCTTGCGCAGGTCGGTGGCGGTGAAGCCGGGGCAGGCGAGGGTCACCGAGACGCCGGTGCCCTCCAGTTCCATGCGCAGGGTGTCGAACAGGCCATGCAGGGCATGCTTGCTGGCGTTGTAGGCGCTGCGATAGAGCAAGGGGGCGAAGCCGGTCAGCGAACTGAGCACGACGATCTGCCCCTGGCGGGCGATCAGGCTGGGCAAGGCCGCCCGGGTGCAATGCAGGGCGCCGTAGAAATTCACCGCCATCACCCGCTGGAACACCTTCAGGTCGGTCTCTGCGAACAGGCTGCGGTGGGTGATGCCGGCGTTGTTGATCAGCACGTCGATGCCGCCGAAGCGTTCGATGGCGACGGCTACGGCCTGCTCCACCGCGGCGGGCTCGGTGATGTCGCAGCGCAGCCCCAGGGCCTCGACGTTGAGGTGCTGCTGCAGGTGCTGCACCAGGCTGTCGAGCGCGGCCTGGTCCAGGTCGAGGATCACCGGCCTGGCGCCAGCCTGGGCGAAGCGCAAGACCAGCGCACGGCCGATGCCCGAGCAGCCGCCGGTCACCAGGACCGTCTTGTGCAGGTAGACCTTGCTGGAGAAGACCTTGCGTGGCATGTGCAGAGCCCTCGGCCAGGCCCGGGTGCGGCCGGCTGCCCCTCAAGCATAGCCCCGTGGCGGTCACGCTTCGGCTGCCCCTTGTGCCGCTGGTCGCAGCCCTTGAATGTCGCCGCCGCTTTGCCGGCCGCGGACTGGACAAGCCCCGGTTGGCGACTCATGCTCAATGCAGACACCAACACAAGAACGATAAAGGTGCGGCGCAGCAATGCTCAAGAAACTCCTGTTCCCATTGGCCTCGTCGCTGCTTCCGGCGTCGCTGGCCCATGCCCTGCCAGGCCCGGCCGGTGGCCCCCAGTCGCTGGCGGTCGGCTATTACGAGTTCCCGCCGTACATCTATACCGACGATGACGGCAGCACCCAGGGCGAAGGTGCCGAGCTGATCCGCAAGCTGCTGCGCCAGGCAGGCTACCGCGCCGAACTCCGGGCCCTGCCCAGTGCCCGCCTCTACCAGGGCCTGCGCGACGGCAGCGTGCAACTGTGGGCCGGGGCGCCCGGCAAGCCCGAACTGGCCGAAAGCACCCTGGAGTGCGAGCACGTGCTCGGCCAGGTCACCCTCAACCTCTATCGCCTGGCGTCCCAACCCGCCCCGCGCCTGCCCCAGGGCCTGGCCGGCAGCCGGGTGATCCTGATCAGCGGCTACAGCTACTGGCGGCCCGCCACCCAGTTGCTGGACGACCCGCGGCTCAACCTGGAGGTCCACCGCACCACCACCCACAGCGCGGCGCTGCAGATGCTGCTGCGCGACCGCGGCGACTACCTGCTGGACTACCAGGCCCCGGTGGAAGAAGCCCGCAACGCCGCCGGCCTGCCGCCGCTGGCCTACGACACCCTCTACCGCCTGCCGCTCAAGCTCATCGTCTCCCGCCGCACGCCCGATGCCGAACAACTCCGCCAGCGCCTGGACCAGGCGTTCGAGCAGTTGAGTGCGAAGGGGGAGAAGGTAGAGCTGAACTAGGGCCAGGGCGGGGGCGTTCCGTGTAGGAGCGCCCCATATTGCCGGCGAACATGTCTTCTCGTAGGAGCGAGCTTGCTCGCGAACGGACTCCGCGACGGGGCTTGTTCGCGAGCAAGCTCGCTCCTACGAAGAGCACTACAGCCTGTAGACAATTACTCCTACGGGCGCAGGAGACACGCCCTCGTAGGATGGTGTTGAGCGCAGCGATACCCATCGCGATTCGCGCAGGGCGCGCGCCTACAAGGGGAATGGCGCAGGTGGGGCGGCGTAGGAGCGGATCTCATCCGCGAATCGCGCCGGGACCGCCGGCTATCGCGGACAAGGTCCGCTCCTACGGGAGGCCTGCCTGGCGCCGCCGCCCCGGCTTTTCCGCCCCAAAAGCAAAACCCCCGACCAGCCAGGCTGATCAGGGGTTTTGGGATAGGTGCTTGACGATGACCTACTCTCACATGGGGAAACCCCACACTACCATCGGCGATGCGTCGTTTCACTGCTGAGTTCGGGATGGGATCAGGTGGTTCCAACGCTCTATGGTCGTCAAGCAATTCTTTCGGATGCTCGTGGCTTGCGCTCACGCTCACCCTGATTCGGGTATGTGACAGGTCTTCTTTGCGGTTCTCACGAACTTTCGGTTCGTCGACTTCACCGTCTAACACACAAATTGTTTGGGTGTTATATGGTCAAGCCTCACGGGCAATTAGTATCGGTTA
>NZ_FOLS01000048.1:16321-42713 GCF_900112375.1 Pseudomonas citronellolis | reverse complement strand
TGATTCAACTTGTTAAAGAGCAGTTGGTTGATTCTTTCGTCTCAACCGAGGCCGCGCATTCTACGCCAACCTCTTATTTCGTCAAGCGTTATTTTCAGAATTTTTCGTTCCTACTCAACCGCTTGCACTGTCGATCGGCCGGGGCTTCTCGTCAGCGGGAGGCGCATTCTACAGCGATCAAACTCGCTGTCAAGCACCTCGGCAATCTTCCTTTTGGCTCGCTGCCGGAGCAGCTGTCGAACCCAAAGGCGGCGAGTGAATCACCGGCCTGATCACCACTCTCAACTTCTAACCCGCTTAAGTGCTTGATTTTCAAGCTCTTTCAGCGCTTCGCCGCTGGGAGTGGTGCGCATTATAGGGAGTTAAAACCCCCCGTCAACGACTTTTTGAAACTTTTATTTCAGCGGCACTCTTTCCTGCAGCAGCGAGACCAGCGAGTCGAAGTCATTCATCTGATAGAGCGGCAGGTACAGCTTCCTGACCGCGCCCCTCACCTGCCCTGCCGAGCCCATGTCGCCGCTGACCACCTTCCTCTTATAGGCAACCTGCTCGTCCTGGTGCCGGTACACGTCTTCCGCCGACATCCAGAACACGCCCTTCACGCAAGGCAGGTCGTACCAATAGACGTAGGCGCACTTGTGCGCGCCCGGGCCGTTGACCACGAGCTCGCGCTGGGCGTTCAACTTGCCGGCGACATCCAGCGTCATCGAATGGGAATAGCACTCGTAGGCCGGGTTGACCTTCTTCGAGATCAGCAGGAACGGCCGGAAGATGACCTTGAACTCCATCAGCAGCAGAACTTCGCCGGTCTGCACATGCCGCACCTGGAAATCCGGCATGTGCAATTCCTGCTGATCGGCCCGTTCGATCACGAGCCCCGGAACGAGGGTATCCAGGACTTGCTGGAAGTAGGCCTCGAACACCGCCTCCAGTTCATTGCCCAGGTCGATGTCCGGGTTCTTGTCTATCTGCTTGAGCGTGGAGAGGTGAAACTTCTCGCATTCCCGGCAAACCGCATCGCCAGGTCTTTTCAGCGCCGGCGCGCCCTGAGCCTCATCGAGATACATCGTCTGGTAGTAGTGCCGAGACTCCCGCTGCCAGGCGAGCAGCCTGGAATGTCCCGCCGGAACGCGGGCGACCAGCCCCTGCGGCAACGACTCCAACAGGTTCTGATACAGGTTGCAGGCCTTCCATGGATTCGACATGCGAACAGCTACTCCCTACAATCGACGCCCTTCAGTCATGCTACACGAAGAGATCGCACGTTCTTCATGATCAAGCTGCTCAACACCTACGAAGACCGCGACGAGGCGGAAGCCGCCGCCGAGAAGCTGACCGGCCCCAAGCGCCTGGCCAGCGAGCGCGACGACACCACCACCATCTACAACCTCTTCGGCGCCCCGACCTGGGGCAACTTCCTCCGCCTGGGCATGTACAACCTGGAGGAACTCAAGGCCCTGCTGGCCAACCGGGAAAGCTGGGATGGCGCGCAGCAGGCGCGCCACGCGGAAATCGCCCGGACCCTGGCCATAGTGGCCAAGAACTACGAGATCGAAGTTCCCGCCCACTGGCTGTAGCCCCCGGCTACAGCCGGCAGTTCCCTACCCTATCCTCGCGAACATCTTCTCCAGATAGCTGCCGGCGCCATCCTCCATGAAGAGGATGTGGCGGTCCTCCAGCTCCGCTTTCGGGCAATGCTCCGCGACGTTCAGCAGCTCCGTATAGGGCGTCGGCGACAGCACGAAGGCGTTGAGCACCAGTGCCTGCTCGCCCGGCCTGGCCAACGTGGCCTGGATCGACTTGACCTCCTTGTACAGGCCCAGCTTCGGGTGCCCCAGGTCCAGGTTGCGCAGGCCCTTGGGGTCCACGAAGGTCAGCCACTGCTGCCCCGTCGCCTCGTCCACCAGCCAGAGCAGGAAATCGGGATAGAAGTTGCCCGCGGTGGCGAAGCCCAGGCCCTTGTCCTGGGTGGCGGCGTTGCGCAGCAGGTATAAGCTGCGCGAGCCGATGGCCTTCCTTCCCGCGGGCGAGCCGTGGAAAGCCTCCAGGTCCCTGACGAAATCCCACTCGCTGGGCGCGTCGAACGCCAGCGGGCGCAGCTTGAAGGGCACGGCGTCCTTGTCGTCCAGCGACAGCAGCGGGTAGTACAGGTGACGATCGAAGCTGATGGCCACCATGTGCGGCGCGCTCCATTGGCCGGCCTGGTCGATCCGCCCTTCCGCCACCAGCGCCTTCAGTTCCTCCAGCTTGCGGAAATACTCCAGGCCCTGCTCGCCGCCCTCGATTTCGAAGCGGTAGCCCTTGAGCATCGAGCCGTGCCCCGCATCCAGTTGGACCACGTCGTAGAACTGGCCTTCGTAACCGCTCTTCAGGGCCTTGTAGAAGCGCTCGGTGTAGTCGACCAGCAGGCGGACCAGTATGTCTTCCTGCTTGCGGACGTCGGCATAGCCGGTGATCGCCAGCTCGCTGGCCGGGATCAGCAGCGTGTACCAGTCGGCCGGCCCCTGGCAGAACTCCATCAGCTTCTGCCGGTCCAGGCGCAGGTTGCTCCAGCCCCGCTGCAGCTTGCAGTCCTGCAGCTCGACATAGATGCGGTCCCAGTCGAACAGGCCGAACAGCGCCGGGTTGAGCTTGGCGCGGTTGCGCGCCTGCGCCACGGAGCCCGCCGCCTTCGTAGTGCTCAGCGCCTCGATGCGCGGATACAGGTCCAGCGTCACATGGGGCAGCTTGACCTTGCCGGCGAACGCCGCGGGCACTTCGTACAGCCAGGGGAAATGGGTGCGCTTGAAGCCCTTCTGCTGGTTGTCCTTGTAGCCGTCCTTGAGCGCCAGGGTCCTCAGCTTGCCTTGCGGCAGGTTCGCCCGGGTGGGGAGCTCCAGCTCGATCAGCTCGTCGCTGGGGGTGATCCCCTCTTCCTTCAGGTAATCCTTGAAGGCGGCGATGTAGTTGGCGCGCACGCCGAAGATGTTCAGGGTTTCCAGCTTGTCCAGGTGCAGGCCCTTGGGGCGCTCCTGCGGGCTGGTGCGCTTCAGCGAGAAGCCCTCGCCCTTCAGCCGCACGCCGCGGCCGAACAGCTGGATGATCTGCGAACCCTCGCCCTGCCCCATGTTGAGCAGGCCCATGGTGGAAACCCGCCAGCTGCTCCAGCCCTCGGTGAACTTGCGCGAACCGATCAGCACGTTCAGCCGGCTGTCCTTGTGGTTCAGGGTGCCGAAGAGCGCGCCGCTGAAGTCGTCCGCCTCGCTGTCGAAGGCCGCGCAGGCCTCGGCCTGGCGGAAGAAGGCGGAGTCGTCGCCGATGTTGATCAGTGCGAAAGGCTCGCCATCGCCCACCCGCAGGGCCAGCTCGCCCTTGCTGTTGCGGATGTTGACCAGCTTCAGGCGCTGGCGGGCCGGGGCGTTGAAGACACGCTGGAGGATATCGGCGTACAGCTCGTCGATCCTGTCGCCATAGCCCAGCAACGGCGCGAAGCGCCCCTGGAAGATGTTGTTGCCCTTGGCGTCCAGCAGCTGCGCCTTGTCATTCACCAGGTCCGCCAGCCAGGCCTTGATCTGCGCCTCGCGGTTGAGGAACTCGGCGAGGAAGGTCACCACCTCGAGAATATCGGAGTCTTCGTCCGCCACCTTGTTGCCGACGAACACCCAGAGCGGCTTCTCGATGTTGAAATCCTGCAACTGCTCGCGATGACGGCCCCACAGCCAGGTCTGCTGATAGAAGGCCAGCAGGCAGGCGGCGAAATACTTGTAGGCGTTGTCGCCCTCGGCGTAGGCCTCGCCGTTCATGTTGAGGATCAGCGAGTCCTTGCCGTAGCCATCCTCGTAGAAGAACTTGTACGAGTAGTCGAAGAGGATGCACTTGGCATAGACCTCGCGGGTCGCGGTGATGCGCGCCTGGCGCAGCTCCTCCGCAGTCAGCGCCAACTGCGCCAGCTGCTCCTCGTCCAGCTTCTTCAGGCTGGCGGTCTGGAACAGCATCTTCGCGCGCTTCTTCTTCAGCTCTTCCTCCGCCGCGTCGACGGTCAGCCCCTTGGCCACCGCCTGGCCGAAGGTGGCCGAATACTCGAAGGCGAAGCCGCCGCGCACCAGGGCGTCGCGCCGGCTCATCCAGGCCCCCGCGGCAGTCCCGGTGCCGCGGTGACCTTCGTCCACCAGCACCAGGTTGTTGCCTTCGAAGGCTTCCACCGCCACGGTCTTGTCGCCCATCTCGTCGCCGAGCTTGTTGATGTCGATGATCTCGATGGTGCCGCGCGGCGGCGTCTGGCTCTTGTTGAAGAACTGGGCGAAGCCGAAGCCGGACAGGTGCAGCTCTTCCAGGTGTTGGCGCGACAGGCCTTCGTTGGGCGTCAGCAGGATGACCTTGCTCGGGTAACGGTCGCCATTGCCGGCCTGGAAGTAGTGCAGGTACTGCAGGATGTTGACGTGCAGCAGCAGCGTCTTGCCGCTGCCGGTGGCGTTCCAGAAGGCGATCTTGTTCAGGTCGTCGGCGTCGAAGTCGCGGAACGGGTCGGCGCCGGCCTCCCCGCGGTAGGTCGCCAGGGTTTCGTTCAGGCCATCGAGCAGCGCTTCGCGGCGATTGAAGTACCAGTCCAGGTAGATCTCGCTGAACAGCAGCGACAGGTACTGGAAGTACTTCATCTGCAGTTCGTGGCCTTCGCGCTTGTTGCGCTGGGCGGTGATGCGCTGCCAGTGCGCGACGATGTTCAGGTCGTAGCGGCGCAGCTCCGCCTCGCCGATGCGCTGCGGCTCGAAGAGGTTGCCGGCGAGCTCGTGGAAGAACAACGTCTGGCCGTCATCATCGATGCCCTCGTGGCGGTCGTCGCCCAGGCGCAACTTCAGCGCCCCCAGGCTGCCGCCCTTGAAGAAGCCCAGCATCCAGCGGTTGAGCACCAGTTCCTGGTGGAAGCTGCGCTTGCCGGCCGCGCCCCGTGGTGCTCGCGCCATCAGAGCGTCTCCACGGCGAACATGCGTTCGAGGAATTCCGGCTCGATCTGGCGCAGCTTGAGCTCGCGGGTGGCGCCGCCCTGCGCCGCGGTCTGGGTGAGCACCGAGGGGATGTTGTGGTCGCCGTTGAGGTAGATGACATCGAAGCGGCTGTTCGCCGGGTCGATCGCCAGTTCCTCGCAGAGCCGGCTGATGCCCTCGTAGTCGAGAACCTCGCAGTCACGCCAGAGCACCAGGCAGCTTTCCCCGCCCGGCAGGCTGCCGGTGACCTTGACGAAGCCGCGTTCCAGCTGCGCATCCACCTGGCCGACGCGCAGGCCGAGGAGGTAGTTGAAGGTCTCGACCAGGTCCACCGGGCGCCGCTCGAAGGCGCCGGCGGAGTCCACCGCGATGTCCATGGCGTAGTCGAACGGCTTGCGGAAATCGCCGATCGACAGCAACGAGGCGCGGCTTTCCACGTTCAGCATGTAGCGCAGCAGGTAGTCGTCCCGCGCGTGGTCCGGGAGGAAGCCGAACAGGTCGCCCACCGCCGGCGGCCGGGCGAGCTGGATGTTGTTCAGGGCGTCCTCGTAGCTCTCCAGCTTGAGCACCTTGAAGCAGCCGGACAGGCCGGTCTGCGGCGCCGTGGGCTCGCCGTCCTTCCATTGCGCGGAGTAGATGGCCTTGATCGCCCGCGGCTTGGTCACGGTTTCGAAGTACTCGCCCTGCTCCACCAGGATGAACCCGAGTTTGGGCTCCAGGCCCGCGGCCTGGGCCTCGCGCCGCAGCTCCACCACCGCATGGGCGGTGGTGCCGCTGCCGCCGAAGTAGTCGAGCACCAAGGCCTGCTCGTCGGCCTGGACCGCCAGGGAGATGCACTTCTTCACCAGGTGGATCGATTTCGGGAAGTCGAAGCGCTTCTCGCCGAGCATGTCGATGAGCAGGCTGTTGCCATACTTGCCGGCATCGAACTCGCCGCCGCTCCAGACGGTCTTGGGCACGGTCTGTTCATGGGTGACGAACAGGTCCCAGTCATCGCCGACCTTGAGCGCCGCGACGCGCTCCAGGTTCTGGCGGATGGAGTCGAGGCCGAAGTTCCAGCGCCGCTCGACGCCTTCCTGGTCGATAGGCCACACCTCGATGCGCCCATCGGCCAGCAGGACGTTCTTGCCGGTCGGGTGGAAGTCGTCGTCCGGCACCGTGCCGACGTCGACCACGCGGCCGTCCAGCACGTAGATCGGGTAGAACGACGGCCGCCGGTCGATGCGCCGGGAATTCTCGCCCCAGCGCCGCATCTTGCGCGGGGTGCCGTTCTCTTCCAGGGTCCTGGCGATGCTCGACAGCCCGTCGCGGGTGAGGAACAGCGCGTACTCGTGGGTACGGTTGAAGTTGCGGGTGATCGAGCCCTTGGGGTTGTGCACCACGGTGACCCGCGACAGCGTGTGCTCCGGCGCCACCTGCTCCATCACCTTGGACAGGTTGACCATCTCGGAGTCGTCGATCGCCACCGTCTTCACGCCGTCGAAGCGCAGCAGGCTCATGCCCTTGAGCAGGCGGTCCTGCATCAGGCTCATCCAGGACGAGTGCTTGTACTCGTTCTTGTAGAGGATGGGCGTGGAGTTGGTGTTGTAGGGCGGGTCTATATAGATGTACTTGACCTGCTCGCGGTAGCGCTCCTGCAGGAAGCTCAGGGCCTGGAAGTTGTCGCTGTGGACGAAGGTGCCGTTGACGCTGCCATCCAGGTCGGCGATGGAAGCCAGCAGCCGCGCCTTGAAGGCGGCGTCGTAGAGGCTGGTGTCGAGCATCCGGAAGGGGGCGTTGCGCAGGTCCTGCTCGGTGCCGTTCGCCGCGCCCGTCCAGAGCCCCAGCTGGCGCCACTGCTCCCACTGCCGGGGGTTGCCGGCGATGGCCGGATACAGTGCCTCCGGCACCCGGTCCAGGGTGATGCAGTAATGGCTGGAGACCACGAACTTCTTCTTCAGCCAGAGCTTCTTCTGGAACTCCTCCAGTTGCGCCAGGAAGTCGATCAGCTCCCGGGCTATGGCCCGCAGGCACTGCGTCATGCGCAGGCTCTTGTCGATGTCGGCGATGGCCGTGGCGTTCTGCAGGTCGTCCAGGTGCAGGACTTCGTTCTTGATGTAGAAGTCCAGCTCGCCGCGCAGGAAACGCCCGAGGTCCTTGTGGATGAAGTAGTCGGCGGTGTTCTTGCTGGCGTAGTCGGTGAGATTCTTCTCCAGCAGCGTGCGCTGCGGGTTCTTCTCGGTCGGCTCGCGCCTGGCCAGCTCGGCCCAGCGCGCCTTGACCGCCGCGTCGCCCAGCACGGTCTCGACGGCCTTGCCGATCAGCGTCTCCTGCTTGGTGCCCTTGGCCACCGCGCGGTATTCGAAGCGCAGCGTCAGCAGCGGCTGGCCGTCGGCCCCGTCGCCCTCCTCGATGGGCAGCAGCGCTTCGTCGTATTCGTGGCCGTGCTCGTCGGTGCGGCTCAGCGTCATCGGCTCGATCAGCGCGAAGCGGCGTTCCTTGTCGTTGTCCTTGCGGTTGTCCTTGGCGGTGTCGGCGGCCACCAGGCGGAAGTGCACGGCGCGGCCGTCTTCCAGGCGGAAGCTGTAGTTGGCGAAGTTCTCGCCGCTCTTGGTGTAGTACTGGTCCTTGTTGGCCCAGTGCAGCATGACTTCCTCGCCGGCGTAGGGGATGGCATAGGTGTCCCCCTTGTAGCGACGCTGGCTGACGAAGTCGCCGTTGTTGTAGTAACGGCTGAAGAAGGTCAGCAGGTGGCTGAAGACGGCATTCTCGTGCTCGGCGCCATCGCTCCCCGCCAGGTGCTCCTGGATCTTGCGCGGCAGGCGCCGCTCCAGGTAGTCGTTGATCTCGCCGGCGCGGGCATTGAGGATGCGGTAGACGCCGAAGTCCAGCTCCGGGCGGTCGATCTGGAAGATCTCGCGCAACTTGGCGACCAGGGCCTGGTGCTTGGGATTACGGATGTCGCTCATGACTTGGCCTTTTTCAATACCGCTGTATCTGTCCGGGTTCGCCGCCAGGGAAACGCACGCCGCCCCCGCAGCCAGGTTCGGCATGGCGGGCTCGGACTATGCTCGGGATGCACGCGCCGCCGGCCCGCGCCGCAGTGGCGAAGCGCTTCGACGGCATGACGACCGGGGTGGCAGGCGGAATCAGGATTCAGCTCCCTCTGCGATCCGGCAGGCAGTGAATCTCAACTGACTTGCGATTGGCAACCTGGGCCGCGCCCTGCCAATCCAAACCGTTGATCTTACAAGAGAAGCGCGTCATTCGCGACCGGCGGGGGCCGGGCTGCGCCAAGGGAGCTCGACTAGACGCCGGGCGGCAGCTTCGAGCGCATCGCCTTGCGCCGGTCGAACGTCTCGCCATCCGCCACGAAGGTGCCGTCGCCGACCGCATGCAGGGTACGGCGTTCCTCGCGCTTGGAGTCAACGTAGGCGGCGATGCCGTCGAGCACCACTATGTTGTGCCGCTCGACCACGTCGACCACCCGGCACTCGATGTTCGCCAGGCACTCGCCGATCAGCGGCGCGCCGACATGCCGGGCCGGCACGGCGGTCAACCCGAAGCGGGCGAACTTGTCGGTGTCGGCGCCGGAGCAGGTGCCTATGCCGACCACGGTGTCGAGCAGGTCCACGGTGGGAATGGCGATGACGCACTCGCGGGTCTTTTCCAGCGCGGCGTAGGAATGGTTCCAGGGCCCGGTGGTGAAAGCGAAGCGCGGGGTGAAGTCGACCACCATGGTCCAGGACAGCGTCATGATGTTGGGCTGGCCAGCGTCGCAGGTGGTGACCAGCACCACCGGGCCGGGCTCCAGCAGGGTGAAGGCCTTCTCCAGCTTCAGCGCTTTCATGGCAGCTACTCCTCGTCGCAGGGTTCCACGCAGGGGCGGGAAGGCATAGCGTAGGCGCTTTCCCATGGATTGCCCATGAGGCGCCTTACGGGTGGCTGCCAGCCCCGGCGCCTCTTCTTCGGGAGCGCCGCGCGCTAGCGCTCCAGGCGCTGGAAGCGCCGCCAGCTGGCCGGCGACATGCCGGTCAGGCGGAGGAACACCCGGGAGAAGTGCGACTGGTCGGCGAAGCCGCAGTCCAGGCCTATCTGCGACAGGCCCAGCGGGGTGTCGCGCATCAGCGCCTTGGCCTTTTCCACGCGCATTCTCAGCAACCAGTCGTGGGGCGACAGGCCGGTGCTGAGCTTGAAGGCGCGCGTGAAGTAGCTGCGGGACAGCGCACACTCCTCAGCCAGGCGGGCTACCGACAGGCCGTCGCTCAAGTGGTTGGCGATCAGTTCCTGGGCGCGCCGCAGCTGCCAGCCGGCCAAGCCCCTGGCCGACTCCCGTGGTGCCGGGGCCGCGCCGTAGTGGGCGTTGAGGTGGGTGCACAGGGCCAGCAACACCTGGTCGACGAACAGCTGGTTGGCCTGGCCCGGCATGTCCAGCGCGGGCAACAGGGCCTGCGCCAGGTGGTAGACGACGGGGTCGTCCTGCCCGGTGAGCCTGTCGAACGCCACCGGCGTGGCGACGCCTTCCTCGTAGAGCAGTTCGTTCATGGCAGTGCACGGCAGGGTGAAGCGCAGGTTGTCGTAGGCCGCCAGGTGCTGGCAGCGCACCTCGTCGCCCAGGTAGGCGATGGCCATGCTCTGCCGCGCATGGCCGCCGTCGAACACCAGGCGGCCGCCGCGCCAGAGGCGGTGCGAGGCGAAGTCGCGGAGCTGGACGATGACCGAGAAGGCATCGTCGCAGGGGATGTTCAGCACCTGCTCGGCGTCCGGGCGCTCCTCGCTTCTGCGCATAATCGAGCAGCTCCCGCCGCCGAGGGCCGCCGCTGCCCGCGCCTGCCCGTCCCGGGCCGCCTCCTGCCTTGCCTTATTGTCCAAGCGCATGGCCTGCCCTCCCGGCTCGAATTCATCTGTCCAATCGCCCCGCGGGGCTCCCTGGGGAGCGACGCCCGCTGAGCCCGGTATAGAGCCCCCGCATTGCAGCGAGACGACAGCCTGCAGGATAGACGCCCCGCCACCCGGCCACTCCCGAGCCGTTAGAGGAAGATGATATTGAGCGTCCAGGCCAGCACAAATAGAATCAATGGAATTTCATCCATTCCCTTTCATGCATGAAACGCCTTCCCGACCTGGAAGCTTGGGCGATCTTCGCCCAGGTGGCCAACAGCGGTTCCTTCGCCGGCGCGGCCGAGGCGCTGGGCATTTCCCAGCCCACGGTGTCCAAGGCCATCGCGCGCCTGGAGCGCCGCCTGGGCACGGCCCTGCTGCACCGCACCTCGCGCCGGCTGTCCCTCACCGCCGCCGGGACCCAGGCCTGGGAACGGGCCTTGCGTATCCTCGAGGAAGGGCGCGCCGCGGAGGCCGAGGCCTGCGCCCAGGCCAGCACGGCAAGCGGCCGCATCCGCATGACCGCGCCCATGTCGTTCGGCCTGAAGTACCTCGCGCCGCTGGTCCCGGCGTTTCTCCAGCGCTACCCGGAAATAGAACTCGACCTGTCCCTCGACGACCAGGTGGTCGACGTGGTGGCCGGCGGCTTCGATGTCGCCCTGCGCATCGCCGAGCTGCCCGACTCCAGCCTCAGGTCCCGCCGCTTGTGCGCGGTACGGCGGCCGCTGGTCGCGACCCCGGAATACCTCGACCGGCACGGCCGCCCGCGCCACCCGGAAGACCTGGCGCAGCACCGCTGCCTGCTCTACAGCAACCTGCCGACGCCGGAGGTCTGGAAGTTCCATCACCCGCTCCAGGGCGAATGCGCCGTGCCGGTGCGCGGCCGGCTCAGCAGCAACAATGCCGACGTCATCGGCCCCGTGCTGATGGCCAGCCAGGGCCTGGCGCTGCAGCCGGAGTTCATCGTCTGGGAGGCCCTCAAGAGCGGGGCCCTGGAAGAAGTCCTGGCGGACTGGCACATCGCCCCGATCCACATCAACCTGGTGACGCCGCCCGGCCCCTTGCGCCCGGCGCGGGTCACCGCCCTCCTCGACTTCCTCGGCGAACACCTGGCCCGCGCGCCCTGGGCCCTGAACGGCGCTTGAGCGAGCGCGGCGCACAAACATCCCAAATGCGCGCATCGCGACAAGACCGGGGGTAGCCGGCCGGCGCACAGTCTGCGCTCCACACCCCACCGGAGCCCCTTCGCCATGGCTACTGCGAAAGCCCCCGGCCGTTCGTTGCCGACCCCAACCGATCGTCTCCTGACCAGGCTCGACTGCCGCCCGCGGCTACCCTTCACCAGCACCTCCCCGGGCGCCTGCGCAGGCTGCTGAACGCCATGCTCGATCCGGCATGCGGGCGCCCCCGGCGCGGCAACGGCCTCCGGCCGCCCCGGCTGCCTGCCCGCCGCCCGAGGAACGCCCGATGAGCCAAGACCCATCCAACCCCAGCCGCCGCCACTTTCTCGCCGCCGGCTCCGTGCTCGGCGCCGCGGGGGCGCTGCTGTCCGCCCTGCCCCTGGCCGGCGCGGCTGGTTCCACGCCTGTCGAAACCCGAGGCAAATCCATGACCGCCGACCTGATCCTGCACAACGGCCGCATCCACACCGTGGACCGCGACAACCCCACCGCCAGCGCCGTCGCCATCAAGGGCGGCAAGTTCCTCGCCGTCGGCACCGACGCCCAGGCCATGGCCCTACGCGGCAGCGCCACCCAGGTCGTCGACCTGAAGGGCCGCACCGTCATCCCCGGGCTCAACGACTCGCACCTGCACCTGATCCGCGGCGGGCTCAACTACAACCTGGAACTGCGCTGGGAAGGCGTGCCATCGCTGGCCGACGCCCTGCGCCTGCTCAAGGAACAGGCCGAGCGCACGCCCTCGCCGCAGTGGGTGCGGGTGGTCGGCGGCTGGACCGAGTTCCAGTTCGCCGAGAAGCGCATGCCGACCCTCGACGAGCTGAACCAGGCCGCGCCGGACACCCCGGTGTTCGTCCTGCACCTGTACGACCGCGCCCTGCTCAACCGCGCCGCCCTGCGCGTGGTCGGCTACACCAAGGACACGCCCAACCCGCCCGGCGGCGAGATCGTCCGCGACAGCAGCGGCAACCCCACCGGCATGCTGATCGCCAGGCCCAACGCGATGATCCTCTACGCCACCCTGGCCAAGGGGCCCAAGCTGCCACTGGAATACCAGGTGAACTCCACCCGCCAGTTCATGCGCGAGCTCAACCGCCTGGGCCTGACCAGCGCCATCGACGCCGGCGGCGGCTTCCAGAACTACCCGGACGACTACCAGGTGATCCAGCAACTGGCCGACGCCGGCCAGCTCAGCGTGCGCATCGCCTACAACCTGTTCACCCAGAAGCCCAGGGAAGAGCTGGCGGACTTCAGGAACTGGACCGGCAACGTGAAGTACGGCCAGGGCAGCGACTTCTTCCGCCACAACGGCGCCGGCGAGATGCTGGTGTTCTCCGCCGCCGACTTCGAGGACTTCCTCGAACCGCGCCCGGACCTGCCGCCGAACATGGAAGCCGACCTGGAGCCGGTGGTGCGCCACCTGGTGGAGCAGCGCTGGCCGTTCCGCCTGCACGCCACCTACAACGAATCCATCTCGCGCATGCTCGACGTGTTCGAGAAGGTCGACCGCGACATTCCCTTCAACGGCCTGCCGTGGTTCTTCGACCACGCCGAGACCATCACCCCGCAGAACATCGAGCGCGTGCGGGCCCTGGGCGGCGGCATCGCCATCCAGGACCGCATGGCCTTCCAGGGCGAATACTTCGTCGACCGCTACGGCGCCAAGGCCGCCGAAGCCACCCCGCCGATCCAGCGCATGCTCGCCGAGGGAGTGCCGGTGGGCGCCGGCACCGATGCCACCCGCGTCTCCAGCTACAACCCCTGGACCTCGCTGTACTGGCTGGTCAGCGGCAAGACCGTCGGCGGCCTGAGCCTGTACCCCGAGGGCCTGTCCCGCGACACCGCGCTGCAGCTGTTCACCCACGGCAGCGCCTGGTTCTCCAGCGAGCAGGGCAAGAAGGGGCAGATCAAGGTCGGGCAACTGGCGGACCTGGCGGCGCTCAGCGCGGACTATTTCAGCGTCGAGCCGGAGCAGATCAAGTGGCTCGAATCGGTGCTGACCGTGGTCGGCGGCAAGGTCGTCTACGCCGCGGGCGAGTTCGACAAGCTGGCGCCGCCCGCGCTGCCGGTGCTGCCCGAGTGGTCGCCGGTGGCCAAGGTCCCCGGCCACTGGAAGCCGGCCGCGCCGCTCGCCGCCCAGGTGCACCAGTGCATCGGCGCCTGCGCGGTGCACGCCCACGACCACGGGCGGGCGCGCCGGTCGAACGTGCCGGTCAGCGACTTCCAGGGCTTCTGGGGCGCCTTCGGCTGCTCCTGCTTCGCCTTCTGAAAGCCGGCGCGGGCCTGGCGGCCCGCGCCATCACCGAGAGCCCGCGATGGTCCGACGCTCCCCCACCCTGCTGCTGGCCACCCTGGCCTGCGCCGCCTCGCAAGCCCGCGCGGCCCCGCACGACGGCCTGCTGGACGGTGCGCAATGGTCGCTGCTCGGGCGCAACTACTTCCTGCAGAACGACTACCGCACCCAACCCTCGCCCAGCGGCCAGAGCCTGCGCCAGGAATGGGCCCAGGGCTTCATCGCCGACTTCCGCTCGGGCTTCACCCCAGGCGCGCTGGGGCTGGGCTTCGACGCCCACGCCTTCCTCGGCGTCAAGCTCGACGGCGGCCGCGGCCACGCCGGCACCGGCCTGCTGCCGCGCAATGCCGACGGCTCCGCGGCCGACGACTACTCCGACGCCGGCGGCGCGCTGAAGCTGGACTTCTCCCGCAGTACCCTGAAGCTCGGCGAGATGACCGTGGAAACCCCGGTCTTCGACACCGGCGACAAGCGCCTGCAGCCGGAATACGCCAGCGGCGCCCTGCTCGACTCCCGCGAGCTGGCCGGCGTGCACCTGCAGGCCGGGCGCTTCACCGCCTTCAGGAACCAGGACTCGGCCTCCGGCCACGGCGACTTCGACGGCTATGGCGCCAGCACCCACGGCAGCGCGGTGAGCTTCGCCGGCGCCGACTTCGCCCCGCCCGGCGACTTCGGCGGCGCGCTGTTCGCCGGCCAGCTCGACGACGCCTGGCGCCAGTACTACCTGAACCTGCACTACGGCCATGCCGGCCTGCTGGTCGACGGCAACCTGTACAGGACCCGCGACGAAGGCCAGGCCCGCGCCGGGGCGATCGACACCACCACCTGGAGCCTGTCGGCGCGCCAGCGCTTCGGCGCCCAGGCCCTGACCCTCGGCTACCAGCAGGTCGACGGCGACACCCCCTTCGACTTCGTCGGCGGCGACTCCATCTACCTGGCCAACTCCATCAAGTACGCCGACTTCAACGGCCCCGGCGAGAAGTCCTGGCAACTGCGCTACGACCTCGACCTGGGCGTGTTCGGCATCCCCGGCCTGGGCTTCATGGCCCGCTACGTGCGCGGCAGCGGCATCGACGGCAGCCATGCCCCCGCCGACGGCGCCTACGCCGGCATGTACGGCCGCGGCGGGCGCCACTGGGAGCGCGACAGCGAGCTGCGCTACGTCTTCCAGTCCGGCCCGGCCAAGGACCTGTCGCTGTACCTCTCCCAGGTCAGCCACCGCGCCGACGCGGCCCAGGGCGGCGACGACATCGACCGCCTGTACCTGATCATCGAATACCCCCTCAAGGGCGCCCTGTGAGCCCGGAAGCCCCCAGGCCCGGACCAGGCCGCCTGCCACCCGGCGCGGCATGCATGTGCCACGCTCCATCCACTCGACCCATGAAGGAAGAGAACCATGAGCAACAAATACCTTGAACTCCTGACCCCGCAGAACAGCCAGCTCATCTTCATCGACCAACAGCCGCAGATGGCCTTCGGCGTGCAGTCGATCGACCGCCAGGTGCTGAAGAACAACGTCGTCGCGCTGGCCAGGGGCGCCAAGGCCTTCGCCATCCCGACCACGATCACCACGGTCGAGACCGAAGGCTTCTCCGGCTACACCTACCCCGAGCTGTTGGCGGTGTTCCCGGAAAACAGAATTCTGGAACGCACCTCGATGAACTCCTGGGACGACCAGAACGTGCGTGACGCACTGGCCGCGAACGCCGCCAAGGGCCGCAAGAAGGTCGTCGTCTCGGGGCTGTGGACCGAGGTGTGCAACACCACCTTCGCCCTGTCGTGCCTGCACGACACCGACTACGAGATCTACATGGTGGCGGACGCCTCCGGCGGCACCTCGGCGGATGCCCACAAGTACGCGATGGACCGCATGATCCAGGCCGGCATCGTCCCGGTGACCTGGCAGCAGGTGGTGCTGGAATGGCAGCGCGACTGGGCCCGCAAGGAGACCTACGAAGACGTCATGGCCCTGGTCAAGGACCACTCCGGCGCCTACGGCATGGGCGTGGACTACGCCTACACCATGGTCCACAAGGCGCCCGAGCGCGTGCAGCACGGTGAGCGCATCGGCCCGAACCCGGCCAAGTAAGGCCGTAAACCGGCCCCGGGGGCGTCGCGCTGCGATCCCCCGGTGCCTACGTCCGCCCCGGCATCGAGGTGAACCATGAAACTGTATGTCCTGTCCCTGGGCGCCGGCCTGCTGGTCGGCATCATCTACAGTCTGTTGAACGTACGCTCGCCCGCCCCGCCGCTGGTGGCCCTGGTCGGCCTGCTCGGCATCCTGGTCGGCGAGCAGGTCATTCCGGTCGGCAAGCAATTGTTGAGCGGCACAGCCTTCAGCACGGCCTGCGACAAGGCCCAGGCGACCAACCACGTGCTCGGCCAGTTGCCTGGCCGGCAGGCATCGGAAGAGGCTGCCGAACGGGAGCGAACCTGAACGGCGTCACTCCATCCGACTGCGCACTGTCCGCCACCGTTTCCAAGGAGCCAACATGGAACAGCCCGCCGTCTCGCCCACGCTCAGCGGATTGCTGGGGTTCAATGCCGGCTATGTGGATACCGCCGGCTTTCTCGCCCTGCATGGGCTGTTCACGGCCCACGTCACCGGCAACTTCGTCACCCTGGGCGCGACGCTCGTGCACGGGACCAGCGGCGCCCTGGCCAAGCTCTCGGCCTTGCCGGTCTTTTGCGTGGCGGTGGTGCTGTCGAGGCTGATCCGCTCACCGGGATGGCTGATGCTCGCCAAGATTCCCTTGCTGCTGGCCGCCGCGGCCATCCTGATCGCCTCCGGGCCGTTCCAGGACGCCGACGCGGCCCCGGCCTTCACCGCGGGCATGTTGCTGGTGGCAGCCATGGCCATCCAGAACGCGCTCCAGCGCATGCACCTGGCCAACGCGCCGCCCTCGACGCTGATGACCGGGACCACCACGCAAATCATGCTCGATCTGGCCGACCTGCTGCGTGGTGTGGAGGGTTCGGCGCGTGCCCTCGTCCTGGGCAGGATGCGCAGGATGGCGTTCGCCGTGCTGGTGTTCGCCGCCGGCTGCGGCTTGGCGGCGCTCGCCTACGTCTGGGTGGGGATGTGGTGTTTCATCGTGCCGCCCGTCGTCGCCCTGGCTGTGGCGCTTGTCGGTGTGCGTGGTAGTGAGGGGCGGGTTGCGTAGGTTCCGGGCTGGGAGTGCTGTTTTTTCACAGGGGAACGGTATTTTTCATATGGGGTGGGGCTTGGCTTTTGGCTTGCGGAGTGTGGCGCTTTGGCCCCGCGCTCCGATCTCCACCCCGTCATTCCCGCGAACGCGGGACGCGGCTCCATCGCGAACAGCGCTTGCGCTGGCCCGAAGGGGAATAACCCAGAGACTTCTTCGGGTTGGGTTCGGTGTAGCGCGCCGTTCCGAGGGTACGTCACGGGGCTCTCGCGACATCCATGTCGCATGACCTCCTGAGCGCCGGTTTCGCTCGGCCTTCTGAAGGGGCGTTTCGGAGTGCGCGGATGTTTCTCTGGAAATCCGCCGAATCGCGGACAAAGTCCGCTCCTACCGCATGAGCGAGCATGGCTTTTCGTAGGATGGTGTTGAGCGAAGCGATACCCATCAGCGCAACCGCATGGGTTTCGCAAGCTCAACCCATCCTACGAAGAGCGCCTCGGAGCGGCCTGCCTATAGTTCCAGGAGGCACGGGCGTAGGAGCGGACTTTGTCCGCGATTGGATTCACCGGCACCGCCGAACGCTCCGGTGGCACGGCCAACGGCGGATAACCGCGAACGGTTATGCGCCCTACGAACCTCCCGGCTAACGCTGCGTTACCCACCCACCCCGAACGGCCCCCTCTCCCTCTGGGAGAGGGCTGGGGTGAGGGGGCAGAGCCAGGCTTGATCACCTTCGCTGAACCAACGCACCACACAGCATCACAGCTCTCGGCCATTCACTGCACACACCTCCCGCTCACCGCACCTCGCCCAAACGCGAACAACGCCGAGCACCCGCGCCACCCTCGACCCACTCCCCTTCGACGACCGCACGCCACCAGCGCTCGCCCGCATGGGGCGCATGCAGGTCGACACGTTCCCCCATCCTTGGCGTGGACACCCGCACCTCATACTCGTCCGCCCACACCAACACCCGCTCGAACGGCTCGTGCCAGGCGTGCAGCGCCAGGTCGAAGGTGCCGTTGTGGATCGGCAACAACCAGTTCCCGCCCAGGTCGCGGTGGGCCTGCACGGTCTGTTGCGGGTGCATGTGCACGTAGGGCCAATGCTCGTTGTAGGCGCCGGTTTCCATCAGCGTCAGGTCGAAGGAGCCGAAGCGCCGGCCGATCTCGGCGAAGCCGTCGAAGTAGCCGCTGTCGCCGCTGAAGAACAGCCGCAACGCGGGAGCCTCGATCACCCACGAGCACCACAGCGTGCAGTTGCCGTCGCGCAGCCCACGTCCGGAGAAGTGCTGGGCCGGTGTGGCGGTCAGGCGCAGGCCGCCGGCCTCGATGCCCTGCCACCAGTCGAGCTGGCGCACCTTGGCCGCCGGCACGCCCCAGGCCAGCAGCCGGTCGCCCACGCCCAGCGGCGTGAGGAACAGCTCGACGCGCGGCGCCAGGGCCTTGATGGTGGCGCGGTCGAGGTGATCGTAGTGGTCGTGGGAAAGGATCACGCCGCGGATCGCCGGGAGTTCGGCCAGGGCCACCGGCGGTTCGTGGAAACGCCTGGGGCCGGCAAACGGCAGCGGCGAGGCGCGCTCGGCGAATACCGGGTCGGTCAGCCACCAGCCGCCCTGCAGTTTCAGCAGCACGGTGGAATGCCCGAGGCGGAACAGGCTGCCGTCCGCCGCGGCCTCGAGCGCCGCGCGGCTCAGGCGCTGCACGGGCAGCGGCGCCCGCGGCACGGTGTGCGCCGGCTTGTTGAACAATGCGTTCCAGACGACCCTGGCGTCCGGCTTGGGCATGTCCGCCGGGCGCGGTGTCAGGTTGTGGAAGCGCCCCTGCCTGGCCTGGGGCGAATACCCATGGTCGGCGATAGGCGCGCGCAGCAGCGGATGGATCTTCAAGAGGACAATCCCGTGGGTGGAAAGGGACAAGCCAGCAGTATAGGGCTGCCCGGGAACGGCGCCTTGCCCATTCCCTCGGCATTCCTGCCCGATCCTGCCGGCGCCGGATAAGGGCACAGGCGGCGCGGCAGCCGGCTCAATCCGCCCCCGATGGCGACGAGAGCGTGGCCTGCTCCATCAAGCGGAAGACCCGCAGCGCCGCCTCGAGGTCGGCCTGGTCGGCCTTGGCCAGCACCTGCTCGCGCGCCCTGCCCAAGGCCTCCTGGAGCCGGTGCGGCATGGCCCGGCCGGCGTCGGTGAACCACAGGGTGCGCACCCGCTGGTCGTCGTCACCGACCTGGCGCCGCACCAGCCCCGCCTCCGTCAGGCAATGCAGCGTGCGCACCATGGTCGCCGCGTCGATATCCATGGCCTCGGCCAGTTCCCGCTGGCTCACCCCCTCCCCCAGCCGCGCCATGTTCAGCAGGGCGTTGCTGGCGAGCAGGGACAGCCCATAGGGCTCGAGCGCCGCCTGGGCGCAGTGGCGCCAGTGCGCGCCGAGGGGAATGAGGTCGCCGGTGAATTGCTGTCGCAGTTGTTCGGTCTTGTTCATGGGCCGGTCCCATCGTCAGACAGGGCGAAGCGTCATGCTCATCGCCTGGAAGAAATGGCCAGCCGGCGGCGCCGGGCTGGCCGGGTTGCTCACATCTGCCGCGGCGGCGTTTCCCGCGTGGCCGTGGTGGCCTGCCAGCCGCCGCCGAGCGCCTTGTACAGGTTCACCTCGCTGGTGAGCTGGTTCAGGCGGTCGCCGATCAGCTGCTGGCGGGCGCCGAACAGCGAACGCTGGGCATCGAGCAGGGTCAGGTAGTTGTCCACCCCGGTGCGGTAGCGCTTGTCGGCCAGGCGGTAGTAGGCGTCGCTGGCCTGCACCAGGCTGCGCTGCGCCTGCAGCTGCTCGCTGAAGGTCCCGCGCGCGGCAAGGCCGTCGGCGACTTCCGCGAAGGCCGTCTGGATGGCCTTCTCGTACTGCGCCACCTGGATGTTCTTCTGCACCTTGGCCAGGTCCAGGCTGGCCTTCAGGCTGCCGGCGGTGAAGATCGGCAGGTTGATCGACGGCTGGAACAGCCAGGAACCGGAGCCGGCGTCGAACAGCCCGGACAGCTGGCGGCTGAGGGTGCCGGCGTTGGCGGTCAGGCTGATGCTCGGGAAGAACGCCGCGCGCGCCGCGCCTATGCTGGCGTTGGCCGCCTTGAGCTGGTGCTCGGCTTCGAGGATGTCCGGGCGCCGCTGCAGCAGGTCCGAGGGCAGGCCCGCCGGCACCTCGGCCAGCAGCGGCTGGTCCAGCGTCAGGCCCTGCGGCAGGTCGGCCGGCACGCCGGCGCCCAGCAGCAGGGTCAGGGCATTGCGGTCCTGGGCCAGCAGGCGCCTGTACTGCGCCAGGGTCGCCCGCGCGCTGTCCACGGCGGTCTGCGCCTGGCGCAGGTCCAGGGCCGAGGCCACGCCGACCTCGTTGCTGCGCTTGGTCAGCTCGTAGCTCTTCTGGTAGGTGCCGAGGGTGTCGCGGGTCAGCTGCAGCAGGTCCTGGTCGGCCCTGAGCGTCAGGTAGGCCGTGGCCACGCTGGCCACCAACGAGGTCTGCGCGCTGCGCTGCGCCTCTTCGGTGGCCAGGTATTGCTCCAGGGCCTGGTCGCGCAGGCTGCGCAGGCGGCCGAACAGGTCGACCTCCCAGGCGGTGGTGCCCAGGGTCACCCCGTACTGGCTGCTGATGCCCGCGCGGCCGGTGCCCGACAGGTCGCCCGGCAGGCGCTGGCGCGAACCGCTGGCGTCGATGCCGACCTGCGGGAACAGCTCGGCGCGCTGGATGCGGTACTGGGCGCGGAAGGCCTCGACGTTCAGCGCGGCGACGCGCAGGTCGCGGTTGTTGTCCAGCGCCACCTCGATCAGCCGCTGCAGTTGCGGGTCGCGGAAGAACTCGCGCCAGCCGAGGTCGGCGACCGCGCTGCCAGTGCTGCCCTGCGCATAGGCCGGCCCCTGCGGGTAGGCCTGCGCCACCGGCGCTTCGGGGCGCCGGTAGTCGGGGATCAGCGAGCAGCCGGACAGCGCCACGGCGGCCACGGCCAGGGAAAGGAAGGACTTCTTCATGTCATTGCCCCTTTGCATCGGTTGCGTCCTGCGCGGGCCGCTTGCCCTTGAACAGCGAACCGACGACGACATAGAACAGCGGCACCCAGAACACGGCCAGCACGGTCGCGGTGACCATCCCGCCGATCACGCCGGTACCGATGGCGTGCTGGCTGCCCGAGCCGGCGCCACTGGAGATCGCCAGCGGCACCACGCCGAGGACGAAGGCCAGCGAGGTCATGATGATCGGGCGCAGGCGCATGCGGCAGGCCTCGATGGCCGCCTCGGCGTAGCCCTTGCCCTGCTCGTGCAGCTCCTTGGCGAACTCGACGATGAGGATGGCGTTCTTCGCCGACAGGCCGATGGTGGTGAGCAGGCCGACCTGGAAGAACACGTCGTTGGACAACCCGCGCAGCAAGGTCGCCAGCAGCGCGCCCACCACGCCGAGCGGCACCACCAGCATCACCGAGAACGGGATCGACCAGCTCTCGTACAGCGCCGCCAGGCAGAGGAACACCACCAGCAGCGAGAGCACGTACAGCGCCGGCGCCTGGGAGCCGGACAGCCGCTCCTCGTAGGACAGCCCGGTCCAGGAATAGCCGATGCCCGCCGGCAGCTGCTTGACGATCTCCTCCACCACCGCCATGGCCTCGCCGGAGCTGCGGCCCGGGGCCGGCTCGCCGAGGATTTCCATGGCCGGCACGCCGTTGTAGCGCTCCAGCTTGGGCGAGCCGTAGCTCCACTTGCCGGTGGCGAAGGCGGTGAAGGGCACCATCTCGCCCCTGTCGTTGCGCACGTACCACTTGCCCAGGTCGTCCGGGTTCATCCGCGCATCGGCGCGGCCCTGCAGGTACACCCGCTTCACCCGGCCACGGTCGATGAAGTCGTTGACGTAGCTGGAACCCCAGGCGATGGAGACGGCATCGTTGACGTCGGCGATGGAAACGCCCAGCGCGCTGGCCTTCTCGTCGTCGATCTCCAGCTTGTACTGCGGCTCGTCGTTCAGGCCGTTGGCGCGCACGCGCTGCAGCACCGGGCTCTGCGCGGCGAGCTGGAGGAACTTGTTGCGCGCCTGCAGCAGGGCTTCGTGGCCGAGGCCGGCCTGGTCCTGGAGGAACAGGTCGAAGCCGGTGGCGTTGCCCAGCTCCAGCACCGAGGGCGGCGGGAAGGCGAACACCAGGGCGTCCTTCAGGGTGAAGAAGTACTGCTGGGCGCGCTGGGCCAGGGCGAACACGGTGTTCTCGGCGCCCGGGCGCTCCTCCCAGGGCTTGAGCAGGATGAAGGCGATGCCCGAGCTCTGGCCGCGGCCGGCGAAGTTGAAGCCGGTGACGGTGAACACCGAGCTGACCGAGGCGCTTTCCTTGTCCAGCAGGTATTCGCGCATCTTGTCCACCACCTCCTGGGTCCGCTGGGAAGTGGAACCCGGCGGCGTCTGCACCTGGGCGAAGAGCACGCCCTGGTCCTCGTCCGGCAGGAAGGCGGTGGGAATGCGGGTGAACAGCCAGCCCATGCCGATCACGATCACCAGGTACGCCAGCAGGAACGCCGGGCGGCGGCGCAGCACGGTGCCGACGCCCCGCTCGTAGCGCCCGGTCATGGCCTGGAAGCGGCGGTTGAACCAGCCGAAGAAGCCCTTCTTGTGCTCGCCGTGGTCGCCCTGGTGGATGGGCTTGAGCATGGTGGCGCACAGCGCCGGGGTGAGGATCAGCGCCACCAGCACCGACAGCGCCATGGCCGAGACGATGGTGATGGAGAACTGCCGGTAGATCACCCCGGTGGAGCCGCCGAAGAAGGCCATCGGCAGGAACACCGCGGACAGCACCATGGCGATGCCCACCAGCGCGCCCTGGATCTGGCCCATGGACTTGCGCGTGGCCTCGCGGGGCGACAGCCCCTCCTCGCTCATCACCCGCTCGACGTTCTCCACCACCACGATGGCGTCGTCCACCAATAGGCCGATGGCCAACACCATGCCGAACATGGTCAGGGTGTTGATCGAAAAGCCGGCCGCGGCCAGCACGCCGAAGGTGCCCAGCAGCACCACCGGCACGGCGATGGTCGGGATCAGCGTGGCGCGGAAGTTCTGCAGGAACAGGTACATCACCAGGAACACGAGGAGGATCGCCTCGCCGAGGGTCTTGACCACCTCATGGATGGAGGCCGAGACCACCGGCGTGGTGTCGTACGGGTAGACGATCTTCATGCCCGGCGGCATGAACGGCTCCAGGCCCGAGATGGTCTTGCGGATCGCCTTGGCGGTGTCCAGCGCGTTGGCGCCGGTGGCCAGGCGGATGGCGATGCCCGAGGCCGGCTTGCCGTTGAACTGCGCGTCGATGCTGAAGTCCTGGCCGTCCAGGCCGATTTCGGCGACGTCCTTCAGGCGTACCTGGGAACCGTCGGCGTTGACCTTGAGCAGGATGCGGCCGAACTGCTCGGCGGTCTGCAGGCGCGTCTTGCCGACGATGGTGGCGTTGAGCTGCTGGCCCTTGACCGCGGGCAGGCCGCCCAGCTGGCCGGAGGAGATCTGCACGTTCTGCGCCTGCACCGCGGTGCGCACGTCACCGGGGCTGAGCTGGTAGCTGTTGAGCTTGGCCGGGTCGAGCCAGATGCGCATGGCGTAGGAGGAGCCGAACACCTGGAAGTCGCCCACGCCCGGGGTCCGCGACAGCGGGTCCTGGATGTTGGAGACGATGTAGTTCGACAGGTCTTCCTTGCCCATGCTGCCGTCGGTGGAAACCAGGCCGACCACCATGAGGAAGTTGCGCACCGACTTGGCCACGCGGATGCCCTGCCGCTGCACTTCCTGCGGCAGCAACGGGGTGGCCAGCTGCAGCTTGTTCTGCACCTGGACCTGGGCGATGTCCGGATCGGCGCCCTGGTCGAAGGTCACGGTGATGGTCATGCTGCCGTCGGAGTTGCTCTCCGAGGAGATGTAGCGCAGGTGGTCCAGGCCGTTGAGCTGCTGCTCGATGACCTGCACCACGGTGTCCTGCACCGTCTCGGCGGAAGCGCCCGGGTAGCTGACCTGGATGGCGATGGCCGGCGGCGCGATGGCCGGGTACTGGTTCACCGGCAGCTTGAGGATCGACAGGCCCCCGGCCAGCATGATCACCAGGGCGATCACCCAGGCGAAGATGGGCCGGTCAATGAAGAATTTCGACATGCTGGAATCCCTTGGTTAACCCTGGCTGTCCGTTTTCGCGCCCTCGGCGGGCGCGACGTTCTTCGCCGGCACGGCCTTGGCCTGGGCGCCCGGCTGGACGAACTGCAGGCCTTCGGTGATCAGGCGGTCGCCAGGCTTCAGGCCGTCGGTGACCAGCCAGTAGGCGCCGAGGGTGCGGTCGGTCCTGATGTTGCGCAGCTCGACCTTGTCGTCGGCGCCCAGCACCAGCGCGGTAGGCTGGCCGCGCAGGTCGCGGGTCACGCCCTGCTGCGGGGCGAGGATGGCCTGCTGGCGCACGCCTTCCTGCAGCTGCGCATGGACGAACATGCCCGGCAGCAGCTCGCCCTTCGGGTTGGGGAACACGGCGCGCAGGGTCACCGAACCGGTGCCCTCGTCGACCGAGACCTCGGAGAACTCCAGGCGCCCCTGCAGCGGGTATTCGCTGCCGTCTTCGAGCTTCAGGCTGACCTTGGCCGCGTTGTCGCCGGCGCTCTGCAACTGCCCTTCGGCCAGTTCCCGGCGCAGGCGCAGCAAGGCGGTGGAAGGCTGGGTGACGTCGACGTAGATGGGGTCCAGCTGCTGCACCGTGGCCATGGCGGTGGCCTGGCCGCTGGTCACCAGCGCGCCTTCGGTCACGCCGGAACGGCCCACGCGCCCGGAGATGGGCGACAGCACCCTGGTGTAGCGCAGGTTGATGCGCGCCTGCTCGACCGCGGCCTTGGCGCGCAGGTAGGCGGCATTGGCGTCGGCGTACTGCTGCTTGCTCACCGCCTCGTCGGCCACCAGCAGCTTGTAGCGCTCGGCCTGCTGCTGGCTGGAGACCAGGTTGGCCTGGGCGCTCTGGTAGTCGGCCTCATAGGGCGCGGCGTCGATCTGGTAGAGCTGCTGGCCTTCCTTGACGTCGCTGCCTTCCTTGAACAGGCGCTTGAGGATGATGCCGTTGACCTGCGGGCGCACCTCGGCGACGCGGTAGGCGCTGGTGCGGCCGGGCAGCTCGCTGTTCAGGGTCACCGTCCTGGCCTGCAGGGTGACGACCCCCACCTCCGGCAACTGGGCCTGGGCGGCGGCCTGGTGCTTGTCGCACCCGGCCAGGCCCGCCATGGCGATGAGCAGGGCCGACGCCAAGACGGATTTGGCTGGCTTTCGACGCATAGCGCTTGTCCTCATGTTGATATTTTCCATTGCCAGGTCGAGCTGGCGCTTTCACTGTTTTTCAGTTGAAGCCGGCAATACGGAAGCCCTCCCGCACTCTCGAAGAGCAGGTTCGAATGAACTTCCGATCAATTGGAGAAAGTCTTCCGGCAGAGCAGTCGGAAAGTTGAAGCGCTCAACTTTCAATGCGTGAGCAGGACGGAAAAATAGCGATAGAGCCTATTCCCTGGGCTCTCGGAGTTTCAGTTCCGGTCCAAGGCCTGGAATATATTGCTCGAGTCTATTTGGGCTGTTTCTTGTTCGAAGGGCTTGTTCGTCCACGCGGAACTTCAGCATCTTCCGAGACCGCGTCGAGTTGCCCGATGCAGAATGAATACCAAATGAAAACGGCATACCCGACGGACTTGCCCATGCGCCAGCGGCAGGTCGATGCAAACAACGGCGAGAAAAGACAGTGGCGTAACCTTACCCCTGGCATGCCGGACCATCCATGCTATAGGGTACGGTTTTCTATCGAGATCGTACGGAACCATGGACCCTCTTTCCGATGTGCTTTCCCTGCTCAAACCGCGTAGCCAGTTTTACGCCGGCCTGGATGCCGCGGGAGCCTGGTCCTTCGATTTTCCCCCGCACCAGGGCATCAAGTTCACCGCCGTCCTGAAGGGCACGTGCTGGGGGAGAACCGCGGGGCAGGAGCAGCCGATGCGTTTCGCCGAAGGCGATTGCTACCTGCTCAACAGCGGGCAGCGGCTGATCCTGTCTTCAAGCCCCGACCTGGCGCCGGAAGACCCCTCGGACATCATGGAAGCGATAGCCCATGACGGCATCGCCCTGCACAACGGCGGTGGCGAGGTCTTCCTGATCAGTGTGCATTTCGATTTCTCCAACTCCCAGGCCGCCGTGTTGTTCGATGCGCTGCCCTCGCTGATTCATGTCGAAGGCGGTTCGAGCCAGGCGCAGGTCTTGCGCTGGGCCCTGGATCAGCTGGCAACCGAGCTGCGCCACCAGGAACCGGGCTCGACCCTCGTCTCCACGCACCTCGCCCACCTGATGCTGGTACAGATACTGCGGCTGCACCTGGCCAACACTTCCCCGGGTTCCCCTTCGGGCTGGTTCCTCGCCTTGTCCGACCACCAGGTCGCCAGCGCGATCGGCGCGATCCACTCCGCCCCGCAACGCCGCTGGACGCTCGAAGAGCTGGCACGCGTCGCCGGCATGTCGCGCACGGTCTTCGCGCAACGCTTCAAGCAACTGGTGGGCAGGACGGCGATGGAATATCTGGTCCGCTGGCGCATGCTCATGGCGGCGGATCGTCTGCGTAGTGGTAGTGAGAATATTGCTTCTATCGCTTTTTCCCTGGGTTATGAGTCAGAGAGTGCTTTCAGTACTGCATTCAAGCGCACCATGAGTCGTTCGCCTTCGCAGTATCGGCGTGGGTTCGTTGTGGAGGGTGTGGAGCGGTGAGACTTGCGGTCTTCCCCCTTCGCTCAGGACAGCCCCCTCTCCCTTCAGGACGGGGCGCGCAGCCGAGGGCTGGGGAGAGGGTTACGGACTCCCCCCCACACCTCTGCCAACCCTGACTCCGCTCCCCCTCCCTAACCCTCCCCCGCAAGCGGGAGAGGGGACCGTTCGGCGTGAAGTGCAATCACGA
>NZ_FOLS01000048.1:0-15941 GCF_900112375.1 Pseudomonas citronellolis | reverse complement strand
CGGGCGTAGGAGCGGACTTTGTCCGCGATTGGATTCACCGGCACCGCCGAACGCTCCGGTGGCACGGCCAACGGCGTATAACCGCGAACGGTTATGCGCCCTACGAACCTCCCGGCTAACGCTGCGTTACCCACCCACTCCGAACGGCCCCCTCTCCCTTCAGGGAGAGGGCTGGGGAGAGGGCTGCGGACTTCGCCAACACTCCACTGCCAAACCCGTACTCCATTCCCCCCAAGCAACGTTTCCCCATTCTTACCGCCAGAGAAAGAATGTCTTAGGAGCCCCGGCATTTATCGGAACAATCGCGGCGATAACATTGCTCGCAAGCCTTTCACCCGGCAGCGGAACACCCGCTTCATCCTTGCCGGCCGAGGGCGCCACCATTCCCAGGAAGACCCGCCATGAAATACGTTCTCGCCATTGCCGCCGTCCTTTTCGCCAGCCAGCAGGCCCTTGCCGCCCAACCGGATGACACCGGCGCGCCGGCCACCGCGCAAACCATCGCCTATGCCTATGGAATGAACCTGGACGTCGCCAAGGTCATTTCCCTGCATGCCGAGCCGGCGGACGCCTGCGCCAGCGCGCCGGCGACGCTCACCTACCAGGACCACCGCGGCGACGTGCACAGCGTCACCTACCAGAAGCTCCCGAGCCAATGCGGGATCGACTGATGCCCGCCCAACGGGCGTGACGGCTCACGCGCTTCCCGCCCCGCCGAGCAGTATTTCCTCGTCGGCCGCCAGGCGGCCCGGCAGGTGGTTCTTCAGGTAGTCGATGAAGGTCCTGACCTTCGCATCGAGGAACTGCCGGGACGGATAGATCACCGAAACGTTGCGCTGATGGGCGATCAGGTCGGGCAGCACCCTGACCAGCTCGCCGCGCCGGATCGAGGCCGCCGCCACGTAGAGGGGGATCAGGCAGATGCCCATGTCTTCCCGGGCGGCCTGGGCGATGCCATCCGCCACGTTCACCTGGAATTTCCGGCGCGATGATGCGATCACGTCGATGGCCGAGCCATTGACCTCCCAGCCGCCCGGGAACGCGGGGTCGTCCAGTTGCAGGCAGGTATGCCCGGACAGCTCGGCGATGCTCCGCGGCACCCCGTTGCGCGCCAGGTAGCCGGGGCCGGCGCAGAGGACGCTGTAGGTCGCGCCGAGCCCCTGGGCGATGAACCCCGAGTCGGGGATGTTGCTGTCGCCGGAAATCAGCAGGTCATAGCCCTCCGCCAGGAGGTCCGGCGTCGCGTGGGACAGCGTCAGCTCGAAGTCCACGCTCGGGTAGAGCTCCGAATACTGCGAAACCAGGGGAATGATGTGGTACTGGCCAATGCCGTTGGGGGCATGCAGGCGCAGTTTGCCGAAGGCCTCCAGGTGGGCGCCGGCGGCCTCCATCTCGGCCGTGCGCAGGTCATCGAGAATGCTCTTGCAGCGCTCCAGGTAGCGCCTGCCCACCTCGGTCAGGGCCAGCTTGCGGGTGGTCCGGTTGATCAGCCTGGCCTTGAGGTGGTTTTCCAGTTCACTGACGCTGCGCGAGACGTGGGGCGTGGAATGCCCCAGCGAATCCGCGGCGGCCGTGAAGCTCCCCAGCTCGACCACGCGAACGAAAATCTCCATCGAATGAACAAGGTCCATGGTGCGGGCTCCCCCGTGTTGTGACCGACCGTTCAGGCGCGCAAGCGCCCCTTCCCCGCCTCTGCCCAGAAGCCCGGGTCGTCCAGTATCTGCCGGTCCCTGTCGAAGGCTTCGGGCAGCCTGGCCTTGAGGAACTCGACCCAGGTGCGGATCTTCTCGTCCAGGTAATGGCGCGACGAATACAGGGCGAACACGTCCCGGGCATGCAGGCGATAGGCAGGAAGAATGCGCACCAGCGAACCATCCAGCAGGGCCTTGGCCGCCACGAAGCTCGGCAGCAGGCACACGCCCAGGCCCGAGGCGGCCGCCACGCAGGCGGCCTCCGGGAGGTTCACCTTCAGCACGTCGCCCAGCTCCACCAGCTGCTCGCCCTGCGGGCCGGAAAAACGCCAGCCCTGCGGCGACAGCGAGTCGGCCAGCTGCAGGCAGCGGTGCCCATGCAGGTCTTCCACCGCCAGGGGCACGCCGTGCTTGGCGAGATAGTCCGGCGAGGCGCAGACGATGCTGAACACCTGCCCCAGGCGCTGCGCGACGAAGGATGAATCAGGCAGCGCCTCGGCCAGGGTGATGAGCACGTCGAAGCCCTCTTCCAGCATGGCCGGCGCGCCCTGGGTGAGGGACAGGTCGATGGAGACTTCCGGGTAGTGCTCCAGGTAGTCGACCAGCAGGGGCGTGAGGTGCTCCAGGCCGAACTCGGTCACCGCGTGCACCCGCAGCCGGCCCATCGCCTGGGCGCGCGCGCCGCCCACCTCCGCCGCAGCCTCGGCGACCTCGCCGAGTATCCGCTTGCAGCGCTCGAAGTAGCGCATGCCGATGTCCGTGACCGCCAGGCTGCGCGTGGTGCGCTGCAGCAGGCGGGCGGAAAGCTCGCTCTCCAGCCCCGCGACCAGCCGGGAAACCTTCGAGGTCGACATGCCCAGGCCTTCCGCGGCGCCGGTGAAGCTGCCGCTTTCCACTACCCGTATGAAGGCCTGCATACCTTCGAACAGATCCATCATTCGACTCCAGCGCTCACAGTATGGAAATCATCGGCACGACCAGCGCTCAGCGCGCCTCGGCCGTCACCGCCTGGCCGGACCAGCCGCCGCCGAGCGCCAGGAACAGGTCGACCTGGTCCTGCGCGACCCGGGCATCGGAAGCGGCCAGCGCCGCCTCGCTGTCGGCCAGGGTGCGGTTGGCATCCAGGCTGGCCAGGTACGGCAGGCGCCCCGCGCCATACAGGCGCTCGCTGTCCCGGGCGGCCTGCTGCGCGTGCTCGCGGGCCGCGCGCAGGGCCTGGTTGCGCTGCAGCTCCCGGGCATAGAAGGTCAGAGCGGTCTCGGTCTCGCGCAGGGCTTCGAGCACCACGCCATCGAAGCGGGCCAGGGCCGCCTCGCTGTCCGCCTCGGCGGCCTTGACCCTGGCCCGGGCGCCGCTGTCGGGAATGCTCCAGCTGATCAGCGGGCCGAGGCTCCAGTGCTTGGCCGAGGACTCCCCGATCTCGCCGAAGCGCCCGGCCAGGCCGGCCGAAGCGCCCAGGGTGACGCTCGGGTAGAGCTGCGCGGTGGCCACGCCGATGCGCGCGGTCATGCCCGCCAGTTGGCGTTCCGCCTGGCGGATGTCGGGGCGGCGGCGCAACAGGTCGGCGCCCTCGCCCACCGGTATGGGCTGGTCCAGCCGCGGCTCCTCGCTGCAGGCCAGGGAGGCAGCCGGCAACTGCGCCGGCGTGCGCCCCAGCAGGGCGGCCAGGCGATAGCGCGCGGCATCGCGGTTGGCGCTGAACTGCGGCAGGCTCGCGCGCAGGGTTTCCTGCTGGGCCCTGGCGCGCTCGACGTCCGCGGAGCTGCCGCGCCCGGCGGCGGCCAGGCGCTGGGTCACCTCGGCGCTGCGCGCCTGCAGGTCCAGCTGCTGCTGCGCGACATTCAGCTGGCGGGTCGCCGAGCAGCCCTGCACGTAGGCCCGCACCGTCTGCGCCGCCACCGTCACCCGGACCAGGTCTTCGGCCGCCACGCTGGCCTGGGCATCGGCATGGGCGGCCTCCTCGGCGCGCGCCAGCTTGCCGAACAGGTCGACCTCGTAGCCGATGGACAGGCCGAGGCCGCCATCGTCGATCGCCGGCGGCCGGACGCCGACCTGTGAGGCCTCCAGCGGCGCCTGGCCGCGCTGCGCATCGGCCTCCAGCGTGGCGTGCGGATTGGCGTCCGCCGCCACCGAGGCCTCCAGCGCCAGCGCCTTGCGCAGGTTGGCGCTGGCCTGGCGCAGGTCGGTATTGGCCGCCAGCGCCTGCTGCACCAGGCGGTCGAGTTGCGCGTCGCGGTACAGGCGCCACCAGCCGTCGGGCACCGGCGCCGTTGCGAAGTCCGCCACGCCCGCGGCCTGGAACGCGGCAGAAGCCGTGGGTTCGCGCCAGGCGGCCTGCTGCGGCAGGCGGTAGTCCGGCCCGACCTCGGTACAGCCCGCCAGCAGCCCGAGCAGGCCCAGCAAGCCAAGGTAGGTTTTCATGGCCGTTCCACCTCGCGCACCGAGACGGTGGCGGTGCGCCCGGCGATCAGGCGGAAATCCGCCGGCACCTCGTCCAGGGCGACGCGCACGGGAATCCGCTGGGCCAGGCGCACCCAGTTGAAGGTCGGGTTGACGTTGGGCAGCAGGCTCTCGCCGTTGACCCGGTCACGGTCCTCGATGCCGGCGGCGACGCTTTGCACGTGGCCGCGCAGCAACTGGCCGCTGCCCATGATGCGGATGTCCACCGGCTGGTCGATGTGCACGCCGTCCAGCTTGGTTTCCTCGAAGTAGCCCACCACGTGGAAGGAATGCTGGTCCACCACCGAGAGCACCGGCCGGCCGGCGCTGACGTAGTCGCCATCGCGCGGTACCCGGTCGTTCAGGTAGCCGTCCACCGGGCTGCGCACCTCGGTGCGCGCCAGGTTCAGGCGCGCCAGGGCCAGCGCGCTCTCGGCCCTGGCGAGGCTCGCCTCGCCCTGCTGCACACGGGCATCGCTGTCTTCCAGCACTTCCTTGGCCACCAGGTCGGCCAGCACGTGGTTGCGCGCGGCCTCGCGGCGCGCCTGGCCAAGGCTGGCGCGCTGCTGGCGGACGACCGCCTCGGCCTGCTGCACCGCCAGCTCGTAGCGGCTGCGGTCGACCAGGAACAGCAGTTGGCCGCGCTTGACCAACTGGTTGTCCTCGATGTCGACCTGGGTGATCAGCCCGGACACGTCCGGCGCGACCTGCACCACCTCGGCGCCGATGTGCCCGTCGCGGGTCCAGGGTGCGTTGGTGTAGTAGTTCCACAGGTGTTGCGCTATCGGTACGGCCACCGCCACCAGCAGCAGGGTGGGAATGACCGGGAGGAACTTGCGTATGGAGTTTTTCATAGGTGCCAGCCGTGCGTCAGGGTCACGCTGGTGCCCAGGACGATCACATAGAGAGCGAAGTTGAACAGGAAGTGGTGCCAGACATAGCGGTACAAGCCGAGGTACATCAGCAGAGCGCGCAGCACCCGGGTAATGACGAAGGCGAGCAGCAGCATCAGCAGCAGGCCGGGCAGGAACACGCCATAGAGGTCGATTTCACCGATCATGGCCGGGCTCCTGACTCCGCGCCCGACAGGTCCGGTTCGGCGGCCTCCGGGAACAGGGTGACGCGCAGTTCGACCAGGGCGTTGCGCACCTCGTCCGCCGCCGGCCCGGCTAGGGGCAGCACCTGGCGCAGGCCCTGGTCGATACGGGCCAGCAGCGCGGCGTCGGGCGCCCGGTAGGCATCCGCCGCCTCGCAGGCCCGGAAATGCGCGGCGATGGCCGCCAGCAGGCGGGCGATCGTCTGCTCGACCTCACCGCCCAGGCGCTGCTCCTCACGCTGCAGGTGCAGCACGCTGAAGCCCACGCGCAGGTCGCGGAACGCGTCGGTGGCCGTCTGCCCGCGCTGGTTCGCCAGCCGCGGCAGCAACAGTTCCAGGCGGTCCTGCATGCGCGCCATCGATTCCGGGTAGTGGCTGCCCTGCCCGCCCGCAGAGCAGTGCGCCAGGTCGCGCCAATTGGCATGCACCAACCGGCTCAGCGCCAGCTCGCTGCCGAACGGCCGCATCAGCAGCGTCCACAACAACGCCCCCAGCGCGCCCAGCGCACTGGCCAGGCAACTGTCGAGGAACAGCTGGAAATCGGCCGTGTAGGCGCCCCGCAGGCCGACGAAACTGCCGGTGAAGACAATCATCAGCAAGGCCTCGGTGCCGAACTGGGGCCGGGAGACCAGCAGCACGCCGAACAGCAGGCAGGGCACGAAGAAGCAGGCGACCAGGGTTTCGAACTCATGGGCCGAGGGCAGCACGACGAACAGCAGCAGGCCACCGAGCAGGCTGCTGGCCAGGTTCACCAGCAGGAAGCGGAACATCTGCGGGGCCGGCTCGTCGAGGGAGGCGAACAGGCTGCAGGCGACCGTCCCCAGGACCAGCGCGTTGGCCCCCGGCGCCCAGCCCGTGCTCAGCCAGAGCAGCCCGCCGAGGAAGATGCCCAGGGACATGGAGCCGGCGTAGAAGAGCAGCATGCCGAAGTCGATATGGTGCGAGATGCCGCTCAGGTTCCAGCGCCGATAGGCCGGCTGCCAGCGCGGCAGCGCATCGTCGTTCTCGACGCCGCGGCGCAGCAGCTGGCAATCACGCCAGAGGTCCACCAGGCCGACCAGGCGCATGCGGAGGGTCCACTCCAGCAGCTCGGGCCAGGTGGCGGTGGCGGACAGCCGCGGTGGAACGGACGGATACCTGGCGTGCTCGACGCTGTCCGCGCTCGCCATCAGCCATCGGCCGACCTCTTCCGTCCGTCGCCGCTGCGCCTCGCTCGCGCCGCCCAGCCGGGCCAGGGCCTCCTGCAGCGCGGCCAGCGACGAGATGTGCGGCATCAGCATGCGCATGCGCGCACGCAGTTCCCGGGCGGCCCGCACGGCGTATGGATTGCCGGTGTCGAAGGCCAGGTGGGCGATCAGCTGTTCGAATGCCTGGAGGCCCGCCGTCAGCGGATGCCGGCTGGCCTGGCTGACCTTCGCCGACAGCGCCTCGGCCGCCCAGCTGGAGACAGCGGCGAACCACTGTTCCAGGCGCTGGCGAATCACCGGGGTCACGCGCTCGCCCATGGCCAGGCCGGCGACGACGTTCGCACAGACGATGCCGACGATGATTTCCTCGCTGCGCGCCAGGGCGATCTCGAACACGTTCTGCGGCGCGTGCAACGCCGGCAGGGCGACCAGCGGCATGGTGTAGGCCGGCAGACGGAACAGGTAGTTGCGTGGCGTCCGGTCGAGCATCGACACGTAGAGCATGGTCCCCGACCACAACGCAGTCGCCAGCATCAGCAGTATCGGCGTGTCGCTCAGGGGCGGCACCAGCAGCACTGCCACGGAGACGCCGAGCAAGGTGCCGCCGACGCGGTAGAGCGTCTTCGAACGCATGGCCCCCATCATCGGCTGGGACACCACGTACACGGTGCCCATGGCCCAGACCGGGTTGGGCAGCGACAGCGCCAGGGCGATGTAGAGCGCCAGCATCGAGGCCGCGAAGGTGCGCAGCGAGAACCACCAGTCGCGGGCGCTGGGCAGGGCCGGGGTCATGATTTCGCGGCGGCTCCCACCGTAGTCGAAGCCTGCGCGAAGCCCTCGATGATGCGGAATACCCGCAGGGCCGCCTCCAGGTCTTCCCGCGGCACGTCGGCGAGCATCCGCGCACGCAGTGTGATGAGTTCATGCTCGACGCCGCTGGCCAGCGCGCGCCCCGTGTCGGTGAACCAGAGCGTCTTGACGCGCTGGTCCTGCAGGCCCTTTTCCCGGCGCACCAGGCCGGCCTGGGCGAGCTGGTCGACGCTGCGCACCAGCGATGCGGCCTCGATGCCCAGCTCTTCGGCCAGCGCGCTCTGGCTGACGCCCTCCCCCAGCCGGGCGATGGCCAGCAGGGCGGAACCGCAAGGCACCGAGATGCCATGGGCCAGCAGCGACTCCTGGGCGACCCGTCGCCACAACTCGCCGATGGGGCGCAGGTGGCTGGTGAACTGCTGGCGCAACTGATCGAGCTTTTTCATGGTCGCCTCGGGCCATTCGGATCGGATGTCCGAGACCTTACCCGCCATTAAATTAGTTTGCAAACTAATCATTTAACGAGCCGATCACCGGTCTCCCGCGCCCCTTCGCCAGCCCCGTGCCCGGGGCTCCAACGCAGGGCGCACGAGCGCTGCAACCCCACAGGAAGATCGCTTCCCCACCGCCCGCACGAACGGCACACGCCCCTGGAAACAGGACGCAGGCCGGGTGGGCGGATGAATGTCGAAACGGCCCCGCGCAACGCCGTCGTCGGCGCTGCGCAGGGCCTTGGCTTCAGGCGCCCAGGTGCTTCCTGTAGAAGGGCACCAGTTGCGCCAGCGCCTGGCCGGTGGCCTCGGGCTGGTCGTACAGCTCGTAGTGGCTCGTGCCTGCGACGATCTGGATGCTCTTCTGGCTGGAGCGCGCCCGGCCATAGAGCTCCAGGCCGTCACGGTAGGAGCCGAAGCCGCCCGGCACGCCGCCGATGACGATGTGCAGCGGCTGGGTCAGCAGCACCTCGGCGAAGTGGAAGGCGTCCCAGCCCACCGCCGCCGCGGTGCTGGTGAAGCGCAGCTTGTTGGGCGAGCCCGGCTGCTGGCCGCGCGGCGTGGTGTAGTACTGCACGGCTTCGACGATGTCGATGTCGTCGATGCCGACCTTGGCGCGCTCCGCTTCCGAAGCGGGGATGTAGCCCACGATCAGCGGCTCGGCGCCGCGCGCTTCGGCGGTGCGCTGCCTGGCGATGGCGTCCAGCGTCTTCAGCGCGGCGTCGGGCGTCATGTCGCCTTCGCGCATCAGGCGCCCATAGTTGGCGGCGACCACGGTGCCCACGGCCTTGAAGCGGCGCTCGGTCATCGCCGCGCTGACGGCGTAACCGCCGCCGCCGCACACGCCCAGCACGCCAATGCGCTCCTCGTCCACGTAGGGCAGGGTCACCAGGTAGTCCACGGCGCAGCGGAAGTCCTCGACGCGGGTGGCGGGGTCTTCGCTGAAGCGCGGTTCGCCGCCGCTGGCGCCCTGGGTGGAGGCATCGAAGGCCAGGGTGATGAAGCCGGCCCGGGTCAGCGCCTCGCCATAGATGGCGCCCGCGGTCTGTTCCTTGCAACTGCTGATCGGGTGGGCGCAGACGATGGCGGCGTAGCGCTTGCCGGCATCGAAGCCCTCGGGCAGACGCAGGGTGGCGGCCACGTCCCAGGCGCCATGTTTGAAGGTGACGGATTGCATCTGGCTCATGGAAGGTTCCTCGAATGTCGGCGCCCGTAGCGGCGCATTACAGATGGGCCTTGAAGAACGGGCCGAGCTTGGCCATGGCCTCGCCCACCAGTTCCGGCTTGTCGTACATGCCGATGTGGGTTCCGCCGGGAACGATGTGCAGGTGCTTGTCCTTGCTCGCGGCGCGGCGGAACAGGTCTTCGCTGATCCAGCGCGTGCCCGCCTGCTCGCCGGCGACGATCTGGATCGGCTGGGTCAGGAACAGCTCCACCAGGTGGAAGGCGTCGAAGGTGACGAGCTGCATCAGGCTCTGCGTCGGCGCGATGCTCGGCGAAGTGGGGCACTGGGCGCGCGGGGTGCGGTAGTACTCGACCGCCTCGGCCAGGTCGGCGTTGGGCGCTTGCTCGGCGGTCTTCGGCACGATCGGGTAGTAGCCCGTCGCGGCGCCGTTGGCCTCGTCGGTGCGGGCCTTCGCGGCGCTCTCCAGCATGGCGAAGGCGCCGCCGAGGTCGTCGCGCCCTTCCCAACCGTTGCGCAGGATCGCGCCGTAGTTGGCGGCGCTGACGGCGCCCACGGCCTTGATGCGGCGGTCGCCCAGGGCGGCCGTCACGGTATAGCCGCCGCCGGCGCAGATGCCCATGGCGCCGATGCGCCCGGGGTCGACGTAGGGCAGGGTCGTGAGGTAGTCGATGGCGGCGCTGATGTCCTCGACGCGCGCATAGGGATTCTCCAGCTGGCGCGGCTCGCCGCCGCTCTCGCCCTGGTACGAGGCGTCGAATGCCAGCGTGACGAAACCCAGTTCGGCCAGCTTGGCAGCGTAAAGCCCACTGGTCTGCTCCTTCACGCCGCCGGCGGGATGGGTGACGACGATGGCCGGGTAGGTCTTGCGCTCGTCGAAGCCGGCCGGCAAGTGCAGGTTGGCGGCCATCCCGATCGGGCCGTTGTCGAATTTCACCGATTTCATGTCCAGTTACCTCCTCAGAGATTCACCAAGGGACGCGGCATCGAATGCTATTCCTCGCCCGCCGTACGGACCATGCTTTTCAGTACAGATTTCTTTTTCGATCGTACGGTCCGAATGAATACTCCCCGTTCAAGAGCGCGCTTGCCGGCCGGCGCCACGGCCGGCTGGCGCGTTCGCTGTCAGAGCCCGGCCGCCCGGGCCAGCGATTCCTGGAAATCCGGATGGGCGATGGCGAGCATCCGCCGCGCCCGCTCGCGCAGGTCGCAGCCGCGCAGGTCGGCCACGCCATATTCGGTGACGATGAGCGCGGCGTCCGCCCGCGGCGTGCTCACCGGGCCGGACAGGCACTCCACCACCCTACTCTGCCTGCCACCCAGCGCCGTGGCCGGCAAGGCGATGATCGGCAGGCCGCCCGGCGAGGCCTGGGCGCCGCGAAGGAAGTCCATCGCCCCGCCCACCGCGCCGACGTAGGCGCCGCCGGCGATCTCCGCGTTGATCTGCCCGGTCAGGTCCACCTCGATGGCCGAGTTGATGGTCACCAGGCGCTCGATGCTGCCGAGCACCGCCAGGGAATGCGTGTAGGCCGTCGAGCGCAGCTGGATGCGCGGGTTGCGGTGGGCATGGCGGTAGACCCGCTCGCCGCCCAGCAACACCCCGGCGACCGTGACGCCCCTGTCGATGTTCTTGCGCGCGTTGGTGATCACGCCCAGCTCCATCAGCTCCGCCACCTTGTCGCCGATGGCGCCGGAATGAATGCCCAGGTCGCGGTGCGAACGCAGGCCGTCGAGCGCCGCCTCGGGCAGGCTGCCCAGGCCCATCTGCAGGGTCGCGCCGTCCTCCACCAGGCCGCCGATGTGCCGGGCGATGGCCCGCTCCACCTCGCCGCCGGGCGCCGCCGGGACTTCCAGCGGCGCGCTGGAGGTGCGCACCAGCAGGTCGATGTCGCGCGGGTCCAGGTATTCGCCGTGGGTCCACGGCGCCTGCTCGTTGACCTCGGCGATCACCAGCCGCGCGCTGCGCAGCAGCGGCACCAGGTATTCGGCGGCGATGCCGAAGCTGAAGCCTCCCGGCCCTTCGGCCACCTGCAGCAGCAGCACGTCGACCGGCGCCAGCGCCGCCGCCAGCTGGGTGTAGTGGCACGGCAGGATGTCCAGGCGCTTCTCCCGCGCCAGCAGGCGGTTGCGCCCGGCGCCGCAGTACGACTGGTAATGCACCTGGGCGGCATGTTCCGGGCCGACGCTGGCGGACAGGCTCATGCCGACGAAGGCGCGGAAGCTGCCGATCGCCTCGCGCTGGGCCATCAGGCGCGCGGTCAGCGCCGTGGGTTCGGCGCCGCCCTGCCCCCACACCACCCGGTCGCCCGGGTGGATCAGGGCGGCGAAGTCCAGCGCCTCCAGGCGGATTTCTTCCGTCATCTCAGGCTGCTCCCGCTCAGGCCCGCTCGAAGATCGCCGCCAGGCCCTGGCCGCCGCCGATGCACATGGTCTCCAGGGCGTAGCGCCCTTTGCGGCGCTGCAGCTCGTGCAGCACCGAGGTCATGATGCGCATGCCGGTGGCGCCCACCGGGTGCCCCAGGGAAATGCCCGAGCCGTTGACGTTGAGCCGCTGCGCATCGTTCCAGCCCCAGCCCTTGAGCACCGCCAGCACCTGGCAGGCGAAGGCCTCGTTGACCTCCACCAGGTCCATCTGCTCGAAGCCCAGGCCGGTGCGCTCGAACAGCTTGCGCACCGCCGGCACCGGGCCGATGCCCATGGTCGCCGGCTCGCAGCCCGCGGCGGCCCAGCTGTGCAGGTAGCCGATCGGCTCCAGGCCCAGCTCGGCCAGCTTGTCTTCGGCCACCACCAGGCAGGCGGCGGCGGCGTCGTTCTGCTGCGAGGCGTTGCCGGCCGTCACTGTGCCGTCCTTCACCAGCGCCCGCAGCCCGGCCAGTTTTTCCAGCGTGGTGTCGCCGCGCACGCCTTCGTCGCGGTTCACCAGGATGGGCTCGCCACGCTTCTGCGGCACGCTGATGGGCACGATCTCGGCGTCGAAGCGTCCGGCTTCCCAGGCTGCTGCGGCACGCTGCTGGCTGCGCGCGGCGAAGGCGTCGGCCTCCTCGCGGCTGATGGCGTATTCGCGGGCCAGGTTCTCGGCGGTCTCGATCATCCCCGAGATGCGCCCGAAGCGGTGTTCCGGCTGCGAGCGCTCGCGGCCGCGGTCGAGGCGGTCGTGCAGGGTCACGGAGCCGGCGCGGGCGCCCCAGCGCATGTCGGTGGAGTAGTACTCGATGTTGCTCATGCTCTCCACGCCGCCGGCCAGGACCACGTCGGCGGCGCCGGTCTGCACCATCATCGCGGCGCTGGCCAGGGCCTGCAGGCCGCCGCCGCAGCGGCGGTCCAGCTGCATGCCCGGCACGCTCACCGGCAGGCCCGCCTCCAGGGCGATCCAGCGCCCCACGCAGGGCGTCTCGGAGTTGGCGTAGGACTGGGCGAACACCACGTCATCGATGCGCGCCGGGTCCAGGCGCGTCTGCGCCAGGATGGCCTTGACCACCTCGGCGCCCAGGCGCTCCACCGGCACGCTGCGCAGGCTGCCGCCAAAGGCGCCGACCGGGGTACGGCGCGGCGCGACTATCGCTGCTCTTCTCATTGTCGTTGTCTCCCGGGCGCTCAGAGCGCCGCCTGCAGTTGCGGCACGACTTCGAAGAGGTCGCCCACCAGGCCGTAGTCGGCGACCTGGAAGATCGGCGCCTCTTCGTCCTTGTTGATGGCCACGATGACCTTGGAATCCTTCATGCCCGCCAGGTGCTGGATGGCGCCGGAGATGCCCACGGCGATGTAGAGCTGCGGCGCGACTATCTTGCCGGTCTGGCCGACCTGCATGTCGTTGGGCACGAAGCCGGCGTCCACCGCGGCGCGGGAAGCGCCCACCGCGGCGCCGAGCTTGTCGGCCAGGGCATAGAGCAGCTTGAAGTTGTCGCCGTTCTGCATGCCGCGGCCACCGGAGACCACGATCTTGGCGGCGGTCAGTTCCGGGCGGTCGGACTTGGCCAGTTCTTCGCCGACGAAGGCCGAGCTGCGCGAGTCGAACACACTGCTCACGACTTCCACGCTGGCCGAGCCGCCCTGCGCACTGGCCGCATCGAAGCCGGTGCCGCGCACGCTGATGACCTTGACCGGGGCCGAGGACTGCACGGTGGCGATGGCGTTGCCGGCGTAGATCGGGCGCTTGAAGGTGTCGGCGCTGACCACCTCGATGATCTCGGAGAGCTGGTCGACGTCCAGTTGCGCGGCGACCCGCGGCAGGTAGTTCTTGCCGTTGGTGGTGGCGGGCGCCAGCACGTGGCTGTAGCCGCCGGCCAGGGAGACCACCAGCGGCGCGATGTTCTCCGGCAGCTGGTGGGCGTAGGCGGCGTTGTCGGCGACCAGCACCTTGGCCACGCCGGCGACCTGGGCGGCGGCCTCGGCCACGCCACCGACGTCCTGCCCGGCGACCAGCAGGTGGATCTCGCCGCCGATCTTCTGCGCGGCGGCGACGGTGTTCAGGGTGGCGCCGGCCAGGGCGCCGTCGTTGTGCTCAGCGATTACCAGGATAGTCATCAGATCACCTTCGCCTCGTTCTTCAGTTTCTCGACCAGTTCGGCCACGGAGGTGACCTTGATGCCGGCGCTGCGGGCGGCCGGCGCCTCGACCTTGAGGGTCGTGACGGTGGAGCCGGTGGACACGCCGAGGGCGTCCGGGCTGACCACCTCCAGCGGCTTCTTCTTCGCCTTCATGATGTTCGGCAGCGAGGCGTAGCGCGGCTCGTTCAGGCGCAGGTCGGTGGTGACGATCGCCGGCAGGTTCAGCGAGACGGTCTGCAGGCCGCCATCGATTTCGCGGGTGACATTCACCTTGTCTCCGGCGACCTCGACCTTGGAGGCGAAGGTGCCCTGGGCGTAGCCGGTCAGCGCGGCGAGCATCTGCCCGGTCTGGTTGTTGTCGCTGTCGATGGCCTGCTTGCCGAGGATCACCAGCTGCGGCTGCTCGCGCTCGACCAGGGCCTTGAGGGCCTTGGCGATGGCCAGGGAACTCAGCTCTTCGTTGGTTTCCACCAGGGTCGCGCGGTCGGCGCCCAGGGCCAGGGCGGTGCGCAGCTGCTCCTGGGCGGCGTTCGGGCCGACGGAAACGACAACCACTTCACTGGCGATGCCTTTCTCCTTCAGGCGCACGGCCTCTTCCACGGCGATTTCGCAGAAGGGGTTCATGGACATTTTCACGTTGGCGAGATCGACGCCGGAGTTGTCCGCCTTGACGCGGACCTTGACGTTGAAATCGACCACGCGCTTCACGGCGACGAGGATTTTCATGGGTGTTTTTCTCCAGTAACGCTGGAACGGGAAAGAATGCGGCGGGCACGCTCGATCAGCGGACGATCGACCATCGCCCCGTCGAGCTGGACGGCGGCGCCGCTCTGTGCAGCGGCGAGCACCGCCTGCGCCCAGTCCACCGCCTTGGCGTCGGGCAGGAAGGCCTCGCGGATGGGAGCCACCTGGCGCGGATGGATCGCCAGCTTGCCGCCGAAGCCCAGGCCGCTGGCGGTCAGGGCGTCCTGGCGCACCGCGGCGGGGTCGTCGAAGCTGGTGGTCACGCCGTCCAGCGGCGGCGCCAGGCCGGCCAGGCGCGATTGCAAAACCAGCGCGCCACGGAAGTAGGCCAGGGCCTCCCAGCTGGGCTGGCAGCCCAGGTCCAGGGCCAGGTCCAGCGAACCGAAGGCGGCCTGCACCACGCCGGGTTCGCGCAGCAGGCCAGCCAGATCGTCGAAGGCGCCGGCGGTTTCCACCAGCGCGATCAGCGGCACCTGGCGGCCGAGCAGGTAGTGCACCAGGCGGATATCGATGGCGGCCTCGGCCTTGGCCAGCATCAGCGCGTCGAAACGCGCCTCGCGCAGGGCCGCCAGGTCGGCCTGGAAATCCGCGGTGCGGGTGGCGTTGATCCGCACGATCACCGACATGCCGTCGATGCCGTGGTTGGCCACGGCTTCCCGTGCCGCGGCGCGGGCGGCGGGGGCCACGGCGTCCTCGAGGTCGAGGATCACCGCATCGGCGCCGCTGGCGGCGGCCTTGGCGAAGCGCTCGGGGCGGTCGCCGGGTACGAACAGGGGCGCCAGCGGCGCCTGGAAGGCATCGTTCAGCATGCTGCGCTGGCCTCCATGTTGAGGTTGCCGTCGGCGTCCTGGGTCCAGGCCTGCAGGCTGTCGCCCTTGTGCTGCCAGGACACCGCCGCGCGGAACGGCCGGCCGGCGATCAGCGGCACCTGGCCGCGGTAGGCGAAGCGCAGGGGCACGCGCCCGGCATGGCTGGCGGCCAGGTTGAACAGCAGGCTGGCCTGCAGCGGCCCGTGCACCACCAGGCCCGCGTAGCCTTCCACCGCGGTGGCATAGGGCAGGTCGTAATGGATGCGGTGGGCGTTGAAGGTCAGCGCCGAGTAGCGCAGCAGCAGGGTCGACGGGGTTTCCACCCAGCATTGCCGCTCGCCTTCGCGCGGTTCGCCCCCGACTGGCACGTTCCCGCCAGAGGCCGGCCCACGGTAGACGATGTCCTGGCGCTCGCGGATGGCCAGGGTGCCGGCGCAGGACAGTTCATGCCTGACGGTGACGAAGCACAGCTTGCCGCTGCGGCCTTCCTTGAAGCGGATGTCGTCGATGCTCGACACCCGCAGGATCGGTTCGCCGATGGGCAGCGGCGCCAGCGTCTCCACCTCGCCGCCGGCCCACATGCGCCGGGGCAGCGGCACCGGCGGCAGGAAACCGCCGCGGCGCGGGTGGCCGTCCTCGCCCAGCTCGGCCATGCCCGCCGCCGCCGGGCTCGGCGCCAGGCACCAGTGCAGGCCGGGCGGGGCGAAGCCCTGGTCGTCCCACAGGTGCGGCGCCAGGGTGGCGCGGTAGGCCTCCAGCATCTGCGGGGTGATCAGCGCTTCGCAGGACTCCTGGCGCCCCAGCCAGGCCTGCAGCGGGCCCAGATCGTTGGCAGTCATCGCATTCGCCTCAGAAGGAGCGCGGCAGTTCGAGCAGGTGCTCGGCCACGTAGGACAGGATCAGGTTGGTGGAGATCGGCGCCACCTGGTACAGGCGCGTCTCGC
>NZ_FOLS01000049.1:22907-42489 GCF_900112375.1 Pseudomonas citronellolis | reverse complement strand
GCTCGGCCTGGGGGTGGCGCATGGCGGCTTGCGAGCGGGCGTTGTACCACTCCATGGCGTGGATATAGGCGCGCACGTTCTCTTGGGTGGGGGCGGCGTTCATCCGCTCGGCCAGTTCCCGGGTCCGTCGTTTGTCCGCCTCGCGGTTCTGCGCATGTTCCTTGGCCAGAACGCGTTCGCGGACCTCCGGCATCAGTTCGGCCAGCAGCGTTTCACTTGCGTCGAGCGGAGGGCAGTGCGATGCCTGCAGGCGCAGGGCGACCTCGCCCAGGGCGACGTGGCGCATGCGCCGCTGGCGTATGCCGGCCTCCGCCAGTTGGGCGCAGGCGTCTGCGCCGAGGGGGATTTCGCTGTACAGGAGCCAGGCATCGTGGCGCTTGTCCAGGGCGAAGCCGGCCTGGCTGCCGTGCAGCAGGACGCTCTCGTCGGCCGTCAGCGGTTGTGCCTGCAGCAACCCGTCGGCGGCCACGGCATAGCGTTGCAGCGGCCCCTGCGCATGCCAGAGGTAGAGGAAGCCACCGCGCAGGCGGCGCAGGGCCATGGGGTGGCTGCTGGCACGCACGGCCGGTTGCAGGCTGGCGTGGCGGGCGGGGTGCTCGGCCAGGGCGTAGCGCGCCGGGACGACGTACAGCTCGTTCTGGCGCGCCGGGCAACTGGCTATCGGGTTGCGGGCGTCGTCATGGCTCATGCCGTGCAGGCGGTTGGGGTTGCTGATCATGAAGCGCTCCTATACGAACCGCCGAGGCGGGATAACCCGGCATGGCAGCAGTTCGAATAGGGGAGGTGAAGTCGGCTTGAGCCCGTATTGGTGCGTGAAAAATCCGGGGTGGATTGGGCTGGGTACCGACCCGGGTTTGAACGTGGTGAGTAGAGGCAGGAGGCTCTACCTGTCGGCCACCAGCTCCGGCCTGGCCTACCTGACCAAGCGCTTCAAGGACTTCCCCCACCGCGTGCATATGACCCTGCAAGGGAGGCCGTGCTCGGTGCTGGTGGAGTGCGCCAAGGCGCATTTGTAAACGTAGACCCGGCCAGACGCCTGCCGGGCTGGCCGGCGTACTCGATTCTTCCCCCATGCACGGACGGCCCCCGCCCTTCAGGGAGAGGGGACCGTTGGGCAGAACGAAGGGCCACGCAGTCAGCCGGCTGGTCCTGTTCGCGAGCAAGCTCGCTCCTACACAGTCCCCCTCGCCTTCCCGCCGCGCCTCCCCTGATGGCGCACTGATAGGTAGCACCCGCAACCGATCTGCTACCGCGCTGTGCAGAAATTTCCCAGTGCCTTCGAAAAACCATTTCATGGGTGAAACAATCGGACGTTTCACAGCGGAAACGCACAACTATTTGATTAATAAGGAATAAACAAAAGCCTCCGAGAGAAAAATCACGTGGCATTGTTCATGCATAAATCAACGCACCGTATATGAAACAAAGCGAGATGAGGAACATGGCTGCCACCCAAGAGATGTACGCCGTCGTAGAACGGGGAACCGACTCCATGCGTCGCCAGGAAGGTGCGCGGCCGGCCGACGTGGAGATCGTCTTCGAGAACGTCGGCAAGTGCTTCCCGAAGAAGGGCGAGCGCGATGCGCCCTTCGCCGTGCGCGGGCTGAACTTCAGCATCCGCAAGGGCGAGGTGGTTTCCATCATCGGCCCCTCCGGCTGCGGCAAGAGCACCCTGCTGAACATGGGCAGCGGGCTTTATACCCCCAGCGAAGGCGCGGTGTTCGTCGGCGGCGAGCGCGTGGTCAAGCCGGTAGCCAAGGTCGCCTTCATGCTGCAGAAGGACCTGCTCATGCCCTGGCGCAGCATCCGCCGCAACGTCGAGCTGGGCCTGGAGATCCAGGGCGTGGCCGCGGCGCAGCGGCGCGCGGTGGCCGAGCGGCTGATCGACAAGTGCCACCTGGCCGGCTTCGGCGACCACTACCCGTTCCAGCTCTCCGGCGGCATGCGCCAGCGCGCGGCCCTGGCCCGCACCCTGGCCATCGACCCGCAGGTGCTGTTCCTCGACGAGCCGTTCTCGGCCCTCGACGCGCAGACCAAGATGATCCTCCAGCAGGACCTGGCGCAGATGCTCTACGAGCAGAAGAAGACCGCGCTGTTCATCACCCACGACCTCATGGAAGCCATCGCCCTCTCCGACCGAATCCTGGTCATGAGCGCCCGCCCCGGCAACATCATCGAGGAGATCGAGGTCGACCTGCCGCACCGCGACAACCCCCTGGAACGCCGCAAGCTGCCCGGCGCCGGCCCCCTGGTCGGGCGCCTGATGGACCTGCTGAAAGTCGGCGACGACCTTCTCCACTGACCCCGCACGAGGACCCGCTCATGCGCAACACCCTGCTCTCCCGCTTCGCCGGGCCGCTGCTCGCCCTGTGCGCCTGCGCCGCCAGCGCCGCGCCCACCGAGGTCACCTACCTGCTGCCGGCGCCGCCCAGCTCGCCGGCCTTCGCGCCCTGGGTCATCGCCCAGCAGAAGGGCTACTACGCGGCCGAGAACCTCAAGGTGACCTTCCTCGCCGGCAAGGGCGGCGTCGACGTGGCCAAGCAGATCGGCTCGGGCAACGCCCTGGTCGGCGGCGCCATCGGCGACACGCCCATCGTGGTGCGCGCCAACGGCGTGCCGGTGAAGGCCGTGGCCGTGCTCGGCGGCGGAGGCGTGACCCTGCTGGCGGCCAGCGCCGACAGCGGCATCGACTCGGTGAAGGCGCTCAAGGGCAAGACCCTGACGGTGATGTCCTACTCCGACACCACCTACTACGCCCTGCTCGCCTCGCTGCGCAAGGCCGGCCTGGGCCGCGACGACGTGGACATCCAGGCCGCCGGCCCGGCCGGCGTCTGGCAGCTGTTCTCCGCCGGCAAGGCCCAGGCCATGGCCGGCGTGCCGGACTGGTTCGTCAACGCCGAGGACGCCGGGCTGAAGGCGAAGCTTCTGCCCCAGGACCAGGTGTTCGAGAGCATGGCCCAGGCCATCCTCGCCTCCGACGACGCCATCGCCAACCACCCGGACGTGGTCCAGGGCGTGGTCAGCGCCACCCTCAAGGGCATGGCCGACATCATGGCCGACCCCAAGGGCGCCGCCGCCACCTTCGCCGCCGCCGTGCCGGCCTACAAGGGCAAGGAAGCCTCACTGGAGCGCATCTTCCGGCTCTACGACGAGCACGTGTACCCGGGCCAGGCGGTCCCCGGGCAGATCGACGAGCAGCGCCTGGCCAAGGTCGCGCGCTTCTACGTCGAGGAAAAGATAGTGCCGCGCGCCACCCCGCTGGCCGAGCTCTACACCAACCGCTTCGTCGAGGCCAACGCCGCCCGCCTGGCGCAACAGTAAGCACCCGGAGTCGCACATGACGCTTTCCCGTTCGAGCGCCGGCAGCCTGGCGCTGCTGGTGGTTTTCCTCGCCCTCTGGCAATGGGGCCCGGGCCTGCTCGGCATGCCCGAGTTCGTCCTGCCCAACCTCACCCGCGTGGCCCGGGAGGCCGTGGCCATGTGGCAGGCCGGCAACCTGCTGGAGCACAGCCTGATCACCACCCTGGAGATCATCGTCGGCTTCGCCCTGGGCGCCCTGCTGGGCGTGGTCATCGGCGTCGCCCTGGGCCTGTCGCCGTCGGCCGAGGCCATGCTCTCGCCGTACATCCTGGCGCTGCAGATCGCCCCCAAGGTGGCCTTCGCCCCGCTGTTCGTGATGTGGCTGGGCTACACCGTGTACCCGAAGATCCTCATCGCCATCCTCATCGTGTTCTTCCCGGTGATGATCAACGTGCTCTCGGCGATCCGCACCGTCGATCCGGACATGATCAACCTGGTCCGCGCCCTGAGCGCCAACCGCTGGCAGCTGTTCCGCCTGGTGGAGTTCCCCTCGGCGATGAGCGCGCTGTTCTCCGGCCTGCGCATCGCCTCCACCCTGGCGGTGATCGGCGTCACCGTCGGCGAGCTGGTCGGCGGCAACAAGGGCCTGGGCTTCCTGCTGGTGGACGCCGAGGGCCAGGGCAACACCGCCGGGGTGTTCGTCACCATAGTCGCGCTGACGCTGATCGGCGTGCTCGCCTACGCCGCGGTGGTCTGGGCCGAGAAGCGCGTCCTGCACTACCTGCCCAAGGCCAACCTGGCCACCGCCTGAGGACGCACCCATGACTGCAAGCAACCTGTTGCAAGGGCGCCGCGTGCTCATCACCGGCGGCGCCGGCGGCCTGGGCCTGGCCTTCGCCGAAGCGGCGGCCCGCGCCGGGGCCCGCGTGGCGATCGCCGACCTGCGCGCCGACGAGGTCCAGGCGGCCGCCGCCAACCTGCGCGAGCAGGGGCTGCCGGTCGACGGCCTGGCCCTCGACCTGCGCGAGCCGCACTCTATCACCGCCTGCGTGGAAGCCGCGGTGGAACGCCTCGGCGGCCTCGACGGCCTGGTCAACAACGCCGCGGTGACCAACTCCGGCGGCAAGCCCGGCGAGGCGCTGGACATCGCCACCTGGGACCTGGTCATGCAGGTCAACGTGCGCGGCGCCTGGCTGATGACCAACGCCTGCCTGCCGGCGTTACGCGCAAGCGGCCGCGGCGCCATCGTCAACCTGGCCTCCGACACCCCGCTGTGGGGCGCGCCCAACCTGCTCGCCTACACCGCCAGCAAGGGCGCGCTGATCGCCATGACACGCACCCTGGCGCGCGAGCTGGGCGCCGACGGCATCACCGTCAACGCCATCGCCCCCGGCCTGGTGGAGGTCGAGGCCACCGCCTACGTCCCCGCCGAGCGCCACGAACTGTACCGCCGCCAGCGCGCCATCCAGCGCGCGCAGCTGCCCGCGGACGTGAGCGGCGCCGTGCTGTTCGCCCTGTCCGACCTGTCCCGCTTCGTCACTGGCCAGACCCTGCCGGTCAACGGCGGGTTCGTCATGCTCTGAGGAGAAAACCGATGACCGATCTCAACCTGCAACAACAACCCAAGAGCTGGGAACGCCCGGCCGACGCCAGCTTCGAGCAGTGGTGCAACTCGCGCATCGCGCGCTACTCCACCCGCCAGTACGACTGGAACGCGCTGAAGTTCCAGGCCGACTACGACCCCAAGTACCGCCGCGCGCAGATGCGCTACATCGGCACCGGCGGCACCGGCGTGAACGCCGACAACAACACCATCCCGTCCGAGCACTTCACCTTCTCCACCATGGTCATCCCGGCCGGGCATGAAGGCCCGCCGCACCTGCACGTCGACGTGGAGGAAGTGTTCTTCGTCCTGCGCGGCAAGCTCAAGGTGATCCTGGAGAAGGACGGCGAGCGCTTCGAGACCATCCTCGGCGACCGCGACGTGATCTCGGTGCCGCCGGGCGTGTACCGCGAGGAAATCAACATCGGCGACGAGGACGCGCTGATGTGCGTGATGCTCGGGGCGAAGAAGCCGATCACCCCGACCTACCCGCCAGAGCACCCGCTGGCCAGCATCAAGCGCTGAGGGCCGGACGATGACGGCGATGAGCACGGCGGCCGCCTGGCAGGCCGACCTGGAACGCGACTTCCCGCAGCGCCTGGTGCGCCACGGCGAGGTCGTCAGCGCCTGGCGCGAGGCCGGTGCGGCCGATGCCCCGGCGCTGGTGCTGCTGCACGGCATCGGCTCAGGCGCGGCCTCCTGGCTGCCGCTGGCGCAGTGCCTGAAGGCGCACGCGCGGCTCATCGCCTGGGACGCCCCCGGCTACGGCGAATCCACGCCGCTGGCCGAGGCCGCGCCACGGGCGGAAGCCTACATGCTGCGCCTGCGCGAGCTGCTGGACGCGCTGGACGTGCAGCGCTGCGTGCTGCTCGGCCATTCCCTAGGCGCGCTGACCGCCCTCGCCCTGGCCAACGCCGAGCCGCAGCGCGTCGCCCGCCTGCTGCTGCTGAGCCCGGCGCGCGGCTACGGCGCGCGCCCGGCCGAAGGCGAAACGGTGCGCAGCCGGCGCCTGGCCGGGTTGGCCAGCGAGGGCATCGCCGGCCTCGCCGAACGCCGCGCCCCGGCCATGCTCGGCGCCAGCCCGAGCGCCGAGGCGCTGGCCTGGGTGCGCTGGAACATGGCGCGGCTCAAGCCCCACGGCTACCGCCAGGCGGTGGAACTGCTGTGCGGCGACGACCTGCTGCGCCTGGGCCGCCCGCCGGTGCCCGTCGAGGTGCTGTGCGGCAGCGAGGACGGCATCACCCCGCCGGCCGCCTGCCGCGAAGTCGCCGAGGCGCTGGCGGCGCCGTTCCAGCTCGTTCCCGGCGCCGGCCACGCCAGCCCCATCGAATGCCCCGAAGCCCTGGCCGGACACCTCGTCCGCTTCCTCGACAAGGACTGAAACCATGAGTACCGACACCCTCACCGAAAACCAGGAACGCTACATGGTTCCGGGGCTGGAACGCGGCCTGACGCTGCTGGGCGAGTTCACCCGCCACGACCGCACCCTCACCGCCCCGGAGCTGGCGCGCCGCCTGCAACTGCCGCGCACCACCATCTTCCGCCTGCTGGCCACCCTGGAGGCCCTGGGCTTCGTCACCCGCAGCGGCAACGAATACCGCCTGGGCATGGCGGTGCTGCGCCTGGGCTTCGAATACCTGGCCTCGCTGGAACTCACCGAGCTGGGCCAGCCGATCCTGCGCCGCCTGTGCGACGCCATCGACTACTCCTGCAACCTGGTGGTGCGCGACGGGCGCAACATCGTCTACGTGGCGAAGATCTCGCCGCCGTCGATCCTCACCAGCGCGGTCAACGTCGGCACCCGCCTGCCGGCCCACGCCACCGTGCTCGGGCGCATCCTCCTGGAAGACCTGGACCTTGCCGCGCTGCGCGAGCTGTATCCGGAGAAGCAACTGGAGCGCTTCTCCGAGGGCACCCCGCGCAGCACCGAGGAACTCTTCGACCTGGTGCAGAACGACCGCCTGCGCGGCTACGCGCTGAGCGAAGGCTTCTTCGAGGCGAGCATCTCCACCGTCGCCGCGCCGGTGCGCGACCACACCGGGCGCGTCTGCGCCGCCATGGGCGTGACCATTCCCGCCACGCGCATCGCCGAGCACCTGCTGGAGCCGCTGGTGCGCCAGGTGCGCAACAGCGCCGAGGAACTCTCCGGCCTGCTCGGGCACATGCCCAACCCCAACGTTCTGTCGCTGCAGAGGGTGCATTCATGAGCCTGTGCGACCTGCGCGGCCACGTCGCCGTGGTCACCGGCGGCAGCTCCGGCATCGGCCTGGCCACCGTCGAACTGCTGCTGGAAGCCGGCGCCGCCGTGGCCTTCTGCGGCCGCGACGCTGAGCGCCTGGCGCAAGCCGAAGCAGAACTGCGCCAGCGCTTCCCCGACGCGCGCCTGCTGGCCGCCCCCTGCGACGTGCTCGACGCCGGCCAGGTGCGCGACTTCGCCGCGCGCTGCCAACAGCAACTGGGCGCCGCCAGCATGCTGGTGTGCAACGCCGGCCAGGGCCGCGTCTCCACCTTCGCCGAAACCAGCGACGCAGCCTGGCGCGACGAGCTGGAGCTGAAGTTCTTCTCGGTGATCCACCCGGTGCGCGCCTTCCTGGCGCAACTGGAAGGCCAGGCGGACGCCGCCATCGTCTGCACCAACTCGCTACTCGCCAGCCAGCCGGAGCCGCACATGGTCTGCACCTCGGCGGCCCGCGCCGGGCTGAAGAACCTGGTGCGCTCGCTGGCCGTCGAGTTCGCCCCGAAGGGCATCCGCGTCAACGGCATCCTCATCGGCCTGGTGGAGTCCGGCCAGTGGCGCCGGCGCTTCGAGGCCCGCGAGGAACGCGAGCTGGACTGGGCGCAATGGACCGCGCAACTGGCGCGCAGCAAACAGATTCCCCTGGGGCGCCTGGGCCTGCCGCGCGAAGCCGCCAACGCCCTGCTGTTCCTCGTTTCACCGCTGTCGGCCTACACCACCGGCAGCCACATCGATGTATCCGGAGGCTTGTCCCGCCATGCGTAACGAAAACTCGGTCACCGTGGGCGCCGCCATCGCCGCCTTCCTCGAACAGTGCGGGGTCAAGGCCGCCTTCGGGGTGATTTCCATCCACAACATGCCGATCCTCGACGCCTTCGCCGTGCGCGGCAACATCCGCTTCGTCATGGCCCGCGGCGAGGCCGGTGCCACCAACATGGCCGACGCCTACGCCCGCGCCAACGGCAGCCTGGGCGTGTGCCTGACCTCCACCGGCACCGCCGCCGGCAACGCCGCCGGGGCCCTGGTCGAGGCGCTGACCGCCGGCACCCCGCTGCTGCACCTGACCGGGCAGATCGAGACGCCCTACCTGGACCAGGACCTGGCCTACATCCACGAGGCCCGCGACCAGCTGGCCATGCTCAAGGCGGTGTCCAAGGCGGCCTTCCGCGTGCGCAGCGCCGAGACCGCGCTGAGCACCCTCAAGCTCGCCGTGCAGACCGCCCTGAGCGCGCCGGCCGGCCCGGTCAGCGTGGAAATCCCGATCGACATCCAGTCCGCCTACATCCCCATGCCCGAAGACCTGGCGCCGCTGCCGGTGCCGGTCGCCGCGCCCACCGCCGAGGCCCTGGACCGCGTCGCCGAACGCCTGGCCAGCGCGCGCCGGCCGATGCTCTGGCTCGGCGGCGGCGCCCGCCACGCCGGCCACGAAGTGAAGCGCCTGATGGACCTGGGCGTGGGCGTCATCACCTCCACCCAGGGCCGCGGCGTGGTCAACGAGGACGACCCGCGTTGCCTCGGCGCCTTCTCCCAGAACAAGCGGGTGGAAGCCTTCCTGCAGGGCTGCGACGCGCTGCTGGTGGCCGGCTCGCGGCTGCGCAGCAACGAGACCTTCAAGTACGCCCTGAAGCTGCCGCCGGTGACCTACCGCATCGACGCCAACCCGGCCATCGAGGGCCGCTGCTACAACAGCGAGCTGTTCATCTGCGGCGACTCGGCGCTGGCCCTGGCCGGCCTGGCCGAGCGCCTGGAGGGCCGGCTGAAGGTCGAGCCTGGCTTCGCCGAGGAACTGCGCCAGGTGCGCGAGCAGTCGCGCGCGCAACTGCTGGAAGAACTCGGCCCCTACGCCTCGATGGTCGAGCAACTGCAGGGCATGACCGGCCGCGACTTCACCTGGGTGCGCGACGTGACCCTGTCCAACAGCATCTGGGGCAACCGCCTGATCCACCTGTTCCACCCCCAGGCCGGCATCCACGCCCTCGGCGGCGGCATCGGCCAGGGCCTGTGCATGGGCATAGGCGCGGCCATCGCGGCGGCGGAGAACGCACCGCAGCGCAAGGTCTTCGCGCTGTGCGGCGACGGCGGCTTCATCCTCAACCTGGGCGAGATCGCCACCCTGGTGCAGGAGAAGGCCAAGGTGGTGATCCTACTGATGAACGACCAGCGCTACGGCGTCATCCGCAACATCCAGGACGCCGTGTACGGCGGCCGCCACTGCTACGTCGACCTGCACACCCCGGACTACGCGCGCCTGGCCGAGTCGGTGGGGCTGCGCCACGCGCTGGTCAAGGACCTGGCGGATTTCGCCGGCGTGCTGGAAAGCGCCTACGCCACCGACGGCCCCTTCCTGCTGGAAGTGGACATGTGCGCGGTGGGCAACTTCGCCAAGCAGTTCGCCGGCCCGCCGAACATGGAAACCCGCCACCAGAAGGCCACGGCCTGAGGACCCCGCCATGCTGCACATCGCCATGATCGGCTGCGGCGCCATCGGCCTCAGCGTGCTGGAAATGCTCAAGGACGACCGCGACCTGGCGCTCGACCAGGTGGTGGTCCCGGCCGGCCACCTCGACCAGGCGCGCCAGCGCCTGGTCGGCATCGCCGCGCAGGCCCGCGTCGTCGAAACCCTGGACTACGCCCGGCGCCCCGACCTGCTGGTGGAATGCGCCGGCCACGCGGCCCTGGCCGAGCACGTGATCCCGGCACTGGAGCGCGGCATCCCGTGCCTGCTGGTGTCCATCGGCGCGCTCTCCGAGGACGGCCTGGCCGCGCGCCTGGAAGAAGCCGCGCGGCGCGGCGGCACCCAGGTCGAACTGCTCTCCGGGGCCATCGGCGGCATCGACGCGCTGGCCGCGGCCAAGGTCGCCGGGCTGGACTCGGTGGTCTACAGCGGGCGCAAGCCGAGCCGCGCCTGGAAGGGCACGCCGGCCGACGAGCGCTTCGACCTCGACGGCCTCACCGAACCCACGGTGATCTTCGAGGGCAGCGCCCGCGAGGCGTCCTCGCGCTACCCGAAGAACGCCAACGTCGCCGCCACCCTGTCGCTGGCCGGCCTGGGCCTGGACGCCACCCGCGTGCGCCTGATCGCCGACCCCACCAGCGAGGAGAACGTGCACCACTACCAGGCCCGCGGCGCCTTCGGCGAATTCGAGATGACCCTGCGCGGCAAGCCGCTGGCGGCCAACCCCAAGACCTCGATGCTGACCGTGCTCAGCATCGTCCGCGCGCTGGGCAACCACGCCCACGCCGTCTCCATCTGAGGACAGCGCCATGCTCGATCTCGACGCAATCCAACCCATCTGCATCGCCGGCCAGTGGCGCCTGGGCGGCGGCGACCTGTACGCCAGCCACTACCCGGCCGACGGCTCGCCCATCGCCCGCCTGCACGCCGCCGGCCTGGCCGACGTGGAAGAAGCCATCCAGGGCGCCCAGCGCGCCTTCCTCGCCAGCGGCTGGGCGCAGCGCAAGCCCCACGAACGCGCCGCGGTGCTGTACCGCGTGGCGCAGCTGATCCGCGAGCACGCCGAGGAACTGGCGCAACTGCAGCGCCTGGACAACGGCAAGCCGATCCGCGAGACCCGCGCCCTGGTGGCCAGCGCCGCCGGCACCTTCCAGTTCTTCGCCGCGGCCTGCGAGACCCTGGAGGAAAGCATCAGCCCCTCGCGCGGCGACTTCCTCAGCATGAGCGTCTACGAGCCCATGGGCGTGGTCGCCGCCATCACCCCGTGGAACTCGCCGATCGCCTCCGAGGCGCAGAAACTGGCGCCGGCCCTGGCCGCCGGCAACGCAGTGCTGATCAAGCCGGCGGAAATCACCCCGCTGGCGGCCCTGGCCCTGGCGCGCCTGTGCATCCAGGCCGGGGTGCCGGCCGGGTTGATCAGCGTGCTGCCGGGCAAGGGCTCGCTGATCGGCGACGCCATCACCCGCCACCCGCTGGTCAAGCGCGTGTCCTTCACCGGCGGCACCAGCACCGGCAAGCACATCGCGCGCATCGCCGCGGACAAGATGATGCCGGTGTCCATGGAGCTGGGCGGCAAGTCGCCGACCATCGTCCTGGAAGACGCCGACCTCGACCACGCCGTGGCCGGGGTGCTCTACGGCATCTTCAGCAGCTCGGGGGAATCCTGCATCGCCGGCTCGCGGCTGTTCGTCGCCCGGCCGCTGTACGAACGCTTCCTGCAACGCCTGGTCGAAGGCGCCGAGCGCCTGCGCATCGGCGACCCGGCCGACGAGGCCACGCAGATGGGCCCGCTGATCAGCGAACGCCACCGCGAGAGCGTCGAGCGCTACGTCGACCTCGGCCTGTCCGAGGGCGGCCGCCTGCTCGCCGGCGGCCGCCGCCCGCAAGGGCCGCAGTACGAGCGTGGCTGGTTCTACACCCCGACCATCATCGACGGCCTGGGCAACGATGCGCGCCTGTGCCAGGAAGAGGTGTTCGGCCCGGTGCTGGCGGCCCTGCCCTTCGACGACGAGCGCCAGCTGATCGAGCAGGCCAACCACAGCGTCTACGCCCTCGCCGCCGGCATCTGGACCCGCGACTTCCAGCGCGCCTGGCGCCTGGGCCGCGCCGTGCAGGCCGGCACCGTGTGGATCAACACCTACAAGCAATTCTCCATCGCCACCCCCTTCGGTGGCTGGAACGACAGTGGCCTGGGGCGCGAGAAGGGGCGCCTGGGCATCCTCCAGTACATGGAGCAGAAAGCCCTGTACTGGGGCCTCAACCAGCAGCCCATCGCCTGGGCCGGAGCGATAGCATGAGCGTACTTGGCATCGACGAGATCACCTACGGCGTGGAAGACCTGCCGCGCTGCCGGCGCTTCTTCGAGGACTGGGGCCTGAGCCTGGTCGAGGAGCGAGCCGACCAGGTGGTCTTCGAAACCCTCAACGGCTGCCGCGTGGTGGTCGCCGCCCTGGACAAGCCCGGCCTGCCACCGGCCATCGAGCCCGGCTCGACGGTACGCGAGGTGGTCTGGGGCGTGGCCAGCGCCGACGACCTGGCGCTTTATGCCAGCCGTATCGCCACGGCGCCGGGCTTCGTCGAGGGCGGCGGGCGCATCGGCTGCACCGACCCCAACGGCCTGGCGATCCGCCTGCAGGTCACCCGCAAGCGCGAACTGGTGCTGGAGGAATGCGGCGCACACAACACCTGGAACAGCAAGGCGCGGATCAACCAGCCCAGCCCGGTGTACGAGCGCGCCACCCCGGTGGAAGTCGGCCACGTGGTGTTCTTCGTCAAGGACGTCAACGCCTGCGAAGCCTTCTACCGCGAAGCCTTCGGCTTCCAGACCTCGGACCGCTACCCGGACCGCGGCGCCTTCCTGCGCACCGCCGAGGAAGGCGGCCACCACGACCTGTTCATGCTCCAGCTGCCGGCGCCGCGCGCCGGGCTGAACCACGTCGCCTTCACCGTGCGCGACATCAACGAGGTGTTCGGCGGCGGTATGCACATCGCCCGCTGCGGCTGGGACACCGAGATCGGCCCGGGCCGCCACCCGGTGTCCTCGGCCTTCTTCTGGTACTTCAAGAACCCCGCCGGGGCGCTGGTGGAGTACTACGCCGACGAGGACCAGCTGACCGGCGACTGGCAGCCGCGCAGCTTCGAACCGGGCCCCACGGTGTTCGCCGAATGGGCCATCGCCGGCGGCCTGGACGGCGTCACCCGGCGGCAGAAAGGCGCCGAGGGCCCGCAAGGCAAATTCCTGACCGAAAAGAACAAGAGCTGAGGAGAAACCCATGTCCAAGCTGAAGATCGGCGTGCTCGGCGCCGGCATCGGCGGCCTGTGCGCCGCCATCGCCCTGCTGCGCGCCGGCCACGACGTCGTGGTGTACGAACAGGCCAAGGCGTTCCTGCGCGTCGGCGCCGACATCAACCTGACGCCCAACGCGGTCAAGGCCATCGACGGCCTGGGCGTCGGCGAGGCGGTGCGCGCCAGCGCGGCGCGGCCCACCCACCGCATCAGCCGCACCTGGGACAGCGGCGAGGAGACCTCGCGCCTGGAGATGGCCGACGCCGCCGAGCGCAAGTACGGCGCGCCGCAGCTGACCATCCACCGCGCCGACCTGCTGGCCGCCCTGGCCGAAGCCTTCCCCCTGGAGCGCGTGCGCTTCGCCCGGCGCGCCCAGGCCGTGCGCCAGGAGGCCGACGGCGTGCACATCGAATTCGCCGACGGCAGCCAGGACCGCGTCGACGTACTGATCGGCGCCGACGGCATCCACTCGGTGGTACGCGCCGCGCTGTTCGGCGAGGAGCACCCGCGCTTCACCGGGGTGGTCGCCTACCGCGCCGTGGTGCCGGCGGTGAAGGTCGCCCAGGTGCCGCACATCCAGGCTTTCACCAAGTGGTGGGGGCCCAATCCGCAGAGCCAGATCGTCACCTTCCCGCTCAACCGCGGCCGCGACATCTTCATCTTCGCCACCACCGCCCAGGACAGCTGGCACCTGGAAAGCTGGACCACCCCGGGCAGCGTCGAGGAACTGCGCGAAAGCTACGCCCACTACCACCCGCACGCCCGCGCCCTGCTGGAGGCCTGCGACGAGGTGCTCAAGACCGCCCTCTACGAGCGCGACCCGCTGCCCTACTGGACCCGCGACAACCTGGTGCTGCTCGGCGACGCCTGCCACCCGATGATGCCGTTCATGGCCCAGGGCGCCGGCCAGGCCATCGAGGACGCCGTGGTGCTCGGCCGCATGCTCGCAGGCGTGCGCGACCTGGCGCAGGTCCCGGCGGCGCTCGCGGCCTACCAGGACGCGCGCCTGGAACGCACCAGCCAGATCCAGATCGGCTCGCGCGGCAACCAGTGGCTCAAGGCCGGCGGCAACGCCGACTGGGTCTACGACTACGACGCCTGGGCCACCCCGTCCGACAACGCCGCCTGAGCACCGAACATGAGCGAAACCCTGCTGCTGACCGTGCTGCTGCGCCACGACCAGTCGAAGAACCTGGAGGACATCCAGGCCCACATGAAAAAGATGGACTGGTGGGAACGCTTCCCCGGCGAAGGCGTGGAGATCGTCTCCTGGACCGTGGCCATGGGCCTGGGCCAGATCGTCACCCTGCGCCTGCCGCCGGCGCTGCTGCCGCGCGTCAACGTCGAACTGGAACGCTCCGCCTGGGGCGTGTTCCGCAGCGAATGCTACCCGACCTACGACTTCGTCCCGGTGCGTGAAAGCATCCGCGAACGGGTCCGCAATGGAGGCCAATGAAATGACCGAGCCCTACAACGAAACGCACCAGTCGCGCAGCCGCCCCAGCACGCCCTTCGAAGACCTGCTGGGCGACTCCATCGAGCGCGCCTACGCCGCCGGCAGGCACGACCTGCCGAGCCTGCTGGAACACCTGAACCTGGCCGGCCCGCCCTGCCCGCTGACCAGCGGCGAGTGGACCGAAGACGCCTACAAGACCCTGATGGCCCGCCTGGGCGAATAACGGGCGAGGAACGAGAAAATGACCGCACAGCTGACCGTCGATCCTGTCGAGAAGATCCTGGCCAATGGCCTGAAGAACCTCTGGTTCCCCGTCCTGCCTTCGCAACTGCTCGGCGACAAGCCGCTGTCCATCCGCCGCCTGGGCTACAAGATCGCCCTCTGGCGCGACAACGATGGCAGCGTCCACGCCCTGGAGGACCACTGCCCGCACCGCGGCGCGCCGCTGTCCCTCGGCCCGGTGCTGGGCGACCGCCTGCAGTGCCCCTACCACGGCGTGGAAGTGCGCTGCGACGGCACCGTCACCAAGGTCCCCGGCAGCCCCGGCTGCAAGCTCGAGGGCAGCCGCCCGACGCGCATGTTCCACGTCCGCGAGGCGGCCGGCGCGATCTTCCTCTACAACGCCGCCGACGCGCACCTGGAAAGCCCGCCGGAGCTGGTGCTGCCCGAGCAGCTGACCTCGCCCGAGTGGAGCAGCTTCATCTGCTACACCGAGTGGCGCGGCGACTACCGCTACGTCATCGACAACGTCATGGACCCGATGCACGGCACCTACCTGCACAAGATGTCCCACTCCATGAGCGAAGGCGCGGCCAGCGCCAAGTTCGTCACCCGCGACACCGAGCAGGGCTTCTTCTTCGAGAAGGAAGGCCAGCGCGGGGTGAACTTCGACTGGACCGAGTTCGTCGACAACGGCTGCCACTGGCTGCGCCTGGAAATCCCCTACCCGAAGACCGGCGGCCCGGGCGGCAACTTCACCATCGTCGGCAGCTACACGCCCAGCAGCCCGCAGCTGTGCGCGGTGTTCCACTGGCGCTGCCGCCCGCTCACCGGCTGGCAGCGCGACACCTGGCGCTTCCTCTACAAGAACCGCCTGGAAGCCCGCCACTGGGCGGTGCTGGAGCAGGACCGGGTGCTGCTGGAGCACATGGAGCCGGACGCCAACCAGCGCGAGAACCTCTACCAGCACGACCTGGGCGTGGTGCGCATCCGCCGCTACCTGAAGAACAAGGCCAAGGAGCAGCTGGAACTGATCGAGGCCACGCAGCTATGAACGCAGTCGTCCGCGTACGGGCCGAGGCGCTGGCGGAAGCGCCTGGCGCCAGCTGGTCCAACGCCCTGCGCATCGGCAACGAAGTGGTGATGTCCGGGATGACCGGGCATCCCGCCACCCGCGAGGCCGCCGAGCGCGGCGCGCCGCTGGGCGTCTACGAGCAGACGCTGCTGGTGCTGGGCAAGTGCCGGGCGCTGGTCGAGGCCGCCGGCGGCCACGTCGGCAACCTCTACCGGCTGACCGTCTACGTCACCGACATCGCCGCCAAGGACGAAGTCGGCCGCGCCCGCCGCGACTTCTTCGCCGGCCAGGCCTGCTACCCGACCTCCACCCTGGTGGCAGTGAGCGGCCTGGTGTTCCCCGAACTGCGCGTCGAGATCGAGGCCAGCGCGAGCCTGGACGTCGACCTGCGCACCGCCGAGGTACAGCCATGAGCAACGCAACCATCCCGGCGCTGGTGCACACCCTGCGCCACGAGGCCGAAGGCATCATGAGCGTGGAACTGCGCCCCTGGGGCGACACCCGGTTCCCGCCGTTCGAGGCCGGTTCGCACATCGACCTGTACCTGCCCAACGGCCTGGTGCGCAGCTACTCGCTGCTCAACTCGCCGAGCGACCAGGGGCGCTACGTGGTCGGCATCCTCCGTGACCGCAACAGCCGCGGCGGCTCGCGCTGGGTGCACGACAACCTGCGCGTCGGCACCCAGCTGCAGATCGCCGCGCCGCGCAACAACTTCGCCCTGGACGCCAGCGCCAGCCACAGCGTGCTGGTGGCCGGCGGCATCGGCATCACGCCGATCTACTGCATGTTCCGCCAGCTGCTCGCCCTTGGCCGCTCCGCCGAGCTGATCTACTGCGCGCGCTCGCGCCGCGAGGCCGCGCTGCTGGAAGAACTGCGCGGCCTCGACGCCCGGGTGCAACTGCACTTCGACGACGAGAAAGGCGTGCCGCCGGACCTCGCCGCCTACCTGGCCGGCCGCTCCACCGACGCGCACTTCTACTGCTGCGGGCCGACGCCGATGCTCGACGCCTTCGAACGCACCTGCGAGGCCCTGGGCTACCCCAACGCGCACATCGAACGCTTCGCCGCCGTCGAACAGGCCGCCGCGGAAGATGCCCTGGACAGCTACGAGGTGGAGCTGCGCAAGAGCGGCAAGCACCTGCGCATGGAAGCCGGCATGGTGCTGCTGGACGTGCTGCTGGAACAGGGCTGCGACCTCGACTACAGCTGCCGCGAAGGCGTCTGCGGCTCCTGCGAGGTCAAGGTGCTGGAAGGCGAGGTGGACCACCGCGACGGCGTGCTGACCAAGGCCGAGCGCGCAGCCAACCAGTCGATGATGGTCTGCGTCTCCGGCTGCCGCAGCCGGCGCCTGGTGCTCGACCTGTAGCCTCTCCTCGCCTTGCGCAAAACGGCAGCCCCCGGGCTGCCGTTTGCGTTTCTGCCGGCGTTTCCCAACGCACCGGATTCGTCCCTCGCGCCCCACGCCTGGGCATCCGCGTAACACTGCTCCGGGGGCGTTTCACGGGTGGTTCAAACGCCCGCGTTTCACCCATAACACATTGATATAAATAGGAAATATATAGAAAAACAGCCTCCCATCCATGGCATGGAAACTGCTCTCCTCCTCGGGCAGGAAATTGAAACGTTGATTCATACAAGAAACAAAAACGACCAGCCTTCGTGAAGCTGCGTGCGGCCCTGCTGGCCCACTTCCGAGGCTGCCTTTTCCGAGGTGACGCTTCCATGTTGAGACCCACCCTGCTGGCCGCATTCGCGCTGGCACACGCTCCGCTGCTGTTCGCCACCGAGCCCGGCCCGGCGCCGACCATCAGCCAGGGCATGCAGAACAAGCCCTTCCCGCACATCTCCTGGCGCAGCGAGGACGGCGACGCCAGCCTGGACGTCGGCGGCGCGCTGCGCGCCAACTACCGCTACGAGGACTGGGACAGCAGCATCAACCGCCCGGCGCGCTGGCTGTTCGACACCTTCCGCCTGGACGTGCAGGGCCGCTACCAGCAGTTCAGCCTCGACGCCGGCTACTGGTTCCAGGACCGCAACAAGCGCGCGGTGGACCGCGCCTACCTCGGCTACCGCTTCGACGAGCGTTCCGACCTGCAGGTGGGCGCGCCGGCCAGGCCCTTCGGCCTGCTGCCCTACCCGCAGTTCGGCTGGAGCTACCACATCCCGTTCTTCCTCGGCTTCGGCGTGAACACCGGCACCGGCCTGAAGTACGGCTACAAGGACAGCGACTGGGACTTCCAGGCCGCCTACTACCCGCGCATGCTGCCGTCGAGCATCCGCTACGCCCCGGAAGTCGGGCGCTACGCGGACCTCAAGGACAACGCCATCCCGGCGCTGCACGGCCGCCAGGACAACGAGAAGCGCGACCAGGTCAACCTGCGCCTGGCGCGCAGCTTCCAGGCCGGCGACTGGAACAACGAGCTGGGCGCGTCCCTGGCCGCCTCGCGGCTGTACAACGCCACCACCGACGACAACGGCAGCTTCTGGGCGGCCGGCGCCCACGGGGTGTTCAAGAACGGTCCCTGGACTATCTCGACCCAGGCGATCCGCTACGAATACGATCCGAAGAACCCCAGCGGCGTCAGCGACGACTCGGTGCTCATGGGCGGCAACGGCCTGACCCCGGCCTTCCTGGTGGCGGCCAAGGGCAGCATCGGCGGACTCAACGTCGGCTACGACGTCGCCACGCCCTGGCTGGGGCCGGTGAAGAAGGTGAAGCTGTACAACGACTACAGCCGGCTGTGGAAAGACAAGAGCGGCTGGGACGACTCGCAGATGTATACCGCCGGCATCCAGTTCTTCGCCCTGCCGGTTATGGCCTGGCTGGACTTCACCTGGGCGCGCAACGCCAACCCCTGGGGCGGCGCGGAGAACGGCACGGGCTGGACCTCGACCACCTCCTCGGGCAGCAACGACTGGTACTTCCGCACCAACCTGAACATCGGCTACTACTTCTGAGCCGGGCGGCGGGGCCAGGCCGGCGCCTGGCCCCGCGGGCCGCTCAGAACCGCTCCGCGTCCTGCGCGTGGCGCTGTACCTCTTCCCGCTCCAGGCTCTCGCGGTAGGCGTGGGCCTCCTGCTCGCTGTGGAACACGCCGACCAACAGGCCCTGCTGGTGCACGTCCCAGCAGCGCCGGCCAAGGGCACGGAATTCGCGGGATTTATGGTCTTCGTCGCGCTCAGTGACAACTACGCTCATCGGTTCTTCTCCGTTGTTTGACTTGCATCAAGGCGGAGTCAGAATCACTTAATTAGCCAGCTAACTAAATAGCCGAATCGGCAAAGGTTTTTTGCGAAAAGCGTGGGGAACGCGAGAGCAACTGTCTTGCCCATCGCGCCGGGGCGCTTTCGTAGGATGGGTTGAGCCTGCGAACCCCATGCGGCGATGGCGATGGGTATCGCTTCGCTCAACCCATCCTACGGGTGTTGTGTTCGCCGGCGGGCGTAGGAGCGGACCTTGTCCGCGATAGCCGGAGGTTCCGGCACGATTCGCGGATAAGATCCGCTCCTACGCTGCCCCACCCGCGCCATTCCCATGTAGGAGCGCGCCCTGCGCGCGATATCGCGGGCAGGGCCCGCTCCTACAATTTGCTGTGAGGCATGGAGTTTCCTCGTAGGAGCGGACCTTGTCCGCGATAGCCGGACGTCCTGGCGCGGATCGCGGATGAGATCCGCTCCTACGCTGCCCAACCCACGCCATTCCCATGTAGGAGCGCGCCCTGCGCGCGAAATCGCGGGCAGGGCCCGCTCCTACAATTTGCTGTGAGGCATGGAGTTTCCTCGTAGGAGCGGACCTTGTCCGCGATAGCCGGACGTCCTGGCGCGGATCGCGGATGAGATCCGCTCCTACGCTGCCCAACCCACGCCATTCCCATGTAGGAGCGCGCCCTGCGCGCGAAATCGCGGGCAGGGCCCGCTCCTACAATTTGCTGTGAGGCATGGAGTTTCCTCG
>NZ_FOLS01000049.1:0-22897 GCF_900112375.1 Pseudomonas citronellolis | reverse complement strand
ATCGCGGGCAGGGCCCGCTCCTACAATTTGCTGTGAGGCATGGAGTTTCCTCGGAGCGGACCTTGTCCGCGATAGCCGGACGTCCCGGCGCGATTCACGGGCCGGCACGGTTTCTCGTAGGAGCGAGCTTGCTCGCGAACAGATCCCGTGCCGAAGCGGTTCGCGAGCAAGCTCGCTCCTACGAAGAGCACGGCAAGACAGCCGACGCTCTGCAGGCATGAAAAAACCCGGCATCCCCAAAGGGAATGCCGGGCTTTTTCGGACCTGTCCGACGCTTAGAACGGAATGTCGTCGTCGAAGCTGTCGTAGTCGGCGGCCGGTTGCGGGGCCGGGGCGGCCTGCTGTTGCGGCGCTGGGCGCGGGGCCTGTTGCGGGCGCTGCTGGGGTTCGCGCGGCGCGCGCGGGGCGTCGTCGCCACCGGCGCCCGGACGGCCGCCGAGCAGTTGCATGTTGCCGTTGATGTCTACCACGATCTCGGTGGTGTAGCGGTCCTGACCGTCCTGGCCCTGCCACTTGCGAGTGCGCAGGCTGCCTTCGACGTAGATCTGCGAGCCCTTGCGCACGTACTCGGCGACGATTTCCGCCAGGCGGCCGAAGAACACCACGCGGTGCCATTCGGTACGTTCCTGCTGCTGGCCGGTCTGCTTGTCCTTCCAGCTCTCGCTGGTAGCCAGGGTGACGTTGGTCACCGCGTTGCCGTTGGGCAGGTAGCGGGTTTCCGGATCGCCACCGACGTTACCAACCAGAATGACTTTGTTAACCCCACGGGCCATGACGCTCTCCTAAAGGCTTCAGCACGTCGCCGGCTCGACGCCTGCCAGGCGTTCGAGGGACGTGCGATCCACTTGTTGGGAATCTACTTTGACATAAGCGGCGGCCTCTTCGGCGACCACCATCACATCGCTCACACCGGGCAATGCCTTGAAACGCTCGGCCAACGAGGCATCGCCCAGCGCCTCATCGGACAGGGGCAGGCGGATGCTCGTTACATACGGCGGTTCGCGCATGGTAACAGCAATCGCGAGCCATATGGCAGCCAGCACGGCGCAGCCGATGAACACCCCGTCCAACCCGCCGTGCTGGAACATCCAGCCGCCCAGGATGCCGCCCACGGCGGCGCCGAGGAACTGGCTGGTGGAGTACACGCCCATCGCCGTGCCCTTGCCGCCGGCCGGCGAGACCTTGCTCACCAGAGACGGCAGCGAGGCTTCCAGCAGGTTGAACGCGGTGAAGTAGACGATGATGCCGAACAGCAGTTCCTTCAGGCTGTATCCGAATTCCCAGAAGAACAGCTCGCAGAGCATCAGGGTGGCTACCGCGCCGGCCAGCACGCGCTTCATCTGGCGCTTCTTCTCGGCGTAGATGATGAACGGCACCATGCCGAAGAAGCCCACCAGCAGCGCGGTCAGGTAGACCCACCAGTGTTCTTCCTTGGGCAGCCCGGCGCGCTCCACCAGGGCCAACGGCAGGGCCACGAAGCTGGCCATGAGGATCGCGTGCAGCACCAGGATGCCGGCGTCCAGGCGCAGCAGCTCGGCGTTCTTCAGCGTCGGCAGCAGCGCCTGGCCGGCGACGCTGGACTCGCGGTGCTGCAGGCGGTGGTCCGGGGTCGGCACGAAGAACAGGATCATCAGCAGGCCGACCAGGGCCATGCCGGCGGTGAACCAGAACAGCCCGTGCAGGCCGAACAGGTGCGTCAGCACGGGGCCGGCGACCATGGCCACGGCGAAGGATACGCCGATGCTCATGCCGATGGTGGCCATGGCCTTGGTGCGGTGCTGCTCGCGGGTCAGGTCCGAGAGCATCGCCATCACCGCCGCGGAGATCGCCCCGGCGCCCTGGATCACCCGCCCGGCGATCACGCCCCAGATGCTGTCGGCGTTGGCCGCCACTGCCGCGCCGAGGGCGAACACCAGCAGGCCGACGACGATGATCGGCCGGCGGCCGATGCGGTCGGACAGGGTGCCCAGGGGTATCTGCAGGATGGCCTGGGTCAGGCCGTAGGCGCCGATGGCCAGGCCGATCAGCGCCGGGGTCGCGCCGGCCAGGTCCTGGCCATAGGTGGCCAGCACCGGCAGGACCATGAACATGCCGAGCATGCGGAACGCGAAGACCAGGGAAAGGCCGATGGCCGCGCGGGTTTCGGTGCCACTCATGCGCTCAGTGTGGGTGTCGTGCATAAGTCCCTCAGGGGAATGACTGGAGCGGGCTGTGCTTCTTGCCCCCGCAATGGCGTGCCCATCCGTTCCCGGATGGCCGGCTGCCGCCGACGCCGAAAAATAGCCGGGCATTCTAGCAGCCCTGCCGCCCGACGGCACAGACGCGCCACTTTGCCGCGTACTGCCGGGGAAACGTATACTCAGCGGTTTTCGCCCGCCATGCGAGGCCGCTGTGGACAAGATCCTCATCCGTGGGGCACGTACCCACAACCTGAAGAACATCGACCTGACCCTGCCGCGCGACAAGCTGATCGTGATCACCGGCCTGTCCGGTTCCGGCAAGTCGTCCCTGGCCTTCGATACCCTCTACGCCGAGGGCCAGCGCCGCTACGTGGAATCCCTGTCGGCCTATGCCCGGCAGTTCCTCTCGATGATGGAAAAACCCGACGTCGACACCATCGAGGGCCTGTCGCCGGCGATTTCCATCGAGCAGAAGTCCACCTCGCACAACCCGCGCTCCACCGTGGGCACCATCACCGAGATCTACGACTACCTGCGCCTGCTCTACGCCCGCGTCGGCATCCCGCGCTGCCCGGACCACGACATCCCGCTGGAGGCACAGACCGTCAGCCAGATGGTCGACCAGGTGCTGGCGCTGCCCGAGGGCCGCCGGCTGATGCTGCTGGCCCCGGTGATCCGCGAGCGCAAGGGCGAGCACCTGGCGGTGTTCGACGAGATGCGTGCCCAGGGCTTCGTCCGCGCGCGGGTCGACGGCAAGCTCTACGAGCTGGACGAGCTGCCCAAGCTGGACAAGAAGCAGAAGCACTCCATCGACGTGGTGGTGGACCGCTTCAAGGTCCGCGGCGACCTGCAGCAGCGCCTGGCGGAATCCTTCGAGACGGCCATCAACCTGGCCGACGGCATCGCCCTGGTAGCACCGATGGATGGCGAAGAAGGCGAGGAGATGATCTTCTCCGCGCGCTTCGCCTGCCCGGTGTGCGGCCACTCCATCAGCGAGCTGGAACCTAAGCTGTTCTCCTTCAACAACCCCGCCGGCGCCTGCCCCACCTGCGACGGCCTGGGCGTGAAGCAGTTCTTCGACGCGCGCCGGGTGGTCAACGGCGAGCTGACCCTGGCCGAGGGCGCCATCCGCGGCTGGGACAGGCGCAACGTCTACTACTTCCAGATGCTCGGCTCGCTGGCCGCGCACTTCGGTTTCAGCCTGGAGGTGCCCTTCCAGGAACTCTCGCCCGAGCACCAGAAATTCATCCTCGGCGGCTCGGGGCGCGAGAACGTCGAGTTCCGCTACCTCAACGACCGCGGCGACATCGTCAAGCGCGCCCACCCCTTCGAGGGCATCCTGCCGAACCTGGAGCGCCGCTACCGCGAGACCGAGTCCATGACCGTGCGCGAGGAGCTGGCCAAGTTCCTCAGCACCCAGCCCTGCCCGGACTGCCACGGCACCCGCCTGCGCCGCGAGGCGCGCCACGTGTGGGTGGGCGACAAGACGCTGCCGGCGGTCACCGCGATGCCGGTGGGCGAGGCCAGCGAATACGCCGCCGGCCTGACCCTGACCGGCCGCCGCGGCGAGATCGCGGCGAAGATCCTCAAGGAAATCCGCGAGCGCCTGCAGTTCCTGGTCAACGTCGGCCTCGACTACCTGACCCTCGACCGCAGCGCCGACACCCTGTCCGGCGGCGAGGCCCAGCGCATTCGCCTGGCCAGCCAGATCGGCGCCGGCCTGGTGGGCGTGATGTACATCCTCGACGAGCCCTCCATCGGCCTGCACCAGCGCGACAACGAGCGCCTGCTGGCCACCCTCACCCACCTGCGCAACCTGGGCAACACGGTGATAGTGGTGGAGCACGACGAGGACGCCATCCGTCTCGCCGACTACGTGGTGGACATCGGCCCCGGCGCCGGCGTGCATGGCGGGCAGATCGTCGCCGAAGGCACGCCCGAGCAGGTCATGAGCCACCCGGACTCGGTGACCGGCAAGTACCTCTCCGGCCGCCAGAAGATCGTGGTGCCGGCGCAGCGCACGCCGCGCAACAAGAAGCAGCTGCTCAAGCTCAAGGGCGCGCGCGGCAACAACCTGCGCAACGTCAACCTGGAACTCCCGGTCGGCCTGTTCACCTGCGTCACCGGCGTGTCCGGCTCGGGCAAGTCGACGCTGATCAACAACACCCTGTTCCCGATCACCGCCACCGCGCTGAACGGCGCCACCAGCCTGGAAGTCGCGCCCTACGACTCCTTCGACGGCCTGCAGCACCTGGACAAGGTGGTGGACATCGACCAGAGCCCGATCGGCCGCACGCCGCGCTCCAACCCGGCGACCTACACCGGCCTGTTCACCCCGATCCGCGAGCTGTTCGCCGGCGTGCCGGAAGCCCGCTCCCGCGGCTACGGCCCGGGGCGCTTCTCGTTCAACGTCAAGGGCGGCCGTTGCGAAGCCTGCCAGGGCGACGGCGTGATCAAGGTAGAGATGCACTTCCTGCCGGACATCTACGTGCCCTGCGACGTCTGCAAGGGCAAGCGCTACAACCGCGAGACGCTGGAGATCCGCTACAAGGGCAAGAGCATCACCGAGGTGCTGGACATGACCATCGAGGACGCCCGCGCGTTCTTCGACGCCGTGCCGGCCATCGCCCGCAAGCTGCAGACGCTGATCGACGTGGGCCTGTCGTACATCAAGCTGGGGCAGAGCGCGACCACCCTGTCCGGCGGCGAGGCGCAGCGGGTAAAGCTGTCCCGCGAGCTGTCCAAGCGCGACACCGGCAAGACCCTGTACATCCTCGACGAGCCGACCACCGGCCTGCACTTCGCGGATATCCAGCAACTGCTCGACGTGCTGCACCGCCTGCGCGACCACGGCAACACAGTGGTGGTGATCGAGCACAACCTGGACGTGATCAAGACCGCCGACTGGCTGGTCGACCTCGGCCCCGAGGGCGGCTCCAAGGGCGGCCAGATCATCGCCAGCGGCACGCCGGAGCAGGTGGCGGAGATGGAAGCGTCGCACACCGGGCGCTTCCTCAAGCCGCTGCTGGAGCGCGATCGGGCCTGACTGCTGAAGGGGGTTGTCCGTGCCCCCGGGCGTCCGGGGGGGCCGGTGAGTCCAATCGCGGACAAAGTCCGCTCCTACGCCCGTGCTTCCTGGAACCGTAGGAGCGGACTCCGTCCGCGATTTCGCGCGCAGGGCGCGCTCCTACATGGCAATGTCATGTCCTGGAGCGGCGTAGGAGCGGATCTTATCCGCGAACCGCGCCTCGACCTCTGGCTAGTCCGCTCCTACCGCATGAGCGAGCGTGGCTTTTCGTAGGATGGCGTTGAGCGAAGCGATACCCATCACCGATGGCCGCATGGGTTTCGCAAGCTCAACCCATCCTGCGAAAAGCGCCTCGAAGCAGCCGGCAACCCACATGAAAATGCCGCTTCCCCGTAAAAGGGAAACGGCATTCTCTTTCAAGTGGCCACTGCTACCGCCAAAGCGGCGCCTTTTCTTCCCAGCCCAAGAACATCAGGCCAGATCGAAACGATCCAGGTTCATCACCTTGGTCCAGGCAGCGACGAAGTCCTTGACGAATTTCTCCTTGGCATCGCCACTGGCATAGACCTCGGCCAGCGCCCGCAGCACCGAGTGCGAACCGAAGATCAGGTCGGCACGGGTAGCGGTCCACTTCAGCTCGCCGCCCTTGCGGGCCCGGCCCTCGAAGACCTCCGCGGAACCGTCCACCGGCGCCCAGACGGTCCCCATGTCCAGCAGGTTGACGAAGAAGTCATTGCTGAGCACACCGGGCCGATCGGTGAACACGCCATGGGCGCTACCGTCGTAGTTGGCCCCCAGCATGCGCAGGCCGCCGACGAGCACGGTCATTTCCGGAGCGGTCAGGGTCAGCAACTGGGCCTTGTCGACCAGCAGTGCCTCAGTGGACGCACCGGGATTGGCGCTCTTGTAGTTGCGGAAGCCATCGGCGATGGGCTCGAGCACCTCGAAGGTCTCGACGTCGGTCTGGTCCTGGCGGGCATCCGCGCGGCCCGGGGCGAAGGGCACCTCGATGTTCACGCCGGCAGCCTTGGCAGCCTGCTCGACGCCCACGTTACCGGCCAGCACGATCACGTCGGCCAGCGAAGCCTTGCCGGAGAACCGCTGGATCTCGTCGAGCTTGGCCAATACCTTGGCGAGCTGCTGCGGATTGTTGACCTCCCAATCCTTCTGCGGCGCCAGGCGAATGCGCGCGCCATTGGCGCCGCCACGCTTGTCGCCACCGCGGAAGGTGGAGGCCGAGGCCCAGGCGGTGGAAACCAGCTCGGCGATCGACAGGCCGGACTCGGCGATCTTCGCCTTCAGGTCGGCGATGTCCGCGGCGCTCGGGTTGTGCGTGGCCGGCGGCAACGGGTCCTGCCAGATCAGGTCTTCCTTCGGCACTTCCGGGCCGAGGTAGCGGGCCTTCGGCCCCATGTCGCGGTGGGTCAGCTTGAACCAGGCGCGGGCGAAGGCGTCGGCGAAAGCCTGCGGATCGTTGAGGAAGCGCTTCGAGATTTTCCCGAATTCCGGATCGAAGCGCAGCGTCAGGTCGGTGGTGAGCATGGTGGGCTTGCGCTTCTTCGACGGATCGAAGGGATCGGGGATGATCTCCGGCGCATCCTTGGCGACCCACTGGATCGCCCCGGCGGGCGAGCGGGTCTGCTCCCATTCGTACTTGAACAGGTTCTCGAAGAAGAAGTTGCTCCACTGGGTGGGCGTCTGCGTCCATACCACCTCGATGCCGGAGGTGATGGCATCGGCGCCGCTGCCGGAGCCATAGCTGCTGGCCCAGCCGATACCCTGCTGTTCGATGGAGGCGGCTTCGGGCGCCGCGCCTACGTTGTCGGCCGGGCCGGCACCGTGGGTCTTGCCGAGGGTATGGCCACCGGCGATCAGGGCGACGATTTCCTCGTCGTTCATCGCCATGTTGCCGAAGGTCGCACGGATGGCCGGCGCGGCCGAGAGCGGGTCGCCGCTGGCGTTCGGGCCTTCCGGGTTCACGTAGATCAGGCCCATCTCGGTGGCGGCCAGCGGGTTCTTGGCCAGAGCCTCGGGGTCACGGTGGACCAGCCAGGCCTTTTCGTCGCCCCAGTTGACGTCGGTATCCGGCTCCCAGACATCCTCGCGGCCGGCGCCGAAACCGAAGGTGCGGAAGCCCATGGTCTCCAGGGCCACGTTGCCGGCGAGCACCATCAGGTCGCCCCAGGAAATCTTCTGGCCATACTTCTGCTTGATCGGCCAGAGCAGGCGCCGCGCCTTGTCCAGGCTGACGTTGTCCGGCCAGGAGTTCAGCGGAGCGAAGCGTTGTTGCGCACGGCCGGCGCCGCCGCGGCCGTCGGCGATACGATAGGTCCCGGCGGCGTGCCAGGCCATGCGGATCATCAGGCCACCATAGTGGCCCCAGTCGGCCGGCCACCATTCCTGGGAGTCGGTCATCAGGTGCTTCAGGTCGGCCTTCAGGGCCGAGTAGTCGAGTTTCTTGAACTCGTCGCGGTAGTTGAACTTCTCACCCAACGGGTTGGATCTTTCCGAATGCTGGTTCAGTACGTCCAGCTTCAGTTGGTTCGGCCACCAGTCCTCGTTGGTAGTACCGCCACCAGCAACATAATGGAACGGGCATTTCGATTCATTCGACATTGCTTTCTCCTTTGTCCTCATCGGGTCGGTCTGGTCGACAGCTGCCGACGGTGGATTAAGACTAGTACCGCTCCGCTGGAGGGACCAATTTATGAAAAGCAACGGCACGATAGTTTTTGTCTCTTACCAGAACCGTGCGTGATAGCCTCCCGAACAGCGGAAATACAGCACCGAAATCCCCCCTCGGCGGCGCCTGGTGGAAACAAAAAAGCCCCTGCGACCGACGGACGCGAGGGGCTTCTTTCATTGCGGACGAAACCTCATATCTGCGACTGCAGGTAGTTCTCCAGGCCCATCTTGGCGATCAGCCCGAGTTGCTGCTCCAGCCAGTAGGCGTGGTCTTCCTCGGTGTCGGCCAACTGGACCTTGAGGATGTCGCGGCTGACGAAGTCCTTGTGCTGTTCGCACAGCGCGATGCCCTTGGCCAGGGCCGCACGCACCTGGCGCTCCAGCTTGAGATCGGCTTCGAGCATTTCCGGCACGGTACGGCCCGGGTGGATATCGTCGGGACGCATGCGCGGCGTGCCTTCCAGCAACAGGATGCGGCGGATCAGAGCGTCGGCGTGCTGGGTTTCCTCTTCCATCTCGTGGTTGAGGCGCTCGTAGAGCTTGGCGAAGCCCCAGTCCTCGTACATGCGCGAGTGGATGAAGTACTGGTCGCGCGCGGCCAGCTCGCCGGTCAGCAGGGTATTGAGGTAGTCGATTACTTCAGCATGGCCTTGCATCAGTCAGCTCCATGAGTCCGGTGAATAATTGAAGAGAATTTGGTCCTCGACGACCATGACCCGCATCAATTCGAGGATAGTCCCGCCGGCGCGAGAGTGCCTTGCAAGACGCGCGGATCCTGGGCCGAAGGGAACGAGATACATTTCCAGCGGGCAATAAAAAACCGGGCCAAGGCCCGGTTTTTCATGAGTGGCGTTCGCCTTACTCAGCAGCTTCAACCGCTTCGCCGCCTACAGCACGATCAACCAGCTCGACGTACGCCATGGGGGCGTTGTCGCCAGCGCGGAAACCGCACTTGAGGATGCGCAGGTAGCCGCCCGGACGGTTGGCGTAGCGCTTGCCCAGCTCGTTGAACAGCTTGCCTACGGCAGCTTTCGAACGGGTACGGTCGAAAGCCAGACGACGGTTGGCGACGCTGTCTTCCTTGGCCAGGGTGATCAGCGGCTCGGCAACGCGACGCAGTTCCTTGGCCTTGGGCAGGGTGGTTTTGATCAGTTCGTGTTCGAACAGCGACACAGCCATGTTCTGGAACATAGCCTTGCGGTGCGCGCTGGTGCGGCTCAGGTGACGACCACTTTTACGATGGCGCATGGTTCAATTCCTTTCCAAACTTTACGTTCGGTAGCTACGACGATCAGGCAGTAGCCTTGTCGTCTTTCTTAAGACTTGCCGGCGGCCAGTTGTCGAGGCGCATACCGAGGGACAGACCGCGAGAGGCCAGAACGTCCTTGATTTCGGTCAGGGACTTCTTGCCCAGGTTCGGAGTTTTCAGCAGCTCTACTTCGGTACGCTGGATCAGGTCACCGATGTAGTAGATGTTCTCCGCCTTCAGGCAGTTGGCCGAACGAACGGTCAGCTCCAGGTCATCGACCGGACGCAGCAGGATCGGATCGATCTCGTCTTCCTGCTCTTCAACGACGGGTTCGCTGTCGCCCTTGAGGTCCACGAACGCTGCCAGCTGCTGTTGCAGGATGGTAGCGGCGCGACGGATAGCCTCTTCGGGGTCCAGGGTGCCGTTGGTTTCCAGATCGAGGACCAGCTTGTCCAGGTTGGTACGCTGTTCGACACGGGCGTTCTCGACCACGTAGGCAACACGACGTACGGGGCTGAACGAGGCGTCGAGCTGCAGACGGCCGATGCTGCGGCTTTCGTCTTCATCGCTCGAGCGGGCATCAGCCGGCTCGTAGCCACGGCCACGAGCGACTTTCAGCTTCATGTTCAGCGCGCCGTTATCGGCCAGGTGGGCGATAACATGGTCACCGTTGACGATCTCGACATCATGATCCAGCTGAATATCGGCAGCGGTCACCACACCCGAGCCCTTTTTCGCCAGGGTCAGCGTCACTTCGTCACGGCCGTGCAGCTTGATGGCCAGACCTTTCAGGTTGAGCAGGATTTCGATGACGTCTTCCTGAACACCTTCGATCGCCGAGTACTCGTGGAGTACGCCGTCGATCTCGGCCTCGACCACTGCACAGCCGGGCATGGAGGACAACAGGATGCGACGCAGCGCGTTGCCCAGGGTATGGCCGAAGCCACGCTCGAGAGGCTCGAGCGTGATCTTGGCGCGGGTTTGGCTGACCACCTGCACATCGATGTGGCGGGGGGTCAGGAACTCATTTACCGAACTCTGCATGGATGCACCTATTTTCTAGCCCTTACTTGGAGTAGAGCTCGACAATCAGGTTTTCGTTGATGTCGGCGGACAGGTCGGCACGAGCCGGAACGCTCTTGAAGGTACCGGCCTTCTTGTCGGTGTCCACTTCGACCCACTCAACGCGACCGCGCTGGGCGCACAGTTCGAGGGCTTGAGCGATACGCAGCTGGTTCTTCGATTTCTCGCGAACAGCAACGACGTCGCCGGCCTTCACCTGATAGGACGGGATGTTGACGGTCTGACCGTTCACGCTGATGGTCTTGTGGGACACCAGCTGACGGGATTCCGAACGGGTGGAGCCGAAGCCCATACGATAGACGACGTTGTCCAGACGGCATTCCAGCAGTTGCAGCAGGTTCTCACCAGTGGAGCCCTTGCGGCGGGAAGCCTCTTGGTAGTAGCCACGGAACTGACGCTCCAGAACGCCGTAGATGCGGCGGACTTTCTGCTTCTCACGCAGCTGCAGACCGTAGTCGGACAGACGGCCACGGCGAGCGCCGTGCTGGCCAGGAACCTGTTCGGCCTTGCACTTGGAGTCCAGAGCGCGAGCGCCGCTCTTCAGGAACAGGTCGGTGCCTTCACGGCGAGACAGTTTGCATTTGGGACCAATGTAACGAGCCATTTCTCACTGTCTCCTATTACACGCGACGCTTTTTCGGCGGGCGGCAGCCGTTGTGCGGGATCGGGGTTACGTCGGTGATGCTGGCGATCTTGTAACCGCAGGCATTCAGCGCACGAACAGCCGATTCGCGACCCGGGCCCGGGCCTTTGACGTTGACGTCAAGGTTCTTCAGACCGTATTCCAGAGCAGCCTGGCCGGCACGCTCGGCCGCTACCTGGGCAGCGAACGGGGTGCTCTTACGCGAGCCGCGGAAGCCCGAACCACCGGAGGTGGCCCAGGACAGGGCGTTGCCCTGACGGTCGGTGATGGTAACGATGGTGTTGTTGAAGGACGCGTGGATATGCGCGATCCCGTCAACCACCGTCTTTTTGACTTTCTTGCGAGGACGAGCAGCAGGTTTTGCCATGACTATATTCCTAAGCGATTACTTGCGGATCGGCTTACGCGGGCCCTTACGGGTGCGCGCGTTGGTCTTGGTACGCTGACCGCGAACCGGCAGACCGCGACGATGACGCAGACCGCGGTAGCAACCGAGGTCCATCAGACGCTTGATGTTCATGTTGATTTCGCGGCGCAGGTCACCTTCGGTGGTCAGCTTGGCCACCTCGTTGCGCAGCGAATCGATCTGCTCTTCGCTTAGTTCCTTGATCTTTACTACCGGGCTGATGCCGGTGGCAGCGCAGATGCTCTGTGCGGTGGTGCGACCTACACCATAGATGTAGGTCAGCGAGATAACAGTGTGCTTGTTATCCGGAATGTTTACGCCTGCAATACGGGCCATTCAGAAAAACTCCAATTGACAGCTACCCGGCGCCCAGGAAGCCAAGAAAGGGCGCGGATATTAGCGCTGTAATAACAAATAATCAACCCGGCAGCGCACTAGCTGCCGGGCTATAACGCGTGGTTCACACTCAGCCTTGGCGCTGCTTGTGACGCGGCTCCGCGCTGCAGATCACGCGAACGACGCCTTCGCGACGGATGATCTTGCAGTTGCGGCACAGCTTCTTAACCGATGCACGAACTTTCATCAGTGACTCCTACTAACCTTACGGGCCGGTCAGCGCAGCATGCTGCTGCCGCCATAACCCTTCAGGTTGGCTTTCTTCATGAGGGATTCGTACTGGTGAGAAACGAGGTGCGATTGTACTTGGGCCATAAAGTCCATCACAACCACGACCACGATCAGCAACGAGGTCCCGCCGAGGTAGAACGGAACGTGGGCAGCCACCACCAGGAACTGGGGCAACAGGCACACCGCCGTCATGTACAGGGCACCGAACATGGTCAAACGGGTCAGCACGCCATCGATGTAGCGAGCGGACTGTTCGCCCGGACGAATACCCGGAATAAATGCACCGGACTTCTTGAGGTTTTCCGCCACGTCCTTGGGATTGAACATCAGCGCTGTGTAGAAGAAGCAGAAGAAGATGATCCCTGCACTAAACAGCAGAATGTTCAGCGGCTGCCCCGGCGCGATCGCTTGCGCGACGTCCTGCAGCCAACCCAGGCCCTCCGACTGACCGAACCAGGCGCCCAGGGACGCCGGGAACAGCAGGATGCTGCTGGCGAAGATGGCCGGGATCACGCCCGCCATGTTCACTTTCAGCGGCAGATGGCTGGTTTGCGCGGCAAACACCTTGCGACCTTGCTGGCGCTTGGCGTAATGCACGGCGATGCGGCGCTGACCGCGCTCGATGAACACCACGAACGCGATGATCGCGACGGCCAGCAGGCCGACGGAGATCAGGGCGAAGATGTTGATGTCACCTTGGCGGGCGGACTCGAAAGACTGCCCGATGGCGCGCGGCAGGCCGGCGACGATCCCGGAGAAGATCAGCATGGAGATACCATTGCCGACGCCCCGCTCGGTGATCTGCTCGCCCAGCCACATCATGAACAGCGCACCCGCCACGAAGGTGGTGACTGCCACGAAGTAGAAGCCGAAGTCATTGGAGAAGGCCACGCCCTGGCTGCCCAGACCAACGGCCATGCCGATGGCCTGGACGAGTGCCAGGACGAGCGTTGCGTAGCGGGTGTACTGGCTGATCTTGCGACGCCCAGACTCACCCTCTTTCTTCAACTGCTCCAGCTGCGGGCTGATAGCGGTCATGAGCTGCATGATGATCGATGCCGAGATGTACGGCATGATCCCCAGTGCGAAGATGCTCATGCGCTCCAGCGCGCCGCCGGAAAACATGTTGAAGAGGCTAAGAATGGTCCCCTCGTTCTGCCGGAACAGTGCCGCCAAGCGATCGGGGTTGATGCCCGGAACCGGGATGTGCGCACCTATCCGGTAGACGATGATCGCCAGGAACAGGAAACGCAGACGTGCCCAGAGCTCGGACAGACCACCACCGTTGCTCAGCGCAGAGAGAGCACCTTGCTTAGCCATTTAGTCCTCGAATTTGCCGCCAGCTGCTTCGATAGCCGCACGAGCGCCTTTGGTGGCGCCGATGCCCTTCAGGGTAACCGCGCGGGCAACTTCACCGGACAGCACGACTTTGACGCGCTGTACGTTGCGGTTGATCACGTTGGCATCCTTCAGGGATTGCACGGTGACTACGTCGCCTTCGACCTTGGCCAGCTCGGAGGTACGAACCTCGGCGCGATCCAGGGCCTTCAGGGACTTGAAGCCGAACTTCGGCAGACGGCGGTGCAGCGGCTGCTGGCCACCCTCGAAGCCCGGGGCGATGGTGCCGCCGGAGCGCGAGGTCTGACCTTTGTGGCCACGGCCACCGGTCTTGCCCAGACCGCTACCGATGCCACGGCCCGGACGCAGCTTCTCGCGACGGGCACCCGGCGCGGAACGCAGATCGTTCAGTTGCATGGATTAACCCTCCACACGCAGCAGGTAGTAGGCCTTGTTGATCATGCCGCGGTTCTCAGGAGTGTCCTGAACTTCGACGGTATGATTGATGCGACGCAGGCCGAGGCCTTTGACGCAAGCCTTGTGATTGGCCAGACGGCCGTTCAGGCTTTTGATCAGGGTAACTTTGACAGTTGCCATGGTTAGAGAATCTCCTCGACGCTCTTGCCACGCTTGGCCGCTACCGACTCAGGGGACTGCATGTTCTTCAGGCCCTTGAAGGTGGCGTATACCACGTTGACCGGATTGGTCGAACCGTAGCACTTGGCCAGAACGTTCTGCACACCGGCCACTTCCAGGACGGCACGCATGGCGCCGCCGGCGATGATGCCGGTACCTTCGGAAGCCGGCTGCATGTACACCTTGGAGGCGCCATGGGCGGACTTGGTCGGGTACTGCAGGGTGGTGCCGTTCAGATCCACCTGGATCATGTTGCGGCGGGCAGCTTCCATGGCCTTCTGGATGGCGGCAGGCACTTCACGCGCCTTGCCACGACCGAAGCCAACACGGCCCTTGCCATCGCCAACCACGGTCAGCGCGGTGAAGGCGAAGATACGGCCACCTTTTACGGTTTTGGCGACGCGGTTAACTTGAACCAGCTTCTCGATGTAGCCTTCGTCGCGCTTTTGATCGTTGTTTGCCATAACTTAGAACTCCAGACCGCCTTCGCGAGCGGCATCAGCCAGGGCCTTGATGCGGCCGTGGTACTTGAAGCCAGAACGGTCGAACGCCACCTGAGTGACGCCGGCAGCCTTGGCGCGTTCGGCGACCAGTTGACCAACTTTCTTGGCTGCGTCGACGTTGCCGGTGGCACCTTCGCGCAGTTCCTTGTCCAGGGTCGAGGCGCTGGCCAGGACCTTGCCGCCGTCGGCCGCGATGACCTGGGCGTAAATGTGCTGGGAAGAGCGGTACACGCAAAGGCGTACGGCTTCCAGCTCGCGCATCTTCAGGCGTGCCTTGCGAGCGCGACGCAGACGGGTTTCTTTCTTGACGCTCATTTGCTATGCCCTACTTCTTCTTGGCTTCTTTACGAAGTACGACTTCGTCCGAATACCGCACGCCCTTGCCTTTGTACGGCTCCGGCGGACGGAAATCGCGGATCTCCGCGGCAACCTGGCCGACCAGCTGCTTGTCGATGCCCTTGATCAGGATATCGGTCTGGCTGGGGGTTTCGGCGACGATGCCGGCGGGCAGTTCGTAATCGACCGGGTGGGAGAAGCCGAGGGCCAGGGACAGCACTTGGCCTTTGGCCTGCGCCTTGTAACCAACGCCGACCAGCTGGAGCTTGCGCTCGAAGCCCTGGCTGACGCCGATCACCATGTTGTTGACCAGGGCGCGGGTGGTACCGGCCATGGCACGGGTCTGCTGGTCGCCGTTACGGGCGGCGAAACGCAGCTCACCGTTGTCCTGGATGACTTCTACGGACGGGTGGACTTTCAGCTCGAGGGAGCCTTTGGAGCCCTTGACCGAGAGTTCCTGACCAGCCAGCTTGATTTCGACGCCGGCGGGCAGTTTGACGGGGTTCTTAGCAACGCGAGACATGCTGATTCCCCTTAGAACACAGTGCAGAGCACTTCGCCACCAACGCCAGCGGCACGGGCAGCGCGGTCGGTCATCACACCTTTGTTGGTGGAGACGATCGACACACCCAGACCGCCGCGAACTTTCGGCAGCTGATCTACGGACTTGTACTGGCGCAGGCCAGGACGGCTGATTCGCTTCACTTCTTCGATGACGGGTTTGCCTTCGAAGTACTTCAGCTCGATGGACAGCTGAGGCTTGGCCTCGGCGCTGACCTGATAGTCCGCAATGTAACCTTCGTCCTTGAGGACTTTGGCTACTGCCGCCTTCAGCTTGGAAGACGGCATGCTCACGACGGTCTTCTCAGCCATCTGGGCATTACGGATGCGAGTTAGCATGTCTGCTAACGGGTCCTGCATACTCATGGGCTTAATGCTCCTGATACAAAAGATAAGCCTTCAACGATACTCACCCTCAAAACACAGGGCGAGAAAAGCCCAGGCTCGGGGGAGCCGGGTATTCTAGAGATCGCTCAAAAACGAATCAAGCCCCACGAGGGGGCTTGATTCGCAAAGCGATCAACGGAGCCGTTGCCGGCCCCGTCTCGACCGACTTACCAGCTGGCTTTCACCAGGCCCGGTACGTCGCCGCGCATGGCGGCTTCACGCAGCTTGTTACGGCTCAGGCCGAACTTGCGGTAGAAGCCGTGCGGACGACCGGTCAGGCGGCAACGGTTACGCAGGCGGCTGGCGCTCGCGTCACGCGGTTGCTTCTGCAGGGCGACCTGCGCATTCCAACGCTCTTCCTGGGAGGAGTTCGGATTAGCGATGACCGCTTTCAGCTCGGCACGCTTCTGGGCGTACTTGGCGACCGTGCGCTGACGCTTCAGCTCACGGTTTTTCATGCTCTCTTTGGCCATGTTCCTACTCCAATCAGTTGCGGAACGGGAAGTTGAAGGCGCGCAGCAGAGCGCGACCTTCATCGTCCGTACGGGCGGTGGTGGTCAGAGTGATGTCCATGCCGCGCAGAGCATCGATCTTGTCGTAATCGATTTCCGGGAAGATGATCTGCTCTTTCACGCCCATGCTGTAGTTGCCGCGGCCATCGAAGGACTTGGCATTCAGGCCGCGGAAGTCACGCACGCGCGGCAGGGAGATGGAGAGCAGGCGGTCCAGGAATTCGTACATGCGGTCGCCACGCAGGGTGACCTTCACGCCGATCGGCCAGCCTTCACGGATCTTGAAGCCGGCGATGGACTTACGAGCGTAAGTCACGACCGGCTTCTGGCCTGCGATCTTTTCCAGATCGGCCACGGCGCTCTCGATGACTTTCTTGTCACCGACAGCTTCGCCAAGACCCATGTTCAGGGTGATTTTGGTAACGCGCGGAACTTCCATCACGTTCGCCAGCTGAAGCTCTTGCTTCAGCTTGGGCGCGATTTCCTTCCGGTACAGTTCTTTCAATCGTGCCATGGTATCTACCTACTCCCTCAAGCCTGGACCGGTTTCTGGGTCGACTTGAAGACACGAACCTTCTTACCGTCTTCTACCTTGAAGCCAACGCGGTCAGCCTTGCTGGTTTCCGGGTTGAAGATGGCGACGTTGGAGACGTGCAGAGGCGCCTCCTTCTCGACGATCCCGCCTTGCTGGTTGAGCATGGGGTTGGGCTTGGTGTGGCGCTTGATCAGGTTCACACCGCCAACAACCAGACGGTCGTCAGCGAGAACTTTCAGCACCTTGCCACGCTTGCCCTTGTCCTTGCCGGCAATGACGATGACTTCGTCGTCACGACGAATTTTTTGCATGACGGCTACTCCTTACAGCACTTCAGGGGCGAGCGAGACGATCTTCATGAACTTCTCGGTACGAAGTTCACGAGTCACGGGCCCGAAGATACGGGTGCCGATCGGCTCCTGCTTGTTGTTCAGCAGGACGGCGGCGTTACCGTCGAAGCGGATGATGGAGCCGTCGGTGCGACGAACGCCGTGCTTGGTACGAACGACCACGGCAGTCATCACCTGGCCTTTCTTCACCTTGCCGCGCGGAATCGCTTCCTTGACGGTGACTTTGATGATGTCGCCAATGCCGGCGTAGCGACGGTGGGAACCGCCGAGCACCTTGATGCACATTACGCGACGCGCGCCGCTGTTATCAGCGACATCGAGCATGGATTGAGTCTGAATCATTATCTATCTCCGACCCTTAGACTTCCACTGCGCGCTCGACGATATCAACCAGGGTCCAGGCCTTGGTCTTGGCCAGCGGACGGGTTTCGCGAATGGTGACCAGGTCACCAATGCGGCACTGATTGGTTTCGTCGTGGGCGTGCAGCTTGGTCGAACGCTTCACGTATTTGCCGTAGATCGGGTGCTTGACGCGACGCTCGATCAGAACGGTGACGGTCTTGTCCATCTTGTCGCTGACGACGCGGCCGGTCAGCGTACGGACGGTTTTCTGAGCTTCAGCCATGTTCACTTACCTGCTTGCTGATTGAGCACAGTTTTGACGCGAGCGATGTCGCGCTTCACCTGCGAGAGCAGGTGGGACTGCGCCAACTGGCCAGTTGCTTTCTGCATGCGCAGATTGAACTGGTCGCGCAGCAGGCCGAGCAGTTGCTCGTTCAGCTGCTCCACGGATTTCTCACGAAGTTCATTCGCTTTCATCACATCACCGTCCGCTTAACAAAGGAGGTGGCGAGCGGCAGCTTTGCAGCAGCCAGGGCGAATGCCTCACGCGCCAGCTCTTCGGATACACCCTCGATCTCGTACAGGACCTTGCCCGGTTGAATCTGGGCTACCCAGTACTCGACGCCGCCCTTACCTTTACCCATACGAACTTCGAGGGGCTTCTTGGTAACCGGCTTGTCGGGGAATACGCGGATCCAGATCTTGCCGCCACGTTTTACGTGACGGGTCAGCGCACGACGTGCGGACTCGATCTGACGCGCGGTGAGACGGCCACGGCTGGTCGCCTTGAGGGCGAACTCGCCGAAGCTGACTTTGCTACCGCGATGAGCCAGGCCACGGTTGTGACCGGTCATTTGCTTGCGGAACTTCGTACGCTTAGGTTGCAGCATTTGCGTACTCCTTACTTAGCAGCTTTTTTACGAGGAGCGGGCGCTACCGGCTTGAGCTCTTCCTGGCGGCCACCGATGACCTCGCCTTTGAAGATCCAAACCTTGACACCGATCACACCGTAGGTGGTGTGCGCTTCGTAGGTGGCATAGTCGATATCGGCACGCAGGGTGTGCAGGGGCACACGACCTTCGCGATACCATTCGGTACGAGCAATTTCAGCGCCGCCCAAACGACCACTCACCTGGATCTTGATGCCCTTGGCACCAATACGCATGGCGTTCTGCACGGCGCGCTTCATGGCGCGACGGAACATGACGCGGCGTTCCAGCTGCTGAGCTACGCTCTGCGCAACCAGCATGCTATCGAGTTCCGGCTTGCGGATTTCCTCGATGTTGATGTGCACGGGCACACCCATTTGCTTGGTCAGGTCCTGGCGCAGTTTCTCAACATCTTCACCTTTCTTGCCGATCACGATACCGGGACGGGCGGTGTGGATGGTGATACGTGCGGTTTGAGCCGGGCGATGGATATCGATACGGCTTACGGACGCGCTTTTTAGTTTGTCTTGGAGGTACTCACGAACCTTCAGGTCGGCGAACAGATAATCGGCGTAAGTGCGCTTATCTGCGTACCAAACGGAGGTGTGCTCCTTGACGATACCCAGGCGGATGCCATTGGGATGTACTTTCTGACCCATCTGATCGACTCCGTTACTTGTCCGCAACCTTGACAGTGATATGGCAAGACCGCTTGACGATGCGATCAGCACGGCCTTTGGCGCGCGGCATGATGCGCTTGAGCGAACGACCTTCGTTGACGAAGACGGTGGAGACCTTCAGGTCATCCACATCGGCGCCTTCGTTGTGCTCAGCGTTGGCAACAGCCGACTCCAGCACTTTCTTCATGATCTCGGCGGCTTTCTTACTGCTGAAAGCCAGGAGGTTGAGCGCTTCGCCCACCTTCTTCCCGCGGATCTGGTCGGCGACCAAGCGGGCTTTCTGGGCGGAGATACGAGCGCCCGACAGCTTAGCGGCTACTTCCATCTTCCTTACCCCTTAACGCTTGGCTTTCTTGTCCGCAGCATGCCCACGATAAGTGCGGGTAGCAGCGAACTCGCCGAGTTTGTGACCGACCATGTCTTCGTTGACCAGGACCGGCACGTGTTGACGGCCATTGTGGACAGCGATGGTCAGACCAACCATATGCGGCAGAATCATCGAACGACGCGACCAGGTCTTGATCGGCTTACGGTCGTTCTTTTCCACCGCCACTTCGACCTTCTTCAGCAGGTGAAGATCGATAAAAGGACCTTTTTTCAGAGAACGCGGCACTGTCGTATCCCTCTATTTACTTGCGGCGACGGACGATCATGTTATCGGTACGCTTGTTCGCGCGAGTCTTCTTACCCTTGGTCTGAAGACCCCACGGCGATACCGGATGACGACCAGCAGAGGTACGACCTTCACCACCACCATGCGGGTGGTCGACCGGGTTCATGGCGACACCACGAACGGTCGGGCGAATGCCGCGCCAGCGTTTGGCACCAGCTTTACCCAGCGAACGCAGGCTGTGCTCGGAGTTCGAGACTTCGCCCAGGGTCGCACGGCAGTCAGCCAGGACTTTACGCATTTCACCGGAACGCAGACGCACGGTCACGTAAGCGCCGTCACGGGCTACCAGCTGGGCCGAGGCGCCAGCGGAGCGAACCAGCTGGGCGCCTTTGCCCGGCTTCAGTTCGATACCGTGGATGGTGCTACCAACCGGGATGTTGCGCAGCGGCATGTTGTTGCCGGGCTTGATCGGAGCGCCGATACCGGAGATCAGTTGATCGCCAGCCACCACGCCTTTGGGGGCGATGATGTAACGACGCTCACCGTCCGCGTACTTCAGCAGAGCGATGTGCGCAGTGCGGTTCGGGTCATATTCCACGCGCTCGACGATGGCAGGGATGCCATCCTTGTTGCGGCGGAAGTCGACCAGACGGTAGTGCTGCTTGTGACCACCGCCGATGTGGCGGGTGGTGATACGACCGTTGTTGTTACGGCCGCCCGACTTGGACTTCTTCTCGACCAGGCCAGCGAACGGAGCACCCTTGTGCAGGTTCTGGTTCACGACCTTGACGACGAAGCGACGACCAGCGGAAGTCGGTTTGCATTTAACGATTGCCATGATGCACCCCTTTACTCAGCGCCAGCTGCGAAATCGAGATCTTGGCCGGGCTGAAGGGCGATGTACGCCTTCTTCCAGTCGTTACGCTTGCCCAGGCCGCGAACGGTACGCTTGGTCTTGCCCTGAACGTTCAGGGTGGTGACGCGACGTACTTTCACGCCGAACAGGCTTTCGACGGCCTTCTTGATTTCCAGCTTGGTTGCATCAGTGGCAACCTTGAAAACGAATTGGCTCTTGCCGTCCGCCAGCCCCGTGGCTTTCTCGGAGATATGCGGGCCCAGCAGCACTTTGAATACGCGTTCCTGGTTCATGCCAGCAGCTCCTCGAACTTCTTCACGGCGGACACGGTGACGAGCACCTTGTCGTAGGCGATCAGGCTGACCGGGTCGGAACCCTGGACGTCGCGTACATCGACGTGCGCCAGGTTGCGCGCAGCCAGGTACAGGTTTTCATCAACGCCATCGGTGACGATCAGCACGTCTTTCAGGCCCAGGCCGTCCAGCTTGCTGACCAGACCTTTGGTTTTCGGTGCATCGACGGCGAAGTCGGCAACGACAACCAGGCGGTCCAGACGGACCAGCTCGGAGAGGATGGAGCGCAGGGCTGCGCGGTACATCTTCTTGTTGAGCTTCTGGGAGTGATCCTGCGGTTTGGCGGCGAAAGTGGTGCCGCCTCCACGCCAGATGGGGCTGCGGATGGTACCAGCACGAGCACGACCGGTGCCCTTCTGACGCCACGGCTTCTTGCCGCCACCGGAAACTTCGGAACGAGTCTTCTGAGCACGGGTGCCCTGACGGCCGCCAGCCATGTAGGCGACGACAGCCTGGTGAACCAGAGTCTCGTTGAATTCGCTGCCAAAGGTACGCTCGGAGACTTCGATAGCCTGAGCGCCATTCACATTAAGTTGCATCTCAGCTTCCCCTCTTAACCGCGAGCCTTGGCTGCCGGACGCACGAGCACGTCACCGCCGGTAGCGCCAGGAACGGCACCCTTGACCAGCAGCAGATTACGCTCGGCATCGACACGCACGACCTCAAGGGATTGAACGGTTACACGCTCAGCACCCATGTGACCGGACATTTTCTTGCCCTTGAACACTCGACCAGGAGTCTGGCACTGGCCGATCGAACCCGGGACGCGGTGGGAAACGGAGTTACCGTGGGTATTGTCTTGACCACGGAAGTTCCAGCGCTTGATGGTACCGGCGTAGCCTTTACCCTTCGACTCGCCGGTAACGTCTACCAGCTGGCCTGCCTGGAACAGATCGACGGAGATGGAATCGCCTGCCTTGAACTCCTCTTCGCCCAGACGGAATTCCCACACGCCGCGACCGGCGGCGACATTCGCCTTGGCAAAGTGACCGGCCTGAGCCTTGGTCACGCGAGAAGCACGACGCTCGCCGGCAGTTACCTGCACAGCGCGATAGCCATCGGTCTCTTCGTTCTTGAACTGGGTGACGCGATTCGGCTCGACCTCAATGACCGTGACCGGAATGGAGACACCATCTTCGGTGAAAATGCGGGTCATGCCGCACTTACGACCGACAACACCAATTGTCATCTTAAGAACCTCTTTAGTGTACGGGGCTTTCACCCGCTATGGCCGCCCATTTCAGAGCGTTACACGACCAATGCCGAAGGCATTAGCCGAGGCTGATCTGTACTTCGACGCCAGCAGCAAGGTCGAGCTTCATCAGCGCGTCGACGGTCTTGTCGGTCGGCTGAACGATGTCGAGCACACGCTTGTGGGTACGAATTTCGTACTGGTCACGAGCGTCCTTGTTGACGTGCGGGGAAATCAGCACGGTGTAACGTTCCTTGCGGGTCGGCAGAGGAATCGGACCACGCACCTGAGCCCCAGTACGTTTCGCGGTTTCCACGATTTCCTGGGTAGATTGGTCGATCAGGCGGTGGTCAAAAGCCTTCAACCGAATACGGATTTGTTGATTTTGCATTTGACCTCAGACTCCAAGTTGCCTTTCCCAACGGACGGACTCCGCCCGTTAAAAGGAGGCGCAATTGTACGGATGCCCCCCGAGGGTGTCAATATTTAACCAATCCAACGAAAAAGGGGCCCCGAAGGGCCCCTTTTCCTCATGCGCTAGATCAGTCGATTACTCGATGATCTTGGCAACCACGCCGGCGCCAACGGTACGGCCACCTTCGCGGATAGCGAAGCGCAGGCCGTCTTCCATGGCGATCGGAGCGATCAGGGTGACGGTCATCTTGACGTTGTCACCCGGCATTACCATCTCGACGCCTTCCGGCAGCTCGCAGTTGCCGGTCACGTCGGTGGTACGGAAGTAGAACTGCGGACGGTAGCCCTTGAAGAACGGGGTGTGACGACCACCTTCTTCCTTGGACAGCACGTACACTTCGCACTCGAACTTGGTGTGCGGCTTGATGGTGCCCGGCTTGGCCAGAACCTGGCCACGCT
>NZ_FOLS01000050.1 GCF_900112375.1 Pseudomonas citronellolis | reverse complement strand
CGGGATGGTCTCGGTGTGTTCCTGCCAATCGATGTGCGCCAGGCCGCCCATCATCAGCATGGCCACGTAGATCAGCGCGCCGGCGGTGGCGTAGGCGGGGATCATCCCGGCCAGCGGGGCGAAGAACATGGCGGCGACGAACAGCGCGCCGACGGTCACCGCGGTCAGCCCGGTGCGGCCGCCGGCGGCCACGCCCGCGGCGCTTTCCACATAGCTGGTCACCGGCGGCACGCCGAGCACGGCGCCGACCACGCTGGAGGTGCTGTCGGCCTTCATCGCCTTGGACAGGTTTTCGATGCGGCCGTCCTCGCGCACCAGGTGGGCGCGCTGGGCCACGCCCATCAGGGTGCCGGCGGTGTCGAACATGTGCACGAAGAGGAAGGCCAGGATCACGCTGATCATGGTCACGTTGAAGGCGCCGGCGATGTCCATGGCCAGGAAGGTCGGCGCCAGGCTCGGCGGCATCGAGAACACTCCGCCGAACTGCACCAGGCCCAGGGCGATGCCGGCCACGGTGACGGTGAGGATGCTGATGAGGATGCCGCCGAACACCCGGCGGTATTCCAGCACGGCGATCATCAGGAAGCAGATCGCCGCCAGCAGAGGGCCGGGCTTGGTCAGGTCGCCCAGGTGCACCAGGGTGGCGGGGCTGGCGACCACGATGCCGGCGGTCTTCAGGCCGATCAGCCCGAGGAACAGCCCGACCCCCGCGCCCATGGCGAAGCGCAGGCTCGGCGGAATGCTGTTGAGCAGCCATTCGCGGATGCGCGAGAAGGTCAGCACCATGAACAGCACGCCGGAGATGAACACCGCACCCAGGGCGATCTCCCAGCTGTAGTTCATGGTCTTGACCACGGTGTAGGTGAAGAAGGCGTTGAGGCCCATGCCTGGCGCCAGGCCCACCGGCCAGTTGGCGTACAGGCCCATCAGGAAGCAACCCAGGGCGGCGGCCAGGCAGGTGGCGACGAAGGCCGCCCCGTGGTTGACCCCGGCGTCGGCCATGATGTTGGGGTTGACGAAGATGATGTAGGCCATGGTGATGAAGGTGGTCAGGCCGGCGGCCAGTTCCGTCTTCACCGTGGTGCCGTGCTGGCTGAGCTTGAACAGGCGTTCGAGCAGGCCGGTGGCGGGTGGGCTGGAAGCGACAGCGGTTTGTTGTTCTTGTTTGGTGCTTTCCACAGCGGGTACTCCTCAACGCTCTTGTTGTTGGTCCTTGCCGTCGGCTGGTTCACCTGCGTCCCTGGCTCGGCGGAAGGCTTGAGGGTGTGTTCTTGACTTGCGAGTCAGGAAGTCACGCCGGCGATTATGAGGTTGTATACAAAAAAATCAAATAATGTTTCGTACCTATCTCCCGCCTTCTTCCAAACAATTCATCGGAAGATTCGTTCAGTCATTGCGCGGAATTTGTACAGAGGGGACGGCTGAATGCCGCATGGCAAGGGGGATACGCCGGGTGCGCGGTGCTGGGCATTTTGTGTACACTGGTGGCCATCATTTCGTCGCGCCCGCGTACCTGGTAGCGGATTGCCCAGGCCGCCGGTCCGCCCAACAAGGTTGAGGATCCATGACCGACCCGCTGCAACAGATCAAGAAGCCGGCGCGCAACGGCAAGAGCCGTACCGGCACGCAGGACGAGATCGTCTACGCGCACATCTTCGACGCCATCCTCGAACAGCGTCTGGCGCCGGGCACCAAGCTGAGCGAAGAGGCCCTGGGCGAAATCTTCGGCGTCAGCCGCACCATCATCCGCCGCGCCCTGTCGCGCCTGGCTCACGAGCAGGTGGTGCTGCTGCGCCCCAACCGCGGCGCGGTGGTGGCCAGCCCGAGCATCGACGAGGCCCGGCAGATCCTCTTCGCCCGGCGCACCGTCGAGCGCGCCATCACCGAGTTGGCGGTGGACAACGCCAGCGCCGAGACCCTGGCCGAGCTGCGCGAGATGGTGGTGCAGGAACAGGCCAGCTTCGCCCGCGGCGACCGTGGCGCGGGCATCCGCCTGTCCGGCGAGTTTCATCTGAAGTTGGCGGAAATGGCCAGGAACGCCCCGCTGGTCAGCTTCCAGCGCAGCCTGGTGTCGCAGACCTCGCTGATCATCGCCCAGTACGAGGCGGGCGGCCGCTCGCACTGCTCGTTCGACGAGCACAACGAAATCCTCGACGCCATCGAGAAGGGCGAGAAGGAAAAGGCCGTGACCCTGATGATGCACCACATGGCGCACATCGACGACAAGCTGAACCTGGAAGGCGACAGCGCCTCGGGCGACCTGCATGCGGTGTTCTCGCATCTGCTTGGTGGCAAGAAGAAGGGCGGGCGTAGCGCGGCGCGTTGAGGTTTGCCTATGAAAAAGCCCCGCCTGAGTGCGTAACGCTGTTCGCTTAAGAAAGAATGCCGTTTCTCTGTCTGGGAGAAACGGCATTTTTCATTTGGGAGGGGCTGTGGCTTCGTTTGCGAGCTTTGGCCCGTCGTACCCAACCTAAACCCGTCATTCCCGCGAACGCGGGACGCGGCTCCATCGCGAACAGCGCTTGCGCTGGCCCGAAGGGGAATAACCCAGTGACTGCGGGGTTCGCGAGCAAGCTCGCTCCTACGAAGAGCAGTGCCCGCCCTTGCTCTTGGACTTCCAGAGGGATATCCGAGCGCACCGGAACGCCCCTTCAGAAGGCCGAGCGAAACCCGCGCTCAGGAGGTCATGCGACATGGATGTCGCGAGAGCCCCGCGGGCTACAGGGACGTACCCTCGGGGCGGGCCTCCGTGGCGGGGGAGTTCGTGAGGGTAGCCCGGCTTTATCGGGCCCGTATGTTGGGGCAAGCCTTTTTGGTTCCTTTTGTGGCGTTTGACAAAAGGGACTCGCCCGAGGGGGCGAAACAAGAGACATCCGAGCACTCGGAGCGGCGCGGTACACCGAGCCCAACGCAAAAGTCTCTGGGTTCCCGCGTTCGCGGGAATGACGAGGTGGGGTGAGGAGTATCAGGATGACTCCAGATTTTCCGCCCACTCCGAACAGCCCCCTCTCCCTTCAGGGAGAGGGTTGGGGAGAGGGCGCTCTTGAACCCAGCACCATCGCTACCGGCAAACACCCTTCGCGAGCAAGCTCGCTCCTACGAGAAGCAGCGCGCTACACAGCATCAGTCCCCGCGATACTCACACCCACTGGTGCAGGTCTCATGCACCCGCACCCGCGACAGCTCCGGCAGCAGCGGCTTGACCTGCTGCCAGATCCAGCGCGAGAGGTTCTCGCTTGTGGGGTTTTCCAGGCCGGGGATGTCGTTCAGGTAGTTGTGGTCGAGCTGTTCGTAGATCGGCTTGAAGATCTGCTTGATCTCGGAGAAATCGCGGATCCAGCCGGTATGCGGGTCGACCTCGCCCTCGATGTACAGCGCCACGCGGAACGAATGGCCGTGCAGGCGGCCGCACTTGTGGCCCTCCGGGACGTGGGGCAGGCGGTGGGCGGACTCGAAAGTGAATTCCTTGAACAGTTCCAAGAGGTGGCCTTCAGATCATCAGTGGGCAATTGCAACCGCCCATTGTACCCACTTTGCCGGCCGGCCGGGCACACCCCGTCGGCGGCTCAGCGCGTCAACTCGACCTGGACTTCCTCGCCCTCGCGCAGCGTCAAGGGCGCCATGACGGCCGCGCCCACCGTGGTCGGGCCATTGGCGCCGGTGGTTTCCCAGGTCACTTCGCAGCTCAGGTAATAGCGCCCCGCCGGCACCTGGGCGAAGCTGAAACGGCCCTCGGCGTCGGCGCGCACCGTGCGGGTGTAGATCTTCGCCCGAGCGTCGGGCTCGCCTAGCGGCCGCCGCTCCTGGTAGGCCTTGTACAGCGGCGCCATGTAGCGCGTCGCCGGGATCAGCGCCACGTCCTTGCCGGCCGCCGGCTTCAGGGTGCCGGCGCGGGTCTTGAGGAAGGCGCGGCCGTCGATCCTGCCGTTGCCGTGGACCGCCAGCGCCTGGTACTCGGCGCTGGGGAACTCGCCGAAGTTCAGCGGCCGGCCCTGGTTGGGCGAGATGCAGCCGGCCAGGGCGAGGCCGAGCAGGGCGACGAACAGGTGGCGCATGAAGGCTTCTCCGGGGCATGGGCTATGCGTCTGCAAAGATAGCCCAGGCCCGGCTCACTTGAGGTCCAGGCGCCTGGCCAGGCGGTTCAGGTTGGCCCGGTCCACCCCCAGTTCGCGGGCCACGGCCGCCCAGTTGCCGGTGTGGCGTTGCAGGCTGGCGGCGATCAGCTGGCGCTGGAAGTCATCCAGCGCGGTGCGCAGTTCGATGCCGGGTTTGGGCAGCTCGCGGGCGGGGGCGGACTTGCCGGTTTCCGGCAGGTGCAGGCCCTGTTCGAGGCCGAGGTCGTCGAGCTCCAGGGTGAGGATGCGCGGGCGTTCGGGGCTTGAGGCCAGGGCCTTGAGCGAGGCGCGGCCGATCAGGTGTTCCAGTTCGCGCACGTTGCCCGGCCAGGGGTAGCCGAGCAGGGCGGCCTGGGCCTCGGCGCTCAGGCGCAGGCTACGCAGGCCCAGGCGCGGGCGGTTCTGTTCGAGGAAGTAGCCGGCCAGCAGCAGGATGTCGTTGCCGCGCTCGCGCAGCGGCGGCACCCGCAGCGGGTAGACGCTCAGGCGGTGGTAGAGGTCGGCGCGGAAGCGCCCGGCGCGCACTTCCGCGGCCAGGTCGCGGTTGGTGGCGGCGATCAGGCGCACGTCCACGCGGTGCTCGCGGTCCGAGCCCAGGCGCTGCAGTTGGCCGCTCTGTAGCACGCGCAGCAACTTGGCCTGGATCGCCATCGGCAGCTCGCCCACTTCGTCGAGGAACAGGGTGCCGCCGTCGGCCAGTTCGAACTTGCCGCGGCGCTCGCCCACGGCGCCGGAGAAGGCGCCGCGCACGTGGCCGAAGAGTTCGCTCTCCACCAGGGTTTCCGGCAGCGCCGCGCAGTTCAGGCTGATCATCGGCTGGGCGTGGCGCAGCGAGCGCTGGTGGATGGCCTGGGCCACCAGTTCCTTGCCCACGCCGGTCTCGCCGGTGACCAGCACGCTGAGGTCGCTGCCGGCCACCAGCTTGATTTCGTCCACCAGTTGGCGGTGCGCCGGGCTCTGCCCGACCAGTTCGCGCGGGGCCTCGCCGGCGGCGCGCTGGTAGGCGTCGGCGCGCTGCTGTTCGTGCTCGGCGCGCAGGGCCAGGTCGAGCATGCGCTGGCTGGCCTTCACCGTGGCCGCTGCCAGGCTGGCGAAGGCCTGCAGGTTGTCCAGGTCGCCGCTGGAGAAACGTCCGGGCTCGAGGGCGTCGAGGGTCAGCAGGCCCCAGGGCTGCTCGTCGAGGTACAGCGGGCAGCCCATGCAGTCGTGTACTTCCAAGTGTACGCCTTCCACCAGGCCGTCGTAGGGGTCGGGCAGGCCGCAGTTGGCGTCGAACAGGGTGGGGCCGGGGCGTTCCAGCAGGGCCTGCAGGCGCGGGTGTTCGGCGATCTTGAAACGGCGGCCGAGGGTGTCCGGGCTCAGCCCGTCCACCGCCAGGGGCACCAGTTGCTCGCCTTCCAGGCGCAGCAGGGCGCTGGCGTCGCAGGGCAGCAGTTCGCGCAGGGCTTCGAGCAGGCGGCGGTAGCGTTCTTCGTCGGGCAGTTCGCGGGACAGGTCGTCGACCAGGGGGAGCAGGGTGGCAAGCAAGGGGTTGCTGGTCATTCTGACCTCTATGTAGTCGGTATGACTCGAATGATTGCTGGTCATTATGACTTCTGTCGCCGCGGAAGTCCCGCGAATACTGGCCGCCGGCCTTGGCACGTTTTCTGAAGGATTACAGGCAGTTCCCACCCTGTCTTGCGTTCCAAGGAGATCCGCATGCTGTCCAACGAACAACGCACCCTGATCAAGGCGACCGTCCCGCTGCTGGAAACCGGTGGCGAAGCCCTGACCCGGCACTTCTACCAGCTGATGCTGACCGAGTATCCGCAGGTGCGTCCGCTCTTCAACCAGGCCCACCAGGCCTCCGGCGACCAGCAACGGGCCCTGGCCAACGGCGTGCTGATGTACGCCCGCCACATCGACGAACTGGAGCGCCTCGGCCCGCTGGTGGGGCAGATCGTCAACAAGCACGTGTCGCTGCAGATTCTGCCGGAACATTATCCTATCGTCGGCGCCTGCCTGCTGCGCGCCATCCGCGAAGTGCTGGGCGAGGAGATCGCCACCGATGAAGTGATCGCCGCCTGGGCCGCCGCCTATCAGCAACTGGCCGACATCCTGATCGGCGCCGAGGAGTCGGTATACGCCCGCAATGCCGCCGAAGAGGGTGGCTGGCGCGGCGCGCGGCGCTTCCGCGTGGCGCGCAAGGTGGCCGAGAGCGAGGAAATCACCTCCTTCTACCTGCAACCGGTGGACGGCGGCGCGCTGCTGGACTTCGAGCCGGGCCAGTACATCGGCCTGCGCCTGGACCTGGATGGCGAGGAAGTGCGCCGCAACTATTCGCTGTCGGCCCCGGCCAACGGCCGCGAGTACCGCATCAGCGTCAAGCGCGAGCCCGAGGGCAGGGTTTCCAACTACCTGCACGACCAGCTCCGGGAAGGCGACGAGATCGACCTGTTCCCGCCGGCCGGGGACTTCGTTCTGGGCGACAGCGACAAGCCGCTGGCGCTGATCACCGCGGGCGTCGGCATCACCCCGTCGCTGGCCATGCTGCAGCAGGCGCTGGACGCCGGCCGCGTGGTGCACTTCATCCACTGCGCGCGCCACGGCGGCGTGCACGCCTTCCGCGAGTTCATCGAGAACCAGGCGCGCAAGCACCCGACGCTGCTGCACTTCTTCTGCTACAGCGAGCCGCGTGAGCAGGACCAGGCCGATGCCGAGGGCTTCATCAGCCAGCAGCTGCTGAGCAACTGGCTGCCGGAGCAGCGCGACCTGGACGCCTACTTCCTCGGGCCCAAGCCGTTCATGGCCCAGGTGAAGCGCCTCCTGCGCGAGTTGGGCGTGCCGGAAAAGCAGTGCCACTACGAGTTCTTCGGCCCCGCCAGCGCGCTGGAGGCCTGAGGCTAGACCGGCCGGCCCATGCGGGCCGGCCACCCCGAACTACCGGAGGTGTGTGATGAAAGGCTTCTTCTCCTGTCCGCAACGCAATCTCAGCCATTCCAACGCCCTGCTCAGCGCGGGGGCCGCTATGCTGCTGGGAGGCATCTTCGGCGCCTATTTCATCGACGCCTTTCTCAACCTGCCGCAACTGGTGGCCGCCCACGCCCTGACCGTCCTTGGGCCGACCGCCATCAAGCTGGGCTACGTGCTGCGCCTGATCGCCCAGCGGCAGATGCGCCAACCGGGCTGGGAGGTCTGTTGTGCTGTTGGTTGATCGCAAGGTTCTGCTGGCGATTCCGCCGCTGTGGCGGCTGGGTTTCCGTCCTTTCTTCCTCGGTGGGGCGCTGTTCGCGGCGCTCGCCATATTCCTCTGGCTCGCCGCGCTGGCCGGCTGGCTGCCCGCGTGGCAGCCGCTGGGCGGCTGGCTGGGCTGGCACCGCCACGAGATGGTGTTCGGCTTCGCCCTGGCGATCATCGCCGGCTTCCTGCTCACCGCGGTGCAGACCTGGACCGGGCGTCCCGGTCTTAGCGGTGCGCCGCTGCGCAACCTGGCGCTGCTCTGGCTGGCGGCACGGCTGGCCTGGCTGCTGGGCGCGCCCTGGTGGCTGGCCACGGTGCTGGAGCTGGCCTTCCCGCCGGCCCTGGCCTGGTTCGTCGGCCGCAGCCTCTACCAGGTGCGGCAGACGCGCAATTACCCGGTGCTGATGGTGCTGGTCCTGCTGACCCTGGCCGACGCCCTGGTCATGGCTGGACAGGCGCTGGGCAACGAGGCCTGGCAGCGTGGCGGCGTTCTGGCTGCGCTGTGGCTGGTGGTGGCGCTGATGAGCCTGATCGGCGGGCGGGTGATTCCCTTCTTCACCCAGCGCGGCCTGGGACGTACCGCTCAGGTGCCGGCCTGGCCGTGGCTGGACTGGGCGCTGCTGCTGGGTGGCGCGCTGCTCGCGGTGCTCAGCGCCACCGGCCCGGCGCTGCAACCGGGGCCGTTGCTGGCGCTGCTCTTCGGCCTGCTCGGCCTGGGCCACCTGGTGCGCCTGGTGCGCTGGTACGACCGCGACCTGTGGAGCGTGCCGCTGCTGTGGTCGCTGCACCTGGCCTATGCCTGGATGACCCTCGCGCTGTTCGGCCTGGCGGCTTCCGCGGCCGGCGCGGCGCTGCCCTCCAGCCTGCCGCTGCACGCGCTGACCGTGGGCGGCGTCGGCGGGCTGATCCTGGCGATGATCGCCCGCGTCAGCCTCGGCCATACCGGCCGCGCGCTGCAGCCGCCGAAGGCGATGGCCTGGGGCTTCGCCCTGCTCAACCTGGGAGTGCTGGCTCGGGTGGTGGTGGTCTGGTGGCTGCCGCTGGGTGGCTTGCTGCTGGCGGCGCTGTGCTGGTCGCTGGCGTTCCTGATCTTCGCCGGGTACTACGGGCCGATGTTGTGGAAGGCCCGGGTGGATGGGCAGCCGGGGTAGGGGATTCATCTGTGGGGCGTGGTGTGCGGGCTCGGCCCATCGCGGACGGAGTCCGCTCCTACGTACGTGCTTCCCTGTTGAGCCTGGCGCGGCTTTGATGGCGGCTCCGTGCTCGGCAACGAGCGGGATTATGGCTAAGGTCAAACGGCGGATAACGCCGTAGGCGTTATGCGCCCTACGCCAAGCTCACCATGGACGTAGGGCGAATAACCGTTCGCGGTTATCCGCCGCTACACCTTCCTCGCCGGCCCCTGCATGGCTGAACCTGGCGCGGCTTTGATGGCGGCTCCGTGCCCGGCAACGAGTGGGATTATGGCCAAGGCCAAGCGGCGGATAACGCCGTAGGCGTTATGCGCCTACAACGGCACCAACCTTTCCCCCAGGCGCCCGCCGTCGACCAGTTCGAGGAACTCGTCGCCCATCCGCCGGCTCTCGTCCATCGCCTTGTTCCAGTAACGCTCGCGGCCGGCGTCGTCGCCCAGGTAGCGCTTGAAGTCCTGGCGGTCCGGCAGCTTGTTGTGCGGCAGGCGCGCCAGGTATTCGCGCGACGGCGCCAGCAGCAGCACGTCCTGCAGGCGGGTGGCGTCGCCGCGGCGCCAGGGCAGGCCCTTGTCGAACCAGCCGGGGATGACCTTGTCGGTGAAGTGCGGGTAGAGCACCACGCCGTCGGTTTCGTAGGGCAGGTCCAGGTGGTAGTCGAGCAGGCCGCCGTCGCGGTAGGTGCCCGGGCCGGCGCCGGGGATGTCGCGCACGCCCTGCATGACCATGGGGATGGAGCCGGAGGCGAGCAGCGCGTGGCGCAGGTTGCCGACGTCCAGCGGCAGGCAGCGCGAGGGGAAGTCCCGCAGCGGCGCCAGCGGCGGTGCCAGGCGCGCGTCGTGGAGGATCACCCGTTCGAAGTGGCGGTGCAGGTGGCGGCGGCCGAGCAGGTTGTCGCGGATCACCGCGCCCAGGCCCAGCCCGAGCGTGCGCTTGCCGTCGTCGGCCAGGCGCCCGTGGCTCTTCACCACCACCACGTTGAGGCGGTAGTGCGGGTTGGCCAGCACGCTGGCGTCCTGCCCGGCGAGCAGGTCGTCGAGCATCCGCGTGCAACTGGCGGAGACCTCGGCTATGTCCGCGTTGCGCGAGAAGCGCTGCTGCGTGTACAGCTCGCCCAGGCGGCGGATGCCGGCGGCGGCGTCCGGCAGGCAGGCGCTGGCGAAGCGCCAGGAGCCGATCGAGGCGCCGATCAGCGAGCGCTCGCGCGGCGCGCGCGGCAGCCATTCGCCGAACAGCGCCAGGTCCAGCCCCTGGATGCCCAGCGCCTTCGGCCCGCCGGCGGCGCCGGGCAGGATGCCGACGTCGGCGGGGCTCAGGCCGCGTTCGCGGATGCGCCGCAGGGCGCGGGCGCCGGCCTTGACGGTGAGGGCGGGGGACTTGATGTGGATGGCGGTCATGGGGGCACTCTCTGGCGAGCCGGCGATTATAAGCGCTGTATTTTCCTAGGCAGCATCCTTCATCCGGTGAATGATCCGTCCTGCATCCATTCAGCTTGAGTTAATGGCCTTTCGATAGCCTGCGAGCATTGGCCATTCGCAGGAGCCTTCCCATGCAAACCCTCACCCGTCTGATCGCCGCCACCGCTCTTTTCGGCGCCTCCAGCCTGGCGCTGGCCCACGACATCGGCCCCGACGAGGCCCTGCGCCTGCGCGACGCCGGCACCATCCAGGACTTCCAGCGCCTGAACCAGGCCGCGCTGGCCAAGCACGCCGGCGGAACCGTGTACGATAGCGAGCTCGAACTGGAACACGGCCGCTACCTGTACAAGGTCGACATCAAGGACGCCCAGGGGGTGAAGTGGGATGTCGAGCTGGACGCGGTGAGCGGTGAAGTGCTCAAGGACCGCCAGGACCACTGATGACCTATCCTCTGCGTTACGCCCTGCTCGCCGCCCTGTGCGTCGCCGGGCCGGCGCTGGCCCACGACCTCAGCCAGGACGAGGCCCTGCGCCTGACCCGCGAAGGGGTGATCCGCCCCTTCGAGTCGATACTGCCGGCGGCGCTGCAGCGCTACCCCGGCTCGCGCCTGCTCGAGGCGGAGCTGGAGAAGGAGCACGACACCTACATCTACGAGATCGAGCTGCTCACCGCCGGCGGCGTGGTCCGCGAACTGGAACTGGATGCCCGTGACGGGCGCATCCTCAAGGATAAGGAAGACGACTGATGCGTCTGCTGCTGGTGGAGGACCACGTCCCCCTCGCCGACGAACTGCTGGCCGGGCTGAGCCGCCAGGGCTACGCCGTGGACTGGCTGGCCGACGGTCGCGACGCCGCGGTGCAGGGGGCCAGCGAGCCCTACGACCTGATCATCCTCGACCTCGGCCTGCCGGGCCGCCCCGGCCTGGACGTGCTGCGCGAATGGCGCGGCCTGGGCCTGGCCACCCCGGTGCTGATCCTCACCGCGCGCGGTTCCTGGGCCGAGCGCATCGACGGGCTGAAGGCCGGCGCCGACGACTACCTGACCAAGCCCTTCCACCCCGAAGAACTCTTCCTGCGCATCCAGGCCCTGCTGCGCCGCGCCCACGGCGTGGCCAACCAGGCCCAGCTGGAGGCCGGCGGCCTGCGCCTGGACGAGGCGCGCCAGTGTGTGCAGCAGGATGGCCGCGAGGTCGACCTGACTTCCGCCGAGTTCCGCCTGCTGCGCTACTTCATGCTGCACCCGGGCCAGCTGCTGTCCAAGTCGCACCTGGCCGAGCACCTCTACGACGGCGAGACCGAGCGCGACTCCAACGTCATCGAGGTGCACATCAACCACCTGCGCCGCAAGCTCGGCCGCGAGATCATCGAAACCCGCCGCGGCCAGGGCTACCGCTTCGCCGGCAGCAGCGGGGGCGCGGCTTGATCTCGATCCAGCGGCGCCTGGGCTTCGGCCTTGCCGCGGTGCTGCTGGTGGTCGGCCTGGCGCTGGCCCAGGCCGGGCTCTGGTTCTACGACCAGGGCCTGCGCCGCTACCTGGCCAGCGGTCTGCAGGACGAGGCGGAAAGCCTGCTGGTGGCGATCATCCGCGGCCCGGCCGGTCTGCAGCTGGACCCGCAGCGTATTGACGGCGCCTACGAGCGGCTGTTCTCCGGGCGCTACTTCCAGATCCACTTCGAACAGACCGACTGGCGCTCGCGCTCGCTGTGGGACCACGAGCTGAAGGTGCCGGGCCACCCGGGCCTGCGCGAGGGCCTGGCCAAGGGCCCGGAAGGCCAGCGCCTGCTGGTCTTCCGCGGCGACTACAAGCGCTACGGCCGCAGCCTGCAGATCAGCGTGGCGCAGGACTACACGCCGATCCTCAAGAGCTTCAACCGCCTGCGCAACATCGGCCTGGGCGCCGGGGCGCTGGCGCTGCTGCTGATCCTGTTCTTCCAGCGCCTGACGGTGCGCCGCGCGCTGCGCCCGCTGGAGCGGGTGCGCCAGCAGATCGCCCAATTGCAGGACGGCCAGCGCAGCCAGCTGGACACCCAGGTGCCGCAGGAGCTGGAGCCGCTGGTGGAGCAGGTCAACCACCTGCTGCAGCACACCGAGGAAACCCTGCGCCGCTCGCGCAACGCCCTGGGCAACCTTGGCCATGCGCTGAAGACGCCGCTGGCGGTGCTGATCAGCCTGGCCGAGCGCGAGGAACTGCGGCAGCACCCCGAGCTGAAGCGGGTGCTGCAGGAGCAGCTGGAGCAGATCGACCAACGCCTGGCCCGCGAACTGGGCCGCGCGCGCCTGGTGGGCGAGGCGCTGCCCGGCGCGCATTTCGATTGCGACGCCGAGCTGCCCAGCCTGCGCGAGATGCTCCAGCTGATCCACGGCGAGCACCTGCGCATCAGCTGCCAGGCCGAGCCCGGCCTGCGCCTGCCGTTCGACCGCGAGGACCTGCTGGAACTGCTCGGCAACCTGCTGGACAACGCCTGCAAGTGGGCGGCCAGTGAGGTGCGCTTACAGGTGGAGAAGGGTGAGGACGGCTACCGCCTGCTGGTGGACGACGACGGCCCGGGCATCGCCGAGGAACTGCGCGACAGCGTGCTCGAACGCGGCACCCGCCTGGACGAGCAGGTGGCCGGCCACGGCCTGGGCCTGGGCATCGCCCGCGACATCGCCGAGGCCTGCGGCGGCAGCCTGGCGCTGGAGGGCAGCGAACTGGGCGGGCTGCGGGTGCGGGTGGCCCTGCCGAGGCGGGCGACGGCGTAGCGCTCTGCGCGGCGCTGCGCTCAGTCGCCGAGGCGTTCCAGGGTGCGCAGCAGCACGTCCACCTTGGTCAGCGACTCCGCGTATTCCGCCTCCCAGTCCGAATCGGCGACTATCCCGCCGCCGCCCCAGCAACTGGCCTGGCCGTCCTTCACCAGCAGGGTGCGGATGGTGATGGAGCTGTCCAGCTCGCCGCGCACGTCCAGGTAGAACAGGCTGCCGCAATAGATGCCGCGGCGGCTCGGCTCCAGCTCGTCGATGATCTGCATGGCGCGGACCTTGGGTGCGCCGGTGATGGAGCCGCCGGGGAAGCTGCCCAGCAACAGGTCGAGGGCGTCCTTGTCGGCGGCCAGCTCGCCGGTCACGCTGCTGACCAGATGGTGCACGTTGGGGTAGCTCTCCAGCGCGAACAGTTCCGGCACCCGCACCGTGCCGGGCGTGCAGCTGCGCCCCAGGTCGTTGCGCAGCAGGTCGACGATCATCAGGTTCTCGGCGCGGTCCTTGGGGCTGGCCAGCAGTTCCTCGGCATTGGCCGCGTCCTCCGCGGGTGTGCGGCCGCGCGGGCGGGTGCCCTTGATCGGGCGCGTCTCCACCTGGCGCCGGTGCATGCGGATGAAGCGCTCGGGCGACAGGCTGAGGATGGCGCCGTCGCCCAGGCCCAGGTAGCCGGCGAAGGGCGTCGGGCAGGCCTCGCGCAGGGCCAGGTAGGCCAGCCAGGGCGAGCCGCTGCAGGGCGCGCGGAAGCGCTGGGTGTAGTTCACCTGGTAGCAGTCGCCGGCGAGGATGTAGCCTTGCACCCGCTCCAGGGCCTGGCGGTACTGCTCGCGGCTCAGGTCCGGCCGGAAGCCGGCATGCAGGCGGAAGGGCGGCAGCGCCGGCGCCGGCGCGTCGGCCTCGAACAGCGCCAGCAGGCGCTGGCGCTCGGCGGCTTCCAGGCGCGGGTGGAACACCAGCTGGCTGGTGCCACGCTGGTGGTCGGTGACCAGCGCCCAGGCGTACAGGCCGACCCGCGCATCGGGCAGGCCGAGGTCGTCCCGGCTGTGCTGCGGCAGGCGTTCGATGCGCCGTCCCAGGTCGTAGCTCAGATAGCCGATCATTCCGCCGACGAATGGCAGGTCCGGAATTTCCCCCGCGTCGGCCTGTCCGAGGCTCTGCAGCGCCGTGCGCAGGCGGGCGAAGAACGCCTTGGCCGATTCGTCGGCACTTGGCGCCAGTTCTGCCAATGGCCAGGCGCTCATAAGGTCATAGCGTCCACGGTCGGCGCCAGGCCTGCCGGCGTCCAGCAGCACGGCGCCGGGCGCCTGGGCGATGCGGGCGAAGCGCGCCGTCGGATCTTCCCGGTAGGGGAGCGGGTGTACGGAATAGCGGGACATAGGTAGGAACAGGAACCCTGGGCTAGGCTGAGAGCCATTCCTGCGCACGCCCGAAGAGTCGATGCTAGAGCCCTTCTCTTCGGTTTACGCAAGGTAAGCATTCTGATAAGAATTGGATTATCCCGCGGAAGCCATGCTCCGTACCACAACGATAATGAAACAGGGATAGAGGCCGTGGACGTAGTGCTAAAAACCGCAGCCGGCAGCCTTCTGCGTACCAGATCGACACCCCCCGGGGTGCCTGCCGAATACCAGTACCGCCCCCAGCTCCAGGCTGCCCTGGAGCGTTCCGCCCATCATCGCGTCCTGCTCTTCAGCGCCCCCGCCGGCTTCGGCAAGAGCGCCGCGCTGGCCATGCTCGCCGAGCGCCGCGAAGCGCAGGGGCAGAAGGTGGTGTGGCTTTCCCTGGAAGGCTCCGACGACGACCCGGGGCGCTTCTGCGGCAAGCTCACCGAGGCCCTGGCCGCCAGCCTGCCGGACGTCGGCCGGGACGCCGCGGCCTACCTGCACAACACCCTGCGGGTGCCGGCCGTGGCGGTCATGGAGAGCCTGCTTTCCGACCTGTTGCGCGTCGACGTGCCGCTGCTGCTGGTGCTCGACGACCTGGACCGGATCACCCAGCCGGACATCTTCGCCGGCCTCAACCGCCTGGTGCAGTACGCCCCGCCGGGCCTGACCCTGGCCATCGGCAGCCGCTCGCAGCCGCCGCTGAGCCTGGCCACCTGGCGGGCCAAGGGCCTGCTGCTGGAAGTCGGGGTGGAAGAGCTGCGCCTGTCCCAGGAGCAGACCCGCGAATACCTGAGCGGCGAGGGCGTGGCGCTCGACGAGGCCTGCCTGAAGGCCGTGTACGCCCGCACCGAGGGCTGGGTGATGGGCGTGCAGCTGTTCGGCCTGTGGCTGCGCCAGCCGCCCGCCGGCGCCCAGCGCGACCTGGCCGAACTGGGCGGCGGCCCCGCCGAGGTCGGCGACTACCTGCTGCGCAGCGTCTTCGAGCGCCTGCCCCGGGACATCCGCGACAGCCTGCTGACGCTCAGCGTGGCGAGCCGCTTCAACGGCGAGCTGGCCAACGCCCTGACCGGCCGCCAGGACGGCCAGGTCCTGCTGGAGCGCCTGGACAGCCTGCAACTGTTCCTCATGCCGCTGGACCGCGAGCGCCACTGGTACCGCTTCCACCAGCTGTTCGCCGACTTCCTCCGCGCGCACCTGCGCGAACGCGAGCCGGAGCGCTTCAAGCAACTGCACTTCAACGCCAGCCTGTGGTTCACCAACCACCACATGCCGACCCTGGCCATCGAGCACGCCTGCCTGGCCGAGGACCCGGAGATGCTCGCCGCCCTGGTCGACGGCTACGGCCTGGAGCTGATCAACCGCGGCCAGCTGTACCTGATCTCGCGCTGGCGCCGGCAGGTGCCCGACGAGATCGCCGCGCGCTACCCGATCCTGGTGCTCAGCGACGTCTGGACCCGCGCCAGCGAACTGAGCCTGCCCGAGGCCAACCGCATGCTCGACGAGCTGCTGGCGCGCTGGAGCGACGGCAAGCCGCAGACGCCGATGGGCGACCAGTACCTCTCGGCGCTGGCGGTCAAGGCCGTGCTGGCGCTGCAGAAGGACGACCTGGAGCAGTGCATCGCCCTGGCCCGCCGGGTGGAGAGCCAGCTGGGGCAGAACTCGGCCTTCCTCGAATGCGCCATCCTGCTGGTCGCCGCCTTCGCCCAGGTGATGCACGGCCAGCCCGAGCAGGCGCGCCGCCTGATGGGCCTGGCGCAGCAGCGCAACCATTTCCTCGACGGCCGCTACCTGCACATGCAGCTGTCCACCATCGAGGTGATGCTGGCCCTGGAGCAGGGCCAGGTGAAGCAGGCGCAACTGCTGGTGGAGCGCGTCAAGCAGCAGGCCGTGCCGCTGTTCGACCGGCGCTCCCAGGCGCTGGCCCTGCCGGCCATCACCGAGGGTCTGACCGCCTACTACCGCATGGACGTCGACGGCCTGGAAGAGCGCCTGCGCTGGGCGCTGGGGCGTGTCGACGTGATCAATCCCATCGACCTCTATGCCCAGGGCATGCAGTGCCTGGCGCGGGTGCAGCGCCTGCAGGGGCGCGGCAAGGAGGCCCTGGCGACTCTCGGGCTGATGCAGAGCCTGGCCTCGCGCAACCATTCCTGGCGCATCTTCGCCATGGCCGTGGGCGAGGAGATCAACCTGATCCTCCAGGAGCCGGCGGCCGACCGCTGCAAGCGCGCCGAGCAGCGCCTCAACGGCATCGACTGGCAGAAGCTCGCCGCTTCCTACCGCCAGGGCCCGTTCAACCCGGTGCTCTGGGTGCGCGGCCTGAGCCGCGTGCGCCTGTTGCAGGCGCGCGGCCATTTCAGCGAGGCGCTGCACGAGATCACCCAGCTGCGCGGCCTGCTGCAAGCCAACTGGCATGGCCTGCAGCGCCTGCGCCTGGACCTGCTGGCGGCGCTCAGCTACCAGCGCCTGGGCTACCAGGAGCGCGCCAACAGCCTGCTCGGGCAATGCCTGGTGGGCGCCGAGCGCGAAGGCGTGCGCAGCCTGTTCATCGAGGAAGGCGAGGGCATCCGCCAGATGCTCCAGCAACTGGAGGCCACCGAGCGCCAGCCGGCGCTGCAGGTGTTCATCCGCAGCCTGCTGGGACTGTGGCCCGGCCAGGAAACGCGCAAGGCACAGGACGTGCTCGAGGAAGGGCTGACCGACCGCGAGCGGGAAGTGGTGTGCCTGGCGGCCCAGGGGCTCTCCAACGAGGAGATCGGCCAGCAGCTGTCGCTGGCCCTGGGCACCGTCAAATGGCACCTGCACAACATCTACGAGAAGCTCAAGGTGCGCAATCGGACCCAAGCGATTCGCCGCGCCCGCGAGCTGAGCCTGCTCTGACATGACCACACTCAACTCCCAGCAGCCGCCCCTGCCGCTGTTGCGCACCAAGCTGTTCCCGCCGCGCACCGACGGCGCCCTGCTATTGCCGCGGCGGGCGCTCATCGACCGCCTGTTCGCGGCGCGCCAGCAGCGCGCGCTGATCCTCAGCGCGCCGGCCGGCTTCGGCAAGAGCACCGTGCTCAGCCTGTTCCGCGAGCGCCTGCTGGCCAGTGGCGCGCTGGTGGCCTGGCTGTCCTGCGACGAGGGCGACAGCGAGCCGCAGCGCCTGCTGCAGTACCTGGTGGAGAGCATCCGCAGCGTCGTCCCCGGCTTCGGCGCCAACACCTCGAACCTGCTGCAGTCGGACATGACCTTGCCGCTGGAAGGGCTGCTGGATGCCTTCCTCGCCGACCTCAAGCGCATCGACGGAGCGCTCTACCTGTTCCTCGACGACTTCCACCAGATCCGCCACCCGGCCCTGCAGCCAGGGGCGCGCTACCTCATCGAGCACCTGCCGGACAACGTGCGCCTGGTCACCAGCACCCGCTACCGCCCGCGCTTCCTGGTGGACGAGCCGGCGCTGGCGCCCTGGGCCTTCTGCCTCAACGGCGCCGACCTGCGCCTGACCCGCGAGGAGGCCGACACCTACCTGCTGGAACTCAAGGGCCTGCAGCTGGACGACGCCGAGCTGGGCCTGCTGTACAAGCGCACCGAGGGCTGGATCACCGCGCTGCACCTGGCCGCCCTGGCGCTGGCCCGGCACAGCGACCGCGAGGGCTTCCTGCGCGGGCTGTCGGGCACCGAGCGGGACATCGCCGACTACCTCGCCGAGGACGTGCTGGCCAGCCTGCCGCCGGCGCTGCAGCAGTTCCTCGACCAGACCTCGGTGCTCGACGAGTTCTGCGCCGAGCTGTGCAACGCCCTGACCGGGCGCCGCGACGGCCTGGACATGCTCATGCGCCTGCAGAACGAGCAGCTGTTCATCATCCCCCTGGACGATACGCGCGAGTGGTTCCGCTACCATCACCTGTTCGCCGACTTCCTCCAAGGCCGCCTGGCCCGTAGCGCCGACCCCACGCCGCTGCTCAACGCCGCCGCGCGCTGGTGCGAAAGCCGCGACATGGCCGACCGCGCCGTGCGCTACGCCCTGCGCGCCCGCGACTACGCCTTCGCCGCCGACCTGCTGGAGCGCCAGGGCGCGCGGCTGATCGCCGGCAACCGGGTGTACAGCATCCTCGGCATGCTCGGCGGCATTCCCGCCGAGGTGATCCGCGAGCATCCGGTGTTCCAGATCTTCTACGCCTGGCAGCTGGCCTTCGAACAGAAGTTCGCCGAGGCCGAGGCGCTCATCGAGGAACTCAGCGCCCGCCTGCTGATGGGCCAGGGCAAGGCGCGCAACTTCGGCCTGGCCGAGCTGCTGGCCGTGGCCCAGGTGCTCAAAGCCCTGGTGCTGCTGTACCAGGACAAGCTGGAGGCCAGCCTCAAGGTGTCGCGCCAGTGGCTGGCGCTGGTGCCGGCCAACCAGCCGGTGTTCCGCGCCAGCCTGGCCTGCATCCTGGCCGCCGCCCATGCGCTGCTGGGCGACTACGCCGAGGCCGCCGGCGCCATCGGCGTGGCCCGCGAGTGCCTGCGCATGGCCGACAGCGAGTACCTGCAGGTTGTGGCGAGCATGATCGAGGCGCTGATCTGCAAGGAAAGCGGCGAGCTGGAGCGCGGCCGGACCATCGCCGAGGGCGCGCGCAGCCGCGTCGAGCGCGTGTTCGGCCGGCGCAGCCGGGTGGGCGGGCCGCTGGCCCTGGCCTACGCCGACATCCTCTACGAGCAGGACCGCCATGCGGCCATCCTCGCCGAACTGCCGCTGGCCACCACCTGGCGCGACGTGGCCACGCCCATGGAGCTGATCAGCCGCGGCCAACTGGTGATGGCCAAGGCGCGCTTCTTCGCCGGCGAGGCCGAACAGGGCCTGGCCCAGCTCGACGAATGGCTGGCCGGCCTGCAGTCGCCGGGCTACGAGCGCGTCTACGCGCTGGCCATGGGCTGCAAGGTGCAGCTGCTGCTGTGGCTGCGCCGGCCGAACGAGGCCGAGCGCGTCTGCCTGCAACTGGCCCGGCACCTGTCGGGGCTCTCCGCCGAGCGCTATGCCGATGCCCAGGCTGCGCTGGCCCTGGCCGAGGCGCGGGTGGCGCTGTCCGAGCGGCGCGCCGAGCGCGCCCAGCAACGTCTGGAATCGGCGCTGGCGGCGAACGCCTCGCCCTATCTGCGCGACCGGCGGTTGCGTCTGGCCTTGTTACTTTCTGTGGCGTATTGGCAGAAAGGTAACAGCGAAAAGGCCTTCGCCCTGTTCGCGCCCACCCTCGAGGAAGCCTGGAACCAGGGTTACCGCCGGCTGTTCCAGGACGACGCCATCTGGCTGCTGCCGTTCTGGGACGCCTGGCGCGAGGCCGAACCCAAGCGCGCGGCGGCCTGGCAGGGGGTGGCGGAACTGCTCCGCGAACAGTGCCGCAGGCTGTCCGTCGACCCGGCAGGTTTCGAGGAAAATCAAGATGTTAGCCACCGCGAGCGGGAAATCCTGCGGCTGGTGGCGGCCGGGCTTTCGAACCGCGACATCGCCCAGGCGGTGCATCTGTCGGAGGCCACCATCAAGTGGCACCTGCACAACCTGTTCGCCAAGCTGGGGGTGCGCAGCCGCACCCAGGCGGTACTCAAGGGCAAGAGCCTGGGGTTGCTCAGCGAAGCCTGAGGCGAACGGCGTTTCCGGCTCCATCCCTTGGATGGGCTGGCAGGTGGGGGGTTGCCCAGTAGCTTGGGAAACAGGACGCGAAGCCTGGTGCTTCACGAATCCATGCCCGCGGCACCTAGGGAAGACGGCGCGGGTCTGGAGGGTCGGCTTGGCCGGCCAACCTGCAGCGGGGCAGGACGCCCCCTGCAGTGCCCTGGGGCAACCCCACCTGAACACTGGAGAGAAACAAGAATGAAAAAAATCAAACAACTGGTTCTTGCAAGCGCTGTTCTGGCCGCTCCCTTCCTGGCCCATGCCGATCTGAAATCCATGGACGACAGCGCGCTCGCCGGCGTGACCGGCCAGGACGGCATCAGCATCGCCGGTGACTTCAAGGCGAGCATCGGGGCGGTGGTCTACACCGACAAGATCGACGACACCAAGTCCGGTTCCCTGCGCCTGGAGAACATCACCCTGACCGGCCCGGGCGGCACCGCCCTGAAGATCGACGATGCCAACCCGCTGACCGTCGACGTGGTCACCACCAAGATCGGCACCGCCGACACCCAGCAGCTGGCCCTGGGCCTGCCGGGCATGACCGGCGACGTCTCGGTGGGCGCCATCAAGGTGGGCGACACCAGCGCCGCCAGCATCGGTTCGCTGACCGTTTCCAACCTGAACATGGCCGGTTCCCAGGTTCGCATCTGGGGCCACTGATCCATCGGTCGTGTGACGCGTATCCCCTTGCCGGCCCGTGCCGGCAAGGGTTCTTCCAGGAGAGAGGAGAGGGGATGTTCGAGATACTGCTGGGAAGCCTGCTCGGCCTGTTCGGTTTCACCCAGACGGTGGATACCCAACCGCAACCCCGGGGCACGGTGAACATCACCCAGCAGCTCACGCCCAACGGCCCCTTCCGCGAGGCCGTGCAACTCGAACCCATGAGCCAGGTGCAGTTCCGCAACGTCATCCGCCAGGCCTACGACTACAGCTGCGGCTCGGCGGCGTTGACCACCCTGCTGGACTACTACCTGGGCCGCGACCTGCAGGAACGCCAGGTGATGGAAGGCCTGCTGAAGTACGGCGAGGCCGACAAGATCGTCCAGCGCCGCGGCTTCTCGCTGCTGGACATGAAGCGCTACGCGGCCGCGCTGGGCTACAGGAGCGGCGGCTTCCGCGCCGAATTCTCCGACCTGGATTCGCTGGAGCACCCGGCGCTGGTGCCCATCCACTACGGCGGCTTCAAGCATTTCGTGGTGGTGCGCGACGTCTACAACGACCACGTCTTCGTTGCCGATCCTGCCCTGGGCAACATCAGCTTCACCCGCAGCCGCTTCGAGGCGATTTGGGACCAGAACGTCCTCTTCGTCATCTACCCCGGCGGCCAGGAGCCGAAGAACGCCCTGGCCCTGAAGGAACAGGACCTGCGCCTGGTGGACGACCGCACCGTGAGCCTGCTGGCCTTCCGCGAGTTCCCGGAGATGAGCAAGTTCACCAGCAACCAGATGATCGAGGCCGCATCCAAAGGCGACGTGCAGTTCATACGCAGCAAGTGATCGACGTTTCATCCTTCCATAAGAACAAGACCAGGGGATTGCATCATGAGATTCAGGGGGTATGCGTGCGCCGCCATACTGGCCTTGCTTGCGTCGGGCCCGGCGCCGGCCGAGGAAGGCTCGGTCGACCAGGCGCGTGACGCGCTGGCCAAGAAGGCCGACGACGCCGACAGCGCCAAGGCCCTGGAAGAGGTGTTCCAGGCGGCGGAGAAGAGCTACACCCTGCTGAAGAAGGGCGAGCGGACCCTCACCTACGGCCTGGACTACTCGATGATGCGCGACACCCGCATCCAGCAGGTGCGCACCGGCGACAGCGTCTACAGCGTGCTGGCGACCAGCGAGGCGCAGCACACCTTCACCAACTCCTTCACCTTCGACTACGGCGTCTGGGACAACCTGACCTTCAGCCTGCGCCTGCCCTTCGTGGCCAAGTACGACACCGAGAGCGACGTCCACGCCTACAGCCTCGGCGACATTTCCGCGACTCTGCGCTGGCAGCCCTGGGCAGCGATGCGCGGCCGCCCGGTCACCACCTTCTACGCCACCCTCGGCCTGCCCACCGGCGACAGCCCGTTCGACATGAACCCGGACAAGGACGTGTCCACCGGCAACGGCTACTACAGCCTCGGCGTGGGCGCGAACATGTCCTACGTGATCGACCCGGTCGTGCTCTACGGCTCGCTCGGCTACACCTACAACCTCAAGGTCGACAACATCCACCAGAACCAGTACGGCGAGGAGCTGAACAAGGTCACCCCGGGCGACACCCTGAACTTCGCCATGGGCATGGCCTACGCGCTGTCCTACGACGTGTCCCTGGCCACCTCCTACCAGATGGCCTACCAGATGAAGAGCCGCTACCACTTCGACACCCGCACGGTGGAGGCTCCCGAGCAGACCAGCGCAATCATGAACTTCTCGCTCGGCCTGCGCACCTCGCCTGACTACATCGTCAACGTGAACGCCGGCTTCGGCCTGACCGAAGACTCACCGGATATCTTGCTGGGGGTTTCCCTGCCCCTGGATATCAAGGGCCTTAAGCCCGACTAAACGGCGAGCGGAGTTCCCATGACGAAGCGCATTTCGCCACTTCTGCTGGCGATGGCAGGGGCGGGGCTTGGCTGGATTCTGCCGGCCCAGGCGCAACTGGCCAACGACATCACCATCGGCAACCCCAAGGCGATGGCCCTGGGCAACGCGGTCACCGCCGATTCCACCGGCATCGACGCCGTGCACTACAACCCCGCGGCGCTGACCAAGCTCAAGGGCCGGCAGACCACGGTGAAGCTGGTCAGCGGGGTGATGGACATCCGCGCCGGCTTCCACGCGCCGCCGAACTACGGCGAGAGCACCTTCGGCGTGTCCGACGACCCGGTGGCCAACTCCCACAGCCGCACCATGACGCCGACCATGTACCTGCCGGGCCTGGGCGGCATGACCGACGTGCCCATGCTGGTGGCGCCGCTGGCGGGCCTGTCGATCAACCCGCCGGGCTCCAAGTTCACCTTCGCCACCAACGTCTACACGCCCCAGGCGCTGGGCTACTCGCGCGACTCGGACGGCGACCCGGGGCGCTACGACGGGCGCCGCGTGTCGCTGCAGCGGCTGACCTACTTCTCGCCGTCGGTGGGCTACCAGATGAACGACACGCTGTCCTTCGGCCTGTCCATCGGTTTCTCCCACCAGGCCATGGCCCTGGACACCGACTTCCGCAACCCCGGCCTGCTCACCGGCCTGCTGCAGACCCTCCACGACACCACCTGCGTGCCCGGCGCGCAGGAGATCGTCGAGCTGGTGTTCAACGTCTGCGGCGGGCGCATCGGCCCCTACGACACCCTGGCCAACCTCAAGCTGGACATGCAGCAGACCCTCTCGCCCAGCTACAACCTGGGCGTGCTCTGGGAGCCCACCGACTGGTTCGCCTGGGGCGCGGTGTACCAGAGCGAGTCGCGCATGAAGCTCAAGGGCAAGTACCGGGTGGACTACACCAAGGACTGGCAGGGCTTCTGGTCCGGCCTGCAGAACTCGGTGTTCGGCGCCTTCCTCAGCCCGCTGTTCCCCTACGGCAACGCCGAGGAGGAGCACGGCGTGGCGACGCTGAAGATGACCAACCCGGACAACTTCTCCACCGGCATCAAGCTGCGCCCGTTCGATGACTGGCAGTTCAACTTCGACCTGAAGTGGAGCGGCTACAGCGACTGGAACAACCTGGAGATCGAGTTCGACAGGGAACTGGACTTGCTGCGCATCGCCAAGAACTTCGCCCCCAACGGCGCCACCGACCACAGCATCATCCTCGACCGTGGCTACCGCGACACCTGGAGCTACGCCATGGGTGTGCAGTACGACGTCAACGACCGCCTGCAGCTGCGCGCCGGCTACGAATACCGGCCCTCGGCGATTCCCAAGAGCAAGGCCGACGCCCTGGTGCCCATCGGTGACGCCGACCTCTACGGCCTGGGCCTGGGCTACCGCTGGGACAAGGACACCAACATCGACCTGGGCTTCAACTACTTCGTCTCCAAGCAGAGCATCAAGGCCGGGCAGAGCTGCAACCTGACCTGCACCGGCATCGACAACCTGGTCTACAACCCCTATGCCGGCATGGATGTACATACCACGGTGAAGGCCTATATCTTCGCCCTGACCTACAACACCACCTTCTGAGGAGCGGCCCGATGCAGCGTTCCCGCCACCTGTTCCTCTGCCTGCTGGCTACGGCGGCCGCGCCGCTGCCGGCGCTGGCCGACGCCGGGCGCTACCTGTCGTGGATCGACGACAGCGGCCAGGTGCACAACACCTTCGTCGACGCCGGCTACGGCCAGCAGCAGCGCCAGGCGGCCAGGCGCATCGACCAGAGCGACCGCGCCCGCCTGCGCGACGACGGCGGCACCCTCTGGCCCGGCAGCGCGCCGGCGGGGGAGAGCAAGCGCCGCTACTTCACCTGGGTGGACGGCCAGGGCAACCTGCAGAACAGCTTCTACGCCGGCAACCAGGTGCCCGCCGGGCGCGGCGACTACGTGCTGCCCAACGGCGACCATTCCTCCGAGTACATCGACGCCGAGGCCTACGAGGACAAGGGCTTCGTCCGCAGCGAGAACGGCAACCCGTACTACACCTGGGTCGACGAGCAGGGCCGCATGCACAACTCGCCGATCACCGCCCAGGACCGCGCCGACGGCATCCGCCGCAACCAGATCGCCTTCACCGAGGGCCGCGAGGTGCAATTCAAGCAGCGCCCGCAGGCCCTGCCGGGGCTGGACGGCAGCGGCGAGCAGAGCGACGCCATGAAGGCCCTGCTCAAGGGCAGCGGCAAGACCCTCAATGACCTCTACCAGGACCTGCAAAGGCGCTGCTGCGAGCAGATCGCCGAGGGCGAGTTCACCGAGCTGAACGCCGACGAGCCGCGCTACGAGGAGCTCAACAAGTTCTCGCCGAGCTTCGACTTCCCCATGGGCAAGAGCTACTACGTAGCCATGAAGCTGCCGGCCTCGCAGCAGGTCTACGGCCTGCGCGTGCGCAGCTTCTCCAACCACCAGGTGGTCTACCCGTCGCTGCTGTTCCTCGACGAACGCAAGCGCCCGACGCGCCTGGTCAGCGACGCGGTGTACAAGCTCAACCCGGAAACCTGGTACCGCTACGCCTTCATCGAAGGCACGGTGCCGGTGCGCGCCAACCAGGGCGAGCGCTACGTGCTGCTGCTGACCACCGACGAGGACCGCGCCCTGCAGACGCTGGACAACAAACCCTACAAGCGCCCGCTGGAAAACCTGGCGGTGAACGAGGAGGGCATGAAGGTGCGCCAGCATGCCGACCAGGGCGGGTTCGAGCTGGCGGTGGTGCGCTGAGCGTCACCGGATAGCCCGCTGCGGGCGGTTGGTCGATCGCGGACGGAGTCCGCTCCTACGCCCGTGCTTCCCTGAACCGTAGGATGGGTTGAGCTTGCGATACCCATGCTGCCGTGGTGATGGGTATCGCTTCGCTCAACACCATCCTACGAAAAGCCGAGCTTCCTGGAACCGTAGGAGCGGACTCTGTCCGCGATTCGGACTTCCAGAGAAATATCCGCGCACTCCGAACGCCCCTTCAGCAGGCCGAGCGAAACCGGCGCTCAGGAGGTCATGCGACATGGATGTCGCGAGAGCCCCGATGGGCTACAGGGACGTACGCTCGGGGGGGGACGCCTAGTTCGGGCCTCCGTGGCGGGGGAATTCGCGAGGGTAGCCCGGCTCCATCGGGCCCGTATGTCGGGGCAAGCCTTTTTGGTTCCTTTTTGCGGGGGTGGCCTTCCACCGATTGACAAAAGGGACTCGCCCGAGGGGGCGAAACAAAAAATCTCCGCAGACTCGGAGCGGCGCGCTACACCGAGCCCAACCCCAAAAGTCTCTGGGTTCCCGCGTTCGCGGGAATGACGGGGTTGAAGGATGGCGCCTGACCGACGCGTCGCTCAGGACAGCCCCCTCTCCCTTCAGGGAGAGGGTTGGGGAGAGGGCGCTCTCGAACCCAGCACCGAAAGCCCCCGGGAAACACCGTTCGCGAGCAAGCTCGCTCCTACGAAAAGCCCCCGACTCCGCCTCAGATCTCCCGCGTCGGCACATGCCCGAACAGCTTCTGCGAGAAACGCACCCGCTCCTCCGGAGTCTCCTGCACGCCCTTGGCCTGCAGCTCCACCAGGTGGGCCTCCACCGCCTGGGCGCGGCCGGTCAGGCCGCAGTCGTTGGCGATCTGGATGTTCAGCCCGGGGCGGGCGTTGAGTTCGAGGATCAGCGGGCCCTTGTCCTGGTCCAGCACCATGTCCACGCCGATGTAGCCCAGGCCGCACAGCTCGTAGCAGCCGGCGGCCAGCTTCATGAAGCCGTCCCAGTGCGGCAGCTGCACGCCGTCCACCGCGTTGGTGGTGTCCGGGTGCTTGGCGATCTTGCGGTTCAGCCAGGTGCCCTGCAGGGTGATGCCGGTGGCCAGGTCCACGCCCACGCCGATGGCGCCCTGGTGCAGGTTGGCCTTGCCGTTGGACTGGCGCGTCGGCAGGCGCAGCATGGCCATCACCGGGTAGCCCATGAGGACGATGATGCGGATGTCCGGCACGCCCTCGTAGCTGATGCTGCGGAAGATCTGGTCGGGGGTGACGCGGTACTCGATCAGCGCGCGGTCGCGGTGCCCGCCCAGGGAGTACAGGCCGGTGAGGATGCTGGAGAGCTGGTACTCGATCTCCTCGCGGCTGATGATGCGCCCGGAGACGGTCTTGAAGTTGCCCTCGAAGCGGTCGGCGATCACCAGGATGCCGTCGCCGCCGGCGCCCTGCGCCGGCTTGATGACGAAGTCGTTGCGCTCGCCGATGATGGAATCGAGCTTCTCGATCTCCTTCTCGGTGGAGATGATCCCGTACATCTCCGGCACGTGGATGCCGGCGGCGATGGCGCGTTCCTTGGTGATGATCTTGTCGTCGACGATCGGGTACAGGTGGCGCTTGTTGTACTTCAGCACGAAGTCCGCGTTGCGCCGGTTGATGCCCATGATGCCCTTGGCTTCCAGGGCTTTCCACCGCTTGATCAGGCCGAACATGGCTCAGTCCTTCAGGAAGGCTTTGAAGCGGAACAGCTCGGTCAGGCGGTAGCCGCGGTAGCGACCCATCGCCAGCATGAAGGCCACCAGGAGCAGCAGCACCGCCGGGAAGGTGAACACGAAGTACACCAGCTCCGGCACGCGCATCAGGATGTGCGCCAGGGCCGCGGCGAACAGGGTGCCCACCGCCGCCTTCATGGCGTGCGCGGCGCCGCGCTCTTCCCAGGTGATCGACAGGCGCTCGATGCTCATGGTCAGGATCACCATGGGGAACAGCGCCACCGACAGGCCGCTCTCGAAGCCCAGGCGGTGGCTGAGCAGGCTGATGGCGGCGATCATCACCACCACGAAGGTCAGCACCACCGACAGGCGTGGCAGCATCTGCAGCTTCAGGTGCTCAAGGTACGAGCGCAGCGACAGGCCCAGGGCGGTGATCACGGTGAACAGGCCGATGCCCCACTGCAGGCCGGTCTCGCGGAAGGCGAGGGCGATCAGCACCGGGGTGAAGGTGCCGAGGGTCTGGATGCCGATCAGGTTGCGCAGGACCAGGATCACCAGCACGCCGAAGGGGATCATGATCATGATCTGGAAGGTCTGCTGGGTGGACAGCGGCAGGCCGTACAGCGAGTAGTCGAGGAAGCTTGCGTCGGTGTTCTCGTTGGTCAGCTTGGCCAGGCGGATGGCGTTCATCTCGCTGTTGTTCAGGCTGAAGCTGATCAGCGCTTTCTTGCCGCCTTCCACCGCCAGCAGCGGCTCGTCGCCCAGCCACCAGATCAGGCGGTCGGCGGGCAGGCCGCGCTCGCCGGTCTCGGGGTTGAAGTACAGCCAGTCCTTGCCGTTGTAGCTGCGCAGCCACAGTTCCGGGCTCTGCGCCTGGTTGGCCAGCAGGCGCAGGGTGTGCACGCGCTCCATGGGCACGTGGGCCTGGGCCAGCAGGGTCTCGACGATGTACGAGCGCTTCTCCAGGCTGGTGTCGCCGGCCAGCAGCAGCTTGACGTTGTCGTCGGCCAGGTTGTTGGCGCGCTTGATGGTTTCGCTGACGAAGGTCTCGATGTCCGCCGAGTGCTGGCGGATGGGCGCGATCAGGGCCTCGGCGGCAATCTTCTCCGGGCCTTCCAGGGGCGGGCTGTCACGGAAGATCGGGCCTTTTTCCTTGGGTTGCTCGCCGCTGAAGCGCTTGGTCAGCACCAGGCGGTAGTAGAGCGTCTGCTTGCCGTTGGCGCGGCGCGAGGACCAGGTCACCTTGCGGTTGCCGTCGGCGCGGTTGATGCTCACCCCGTAGTTGTTCGAGACGAAGCTCTCGTTGAGGCTGACGTAGCCCTGGGTCAGCGGCGGCACGAACATCTGCACCTTGACCGGGGTCTTCGGCGTGGCGAGGAATTCGACCTTGGCGTCGATGTTCCACAGGTCGTCGGTTTCCGCCTCGGTCATGGGGATGCCGAGGATGAAGATCTGGTAGGCGGTGATGGAAACGCCCAGGACCACCAGGATGGCGATCAGGATCTTCAGGTGCAGGTTGATGGAGCGCATGGGCTTTACTCGGCAGGTTTCGCAACGGGGCAACCGGGCTGGCCGGCGGCGTATTTCAGGCTGGGGTCGACCAGGGCGCCGAAGCGCTTGAGCGCGTCGGAGCCGATCAGCAGGGGATATTGGAATGCGCTGCGGTCGGTAAGGTTCACTTCGATGGTGCGGCGCAGCCTGCCCAGGCAGACGTCCAGCTCGATGACCGGACGCGCGGTGTAGGCCTTGCCCTCGTCGGGGTCGAAGTCGCCGTGGCGCCGCTTGATCTTGCTGATGCGCGCCAGCGGCCGCTCCAGCGGCTGGCTGTCGGCGGTGTCGGTGGCCAGGTAGAAGCGCACCCAGGTTTCGCCGTCGCGCTTGAAGCGCTTGATGTCGCGGGCGCTCAGGGAGGCGGTCTTGGCGCCGGTGTCGAGCTTGGCCGCCAGCACCTGGTCGAGCTGGCCGATGTGGGCGTATTCGATGAGCCCGTAGACGGTCTTGCCGGCCGCGCCGACGGGGCCGCCGAAGGCTGCCAGGAAAATCAGGAGCAGCAGGGCTGTGGGCTTGAGTCTCATAAGTCCTGAGCGCTGGGGGCCGTAGGCCAGTGAACGGGTACATCCGGCAAACGCCACGGCCTGCGGGCGAGTCATCCTTGGCCGGGGCCTGGGCCCCCCAGGAGGGATGCGGGGCGCGATTCTAGCACGCAGGTCCCGTGTGACGACACCCGCCAGGCCCCGGCGGGCGGCAGCGTGAGCCGGTTCACAGGGCCGTGCGGGGCTACTTCAGGCGGCGCTCGACGCCTTTCTCCACCATGATCTTGGCGGCGATCTCCTCCACCGAGAAATGGGTGGAGTTGATGTAGGCGATGTTCTCGCGGCGGAACAGGTTCTCCACCTCGCGCACCTCGAACTCGCACTGGGCGAAGCTGGCGTAGCGGCTGTTGGGCTTGCGCTCGTTGCGGATGGCGGTGAGCCGGTCGGGGTCGATGGTCAGGCCGAACAGCTTGCCCTTGTAGGGCTTGAGGGCGTTGGGCAGTTGCAGGCGCTCCATGTCCTCCTCGGTCAGCGGATAGTTCGCCGCACGAATGCCATATTGCATTGCCATATAGAGGCAGGTGGGCGTCTTGCCGCAGCGCGACACGCCGACCAGGATCAGGTCGGCCTTGTCGTAGTAGTGGGTGCGGGCGCCGTCGTCGTTGTCGAGGGCGAAGTTGACCGCGTCGATCCGCTCCATGTAGTGCGGATTGTGGCCGATGCTGTGGGATTTTCCGACGGAATACGACGAGTCCGCGGATAATTCCTGCTCCAGAGGGGACAAAAAGGTCGAGAAGATGTCGATCATGAAGCCGTTCGACTGGGCCAGGACCGCCCGGATCTCACGGTTGACGATGGTGTCGAAGATGATCGGGCGGGCGCCGTCCGCCTGCGCAGCCGCGTTGATTTGCTGTACCATGACGCGCGCTTTTTCTTCGGTGTCGATGTACGGTCGCGTCAGTTTGTGGAAATGGATGTTCTCGAACTGCGCAAGAAGACTCTGGCCGAGGGTTTCGGCGGTGATGCCGGTTCCGTCGGAAATGAAGAAAGCCGTACGTTTCATTGCGCTGCGGGCCTTAATGTAGGAAAGAATCCTGAGTATGATAGGCCGCGCTTTTGCAAGGCCTCCTGCCGGGGCATTGTCACTTATTTTTCTGGCCGCGGCCAGAAAGGGGCAGCGTCGCGGTGGCCCGTTTGAGCTTTTCCAACATTCAGTGGAGAGATCACCTTGGTAGAGTACGTAGTTTCCCTCGATAAGCTCGGCGTCCATGATGTCGAACGTGTGGGGGGCAAGAACGCATCCCTGGGCGAAATGATCAGCAACCTCGCCGGTGCTGGGGTTTCGGTTCCCGGTGGTTTCGCCACCACCGCCCAGGCCTACCGTGACTTCCTCGAGCAGAGTGGCCTGAACGATCGCATTCACGCCGCCCTGGACGCCCTCGATGTCGACGACGTCAACGCCCTGGCCAAGACCGGCGCGCAGATCCGCCAGTGGGTGATGGACGCCGAGTTCCCCGCCCAGCTGGACGCCGACATCCGCAAGGCCTTCGCCGAGATGGCCGGCGGCAACGACAACATGGCCGTGGCCGTGCGCTCCTCCGCCACCGCCGAAGACCTGCCGGACGCCTCCTTCGCCGGCCAGCAGGAGACCTTCCTGAACATCCGCGGCGTGGACAACGTGATCCGCGCGGCCAAGGAAGTCTTCGCCTCCCTGTTCAACGACCGTGCCATCGCCTACCGCGTGCACCAGGGCTTCGACCACAAGCTGGTCGCCCTGTCCGCCGGCGTGCAGCGCATGGTCCGCTCGGAAACCGGCACCGCCGGGGTGATGTTCACCCTGGACACCGAGTCCGGCTTCCGTGACGTGGTGTTCATCACCGGCGCCTACGGCCTCGGCGAGACCGTGGTGCAGGGCGCGGTGAACCCCGACGAGTTCTACGTGCACAAGCCCACCCTGGAAGCCGGCCGCCCGGCGATCCTGCGCCGCAACCTGGGCAGCAAGGCGATCAAGATGATCTACGGCGATGAAGCCAAGGCCGGCAAGTCGGTCAAGGTGGTCGACGTGGAGAAGGCCGACCGCGCGCGCTTCGCCTTGTCCGACGCCGAGGTCACCGAGCTGGCCAAGCAGGCGCTGATCATCGAGAAGCACTACCAGCGCCCGATGGACATCGAATGGGCGAAGGATGGCGACGACGGCAAGCTGTACATCGTCCAGGCCCGCCCGGAAACCGTGAAGAGCCGTTCCAGCGCCACCGTGATGGAGCGCTACCTGCTCAAGGAGAAGGGCAAGGTCCTGGTGGAAGGCCGCGCCATCGGCCAGCGCATCGGCGCAGGCCCGGTGAAGGTCATCCACGACGTCTCCGAGATGGACAAGGTGCAGCCCGGCGACGTGCTGGTCTCCGACATGACCGACCCGGACTGGGAGCCGGTGATGAAGCGCGCCAGCGCCATCGTCACCAACCGCGGCGGGCGTACCTGCCACGCGGCGATCATCGCCCGTGAGCTGGGCATCCCGGCGGTGGTCGGCTGCGGCAACGCCACCGCCGTGCTGAAGGACGGCCAGCAGGTCACCGTGTCCTGCGCCGAAGGCGACACCGGCCTGATCTACGAAGGCCAGCTGGGCTTCGACGTGCGCCAGAACTCGGTCGACGCCATGCCCGACCTGCCGTTCAAGATCATGATGAACGTCGGCAACCCGGACCGCGCCTTCGACTTCGCCCAACTGCCCAACGAGGGCGTGGGCCTGGCCCGCCTGGAATTCATCATCAACCGCATGATCGGCGTGCACCCCAAGGCGCTGCTGAACTTCGCCAGCCTGCCGGCCGACATCAAGGAAAGCGTCGAGAAGCGCATCGCCGGCTACGACGACCCGGTGGGCTTCTACGTCGAGAAGCTGGTCGAGGGCGTCAGCACCCTGGCCGCGGCCTTCTGGCCGAAGAAGGTCATCGTGCGCCTGTCGGACTTCAAGTCCAACGAGTACGCCAACCTGATCGGCGGCAAGCTCTACGAGCCGGAAGAAGAGAACCCGATGCTCGGCTTCCGCGGCGCCTCGCGCTACATCAGCGAATCCTTCCGCGATTGCTTCGAGCTGGAATGCCGGGCGATGAAGAAGGTCCGCAACGAGATGGGCCTGACCAACGTCGAGCTGATGGTGCCCTTCGTGCGTACCCTCGGCGAGGCTTCCCAGGTGGTCGAACTGCTGGCCACCAACGGCCTGAAGCGCGGCGAGAACGGCCTGAAGGTCATCATGATGTGCGAACTGCCGTCCAACGCCCTGCTGGCCGAGGAGTTCCTCGAGTTCTTCGACGGCTTCTCCATCGGCTCCAACGACCTGACCCAGCTGACCCTCGGCCTGGACCGCGACTCGGGCATCGTCGCGCACCTGTTCGACGAGCGTAACCCAGCGGTCAAGAAGCTGCTGGCCAATGCCATCGCCGCCTGCAACAACGCCGGCAAGTACATCGGCATCTGCGGCCAGGGCCCCTCGGACCACCCGGACCTGGCCAAGTGGCTGATGGAGCAGGGCATCGAGAGCGTCTCGCTGAACCCCGACTCGGTGCTCGACACCTGGTTCTTCCTGGCCGAAGGCCAGGCCTGACGCCAACCGAACCTGCGGGTTCAGGAAGGGCGGGTGCTTGCACCCGCCCTTTTTTCGTGCCAACCCATTCCACGACATGCACAGCAGTAGCCGACTCTTTCCCGTGGCGCTCGTCAGCGCCGAACTGCGTGGCGGCCTCACCGAGGACGTCTATCGCCTGAAACCCAACAACAGCCCGGACCCCAGCGTCGAGCTGGCGCTGACCCGCCTGGGCCTGCCGAGCCGCGAGCAGCGCGGCGCGCCGGTGATCCTGGTGCACGGCAGCTTCTCCAACCGGCGTTTCTGGTATTCGCCCAAGGCCATCGGCCTGGGGCCGTACCTGGCGCGCGCCGGCTTCGACGTGTGGATACCGGAAATGCGCGGCCACGGCCTGTCGCCGCGCAACCTCGACTATTCGCGCAACAGCGTCGCCGCCTATGCGCGCTTCGACCTGCCGGCCATCGCCGCCTTCGTCGTCGAGCAGAGCGGCCAGGCGCCACACTGGATCGGTCATTCCCTGGGCGGCACCAGCCTGGCCGCGGCTCTCGGCGGCGGCTACCTGGCGCCGGAGCAGGTGGCCAGCGTGGCGCTGTTCGGCAGCCAGGTCAGCCGCGACTACTGGGCGCTGAAGCTGCCGCCGGTGGCCTGGAGCGGGCGCTTCCTGCTCAAGCGAATGGGCGTGATCCCCGGCCCGCGCCTGCGCCGCGGCCCGGAGGACGAGCCCATCGGCCTGGCCCTGGAGGCCTTGCGCTGGTACGGCCTGTTCGGCCGCTTCGGCGAACGCGACAACGACTGGTGGGGCGGCCTGGCCAAGATAACGGCGCCGGTGCTGGCGGTCAGCGCCGAGGGCGACCGCCAGGACCCGCCCTGGGCCTGCCGCAAGCTGTTCGAGCAGTTCGGCTCCGAAGTCCGCGAATACCTCTGCCTGGGGCGCCGGCAGGGCTTTTCGGAAAACTTCGGGCACGTCGAGATGCTGGTGAGCAAGGGCGCCCAGCGCGAGGTCTGGCCGCGGGTCCGGCACTGGCTGGAACACCAGGCCCTGCCTCCCGGCAACCCGTAGGGTTACGGGCTGCGCCGAGGTGCTCTTCGTAGGAGCGAGCTTGCTCGCGAACAAGCGCGGTGCCATGCGGTTCGCGAGCAAGCTCGCTCCTACGAGAAGCCATACTCGCCAGCGGACCCTGCCCGCGATTTCGCGCGCAGGGGAATGCCGCGGGTGGGGCCGCGTAGGAGCGGATCTTATCCGCGATCCGCGCCGGGACGTCCGGCTATCGCGGACAAGGTCCGCTCCTACGGGGGAGGAATACCGTGCCATCCGGCGGGCTGTAGGAGCGGGCCCTGCCCGCGATTCGCGCGCAGGGCCCGCTCCTACAGGTGAATGATGCGGGTGGGGCAGCGTAGGAGCGGATCTCATCCGCGACCCGCGCCGGAATGGCCGGCTATCGCGGACAAGGTCCGCTCCTACGGGGGAGGAATACCGTGCCATCCGGCGGGCTGTAGGAGCGGGCCCTGCCCGCGATTCGCGCGCAGGGCCCGCTCCTACAGGTGAATGATGCGGGTGGGGCGGCGTAGGAGCGGATCTCATCCGCGATCCGCGCCGGGATGGCCGGCTATCGCGGACAAGGTCCGCTCCTGCGGGGGGGAGGAATACCGTGCCATCCGGCGGGCTGTAGGAGCGGGCCCTGCCCGCGATTCGCGCGCAGGGCACGCTCCTACAGGTGAATGATGCGGGTGGGGCAGCGTAGGAGCGGATCTTATCCGCGAACCGCGCCGGTGGTTTCGGCCATCGCGGACAAGGTCCGCTCCTACGGGGGGAATACCGTGCCTCTCGGCAATCTGTGCCCGAAGGCCGCCAAGCCGCGGAGCAGGGCGGCGGGCGTAGGCGGATGGCGTGACAGTCGCTAGACTGTGACGCCAAGCCGGGTTCCGGTCATTCCGGGCTTCATCGCCGCTCCGCCGGTCCGCCGCAGGTTCATCCCGACACTCCAAGGAGTCTCTCCATGCAATACGTCACCCCTGATCTGTGCGATGCCTATCCCGACCTGGTCCAGGTCGTCGAGCCCATGTTCAGCAACTTCGGCGGTCGCGACTCCTTCGGCGGCGAAATCGTCACCATCAAGTGCTTCGAGGACAACTCGCTGGTCAAGGAGCAGGTGGACAAGGACGGCAAGGGCAAGGTGCTGGTGGTCGACGGCGGCGGCTCGCTGCGCCGCGCGCTGCTGGGCGACATGCTGGCCGAGAAGGCGGCGAAGAACGGCTGGGAAGGCATCGTGGTCTACGGCTGCATCCGCGACGTCGACGTGATCGCGCAGACCGACCTGGGCGTGCAGGCCCTGGCCAGCCACCCGATGAAGACCGACAAGCGCGGCATCGGCGACCTCAACGTGGCCGTGACCTTCGGCGGCATCACTTTCCGTCCGGGCGAGTTCGTCTACGCCGACAACAACGGCATCATCGTTTCCCCCCAGGCCCTGAAAATGCCCGAGTGAGCTGAACGCCGGGCGCCTGCGCCGGTCAATGTTCGACCGCCGGCGGCGCCCGGCACCTTCCGGAACACGCGATGCAGCAATACGAAAGCGGAACCGAGCGCGGGCTCATCTACGGCTACGTCCTCGACGGCCGCGGCAGTGGCCGGCAGATCAGCCGCGCGGAACTGCACCTGATCGACCTCAAGCCCGAGGAAAGCCTCTGGGTGCACTGGGACCGCGGCGTCCCCGAGGCGCAGTCCTGGCTGCGCGACTCCAGCGGGCTGAACGAATTCACCTGCGACCTGCTGCTGGAGGAGGCGACCCGCCCGCGCCTGCTGGACCTGGGCGCCGAGCGCCTGCTGCTGTTCCTGCGCGGCGTCAACCTCAACCCCGGCGCGGTGCCCGAGGACATGGTCTCGCTGCGGGTGTTCGCCGAGAAACAGCGGGTGATCTCCCTGCGCCTGCGTCCGCTCAAGGCGGTGGCCGACCTGCGCCAGGACCTGGCCGCCGGGCGCGGCCCGAAGAACGCCTCGGAGCTGGTGCTGAGCCTGGCGCACTACCTCACCGACCGCATCGACACCCTGATCGGCGGCCTGGCCGACGAACTCGACGCCATGGAGGAGGCCATCGAGGAAGACGAGCGCAACGTGCCCGACCAGGCCGAGCTGCGCGCCCTGCGCCGGCGCTCCGCGGGCCTGCGGCGCTACCTGGCGCCGCAGCGCGACATCTACTCGCAGCTCACGCGGATCAAGCTGTCCTGGACGCTGGGCGACGACGCCGACTACTGGAACGAGCTGTATAACCGCCTGACGCGCAACCTCGAGGAACTGGAGCTGGTGCGCGAGCGCATTTCGCTGATCCAGGAGGCCGAGCACCGGCGGATCACCGAGCGGATGAACAAGACCATGTACATTCTTGGTATCATCACCGGCTTTTTCCTGCCCATGAGTTTCGTGGCCGGGCTTCTGGGCATCAACGTAGGCGGGATTCCGGGCTCCAGCGCGCCGCACGGCTTCGCCATGGCCTGCCTGCTGATGGCCGTGATCGCCGTGACCCAGTGGTGGATCTTCCGCCGCCTGCGCTGGCTCTGATGTGACTTGTGGGGGTGTGGCTGCGTCAAGGCAGCACACGAAGGAGAGCTGTGCATGCACGACCCGTTCGAAGAATCCCTGCGCAACCTGTTGCGCATGCCGGCCCAGGAGCCGGAGGACGACGCGCGCCTGGGTCGCGTGCTGAAGACCGCCAACCGCCAGGTCGGCGCCGGCGACCTGTTCAGCCTCATGGGCCACTGGCTGCAAGCCCTGAGCCTGGGCGTGAGCCGCGGCGCCGCCCACCTTGCGCCGGTGTCCCGGCGCCCGCAGAATTCCGCCCCTTCCGCTGACAAGGCCGATTGAAGATGCAATTCGATATCTGGACGCAAAGCCTGCTCACCGCCATGAACACCCTGTGGAGCAAGCTCGCCGGGTTCATCCCGAACCTGCTCGGCGCCCTGGTGGTGGTGCTGCTCGGCTTCGTCGTGGCCAAGCTGCTCGACGCCCTGCTGTCCAAGCTGCTGGCCAAGCTCGGCCTGGACCGCCTGATGGGCGGCACCGGCCTGACCAAGCTGATGGCCCGCGTCGGCATCCAGGTGCCGGTCTCGACCCTGGTGGGCAAGATCGTCTACTGGTTCGTGCTGCTGGTGTTCCTGGTCTCCGCCGCCGAGTCCCTCGGCCTGCAGCGCGTCTCCGCCACCCTCGACGTGCTCGCCCTGTACCTGCCCAAGGTGTTCGGCGCGGCCCTGGTGCTGATCGTCGGCGTGCTCCTGGCGCAGTTGCTCAACAGTGTGGTGCGCGGCGCCGCCGAGGGCGTGGGCCTGGAATACGCCGGCGGCTTGGGGCGCGTGGCCCAGTGGCTGGTGATCATCATCAGCATCTCGGTGGCCGTCGGCCAGCTCGAGGTCAAGACCGACCTGCTCAACTACATCATCGCCATCGTGCTGATCACCGTCGGCCTCGCCGCCGCCCTGGCCCTGGGCCTGGGCAGCCGGGAGATCGCCGGGCAGATCATCGCCGGCATCTACGTGCGCGAGCTGTACCAGGTCGGGCAAGAGGTGAAAGTGGACGATGTCGAAGGCATCATCGAAGAAATCGGCACCATCAAGACTATTCTGATGACCGATGAGGGCGAGTTGGTGTCCATTGCCAACCGCGTGCTCCTCGAGCGCCGTGTGACCAGCCGCTGAGATGATCCCGTGCAACGCCGACGCCGCTTCGCGAAAGCCGCGTCGGCGGCCGACATGACCTGGCCCGACCCGACTTGAACAAGCCGCAACCATTGTCCCAGCGCTACGACCCGCGCCAGCTGACCGACGAGGAGCTGGTGGAGCGCGCCCATGACGAGCTGTTCCACGTCACCCGGGCGTACGAGGAGCTGATGCGCCGATACCAGCGCACGCTGTTCAACGTCTGCGCACGCTATCTGGGCAACGATCGGGATGCCGATGACGTGTGTCAGGAAGTGATGCTCAAGGTGTTGTACGGTTTGAAGAACTTCGAGGGTAAATCGAAGTTCAAAACTTGGTTGTACAGCATCACTTACAACGAGTGCATTACCCAATATCGCAAGGAAAGACGAAAGCGTCGCCTGCTCGATGCGCTGAGCCTGGACCCGCTCGAGGAGGCTTCCGAGGAGAAGGCGCCGAAGGTCGAGGAACGGGGCGGCCTGGACCGATGGCTGGTACATGTCAACCCCATTGATCGGGAAATTCTGGTGCTACGATTTGTCGCAGAGCTCGAATTCCAGGAGATCGCCGACATCATGCACATGGGCCTGAGTGCGACCAAGATGCGATACAAGCGTGCACTCGATCGGCTGCGCGAAAAGTTTTCGGGCATATCCGAAACATAGTTGGGTAAATGTTGTCTCTCTAATTCGCAAGTTCTGATAAACTTGCCCGCAAGTTGTATGGCCTGCCTTTTGTCGGCGGTCATCGGCTTACTGACCACCAAGATGGGGATTTAACGGATGAAACTGAAGAACACCCTGGGCGTCGTGATCGGCTCCATGATCGCCGCTTCCGCCGTGAATGCTTTCGCTCAAGGCCAAGGCGCAGTCGAAGCCGAAGCCTTCGGCAAGCGCTACTTCACTGACAGCACCCGCAACATGAAGAACGGCGACCTCTACGGCGGTTCCGTCGGCTACTTCCTGACCGACGACGTCGAGCTGGCGCTCTCCTACGGTGAATACCACGACATTCGTGGCACCTACGAGTCCGGCAACAAGAAGGTCCATGGCAACCTGGCTTCCCTGGACGCCGTCTACCACTTCGGTACTCCGGGTGTCGGCCTGCGTCCGTACGTTTCCGCCGGTATCGGTCACCAGAGCCTGACCAACGTCAACAGCGCCAACGGCAGCCGTCAGAACCTGACCATGGCCAACATCGGCGCCGGTCTGAAGTACTACTTCACCGAGAACTTCTTCGCCAAGGCCAGCCTCGACGGCCAGTACGGCCTGGAGAAGCGTGACAACGGTCACCAGGGCGAGTGGATGGCCGGCGTCGGCGTCGGCATGAACTTCGGTGGCGGCGCCAAGCCGGCCCCGGCTCCGGAACCGGTCGCTGAAGTCTGCTCCGACGAAGACCACGACGGCGTCTGCGACAACGTCGACAAGTGCCCGAACACCCCGGCCAACGTCACCGTTGACGCCAACGGCTGCCCGGCCGTCGCTGAAGTCGTCCGCGTCCAGCTGGACGTCAAGTTCGACTTCGACAAGTCCAAGGTCAAAGAGAACAGCTACGCTGACATCAAGAACCTGGCTGACTTCATGAAGCAGTACCCGTCCACCTCCACCACCGTTGAAGGCCACACCGACTCCGTCGGCACCGACGCCTACAACCAGAAACTGTCCGAGCGTCGTGCCAACGCCGTTCGTGACGTGCTGGTCAACGAGTACGGTGTGGAAGGCGGCCGCGTGAACGCCGTTGGTTATGGTGAGAGCCGTCCGGTTGCTGACAACAGCACCGCTGAAGGCCGCGCCGTCAACCGTCGCGTAGAAGCCGAAGTGGAAGCCCAGGCCAAGCAGCAGTAATTGGTCTGAGTTCCAGGAAAAACCCGGCTTCGGCCGGGTTTTTCTTTGTCTGGGGAAAAGCTCGTTTAGGTGGTTGGGATGGGGCTATGGATTCGCTTGCGAGCCCTTGCACCCAACCTAATCTCGTCATTCCCGCGAACGCGGGAACCCAGAGACTTCTTGTTTGGGTGTGTTTGCGCCGCTTCGGAGTGCTCGGACGTTTCTTGTTTCGCCCCCTCGGGCGAGTCCCTTTTGTCAAACGGTGGAAGGCCACCCCCGCAAAAAGGAACCAAAAAGGCTTGCCCCG
>NZ_FOLS01000052.1 GCF_900112375.1 Pseudomonas citronellolis | reverse complement strand
GGTGTCGGGAGACATAGGTAACGCATTTAGGATCACGGAATTGCCGTATCGGGAGATCGAGCGATGCCGTGGAAGGAGTGCACACCTGTGTCCAGTCGATATGAGTTCGTTCTCCTGGCAGAACAGCCTGATGCCAACGTGCGGGAGCTGTGCCGGCGCTTCGAGATCAGTCCGAAAACAGCCTACAAGTGGCTTCGACGCTACCAAGAGCAAGGCGAACCGGGATTGCTGGATAAGTCCCGGCGTCCCTTGAGTTGCCCCCGCCGTAGCAGCGAGGACCTGGAGCACGCTGTCCTGGCCTTGCATGAGGCCTATCCCGCCTGGGGCGGCCGCAAACTGCGCAGCCTGATGTCGTGTGACGAGTCTGCACGTCCGCATCACAGCACGCTCGATGCGATTCTGCGCCGGCATGGCCGGCCGTTGCGTTATGGGGCCGACGCCGGCCCTGCCGCGACATCGCGCTTCGAGCACGAGGCGCCAAACGACCTCTGGCAGATGGACTTCAAGGGGCACTTTGCGCTGTTCGGCCAGCGCCAGCATTGCCATCCATTGACGCTGCTCGATGACCATTCGCGCTTTGCCCTGTGCCTGGCGGCCTGTGCTGACGAGCGACGTGAAACGGTCCGCCAACAACTGATCAGGGTGTTCCGGCGCTATGGCCTGCCCCGGCGCATTACCAGCGACAACGGCCCACCCTGGGGCTCAACCCGTCGCGGCGGCCTCTCGGCTCTGGAAGTCTGGTTGATGCGCTTGGGCATCAAGGTCGGACACAGCCGGCCTCACCATCCGCAGACCCAAGGCAAGCTCGAACGCTTCCATCAGACGCTCAAGCGCGAGCTGTTGCACGACGCGCACTTCCGCACCCTGGAGCAATGCCAGGCGGGTATGGATCGCTGGCTTGAACAGTACAATCAGCAACGTCCGCATCAGGCGCTGGGCCAGAAGCCGCCCTTGACGCGTTACCGGAGCAGCCCCAGGCCATACCCGGAAAAGTTGCTGGAAGTGGAGTACGAGCCCGGAGAGCGGGTGCTGACGGTACATACCAAGGGCCAGATTCGCCTCGATGGCCGAATGGTATTCGTCAGCGAAGGTCTGGCGGGTGAGCGAGTCGCCATCCGCCCCGCCAAGGAGGATGGCGTACTCGACATCATTTTCATCAACAAAACGGTCCGGCAGGTCGATCTCAGGCAGCCGGAGTGACCATGGGAAACCGTTACCCATGTGTCCCGACAGGCGTTACCTATGTGTCCCGGCAGAACACTTGCGAAACCCATCGGACCATGGTGATGGGTATCGCTTCGCTCAACCCATCCTACGACAGCATGTCTCCTGCACCTGTAGGAGCGAGCTTGCTCGCGAACGGAGTTTCCCGGTTGTGCCGGAGCATCGGGCTGACCCCGCCCCTTGAGCCCCTCCCACACCCACCGGCAAGATAGTCCCCCGCCCGCCGCCCCCGGAGCTCTCCCATGACCGACACCCGCCAGCTGTTCAGCCAGCAGGCCGACGCCTACCGCGCCGGTCGCCCGACCTACGATCCGGCGTTCTTCGCCTGGCTGGCGCAGGTGGCGCCCTCCACCGACCGGGCCTGGGATTGCGGCTGCGGCTCCGGCCAGGCCAGCCTCGACCTGGCCCGGCACTTCCAGCAGGTGGTGGCCACCGACATCAACGCCAAGCAGCTGGAACAGGCCCCCCGCGAGGCCAACGTCGACTACCGCTGCGAACCGGCGGAAAGCACCTCGCTGCAGCCGGCCAGCGTCGACCTCACCCTGGTGGCCCAGGCCCTGCACTGGTTCGACGTCGAGCGCTTCTATGCCGAGGTGCGCCGCGTGTCGCGCCCCGGCGCGCTGCTGGCGGTGGTCTCCTACAACCTGCTGAACATCGACGAGCGCCTGGACGCGCTGATCCGCCACCTCTACCACGACCTGGTCGGCCCCTACTGGGCGCCGGAACGCAAGCATGTGGAGACCGGCTACGAAACCATCCCCTTCCCCTTCGAGCGCGTGGAGACGCCACCCTTCGCCCTGGAGGCGCAGTGGAGTTTCCAGCGCCTGGTCGACTACCTGTACAGCTGGTCGGCGGTGGCCAGCTACCGCCAGGCCACCGGCCAGGACCCGGTCGAGGCGCTGCGCGGGGAGTTGCGGGCGGCCTGGGGCGAGGTGGAAACGCGCCAGGTGAGCTGGCCGCTGACCATCAGGCTGGGCAGGGTATAAGGCGCAGGCTTCCCGTAGGAGCGAGCTTGCTCGCGAACGGATTATCCGGCTGCACCGGGGTTGGGGCGGTTCGCGAGCAAGTCGCGGCGATGGGTATCGCTTCGCTCAACCCATCCTACGGGGAGCCAGCCGGGCCATGGTTTCCGACGTGCGAAGAGCAGGCGGGTTCGCGCTTCGCCCGCGGCATCTCGATGCCGTGCTGCTTCACCCGGCGGTACAGCGTCGCCCGCGAGATGCCCAGGGCCTGGGCCGCGGGGCCCGGCTGCCAGCGGTGGCGCACCAGAGCGTCGAGCAGGGCCTGGCGTTCCGGGCTGGCCGGGGCTTCGTGCAGCGGCTGGGCGGCCGCGCCGCGCAGTTCCTCGGGCAGGTCTTCCAGGCGGATGCTTTCGCCGGGGCAGATGGCGCAGGCGTAGCGCAGCACGTGGCGCAGTTGGCGCACGTTGCCCGGCCAGCGGTAGCCCAGCAGGCATTCCAGCGCCGCGTCGCCCAGGCCCAGGCGCAGCCCGCAGCGCGTGGCTTCCTCGTCGAGGAGGCGGTTGATCAGCGCCAGCTTGTCGCTGCGCTCGCGCAGCGGCGGCAGTTCAAAGCGCGCGCCGCTGAGGCGGAAGTACAGGTCTTCGCGGAATTCGCCGGCGGCCACCAGGGCCGCCAGGTCGCGGTGGCTGGCGCAGATCACCTGGATGTCCACCGCCTGCCGCCGCGCCGCGCCCAGCGGCGCCACCTCGCCTTCGGCCAGCACCCGCAGCAGGCGCGTCTGCAGGGCCAGGGGCATGTCGCCGATCTCGTCGAGGAACAGGGTTCCGCCATCCGCCTGCTGCAGCAGGCCGCGCATGCCCTTGCGCTCGGCGCCGGTGAAGGCGCCGGCGACGTAGCCGAACAGTTCGCTCTCGATCAGGCTTTCGGGAATGGCCGCGCAGTTCAGCGCGACGAAGGGTTTGTCGCGCCGCGCGCTGGCCTCGTGCAGCTGGCGGGCGAAGACTTCCTTGCCGGCGCCGGTCTCGCCGTGGACCAGCACCGGCAGGTTGCGGTCCTTCACCCGCACCGCCAGGCGCAGGCTTTCCGCCACCCGCGGGTCGAGCCGGGCGGGGTCGCTGGCCGGCATGGCCACGCTGACCGCGCGCTTCGGCGCGCTCAGGCGCACGTGCAGGCCGTGCTCGGCCACGTGGCGCGGGCTTTCGTCGGCGGCAGCACGCAGCAGGTCGAGGTCGAAGACTTCGCCGATGTGCTGCGGCAGTTGCCCGTAGCGCGTCTGCAGGTAGCGCCGCGCCGCCGGGTTCAGCGCCTGCAGGTGGCCGTCGGCGTCCCAGGCGAACAGGTAGTCCGGCTGGCTGTCGACGTAGCCCGGCGCCGCGTGCGCGCGCAGCACCCACTGGCCGCGGGTGCTGTGCATGAAGAAGGCGTTTTCGATCTGCCGCGCGCTCTGCACCGTCATCTGCCGGATCAGGTGCTGGCTGCGGCGGTCGTCCGGGGATTCCACGGCGGAGACGTCGAGCACCCCGAGCAGTTCGCCCCAGGGGTCGAACACCGGCGCCGCCGAGCAGGTCAGGCCGATGAAGGCGGCGCGGAAGTGGTCGCGCTTGTGCACCGTCACCGGCACGCCGTTGGTCAGCACCGCCGCCACCCCGCAGGTGCCCTCCTCGCCCTCCGACCAGCAGGTGCCCAGGTACAACCCGGCGCGCCGGCAGTCGCCGCGGATGGCCGATTCCACGCGGTAGTCGATGGTGCGGCCCTGGGCGTCGGTGAGCAGCACGCAGTAGTCGGCGTCGCGCACCTGGCCGTGCAGGCGCGAGACTTCCTCGCCGGCGATGCGCAGGAAGCTCTCGGCGCGCTCGCGGCACTCCCTGAGCACGCTCTGGCTGAGGATGCGCGGGCCCTGCAGCGAACCCGGGTCGAGGTGGTGCTGCTCCATCGAGCGCCGCCAGGAGTCGAGGATCAGGTTCGGCACCGGCGGCTCGGGCAGGCGCCCGGCGTGGCGCAGCACGCGGCTGACGCAGTCCACGTGGGCTTTCGAGTAGGCAGGCAGCATGGGGCCTCCGCGGCTCGTATCGTTGTTCTTGTGCCGGTCATTTAAGCCCCGCCCCGGCCGCCGGACAAGCGCCGCGGACGGCCGGCGCCCGGGTGAGACGCTGCGTCTCAGCGTCTCGCCGCAACGTCGTGCAGGCTGACATGGCGCGTCTCAACCGGGACTTTGCAAACCTGCCATTCAAGCCCGGGCGAACCGCTCTGGCACGCGCCTTTCGACCTCTGAAGCCGCCTTCTGGCACCGCCCTTGCTCCAGTCCTGGCGACACCGGGACGCCGTCCCGCACCCCACAACAACAACCAGAGGTGCGTCATGTCCATTACTGCCCCTTCGCAATTCTCCCTGGCCGGCAAGGTCGCCCTGGTCACCGGCGGCGGCCGCGGCATCGGCCTGGGCATCGCCCGCAGCCTGGCGCTGGCCGGCGCCGAGCTGGTGATCGCCGACCTCGATGCGGCCCAGGCCGAGGAAGGCGCCGCCCAGGTCCGCGCCCTCGGCGGCCAGGCCCTGGCGCTGACCGTGGACGTCGGCGAGCCGCAGAGCGTGCGCGCCCTGCTCGGCGAGATCGAACGCCGGCGCGGGCGCCTCGACGTGGCGGTGAACAACGCCGGGATCATCAGCATCCACAAGGTCGCCGAGCTGAGCGTCGAGGACTGGGACCGGGTGATGAACGTCAACGCCCGCGGCGTGTTCCTCTGCTGCCAGGCGGAACTGGCGCTGATGCGCGCGCAGCGCTTCGGGCGGATCATCAACGTGGCTTCCATCGCCGGCAAGGTCGGCTTCCCGGACCTGGCCCACTACAGCGCCTCGAAGTTCGCCGTGGTCGGCTTCAGCAACGCCCTGGCCAAGGAAGTGGCGCGCGAAGGCATCACCGTCAACGCGCTGTGCCCGGGCATCGTTGGCACCGGTATGTGGCGCGGCGAGCAGGGCCTGTCCGGGCGCTGGGCGCAGCCGGGCGAGAGCGAGGCGCAGTCCTGGGAACGCCACCAGGCCAGCCTGCTGCCCCAGGGCGAGGCGCAGACCGTGGAAGACATGGGCCAGCTCGCCGTGTACCTGGCCTGCGCGCCCCACGTCACCGGCCAGGCCATCGCCGTCGACGGCGGCTTCTCGCTGTGAGCGCGTCCCTGCCCCTGCGCGTAGGCATCATCGCCAACCCGGCCTCGGGCCGCGACCTGCGCCGACTGACCGCCAATGCCGGGCTCTATTCCAGCACCGACAAGGCCGCGGTGGTGCAGCGCCTGCTGGGGGCCTTCGGTGCCACCGGCATCGACGAAGTGCTGATGCCGCCGGACATGACCGGCATCGCCGCCACCGTGCTCAAGGCCAGCGCCGGCCGCCACGCCCGCGACAGCCACTGGCCGCGCCTGGAATTCCTCGACATGCCGCTGCGCCAGAGCGTGGAGGACACCCGCCGGGCCGCGCGGATGCTGGCCGAGCGCGGCGTCGCCCTGGTCGCGGTGCTCGGCGGCGACGGCACGCACAAGGCGGTGGCCGCGGAGGTTGGCGACATCCCCCTGCTATGCCTGTCCACCGGCACCAACAACGCCTTCCCGGAACTGCGCGAGGCAACCGGCGCCGGGCTGGCCGGCGGGCTCTACGCCAACGGGCGCATCCCGGCGGAGGTCGCCCTGCGCCGCAACAAGCGCCTGCGGGTGCGGCTGCCGGCGCGAAGCATCGACGAGATCGCCCTGGTGGAAGTCGCCGTTTCGCCGCTGACCTTCACCGGCGCCCGAGCCATCAGCCGCGCCGAGGACCTGGCGGAAATCTACGCCGCCTTCGCCGAGCCCCACGCCATCGGCCTGTCGTCGCTGTGCGGGCTGTGGAACCCGGTGTCGCGGCGTTGCCCACGCGGCAGTTGGCTGCGCCTGGGCCCGCAGGCCGGCGAGGCACTGCTGGCGCCGCTGGCCCCCGGCCTGCTGCAGGCCTGCGGCATCGTCGCCAGCGGCAGCCTGGAGCCCGGCGTGCCGCGCCTGCCGCTGCTGACCGCCGGCACCCTGGCCCTGGACGGCGAACGCGAGATCGAATTCGCCGCCGCCGAGCGCCCCAGCATCACCCTCGAACTCGACGGCCCGCTGAGCATCGACGTCGAGGCCGCCCTGGCCTTCGCCGCCTGCCATCGCCTGCTGGCCGTTCCTGGCAAGCCCGTGAACCACCCTGGAGAACAACAAGATGTCCACGCTATCGACTGAGCAACTGCTGCATGCCTACCGCGTGATGCGCACCATCCGCGCCTTCGAGGAACGCCTGCACCTGGAGTTCGCCACCGGCGAGATTCCCGGCTTCGTGCACCTGTACGCCGGCGAGGAGGCCTCCGCCGCCGGGGTCATGGCGCACCTGGACGACGAGGACTGCATCGCCTCCACCCACCGCGGCCACGGCCACTGCATCGCCAAGGGCGTGGACGTGTACGGGATGATGGCCGAGATCTACGGCAAGAAGACCGGCGTCTGCCAGGGCAAGGGCGGCTCGATGCACATCGCCGACCTGTCCAAGGGCATGCTCGGCGCCAACGGCATCGTCGGCGCCGGCGCGCCCCTGGCGGCGGGCGCGGCGCTGGCCGCCAAGCTCAAGGGCAACCGCGCGGTGGCGGTGGCCTTCTTCGGCGACGGCGGCTCCAACGAGGGCGCGGTGTTCGAGGCCATGAACCTGGCCTCGGTGTGGAACCTGCCGTGCATCTTCGTCGCCGAGAACAACGGCTACGCCGAGGCCACCGCCTCGAACTGGTCGGTGGCCTGCGACCACATCGCCGACCGCGCCGCCGGCTTCGGCATGCCCGGGGTGACGGTGGACGGCTTCGACTTCTTCGCCGTGCACGAGGCCGCCGGCGCCGCCGTGGAACGCGCCCGCGCCGGCGAGGGCCCGTCGCTGATCGAGGTGAAGCTGACGCGCTACTACGGCCACTTCGAAGGCGACGCCCAGACCTACCGCGCGCCCGACGAGGTCAAGCACTACCGCGAGACACGCGACTGCCTGATGCAGTTCCGCGAGCGCACCACCCGCGCCGGCCTGCTGCAGGCCAGCGCCCTGGACGCCATAGACGCGGAAGTCGAGGCCGGCATCGAGGAAGCCGTGGTGCGCGCCAAGGCCGATCCCAAGCCCTCGCCCGCCGACCTGCTGAGCGACGTGTACGTCGCCTATCCCTGAGCCGCCCACAGAACAACAAGAGGAGAGCCATCATGGCCAGAAAGATCAGCTACCAGCAGGCCATCAACGAAGCCCTGGCCCAGGAAATGCGCCGCGACCAGAGCGTGTTCATCATGGGCGAGGACAATGCCGGCGGCGCCGGCGCACCGGGCGAGGACGACGCCTGGGGCGGCGTGCTCGGCGTCACCAAGGGCCTCTACCACCAGTTCCCCGGCCGCGTGCTGGACACCCCGCTGTCGGAGATCGGCTACGTCGGCGCCGCGGTGGGCGCCGCAACCCGCGGCCTGCGCCCGGTGTGCGAGCTGATGTTCGTCGACTTCGCCGGCTGCTGCCTGGACCAGATCCTCAACCAGGCCGCCAAGTTCCGCTACATGTTCGGCGGCAAGGCGGTGACCCCGCTGGTGATCCGCACCATGGTCGGCGCCGGCCTGCGCGCCGCCGCCCAGCACTCGCAGATGCTCACCGCACTGTGGACGCACATCCCCGGGCTGAAGGTGGTCTGCCCGTCCTCGCCGTACGACGCCAAGGGCCTGCTGATCCAAGCCATCCGCGACAACGACCCGGTGATCTTCTGCGAGCACAAGCTGCTCTACTCGATGCAGGGCGAGGTGCCAGAGGAGCTGTACACCGTGCCCTTCGGCGAGGCCAACTTCCTGCGCGACGGCGACGACGTGACCCTGGTGACCTACGGGCGCATGGTCCACCTGGCAATGGATGCCGCCGCCAGCCTGGCGCGCCAGGGCGTGTCCTGCGAGGTGCTGGACCTGCGCACCACCAGCCCGCTGGATAGCGACAGCATCCTCGAAAGCGTGGAGAAGACCGGGCGCCTGGTGGTGATCGACGAAGCCAACCCGCGCTGCTCGCTGGCCACCGACATTGCCGCGTTGGTCGCCGAGCAGGCCTTCGACGCGCTCAAGGGGCCGATCCGCCAGGTCACCGCGCCGCATACGCCGGTGCCCTTCTCCGACGCCCTGGAGGACTTGTACATCCCCAGCGCGGCGAAGATCGAGGCCACGGTGCTGGAACTGGTGCAGGGGAGGAAGGTGGCATGAGCCGTATCCATACCCTGACCATGCCCAAGTGGGGCCTGTCGATGACCGAGGGCCGCATCGACGCCTGGCTCAAGCAGGACGGCGACGCCATCGAGAAAGGCGACGCGGTGCTGGACGTGGAGACCGACAAGATCAGCAGCAGCGTCGAGGCACCCTTCTCCGGCGTGCTGCGGCGCCAGGTGGCGCGCGAGGACGAGACGCTGCCGGTGGGCGCGCTGCTCGGCGTGGTGGTCGAGGGCGAGGCCAGCGAGGCGGAGATCGACGAAGTGGTCGAGCGCTTCCAGGCCGAGTTCGTCCCCGGCGGCGACGGCGAGGCCGACAGCGGCCCGGCGCCGCAGAAGGTCGAGCTGGACGGCCGCGTGCTGCGCTACTTCGAGCGCGGCGAAGGCGGCGTGCCGCTGCTGCTGATCCACGGCTTCGGCGGCGACCTGAACAACTGGCTGTTCAACCACGAGGCGCTCGCCGCCGGGCGCCGGGTGATCGCCTTCGACCTGCCGGGCCATGGCGAGTCGGGCAAGGCGCTTGCGAGCGGCGACCTGGATGAGCTGAGCGGCGCGGTGCTGGCCCTGCTCGACCATCTGGACATTGATCTGGTGCACCTGGCCGGGCACTCCATGGGCGGCGCCGTGGCGCTGAACACCGCGCGCCTGGCGCCCCGGCGGGTACGTTCGCTGAGCCTGCTGGCCAGTGCAGGGCTGGGGGCGGAGATCAACGGGGCCTATCTGCAGGGCTTCGTCGAGGCCGGTAACCGCAACGCCCTCAAGCCGCAGCTGGTGCAGCTGTTCTCCGATCCTGCGCTGGTGAACCGGCAGATGCTGGAGGACATGCTCAAGTACAAGCGCCTGGAAGGCGTGGACGCGGCGCTGCGCCAGCTGGCCGGCAAGCTGTTCGCCGACGGCCGCCAGCAGGTGAACCTGCGCGGCGTGCTGGAAGCCGGTGAGCACCCGGCGCTGGTGATCTGGGGCGGGGCCGACGCCATCATCCCGGCCAGCCACGCCCATGGTCTATCCGCCGAAGTGCACGTGCTGCCGGAGCAGGCGCACATGCTGCAGATGGAGGCGGCGGAAGCGGTGAATGCGTTGCTGATGGATTTCCTCGGGCGTCACTGAAAACAGGAGCCTCTGACCTTGGGCCGCGGATGGCGGCCCGGCCCTGGCGCCAGGCTGGGGCTTTTTTTTGGAGGGCCCAGGTGGGGGTTTGGGTGTTTGCTGCGGGTCCGCACCCCTCAAAGCGCATCGTGAAAGATGACACCCAATGTAAACCGCTCCCCCCACAACAACCGGCTGACCCCATGACGCATGCTCACCCGATAATCCCCACGCGCCCCCCGCACCGGCCGCTGCGAGACAGCGAACACCACGGCATCACCCTGGCACAACGGCACCACTTCCACCCGCGACTGCATGCGCGGGCGCTGTTCGGTGAGGACGAACTCGCCGCCGCCGAATTCCTCGCCCGGCTGCGACAGCAGGATGGCGACCTGCAGCGGGAAGGCCAGTTCGCCGTACAGGTCCTGGTGCAGGCAGTTGTAGTCGCCCTCGCCATAGCGCAACAGCAGCGGCGTGGGGCGTAGCTGGCCGGCGGCGTGGCAGCGTTCGAGGAATTCGGCGTGCTGCGGCGGGTATTCCGGCGCCAGGCCCAGGCGGCGTTGCCAGGCGTTGGCGATGTTCGCCAGGGACGGATAGAAGGCCTCGCGCAGCGTCTGCAGCGGCGCCGGCAAGGGATAGGCGAAGTAGCGGTACTCGCCCAGGCCGAAGCCGTGGCGGGCCATGACCACCCGGCTGCGGAAGGATTCGTCGCGGGTGTAGAGGGCGCGCAGCCATTGGCATTGGCGCCGGTCGAGCAGCCCGGGGACCAGGGCGTGGCCGCCGGCGTCCAGGCGCGCGGCCAGCGCTGGCCAGTCCAGGGCGGCGATGCGCTCGGCGAGTGGGGTCATGGGCGGGCTCCGCGGGGCGATGCCGTCAGTCTAGGCGAGCGGCCAGCCGCCCTGCGCCCCGATGCCGACTTTCAAACCCGGGGGTTCGCGAGCAAGCTCGCTCCTGCAGGGAGCGGCGCTCAGCTCAGCGACGTAGGATGGCGTTGAGCGAAGCGATACCCATCACCATGGCCCGATGGGTTTCGCAGGCTCAACCCATCCTACGAAGATCGCCTCGGCGCGCGGGGCAAGACAGTCGCTCCTGCAGGGGCATGGCGCAGGTGGGGGCGGCGTAGGAGCGGATCTCATCCGCGATCCGCGCCGGAACGTCCGGCCATCGCGGACAAGGTCCGCTCGGTTCCAGGAAGCACGGCTTTTCGTAGGATGGCGTTGAGCGAAGCGATACCCATCACCATGGCCCGATGGGTTTCGCAAGCTCAACCCATCCTACGAAGAGCGCCTCGGCGCGCGGGGCAAGACAATCGCTCCTGCAGGGGCATGGCGCAGGTGGGGGCGGCGTAGGAGCGGATCTCATCCGCGATCCGCGCCGGAACGTCCGGCCATCGCGGACAAGGTCCGCTCCTACGGTTCCAGGAAGCACGGCTTTTCGTAGGATGGCATTGAGCGCAGCGATACCCATCACCATGGCCCGATGGGTTTCGCAGGCTCAACCCATCCTACGAAGATCGCCTCGGCGCGCGGGGCAAGACAGTCGCTCCTGCAGGGGCATGGCGCAGGTGGGGGCGGCGTAGGAGCGGATCTCATCCGCGATCCGCGCTGGAACGTCCGGCCATCGCGGACAAGGTCCGCTCCTACCCTACGGACGGGCACGGCCTCTCGCAGGATGGCGTTGAGCGAAGCGATACCCATCCGACGAAAAGCGCCTCGGTGCGGCGACCTCTCAGTCGTCGTCGCCGGGGTGGTCCGCCAGGCCTTCCAGTTCGGCGCGCGCCACGGCGCGTTCGTCGAGTTTGCGGCGGGCCGCCTCGGGCAGGTCGGTGTAGCGGATCACCCCGCGCTCGACCAGCACGTTGACCACGTCTTCCAGCACGCGGATCACTTCCAGGTCGGACTGGCGCAGCAGGTCCAGCCGGCTGCGCACCTCGGTGCGCGCATCCAGCCACTGCCTGAGCTCGTCGCTCTGGTAGGCCAGCGTGCCGTTCATGCCTTCGAAGGGCTGGCTTTCCACTCTCAACAGATTTCCTTGCCCATCGCGTTGTACGTAAACCATGCGGATCGACCTAACCGTCATTGTCAAGGGTACGAACGGAGCCTTCCTGTCCGTCGTCTGCGAACTGGGACCGTCGATCGGCCCCAGGGTTCGGCGCAGCTTAACAAGCCCGGCTCAAGAAAGCAGGCTGACCACCGCGAAACGGCTCAGGTTGGCCTGGGCCACCACGGTCTGGGTCACCGCCGCGTAACTGGAGCCGCTGTCGCGCACCAGGTTGAATACCGACGCCGCGTAGTCCTGCGCCCATTGCTGCTCGTCGCGGTCGGCCTGGCGGGCCAAGAACTCGCGGATCTCGCCCTGGCGCTGGCGCAGCTGGTCGCGCAGGGTGCCGATGCGGTCCAGCGCGTCTATCACCTGGTCGAGCATCTGCCGCAGTTCGCGCTGGTCGCTGCCGGCCAGGCTCTGCGGCAGGTCCAGCAGGCGCTGCTCGCGGGTGCGGGCGGGGCTGGCGCGGTCCTTGGCGAAGCGCTTGCCCTCCCCCTGCACGTTGAGCTGGCCGCCCTGCTTGCGCCAGTCGGCCTCGGCCATGGAGAAAGTCAGCCTGCCGTCGGCGTCGAGTTCCGCGCGGATGCCGCTGGACGCCAGGCCGACGTTGAAGCTGCGCAGCAGCTGCTGGTCGCTCATGGCGTCGTCCAGCACCACCACGCCGGGTTCGCCCTGGGCGCGGCCGGTGTGGAACAGCAGGGTCTCGCGGCCGCCTGCGCGGGCTTCGTCGAGGGTGGCCAGGCCGTCGATGGCGAAGCGGGTGCGCGCCGCTTCGTGCAGGTGCAGGTCGAGGTTGGCGTCCAGCCCGCCGGCGCTGCGCTCGCGGCGTTGCGCCAGCAGCTCGGCGGCCTGCTGCAGCGGCTGCTCCAGCTGCTTGCGGTTGCCGCCCTGGCCGCTGCCCAGCTCGCGGCCCAGGCTGAGCTTGAGCTGGTTGAGGCGGTCGGCCAGCTCGCCCAGGTAGCCTTCGGCGCTCTGCATGGCGCTGAGTTGCTGGTTGAGCTGGATGCTGAAGCCGGCAGCCTTGCCCACACTGCGCTCGCCGGCGCCGGCCGCGCTGCGCGCCGGCTTGCGCTGGCGCAGGGTGCGCTCGCCCACTGCCGGCGGCGCCTGGCGCGGCTGGCCATCGATGGCGGCGACCGCCGGGAACGGGTTCTCGACCTTCATCGCGCCTCGGTCCTCAGAGCAGGCTGAACAGCGACAGGCCGTTGACCGTCAGGTAGGTCTTCTGCGTCGCCTGCAGGGCCAGCTTGTAGTTGCCCAGGTCGATGCTGGCCTTGGCGTAGTCCAGCGCCGAGAGGTCGCCCTCGACCTTCTGGTTGACCAGGGAGATGTCCTGGTTGCTGTTGTCCAGCAGCGTCAGGGTGTTCTGCCGCCCGCCCAGGTCGGTGATGGCCGACAGCAGCCTGCCGTGGCTGTCGTCCAGCAGGTCGAGGGTGGCCGCGATGTTCTGCTGGATGGCCGGGTCGCTGCTGTCCAGGGCCGGGTCCTGCAGCTTGGCCACCAGGGCGTGGAGGCCGTTGAGCAGGTCCATGCCGTTGCCGAACAGCGGGCGGATGGCGACGTTCTCGTCGACCATTACGCCGTTGGCCACCACCGCCTGGCGCGTCTTGTCGTTGCCGGTGGCGCTGTAGGTGCCGCTGGCCTCGTCGTAGGTCACCGCCGGCTGGTCGGTGAGGGTGCCGGAGAACAGGTAGCGGCCCTCCTCGTCCTTGACGTTGAGGTAGCTGACCAGGGTCTTCTCCAGGTTCGACAGCTCGCCGGCCATGGCGCCGAGCTGCTCGTTGGCGTTGGAGCCGTTGGCCGCCCACAGCAGCAGGTCGCGGATGTCCAGCAGGGTGTCGGAGGTGGACTGCAGGTTGGTTTCCTGGATCGACAGGTTGCCCGACACCCCGGCGATGTTGCTGCCGTACTGGGCCAGGCTGGCCTCCGAGCGCTGGATGCGCAGGATGCGCACCGCAGCGATGGGGTCGTCCGAGGGGTGCTGGATGCGGTTGCTGCTGGACATCTGCTGCATCAGCTGCGACATCTTCTCGGTGTTGCGGCTCATCGAGTCCAGGAGGATGGCGGTGCTCTGCGAATTGGTGATGCGCATGGGGCGTCTCGTCGGTTGGCGGGCTACGGCGTTCAGAAGGCCGCGAGCATGCTGTCGAACAGGTCCTTGGCGGTGCTGATGACCTTCATGTTGGCCTGGTAGGCCTGCTGGTAGGTCAGCAGGTTGACCGCCTCCTCGTCCAGGTTCACCGCGCTGACGCTGTCGCGCTGGTTCTGCGCCTGCTGCGTCACGGTCTTGGCGGTGTCCAGGTCGGCCTGGTTCTGCCGGCTGTCGCTGGCCACCCGGCCGATCAGCCCGGCGTAGGCGTCGTTGAGCGTCACCTGGTTGCCGTCGACGCTGATGACCTGGCTCTTCAGGTCGATCAGCTTCAGCAGGTTGCCGTTGTTGCCCTTCTCCCCGGCGCTGTCGGACAGCGCCAGCTCGGTGGGCTGCAGGCCGGTGAGGCTGAGCAGCTTGGCGGTGCTGCCGGGGTTGGCCTGCAGCAGCGCCTGGCCGGGGTTGCCGTTGAGGTCGTAGCCGCCGGCCAGGGTGGAGTTGACCAGGTCGGCGACCTGGGTGGCCATCTGCGCCAGGCTGTCGAGGTTCGGCCGCAGGGTCTGGTATTCGGTGTCGTACAGCGCGCCCATGGCGCCGCCCAGGTCCTGCTGGTGGATGGCGAACTGGGTGCCGGCGAAGGCCAGGCTGACGTCCTGCTCGCCGCTGCTGGTCAGGCTGACCTTCAGTTGCGCGGCGGAGGCGCCGGCCACCAGCGGCTGGCCGTTGGCCAGGGACACCGAGACCGAGCCGTCGGCGGCGGCGCTGGTGCGGATGCTGCTGTACTGGCTGAGCTGGGTGATCAGCGCGTCGCGCTGGTCCTGCAGGGCCGAGGGGTCGGCGGCGGCGGACTGCGCGGCGACGATCTTCTTGTTCAGCAGGGCGATGTTGCCGGTCAGGCCGTTGATCTCGCCGACCATGGTGCCGCGCTGTTCCTGCAGGGACTTGAGCTGGGTGTCGAGGTTGCCGGAGAGGGTGTTGAAGCGCTGCGCCAGGTTGCCGGTCTCGGCGATGATCTGCTGGCGCAGGGCGGTGGAATCCGGGGTGGCGCTGGCCTCGCTCAGGGCGGCGAAGAAGTTGTCGAGGCCGACGCTGATGCTGGCGCCGTCGCTGGACATCAGGTCCTCCAGCGCGCCCAGGTACTGCTGGGCGTTGCTGTAGTAGTTCTGCGCGGTGGTGGCGCGCCACAGCTGCTGGTTGAGGAAGTCGTCGGACATGCGCCGGATGCCGGTCACCTTCACCCCGCCGCCGGGGCTGAGCGAGCCCTGCCCGCCGAGGGAGCTGGTGAGCACCGACAGGCGGCTGAACCCCGGGGTGTTGACGTTGGAGGTGTTCTGCCCGGTGATCGACAGGCCGATCTCCGAGGCGCGCACGCCGCTGTAGGCGATCTGCGTCAAATTGCTCACGACTGCTTCCCTTTGGGCTGAAGGCGGATCGGTTGGGCGAAGGCGGCGGAGAGTGCCTGGTGTTGCCTGCCCTGCTGCTGATAGGCGACCGGTTCGGCCGCCGGCTTAAGCGGCGCCGGCGCCGCGGCCTGGTCGCGGCGGTCCAGGTCATCAAGGATGCCGCGGGTGTAGCGGCGGGTTTCCTCGAAGGGGATGCGCTCGATCCAGGCCTCGCCGCTGATCTCGCCGCGGCGCGGGTCGCCGTTGCTCTTCAGCCACTCGTCCACCCGGCCGGGGCCGGCGTTGTAGGCGGCCAGGGCCAGGGCGCGGTGGCCGTCGTAGCGCTGCAGCATTTCGTCGAGGTAGGCGCTGCCGAGCTGGCGGTTGTAGGCGCCGTCCTGGGTCAGGCGCTGCGGGTCGAACTCCAGGCCCAGCTTGGCGGCCATTTCCCGCGCGGTGTCGGGCATCAGCTGCATCAGGCCGCGGGCGCCCTTGGGCGAGACGGCGGCGACGTCGCCGGCGGATTCGTGGTCGATCAGGCTGTCCACCAGTTCGCCGAAGGCCGCGCTGCCGCGTTGCCAGAGCCGCCCGGCGGCCTGCACGCCGCGCTGCCAGTCGGCTGCCACGGCCTGCTGCAGGCTGCGCGGCAGGCCCAGTTGGTCGCCGCCGGCCAGCGCCTCGCCGCGGCTGTCGGAGTCGTGGCCGGAAAGCTGGCGCACCAGCAGCGCGGCGATGCCGGTCTGCTTGCGCTCGGCCAGGCTGTCGGCGAGCACGCCGTCGTAGAAGTCGCGCATGGTGTCCAGGTCGCGGCTGCGGCCGATGCCGCCGGCCGAGAGCACGTCGCCGGCCTTGCGCATCTGCTTGAGGATCTGCTGCAGGAACAGCGCCTCGAACTGCTCGGCGGCCGCCTCCAGGCGCGCCTGGGGGTTGCCGTCCTGGCCGCGCGCGGCGTTCAGCGCGGTGGGGAGTGAAACGATGCTCATGCGCGCGCCCTAGATGATGATGAGTTCGGCGTTCAGCGCGCCGGCCTTCTCCAGCGCCTGGAGGATGCTCATGACGTCGTCCGGGGTGGCGCCGAGGCTGTTCACGGTGTCGATGATGCCCTGCAGGCTGGCGCCCTCGGGCCAGCGGAACATCGGCTTCTTGTCCTGGGCGACGTTGACGTCGGACTGCGGCGTGACCGTGGTGCGGCCGCCGGAGAACGGCGCCGGCTGGCTGACCTGGGGGTTCTCGCTGATGGTCACGGTGAGGCTGCCGTGGGACACCGCGGCGGCCTTCACCCGCACGCCCTGGCCGATGACCACGGTGCCGGTGCGGCTGTTGAACACCACCTTGGGCCGTTCGCGGCCTTCCTGCACCTCCACGCCTTCGAGCAGGGCCATGAAGCTGGTGCGCTGGTTGGCCGAGACCGGCGCGCGCACGCTGACCTTGGTGCCGTCCAGGGCCTGGGCGCTGCCGGCGCCGAGCAGGTTGTCCAGCGCGGTGACGATGTGCGCGGCGGTCTGGAAGCTGGGCTGGCGCAGGTTGAGCATGATGTCCGGGCGGCTGGCGAAGTCGCTGGGGATCATCCGCTCGACGGTCGCGCCGTTGGGGATGCGCCCGCCGTTGGCGGTGTTGATGGTGACGCTGGAGCCGCTCTGGCCGCTGGCGTTGAGGCCGCCCACGGCCACCGCGCCCTGGGCCAGTGCGTAGGTTTCGCCGTCGATGCCGCGCAGCGGCGTGAGCAGCAGCTGGCCGCCGCGCAGGCTCTTGGCGTCGCCCAGCGAGGACACGGTGACGTCCACCGTCTGCCCGGGGCTGTACGAGGGCGGCACTTCGGCGGTGATGCTCACCGCGGCGACGTTCTTCAGCTTGGGGTCGATGTTGGCCGGCAGGTTCACGCCGAACTGCTTGATCATGTTCACCACCGACTGGCTGGTGAACTTCACCTGGGTCTTGTCGCCGGTGCCGTCGAGGCCGACCACCAGGCCGTAGCCGATCAGCTGGTTGCCGCGGATGCCTTCCACGTCCACCAGTTCCAGCAGCGGCACGGCGCGACTCGCCAGGGGCCAGCAGAACAGCGTCAGCGGCAGCAGGTACTTCAGGATGGCTCGCATGGCCGGCAGCGCCTCACAGCGGGAACAGGGGATGGGTGAAGAAGCGCGTCAGCCAGCCGGCCGAGTTGCTGTCGTTGAGCACGCCGCGCCCGGCGTAGGAGATGTTGGCGTTGGCGACGTTCTGCGAGGACACCTGGTTGTTGCGGTTGATGTCCTCCACCCGCACCAGGCCGGTGAGGCGGATGAACTCCGAGCCCTGGTTCAGGCGCAGGTTCTTCTCGCCGCGGACCACCAGGGTGCCGTTGGGCAGCACCTGGTGCACGGTCACCGCGATGGCGCCGCGCAGGGAGTTCTGCTGCTCGCTCTTGGCGTCGCCCTTGAAGTCCCGCGAGCTGTCCGCCGAGCTTTCCAGGCGGTCGTAGCTGTGGCCGAGGATGGTGGGGATGCCGATGCCCAGGCTGGAACTCTTGTCAAAGCTGGTGCCGGCGCTCTTGCTCGACTGCGTCTGCTCCTCCAGCACCACGGTGAGCACGTCGCCCACGCGCAGGGCGCGCTGGTCCTGCACCAGGCCGCCGTAGTAGCCGGGGCGGTACAGCCCGCCGCCGGTGGTGGGCGGCAGGCTGTAGTCGAGGGTCGGCGGCTGGTAGGCGCTGGAGTCCTCTTCCGGGAGCATTTCGTTGAAGCTCGCGCAGCCGCCCAATAGCAGCAGGGCGAGCAGCGTCGGCAGGCGGCTCATGGCGGTCATACGGTCTGGTTGAGGAACTGCTGCATGCCGGAGGCGGCGTCCAGCACCTTGGCGTTGGCCTCGTAGGCGCGCTGGATGGCGATCATGTTGACCATGGCCTCCACCACCTGCACGTTGGAGCCTTCCAGCACGCCCTGCTTGAGGGTGCCCAGGCCGTCTTCGCCGGGCACGCCTTCCACCGGCTGGCCGCTGGCCACGGTCTCGCGGTAGAGGTTGCCGCCCAGGGCCTCCAGGCCCGCCGGGTTGGTGAAGTTGACCAGGGTGATCTGGCTCAGCTGGGTCGGCTGCGTCTCGCCGGCCATGATCGCGGTGACGGTGCCGTCGCTGCCCACGGTGAAGCTGCTGCTGCCGGCCGGCACCTCGATGTTGGGGATCAGCGGCAGGCCCTGGGCGTTGACCACCACGCCGTCGGAATTGAGCTGCAGCTGGCCGTTCTCGGTGTACAGGGTGTCGCCGTTGGGCGCTTCCACCTGGAAGAAGCCGCGGCCGACCACGGCCAGGTCCATCGGCTGGCCGGTGGTCTGCATGCTGCCTTCGGTGAACACCTTCTGCGTGCCGGCCACGCGCACGCCGCTGCCCAGCTGGATGCCCGAGGGCACGGTGTTGACCTGGTCGGCCTGGGCGCCGGGCTGGCGGTCGATGGAATAGAACAGGTCCTCGAAGACCACCCGGTCGCTCTTGAAGCCGGTGGTGTTGACGTTGGCCAGGTTGTTGGCCACCGCCGACAACGCGGTGTCCTGCGCGGCCAGGCCGGTCTTGCTCACCCACAGTGCCGAACTCATGCGGTATCTCCTTCGCGGGCCGCGCGCGGCGCGGCCGGGTTGTACGGGGCGCGTCAGTCGCGCAGCAGGCGGTCGCCGGCGGACGCCATGTCCTCGGCGGCCTTCATCATCTTCACCTGGGTCTCGAACATGCGGTTCAGGCTCATGGTCGCGGTGAGCTGGTCGATCGACGACACGTTGCTCGCCTCCAGGTAGCCGCTGACCAGGCGCACATTGTCGGCGGCCTCGGCCGGCTGGCCGTCCTTGCGCACCAGCAGGCCGGCGGCGTTCTTCTGCAGCTCGGCGGCCGGGGCGTCGACCAGCTTGATGCGGTCCACCTCGGTCATCAGGTAGTCGCCGCGGGGCATCACCGAGACGGTGCCGTCCTCGCCGATGTTCACGCTGTCGTACTCGGGCAGGACGATCGGGCCGCCCTCCCCCAGCACCTGGCGGCCGTTGATGGTCAGCCGCCCTTCGCTGTCGACGAGCATGCTGCCGTGGCGGGTGTAGGCCTCGCCCTCGCCGTCCTGCAGGGCGATCAGGCCCTGGCCGCGGATGGCGAAGTCGAGGTCGCGGCCGGTCACCGTGAGGGTGCCGGGGGCCATGTCGACGCCGTTGTTCTCCAGGCGCGCCAGGTGCCGGCTGTCGTAGCCGTAGCCGCTCACGTCCACGGCGCTGACGCGCTCCATGTCGGCGCGGAAGCCCGGGGTGTTGGCATTGGCCAGGTTGTTGGCGCGCACCTGCAGCGACTGCAGGGTGCGGCTGGCGGCGCTCATCGCGGTATAGGCCAGGCGGTCCATGGGTCAGCCTCAGACGGCGCCGAACAGCGCTTGGGTGAGTTCCTTGTCGGTGGTCAGCACCTTGGTGTTGGCCTGGTAGTTGCGCTGGCCTTCCATCAGGCTCACCAGTTGCGCGGTGAGGTCGACGTTGGAGCCTTCCAGCGCGCCGGCCACCAGGTCGCCGAACTGGCCGCCGCCGGGGGCGCCCACCAGCGGGCCGCCGGAGGCCGAGGTCTCGGTCCAGGCGGTGCCGCTGACCGCGCGCAGGCCCTCGGGGTTGACGAAGCTGGCCAGCACCACCTGGCCCTGCAGCAGGCGCTGGCCGTTGCTGTAGTTGACGTAGACCATGCCGTCCTCGTCGACGGTCAGGCCGGTCTTGTCGCCGGAGGCATAGCCGGACGCCTTGTTGGTGGTGACGGCGAAGTCGGAGCCGTACTGGGTGGTGCCGGTGTAGTCGACGTTGATCGCCAGGGCGTTCACGCCGCCAGCCAGGCCGCCGACGTTGAGGGTGAAGGGCGCGCTGGGCGAGGTCAGCATGCCGGCGCTGTCGAAGCCCAGCGCCTGGGTGCCCACGGCGTTGCCGTCGGCGTAGTAGTGGCTGGTCCAGGCGTTGTCGGCGGTCTTCACGAAGTACTGCGTCAGGGTGTGTTCCTTGCCCTGGGAGTCGTAGACCTTGGTGGTGTAGGTGGAGTTGTAGGTGGAGGCGTCGGCCGGGTCGAAGGCCAGGGCCGGCACTTCGCCGTCGGCGTCGAGGTTGGCGACGAAGTCCAGGCTGTCGGTGGCCTTGGCCGGCAGGCTGGCGGTCTTCACCTGCAGGTCGCCGAGCACGCCGGCCTGCAGGTTGCCGGCGGCGTCCACCGAGTAGCCCTGCAGGCGCTGGCCGGAGGCGTTGACCATGTAGTTGGCGTTGTCGGTGTTGAACACCCCGGCGCGGGTGTACTGGGTCTCGCCGGTGGCGCTCTTGACCATGAAGAAGCCGGCGCCGGAGATGGCCAGGTCGAGGTTGCGGCTGGTGTTGGTGAGGCTGCCGCCGAGGCTGATGCTCTGGGTGCTGCCCAGCACTTCCACGCCCATCGCCTGGCTGTCGGCGTAGACGCTGCCGAACTCGGTGCGCGAGGACTTGAAGCCGACGGTGCCGACGTTGGCGATGTTGTTGCTGACGGTGTCCAACTGCTCGCTGACGGCGTTCAGCCCGGTCAGGGAAATATTGAAGCTCATCGGGGTTCTCCTGGGCGGGATCAGGCAGCCGCGCTGCCGAATTCGACGATGTTGTAGAAGGGCACGGAACCGGCGCCCTCGACTTCCAGTACCGGGCCGCTTTCGCTGACGCGCACGTGGCTGACCTTGCCGCCGACCTCGACCTTGGGCTTCTCGCCGCTGCTGGTCTCGACCTCGACGCTGTACTTGCCCGGCGCCAGGCCGAGCTTCTGCGGGTCGACGCTGAAGGCCACGCTGCCGGCCTCCTGCGGGCCGAGGGCGACCTTGGTGACCTCGCCGGTGGCGGCGCTGGTCAGCTTCAGGGTGGTGCTGGTGGAGGCATGCTCCAGCTGCACCTGGCCGTCGACCACGGCGTCGTCCAGCTGCAGGCTGTCCACCGAGACCATCACCTTCTGCCCCACCAGGCCGGCGGCGGTGAGGTTCTGCAGGTTGTCGGCGAGCACCAGGCTGTTCTTCTGGATGGTGTTTAGGTTCTCCAGGCTCTGCACCTGGGACAGCTGCGAGTACTGGTTGACGAACTGGGTGCTGTCCACCGGGTCGGTCGGGTCCTGGTACTGGATCTGCGCGACCATCAGGGTGATGAAGTTGTTCTGCAGCTGCGACACGTCGGTCAGGTTGACGCCGACGTTGTCGCTGCCAGTGCTGCTGCCGCTGGCGGAGTTGGTGCCGTTGACGCTGCTGGTCATGACTGTTCTCCCAGCTTCAGCAGGCCCTGCTGCATGCTGCGTACGCGGTTGAGGACGTCGACGCTGGTCTCGAAGCTGCGGGTGGCCGACATCATGTCGGTCATTTCCTCGATCTCGTTGACGTCCGGGTAGTAGACGTAGCCGTCGCGGTTGGCCAGCGGGTTGTTCGGCTCGTAGCGGCGTTGCGGCGCGGTGCCGGAAGTGACCACGTCCAGCACCTGCACACGGGCGCCGCCCATGCCGGCGTCGCGCACCAGTTCGTCGTTGCCGTAGACGGCGGCGAACATCGGCTTGCGCGCCTTGTACGCGGCATCGGCGCTGGAGGCGGCGGAGTCGGCGTTGGCCAGGTTGCTGGCCACGGTGTTCAGGCGCACGGTCTGCGCGGTCATCGCGGAACCGGCGATGCGGTAGATGGAGTCCAGTGCCATGCTCAACGTCCTTCGATGGCCTGCTTGAGGCCGCGGAACTTCATGCCGAGGAAGGTCAGGCTGGTCTGGAAGCCCATGGCGTTGCGGGCGAACTCCGACTGCTCCACGCCCTGCTCGACGGTGTTGCCGTCTTCCGACGGCTGGTTGGGGATGCGGTACTTCAGCTGCGCGTCGTCGTCGGCGAAGGCCAGGCCGGCGTCCTCGGCCTGCGGGTCGAGGCGGCGCATCTCGCCGGCGAAGTCGATATCGCGGGCGAGGAAGCCCGGGGTGTCCTGGTTCGCCAGGTTGGCGGCGAGGATCTCGCTGCGCTGGGCGCGCACCTGCAGCGCACGCACGTGCACGGCGAGGGATTCTTCTACCCGTATGCTCATCGGTGGCTGTCTCCGGCCTGACTCTTGCTGGCGTCCCCTTCAGCAGGAACCGTGCCTAACTTGAGAACAGCGAGCAAAGCCTTGATTTCACTGACCTCCAGCCCACACCGCCAGCCCCCGGCCGCCCCCCGGCTTCCGCTTTCGCGTCGCCTGGAGGGCCGGGGCGGAAAAAGCCTTTCCGCCCTCTTCCTGGTCCTCGCCGCCAGCCTGGCCGGTCCCGCCTGCGAGGCAGCCGGCGAAGCCCGCGCGCAGGTCGAACAGGCGGTGAACGCGCAACTGGACGCCCAACTGCGCGAAGAAGCCCGGCGCAACGGCTGGCAGGGCCTGCGCAGCCAGTTCAGCCACGAACTGCTCGGCAGCCTGCCGCCGGCGCCCTGCAGCCAGCCACTGCAACTGCAAAGGCGCAGCGACGAACCCTCGGCCCTGGCCCGCCAGCGCTACGAAGTGCGCTGCGCGGATGGCGCCGGCTGGGCGGTGACGGTCAGCAGCCAGGCCGACGCCTTCCTGCCGGTGCTGGTGGCCGCCGCCATCATCGACCGCGGCCAGGTCCTGGGCGCGGGTGACCTGAAGCTGCAAGCGCAGAACATAGCCCGCGCCCACCACGGCTTCTTCACCCGCCCCGAACAGGTCATCGGCCAGGGCGCCCGCCGCCGCCTGCGCGCCGGCCAGTTGCTCACCCCGCAGGTGCTCAGCAGCGCGCAACTGGTCAAGCGCGGCCAGCAGGTCCGCATCAACGCCAGCCGCGACGGCATCCAGGCCAGCACCCCGGGCCAGGCCCTGGCCAACGGGCAGCAGGGCGAAGTGATCAAGGTGCGCAACCTGAGCAGCGAGAAGGTGATCCAGGCACGGGTGGTCGAGGCGGGGGTGGTCAGCAGCACCTTCGAATGAACGAGCCCGTAGGAGCGGGCCCTGCCCGCGACTCGCGCGCAAGGCGCGCTCCTACAGGGGAATGACGCGGGTGGGGCAGCGTAGGAGCGGATCTCATCCGCGAATCGCGCCGATACCCCCGGCTATCGCGGACAAGGTCCGCTCCTACGTCCGTGCGTCCCCGGCGCTGCTGGAGCAGTTGCCTTGTCGATCGCGCCGAGGTGCTGGCCCTGCCCGCGATTCGCGCGCAGGGCGCGCTCCTACAGGGGGAATGGCGCGGGTGGAGCAGCGTAGGAGCGGATCTTATCCGCGAATCGCGCCGGAACCGCCGGCTATCGCGGACAAGGTCCGCTCCTACGTCCGTGCATCCCTGGCGCGGCTGGAGCAGTTGCCTTGTCGATCGCGCCGAGGTGCTCTTCGTAGGAGCGAGCTTGCTCGCGAACAGGTTCCGCTGCCGGGCTCATTCGCGAGCAAGCTCGCTCCTACGAAAAGCCGTGCTTCCCTGGAATTGTAGGAGCGGGCCCTGCCCGCGATGCCCTCTTCCCGCCTCCCGCAAGAATTTCTCGAATCGGCCCTTAAGCCCTTTTCCACCCCGGTCGCCCTACCCCTTCAGCAGGCGATCAAAGCCGGCTTTACACAAGCCCAATCCGAGGATTCATTCCATGGCTCTGTCGATCCATACCAACTATTCCGCCCTGACCACCCAGACCAACCTGAACAAGACCAACGCCAAGCTGGCCACCAACCAGCAGCGCCTGGGCACCGGTTACCGCGTGAACAGCGCCGCCGACGACGCCGCCGGCCTGCAGATCGCCACCCGCCTGGACGCCCAGTCCCGCGGCATGGCCGTGGCCACCCGCAACGTCAACGACTCCGTGTCCCTGCTGCAGACCGCCGAAGGCGCCTTCAGCGAAATGACCGACATCGTCCAGCGCATGAAGGACCTGGCCACCCAGTCCTCCAACGGCACCAACAGCTCCAAGGACCAGGACTCCATGCAGTCCGAGTACGACGAGCTGGGCAAAGAGCTGGCCAACATCATGAAGAACACCAGCTACGCCGGCGACAAGCTGTTCAGCGACGGCACCGAAGTCAACGGCAGCAACGGCAAGTTCTCCGCCTCCATCAGCTTCCAGATCGGCGCCAGCAGCGCCGAGACCCTGGCGGTCGACGCTTCCACCAACCTGACCGACGTCGCCACCAAGCTCAGCGACATCTCCTCGGTCTACGCCGCCAGCGGCGCAGCCACCGCCGCCAGCGGCAGCGAACTGAGCGCGGCCAACGCCAACGGCATGATCGACAAGCTGAGCACCGCCCTGGACAGCATCGGCACCCTGCGCGCCCAGTTCGGCGCCAACATCAACCGCCTGAACCACACCGCCAACAACCTGGCCAACATGAAGGACAACACCGACGTGGCCAAGGGCACCATCATGGACGCCGACTTCGCCTCCGAATCGGCCGCCATGACCAAGAACAGCATGCTGATGCAGTCCGGCATCTCCATGCTCAAGCAGGCCGGCCAGATGCCGGGCATGGTCATGTCCCTGCTGGGCTGATCCGCCCCGCGCAACTGACCGAAAGCAAACGCCCCGACCCGTTCGGGGCGTTTGCCGTTGGGGCCGGGGAATCCGGCGACGCGAGTGGAATTAGCAATCTGTCAAGCAAGAAAGGTATAGAAATGGGACTTGTCTCTACATTTTATTGACGCCAGAATGTCGTCCCTCTTCATCAGAACCGATACGAATTCGTACAGGGACAGGCCGCCAGACGCTTCATGGACATGATTCAGATCACGCCCGTCGCCGACGCCCGCCCCCTTCCCGCCCGCCTCATCCGTACCGGCCTGGCCGACGGTTGCCTCGCCCACTTCCAGCCCGAGCTGTACCAGTTGGTGCTGCAGCGCGAGGGCTTCGAGGAAAAGGTCGAGCTGGGCTTCTCCGGCAGCCGCCTGCTCGAACGCCTGCTGCGCGAACCCGGCGAGGTGGTGGCGCGCGACGAATTGCTGGCCCACGCCTGGAGCGACCGGGTGGTCGGCCAGGGCAGCCTCAACCAGCAGATCTACACGCTGCGGCAGATACTCGGCGACGAGAAGCGCCGCGAGATCATCCAGACCCTGCCGCGCCGCGGCTACATGCTCAACCCGCGCTTCGCCGTGCGCGCACCGGTCGAAGCCGAGGACGCGCCCCTCCCCGATCAGGAACCAGCCCCGGCCGCCATGCCCGCCACCCCTCCGCTGCGACCGGCCCGCCGTTGGCGCAGGCCCGAGCAGCTGGCCGTGGCGGCGCCGCTGCTGCTGGCCGGGCTGGCCCTGGCCGCCACGCTGCACTATGCCCTGCAGCGAACCCAGGACCTGCGCGCGGACCTGGACATCGGCAACAAGCATTTCACCTATTTCGATGCGCGCGCCCAGGGCCTGGCCCAGCTGCGCGAACGCACCGGCGCTCTGAGCGCGCGCCTGGCCGCGCTGAGCGAGCAGCCCGCGCAGTTCACCCTATCGCGCCATGCCGGCTTCTACGAAGTGGCCTGCAGCAGCGCCCAGGCCTCCACCCGCCTGCTGCTGATCCACCAGGACCAGCTCGCCCGCCTGGGCGACGAGCAACTGCGGAGCTGCCTGCCATGAAGCGTCTGCACCTGCTCGCCGGCAGCGCAATGCTGAGCCTGGGCCTGCTCACCGGGATGACCGCCACCTGGCTCAACTACCGCTCCGCCAGCGAGTTCGACGGCCGCTACCGCAGCAGCGGCCAGCTGATCCTCGCCGACGGCCGCGTCCTGCGCCTGGAGCACAGCCTGCTGCTGCGCGACGGTCGCTTCTACGCCGTGACGCGCCAGGGCGATACCGTGCAGAAGACCTCCGGCAGCGTCGAATCGGGCTTCCTCGATCACCTGCGCCTGCGCGTGGAAAAGAGCGAGCTGGCCGAACTGCAGCAGGCCGCGCAACTGGACAACGAGCTGCTGTTCAACCTGCTCTACGGCAGCGACAACGACAGCGTGCTCAACCTGCAGCCCCACGGCGACTGCCTGTTAGCCGAGGAAACCCGCCAGCTTTACTGTGCCGAGCACTTCGCCGGCGAGCCCTGATCAAGGCTTGGCCGCAGAGGCCCCCTGCCCGCCACTGAACTTCGCCCCCTCGGAACCGACCTGCACACGCGCCTGTTCATCGCTGAACAACTGGCGGTACAGCTGCTCGGCGCTGTCGGTCAGCAACAACAGTTCGATGCGACGGTTGGCGCCGTTCTGCGGGTCCTCCGGCAGCAGCGGCATGCCGTCGGCCTGGGCGGTCACCTGGAGCACGTTGTTCGCCGGCAGGCCGGCGTCCACCAGCACGTTGCGCGCCTGCAGGGCGCGGTCGCCGGAGAGATTCCAGTTGTTGTAGCCGTTGGCCCCGCGGTAGGGCACGGCATCGGTGTGGCCGCTGAGGATCAGGCGGTTGTCGACCTTCGCCAGCACGCCGCCCAGGGCCGCCAGCAGCGTGCGGAAATGCGGATCGAGGATGGCGCTGCCGCGGGGGAACATGAAGCGCTTGGGGTCGTCCTTGATCAGCACGCGCAGGCCCTGGGGCACCACCTTGACCTCGATGTTGGCCAGCGCGTCGGTCTGCGCGGAAACCGCGCGGATCAGCGCCGCCAGTTCCTGCAGGTCGACGCTGGAATCGTAGTGGCGCGGCTCGCTGCCCTCGCCCGGCTGGCTGCCGTCGACGCTGGCGCGGGTGCCCTCGGGCGTGCGCGGCGGGTTCTGCGGCTGCACCGGCATGGGCAGGCCGTCCAGTTCCACCGGCGTGCGGCTGGAGCCGTCGAACACCCCGGCGCCGCCGTCCACCAGCGGGTTGCTCTGCAGGTCGCCCACCGCCGGATTCTGCACCACGCTGCGCGGCTGCACGATCCACAGCACCATGAACAGCGCCATCATCGCCAGGGTGAAGTCGGCGAAGGCCACCTTCCAGGCGGAGCTGTGCTCCTCGGCGTGGCCCTTCTTGCTGCGCCGCTTGATGATGACTTCGTGGGGCTGCTCGCCACGCTTCCTCATGCCGCTTCCCTTTCATCCTCGTACTGGTTGACCCAGGTCTCGAGCTGGCGGAAGGCCGGCTTGACGTCCTGCTCGATCAGCTTGCGCCCGGCGTCCACCGCCAACAGCGTGGGCTTGCCGGCGACGTGGGCGACCAGGGTGGTGCGTACGCATTCCAGGGCCGACAGCTCGGTCTTCACCCGCTGGGCCATGGCGTTGGACAGCGGGTCGAGCAGGCAGTAGCAGAAGAAGATGCCGAGGAAGGTGCCCACCAGCGCCGCGGCCACGTGGGCGCCCACCTCGCCGATGGTGCCGCCGATGCTGCCCATGGTGATGATGATGCCCATGATCGCCGCCAGGATGCCGAAGCCGGGCATGGCCTCGCCGACCTTGTGCAGCGACTTCGACGGCTGCAGCAGGGCGTGCTCCATGGCGTCCAGCTCCTGTTCGAGGAAGCCTTCCAGCTCGTGGGCGCTGATCTTGCCCATGGCCATCAGGCGGAAGTTGTCGGCGATGAAGGCCATCAGGTTCCTTTCCTGGAGGATCAGCGGGTAGCGGGCGAACAGCTCGCTCTGCTCCGGCTCCTCGATGTGCTCGTCGAGCACCTTCAGGCCGCCCACCTCGACCATCTCCAGCAGCTGGTAGAGCAGCATCAGCAACTGGCGCTGGAACTCCTCGCCACGGCGCTTGTAGACGAACACGCCCTTGACCTGGGAAAGCATCTCCAGCAGCACTTCGCGCGGGTTGGCCACCACCAGGCTACCCAGGCCGGCGCCGAGGATGATGACCACCTCGGCCGGCTGCCAGAGCACGCGCATATCGCCGTGGGCCATGGCGTAGCCGCCCAGGACGCAGGCGACGATGATCAGCGCGCCTATGACTTTCTGCATGATTCAGCTTCTCTCGCTCAGGTAGCGGCAGGCCTTGTTCAGCGCCTGCTTGCTCAGTTGACAGACCCGGGCGTCGCTCACGTCGAGCACCAGGGCGATTTCCTTCAGGCTCAGCTCGTGCTGGTAGTACAGCGTCAGCACCAGGCGCTCGCGCTCGTTGAGCTGCGCCAGGGCCTGGGCCAGCATGCGCTCGCGCAGCACCCGCGCCTCCAGCGCCGACTCGCCGTCCACCAGGTTCTCCAGGCCCTCGCCGAGCAGCGCGTCGAGGCTCTCGATGGCCTCGCAGGCCTCGGCCTGCAGGTAGTCCTGGTAGGCGCGCTCGTCGAGCCCGGTGTGGGCGAGGATTTCCTTGTCCGTGGGCACCCGCCCCAGGCGCCGGGCCAGCTCGCGGATGCCGTCGCGCACCTTGTGCGCCTGCAGCCGCACCTGGCGCGGGCGCCAGTCCTGGCGGCGCAGCTCGTCGAGGATGGCGCCGCGGATGCGCAGCACGGCGAAGCCGGCGAACTGCTCGTCGGGCGTGCCGTAGCGGCGCAGGCTTTCCAGCAGGCCCATCAGGCCGATCTGCTCCATGTCCTCGCGGTCCAGCACCTGGTTGGCCTGCAGCGACAGCTGGCTGACCACCCGCCGCACCAGCGGCAGGTAGCGCATCAGCCATTGCTGCTCGGCGCCCGGGGCGAAGGCCGGGTGGCCCGCCTCGGCGGGGTTGCGGTAGTCGAGGGCGCAGTGGGCGTTCATGGGCGGGCCCCTATTGCACGATCAGCTTGCTGACCAGCACGTGCTGGAAGGGCGCGGCCACCTTGCGCGTGGAGAAGTCGGCCAGCAGCACCTGCTCCAGCTCGCCCTGCAGCGCCGGGATGCTCTTGCCGCGCAGTTGCTCGTAGGTCAGCGCGGAGAGGTGCGCCACCGCCGAGTTGCGCACCACGGGGTCGATCTGCTGCAGCTTCTTCTGCTCGGTGCCCAGCTCGGCCTGCAGCACCAGGTCGAGCACGAAGTAGTGCTCGCGGCCATCGCTGCCCGGCAGGCTGACGATGATCTTGTTGACCGGGAAGAACTCGTACTCGCCCGGCGCTTCCTCTTCCTGCGCCGCGTCCTGCCCGGCGCCGGCCGCCTCGCCGGCCTTGGCCTGGGCGGCCAGCAGCGGGCGCGCCAGGTACCAGGTGCCGGCCACGCCGCCGGCGGCGATCAGCAGATTCAGAACAGTGAACAACAACATGATGCGGCGCATCGTCATGACGGTTTCCCGATCCTCGGTTTGCATTGATTGCCCGGCGCTAGACGGTGACCAGCACGTCGCCCGGGCGGCGTGCCTCGTCCGGCGCCGCTTCGGGTTCCAGAACTGCCGCACGGCTCGGCGCATCGTCCAGCCAGGGCGCCGGGCGGCCCTGCTGGGCCTGCTGCTGTTGCGCCTGCTGCTGGCCGGCGCGGCCGTCGGAGACCTGCACCTCCACCGGCTGCTGGCTGGCCCCGGCGATGTCCTGGCGCAGGCGCTCGGCGCCCTGTTGCAGCAGGCGCGCTACGTCGCCCTGGGCGGCGTGGATCTGTACCGTCAGGCCGGCGTTGTCCCGGCTCAGGTAGATTTCCAGGCGCCCCAGCTCCGGCGGGTCCAGGCGGATGGCGGCGCTCTGCTGGTTGTGCCGCAGCTGCAGTTCGACGTTGTCGCGCAGGGCGTTGAGCAGCTGCTCGCCCCAGCGCTCGGCCGGCGCCTGCAGGTTCAGCTGGCGCTCGGGCATGTGGCTGGCCGGCAGCGGCTGGGCATCGCTCGCCACGGCCGGGGCGTTGGCTTGCACCGGCGCAGCGCTCGGCTGCGCCTGGCCGGCGAGCTTGTCGAGCTGGCTGCGCAGCAGTTCGCCGCCGGCGCTTTCGGTCTTCGTCTGCGGCGCTTCATCGGCCTTGGCCGGCAGGGCCAGGCTCGGCAGCGGTTGGCCCTGGGCTGGCGTCGGCGCAGCCTCGACCATGCCCTGGGGCAATTGCGGCAGCGGCAGGTTGGCGGGCAAGCCACGGGATAGCGGGGCGCTCGCGGCATCGCCGGCCTGGCCGGCATCGCGGGCCTGCAGCGTCACCTCGCGCTGGCCGAGCATGCTGGCCAGCCACTGTTCGGCGCCCGGCAAGGCGCCCAGGCTCGGGTCGGGCTGCGGCTGCGCGTCCTGCGACGGGGTCGGGTCGGCGGGGGTCGATGGCGTTTCCGCCGGCGCCTCGGCCGCTTCTGCGCCCTTGGCCAATTGCGCGGCGAAGGCCGGCAGCACCTCGCCCGCCGCCTCCGAGCCCCCCCTGGCGGCGGCACCTTCGGCCATCTGCCCGGCGCCCATGGCGGGCACGGCCGGCAGGGGCGTGTCCTTGCCCGGCGCGGCGTCCGCGGCCAGGCGGCTGTTCAGCTGCAACACTGTCATCTCCCGGCCAGCAGGCGGTCTATCTGCATGTAGGCGGAGCGCCCTTCGGCATACTCCAGGTGGCTCGCCAGCAACTGGCGCAGGCGCTCCACCTCCTGTGCGCAGGCGTGCCGCGCCTGGTCGTGCAGCTGCTGCAAGCGGCGCTTGGCCTCCATGCCGGCGGCGTCCAGCGCGGGGCCGGCGGCCAGGCGTTCGAGCAGCGCGCGGATGGCGCCGTCCACCTCGCCCAGGTTCGCCCACTCGCCGCGCGCCAGCACCTCGCCCAGGCGCGCGTGGAGACTCCGCAGCGCGTGCACGCGCGGGTCAGCCACGGGCGGCATGGACACCGGCCCAGCCTTCGCGCAGGGTGCCGAGCAGGCCGGCCACCTCGTCCAGGCCCTCCAGCGACAGGTTCACGCTGACGTCCGAGAGGCGGTAGATGCAGTAGTCGTAGAGCCGCGCCAGGTCCTGCACCACCTGCCCGCCGGCCTCGTAGTCGAGGGCGCTGGACAAGCCGTTGAGGATGTTCATGCACTTGTCCAAGGAGCGGCCCTTGTGCTGAAAGCGCTTGGCCTCGATATGCCCGCGGGCGCGGGCCAGTTCGTCGAGCAAGCCGTCGAACAGCACCAGCACCAGCTCGTAGGGCGACGCCGCGGCGGCGCGCGCCTCCAGGTCCGTGGTGCGGTAGCTGTCGTAGCCTTCGTTCATCGAATAGGTCATGTGAACATGCTGGAGGTCTGGTCCATGGAATTCATGACTTGCATGAGGTTGGTGTACTGCTTGAGGTAGCGCGCGTACGAGTTGTTGTAGCGCGTCTGCAGGTCGTCGAACTGGTCGTCGATGTCGGCCAGCTTGTCGTTCAGGCTGTTCACCCGCGAGGTCAGCAGGCCGCTGGTGGAGCTGGTGTAGCTCTTGAGCGCGCTGCTCAGGCTGTCGATCAGGTTGCCCTTGTCGCTGAACAGCTGCTCGAAGCCGTCGGCGTTCTGCGCCAGGGCCTTCTCCAGCTTGCTGCTGTCGAGGGTCAGCTTGCCGCTGCTGTCGGCGCTGACGCCGTAGCCGATCAGGTTGACGCCGCCGAAGCTGGTGCGGATCAGGCCGTTGACCGCCGACTTGATCGCCTGCACCGCCGAGTCCCCGGCCAGCGCGCCGCGGGTTGTGCTGCCGCTGCCGCTGGCGGTCAGCGTGCCGATGCTGCTCATCAGGGTGTTGTAGGCATCCAGGAAGCCCTGCAGCTTCTTGGTGGTGGCGTCCTTGTCGCGGCCGATGTCGAGGCTCAGCGGCGCCTCGGCCGGGTCGCTGACCTTGGTGAAGGTCAGGCTCACACCGTCGATGGCCTTGTCGAAGGTGTTGCTGGCGTTGCGCAGCTCGATGCCGCCCTGCCCACCCAGGTAGACGATGGCGTCCTGGGCGCTGGAAAGCTGCTTGCGGGCATCGATGGAGCCCTGCATCGCGGCATTGCTGCTGGACAGGCTGATGGCCTGGTCCTCGCCGCTCTCGTCACTGGTCAGCACCAGGTTCACCGCGCCGTCGCTGCGCACCAGGGTGGCCTTGACCCCGGTGTTGTCGGAAGCGCCGTTGATGGCCGAGGCCAGGGCGCTGAGGCTGGTGATGCCGCTCATGTCGATCTTGAAGCTGTCGCTGCCCTGGCCGATGGTCAGGTCGCCGCTGCCCAGGTCGCCGTCGCTCAGGCCCTGCAGGGCCACCTGGTCCTTGGCCGCCAGCTGCTTGACGAAGAACTGGTAGCTGCCGGAAACCGCGGTGGAACCGACGCTGGCGGTGGCATAGCCCTCGGCGCTGAAGGTGGCGCTGTTGACCAGCATGTTGCTGGCGCTGCTGGAACTGCTCTTGAGCCCGCTCACCGCCGAGGAGAAGGTGCTCAGCGCCGACTTCAGCTGGGTGACCGCGGACAGCTCGCTGTTGTAGCTGGTCTTGTTGCGGTTCAGCCGCGTCTGCGACGCCTGGATGTCGTACTGGGCCAGCTGGGTCGCCATCTGCTGGACGTAATCGGAATCTATGGTTGCCATGGTCGGGTACCCCTTTGCGAGCCTGGGAGCAATATCGGTGCCAACGCCTGGAAGGCCCGTATTCCGGGCATTGCGGGCAAGGGCGAGGTGAAAGGACGCTTCCGCACGGAGGAACCGGAAGCCGGGCCGGAAATGTCGTTTCCGCCTGGCTGTGCGGGAGGTGCTCTTCCTCCAAGGCGACCGGATACAGGCATGGGTTAAGCCCACCGATACGCGGGCCGGGCTGACCGGCAACGGCTTGGCATCTGCAGATGCCTTCACCTGCGTCCGCCAACACTCTCGGAAACGGCCGACATCCAGCTCCCGCCTTCGCCCCCTTAATGACGGGCTCCGCACCAGGGAGCCCAAGCATGTTCAACCCGGCCAACCAGACCCACTTCAGCCTGACCTTCGACGGCCTGGAGCACGACTTCCAGGTCCTGCGCTTCCACGGTCGCGAAGCCATCAGCCAGCCCTACCGCTTCGAACTGGAACTGGTCAGCGAACGCCCCGGCCTCGACCTGGAAACACTGCTGCACAAGCCCGCGTTCCTCGCCTTCAGCCCCAGCGGGCCGGGCGTCCACGGGCTGATCCAGCAGGCTGGGCAAGGCGACGCCGGCCAGCGCCTGACCCGCTACCGGGTGGTCCTGGCGCCGCAGCTGGCCTACCTCGCACTGCGCAGCAACCAGCGCATCTTCCAGCAGCTGACGGTGCCGCAGATCATCGCCCGGGTGCTGGAGGAGCACGGCATCCTCGCCGACGCCTACCGCTTCCAGCTCGGCCCCACCGTCTACCCGCCGCGCGACTACTGCACCCAGTACGACGAGAGCGACCTGCACTTCGTCCAGCGCCTGTGCGAAGAGGAAGGCCTCCACTACCACTTCGAGCACAGCCCCGACGGACACCTGCTGGTGTTCGGCGACGACCAGACCGCCTTCCCGCGCCTGGGCCAACCCACGCCCTACATCGCCGACACCGGCCTGGTGGCCGACGAGCCGGTGATCAAGGGCTTCGTCCTGCGCCTGGAAGGCCGCACCAGCCGCGTGACCCGCCGCGACTACGACGTCCAGAAGCCGCGCCTGCGCATGGAAGCGGCCTACCGGCCACAGCAGAA
>NZ_FOLS01000056.1 GCF_900112375.1 Pseudomonas citronellolis | reverse complement strand
CCCTTGACGCGTTACCGGAGCAGCCCCAGGCCATACCCGGAAAAGTTGCTGGAAGTGGAGTACGAGCCCGGAGAGCGGGTGCTGACGGTACATACCAAGGGCCAGATTCGCCTCGATGGCCGAATGGTATTCGTCAGCGAAGGTCTGGCGGGTGAGCGAGTCGCCATCCGCCCCGCCAAGGAGGATGGCGTACTCGACATCATTTTCATCAACAAAACGGTCCGGCAGGTCGACCTCAGGCAGCCGGAGTGACCATGGGAAACCGTTACCCATGTGTCCCGACAGGCGTTACCTATGTGTCCCGGCAGAACACAAGCTCAACCCATCCTACGAAGAGCACCTCGGCGCAAGACAGTTGCTCCTACGCCGCCCCACCCGCACCCTTCCCATGTAGGAGCGCGCCCTGCGCGCGATTTCGCGGGCAGGGCCCGCTCCTACATTGCCGGCGAGCATGGCTTTTCGTAGGAGCGAGCTTGCTCGCGAACCGCATGGCACCGCGTTTATTCGCGAGCAAGAACTAGGCGTCCCCCTCGATCCTACGAAGAGCACCTCGGCGCAGTCGGCGCCTACGCGCCACCCCGCAACAGGCGCCGGTAGAGTTCGGCCATGTCTTCGGAGAAAGGCACCAGCAACAGACGTTGCAGGCTGCTGCCGGCGGGCCGCAGGCGGCGCAGTTCGGTGATGGCGATGCTGGCCGCCGCTTCCAGGGGATAGCTGTAGATTCCGCAGCTGATGGCGGGGAAGGCGATGCCCTCCAGCTCATACTGTTCCGCCAGCGCCAGGCTGTTGCGGTAGCAGGCGGCGAGCAGGTCCGGCTCGCCGTGGCCGCCGCCGCGCCAGACCGGGCCTACCGTGTGGATGACGTGGGCGGCGGGCAGGCGGAAGCCGGGGGTGATCTTGGCCTCGCCGGTCCTGCAGCCGCCCAGGTTGCGGCAATGGTTCGCCAGTTCCGGGCCGGCAGCGCGGTGGATGGCGCCGTCCACGCCCCCGCCGCCGAGCAGCGAGCTGTTGGCGGCGTTGACGATGGCGTCGATGCGCAAGGTGGTGATGTCGCCCTGCCAGACGTGGATCTCGGGGTTGCTCATGGTCGCGCCCTCCAGGTTGCTCCCAGACTGGCCCCGAAGCCTGCCGTCAGCGGACTTGCTGCGGGGTTTCCTCGCCGGCGCAGCGCACGGCGTGCTTCCTGTTGTCCACCAGCACGCCGGAGAGGCCCTTCTGGGTGGTGTCGAACAGCACCAGCACGCCGTCGATGCATTGCGCGATCTGGTTGGCCGGCTCCAGCGAGAGCTTCACGTCCTGCCCGGGAATGCTCTTGAGCATGGTGAACTCGGCCAGCAGCAGGGCGTCCTGCTCCTTGGCGAAGTGCAGGTAGCCGTAGAACCAGAGCGTGCCGACACTGACGATGATGCTGCCGATGGCGGTGAGGATGTACGGGATCATGTTGCGGTCGGTGCTGGTGGTCATGGCTTGCCCTGGGACTGGCTGGCCGGCTCGGCCGGCGGATCGGTGTTGGGGACTTCGGCCAGGCGGCGCAGGCCGCTGAAGTGCTGCGGGTCGTCGAGGAAGCGCAGCATCACTTCGCGCCAGGTCGGTTCGCCGAAGGTTTCCACGTGCCCGCCGCGGGTCAGCTGGAAGACTTTCGGCGGCCGCGCCGCCTTGTACAGGCTCAGGCCGTTGTCCAGGGGCACGATGGTATCGTCGATGCTGTGAAAGAACAGCACGGGTGCGCCAGAAAGTCGCGGCATGGCGCGTATCGCGCTGTCGCCATCGGGCACGAACCAGGACAGCGGAATCTGCAGCGGCCAGGTCAGCCAGGCATTGCCCAGGGTGTAGCGGGCCACCTCGCGGTAGCTGGCCGGCACGCCGTCGAGCACCACGGCCTTGAGCTGCTTCACCCGCTCGGGATGCTGCGCCAGGTAGTGCACGCCCATGGCGCCGCCCAGGCTCTGGCCGAGCAGGATCAGCGGCTTGCCCTGGGCCTCGGGGGCCTTGTCCAGCCAGGCGAAGGCCGCGTCCATGTCCTGGTACACCGCCGGCAGGCTGGGCTCGCCCTGGGAATGGCCGTAGCCGCGGTAGTCGAGCATCAGCACCTGGTAGCCCTGCTCCGGCAGCCAGAAGGTGGCCCCCAGGTGCCAGGCCATGTTGCCGCCGTTGCCGTGCAGGTGCAGCACCGTGCCCTTGACCGGCACGCCGGGCTTGGCCGGCAGCCACCAGCCGGCGAGCTTCACGCCGTCGGCGGTGGTGAGGGTGACGTCGCGGTAGTCCAGCTTGGCCCGCGCCGGGGTAATGGCCACGTCGGGGCTGGGGTAGAACAGCAGCGAGCTGCAGCCGCCGAGCAGAAGCAGCAGGGACAGCGCAGCGGCCTTGAAGCGGTGGGTCATGGTCGGGTCATCCTTGGTACGGCTCTTCGTAGGAGCGAGCTTGCTCGCGAATGGGCCCCGCTGCGGAGTCGGTTCGCGAGCAAGCTCGCTCCTACGAAGAGCATTTCGGCGCGGTCCTAGAGGATATTCGCGTAGTCCGCCTCGATGCGGTCCAGGCTCAGGTGGTTGAGGAAGTTGGAGAAGCACATCCAGGCCGACAGCGCGTTGAGGTCGCGGAACTGTGGTGGCAGGTACTTCGGCGGCACCACCAGGCCCTCGTCCACCAGTTGGCGCAGGGTGCGCATGTCTTCCAGGGTGGCCTTGCCGCAGAACAGCAGCGGGATCTGCTCCAGCTTGCCCTTGCGCACGGCGAGCTGGATGTAGTTGTAGATGAGGATGAAGCCTTTCAGGTACGACAGGTCCTTGGTGAACGGCAGCCCGCCGGGCGTGGAGCCGCGGAACACCCGGCTGGCGTTCTGGTAGCTGCTTTCCTGGCTGTAGCCCTGCTCGCGGTAGAAGTGGAACACCTCAAGGAAGTCCGCGCCCTCCTCCGCCATGTGGATGGCGCGGGTGCGATTGGTCAGCTTGCGCAGGCGCGTGGGGTAGGAGGCGAAGGCGATCACTTCCATGAGGATGGCCAGGCCTTCCTGGGTCACGGTGGAGGACGGCGGGCCCTTGGCCAGGAAGGTGCAGATCGGCTGGTTCTGCCCGTTCAGGGTGGTGCCCACGTGCACCAGGCCCTCGTGGACTTCCAGGGCGCGCACGTCGCGCTCGTTGAACATGGCGTCGGCGCGCACCTTGATGTAGTCGGCGCCGGCCGCGGCGTCGGCGACTATGCCGTCGGACTCGAACACGCGGATGGTGTCCTCGGCCTCGCCGAAGGTCTTGTTCAGGCGCTCCTGCAGCATGGCCACCGCTTCCTTGGCGGTGAGCGTCTTGGGTTCGTCCTTGAGGTCGCCGCGGTCGGCGATTTTGTTCAGGTAGTCCGAGAGCATCAGGCCGAGGTCGGCCAGGGTCGGGTCACCGGCGTGGAAGGCGTCAGAGGCCGAGCCGTAGAGTTCCTGGGAGATCAGCCCGAAGTCCTGGGTGCCGCGCGCCTCCAGCATGCGGATGACCATGCGGTACTCGCGGCACATGCGCCGCATGATCTGCCCCACCGGGTTGAACTGGCCGAGCTGGCGGGTGATGTCGCGCTCCAGGTTCTGGAATTCCTGCTTCTTGGCGTTGCCGTCGAAGGCCAGCGGGCGGCCGTCGTAGTAGCCGCGGTCGACCTTGGGCGCATGCTTGCCGCGGCCCTTGAGGAAGTCCGCGCGCACGCTGTCGTCCCACTTGATGGCGTCGAGCACGCGGATCGGCGTCTGCGCCTCCACCAGGCGGTCGGACAGGCCGCGGATGATCTGCTGGTACTCGCTGGGCGTGCTTTTCTTGCGCCGCGGGTTCATGGGCGTTCTCCCGGAGTCACTCGCTGGAAGCGTAGCGCTTCGCTGAAGACTTCGGCGTTGGCGGGCTCGTCCAGGTAGGCCAGGACGTCGCCCAGGGGGCTGGCCACCAGGGCGCCGGCGCCCTGCTCGCTGTCCACCTTCTGGCCCTGCAGGGTGCCCTTGGCCATGGCCTGGAGGATCTGCTCGACGTCCAGCGAGTAGACCACCAGCTCGTCCTTGTCGGTGATCTCGAAGCCGGCCAGCACGTAGTTGCCGCCCTGGCTCTTGGGCAGTTCGGCGGACAGGTACCAGCGCTGGCCGTGCTGGGCCACGGTGAAGGGCAGGTCCTCGGCGCTGTCGGTGTTGCCGCTGTCGTCGTAGTAGCTGAAGGCGCGGTACAGGCCCTCGCCGGTGCGGCTGATCTCGAGGAACTGTTCCTCGCCGTATTCGTCGATCCGCGACCACTGGCCGAGCAACTGCTTGGGCGCGGCCTCCTTCGCCGGGATCGGCTCCTTGAAGGTCACCAGGCAGCCGCCGAGCAGGAAGATGCTCAACAGCAGCAAGGCGCGCCAGGCTTTCATCGAAGTCTCCTCAGGGGCCGCGGGCGGCACGCCATATGGGGTCGTCGGCGGGCTTCAGAGGCCCAGTACCAGGTACAGGTAGCGGGTCAGGATGGCGCGCATTTCCACGGTGTCCAGGTGCTCCACGCCATCCAGCAGGCCCTGATACTCCATCTGCAGGATGATGGCCGTCAACACCTTGGCGTCCTGTTCCGGCTGCTGCGAGCCGAGCACCTCGAAGAAGTGCACCACGCCCAGGGAGAGGATGCGCCTGTGGCTCTGCGCCAGCTGTTCCAGGCGCGGGTTGAGCAACGCCTCCTGGCGGAACGCCTGCTCGGCCAGCAGGTGCTCGCGGCGCTCGGTGAGCTGCACGCGCACGTACTGGATGGCCAGCTCGGTGATGCGGTCGGCCAGCTCGCGGCGCGCCTCGGGGCTGCCGGTGAGGCCGGCGGCCAGAGCCTGCAGGTCGCCCTCGACGCTGGCCCAGAAGGCCGACAGGGCTTCGGCGCTGCGTTCGACGAAGAGCGCGAAGGTGTCGGTGATGAGGTCGTCGATGTCCTTGAAGTAGTAGGTGGTGGCAGACAAGGGCACGTCCGCCTCGGCCGCCACCGCCCGATGGCGCACGGCCCGCACGCCCTCGCGGACGATGATGCGCATGGCCGCGTCGAGGATCGCCTGGCGGCGCTGCTCGCTGCCCTGGCGGGCGGCCTTGCGGCCCTGGTACTGGACACTCTCGGCCACCGCACTGGCGGCCTGGGCGGCGCTATCTCTGGAAACTGCTCGGGGCACGGTCTTTCCTCCGCTCGCGGGCGATGGCGCATTGTTCGGGCTTTTGCTTGGGGAATCAATTGGTGGCAAAGGCCGCCGAAGCGTTCGGCGCAAGCGGCGAAGACGATCGCGGACGGAGTCCGCTCCTACGCCCGTGCTTCCCTGGGGCCGTAGAAGCAACTGGCGCTCTTCGTAGGATGGGTTGAGCCTTGGCGAAACCCATGCGGTCGTGGTGATGGGTATCGCTTCGCTCAACGCCATCCTACGCGGCGTTGTGTTTGCCGGTTCGCAGACACGAAAAAGCCGCCCTAAGGCGGCTTCTTCTATTGCTCCAGCGCTTACGCCTGCGGGCGCATGTGCGGGAACAGGATCACGTCGCGGATCGACGGCGAGTTGGTCAGCAGCATCACCAGGCGGTCGATGCCGATGCCTTCGCCGGCAGTGGGCGGCATGCCGTATTCCAGGGCGTTGATGAAGTCGGCGTCGTAGTGCATCGCCTCGTCGTCGCCGGCGTCCTTCTCCTTGACCTGCAGCATGAAGCGCTCGGCCTGGTCTTCTGCGTCGTTCAGCTCGGAGTAGGCGTTGGCGATCTCGCGGCCGCCGATGAACAGCTCGAAGCGGTCAGTGACGCTCGGGTCCTGGTCGTTGCGGCGGGCCAGCGGGGAGACTTCGAAGGGGTACTGGGTGATGAAGTGCGGCTGTTCCAGCTTGTGCTCCACCAGTTCCTCGAAAATCATCACCTGCAGCTTGCCCAGGCCTTCGTGGCCGAGGACCTTGGCGCCGGCCTTCTTGGCGATCTCGCGGGCCTTGTCGACATCCTGCAGGTCAGCCGCGGTGATGTCCGGGTTGTACTTGAGGATGGCGTCGAACACCGACAGGCGGGCGAACGGCTCGCCGAAGTGGAAGACCTTGTCGCCGTAGGGCACGTCGGTGGTGCCGAGCACCGCCTGGGCCAGCTCGCGGAACAGTTCCTCGGTCAGGTCCATGTTGTCTTCGTAGTCGGCGTAGGCCTGGTAGAACTCGAGCATGGTGAACTCGGGGTTGTGCCGGGTCGAGACGCCTTCGTTGCGGAAGTTGCGGTTGATCTCGAAGACCTTCTCGAAGCCGCCGACCACCAGGCGCTTGAGGTACAGCTCCGGGGCGATGCGCAGGAACATGGCCATGTCCAGCGCATTGTGGTGGGTGGCGAAGGGCTTGGCCGCGGCGCCGCCGGGGATGGTCTGCAGCATCGGGGTTTCCACTTCGAGGAAACCGCGCTCGGACAGGAAGCGGCGGATGTGGGCGATGACCTGGGAACGCACGCGGAAGGTGTGGCGGGTTTCCTCGTTGACGATCAGGTCGACGTAGCGCTGGCGGTAGCGCTGCTCGGTGTCGGTCAGGCCGTGGTGCTTGTCCGGCAGCGGGCGCAGCGACTTGGTCAGCAGGCGCACGTTGCTCATGTCGACGTACAGGTCGCCCTTGCCGGAGCGGGCCAGGGTGCCTTCGGCGCCGATGATGTCGCCCAGGTCCCAGGTCTTGATCTCGGCCAGGGTCTCTTCGGCCAGGGTCTTGCGGTTGACGTAGACCTGCAGGCGGTCGCTGCTGTCCTGCAGGACGATGAAGGCGCCACGGTTGAGCATGATGCGACCGGCGACCTTGACCGGGATGGCTGCGGCTTCCAGCTCTTCCTTGGTCTTGTCGGCGTACTGCTTCTGCAGGTCCGCGAAGTAGGCGTCGCGGCGGAAGTCGTTGGGGAAGGCGATGGCCTTGGCCTCGCGCACGGCGGCAAGCTTTTCCTTGCGCTGGGCGATCAGCTTGTTTTCTTCCTGTTGCAGCTCGTGCTGGTCGAGTTGTTGGTCGCTCATGGTCGTTCTATCTGCCTGGCGTCGATTCATTCAATTAGGGATAACAACTGTAGGAGCGAGCTTGCTCGCGAAGCTCTTCAGCGGGTTCGCGAGCAAGCTCGCTCCTACGGGGTGCGGTCTACAGGCCCTGTTTAAGGCTGGCTTCCAGGTATTCGTTGAGGTCGCCGTCGAGCACCTTGTCGCAATCGCTGCGTTCCACGCCGGTGCGCAGGTCCTTGATGCGCGACTGGTCGAGCACGTAGGAACGGATCTGGTGGCCCCAGCCGATATCGGACTTGGTGTCTTCCAGCGCCTGCGAGGCGGCGGTGCGTTTCTGCATCTCCTGCTCGTACAACCGGGCCCGCAGCATTTTCATGGCGGTGTCCTTGTTGGCGTGCTGGGAGCGTTCGTTCTGGCACGCCACCACGGTGTTGGTCGGCACGTGGGTGATACGCACCGCGGAGTCGGTGGTGTTCACGTGCTGGCCGCCGGCGCCGGACGAGCGGTAGGTGTCGATGCGCAGGTCCGCCGGGTTGATCTCGATCTCGATGTTGTCGTCGATCTCGGGCGAAACGAACACCGCGGTGAACGAGGTGTGGCGGCGGTTGCCGGAGTCGAACGGGCTCTTGCGCACCAGGCGGTGCACGCCGATCTCGGTGCGCAGCCAGCCGAAGGCGTACTCGCCCTTGATGTGCACGGTGGCGCCCTTGATGCCGGCGACCTCGCCCTCGGACAGCTCGACGATCTCGGCGTCGAAGCCGTTCTTGTCGGCCCAGCGCAGGTACATGCGCAGCAGCATGTTGGCCCAGTCCTGGGCCTCGGTGCCGCCGGAGCCGGCCTGGATGTCCAGGTAGGCGTTGTTCGGGTCCATCTCGCCGCTGAACATGCGGCGGAATTCCAGCTTCTCGAGGATTTCGCGCAGGCGCTGGACTTCCGCTTCGACGTCGCCGACGGCGCCTTCGTCGTTCTCCTCGACCGCCATGTCGAGCAGGTCGCGGGAGTCGGCCAGGCCGCCGGTCAGCTCGTCGAGGGTCTCGACGATCTGCGCCAGCATGGCGCGCTCGCGGCCCAGGTTCTGGGCGTATTCGGGCTTGTTCCAGACCGCCGGGTCTTCCAGCTCGCGGTTTACTTCGATCAGACGATCATGTTTCAGATCGTAGTCAAAGATACCCCCGAATGGACTGGGTACGGTCGGAGAGGTCCTTGATGCTGTTGAGGATCGGTTGGATTTCCATGGCGGTCAGCACTCACGGGTAATGGCGTGGAAAAACCCGGAAGTATACCCGAGAAAGCCGCCCGTGGGCGGCTGTGCGTCAGCCGGTTGCGCCGCCGTCCACCCCCACCTGGTTGCGTCCGCCGTGCTTGGCGTTGTAGAGCGCGCGGTCGGCGTGTTCGATCAGCCGCAGGCAGCTTTCGCCCTGCCCCGGGGTGAGGGTCGCCACGCCGACGCTGACCGTCAGCACCGCGCCGGCATCCGGCTGCTCGTGGGCGATGCCCAGGGCCTGCACGGTCAGCCGCAGCTTCTCCGCCAGCAGCCGCGCGCCGCCCGGCGAGGTGCCCGGGAGGATGATGGCGAACTCCTCGCCGCCGTAGCGCGCCGGCAGGTCGGAGGAGCGCGCGCAGCTTTCGCGGATGGTCCCGGCGACGCGGCGCAGCGCCTCGTCGCCGGCGACGTGGCCGAAGGTGTCGTTGTAGGCCTTGAAGTGGTCGACGTCGATCAGCAGCAGCGACAGCTGGCTCTGCTCGCGCAGGCCGCGGCGCCATTCCATTTCTAGGTACTCGTCGAAGTGGCGGCGGTTGGACAGCCCGGTGAGGCCGTCGGAGTTCATCAGCCGCTGCAGCACCAGGTTGGTCTCCAGCAGCTTCTGCTGGCTCTCGCGCAGGGCGCGGTAGGCCTCGTCGCGCTGCTGCAGGGCGAGGTAGGAGCGCGAGTGGTAGCGCACCCGCGCCACCAGTTCGATGGCGTCGGGCAGCTTGACCAGGTAGTCGTTGGCCCCGGCGGCGAAGGCGGCGCTCTTGACCTGCGGCTCCTCCTTGGTCGACAGGACGATGATCGGGATGTCGCGGGTCTGCGGGTGGCGGCGGTACTGGCGCACCAGCTCCAGGCCATCGGTGTCGGGCATCACCAGGTCCTGCAGGATCACCGTCGGGCGGATCTGCAGGGCCTGCTCGATGGCCTGGGTGGCGTCGGAGCAGAAGTGGAAGTCGATGCCGCCGTCCTCGGCCAGGGCGCGGCGCACGGCCTCGCCGATCATGGCCTGGTCGTCGACCAGCAGGACCATGACCGCGGTGTCGTCCGGAGTGATCAAGGGGTTCTCGCTATGCTTGGGGTTCATCGTCGTCGTGGCGCCGCTGGCGCTGCCTCCGGAATGTCAGCCGTACAGTTCGCCCAGGCGCCGGGCGATGTCGCCCAGGGCTCGGATCTCGGTGGCGGCGCCGATCGCCGCGGCGGCCTTGGGCATGCCGTACACGGCGCTGCTGGCCTGGTCCTGGGCCAGCGTCAGGAAACCGCGCTCGCGCATGTGCTTCAGGCCCTGGGCGCCGTCGCGGCCCATGCCGGTGAGCAGCACGCCGGTGGCCTGGCCCACCCAGTTGTCGGCCACGCTGTCGAAGAACACGTCGATCGAGGGCCGGTAGATGTGCCCGCAGGGTTCGGCGGTGTAGGCCAGTTCGCCGTTGCGTTGCAGGCGGATGTGGTCGTTGGTGCCGGCCAGCAGCACGCAGCCGGGCTGCGGCACCTCGCCGTTGCGCGCCAGGCGCACGGGGATGCGGGCCTGGCTGGCCAGCCATTCGGCCATGCCGGCGGCGAACACTTCGTCCACGTGCTGCACCACCACCATGGCCGCGGAAAAGCTCGCCGGCAGCTTGCCCAGCAGCTCGGCCAGGGCCGCCGGGCCGCCGGCCGAGGCGCCCACGGCCACCAGGCGGCGGGCCTTGGCCGGGTTTTCGCGCACGGCGACCTCGCTGCGCGGCCGGCTGTTGCCCGGGGCCGACAGCCAGGCCAGGTTCTGCAGCTTGCGCAGCAGCGGGCGGGCCGCCTCCAGGGAATCGCCGACGCCCAGCGCCGGGGTGTTCACCGCGTCCACCGCGCCGCAGCCCATGGCCTCGAACACCCGCGAGAGGTTCTGCTCCAGGTCCACGGTGACCACGATGATGGCGCAGGGCGAGGCGGCCATGATCCGCCGCGTGGCCTCCACGCCGTCCATCACCGGCATCAGCAGGTCCATCAGCACCACGTCGGGGGTCTGCGCGGCGCACATCTCCACCGCCTCGGCGCCGTTGCTGGCGACCCAGAGCACGCGGTGCGTGGGTTCGAAGGCCAGAGCCCGGCGCAACGCTTCCACCGCCAGCGGCATGTCGTTGACGATGCCTATCCTCATCCCTGTGCACCTCCAATTAGATCGACCACCGCATCCAGCAGAGCCTCGTCGTGGAAACTGGCCTTGGCCAGGTAGTAGTCGGCGCCGGCATCGAGCCCGCGGCGGCGGTCCTCCTCGCGGTCCTTGTAGGACACGACCATGACCGGCAGGGCTTGCAGGCGGGCGTCGCGGCGGATCAGCCCGACCAGTTCTATACCGTCCATGCGCGGCATGTCGATATCCGTGATGACCAGGTCGAAGCGCTCCGAACGCAGGGCGTTCCAGCCGTCCATGCCATCCACCGCCACCGCCACGTCGTAGCCGCGGCCGGCCAGCAGCTTGCGCTCCAGTTCGCGCACGGTGAGCGAATCGTCCACCACCAGCACGCGCTTGCGCAGCGCCGCGCCCTGGCGGTTGCCGGCGTCGATGCGCTCCAGGCGGCCGCTGGCCAGCAGCTTGTCCACCGAACGCAGCATGTCCTCGACGTCGAGGATCAGCACCGGCGTGCCGTCGTCCAGCACGGCGCCGGCGGACACGTCCTGGACCTTGCCCAGGCGCGCGTCCAGCGGCATCACCACCAGGGTGCGTTCGCCGATGAAGCGCTCCACCGCCACGCCGTACAGAGTGTCGCGCTCGCGGATCAGCACCAGCGGGATGTCGCCCTCCGGCGCGCGGCCTTCCGGGCGCTGCAGCAACTGGTGCGCGGCCACCAGGCCGACGTGCCGGCCCTCGTGCCAGAACTGCTGGCGGCCCTCGATCTGCACGATGTCTTGCGGCGCCAGGCTGCGCATGCGCTCGATGTGCGCCAGGGGGAAGGCGTAGGCCTCGCCGCCGATCGCCACCACCAGGCTGCGCACCACCGAGAGGGTCAGCGGCACCTCGATGTGAAAGTGGCTGCCCTGCCCGCGCACCTGCTCCATGCGGATGCCGCCGCGCAGCTGGCGCACCATGTGCTGCACGGCGTCCAGGCCGACGCCGCGGCCGGAGACCTCGGTGACCTGCTCGCGCAGGCTGAAGCCGGGCAGGAAGAGGAAGGCCAGCAGCTCCTCCTCGGACAGCCGCGCAACCGTCTCCTCGGTGGACAGGCCACGGCGCACGATGCCTTTGCGCAGGCGTTGCAGGTCGACACCGGCGCCGTCGTCGCGCAGGTCCAGCACCAGCATGCCGGCGTGGTGCCGCGCCAGCAGGCGGATCAGCCCCTGCTCCGGCTTGCCGGCCCGGCGCCGCGCGTCCGGCGTCTCGATGCCGTGGTCGACGGCGTTGCGCAGCAGGTGCGTCAGCGGCGCCTCGAGTTTTTCCAGCACCTCGCGGTCGACCTGGGTGGACACCCCGTCCACTTCCAGGCGCACCGACTTGCCCAGCTCGCGGCCGAGGTCGCGGACCATGCGCGCCTGGCCGCCGAGCACGTCGGCGAAGGGCCGCATGCGGCAGGCCAGGGCGCTGTCGTAGAGGGTCTGGGCGCGCTGCGAGGTGGTCCAGGCGAATTCGTCCAGCTCGGCCATCTGCTCGCCCAGCAGTTGCTGGCACTCTCCGACTAGACGCCGGGCATCGGCGAGGAAGGCCTGGGCCTGCGGGTCGAGGCTGGTGCCGGCGGCGTCGCGGGCACCGTCGAGCAGGCGGCTGGCGGTGGCCTGCAGGCGCTTGAGGCGCTGCATCGAGGCCAGTTGCGGTTGCAGGCGCTGGGAATCGACCAGGGCCTTGCTGGAAAGGTCGAGCAATTGGTTCAGGCGCTCGGCGGTGACGCGCAGTACCCGGCCGGTGCCCTCCTCGCCCTTTTTCTCAGCCGCGGCGGGCACCGGCTCGGCGGTTTCGGCCGGCAGCACTGGCGGCGCGGCTGGCGGCGCTTCGGCGGCGACAGGTGCGGCGGGCTGCGCAGGCTCCGCGCCCAGCAGCGTCTCCAGGCGCTGCACCAGGCCGGGCACCGCCGCACGCGCCTCGGCAGCACGCTCGGCCTGGACATCGGCGATGTGCAGCAGGATGTCGGTGCCGGCCAGCAGCGCGTCGATGTGCTCCGCGCCCAGCAGCAGGCGGCCGTCCTGGGCGGCCACCAGGCATTCCTCCATGACGTGGGCAACCTGCACGCCCTCGTCCAGGCCGACGATGCGCGCGGCGCCCTTGAGCGAATGCGCGGCGCGCATGCAGGCCTCCAGCTGCGCGGCCTGGCGCGGTTCGCGCTCCAGCGCCAGCAGGCCCTGGCCGAGCGCCTGGGCCTGGGCCTCGGCCTCCAGGCGGAAGAGTTCCAGCAGCGAGGCGTCCTTCATCTGCTCAGGGGTCATGCCAGGCTCCGGGCGGCGGCGGCAAGCAAGGCCTGGTGGTCGAGCAGGCGCACGCTGCGCTCGCGCCACTTCAGCACGTCGTGGGTGAAACGGCTGCCGGCCGCCGCGGCGACGCGCGCCTGGCCCGGCGCCAGCGGGTGGATGCCATCCACCTCGTCCACCGGCGCCAGTACCGGCCCGCTGTCGGTGGCCAGCACCAGCATGCGCGGCAGGCGGCGGCCCTCGTCCTCGCGCGGGGCGGAAGGCGGCAGGCCGAGCAGTTCGGCCAGCGACAGGCAGGCGACCAGCGTGCCGTGCACGTTGGCCACGCCCAGCACGACCGGCGAGCGCTGGTGCGGCAGCGAATGCACCGGGCAGTTCGGCGCTACTTCCGCCAGCGCCAGGGTGCGCAGGGCCAGCCATTCCTCGCCGAGGCGGAAAAGCAGGTAGGCGTCGCCCGGCGGCGCCTGGTCCTCGACGCTGGCGCTCTGCTCGCCTTCGGCGCCCAGGGCGTAGCGGTCCAGCAGGCGCACGGCGGCGGCGGCGTGGACCGGGCAGTTGCGGCAGTGAATGTGTTCGGCCAGTTGCGGACAGGACTTGTCGCCGCGGATGCCGATGCGGTTCCAGCAGTCGTCCACCGCCTGTTCGGCGGCCTCCGGATGCAGGTGGTAGCGCTGTTCAGACATCGCGCTTCACTCCTCGCGCGGCGCGCTCCTGCAGGCGCCGCGCGCCTTCCTGGTCGCCGCGGGCGGCCAGCAGGGCGGCCAGTTGCAGCAGGCTTTCCTGGTGGTCGGGCTGCAGGTACAGCGCCTTGCGGTAGTAGCCCTGGGCCTGTTCGTCGCGGCCCTCAGCATCGGCCAGCAGGCCGAGCCAGTAATAGGCCTGGGCCGCCGGGCCGTGCTGGGCCAGGTAGGCCTCGCAGGCGGCGCGGGCCTGGGCCGTCTGGCCCTGGTTGGCCAGCCGGGCGATTTCCGCCAGGCCCTGTTCGGCACCGCTCGGCGGCGCTACCGCCGGCCTGGCGGGTGGCGGCGGAGGCGCGCGGCGCGGTATCGGGCGCGGCGCCATGGCGGGCGGCGGCGTGGTTTGCAGGGTGGGGCGCGGCCTGGCCGCCGGCGCCTCGGGTTCCGCCGCCACGCGCAGGAAGGCGAAGGACTGCGGCACGCCCAGCGCGCGCAGCCCCGGGCGCGACGTCAGGCTGGCCTCGGCCGGGCCGATGAACAGCGCGCCGTCCTCGCGCACCAGGCGCAGCAGCACCTGCACGGCGCGTTCCTGGGTGTCGCGGTCGAAATAGATCAGCAGGTTGCGGCAGAACAGGAAGTCGTAGGGCGCCTCCTCGGCCAACAGGCCGGGCGCCAGCAGGTTGCCGCGGCGCAGGCGCACGCGGCGGCGCACCCGCTCGTCGAGGCGGTAGTCGGGGCCCTCGGCACGGAAGTAGCGCTCGCGGAAACCCAGTTCGCTGCCGCGGAACGAGTTGCGCCCGTACACGCCGTGGGCCGCGCGCTCCAGCGAGGCCGGGCTGACGTCCAGGGCGTCGATCTGGAAGGCCGCCTCCGGCAGCCCCGCGTCGAGCAGGGCCATGGCGATGGAGTACGGCTCCTCGCCGGTGGAACAGGGCAGGCTGAGCAGGCGCAGGGGCCGCGCGCCGGCCAGTTCCAGTTGCCGGCGCAGGGCCAGGCGACCGAGGGCGGCGAAGGATTCGGGGTAGCGGAAGAACCAGGTCTCCGGGACTATCACCGCCTCGATCAGCGCCTGCTGCTCCTCGGCGGAGCCCTGCAGACGCTGCCAGTAGGCCTCCAGGTCGCCGCCGCTGCTACGGTTGGCGCACTGGCGCACGGCACGGGCGATGACCGCCTCGCCCACCGACTCCGCGTCCAGGCCGATGCGCGCCTTGAGCAACTGGCTGAAACGCTCGTCGCTCATGGCCGCTCACCCTGGGCCAGGAGCAGTTCGCGCACGTGCTCGGGCAGCAGTTCGTCCACCTGCACGCGCTGCAGCAGGCCCTCGGCGTCTTCCAGCACCGGCCCCAGGTAGCGCGCCTCGCCCGGCTCCAGGCCGTAGCCGCGGAAGGCCGCCGGGTCGCGGCGCAGGGTCTGGCTGGCCTGTTCCAGGATCAGCCCCAGGCGTCGCTGCGGGCCGCTGCCGGCGAAGCGGTAGTCCACCAGCACCAGGCGCGTGCTGGTGTGCCGCGGCGCCGGGCGGCCGCAGGCGATCTGGCTGAGGTCGAGCACCGGCAGCAGTTCGCCGCGGTGGACGAACAGCCCGGCCACCCAGGCCGGCGCCTCGGGCACCTGCTTGAAGCGCCGCAGCGGCAGGACCTCGACGATCTCGTGCACGTCCAGCGCATAGCGGTCGGCGCCCAGGCGGAACTGCAGGTACAGCCGCCCGCCGGCCTCAGACCTTGAAGCGCGAGACGCCATTGCGCAGTCCATTGGCCACAAGGTTCAACTCGTCGATGGCGAAACCGGCCTGGCGCAGCGACTCCACGGTCTGCCCGGTGGCCTCGCCCAGTTGCACCAGGGCCTGGTTGATCTGCTCGGCGCCGGTGGCCTGCGCCTGCATGCCTTCGTTGACCATCTGCACCCGCGGCGCCAGGGCCTGCACCTGGTGGATGATCTGCGACAGCTGCTCGCCGACCTGGCCGACCTCGGCGATGCCGCGGCGTACTTCCTCGGAGAACTTGTCCATGCCCATCACCCCGGCGGACACCGCCGACTGGATCTCGCGGACCATCTGCTCGATGTCATAGGTGGCCACCGCGGTCTGGTCGGCCAGGCGGCGCACCTCGGTGGCCACCACGGCGAAGCCGCGGCCGTACTCGCCGGCCTTCTCCGCCTCGATGGCGGCATTGAGCGAGAGCAGGTTGGTCTGGTCGGCGACCTTGACGATGGTGGTGACCACCTGGTTGATGTTGCCGGCGCGCTCGTTGAGGATCGCCAGCTTGGCGTTGACCAGCTCGGCGGCGCCCATCACCTGGTGCATGGTCTCTTCCATGCGGGCCAGGCCCAGCTGGCCGGAGCCGGCCAGGGTGGAAGTCTGCTCGGCGGCGCTGGACACCTCGGTCATGGTGCGCACCAGGTCCCGCGAGGTGGCGGCGATCTCCCGCGAGGTGGCGCCGATCTCGGTGGTGGTGGCGGCGGTCTCGGTGGCGGTGGCCTGCTGCTGCTTGGAAGTGGCGGCGATCTCGGTGACCGAGGTGGTGACCTGGATGGCCGAGCGCTGCGCCTGCGCCACCAGGGCCTTGAGCTCCTCGGCCATGCCGTTGAAGCCGCTCTCGATCACCCCGAACTCGTCGTTGCGCTCCAGCGCCAGGCGCGCGGTGAGGTCGCCGCCGCTCATGGTCTGGAGGGTCTTCACCACCTTCTCCACCGGGCCGGTGATGGCGCGCATCAGCAGCAGGCCGAGGACGCCGGCGGCGAAAATCGCCAGCAGCAGCGAGACCAGCATGGTGACCTCGGCCACCTCCACCTGGTGGACGATGGCGATGGCCGCCGAGTCGGCGATCTGTTTGTTCAGCGCGATCAGCTCGTTGAGCGTCTGGCGGCCCTTCTCCCAAGCCGGCAGCAGGTCATGCAGCAGCGACTGGCGGGCGGCCTCGTGGTCCTTGTCGTAGAGGTCGAGCAGTTGCTCCAGCTGCGCCTGGAAATCCACCGCCTGCTGCTTGTAGCGGGCCAGCAGCTCGCGGTCGGCCGACTCGTGCACGGTGGACTCGTAGGTGGCGATGCGCTGCAGCAGGGTCTCGTGCAGCTCGCGGAAGCCCTGGCGGCCGGCGGCATCCAGCGGCTTGCCGTCACCCAGGCCGACCAGGGCCTGGGTGCGCAGCATGGTGTCGGTCCAGGAGGAACGCACCGTGGTCAGCGCATAGGTGCCCGGCATGGCGTCGGTGCTGACGCGGCGCGAATCACGCTCGACGGCGAGCAGGGTGATGTAGGAAACCACCACCATCAGCAACATGATCGCGATCACGACCGCGAAGCTGGCCAGGATACGTCGGCGGAGCGTCCAATTCTTCACAGTATTCCCCTGGTGATGGTCGGCTGTCTGACAGGTAAAACCTGCAGACGAAGGCGGATTGGCGTCAGCCTTCTTTTCAGTTCTAGCGGAAAATGCCGCATATATTATCCGCGCTAGCGAATTTTCGGCGTCATTATTCCGAAGTACTACTACCCGACCATCCCCTCCCCCATCAGGCTGCGCGCAATGGAATGAAGGCGCAGTCGTCGGCCAGCAGGGCGGCGATCATCGCCCCGGTTTCCTCCAGTTGGCGGGCCAGGTCGTCGCTGGAGACATGCAGCTGCCAGTCCGCCGCGGAACTGGCCGGCGCCTGCGCGCGCACCGCGTCCAGGGCCGCCAGGAAGGCCTTGCGCTGCGGCAGGTAGGCGGTGAAGCCGTCGCCCTTGAGCGCCGAGACGCTGATGCCCAGGCGCTCGCAGATGGCCGCCTTGGCGGCGATCTCCTCGCGGTCGGCCTGGCGCGAGCGCTCGATCAGCGCCGCCAGTTCGGTGTCCACCAGGCGTCCGCCGACGATCAGCTCCGGGCCCTCGTCCCAGACCTGCGGCGGGCAGTCCTTGGCCTCCGCGCGCAGCGGGATGTGCGGGTTGATCTCCATGGGGTAGATGCGGCACACCAGCGGCCGCCGCTCGTAGATGCCACAGCGCATGTCGCTGCCCAGGTGGCGGCAGGCGCCCTGGTTGAAGGCGGCGAAGGTGATCGCCAGGTGCGCCTGGGTGCTGCCGCAGCGGACCGGCAGCGAGCGGCGCAGCACGTGCTCGCGCTGCCCCTCCGGCAGCCCGGCGCCATCGTCCAGCACCGCCTCCAGCAGGACGATCAGGCTGCCGCCGTCGGCCACCCAGTCGCGGGATTCGTCGAGGGTCAGGGGTACGTGGTGGTCATGGCAGCACTTGCCGCAACCGTTGCAGGAAAAGCGCATGGGATTCGCTCCGTGGCCAGGGGGATGACGGAAAACCGGCGTTTTCCGTGCCATGGCCGATGCGGAGCAGATTGTGTGCCAGGTGTTACACCGAGCCCTGGCGGGCGAACACCAGCGCCTTGAGCGCCGCATCCTCATCGATGTCGGCGAACTCCGGCGGGTTGTCCAGGCGCTCGACGAAGGCCAGCTCCGGCGCCTCGGCCGCCATGCCCTGGATGAGGAAGGCCGGGCTCACGGACGGATCGTTGACGCAGGCCAGCACCCGGCCGCCGGGCGCCAGCAGCTCGGGCAGGCGGCGCAGGATGCGCGGGTAGTCCTTGCCGAGGGCGAAGCTGCCCTTCTGGAACGACGGCGGGTCGATGATCACCAGGTCGTAGGGCCCGGACTTCTTCACCTTGCCCCAGGACTTGAACAGCTCGTGGCCGAGGAACTCCACCCGCGACAGGTCGTGGCCGTTCAGCCGGTGGTTGTCGCGCCCGCGGCTCAGGGCGGCGCGCGCCATGTCCAGGTTGATCACATGCTCGGCGCCGCCGGCGATGGCCGCCACCGAGAAGCCGCAGGTGTAGGCGAACAGATTGAGCACTCGCTGCCCGGCAGCCCGGGCCTGCACCCACTGGCGGCCCAGGCGCATGTCGAGGAACAGCCCGTTGTTCTGCTTGCGCCCCAGGTCCAGCAGGTAGCGCAGGCCGTTCTCGCTGACCACGCGCTCCTCCGGCACCTCGCCGAACAGGGCCTGCATGGTGCTGTCCGGGCGGTAGCGGTGCTGCAGCAGCAGTGCCTCGGCGCCACTGGCGCGCCATTGCGGCGACTCGCAAAGGCCCAGCAGCAGGCGCTCCAGCGCCGCCAGTTCGGCTTCGCCCGGCTCGCGGAACAGCGACACCAGCAGCACGCCCTGCAGCCAGTCCGCGGTCACGTGCTCCAGCCCCGGCCAGCGCCGGCCGCGGCCATGGAACAGGCGGCGAACCTCGGCGGGCGGTGCCTCCAGGGCGGCCAGCAGCTGTTGCAGAAGTACGTCGAGGGCTTGTGCGTTCATGGCGTCGGGGCTGGAAAAAGGGGCGGCCATTCTGGACAGGATCGACGCAAAAGAGAACCGCCCGTAGCGCCTCAGCGGGTGACCTGGAAGCGCTCGGTCAGGCGCTGCAGGCGCCCGCTCAGCTCCTGCAGGCGCGAGCCCTCGCGCTCCAGGGACTGGGCATCGCTGTCGTTGTGCTCGGCCACACCCTGCACGTCCTGCAGGTGGAGGATGACCTCCTCGCTGACGGAACTCTGCTCCTGGGTGGCCACAGCGATGAGCTGGTTCATCTGGCTGATGCTGGCGATGCCCTCGGTCATGCGCAGGAGCAGTTCGCTGGTGCGCCGGCTGCGCGACACGCACTGCTCGACGTTCTCCCGGCTGCTCGACATGGCCTGGGCCGCGGCGCGACTGCCACTTTGCAGGCGGCCGATCACTTCCTGGATCTCGCGGGTGGACAGCGCGGTCTTCTGCGCCAGGTTGCGCACCTCGTCGGCCACCACGGCGAAGCCGCGGCCCTGCTCGCCGGCCCGCGCGGCCTCGATGGCGGCGTTGAGCGCCAGCAGGTTGGTCTGTTCGGCGATGCCGCGGATGACTTCCACCACCCGGCCGATCTGCTGGGCCTGGGCGTCCAGGTCCTGGACCTGGCGGTCGCTGTCGTCGATCTGGCTGGCGAGGCGGCCGATCTCCTCCAGGCTCTCGCGCATCAGCTCGCTGCCGTCGCGCGCCTCCTGGTTGATGCGCAGGGCGGTCTGCGCAGCCTCGCCGGCATTGGCCGCCACGCCCTCGATGGTGCTGCCCATCTGGCGCATGGCGCCGGACATGTGCGCGGTCTCGCCCAGTTGGCGCCGGGCGCCGTCGCGCAGCGTCTGGGTGGTGCTGGCCAGCTGCTGGGCCAGTTCGTTCAGCCCCAGGGCATCGCGCAGGACTACGGCGACCAGTTCGTCCAGCCGCGCGAGGAAGCGGTTGAGGCGCGAGTTCATGGCGCCGGACACCGGGCTGCGGTAGCTGAGGTCGACCACGTCGCTTTCGGTCAGGCGGCTGACCGAAGCCAGCAGGCCCATGGCGCCACGGGCCTCGGCGTGGGACTGGATGGCCAGGTAGACCAGGATCGAGCTTTCCAGCACCACGTAGAAAGCGTGCAGGAAGATGATCGGCCAGGTGCCCTGGGGCGCCACCCACAACCCGCTGCCGCCCTGCTGCAGAGCGAAGAAGGCCAGGTGGTGGACGGCGATGAAGCTGGCGGCGACCACGATGGGCAGCCAGTCGCGGTAGAACACCAGGATCGCCAGCAGCACGAAGATGCCGAAGTGCATCTCGATGATCCCGCCGCTCTGGTTGATCTGCAGGGCGGCGAAGGCCATGAAGGCGATGCCCATGCAGCAGCGCATCAGGCGCCGGCCGCCGATCAGCGGGTACAGGCCGTGCATGGCCGCCAGCGTGCCGCCGCCGATCAGCAGCGCCTGCCCCCAGGTGTCGTGCCAGGCGGCCAGAGCGAGCGAGTAGGCGAACATCAGCCAGAGCACGCCGAACATGATGCGGTCGGCCTTGCGGTAGTGGTTTTCCAGGGAGAAGGGGGAGTGAGGCATGACGAACAGGGTACCGGCGGGTGGAATGACCCCCACTTATCGGCCGCTACCGCCGCCAACCTTAGGCCGCTCGTCCAGAGGCGGCCGGGCGCGCGTCCGGCGCCCCGGGTAGAATGAGCGTCTGAAAGATTCTTCCCAGGGGTTACCGGTGGCAGCACAACACGGCTTCGTCCTCACCCGGCACTGGCGCGACACGCCCGCCGGCACCGAGGTGGAGTTCTGGCTGGCCACCGACGCCGGCCCGCGCCGGGTGCGCCTGCCGCCGCAGACCTCGGTGGCCTTCCTCCCCGCCGCCCAGCGCGAGGCGGCGCAGCGCCTGCTGCAGGGTGAGGCCGGTGTGGAACTGCGCCCGCTGCAGCTGCGCGACTTCGAGCAGCGCCCGGTGCTGGGCTTGTACTGCCGCCAGCACCGCCAGCTGATGGACCTGGACAAGCGCCTGCGCGCGGCCGGCATCGAAGTGCTGGAGGCCGACATCCGTCCGCCGGAGCGCTACCTGATGGAGCGCTTCATCACCGCCCCGGTGAGCTTCGATGGCGAGGCCGATGCCGAGGGCGTGCTGTGCGAGGCCGTGCTCAAGCCGGCGCCGGACTATCGGCCGCAGCTGAAGCTGGTGTCCCTGGACATCGAGACCGACATCCACGGCAACCTCTATTCCATTGCCCTGGAAGGCTGCGGCCAGCGCCAGGTGTACATGCTTGGCCCGGCCAACGGCGACGCCAGCTGGCTGGACTTCGACCTGGCCTACCGCGACAGCCGCGGCGAACTGCTGGAAAGCCTCAACCAGTGGCTGGCCGAGCACGACCCCGACGCCATCATCGGCTGGAACCTGGTGCAGTTCGACCTGCGCGTGCTGCGCGAGCACGCCCAGCGCCTGAAGATCCCCCTGCGCCTGGGCCGCGACGGAGACGAGATGCACTGGCGCCAGCACGGCAGCGGCAGCAACCACTACTTCGCCGCGGCCGCCGGGCGGCTGATCATCGACGGCATCGAGGCGCTGCGCTCGGCCACCTGGAGCTTCCCCTCCTTCAGCCTGGAAAGCGTGGCGCAGACGCTGCTGGGCGAAGGCAAGGCGATCGACAACCCCTACGACCGCATGGCCGAGATCGACCGCAAGTTCGCCGAGGACAAACCGGCCCTGGCCCACTACAACCTCAAGGACTGCGAGCTGGTCACGCGCATCTTCGCCAAGACCGAGCTGCTGCACTTCCTGCTCGAACGCGCCAGCGTCACCGGCCTGCCCGCCGACCGCAGCGGCGGCTCGGTGGCGGCCTTCACCCACCTGTACCTGCCGGCCATGCACCGCCTCGGCTTCGTCGCCCCCAACCTCGGCGGCAAACCGCCGGAGGCCAGCCCCGGCGGCTTCGTCATGGACTCGCGCCCTGGGCTGTACGAATCGGTGCTGGTGCTGGACTACAAGAGCCTGTACCCGTCGATCATCCGCAGCTTCCTGATCGACCCGGTGGGCCTGGTGGAAGGCCTGCGCCAGCCGGACGACGAACACTCGGTGGAAGGCTTCCGCGGCGCCCGCTTCTCGCGCAATCGGCACTGCCTGCCGGCCATCGTCGAGCGCGTGTGGCAGGGCCGCGAGGCGGCCAAGCGCGAGGGCAACAAGCCGCTGTCCCAGGCGCTGAAGATCATCATGAACGCCTTCTACGGCGTGCTCGGCTCCAGCGGCTGCCGTTTCTTCGACCCGCGCCTGGCGTCGTCCATCACGATGCGCGGGCACCAGATCATGCGCCGCACCCGCGAGCTGATCGAGGCGCAGGGCCACCAGGTGATCTACGGCGACACCGACTCCACCTTCGTCTGGCTCGGCGGCGCCCACGCCGAAGCGGACGCCGAGCGCATCGGCCGCGCCCTGGTGCAACACATCAACCAGTGGTGGAAGGAGCACCTGCGCGAAGCCTACGGCCTGGAAAGCGCCCTGGAGCTGCAGTACGAAACCCACTACCAACGCTTCCTGATGCCCACGGTGCGCGGCGCCGAGGAAGGCAGCAAGAAGCGCTACGCCGGCCTGGTGCGGCGCGCCGACGGCAGCGAGGAAATGGTCTTCAAGGGCCTGGAGACGGTGCGCACCGACTGGTCGCCGCTGGCCCAGCGCTTCCAGCAGGAGCTGTACGAACGCATCTTCCGCCGCCAGCCCTACCAGGACTACGTGCGCGACTACGTGCGCCGCACCCTGGCCGGCGAGCTGGACGACCTGCTGGTCTACCGCAAGCGCCTGCGCCGGCGCCTGGACGACTACGAACGCAACGTTCCGCCCCACGTCCGCGCGGCGCGCGCCGCCGACGACTACAACCAGAACCAGGGCCGCCCGCGGCAATACCAGCACGGCGGCTGGATCAGCTACCTGATCACCACAGCCGGCCCCGAGCCTCTGGAAAACCGCCGCGCGGCCATCGACTACGAGCACTACCTGACGCGCCAGCTGCAACCGGTGGCCGACGCCATCCTGCCCTTCGTCGGCGACGACTTCGCGCGACTGGTCGATCGGCAGATGGCGTTGTTCTGAACACACCCGCTGGCGGGATCGCGGACGGAGTCCGCTCCTACGGTTCAGAGAAGCGCGGGCATAGGGGCAACTGTCTTGCCGACTGTGCCGAGATGCGCCTCAACGGATGGGTTGAGCTTGCGAAACCCATGCGGCCGCGGTGATGGGTATCGCTTCGCTCAACACCATCCTACGGGGTGGTTTGCCGGCGGGCGTAGGAGCGGACTCCGTCCGCGATTGGATTTACCGGCCACGCCGGACGCCCCGGTGGCACGGACGGGTGAGCGCGCCCTGCGCGCGATTCGCGGACAGAGTCCGCTCATACAGGTTGACGCCGAACTTCCAGAGCATGCCGGACAGCCCCCCCTCCCTTCAGGGCGGGCCGCGCAGCCGAGGGTTGGGGAGAGGGAGCGGAGTCAACCTGGCACACGGCTGCCGCCGGAAGGCACCGTTCGCGAGCAAGCTCGCTCCTACGAAAAGCCCCCGGCAGCGCCAGGTTCAATCGGCATGGATGTCGTTATGCCGCGTCTCGCGCAGGAACAGCAGCGAGCCTCCGGTAACCAGCATCGAATACCAGAAGCCGTAGAAGATGACTTCGCACGGCTGTTCGGTTGGCAGATGGAGTTGTCCTAAAGTCACTGAAAAAAAGCCCCTCGACTCACATCGAAGGGCCCTTCTCAACACAGAGCGATCAGTTGCCGGCAGCAAGCACCAGTTCCAGCCCGTGGCGCTGCTCGAACACCGCGCCAGATCCTGCTGGGCTCGGTACGCCGAAGGCAGCCATGTTATCTATCAGGTGTTGTGTCTTGCCCTCCAGCGAAGCAATGGCATCACTCATCAAGGATAGAGAGACGCCTTGTACCGCAGGCCCCTCTGCCAGCAAGGAACTGGACCATTCACCTCCGTTCGTGCTTCTGCTGCCGATCGATTTGCCTTGAAGCAACGATTTGACCTGCTCGACGTCCCAGATGGTGCCATCGGCGAAGCGGATTTCTTCCAGGCGGTAATCACTTTTACCGTCGTTGGCAAGGTAATTACTGAGTGTGATCCGATCGTTTGTGCCTTTCAGGCTCAAAATCAGATCGGAGCCCCAGCGACTCAGTTGGATATCATCGGCAGAAATGTCCGAGCCGAATTCGATGGCATCCGTCTTACCGGTACTTCGGTCGTAGTTTTCGATACGGTCCTGGCCCCAGCCCCGTTCGAAACGGTACACATCGCTGCCGTCTCCACCATGGAGGTAATCGTTGCCGGCACCGCCCACCAAGGTATCATTGCCAGCGTTGCCGAACAGCGTGTCGTTACCAATACCGCCGCCAACCCAGTCATTGCCGATACCACCATCGAGTCGATCATTGCCTGCGCCACCACTCAGGTGATCATCACTGGCATAGCCGGTGAGAATGTCGTGGCCCTCTCCACCTTGTAGCAACAATGACTTGACCCGCTCGACATCCCAGATGGTGCCATCGGCAAAACGAATCTCTTCCAGGCGATACTGGTTGTTGCCGTCGTTGGAGAGGTAACTGATGAGGGTGATCCGATCGTCACTGCCCTTCAGGCTCAGGATCAGCTCATTACCTTGACGGCTTAGTTGGATATCGTCAGCAGTAATGTCTGCACCGAACTCAATGGCATCAACTTTGTCAGCGCTTCTGTCGTAATTGGAAACCGTGTCCTGCCCCCAGCCACGTTCGAAACGGTACACATCGCTGCCGTCCCCACCATGGAGGTAGTCGTTGCCGGCACCACCCACCAAGGTGTCGTTGCCAGCATCGCCGTACAGGCTGTCGTTACCGATACCGCCCTCAAGCCAGTCATTACCGGCCCCGGCAGAGAGCCGATCATTACCGGCACCGCCACTCAGGCGATCATCACTGGCGTAACCGGTCAGGGTGTCGTTACCCTCGCCACCCTGCAGTAGCAGGGCCTTGACTCGGTCGACATCCCACACGGCACCGTCGGCAAAACGAATCTCCTCCAGCCGGAAATCACTGTTGCCATCGTTGTAAAGGTAATTACTGATCGTGATCCGATCGTCAGTGCCTTTCAGGCTCAGGATCAGGTCGAAGCCCCAGCGACTCAGTTGGATATCATCGGCAGAAATGTCCGAGCCAAACTCGATGGCATCAACTTTGTCGGCACTTCTGTCGTAGTTATAGATACGATCCTGGCCCCAGCCTCGCTCGAA
>NZ_FOLS01000053.1 GCF_900112375.1 Pseudomonas citronellolis | reverse complement strand
CACCGTTATCAAACTGACTCAGATGATTTTTTATGTATTCTGATGAAAGATACTCACTTGGATCTGGTCGAGCTCCTTTAGGAATTGTCGTAATTTCTTCAATTTTCGCCGTTGTCAACGGAGGAGAGGCGTTAAGACAGTCTCCATGTGTACTAGCCAACCCCAACGGATCCACCCACCCCGTCGGGTTAGGCACGTACTGGTAGTGGTTCAATCCACCCGCCAGCTTGATCGGGTCCGGGGTCAGGAAACGGCCGGTGTTGGGATTGTAGTAACGATGCCGGTTGTAGTGCAGGCCGGTTTCCGCGTCGTAGTACTGCCCCTGGAAGCGCAGCGGGTTGTCGATTTCCGCTACTTCCAGGCGGGCGACGTTGCCGTAGGCGCGGTAGCGGGCCGACCAGAGGATTTCGCCGCCGTAGCTGGTCAGTTCCTGCGGAGTGCCCAGGTGGTCGAGCTGGTAGTAGAAGGGCTCGGCCTTCAGCGGGCCTTCGCCGTCCAGCATGGCCAGCGGGCGGAAGCTGCCGGGTTCGTAGACGTAGCTGCGGTAGCGGCCTGCGCCGCTTTCGGCGACCAGGCGGTCGCCCTGCCAGATGAATTCGGTGGTCTTGCCGTCCACTTCCTTGGCGATGCGCCGGCCGAAGGCGTCGTATCGGTAGCTGACCTGGCGGCCATCGGGCAGTTGCACGCCCACCAGGCGGTGCTGGCTGTCGTAACGGTACTGGGTGACCAGCTTCTGCCCGGCGCCGCGGCGTTCGCGGAGCAGGTTGCCGTAGGCGTCGTAGTCGTAGTGGCAGTCCCCCTGCATCAGCAGGCGGTTGCCCTGTACGTTGACCCGCCGTGGGTCGCCCTGCTGGGCATTCTGGGTCAGCAGGTTGCCCGCCGGGTCGTGGGCGAAGCTTTCCGGCAGGTCGCCGCGCACGGCGACCAGGCGGTCCAGCGGGTCGTAGTGGTAACTGCGCGCGCCCTTGCGGCTGTCTTCGACGCTGGCGAGGTTGCCGCCGGCGTCGTAGCTGTAGCGCCGCTGGTATAGCGCGCGCTCGCGCTGGCTGACCTGGTGGGCGAGAAGCCGGCCCTGTTCGTCGTACTGGTACTGGCTGAGCAGTTGGCCTTGCTGGCGCTGGCGTTCCCGGCCGAAGCTGAACTGGTGGCTGGTCAGGCGCTGGCCGTTCAGGTCGATGGCGCTGAGTTCGCCGCCCGCCCGGTGGCGGTAGTCGAGGGTGCTGCCATCCGGGAGCCGGCAATGGCTCAGCCGCCCCAGGGCGTCATAGCCGTATTGCAGGGTCGCCCAGCCCTGGTGTTCGCGGGTCAGGCGGTTCTGCAGGTCGTACTCGTAGGCCAGCGGCCATTCGCCGTCGTCCACTCCCACCAGGCGGCCCAGGGCATCGTAGCGGTAGTGGACCTCGCTGCCGTCGGGCTGCGTTCTGACCAGCAGGCGGCCCGAGGCGTCGCGCTGGTAGCGGGTGACGAGTTCGCTGCCGTCCTCGCCATACTCGGTCTTCTCCAGCAGGTGCCCGTTGAGGTCGTAGGCATAGGCGCAAGTGCGCCCGTCGAAACCGGTTTCCCGGCTGATAAGACCGCTGGGGTGGTAGTCGAGGCGGTACAGCTCGCCACGCTCGTTCTCGATCTCGCTGAGCAGCAGCCGGGCGTTGTCATAGCGGTAGCGCAGCTGGCTGCCGTCGGGGTTGATGCGCCGGGTGACGAGGTGCAGGCCACCGTCGTATTCGTAACGGGTCACCCGGCCGAGCTCATCGCGCTCCGCCGTCACCTTGCCGTAGGCGTTGTATTCGTAGTCGCGGCTGGCGCCCCCCGGCAGGGTGACCTGGCGCAGGCGGCCCAGGGCATCCCACTCGAACCGGGTGACGGCGCCCTGCTCGTCCTGGCGGGTGATCTGGCGGCCGAATACGTCATAGCGATAGCGGCGCGCGCCGCCATCCGGCAGGCGTTCCTCGATCAGTTGGCCCAGGCCGTTCCAGAGCAGTTGGTGGCTGCTGCCGTCGGGATGCTGGATTTGCAGCAGGCGGCCGCGTTCGTCATAGCGGAAGAAGGTGGAATGGCCGTCCGGATCGGTTTGCTGGATGACGTCGCCCTGGGCATTGCGGCGGTAGCGCCAGTTCGCCTTGCCGCGCTCCACGGCGCTGACGAAGCCGTCGCGGTACTCGAAGCTGGTGGGCTCTTCCTCCGGCGGCACCAGGGCCACCAGGTGGCCGGCCTCGTCGTAGTGGTACTCGGTCACGGCCCCAAGGGGATCACGCTCGGCCACCAGTTGCCCCTGTGGGTTGTAGGCCTTCTCGTGTACCGCGCCGTCGGGATCGACCTGGCGTACCAGGCGTGCGTTGCCGTCGTGGACGAAGACCTGGCGGCCGCCATCGCTCTGGAGCAGGGTCGCGGTACCCGCTTCGTCGTCCCATTCGAACTGGAAGTCCAGGGGCTCGATGCTCGACCACTGGCGCACGCAGCGAGCCTGCTTGCCGGCGCCCTCCCAGGCCCAGTAGAAGCTGGCGCCGCCGGCCAGGTGGCGTTCGAGGATCACATGCTGTTCGTCGTAGCGGTAGCGCTCGACTTCGCCAAGCGCATTGTGCGCCTCCAGCAGTTGGCCAGCGGTGTTGTAGACGTAGCTGGCCAGTGTCTGCACGCTGCGCCAGGAGGCCTCCTCGGTGTCCGCCGGGACCTGCTGCTGGTATTCCACGGCCTGGATGCGGCTCTGCTCATAGCGGAACGCCAGGGCCCGACCGGCGCCGTTGCTCAGGCGGCTGATGCGGCCGGCGAGGTCGCGGCCGACGTGAAGGCGGTTGCCGTAGGCATCGCTGATGGCGACCAGGTCGCCGCCCTTGCCGTCGTGGCGGAAGTGGTAGAAGCGCGGCTTGTCGCCCGCCTGGGCCAGGACGAGTTCGGCCGGGTCGGCGCCGATGAAGATGGCGGCCTTCGACAGCCGGTTATGGATGGCGGGCCGCTGCCGGTCCGGCAGCGGGAAGCGGGTGCGGCGGTTTTCATGATCGACCCAGGTCACCTGCCCATCTTCGATCAGCAGGCGATGAGCCAGTCCGTGGCTCCAGCCGTACCCCAGGCCGTGGTCGACCTCCACCGCGCTGGTGCGGTACAGGCGACTCCAGACGAAAGGCAGCAGGCCATCGAGGTTGGCATCGTCGAGCGTCAGCAGTTCCTCGCCGGTGACCATGGAAACCGGTTCGCCACCGGTGCAGGTTTCCTTGCACGCCTGGGCCGGCCGCTCGTTGGGCGTCGTGGCCTGGCGGTCGACGTTGGGCCGGGCATCGACTTCGCGCAGCGTGCTGTTCTTGCGCGCATCCCAGACCAGTTCCGCCTTGCCACGCTGGACGCCGCTGGCGATGCCGCGGGCGGCCACCACACGGTATTTCTCGATGTAGTCGAGCACGCCTTCGAGGATGCCGAACACCGATTTGACGAAACCGATGACGGCATCGACCAGACGCTTGCCGTACTTGGCCAGGCGCACCGCCAGGTAGGCAATGCCCGTCCCCTCGACCGCGACGGTCAGGACGATGGCGATGAGGATGTCGATCAGCACGGAGACCAGGATCCGCGAGATTTCCTTGGCAGCCGTACCGGCTATCTGGCTCGGCGGCAATGCGGAAAGCCAGAGGGTCGCGCTGCGCAGCAGCAGGTAGAGCACCGCCTCGTCGCTGGCCAGGAGCATCACCCGGGCCATCTTCTGCGGCGCGCTCTTGGCCAGGGCGGCCAGTTCGCTGGCCTTGTCGCCCAGCATGTGGGCGTACTTCATCGGGTCCTGGAGGATCTCGAAGATCAGCTTGATGCCTTCCCAGACATCCTTCACCGCCTGCCAGCTGCCTTCGAGGATGCCGGTGCCGGCGGCCGACAGCACCGACGATACGCCATGGGCCTGCCATTGCGGCCTGAAATCGGCCCACTGCCCACGCAGCCAGGTCTCCAGCTGGTTCGTCAGGCCGTCGTAGCGGCTGAACAGTTCGTCGACCTGTTGGGCACTGACCGCGGAGTTCACCTGGATGGAGTACCACTTGCCGGGCTGCCCCTTGAAGCTGGCCTTGCCGTCGTCGCCCAGGGTCAGGGTCTGCTGCAGGCTATTGTCGTCCCGGGAGCGGACATCTACCTGAATGCGCCCCAGCGGCACCTCGTAGGCCGACTCGAACTTGCTCTCGATTTCCAGGATGCCGCTGAGCGGACACTGCGCGACCAGACCGAAGTCGCTATCGCCCAGGCTCACCGACTTGCTGCTGGAACCGGCCCGGATGCTGCGCTCCATACCCAGCAGGGATGGCAGGTCCGTCGCGCGGCTACCGGCATCGGCCGCCCGGGCGTACCAGCTCTCGGTCATTTCGCGGTATCGGGTCAGGCTGTTCCTGAAGTCATTCAACTCCTGTTCGATTACGGCAATCTGGTCCATCAGTTGAGCTCCAGCGCCAGCTGCTCCAGCAGGGCGTTCTTGAGAGTGGCGACGTCACTGCCGCGGCGGGCGAGATGGGCGATCTTCAGCCGCAGGTTCGCCTCGGGCAGGCAGTCACAGAGGTCGGGATGTTCTTCCTGCAGCCATTGCAGGAGGTTGGCGGACAAGGTGCTGCTGTCCTCGCGCGCCAGGCTGTCCAGCAGTGCCTGTGGCGGCGTCCACCAGGGGAAGGGCCGCTCGGGCGGCAGCACCGCCTCGGATGCCTGAAGGGCCCGGCCGTTTATCAGATAGCGATCGAACATCGGCAGCAGGGTCGCGGCATCGGTACCGAGGAATGTCAGGATCGGCAGGAGATGCCGTCCATCCCAGAAGCGGAAGAACACTTCGTTGCCTTCCGGCATCCTTACCTGGGTCAGGCTGCGCAGGTGCCCGAAGATGCGCTCGGGGTCGCCGCTGGAAACGGCCAGCCACCCCCAATCCTCGGCGTCGGTCTCGCCGACCCAATCGAGGAAACTGCCGTCAATCTCTGGTTCGACGAGATAGGGCATCACCTCTTGCCAATCGGCGTAGGGCGTTCCCTGCCAGAGCGGCCGCAGCGCCCGATGCATGCCCTGGCGGTTCCAGGCGCTCAGCGGGACGGCCGCGCTGACGCTGCTGAACACGCCATACAGCCGCTCGCCTTCGGCCAGCGGCTTCGCGGCCAGCCATTCACGTGGGGCAAGGCGTTCAGAAGACACAATGGCCCTCCTTGCACTTCTCGCATTCCTCGCAGAAGGGCGCGCTGCGCTTGAAGGTATTGATCTGCGCCGGGGTCAGGAGGAACCCGGGCCGGTCGGCATCAGCCTGTTGGAGCAGGCCCGGCAGCAAAGGAGCCGCCGCCGTGCCCGTGCCGGGGCTGCCTCCACTGTTGACCCGTACCGTGGCGCCGCTGAGGGTGACGCCAGCGCCGTCCAGCTTGACGAAACTGCCGCCGGCCTTGAGGGTCAGTTCGCTACCGGCTTCCAGCACCACCTTGAGTCCGGCGGAGAGGTGGATTTCCTGACCGGCCTCGATGAACTGGCCATTACCGAGCTTCAGGTGCTGGTCGTTGCCCACCGAGAGGTGGTCGTCGGCGCGCACCTCGACCTTGCGGTCGCCATGGGTGGTGCGGTGCTCCTCGGCCTTGAACTCGCTGTAGGCGTTGGCTTCCACCGTGTCGTGGCGTTCATGGCCGACGCGGATCTTCTGGTCGTGCTCGATGTTCTCGTCCCAGTCGCGCTGGGCATGCAGGTAGATCTGTTCCTGGCCCTTGCGGTCCTCGATGCGCAGTTCGTTGTAGCCACCGCCGCCGGGGCTGGAGAGCGTCTTGAACAGGCTGCGGGTCTTGTTCGCCGGCAGCTCGTAGGCCGGCAGGTGCTCGGCGTGGTACAGGCAGCCGCTGATCAGCGGCTGGTCCGGGTCGCCTTCGAGGAAGGTCACCAGCACTTCCATGCCGATGCGCGGGATGGCGATGGTGCCGTACTGCTTGCCGGCCCAGTTGGAGGCCACGCGCAGCCAGCAACTGGTCTTGTCGTCGGCCTGGCCTTTTCGGTCCCAGTGGAACTGCACCTTGACCCTGCCGTAGCGGTCACAATGGATTTCCTCGCCCTTCGGCCCCGTCACCACGGCGGTCTGGCTGCCCAGCACGCGCGGCTTGGGATGCGCCAGCGGCGGGCGGTAGGGCACGTCCCAGGGCGTGGCGAGGAAACGGTTGCGGTAGCCTTGGTGGAAGTCGTCCTTGCCGTCGCGGGCGTCGCTGGTGACCGACTCTTCCAGCACCTGCGGCTGCTTGCCTTCGTGCAACACTTCGGTGAGCAACCAGAGGTCGTTCCACTCATCGCGCGGGTGCTCGCGCAGGGGCAGGAAATGGCCGCTGCGCAGGCTCGGCTGGTCGCTGCGGCCCTCGGCCTGGCGGTAGTCGGCGCGGTGCCTTTCCAGGCTGCGCTGGCTCAGCAGTTTGCCGCGCTCGCGCTCGGTGAAGCGGCCGGGGTAATCGTAGTCCTCGAGGTCCGGACGACTGTCGCTGCGGGCCATGCTTTCCAGTTGCAGCCTGGGCTTCTCGAAGTCGTAGTCGCGGCGGCTGACGCGGGCGGTACGGGTTTCCAGGCGCTGGCCAAAGCGCTTGATCACCGGCAGGTCGGCAACCAGGCCGGAGTCCTGCTGGTAGGCCACCGGGGCCAGCTTGGGGAAGGCCGTCTGGTCGTCGCCGAACACCAGCAGGTGCCCGTCGGGGCCGTGCTCGAAGTGGTAGTGGAGGCCTTCCTCTTCGCACAGGCGCTGGACGAAGTGCAGGTCGCTCTCGTCGTACTGGGTGCAGTAGTCGCGCGGCGGGTAGACGGTGGGGCCGAGCTGGAAGCGCTGGGCATCGGCGAGGATGCCGTGCTCTTCCAGCACCTGGGTGATGATCTGCGGCACCGTCAGCTGCTGGAAAATGCGCTGGTTATGCCGATGCGCGAGGTAGGCCAAACGTGGCACCAGGCTCACTTGGTAGCGGGTCAGGCGCTGGCCGGATTCGCCCTGGGCCACCCGGTGCAACTGGCCATGGATGCCGTGGCCCTGCCCCAGGTCCAGGTAGGCGCCCTTGTGCAGCAGGCTTTCCAGGTCCAGGTCGGGACGTTCGCTGACCAGCTCGATGTCGAAGCGATAGGGTTGGTTCAGGGCTTCGCGGCCATGGAATTCGAGCACCTGCAGGTCGCTGTCGAGGCCGTCGATATTCAAGCTGAAATGGGGCTGGTTGGCCGGGGCGAACATCCTATGTTCCTCTGCGCGGAGGGCCTGCCCGGCAGTTGCCGCAGCGCCGGCTCAGGCCTGGAAAAGACACATCGGCCGGAAACCCGGCCGATGTGAACAGCACGTGTCGCGACCGATCAGGAGGCGATCGGGGTGCGCCAGTCGTCGGAACCGGAGGTACCGGAAACCTCATGGGTCCAGACGATCTTGCGGTAGGTGAAGTAGACGTCTTCCAGGTGGGTGAAATGCGCCATGTTCGGGTCCTGGCAGTTCGGCATGCGCGACTGCACGTCGACGATCACCGCGTCTTCCAGTTCGATGGTGAAGTAGTGCTCCTGGGTGCCGGTGGAGGAGGTGCGGTACCACTCCAGGCGGCACTTGTTCAGGCGCTCGCCGGAGGTCAGAGCGTTGAAGATCAGCGGCGAGGACTTGTCGAAGACCTTGGTGATCATCAGCGGCTTGTGCACGCGCTGGCCGGTCGGCTGGCCGGACTGCGGGTCGCGCGGGATGATGACCTGGTGGTTGAACGCCTGGACCAGGACCTGGTCTTCGTGGCCTTCCTGGAAGATGTTGCCGACCGAGTCCTCGGTGAAGGTGCCGGCGGTGATCAGGCCCTGTTTGGTGCCTTCGAGGGACAGATACGCGGGTGTTGGCATGAAAGCTCTCCTTGCCGTGTGAGTTGATGGCCCCGGGGTTCACGACCCAGTGGGTGGCCGGGCTATAACAATTTGCGTGCCAAACACTTCTCAGCGCCCGGAATACAAGGCTTGCGATAAAGCAGCCATTGTTTTTGAACAACTCACGCCACGGTTAGTGCGCAACTTCTTGCACACCACTGCGCAACTTATTTCACACCAGGCATCCACCCCTACTCCCATCTATTCGGAAGCGATACAACCCGCACTTTTCCCGTAAAAACCTCGGCAAGAATTTGCACACCGTGGAATATCACAGCTCTTCTTCAACATACCAAGGGTTGGAAAAAGTTCCCGGGCAAATTGATATCAAATCGATATCAAACAGCATTAATCGGAGATTAAGAAATTTCTTAGCAATGCTGAAAAGCGCGAAAAAGCACCTGTAAAACCGCTGAAAACCATCATTCTAGAGCCATTCACAAGGAATGAGGGTTGTGTGCGCCAACTCACACGACCTCATTTGGACTTGAAAATCCTACAAATAAAATAGCCAATGTCCTACAAGACATCCTTGATCAATACATGCACTATTGCCCGCCACTTGGCCGGCAGTTTCTTGCCACCCAGGAATGCCGATCGCCCGTCCGGGAACCTCATACGGGAACTTTTAGTACGGCGTCATATAGATAGTTCAGCCTAATCACGGAACGATTGCAGGGATGAGCCACACCAGAAAACTTGCATCGCATTATCTCGAACTGGCCGATACGCCTGCCTCGCAGGTGAATTACGCCGGCGAGGACGTCCGTTATTCGGTGGAATTCGAAGCGCTGGAAACCGAGCTGAGCAAGGCCACCTCCCTGCATGGCGGCGGCCCGATCGACTGGCAGAAGATCCTGGAGGGCAGCGAGCGCCTGCTGCGAGAGCAATCCAAGGATCTACGCGTCGCTGCCTGGCTGACCTGGGCCCTGCAGCAACGCGAATCCTTTTCCGGCCTGCTGGCCGGCCTGGGGATGCTCCTGCGGCTCTGCGAGCAGCACTGGGATGATGTCCACCCGCGCAAGCCGCGGACCCGAGCGGCAGCCCTGGAATGGCTGGCGACACGTCTGGAGCCCCTGTTCGCCGACGACGTTGCGGTAAAGGAGCAACTGCCGCTGTTCCGCCAGTTGGCCGATACCCTCAAGAAGCTGGAGGAGCTCCTCCACGAAAAGCTGGGCGATGACGTCCCCAGGTTGCTTCCGCCGCAGAGGGCCCTGGAGGCGATGGTCCAGCGGGCCTCCCAGGCGCAGCCCGAACAGGGGCCGGTCGGCGCGGTCATGGCCCAGGTGAAGCAGGCCGCCACTCAGTTGCTGGCGCCTGTCAGCAGCATCGAGAACGAGAAGGACGCCCACAAGGCCCTGCGCGCCCAGCAGGACGGGGCCCGCCCGCTCTGCGCCTGGTGGCTGAAGCAGAAGGCCACCGACCTGCGCGCACTGCGCCTGAACCGCACCCTGCTGTGGCTGCCGATAGACAACCTGCCAGAACGCAATGCCGAACAACTCACGGCGCTGCGCGGTCTGCCCCAGGACAAGCTGAACAACTACCGCGAGCGTTTCGAGAAAGGCCACTACGCCGACCTGCTGGTCGACCTGGAAGGCAGTCTCGCGCGTTCGCCCTTCTGGTTCGACGGCCAGCGCCTGGCCTGGGAGTGCCTGCAGGCGCTGGACGCCGAACACGCCATGCGTGAAGTGGAAATCCAGTTGGCGCTGTTCCTGCAGCGGCTGCCCGGGGTGGTCGAGTTGCGCTTCCACGATGGCAGCCCTTTCGCCGACCCGGCCACTCGCGCCTGGATCAGCGCCTATGTCCTTCCCCATCTGCAGGCGCCGGCCAGCATCCGCGAAGTGCCGGTGAGCCAGGAACTCCCAGCCTGGGAACTGGCCCTGCAGGAAGCCTTGCCGGTGTTGCGCAAGGACGGCCTGAAACCCGCGGTACAGCAGCTCAAGCAGGGGCTGCAGAGCGCCTATGGCGGCCGCCAGCGCTTCTTCTGGCAACTGAGCATGGCGCGCCTGTGCTACCAGGCCAAGAAATACGAACTGGCCCGCACCCAACTGGAATCCCTCGACCAGGAACTGCAGGACACCGGCCTGCACGACTGGGAACCCGACCTCGCCCTGGAGGTGCTGCACCTGTTGCACAGCTGCTGCGAACTGCTACCGCAGAACCATGCCGTGCGCGAGCGCAAGGACGAGGTCTATCGCAGGCTGTGCCATCTCGACCTCGAGATGGTGCTCGACTAGGCCTTCGGGCCCTAACGCAAAGGAGACATGCCATGGCCAAAGAAGGCTCGGTAGCCCCCAAGGAACGCATCAACATCACTTTCAAGCCGGCTACCGGCGGTGCTCAGGAAGAAATCGAGCTGCCGCTGAAGGTACTGGTGCTCGGTGACTTCACCCAGCGCGCAGACGAACGCAAGGTCGAGGATCGCAAGCCGATCGGCATCGACAAGAACAACTTCGACGAAGTGCTGGCCAAGCAGGAACTGGGCCTCACCCTGAGCGTGCCGAACCGACTGCAGGACGAAGGTGGCAGCGACGAACTGGCCATCGCCCTGAAGATCAACTCGATGAAGGACTTCAACCCCGCCAACCTGGTCGACCAGGTGCCGGAGCTGAAGAAACTGATGGAGCTGCGCGAAGCCCTGGTCGCCCTGAAGGGCCCGCTGGGCAATGCCCCGGCCTTCCGCAAGGCCATCGAGGGCGTGCTCGCCGACGAGGAATCGCGTGGCCGCGTACTCAACGAGCTCGGCCTCGACGGCAACGAGCAGGACGCCTGAGCCAAGGACTGAAAAGGAAGCCAACACATGAGCACCAGCGCAGTACAGCAAAACGGCGGCGCCAGCACCGAATACGGCATTCTCGACCGCATCATCGCCGAAACCCGCCTGAGCCCGGACGACGACGCCTACGGCATCGCCAAACGCGGCGTGTCGGCCTTCATCGAGGAGCTGCTGAAGCCGCAGAACCAGGGCGAACCGGTGAAGAAGGCCCTGGTCGACCGGATGATCGCCGAGATCGACGCCAAGCTCAGCCAGCAGATGGACGAAATCCTCCACCACGCCGAGTTCCAGGCACTGGAGTCGTCCTGGCGCGGCCTGAAGCTGCTGATCGACCGCACCAACTTCCGCGAGAACATCAAGGTCGAACTGCTCAACGTCTCCAAGCAGGACCTGCTGGATGATTTCGAGGACTCCCCGGAAGTGGTCCAGTCCGGCCTCTACAAGCACATCTACACCGCCGAGTACGGCCAGTTCGGCGGCCAGCCGGTGGGCGCCATCGTCGCCAACTACTACTTCGACCCGAGCGCGCCCGACGTCAAGACCATGCAGTACGTGGCCAGCGTCGCCAGCATGTCCCACGCGCCCTTCATCGCCGCTGCCGGCCCGAAGTTCTTCGGCCTGGAAAGCTTCACCGGGCTACCGGACCTGAAGGACCTGCGCGATCACTTCGAAGGCCCGCAGTTCACCAAGTGGCAGAGTTTCCGTGAGCAGGAGGACGCGCGCTACGTCGGCCTGACCGTCCCGCGCTTCCTGCTGCGCAACCCGTACGACCCGGAAGACAACCCGGTGAAGACCTTCGTCTACAAGGAAAACGTCGCCAACAACCACGAGCACTACCTGTGGGGCAACACGGCCTATACCTTCGCCAGCAGGCTGACCGACAGCTTCGCCAAGTTCCGCTGGTGCCCGAACATCATCGGCCCGCAGAGCGGCGGCGCGGTGGAGGACCTGCCGCTTCACCACTTCGAGAGCATGGGTGAGATCGAGACCAAGATCCCCACCGAGGTGCTGGTATCCGACCGCCGCGAGTACGAGCTGGCCGAGGAAGGCTTCATCGCCCTGACCATGCGCAAGGGCAGCGACAACGCGGCGTTCTTCTCCGCCAACTCGGTGCAGAAGGCCAAGAACTTCGGCATCAGCGAGGAAGGCAAGATCGCCGAGCTCAACTACAAGCTCGGCACCCAGTTGCCCTACCTGTTCATCGTCAACCGCCTGGCGCATTACCTGAAGGTGCTGCAACGCGAGCAGATCGGTGCCTGGAAGGAGCGCACCGACTTGGAGCTGGAACTCAACAAGTGGATTCGCCAGTACGTCGCCGACCAGGAGAACCCCAGCGCCGAAGTCCGTAGCCGCCGTCCGCTGCGCGCCGCGCAGGTGGTGGTCAGCGATGTCGACGGCGAGCCGGGCTGGTACCGCGTCAGCCTGAGCGTGCGTCCGCACTTCAAGTACATGGGGGCGGACTTCACCCTGTCGCTGGTCGGCAAGCTCGACAAGGAATGAGCAGGAGCTGAGCGATGAGCGGATACGGCAGCCTTTTCGAACGCCTCGGCGGCGAAGCCGGCCAACGTGCCGGCTGGAGCCGGGAGGTCGCCGCCATGGCGTCGGTGGCTGCCCATCTGGCCAAGATGCTCAGCACCCGTGCGGGCAGCGTGCAAACGCTGCCCGACTACGGGCTGCCCGACCTCAACGACATGCGCCTGAGCCTGCACGACGCCCTGAACCAGGCCCGCAATGCCATCGAGCGCTTCATCGAAGCCTATGAGCCACGCCTGTCGAATGTCCGTGTGAGCCCCCTGCCCCGCGAGCGCGACCCGCTGCACCTCGCCTTCTCCATCGAAGGCGTGCTCGAAGTCGACGGCCTCAAGCGTCCGGTCAGCTTCGCCGCGAGCCTGAATGGCAGCGGCCAGGTCCGGGTCAGCTAAGGAGAACCCCATGTCCGGAAAACCCGCCGCCCGCGTCACCGACCCGACCGCCTGCCCCGTCCCGGGCCACGGCGTGAACCCGATCGCCGCCGGCTCCCCCGACGTGCTCTTCGACGGCCTGCCCGCCGCCCGACAAGGCGACCCGTCCGCTTGCGGCGGCGCCATGGCCGGCAACGTGATCCCGAACGTGCTGATCAACGGCAAGCCGGCCGTCGTGGTCGGCAGCGTGGGTAGCCATGGCAATGTGGTCGTTGGTGGGTCGGGGACGGTGCTTATCGGGAGTACCCATTCACCCGCATCTTTCGTGGCACCGCTACCGATTGCCTTTGGCTTCGATGCTCAGTGCCTGCTGACGAACAGCCTGGGCGATCCTTTGGCCAACACCCGCTATTTGATTGTCCGCCAGGATGGCACTGAGGAAAGTGGTATCTCTGACGAGAACGGCCTGACCCATCGCCTGGCGGCACATTCCCAGGCCGAAAAATTCGAAATTTTCATCGAATTCTGAGGGACAGAGCGATGGCTAACGAGCCCAAGCGCCAGAAAGAAGGCGTGAACTACGTAAAGGCTGGCGAGTCCACTTCGTCTGAGGCCAAGCAGACCGCACCGGTAGTGGTCTCCTATTGCCGCTGTACCGGCAAGGAGGTGACTACGCTGAACGGATACGAATCCATCCCCAGCTACCGTGGCGACCTGCCATCTCCCCTACAGATCATCTGGTATGCCCCCAAGGGCGAAGACCTGCTACGAACTAGGTTTTCCGATACGGAAATCCGAAGCTGGATCAAGGACGCGGCTCACTACCACGGAATTCCGCATCTGCTGCTCGCGGTGATCCTGCAACAGGAAAACGGTCCTGGCGCCAGCACAACCCTGCAGGCGCTGCAGTTCGGCGAACGCTCACTGACGACCTTCCTCGCTATCGTCGACGAGGTGGCCTTCGATATCGTCCCCGACAAGGTCGCTGGCAGTTCCAGCGGGTTCGTCAACATGAGTCGAAAGACCCTGAGAGACGCCGCGACCTATACCGAGAGTTACTACTGCAAGAAGCCGATGCCCAAGGATGTGCAGTACCGGATCTTCGGTTTCGACCAAGACACCCGGATTCCCGGTGATGACTGGAAGGCCGATCTTTACTACGCCGCTGCGCATCTTCGACAACTGATCGATCGCATCACCGCAACACCCTGTCACAGCGGCCCCCTGGCACCAGACAAGCTCAAGGCGGTTATCGGAGCCTATAACGGGTCGGGTCCCCTGGCAGAGAAATATGCCAGTGATGCGATGGCACTCCTGGAGCGCGCCAAAACCGGTGCTTCGCCTCTGTACTTCTATGAACGCTAAACGAATCGTTCTACTACTCGTAGCCATCGCCCTACTGAGCATCCTGCTATTCACACGGCTTGCCAGCAATGCACTGATGCTGCTCATGGATCGCACCAACTTCATCCCTGCGCAAGCCTCGATCCTGACGCTGTCCCCGTACGTGATCAGTGAGGGCTCGGGCGCTTACTGGCTCTATGCCGAAGATCGCAACAACTACTACCACTTCACCTACGAGCCCGGCCGGGAATACCTAGTCATGAGCAAGAACCAGTCCTGCCCGTCCTTCAAGAAGGACGATTTCAGGACGTGGTGCCAAGCCAAAGTGCAGAGCATCCGCTAACCAGGCAACGGACGGAAAAGAAGCCAGGCATCCCCTCGAAATGCCTGCGCAAAGATGACCGGACCAGAAAACCAGAAAACCAGAAAACCAGGGGCTGCCGGGCCCGCCTTGAAACAGCTACAGGGAAGAGCACCCGATGTCCTTCAACCACTACTACCAAAGCGAACTGAGCGCCCTGCGCCAGCTGGGCCGGCGTTTCGCCGAGCGCAGCCCGGCGCTGGCGCCGTTCCTTGCGCAGAGCGGGCGCGACCCGGACGTCGAGCGCCTGCTGGAGGGTTTCGCCTTCCTCACCGGGCGCCTGCGGCAGAAGCTCGACGATGAACTGCCGGAACTGACCCATTCACTGATGCACCTGCTGTGGCCGAACTACATGCGGCCACTGCCGGCGTTCAGCATCCTGCAATTCGATCCGCTGCCGCATCCCGGCCCGGCGCTGCTGGTCCCGCGCGATACGCCCGTGGAAAGCCAGCCCATCGCCGACGTGCGCTGCCGCTTCCGTACCTGCTACCCGACCGAGGTCGTGGCGCTGCGTACCAGCGGCCTGAACTACTCGGTGAAGGGCGATGGCGCGCTGCTCAGCCTGCGTCTGGAAATGACCTGCGATGGCCATCTCGGCGAACTGCAGCTGAACCGTCTGCGCTTCTACCTGGCCGGCGAGCGCTACATCAGCCAGATGCTCTACCTGGGCCTGGTGCACGACCTCGACAACGTCGAGCTGGTACCGCTGGACGGCGAGCACAAGCCCCTCGTCGAAGGCGAGAAGCCGATGCGCCTGCCGGGCGACCGGGTACAGCCGGTCGGCTTCGCCGAAGACGAGGCGCTGATCCCCTACCCGCTCAATACCTTCCGCGGCTATCGCTTCCTGCAGGAATACTTCGCCTTCCAGGACAAGTTCCTGTTCGTCGACCTGCTGGGCCTGGACCGCCTGCGCACCCTCCCCGAGGACAAGCTCAAGCAGGTACGCGGCCTGGAGCTGCGTTTCGACATCCGCCGCAGCGGCATCCAGCGCCTGCGGCCAACCCTGGACAACCTCAAGCTGCACTGCACGCCAATCGCCAATCTGTTCAGCCACGATGCGCTGCCGATCCGCCTGGATGGCAAGCAGGACGAATACCTGCTGCTGCCCGCCGAGTACGACGTGCAGAACTGCGGCGTCTTCGCCGTGGAGAACGTCACCGGCTGGCGTCCCGGTGGCCTGGGCCACCAGGAATACGTGCTGTTCGAGTCCTTCGAGCACGACGCCAGTTTCGACGTGCCCAGCAGCCGCCCGCACTACAGCGTACGCCAGCGTTCCTCGCTGCTGCACGACGGCCTGGACACCTACCTGAGCTTCGGCGTGCGCGACTACGAAGAGCACGAGACCCTGTCCATCGAGCTGACCTGCACCAACCAGAACCTGCCGCGCCGCCTGAAGCTGGGCGACATCAACCTGGCCAGCGAGAAGACCCCGGAGTTCCTCAGCTTCCGCAACATCACCCCGGTGACGTCCAGCTACGCGCCGCCGCTGAATCGCGACTTCCTCTGGAAGCTCATCAGCAACATGTCGCTGAACTACCTGTCGCTGGCCAACATCGAGGCGCTCAAGGTGATCCTCGAGACGTACGACCTGCCGCGCTACTACGACCAGCAGGCCGAGAAGGTCAGCAAGAACCTGCTCAACGGCCTGCGTTCGGTTCGTCACGAACCGGTCGACCGCCTGCACCGTGGCCTCCCGGTACGCGGCCTGCGCACCGAGCTGACGATCGACCCGCAAGGCTACATCGGCGAAGGCGACATGTTCGTCTTCGCTTCCGTGCTCAATGAATTCTTCGCGCTCTACGCCAGCCTCAACTCGTACCACGAGCTGCAGGTGAAAAGCACACAGGGAGAGGTGTACCAATGGACACCGCGCATGGGACAGCAGCCCCTGCTCTGAGCCGGCTCAGCCGGGACATTCGCGAGTACTCGCTGTTCCAGGCCGTGCTCCTGGTCATCGAGCGCCTGCGCCAGGCGACCCCGGAGGGCCTGCCGTGCAGCGACGAGGCGCTCTACGAACGCCTGGAGTTCCAGGCCAACCCGAGCCTGGGTTTTCCCGGCAGCGATATCCACAGCGTGCAGTTCTTCGAGGAGAACGGAGAGCCGCGCGCGCGCCTGCGCCTGAACCTGGTCAGCCTGTGCGGCTCCGGCTCGCCGCTGCCGGCCTTCTATGGCGAGCAGGCGCTGGGCGACAGCGAGGACGGCAACCCGACCCGCGATTTCCTCGACCTCTTCCATCACCGCCTGCACCGGTTATTGCTGCCGATCTGGCGCAAGTACCGCTACCACGCCCGCTTCGAAACGGGCGCGCTGGACGCCTTTTCCGAGCGCCTGTTCGCCCTCATCGGCCTGGGCGGCGAGCAGCTGCGCCGCGCCGAGGAGCTGAACTGGAAGCGCCTGCTGCCGTACCTGGGCCTGCTCAGCCTGCGAGCCCATTCCGCAGCGCTGATCGAGGCGGTGCTGCGTTACTACTTCAAGCACGCCGCGCTTTTCATCGAGCAGTGCATCGAGCGCAGCGTGTGCATCCAGGCGGACCAGCGCAACCGCCTCGGCCTGGCCAACAGCCGCCTGGGCGAGGACCTGGTGCTGGGGGAACAGGTACGCGACCGCAGCGGCAAGTTCCGCATCCACATCCGCGAACTCGACTGGGAGCGCTTCCACGACTTCCTGCCGATCGGCAACGGCTATCAACCGCTCTGCGCCCTGGTGCGCTTCACCCTGCGCGACCCGCTGGACTACGACCTGCGCCTGGAACTGCACCACGAGGCCATCCGCGAGCTACGCATAGGCGCCGACAACCCTTGCCGCCTGGGCTGGACCAGTTGGCTGGGACGGGAGCGTGCCGACGGCATCGTCACCCTGGGCAGCCGCATTCATTAAGGACCGATGACCCATGATCAACCTCGACCTGCAACAACTCGTCCAGGCCCTGGACGCCGAGACCCGCCGCGACCTGGAGGGCGCCGCCGAGCGCTGCGTGGCCCGCAACGGCAGCAAGATCCTCGTCGAGGATCTGCTGCTGGCACTGCTGGAGCGCCCCCAGGGCCTGTTGCAACGCGCCCTGCAGGATGCCGGGGTGGGCGTCGGCGAGCTGGCGGCGGCGCTGCAGCCACGCGCCGAGAACAGCGCCTCGCGCAACCCGGTGTTCGCCGTGGAGCTGATGCAGTGGCTGCAGGACGCCCTGCTGGTGGCCAACCTGGAACTGCGTCAGAGCCTGATCGACCAGGCCGCGCTGATCCTCGCCCTGCTGCGCAATCCCCTGCGCTATGCCGGTAGCCACTACCAGGAGCTGCTGTCCAGACTGAACGCTGAGCGCCTGCGCGAATACGCCCTGGCCCAGCAGGAGCGGCAACCCGCCACTGGCGCCGCCAATCCCGGCGAGTCGATGCTCGAGCGCTTCACCCACAACCTCACCCGCCAGGCCCGCGAAGGCCGGCTGGACCCGGTGCTGTGCCGCGACGGCGCCATCCGCCAGATGATCGACATCCTCGCGCGGCGGCGGAAGAACAACCCCATCGTGGTCGGCGAGGCCGGGGTCGGCAAGACCGCCGTGGTTGAAGGCCTGGCCGCGCGCATCGTCGCCGGCGAGGTGCCCGAGGCGCTGCAGGGCGTCGAACTGCTGTCCCTGGACATGGGCCTGCTGCAAGCCGGGGCCAGCGTCAAGGGCGAGTTCGAACGCCGCTTGAAGGGTGTTATCGAAGAAGTGAAGGGCGCGGCCCAGCCGACCATCCTATTCATCGACGAGGCACACACCCTGATCGGCGCCGGCGGCCAGGCAGGCGGTTCGGATGCGGCCAACCTGCTCAAGCCGGCCCTGGCGCGCGGCGAGCTGCGCACCATAGCCGCGACCACCTGGACCGAATACAAGAAGTACTTCGAGAAGGATCCGGCGCTGGCGCGGCGCTTCCAGCCGGTGCAACTGCATGAACCCAGCGTGGCCGAGGCGGTGACCATCCTGCGTGGCCTGGCCAAGGTCTACGAATCCAGCCACGGCATCTACCTGCGCGACGACGCCGTGGTCGCCGCGGCCGAGCTCTCGGCGCGCTACCTGGCCGGCCGCCAGTTGCCGGACAAGGCCGTGGACGTGCTCGACACCGCCTGCGCCCGTGTCCGCATCAGCCTGGCCGCCGCTCCGGAAGACCTGGAGCGGCTGCGCGGCGAACTGGCCGAAGGCGAGCGCCAGCGCCAGGCCCTGCGCCGCGACCGAGAGGCCGGCCTGGCGGTCGACGAGCAGGCCCTGGAGGCATTGCAGCAGCGCCTGGAACAGGCCGCGGCGGAACAAACCGAGTTGGAACAGCGCTGGCAACGCCAGCGTGAGCTGGCCAACGAACTGCTCGACCTGCGCCAGCGCCTGGCCAAGGCCCGCGAAGACGCGGAAGAGGATTCGGAAGACCTGGAAGAACGCCTGCACCAGACCCACGCCGCCTTGCGCGAGGCCCAGCAGGACGAGCGCCTGGTCAGCTTCGAGGTCTGCCCGCGGCTGGTCGCCGAGGTCATCAGCCACTGGACCGGCGTGCCGCTGTCGCAACTGGCTCGCGAGCACAACGCCAAGGTCGCCAGCTTCGCCGCCGACCTGCGCCAGCGCGTGCGCGGCCAGGAACAGGCGGTGCAGGCGCTGGACCGGGCCATGCGCGCCACCGCCGCCGGCTTGAACAAACCCGACGCTCCGGTAGGCGTGTTCCTGCTGGTCGGCCCCAGCGGCGTCGGCAAGACCGAGACCGCTCTGGCCCTGGCCGACCTGCTGTATGGCGGCGAGCGCTTCCTCACCACCATCAACATGTCCGAATTCCAGGAGAAGCACACCGTGTCCCGGCTGATCGGCGCGCCCCCCGGCTACGTCGGCTACGGCGAAGGCGGCATGCTCACCGAGGCCGTGCGCCAGAAGCCCTACTCGGTGGTGCTGCTGGACGAGGTGGAGAAGGCCGACCCGGACGTGCTCAACCTGTTCTACCAGATCTTCGACAAGGGCATCGCCAACGACGGCGAAGGCCGCGAGATCGACTTCCGCAACACCCTGATCCTGATGACCTCGAACCTCGCCAGCGAGCGCATCGCCGCACTCTGCGCCGATGGCCAGCGGCCCGGCGCCCAGGCGCTCGAGGAAGCCATCCGCCCGGCGCTCAGCCGTCACTTCAAACCGGCCCTGCTGGCCCGCATGCGCGTGGTGCCCTACTACCCGGTGGAGGGTGAAGTGTTGCATGAACTGGTGCGCCTCAAGCTGGCCCGCCTGGGCGATCGCCTGCAGCGCCGCCAGCTACAGTTCAGCCATTGCGACGTCCTGGTCGAACACCTCGCCACTCGCTGCACCCAGGGCGACAGCGGTGCCCGCCTGATCGACCAGTTGCTCGACCAGCATCTGCTACCGCAGATCGCCGACCGCCTGCTGCAGGCCATGGCCGTGGGCGAAACGCTGAACCGCGTACACGCCACCCTCGATGGTGGCGCGGCCGTTACCTGCGAGTTCGCCTGAGGTGTCGGTCATGTTCAAGCGCATCTCCCAGCCGCTGCGCTATGCCGAAAGCCTGCTCGGCCACTACAACGAGCTGGCCCGGGCAGCGGACGCCCAGGGCCTGCTGGGCGGATTCGTCCGCGCGGCCGGAGCGCTCAGCGGCTGCGAACTGGTCCAGCTGTACCTGCTGGATGCCACCCACACCAGCCTGGGGCTGCATGCGGAGTGCCTGGAGGGGCGCCTGCAACCGCGGGAGGCAACCAGCCTGCCGGCCGACTACAAGGACCAGCAACTGCTGCAATACAGCCTCTGCCAGAACCGTGTGCTGAGCCTCGCCGAGCTCAACCCCAGCCTGCACGAAACCGCCTTCCTGCCGAACGGCGGGCAACCATGGCGCGCCCTGCTCTGCGTACCCCTGCAGGATGGCCAACAGGCGGTGCAGGGCCTGCTGCTGTGCGTCGGCCGCCAAGTCCATGAGCTGGGAGGCTTCGCCGCCTCGCTGGAACAACTGGGCACTTTCGCCCTCTCGCAGTTGCAACTGCTGCAGCGCCTGCGTCTGCGCCGGGGCGAAGCCACCCCGGTATCCGCCCAGGCGAGCCCCTGCGCCAGCGGCTACGGCCTGATCGGCGACAGCCCGGCCATGCGCCAGACCTACCAGATGATCGGCAAGGTGCTGCACAGCCCCTACACCATCCTGCTGCAGGGCGAGACCGGCACCGGCAAGGAACTGGTGGCACGCGCCATCCACGACTGCGGTCCGCGCCGCAGCAGTGCCTTCATCGTGCAGAACTGCTCGGCGCTGCCGGAGCATCTGCTGGAAAGCGAGCTGTTCGGCTACCGCAAGGGGGCGTTCACCGGCGCCGACCGCGACCACCAGGGCCTGTTCGACGCCGCTGACGGCGGCACCCTGTTCCTCGACGAGATCGGCGACATGCCCCTGCCGCTGCAAGCCAAGCTGCTGCGGGTGCTGCAGGAGGGCGAAGTGCGGCCGCTGGGCAGTACCCGCACCCACCGCATCGACGTGCGGATCATCGCCGCAACCCACCGCGACCTGAATGCGATGGTCGCCACCGGGGAATTCCGCGAAGACCTCTACTACCGGCTGGCGCAGTTCCCCATCGAATTGCCGCCGCTGCGCCAGCGCGGCGAAGACATCCCGCGCCTGGCCCGGCACTTCGCCGACAAGGCTTGCGCCTTTCTCCAGCGCGACCTCTGCCACTGGTCCGACGCCGCGCTGGACTGCCTGTCCGCCTATGCCTTCCCCGGCAACGTGCGCGAGCTCAAGGGCATGGTCGAACGCGCCGTGCTGCTTTGCGAAAGCGGCGAACTGCAACCCTCGCACTTCGTCCTGCGCGAAGAGCCAGTGGACCCCGACCGCAGCCTCAACCTGCGCGAACGCCTGGAACAGGTGGAACGCGCCCTGCTGCTCGACTGCCTGCGCAAGAACGGCGGCAACCGCACCCTGGCCGCCCGCGAGCTGGGCCTGCCACGACGCACCCTGCTGTATCGCCTGGGGCGCCTGAACATCCATTCGACGGAGGCCTGAGCCGCCATGTCGAGCCCATCCATCACCGCTCTGCCATCAACCGGAGGTCGTCCGATGTCCCCTCTTCCCTGGCGCGCCGCGCTGCTCACCCTGGCCGTTCTGCTCGGCCTGGCCGGATGCAGCGGCAACTACAAGTTCAACGACAAGGACTACCGCCCGCTGGGCGACCCGCAGACGCTCAACCGCGGCAACTGACCGCAAGGAGTCCACGACCATGGAACTGGTTTTCGAAATGGTGAGCGCCCAGCAATTCGTGCCCGGGCTACTGACCAACAAGACCTTCAAGCAGGCCGGCGGAGTGATCGGCCGTGCCGAGGACTGCGACTGGGTGATTCCCGATCGCCGCCGGCACCTGTCCGGCCACCACGCCGAAATCAGCTACCGCGATGGCGCCTTCTACCTGACCGACACCAGCAGCAACGGCATCCAGCTCAAGGAGAGCGGGGCCCGCCTGCGCAAGGGCGAGGCCCAGCGCATCGAGCACGGCTGCGTGTACTGCCTGGGCGATTTCGAGATCCGCGCGCGCCTGGTCCAGGACCCGGCGCAGTTCCTCGACCAGGTCGGCCGCCCGAGCGCGGCCGGCAGCATCATCCCGGACGACGCCTTCCTCGACCTCGACCCGCTGGCCGCCCTCAACCAACAGGAGCGGGCTTACGTGCAGAGCGACGATTTCGGCCTGCTCGGTGCCCACCAGCAGACGGCGCGCCAGCAGGCCGACTATGCGCGCATCGACATGGAAAGCCTGCCCCTGCCGGAACTGGTGCCCGCCCCGCAGCCGGCGCCGGCCGCCGAGCCGCCTGCCGAGCCGCAACGTCAGCCGGACGGCTTCTGGCAACGCTTCGCCGGCGCGCTGGGGGTGCCCCTCGACGACCTCGACCAGGATGCCCGCGAAGCCCTGGCAGTGGACGCCGCGCGCCTGCTACGCCAGTGCGTGGGCGGCCTGCAACAGAGCCTGCGCACACGCACCGAGCTGAAGAACGAATTGCGCCTGGCCCTGACCACCGTGCAAGGCGCTGGCAACAACCCGCTCAAGCACAGCGCCGACAGCCACGATGCGCTCAACGCCCTGCTGCGCCCCGGCAAGCCCGGCCAACTGCCCGCCGAACAGGCCGTGGCCCGCGCCTTCCGCGACCTGCAGGCGCACCAGGTGGCGTTGCTCAGCGCCAGCCGCGCCGCCGTGCGCGAGGCCCTCGAACACTTCGCCCCGGAACAGCTGGCGCTGCGCTTCGAACGCGACGGCCAGGTCTCGCGCTTCGCCGGCGCCGCCGGCCGCTGGCGCGCCTACGGCCGCTACCACCAGAGCCTGCGCCAGGACGACGAGTGGAGCGAACGCCTGCTCGCCCGCGATTTCGCCCAGACCTACGAAGAACAGGTCCGGCTGATCGCCACCCTCAACAGCGACTCCCAAGGATGATCTCCATGCCCCGCATGAAACCCTTCGTCGTGCTGGCCCTGCTGCTCCTGTGCAGCGCCTGCTCGAGCCTTTCGCCCTATTCCCGGCTGACCAAGCTCGACCTCGAGCTCAGCGCCAGCGAGCAGCTCAACCCCGATCTCAACGGTCGCCCCTCGCCGATCGTGGTGCGCCTGTTCGAACTCAAGCATCCCGTGGCTTTCGAGAACGCCGACTTCTTCAGCCTCTACGAACGCGCCAAGGAATCCCTCGCCCCCGACCTGGTGGCGAGCGAGGAACTGGAACTGCGCCCCGGCGACAAGCGCGAACTGAAGCTCAGCGTCAACGACGGCAGCCGCTACGTCGGCGTGCTCGCCGCCTACCGCGACCTGCCGGAAAGCCAGTGGCGCTACGTGGTGCAACTCACCCCGACACGGCAGACCCGTGCCCAGCTGCGCCTGGAACAGGACGGCATCCACGATCTGGGCGCCAGCCTGGCTAAGAAGGGTGACTGAGCATGACGGCACACAAGGTCATCTGGCGCGAAGGCATGCTCCTGCGCCCACAGCACTTCCAGCAGAACGATCGCTACTACGATCACCAGCTCAAGGCCCGCACACGCCTGTTGAACCGCTACAGCTGGGGCTTCTTCGAACAGGAAGTGGACACCCAGGGCCTGGCCATCGGCAAGCTGGTGCTCAACCGCGCCTCCGGCGTACTGCCCGACGGCACCCTGTTCGACCTGGGCAAGCTCGCCCAACCGCTGGCGGTGGACGTTCCGTCGAACACCAGCAACACCCCGGTGTACCTGGCCCTGCCGCTGGTCACCGGCAACCACATCGAGGCCCGGCGCCCGGAACAGCTGGACTTCCTCGCGCGCTACACCTGCCGCGAACAGGAAGTGGCCGACTCCAACGCCGGTGACGACAGCAGCAGCCAGGTCACCTGCGCCCACCCCGACTTCCAGCTGCTGCTGGGCGAGCAGCGCAACGACCAGGCCTACGTGCGCCTGAAACTCTGCGACATCCTCGACACCTCGCCGGAAGGCGGCATCACCCTCGACCCCGAGTTCATTCCCACGCACCTGCACTTCCACGCCAGCGGCTACCTGCTGTCGTGCCTGAAGGAAGTGGTCAGCATGCTCGGCCACCGCGGCGAAACCCTGGCCGAACGCATCCGCTCCACCGGTACAGTGGGCGGCGCCGAGGTCGGCGACTTCCTCATGCTGCAACTCATCAACCGCACCGAACTGGTCCTGCGGCATTGCATGGACCTGGAGCAGGTGCACCCCGAGGAGGTCTACCGCACCCTGCTGGCGATGCTCGGCGAACTGGCCACCTTCGCCAGCGACAGCAAGCGCCCGCGCCTGGATGGGCGCTACCAGCACAGCGACCAGGGCGCCAGCTTCCGCAAGCTGATGGAAGCGATCCGCCAGGTGCTGTCGATGGTGCTGGAACAGCACGCCATCGAGCTGGTCCTGCAACAGCGCCAGTACGGCATCCTGGTCTCGCCGCTGCATGACCACAAACTGCTCGGCAGTGCCTCCTTCGTCCTCGCCGCCAGCGCCCAGTGCGACGCCGAGACACTGCGCCAGCGCCTGCCCGCGCACCTCAAGGCCGGCCCGGTGGAGCGCATCCGCCAACTGGTCAACCTGCACCTGCCGGGTATCCGCATCAAGCCGCTGCCGGTGGCTCCGCGGCAGATCCCGTTCCACGCCAACAAGACCTACTTCGTTCTCGAACTCAGCCCGGAAGAACAGGCGCAACTGGAACGCTCCGGCGGCTTCGCCTTCCACGTCACCGACGAATTCCCCGGACTCGAGCTGAAGTTCTGGGCCATCAGGAACTGAGCGCATGATCAAGGAAATGGACTATTCGCAGGACGACAAGACCGTCCTGCTCGACCGTCGCACCGAGGAGCCGGCCCACGGCCCGCTGACCGACCTCGAGGAACCGCCACGCTTCGAGCACCTGGAGCAGCGGATGATCTATGCCGCGCGCCTGCGCCCGGCGGAAGCCATCAATATCGGCCTCAATCCGCTCGTCAGTGCCGCCGCCGAACTGCTGTCGGAAGTGGTACGGCTGAAGCACAGCCCGGCCGGCGAGGAGTTGCGGGGCCTCAACCAGCGCCTGTCCGACGGCGTTCGCCAGTTCGAGCTGCTCGCCCTGCAGGACGGCGCCGACAACGGCCAGGTGATGGCCGCCCGCTACGTGCTTTGCACCGTGCTCGACGAGGCGGTGGTCACCACGACCTGGGGCAACGAGAGCGAGTGGGCGCAGATGAGCCTGCTGAGCAACTTCCACAACGAGACCTTCGGCGGCGAGAAGTTCTTCCAACTGCTCGAACAGGTCACCCGCAACCCGGTCAAGCACCTGCACATGCTCGAACTGATGTACCTGTGCCTGGCACTGGGCTTCGAGGGCAAATACCGGGTACTACCGCGCGGCCTGCTCGAACTGGAGGCGATCCGCGACAGCCTCTACCGGCAGATCCGCCAGTTGCGCGGCGACGTGCCGCGCGAGTTGTCGCCTCACTGGGAAGGCCTGCGCGACCAGCGCCGCGGCCTGGTGCGCATCGTGCCCTGGTGGCTGGTGGCGCTGTTCACCCTGGTCTGCCTCGGAGTGATCTATTCAGGCTTCGCCTGGGTCCTCGGCGAACAGCGCGAAAGCGTCCTGCAACCCTATCAGCAGCTCGACCCGGCGGCGGTCGAGCCCACGTCGTAACACAGGGATTGGTGTAATGAAGAACTTCCTCAAGAAGACCGGCGCCTTCCTGCGCCGGACCTGGGTCTGGAGCCTGCTGCTGGTGCTCCTGCTGGCCCTGCTGGTGTGGTTCGCCGGCCCGCTGCTGGCGGTGGACGACCACAAGTTCTGGGCCGGCGCCAGCGCGCGGCTGCTGAGCATCGCCGTGCTCTTCCTGGCCTGGGGCCTGTTCATGGTCTTCGTCAGCTGGCGCAGCACGCGCCGGCGCAAGCAGGAACAGGAGAGCGAAGATGGCCAGGAGCGCCTGCGCCGCGAAGAGATGATGGACGAGGAGCAGCGCGAGCTGCGCAGCCGTTTCAAGGACGCCCTGCACACCCTCAAGGTCTCCAGCCTCTACCGCGGCCGCAGCGAGCGCTGGCGCCAGGAGCTGCCCTGGTACCTGCTGCTCGGCCCGCAGGGCAGCGGCAAGACCAGCCTGCTGGACTTCTCCGGCCTGGAGTTCCCGATCAACCGTATCGACCGCAAGCTGACCCGCGACACCAGCGGCACTCGCTACTGCGACTGGTACTTCGCCGAGCACGGCGTGCTGATCGACAGCGCCGGGCGCTACCTCACGCAGCCGGCCAGCGAGGTCGACAGCAGCGCCTGGCAGACGCTCCTCGACCTGCTGCGCAAGCGTCGTCGCGCACGCCCGCTCAACGGCGTGCTGGTGAACCTGCCGGTGGACCTGCTGCAGCGCGGCAACGAGGAGGAATTGACTCTCCTGGCCCACCAGGTGCGCGCGCGCCTGCTGGAAATCCACCAGCGCCTGCACGTCGAGGTACCGGTGTACGTGGTGCTGAGCAAGGCCGACAAACTGGCCGGTTTCGAGGAATTCTTCGACCAGTTGTCCCGCGAGGAAAGCGACCAGGTGCTCGGCACCAGCTTCCGCAAGGAACAGAACGGCACCGATATCACGGTGCTGCGCCAGGAGTTCGAGGAACTGCTGCGCCGCCTGCACAGCCAGATCATCATGCGCATGCACCAGGAGCGCGATACCCAGCGCCGCGGCCGCATCCTCGACTTCCCGCACCAGCTCGGGCAGATCGGCGAGCTGTTATGCCTGTTCGTCGACACCGCCTTCACCGGCAACCGCTACCAGCGCGCCACCCAGTTGCGCGGCTTCTACCTGACCAGCGCGCCGCACCTGACCGCCAAGGTGGACAACAGCACCGCCCAGGTCGGCGCCAACGCCGGGCTCGCCAGCAAGGCCCTGCCGACCTTGCGCAATGGCCGCTCGCGCTTCATCCAGCACCTGTTCAGCCGGGTGATCTTCCCCGAAGCCGACCTCGCCGGGCTCGACCATAAAGAGCGCCGTCGCATCAACTGGGGACAACGTGCGGTCTACGCCACCGCCCTGGTCGTCCTCGGCCTGTTCGGCCTGCTCTGGGCCAACAGCTTCTCCAGCAACCACGGGCGCCTGGAGCAGGTGCGCGACATCGACCGCCAACTGCAGGAGCAGCACGCCGCGCTGGCCCCGCAGGACGACGCCCGGGCCGCGCTCAAGGCGCTGGACAGCGCCTATGCCGCCAGCCAGGTGTTCCCGCCCAAGGGCGATGTCTCGCTGCTCGAACGCAGCGGCCTGTACCAGGGCGAGAAAAGCACCCCGGTACTGCAGACGGCCTACCAGCGCGAACTGCAAAGCCAGCTGCTGCCGCGCGTCGCCCGCACCCTCGAAGGGCAGATCCGCGCCAACCTCGGCGACCGCGAGCGCCTGCTCGGCAGCCTGCGCGCCTACCTGATGCTCAACCTGCCGGAACGCCGCGACCCGGCCTTCCTCAAGGATTGGCTGGCGGCCGACTGGTCGCTGCGCTACAGCGGCGACGCCGTGGTGCAGAACGGCCTGGGCAGCCACTTCGCACGCCTGCTCGAACTGCCCTTCGTCTACCCGCTCAACGACCAACTGGTGGCACAGGCACGCCAGGTGCTGCGCGCCGAATCCCTGGCCAGCGTGGTCTACCGCGTGCTCCGCGAACAGGCCCGCGACCTGCCGCAATACCACCTCAGCCAGCACCTGGGCCCGCAGGGCGCGCTGTTCTCCGGCACCGACTACGTGATTCCCGGCCTGTACACCCGCAACGGCTACCAGCAGTACTTCATCGCCCAGGGCACGCCCATGGTCCGCGAGATCCTCCGCGACAACTGGGTGCTCGGCGAAGGCAGCAGCCTCAGCGGCCAGGACCTCAGCCGCCTGATGGTCGAGCTGCAGCAGCTGTATTTCCGCGACTACGCCAACCACTGGAGCGAGGCGGTCAACCAGGTGCGCCTGCAGCCGGTGGTCGACGCCGGCCGCGGCGCCGACGAAGTGGCCGGGCTCACCGCGGCCAACTCGCCGCTGCTGCAACTGCTCCAGGAAGTGCGCGACAACACCCGCATCCCGGGCCTGGCGGACAACGCCGGGGATGTCGCCGCAGCGGCCGGCGCGGCCAGCGATGCCGGCGGCAAGCTGGGCAAGGTCGGCAAGATGGCGGCGGCCGCCGCCGAACAGGCCCAGGACGCCCTCGCCAAGAACCTGCCGGATACCGCGCGGCAAGCCATGCAGCGGCGCTTCGAGCCACTGCACCGCCTGCTCGACGACAACGGCGGCCCCACCGCCGACCTGGCGCCGGTGATGCAAGCGCTCAACGACCTGCAACTGCAACTGGCCGCCCTGGCCCGCGCCAGCCAACCGCAGCAGGCCGCCTTCGAACTGGCGCGCAACCGCATGGGCGGGCAGCTCGACGCCCTGGCCAACCTGCGCAACGCCGCCACGCGCCTGCCGCAGCCGGTCAACGGCTGGCTGGCCCTGCTCGCCGAGGACAGCTGGACGCTGGTGCTGGGCGACGCCTACATCTACCTCAACCAGCGCTACCAGAGCGAGCTGTACAGCTTCTACTTCAAGGCCATCAACAAGCGCTATCCGTTCAACCCGCAGAGCAGCAGCGACGTGGCCATCGCCGACTTCCGCGAGTTCTTCAAGGCCCAGGGCGTCGCCGACCGCTTCTTCGAAAGCTACCTGCAGCCCTTCGTCAGCGGCGATCCGGGCAACTACCGGCTGCGCAGCGTCGACGGCCACAGCCTGCCGATGTCGCGCGCCTTCCTCGAGCAGATGGGCTACGCCCAGGCGATCCGCCGCAGCTTCTTCACCGACAACCCGGCCGAGCCCCAGGTGCAGTTCAAGCTGGAGCCCTACTCCATCGACTCCAGCCTGAGCCGCGCCGACTTCCGCTTCGGCGACCAGCAGCTGGAATACCGTCACGGCCCCATCGTGCCGGTGGCCTTCAAATGGCCCACCGACGCCGACGACGGCCGCACCAGCCTGGTCCTCGAGGAACTCGGCGGGCGCCGCGTGAGCCTGGAGAAGAACACCGGCCCCTGGTCACTGTTCCGCCTCTTCGACCAGATGCGCACCGAGTACCACAGCGGGCGCGACGTGCTGATGCTCAAGGCCGATCTGAGTGGCCTGCGCGCCAACTACCTGGTGCTGGCGCAGCGCTCGCCGAACCCGTTCGACCTCGGCACCCTGCGCAGCTTCCGCCTGCCGGTGTCGCTCTGATGCCGTCCGCCAGGCCCTGGCGCAGCGCCGCGCGCACCGACCCCGGCAAGGTCCGTGCGCGCAACGAGGACGCCTTCCTCGACTGCCCGGAGCGCGGCCTCTGGGTGGTCGCCGACGGCATGGGCGGCCACCATGGCGGCGACCGCGCCAGCCGGCTGATCGTCGAAAGCATCGCCGCGCTGCCGAGCGATTGCGGTTTCGAGCCACGCCTGCAGCAGTTGCGCCAGTGCCTGCACTGGCTCAACCGCCGCTTCGGCCAGGAGCTCACGGTCACCGCCGACCAGCCCTCGCGCATCATGGGCAGCACCGTCGCCGCCCTGCTGCTCGACGGCCAGCGCGCCGCCTGCATCTGGGCCGGCGACAGCCGCTGCTACCTGTGGCGCGGCGGGCGCCTGTACCAACTGACCCGCGACCACTCGCTGCAACAGCATCTGATCGACGAACAGGGCCTGAGCCCGGAGGACGCCCGCCGGCACCCTTCGGCCCACGCCCTGACCCGCGCCATTGGCGCCAGCGACGACCTGACGCTCGACATCCTCGAACTGCAGGTCTACCCCGACGACGCCTTCCTGCTGTGCAGCGACGGCCTCTACCAGTACGTCAGCCAGGAAGCCCTGGGCTACGCCCTCAGCCTGGCCTCGCCCACTGCCGCGCTGGAACGCCTGTTCGACCACGCGCTGCTGGGCATGGCCCGCGACAACCTCACCGCCGTGGTGATCCGCCGATGAGCAAGCAGAGCATGGCCACGGACCAGGCCGAAGCCGGCAACCTCACCTACTTCGCCTTCATCGACCCGGAGCGCGCCGTGCCGCTGGCTGGCAGCGAACCGCCGCCGGCCCCGGCCACGCCGACCTTCAGCCCCCAGGCGCTCCCCGAAGTGCTGGGCAGCCGCTACCGCCTGGAACGCCTGCTGGGCGTCGGTGGCATGGGCGCCGTGTACCGCGCCCGCGACCTGCTGCGCGAGCAGTTCGGCGATCCCGATCCTTATGTGGCGCTCAAGGTGCTGAGCGAAGAGTTCGCCGAATACCCCGACGCCAGCGCCCTGCTCTACAGCGAATACGCCCTGACCATGCGCCTGCGCCACCCGCACGTGGTGCGCCTGCACAGCTTCGAAGTGGACACCGCCTGCCAGCGCGCCTTCATCACCCTGGAACTGATGCGCGGCCTGACCCTCGACCAGTTGCTCAGCGAGCGCCCGCAAGGGCTGCCCTGGGACGAGTTCCGGGAAGTGGCCGGCGCGCTGCTCGACGCCCTGGCCTATTCCCACGAGCGCGGCGTGCTGCACGGCGACCTCAAGCCCAGCAACGTGATGCTCGGCGAAGACGGGCTGCGCCTGTTCGACTATGGCCTGGGCCAGGCCCGCGATGGCCTGCTCGACGGCCTGCCGAAACTCTGCCGCGCCCGCATCGCCGCCTGGACGCCACGCTATGCCGCCCTCGAACTGCTCGAAGGCGCGCCGCTGTCGCCGGCCAGCGACCTCTACGCGGTGGCCTGCGTGCTCTACGAACTACTGTGCGGCACCCACCCGTACCGGCGCCTGAACGCCAAGCAGGCCAGGGCCATGCAACTGGAACAACAGCTGGCGCCTCCCGCGCAGCTGCCGCGACCGGCCTGGCAGGCCTTGCGTTGCGCACTCGCACTGAATGAAGCGGACCGCCAGATCAGCGTCGCGCAACTGCGCGACGCGTTCCGCACACTGCCACCCCAGGGGCTGCGCCGCTGGTTCCGGTGGCGCAACGGATGACTTTCGAACAGGGAGCCCGAGCATGTTCAACCCGGCCAACCAGACCCACTTCAGCCTGACCCTCGACGGCCTGGAGCACGACTTTCAGGTCCTGAGCTTCCACGGCCGCGAAGCCATCAGCCAGCCCTACCGCTTCGAACTGGAACTGGTCAGCGAACGCCCCGGCCTCGACCTGGAAGCCCTGCTGCACAAGCCCGCGTTCCTCGCCTTCAGCCCCGCCGGGCCGGGCGTCCACGGGCTGATCCAGCAGGCTGGGCAAGGCGACGCCGGCCAGCGCCTGACCCGCTACCGGGTGGTCCTGGCGCCGCAGCTGGCCTACCTCGCACTGCGCAGCAACCAGCGCATCTTCCAGCAGCTGACGGTGCCGCAGATCATCGCCCGGGTGCTGGAGGAGCACGGCATCCTCGCCGACGCCTACCGCTTCCAGCTCGGCCCCACCGTCTACCCGCCGCGCGACTACTGCACCCAGTACGACGAGAGCGACCTGCACTTCGTCCAGCGCCTGTGCGAAGAGGAAGGCCTCCACTACCACTTCGAGCACAGCCCCGACGGACACCTGCTGGTGTTCGGCGACGACCAGACCGCCTTCCCGCGCCTGGGCCAACCCACGCCCTACATCGCCGACACCGGCCTGGTGGCCGACGAGCCGGTGATCAAGGGCTTCGTCCTGCGCCTGGAAGGCCGCACCAGCCGCGTGACCCGCCGCGACTACGACGTCCAGAAGCCGCGCCTGCGCATGGAAGCGGCCTACCGGCCACAGCAGAA
>NZ_FOLS01000054.1 GCF_900112375.1 Pseudomonas citronellolis | reverse complement strand
GGCCGAGGCCTTTTTTAGCAGGTCGTTGTCCTGCTTCAACTGGCGATTCTCGGCTTCCAACTGACGAATCCGCTGCTGCTCGGGTGTCAGCGGCTTACCCACTCCCGCCTGCCCCGACAGCTCGGCTTCGTATTGCTGAACCCAGCGGCGAACTGCCGTCTCTCCCAGGTCCATGTCTCGGCAGACCTGCGTAATGCTCAGGCCCTGGTCTTTGATCATCTGGACGACTTGCAGCTTGAAGCTGGCATCGAATGTTCTGCGTTTACGGCTCATGAATGACTCCTCTATTCAGTGGATTTTCCACCTATCGAGGTGTCCGAGGAAATTGAACCACCACATCAGGAATACCCACGCACTCCAAACGGTCCCCTCTCCCTTCAGGGAGAGGGTTAGGGAGAGGGCGCTCTTCAGGACGAGCACCGAAGCCACAGGTGGGCACCGTTCGCGAGCTCGCTCCTACGAAAACGAAAAGCCGTTCGGCACCTTGGCAACATCCGTGGGACCAGTGTCATTCCTCCACAGCCACCCCAGGCGCACCATGACCAGAACCCCCACCCCAGGAGCCCCCATCATGAGCGAAGCCCGCCCACCCCTGCCGCCCTTCACCCGCGAGACCGCCATCCAGAAGGTGCGCGCCGCCGAGGATGGCTGGAACAGCCGCGACCCACAGCGCGTGTCCCTGGCCTACAGCCCGGACAGCACCTGGCGCAACCGCTCCACTTTCATCCGCGGCCGCGTGCAGATCGTCGAATTTCTCACCGGCAAGTGGCGCCGCGAGCTGGACTACCGGCTGATCAAGGAACTCTGGGCCTTCACCGGCGAGCGCATCGCCGTGCGCTTCGCCTACGAGTGGCACGACGACTCGGGCAACTGGTTCCGCTCCTACGGCAACGAGAACTGGGCCTTCGACGCGAACGGCCTTATGGTCGAACGCCACGCCAGCATCAACGACCTGCCCATCAGCGAGGACGAGCGGCTGTTCCGCTGGCCGCTGGGCCGGCGCCCGGACGATCACCCGTCGCTGAGCGATCTCGGTCTCTGAGCCGGCCGCGGGAGCGAGGCGGGCGCCCCGCCCCCGCGGTGGGCCTCAGTGCGCTTCTTCCAGGTCGTCGTGGAGCAGCCCGAGGATTTCGCGCTTCATCTCGATGAACTGGCGGTCCATCACCATGTCCAGCGAGCGCGGGCGCTCGATGGGCACGTCGAGGATGCGCTTGATGCGCCCCGGGCGCGCGCCCATGACGTAGACGCGGTCGCCCAGCAGGATGGCTTCGTCGATGTCGTGGGTGACGAACACCACGGTCTTCTTGCTGTGGTCCCACACGCGCAGCAGCAGCTTCTGCATCTGCATGCGCGTCTGGCTGTCGAGGGCGCCGAAGGGCTCGTCCATCAGCAGGATCTGCGGGTCGTTGGCCAGCGCGCGGGCGATGGCCACGCGCTGCATCATGCCGCCGGAGAGCTGCTTGGGGTAGTTGCCGGCGAAGTTGGCCAGGCCCACCTCGTTGAGGTAGTAGTCGACGATCTCCTTGCGCTCGGCGGCCGGCAGGCCGCGGCGCTTCAAGCCGAACTCGACGTTCTCGCGCACGGTCAGCCAGGGGAACAGGGTGTAGCTCTGGAACACCATGCCGCGGTCGGCGCCGGGGCCGTCGACGCGCTGGCCGCCGACGTAGATGTCACCCTCGGTGGGCTCGGACAGCCCGGCGGTGAGGTACAGCAGGCTCGACTTGCCGCAGCCGGAGGGGCCGACGATCACCGCGAACTGCTGGTCCGGCACCTCGAAGGAGACCTTCTCCAGCGCGGCGAAGGTGCCGCCCTCGGGGGTGCGGTAGCGCAGGCTGACCTGGTCCACGCGCAGCCGCGCCGGCTGCGCCCCTTGTGCGGCCGGTGCCGCGTCGTTGCGTTGCATGGCTGCTACTGCGCCCATGAGGCCACCTTCAGTCGGAGGATGCGGAAGAGTTGGTCGGTGATCAGCCCGAGCAGGCCGATGATGGCGATGGCCAGGAAGATCACGTCCACCTGGAAGCCGCGCATGGCCTTGAGGCTGATGTAGCCCAGGCCGCTGGAGGCGGCGACCAACTCGGCCACCACCAGGTAGGTCCAGGCCCAGCCCATGGTCACCCGCAGGGTGTCCAGCACGCCGGGCAGCGAGGCCGGGCCGAGCACGTGCAGCACCACGTCGCGGCGGGTGCAGCCCAGGGTATAGGAGGCGTTGACCAGGTCCTTGGCGACGCCGCGGGAGACGTCGGCGATCATCACCAGCTGCTGGAAGAACACGCCGAAGATGATCACCGTGACGCGCTGCTCGATGCCGATGCCGATCCACAGGATGAACAGCGGCACGAAAGAGGTCACCGGCAGGTAGCGGATGAAGTTCACCAGCGGTTCGAGGAAGGCCTGGACGATGCGGAAGCTGCCCATCAGCAGGCCCAGGGGCACGGCCACCAGGGACGAGACCAGGAAGCCGATCATCACCACCTCGACGCTGGCCAGCACGTGGGTGCCCAGGGTGCCGTCGCGGCCCAGGCGCACGGCGGCGTCCAGTACCGCGCCGGGGCTGGGCAGGAACATCGCCGGCACCACGCCGCCGTAGGAGAGCAGGGCCCAGAGGCCGAACACCAGCAGCCAGCACAGGGCGCTGGCGGACCACACCAGGCGCACCGGCAGCTCGACCTTGGGCGTCAGGCAGCGGCTGAGCCAGGATTTATTCGGACGTGACATCGCGGATTACCTCCATGCGGACGGCCGCAAGCCTTCCGCCAGGATGCTGTGGAACGAGGGATGGGGAGGGGCGGGCGCGCGGCCCGCCGGGTTCACTGGGCGACGAAGCGGGTGTCCACCAGGTCGTCGTAGCTGACCTGGAAGGTCTTGCCCTGCAGCTGCGTCCAGGTCTCGTTGGCCAGGCCGATGATGTCCTTGATGTCGCCGGCCTTGCCGGGGGCGCCGAGGAGCTTCTCGCTCATGGCCTCGTCATAGAAGCGCACGCCCTTGGCCGCCTCGGCCAGGTCCTTGGGGTCGGACAGGTAGCCGCCGACGCCCTTGGCCATGATGGCGTAGGCCTCCTGCGGGTGCTCCTTGGTGTACTGCACGGCCTTGTACAGGCCCTTGACCAGGGCCTTGACGTCGTCGGGTTGCTTGTCGATGACGTCGCAGTTCAGCGCCACCACGTCGACGATCACCCCGGGGGTGCTGGTGCTGTCCACCAGCACCTTGCCCTGCTGCTTCTGGCGCACCATCGACAGGTGCGGCTCCCAGGTCACCGCGGCGGGGATGCGCCCGGCGATGAAGGCGGTGGCGGCATCGTCGGCGGTCATGTTCTGCACCTTGATGTCGTTCATGCTCATGCCGGCGTTCTTCAGCAGGTACGCCAGCCAGAACTGCGACACCGAGCCTTCGTTGACCGCCACTTCCTGGCCCTTGAGCTGGGCCAGGCTGGTGACGTCCTTGCCCACCAGCACGCCGTCGCCGCCATGGCTGTCGTCCAGCGCGGCCACGGCCTTGAAGCAGAACTGCGGGCGGTACTTGAGGATTTCGTCGATGGTCGAGGCGGAGCCGGAGAGCTTGCCGGAGGCCTGGGCGGCCATGTACATCGCCGCTTCCTCGATGGGGGTGAGCTGCAGGTCCAGGCCCTGCTCCTTGAAGTAGCCCAGGTCGCGGGCCAGGTACAGGGTGCCGTAGCCGACCCAGGTGGTATGACCGATGGACAGGGTGCCGGCCTGGGCCGCTCCGGCGGCGCCGGCGAGCAGCCCGGCGAGGGCGAGGGGACGGGTGAAACGCGCAAGCAAGGACTTGTTCATGAAGCACTCCCACAGCCTGTTGGGCTTGTTATTGGATAACTGCGGCAGTGGCCAGATGGCCGGAGATTTCATAGCGAAGCGGAACGTGCGCGGCGATGGGCTCTGTGGCCCCTGGGCCCGAAAGGCGGGCGGCACGTGACAGGGCGGATGGTGGCGGAAGCGGGAGGCTCGGAAAATTATTAAATATGTCGTTGCGACATAAGAAAAAGCTGCCTTTCGCCGCCGGGGCCCGGGCTTGCCGCGTTCGTGGCGCCCCGACCGGCGGCGGGCTGCCAGCCACTTCCTCAGGGCTTTCCTACGCTTTGTGCATCCTTTTCGCCGTGGGCGCCGCGCCGGGCCGGGAATAGACTCCCCGGCCGTCGGAAATAGCCCCAGGCCAGCCTGCAAGCCACAAGGCCCGCGCCCCGGGCCGGACAGCCATGTATCGGAAACCTTACATTCTTGACCAAGAAGGAATAATCACCGGACACGGGCCTGTTAAGGTTTCCTTAAGGCCGGGGCCCTCCCGCCATCCAAGGAAAACTACCGGAGCGACCCTCCGGCGTTCGAGAGTCCCCATGCTGCAACGCTACTTCTGGAAGCTGCTGCCCAAGGTCCAGCGCAACTTCCTGCTCAGCCGCCTGCCGGTGCAGGAACGACAGATCGTCAACAAGGCGATGTCCGGCAACGCCCATTTCCCCGCCTATTTCCGCGAGCGCCGCTGCCTGTTCGTGCACGTGCCCAAGTGCGCCGGCAGCAGCCTCTGCGCGGCGCTGTTCGACGGCGGGCGCCCCGGCCATCTGCCGCTGTACTGGTACGAGCAGCAGTTCCCCGGCGAATATGCCGAAAGCTTCAAGTTCAGCTTCGTCCGCGACCCGCTGGAGCGCGCCTACTCGGCCTACGCCTATCTGCGCGGCAACCAGCTGCCGCAGCGCGACCGGGCGGCGCACCAGCTGGTCTGCCAGTTCCGCGACTTCGACGACTTCGTCGACCGCTGGCTGCACCCGGACAACCTCCACCGCCAGCTGCATTTCGTGCCGCAGGTGGCCTTCCTCTGCGATTCCCTCGGCCACCTGGGGCTGGACTTCATCGGCCGCCAGGAGAACCTGGAAGCGGACTTCCAGACGCTGTGTGAGCACCTGGGCATCAGCGGCCAGCTGCCCCACCTGAACGCCTCGCGGCAACGCCAGGCCGGCCCGGCCCGGGACTTCTGCAGCACTCGCACGCGGCGCCTGGTGCGCCGCGCCTATCAACGCGACTACCAACTGCTTGGCTATGAGTGACCTCAAAGTACCCCTGTTCCCCGTCACCGGCAGCGTGCGCCGCGAGGCCCGCGCCGCCCTCAAGGGCCAGCGCCCCTGCTGCATCTGGCTGACCGGCCTGTCCGGCTCGGGCAAGTCGAGCCTGGCCAACGCCCTGGAGCTGGCCCTGCACCGCGAGCGCGTGCACAGCTTCCTGCTCGATGGCGACCAGGTCCGCGGCGGCCTGTGCAGCGACCTGGACATGAGCCCCGAGGGCCGCCGCGAGAACATCCGCCGCCTGGCCCAGGCCGCGCGGCTGATGACCGAGGCCGGGCTGGTGGTGATAGTCGCCGCCATCTCGCCGTTCCGCGCCGAGCGCGACGCCGCCCGCGCGCTGTTCCCGGCCGACGAGTTCCTCGGCGTCTACCTCAGCACGCCGCTGCAGACCTGCGCCGAGCGCGACCCCAAGGGCCTGTACAAGGCCGCCCGGGAAGGCCGCCTGCGCAACTTCACCGGCATCGACAGCCCCTACGAGCCGCCGCTGGACGCCGACTTCGAAGTGGACGCCACCGACACCTCCACCGACGAGGCCTGCCGTAGGTTGCTCGGGCTGGTCCTGCAGCGCTGCCGCCCCGGCAAGGCCTGAACGCCTCGCGGCTCCGAGCCCGGCTTGCCGTCCCCGCGCGCGGCTGGGCAAGATGGGCGCCCAACCACCGCCGCGGGGTATCCGTGTCCGTTCTCTTCGAGGCCCTCTGGCCGCTCTTCGCGCTCATCGTCGGCGGCTACCTGCTGCGCCGCCGCGGCTTCCCCGGCGAGGCCTTCTGGCCGGCGGCCGAACGCCTGAACTACTTCATCCTGTTCCCCGCGCTGCTGTTCGCCAGCCTGGCCAAGGCGCCGCTGCGCGATCCGGGGCTGGGCCGCCTGGCCCTGGCGGTGGCCCTGGGCCTGGGCGGCGCCTGGCTGGCGCTGCTGGCCAGCCGGCGCCTGCGCGCCTGGAGCGCGGCGCGCTTCGGCGCCATCGCCCAGGGCGTGCTGCGCTTCAACACCTACCTGGGCCTGGCCGCGGTGGGCAGCCTGTACGGCAAGGAAGGCCTGACCCTGGCGGCGCTGATGCTGGCGCTGATGGTGCCGACGGTGAACCTGATGTCGGTCTGGGCGCTGACCGCCGAACGCGGCATCAGCGCCCGCGCGCTGCTGCTGCCGATCCTGAAGAACCCGCTGATCCTCGCCTGCGCCGCCGGCGCCCTGGTCAACCTGGCCGGCCTGGAACTGGGCGGCGGCAGCGCCCGGCTGTTCGACCTGCTGGCGGTGGCCAGCCTGCCGCTGGGCCTGCTTTGCGTGGGCGCCGCGCTGCAACCGAAGGAACTGCGCGCGGAACTGCCGGTGCTGCTGGGCAGCTGCGCCACGCGCCTGCTGGCGATGCCCGCGCTGGCCTTCGCCTGCGCCCAGCTGCTGGGCCTGGCGCCGCTGGAGTCGGCGGTGTTCGTGCTGTTCTTCGCCTTGCCGACGGCGCCTACGGCCTATGTGCTGACGCGGCAGCTGGGTGGGGACAGTCACCTGATGGCGGGGATCATCACGCTGCAGACGTTGTTGGCGGGGGGGAGCCTGTTGCTGGTGATGGGGGTGGTGCAGGCGCTGGCGGGGTGAGGATGTGGGGGCTTTTCGTAGGAGCGAGCTTGCTCGCGAACGGAGTTTCCCGGTGGCTCTGGTGTGTTGGATTGACTCCGCGACCCTCTCCCCAGCCCTCGGCTGCGCGCCCCGCCCTGAAGGGAGAGGGGGCTAGTCCGTGCCGAGAGGAGGAATGGTTTCAGCCGGAAACCGTCGGTGTTGCCGGCTGACTCCAGAACACCCAAGCACTCCGAACGGTCCCCTCTCCCTTCAGGGCGGGGCGCGCAGCCGAGGGTTAGGGAGAGGGCGCTCTTCAGGACAGGCACCGAAGCCCCCTGCAAGCACCGTTCGCGAGCAAGCTCGCTCCTACAGAACAGAAAAGCGCCCAGCCCCAATCAGAAGTGGTACTTCACCAACAGACTGGTGGTGTTCTGGTCGGTCGTGAAGAACTGCGAATCCTTGATCCCGTACTTGTCGGACCAGTAGTCGTACTCCACGCCCACGTACAGGTGCTTGGCCTCGTAGCCCATGGCCTTGCCCAGGTCGTACTTGATCTGCGGGTTGAAGTGCAGGTTGGCGTGGTAGTCGCTCTGGCCGCGTTCGCTGGCGCTGGCGCTCTTGTTGTTGACCACCCAGTCCATGAAGCCGTCGAAGAGGATGTCGGAGTTGCCCACCGGGATGGTCACGGCCCAGGCCGGGGTGACCTGCCAGGCGCCGGAGGGTACGCGGTTGCCGTCGGGCTTGCGGTAGTAGAAGTTCAGCTGGAAGTAGTCGAAGCCGGGCAGGGCCAGGTCGAAGCCCGGGCCGATCAGGTAGGCCTCGGTGTCGCCTTCGCCGAATTCGTAGGTGGTGGCCAGCAGCACGTCCTTGATCGGGCCCAGCGACAGGTCGGCGCCGGTGATCTTGCCGAACGACAGGCGCGGGCTGAACTCGCCGTAGTAGGTGTTCTTGCCGTTCTGGCTGTCTTCCTTGCCGTTGTAGTTGATCTGGTCGACGAAGAACCAGATGTCGCCCCAGGTCCAGGCGCTCGCGCTCTCGAAGGTGAAGGTCTGCTGGATCGGCGGGTTGACCTTGAAGTTCTTGCCCCACAGGTAGGTCAGGCTTTCGTTGTGCCAGATCAGCGGGCCGTCGTTGCTGGCCGGCGCGGGGGTGAGGTCTTCGCCGCCGGCCATGGCCTGGCCGGTAGCCAGCAGCCCGCCGGCGAGCAGCAGGGATGCGAGGGTGCGAGTCATGTGGTGCTCCTAGGTTTTGAAGTGCTGCGATCTAATTGGAATTCTGAACCTGTCCACTCGGTCAGGCTTGGCCTGCCGAGGCAAGATCGGGGCCAACGCGGGGCGCGGGCCCGGTTTTCTTCTGTGTTTTGGGAAAAGCCATGCTGTTTCATGGGCCTGCGCCGCGGCCGGCGAAGGCCTGGCATCGGGCAAAACCTGACTCATGGGACAAGTCGTGCCTTCAAACAGGGCAGTGCAACGAGCCGAAGCGCCATTTTGGCGAGCATGGACAGGGCTTATTGAATACACGATTGCGTTGAGTTGAATGGAATCAATTCAAAATGTGTATACAAGTTTGCTGTGAAGAATCTACACAAGCGCCCCGGCGGCCACCTTGCGGGCGGCCGCGGCCTTTCCGGGCGCGGATGATGCCAGAGCCGCGCCGCGCAAGCACCTCCGCCGGCCCGGCGGCGGCCCTCACCAGGCGGCGATCTGCCCGTCGGTGCGCGGCTCGGTGCCGCCGCAGAGCACGCCGCTGCGCGGGTCGCGCAGGATGATCTGGCCGCGCCCGTAGCTGCTCAGGTCGTGGGCCACTTCCACATGGTGGCCACGACGGGTGAGCACCGCCGCCAGGCTGCGCGGCGCGCCGTGCTCGATGCCGATGCGCTTGTCGCCCAGCCACTGCCAGCGCGGGGCGTCCAGCGCGGCCTGGGGGTTGAGGCCGAAGTCCACCAGGTTCATCACCATCTGCACGTGGCCCTGGGGCTGCATGTAGGCGCCCATCACGCCGAACGGGCCCAGGGGCACGCCGCCCTTGCTGAGGAAGCCGGGGATGATGGTGTGGAAGGTCTTCTTGCCCGGGGCCAGGGCGTTGACGTGACCGGCGTCGAGGCTGAACTCGGCGCCGCGGTTCTGCAGGGCGATGCCGGTGCCGGGCACCACCACGCCGGAGCCGAAGCCGTGGTAGTTGCTCTGGATGAACGACACCAGGTTGCCCTCGCCGTCGGCCGTGGCGAGGTACACGGTGCCGCCGGCGCGCGGCTTGCCCGGGTGCGGTTCCAGGGCGCGCTCGCCGATCAGCGCGCGGCGGCTGGCGGCGTAGTCGTCGCTGAGCAGGTCGGCGACGCTGAAGCGCATGGCGTCCGGCTGGCCGATGTAGGCGCGGCCGTCGGCGTAGGCCAGCTTCATGGCCTCCAGCTGGCGGTGCCAGGTGTCCGGGCTGTCGCGCTCGCCGAATTCGAAGCCCTTGAGGATGTTCAAGGCCATCAGCGCCACCAGGCCCTGGCCGGCCGGGGGGATTTCCCAGACGTCGTAGCCGCGGTAGTTCAGCGCGATGGGCTCGACCCACCGGGCGCGGTAGCCGACCAGGTCGGCCTCGTCCAGGTAGCCGCCGCTGTCCCGGGCGTGGGCGGCGATGCGCTGGGCCAGGGCGCCGCGGTAGAAGCTCTCGCAGCGGCTTTGCGCCAGTTCGCGCAAGGTCTGCGCCTGGCCGGGGTTGCGGAAGATTTCCCCGGCGCGGGGGGCGCGGCCGTCGATGAGGAATTCGTCGAACCAGGCCGCCAGCTCCGGGTGCGCGTCGCGCACCCCGCGGAACTTGTCCAGGCCGCTCTGCCAGAGGCCGGCGATCACCGGCGAGACCGGGAAGCCCTGCTCGGCCAGTTCGATGGCCGGGGCCAGCAGCTCGGCGAAGGGCAGCCGGCCGAAGCGCACCGACAGCTCGGCCCAGGCCGCCGGGCAGCCCGGCACGGTCACCGGCGTCCAGCCGTACAGCGGCATGCGCGCGTGGCCGGCGCCGCGCAGCGTGCCGATGTCCAACGCCCCGGGCGCGTAGCCGGCGGCGTCCAGGCCGTGCAGCTTGTCCTTCACCCACACCAAGGCGAAGGCATCGCCGCCGATGCCGCAGCCGGTGGGCTCCACCACCGTCAGCGCCGCCGCCGTGGCCACCGCGGCGTCCACCGCGTTGCCGCCGCGCTTGAGCATGTCCAGCCCGACCTGCGCCGCCAGCGGCTGCGAGGTGGCCACCATGCCGCGCCGGGCGTACACCAGCGAGCGCTGCGAAGCATAGGGATATTCCTGGGCGGAGAAATTCAGCATGGGCGGGCTCCGTTGACGGCTTGAGGCGGCAGGGTAGCCCTGCCAGACTCTGTCCACTAGCGATACAAAGCCAAAGCATAGCGATGAACGGACAGCACCCCCATCTGCAACGCGCGATTCCCACGCTCGACGACCTGCCGCGGCCGGTCTACGCGCGCGCCGAGAGCCTGCGCGCCGGCTCCTGGACCGGCCGCCACCACCACGCCTGGGTGCAACTGTCCTACGCCATCAGCGGGGTGCTCGGCGTGCACACCGCCGAGGGCAGCTTCTTCGCCCCGCCGCAGCGCGCCATCTGGATACCGGCGTACCTGGAGCACGAGGTGGTCACCTCCGGCCGCGCGGAGATGCGCAGCCTCTACCTGAGCGCCGAGGCCTGCGCCTGGGCGGAACCACGCTGCCGGGTGCTGGAGGTGACGCCGCTGGCCCGCGAGCTGATCAAGAGCTTCTGCGAGCTGGCGGTGGATTATCCACAGGGCGACAGCCCCGAGCAGCGCCTGGTGAGCGTGCTGCTGGACCAGCTGCGCACCCTGCCGGAAGTCGCCTTCTCCCTGCCCATGCCCCAGGAGCCGCGGCTGCTGCAGCTGTGCCAGGCGCTGATCGAACAGCCCAGCACCAGCCTCACCCTGGGCGACTGGGCGCAGCGCCTGGGCACGTCGGAAAAAACCCTCTCGCGCCTGTTCCAGCGCGAGACCGGCATGAGCTTCCGCCTCTGGCGCCAACGCCAGCGGCTGCTTGGTTCGCTGGGTGTGCTGGAGGATGGAGCCAGCGTGACCGCTGCGGCGCTGGATTGTGGCTATGACTCCACTTCGGCCTATATAGCCGCGTTCAAGGGGTTGTTCGGTTTTACGCCGGGGGAGTTGTTCAAGCAGCGTTGAGCCGCTGCGGTCTTTCTTCCTGTAGGAGCGAGCTTGCTCGCGAACGGCGCCAACCGGCTGGGTGTGGTGCATGCCCTGAAGAGCCCCTCTCCCCAGCCCTCTCCCTGAAGGGAGAGGGGGCTAGTCCGTGCCGAGAGAAGGAATGGTTTCAGCCAGAAACCTTCGGCGTCGCCGGCTGACTCCAAAACACCCGACCCTGCCCAACGGTCCCCTCTCCCTTCAGGGAGAGGGTTAGGGAGAGGGCGCTCTTCAGGACAAACACCGAAGCCTCGGCAGACCACCATTCGCGAGCAAGCTCGCTCCTACGAAAAGCCACTCCAAATAAGCGGATTTCCGCTCACCCACCCCACCCATCGGCATCCAACCGCCTGCCCACACCGTACGAAACCGCCGTAATCCCTTGCCCCACGCGGCTTTGCGCCCTTGGCACGTTGCCTGCTATCGCCCTCCACACTGCGCCGCACCTCGTGGCGCGCCGGTGCCGGTTTCGTGGTCCGCGCACCCGACGACAACAACGACAAGAGGATTACCCATGGATAGCGCAAGCGCCGTCTCCGCTTCTGCCGCGCCCCGTACGACCTCCCAGCGCATCAAGTCGATCTTCAGCGGTTCGGTGGGCAACCTGGTGGAGTGGTACGACTGGTACGTCTACGCCGCCTTCTCCCTGTACTTCGCCAAGGCCTTCTTCCCCCAGGGCGACATGACCGCCCAGCTGCTCAACACCGCCGCGATCTTCGCCGTGGGCTTCCTGATGCGCCCGATCGGCGGCTGGCTGATGGGCATCTACGCCGACCGCAAGGGCCGCAAGGCCGCGCTGCTGGCCTCGGTGCTGCTGATGTGCTTCGGCTCGCTGATCATCGCCCTGACCCCCAGCTACGAGACCATCGGCGTCGGCGCGCCCATCCTGCTGGTGCTCGCGCGCCTGCTGCAGGGCCTGTCGGTCGGCGGCGAATACGGCACCTCGGCCACCTACCTCAGCGAGATGGCCAACAAGGAGCAACGCGGCTTCTTCTCCAGCTTCCAGTACGTGACGCTGATCTCCGGCCAGCTCATCGCCCTGGCGGTGCTCATCGTGCTGCAGCAGACACTGACCGTCGAACAGCTGGAAAGCTGGGGCTGGCGCGTGCCCTTCTTCATCGGCGCGCTGTGCGCGGTGACCGCCATGTTCCTGCGCCGCGGCATGGAAGAGACCGAGTCCTTCGCCAAGAAGAAGGAAGAGCCCAAGGAAAGCCTGATGCGCGCCCTGCTGCGCCATCCCAAGGAAGTCCTCACCGTGGTCGGCCTGACCATGGGCGGCACCCTGGCCTTCTACACCTACACCACGTACATGCAGAAGTACCTGGTGAACACCGTGGGCATGAGTAAGACCGACTCGACCATGATCTCGGCCGCCACCCTGTTCCTGTTCATGCTGCTGCAGCCGATCGTCGGCGCGCTGTCGGACAAGATCGGCCGGCGCCCGATCCTGATCGCCTTCGGCGTGCTGGGCACCGTCTTCACCTACCCGATCCTCAGCACCCTGCACAGCATCGACACCTGGTGGGGCGCGTTCTTCCTGATCATGGCGGCGCTGGTGATCGTCAGCGGCTACACCTCGATCAACGCCGTGGTGAAGGCCGAGCTGTTCCCCACCGAAATCCGCGCCCTGGGCGTGGGCCTGCCGTACGCGCTGACCGTGTCCATCTTCGGCGGCACCGCCGAGTACGTGGCGCTGTGGTTCAAGAGCATCGGCATGGAGAGTGGCTTCTACTGGTATGTCACCGGCTGCATCGCCTGCTCGCTGCTGGTCTACGTGACCATGAAGGACACCCGGACGCATTCGAAGATCACTACCGACTGATAGGGCGCGTGCCCTGGCCCCGGGGTTGCTCCGGGGCGTTTTATCCACGAGGCCTGGCAGATGCTGGGTCTTGTCGTTTTTGGGTCGCCTGGGCTGGGCTTATGAGGGGCGGGGAGATGGGTGTAGCGGCGTATAACCGCGAACGGTTATACGCCCTACGTTATGCTCGGCGGCTTATGGCCTGACGAAGCGAGTTCATGAGCGTTTTGGATATTCCCTTTGGGCCTCTTCTGGCCCGCGGCCTGCGCGGGGCGCTGAGCGGGCCCTTCGACCTCGACCTGGCGCCCGGCCGCTGCAGCGTGCTCAGCGGCCCCTCGGGCATCGGCAAGAGCCTGTTGTTGCGCATGCTCGCCGACCTCGATCCCAACCAGGGCCAGGTCAGCCTGGCCGGGGTGGCGCGCGAGCGTATGCCGGCCAGCGCCTGGCGGCGGCTGGTCACCTATGTGGCGGCGGAGTCCGGCTGGTGGGAGGAGGGCGTCGCCGCGCACTTCGCCGACCTCGACGCCGTGCGGGCGCTGCTGCCGCGGGTGCGTCTCGACCCGGCGCTGCTGCAGGCGCGGGTGGCGCAGTTATCCACAGGCGAGCGCCAGCGCCTGGCCCTGTTGCGCGCGGTGGTGCAGCGGCCGCGCTTCCTGCTGCTGGACGAACCCACGGCGGCGCTGGACGCGGCCAGCCGCGAGGGCGTCGAGCAACTGCTGCAGGAACTGAAGGCCGAAGGCCTGGGCCTGCTGGTGGTCAGCCACGATGCCGGGCAGGCGCGGCGCCTGGCGGACGTCCACCTGCAACTCGACGAACACGGCCTGGGCGAGGTGCAACCATGACGCCGCTGCAGCTCGGCCTGCCGGAACTGGCCCTGGCGGCGCTGCTGATCGTGGCCGCCGCCGCGCTGTCCTGGGCGCTGCGCTTGGGCCTGCAGCGCACCCTGCTGGTCTGCGCCGTGCGCCTGGTGGTGCAACTGGTGCTGGTGGGGCTGTTCCTGCGCCAGGTGTTCGCCCTGTCCTCGCCCTGGCTGACCGCCGGGGTGGTGCTGGCGATGCTCGCCGCGGCCAGCTTCGAGGTCGGCTCGCGGCAGCGCCGCCGGCTGGCCGGGTTCTGGCACCTGGGCATCGGCGGCAGCAGCGTCGGCATCGCCACCCTGGGCATCGCCCTCTTCGCCCTGGCCGGCAGCCTGCGGCCGCAGCCGTGGTACGACGCGCGGCACGCCATCCCGCTGGTGGGCATCATCCTCGGCACGGCGATGAACGCCGCCAGCCTGGCGCTGAACCAGGTGTTCGCCAGCGTCACCCGCGAGCGCGCCGCCATCGAGGCGCGCCTGGCCCTGGGCGCCGACCGCTACACCGCGCTTGGCGGGGTGCTGCGCCGCGCGCTCTACACCGGGCTGATCCCCACCCTCAACCAGATGGCCGCCGCCGGCATCATCACCCTGCCGGGGATCATGACCGGGCAGATTCTCGCCGGCATGGACCCGCTGGACGCTGCGCGCTACCAGATCCTGCTGATGTTCCTGCTGGTCGGCGCCGGGTTCGCCGCGGCCCTGGGCGCCGTGTACCTGTCGGCCTGGCGGCTCACCGACGAGCGCGACCGCCTGCGCCTGGACCGCCTGCGCGGCGAGGATTGAGCGGGTATGCTGGGGCTTTTCCATCCCGAGGGGAGAGCCCCATGAGCACTGCCAATTCCGCCCTGATCATCGGCGCCTCCCGCGGCCTTGGCCTGGGCCTGGTGAACCAGCTGCTGGCGCGCGGCTGGGAGGTCACCGCCACCGTGCGCGACGCCGCCAACGCCGGCGTGCTGGACAGCCTGCCGGTGCGCGTCGAGTCCCTGGTTCTGGACGATGCGGCCTCCCAGGACCGCCTCGCCCAAGCCCTGGCCGGGCAGCGCTTCGACCTCGTCTACATCAACGCCGGCATCTACGGCCCGGCGCACCAGTCGGCGCTGGACGCCAGCCTGGCCGAGGTCGGCGAGCTGTTCATGGTCAACGCCGTGGCCCCGCTGCGCCTGGCCGAGCGCCTGCTGCCGCTGCTGGAGCCGCAGCGCGGGGTGCTGGCCTTCATGACCTCGGAACTGGGCAGCGTGGCCGGCAACGAATCCGGCGGCATGGGCCTGTACCGGGCGAGCAAGGCGGCGCTGAACTCGCTGACGCGCAGCCTGGTCGCCGGGCTGGGCGAAACCGGCCTGACGGTGCTCAACCTGCACCCCGGCTGGGTGCGCACCGACATGGGCGGCGAGGCCGCGCCGCTGGACGTGGAAACCAGCGCCGCCGGGCTCATCGACCAGGTCGAGGCCTACGCCGGGCGCGGCGGCCAGCACTACCTGGACTACCAGGGGACGACGATCGACTGGTGACGGATGCCGGCGGCGGCGTTACCATGCGCCGACGCCTGACCTGCGGGTCAAGGCGTACCTGGATCAGCAGACAGGGTGAACACTGAGCTGGCTTCCCGTACAACCGGGAGCCGGCTCGCCTCGGGCGGCGGCTCCGCAACTCAGAGGATTCACCCATGTCATCCCCCCGCCTGTGGCTGCGCAACCCCCTCGCCATCTTCACCGCCAACGGCCTCGACGCCCGTGGCGGCCTGGTCGTGCAGGACGGCCGCATCGTCGAACTGCTCGCCCTTGGCCAGCAACCCTCGCAGCCCTGCGAGCAGGTATTCGACGCCAGCCAGCACGTGCTGCTGCCCGGCCTGATCAACACCCATCACCACTTCTACCAGACCCTCACCCGCGCCTGGGCGCCGGTGGTCAACCAGCCGCTGTTCCCCTGGCTGAAGACCCTCTACCCGGTGTGGGCGCGGCTGACCCCGGACCAACTGGCGCTGGCCACCAAGGTGGCCCTGGCTGAACTGCTGCTGTCCGGCTGCACGACCGCGGCGGACCACCACTACCTGTTCCCCGACGGCCTGGAGCAGGCCATCGACGTGCAGGCCGGGGTGGTCGCCGAGCTGGGCATGCGCGCCATGCTCACCCGCGGCTCCATGAGCCTGGGCGAGGCCGATGGCGGTTTGCCGCCGCAGCAGACGGTGCAGCGCGCCGAAGACATCCTCGCCGACAGCGAACGGCTGATCCGCGACTACCACCAGCGCGGCGACGGCGCCCAGGTGCAGATCGCCCTGGCGCCCTGCTCGCCGTTCTCGGTGACCCCGGAAATCATGCGCGCCAGCGCCGAGCTGGCCGAGCACCACGACGTGCGCCTGCACACCCACCTGGCCGAGACCCTCGACGAGGAAGACTTCTGCCTGGAGCGCTTCGGCCAGCGCACCGTGGACTACCTCGACAGCGTCGGCTGGCTCGGCCCGCGCACCTGGCTGGCCCACGGCATCCACTTCAACGACGAGGAAATAAAGCGCCTGGGCGAAGCCGGCACCGGCATCTGCCACTGCCCCAGCTCGAACATGCGCCTGGCCTCGGGCATCTGCCCCACCGTGGCCCTGGAAGCCGCCGGCGCGCCGGTGGGCATCGGCGTGGACGGCTCGGCCTCCAACGATGCCTCGAACATGATTCTCGAAGCGCGCCAGGCCCTGTACATCCAGCGGCTGCGCTACGGTGCGGAGGAGATCACCCCGGAACGGGCGCTGGGTTGGGCTACCCGGGGGTCGGCGAAGCTGTTGGGTCGCAGCGACATCGGCGAACTGGCGCCGGGCAAGCAGGCGGATCTGGCGTTGTTCAAGCTGGATGAGCTGCGGTTTTCCGGGAGCCATGATCCGTTGTCGGCGCTGTTGCTGTGTGGGGCGGACAAGGCGGACAGGGTGATGGTCGGGGGGAATTGGCGGGTGGTAGATGGCGAGGTGGAGGGCCTGGACCTCAAGGGCCTGATCGCTGCGCACACCCAGGCAGCACGCAAACTGATCGGCTGACACCGGAGCCGTTCTCGCGCATTCGCGGCCCCGTAGGATGGGTTGAGCGAAGCGATACCCATCACCATGGCCCGATGGGTTTCGCAGGCTCAACCCATCCTACGAAAGCGTCCGGCCCTCAGGCCTTCATCCACGCCAGCAGGCGTAGCAGCATGGCATCACAAGCCGCCAACTGCTCCACACTCACGAACTCATCCGGCTTATGCCCCTGGTCCATGCTCCCCGGCCCGCACACCACCGTCGGAATGCCCGCCTGATCGAACAGCCCCCCCTCGGTACCAAAAGCCACCGTGGAAAACTCATCCGACCCACTGAGCCGCGCCAACAACTGCGCCACCTCGCTCTCCGGATCGGTAGCCAACGCCGGATACGCCGACAGCTCACTGAAGCGAATATCCGCCTCCGCCTTCACCGCACGCATCTTCGGCAGCAACTCGGTTTCGGCGTAGTCGCGCAGTTGCTCGGCGACCTGCTGCGGGTCATCGCTGGGCAGGGCGCGGACCTCGAAGTCGAACTGGCATTCGGCCGGGACTATGTTCAGCGCGCGGCCGCCGCCGATCACCCCGGTCTGCACCGTGGAGTAGGGGGGGTCGAAGCGCGGGTCGTGTCGCTCCGGCGCGGCCAGGCGGGTGCCGATCTCGCCGAGGTGGTTGATCAGCTTCGCCGCGTATTCGATGGCGTTCACCCCCTGCGGGGCGTAGGCCGAGTGGCAGGCCGCGCCGTGCACCTGGCAGCGCATGGCCAGCTTGCCCTTGTGCCCGAGCACCGGCTTGAGCTCGGTGGGCTCGCCGATGATGCAGGCGATCGGCTTGTGCTCGCGGCGTTCCAGGTCCGCCAGCAGCGAACGCACGCCCAGGCAGCCGACTTCCTCGTCGTAGGAGAAGGCCAGGTGCAGCGGCACGCGCAAAGGCTGGGCGAGGAAGGCCGGCACGGCGGCCAGCACGCAGGCGATGTAGCCCTTCATGTCGGCCGTGCCGCGGCCGTACAGGCGGCCGTCGTTCTCGCTCAGCTCGAAGGGCGGGACGCTCCAGTTCTGGCCGTCCACCGGCACCACGTCGGTATGCCCGGACAGGCACACGCCGCCGCGGTCGCGCGGGCCGAGGGTGGCGAACAGGTTGGCCTTGCCGCCGGCTTCGTCGAAGAACAGCTCGGCCTCCACGCCCAGGCCGGCCAGGTAGTCCTGGATGTACTTGATCAGCGCCAGGTTGGAATTGCGGCTGACGGTGTCGAAGGCGATCAGCCTGGCGAGGATGTCACGGCTGCTGGGCATGTTCGGCTCCTGCATTCTTTTAAACCCTGCATTCTTTTAAACGTAGGAGCGAGCTTGCTCGCGAACCCGCCCCCGCAGCGAGGGTTGGTTCGCGAGCAAGAACTGGGCGTCCCCCTCGCTCCTACAGGTTGGATATCACTCGTCGCCGGGCACGCCGTAGCTCGGCGCCTTGGTCGGGTCCAGCGCGCGGGTGATGTAGTCCTGCATCTGCGGTTTGTAGGCTACCCAGAGTTTTTCCAGTTCGTCGATCGGCGCCTCGTCGGCCCAGTCCACGCGCAGGTCCACCATCGGCCAGACCAGGTCGCCCACCACCTTCAGCGCCGCCGAATGCACCGGCCCGGCTTCGCCGCCGGCGGCCATGGCCGCCTGCATCGCCGCCAGCAGGCGTTCGGCCAGGCAGCCGTCGGCCGCCTCGAAGGCCTTGGTCATGGCTTCGATCACCGCGGTGGACGACAACAGGTTGCCCGCCGCCACGCAGTTCTCGCCGGCCACCGCGTGGTTCACGCCCAGCGCCTCGCTGCCGGTGAACAGCGCCACCTGGCCGTGCTGGTCGATCACCGTCACCTGGCGGTACTCGCTGTAGCCGTTGCTGGACAGCGCCTGGTCCAGCGCGGCGGCGGACGCCAGGCCCGCTTCCAGGCGGTCGAGGATCTGCGGGCCCAGGGCCGGCAGGGTCACGTTCTGCGTGGCCACCGCGCCGACGCCGGCGCGTACCCAGGGGCAGCGCGCGCCGACGGCGATGCTCGACGAGCTGATGGCGATGCCCAGCTGGCCGGTTTCGGCGCAACGGCCGACGATGGAGAAGGTCATGGGCCGCTCCTTATTTTTCCCAGTCGTCCGGAATCACCGCGATCACGTCGATCTCCATCAGCCACTGCGGCTGGCCCAGGGCCGAGACCACCAGGCCGGTGGAGATCGGGAACACGCCCTTGAGCCACTTGCCGACCACCTGGTAGACCGGCTCGCGGTAGCGCGGGTCGATGATGTAGGTGGTGGTCTTGACGATGTGCGACAGGTCGCTGCCGGCTTCTTCCAGCAGTTGCTTGAGGTTCTTCATCGCCTGCTCGGCCTGGGCCGCCGGGTCGCCCAGGCCAACCAGGTTGCCGTTGAAATCGGTGCCGACCTGGCCGCGCACGTACACGGTGTTGCCGGCGCGCACGGCCTGGCAGAGGTCGTTGTCCAGGGACTGGTTCGGGTAGGTGTCCTTGGTGTTGAACATGCGAATGCGGGTGTGGGTAGGCATCACTTACTCCCAGGAAGCGGCTTTTTTGGCTTGCGATTCAGCGGAGGCCCCGCGCTGCGAGGCGTCCTGGTATTCGACGTATTTGCGTTGCGTGGCGATGTGCCCGGCGACGTGCTTGGCGTCGTGCCACACGCCCCAGATGAACGACGAGCCCCGGCGCGACAGCCACGGCAGGCCGACGAAGTACACGCCCGGCTCGCGGGACACGCCGCGCTGGTGCTTGGGCTTGCCCTTGTCGTCGAAGGCGTCCACCTGCAGCCAGTTGAAGTCCACGGCGTAGCCAGTGGCCCAGATGATCGAGGTGATGCCGGCGGCGGCCAGGTCCAGCTCGAGGATCGGGTTGCGGATGCACTCGGCGTCCGGGTAGACGCGGCGCGCTTCCGGCTCTTCCGGCAGGTCCAGGCCGTTGCGCTCGATGTAGGCGTCGGCGGCGTCCAGCAGGTCGAGGTAGTTCTGATCGCCCGCCTGCAGGTTCTTCACCAGATCTTCCTGGAAGCTCACCTTGCCGTCAGCAAAGGCCTTGGTCAGGCCGACCAGGGTGATGCCCTCGGTGGCCAGGCGGCGGAAGTCGATGGTCTCGCCGCCACGGGCGCCGCTCACGGCGATGGTCACGTGCTCGCGGCCCGGCTGCACTTCCTCGGCGTCCCACAGGCCGAGCACGCCCAGCCACCAGACGAAGTCGCGGTTGCGGTAGGAGCGCGGCGGGCGGTCATGGGCGCCTACCGAGAGGAACACCTGCTTGCCGGCGCGGTTCAGCTCGTCGGCGATCTGCACGCCGGAGGAACCGGCGCCCACCACCAGCACGGCGCCTTCGGGCAGCTGCTGCGGGTTGTAGTACTGGGCCGAGTGGATCTGTTGGATGCGCTCGTTCTTCGGCGCGATGGCCGGAATCACCGGGCGCTGGAACGGGCCGGTGGCGGAGACGATGCGCAGCGCCTGGAGGGTGCCTTCGGAGGTTTCCACGGTGAAGCCGGGGCGGCCTTCGTTGCGGGTCACCTTCTTCACTTCCACGCCGGTGCGGATGGGCGCGTTGAACTGCTTGGCGTAGGCGACGAAGTAGTCCGCCACCTGCTCCTTGTGCGGGAACTCGTCGGGGCCGACGGAGAATTCCATGTTCGGGAAGCGGTCGTGCCAGGCCGGGCCGTTGGCCACCAGCGAATCCCAGCGGCCGGTGCGCCAGGCTTCGGCGATGCGGCTCTTCTCCAGCACGATGTGCGGCACGCCCTGGGCGGTCAGGTGCTCGCTCATGGCCACGCCGGCCTGCCCGGCGCCCACCACGAGGGTGTCGGTTTCAATGCCATCGAGCGATTTGCCGGCGGGCTTGCCGAAGGCGGTCTGGTTCGGATCGGCCATGGGGTGATTCCTCGGACTCTGATCGTTGTTGTTCTGCGGTCGCGACTGTCCACCGCGTGTTGGCCGCATTCTGTTCAGACCCGGGCATTAGCGAAATTATGATTTTTGTAGTCGCAGGCTAGGGAAAAACTGTGGGCCCGCGAGCCAAGCGCCGCGCGGGGCGGCGGGGAGGGGGTATAGGTTTTTGCGTGGCAGGGAAGACAAATTCGATGGTGTGGCGACGGGGGCGGCGCTTGCGTAGGGCGAATAACCGTTCGCGGTTATCCGCCGCTGCACCTTCCTAACCGGCAATGCCGTGGTTGAGCTTGGCGCGGTTTCGAGGGCGGCTCCGTGCTTGATAGCCAGCGGTATTGGGCCAAGGTCAAACGGCGGATAACGCGGAGCGTTATCCGCCCTACGTATGATTTATCTCACCACCTCATCCGCACATCCGTAGCATTTACCTTTGTAGGAGCGAGCTTGCTCGCGAACAACCTCAGGCACGCGGTGTCCGGCGAAAACGATGTCTTTCTCGGCACGGACAAAGCCCCCTCTCCCTTCAGGGAGAGGGCTGGGGAGAGGGAACCCAAGTTCCCCACCACACCGTAAATAACAGGAGAGACCAGAAACGAAAAAACCGGCCTTGGGGCCGGTTTTTTCACCCCAACAGCCAGCGAACTGAATCACTGCGTACGGGGTTGAGTCGTGGAGTGGATGCTATGGATTCGGTAATACGAAGGTCAAACCTATTTCGTTGTAAAAAACTGCCTACAACATGCCATTAGCTGCTGCTTCATCCGCAGCATTTCCTACCGGCTCTCCGCCACCGCCTCCAGGAACCGCTCCAGCACCAGGTTCGGCCGCCGTCCCTTGCGCGTCACCACCGTCAGCGGGATGTCGTAGTGGAAGCGCTCCGGGCGTAGCGCGCGCATGCTTCCCTGGGCCACCCAGTCGGCGGCGTAGTGGTCGGGCAGGTAGCCGATATAGCTGCCGGTGAGGATCAGGAAGGCCATGCCCTCGCGGTCCGAGGCGTTGGCGCTGGCGTTCAGCTCCTGGTGGCGCTCCTGGGCCTCGGCGGGGATGCGGTAGCTGGGCGCCACCGCGTCGCAGGCGTGGATTTCCGCCACCGTGATGCCGGCGTCCTCGCGCTCGAACAGCGGGTGCTCGCGGCTGCAGAACAGCAGCGACCGTTCGTCGTACAGCGGCGAATACTCCAGCCCCGACAGCGGGCTGATGAGCGGCACCACGCCTATATGCAGGCGGCCGTCCAGCACACCCAGCTCGATCTCGTTGGGCGTGGTCATGCCGATGTTGATGCGTACCCCCGGGCCGCTCGCCTTGAGCGCACGCAGGGCGTGGGTGATGCGCATCTGCGGCAGGGTCACCAGGTTGTTGATGATGCCGATGTTCAACTCGCCGCGCAGGTGCTGGTGCAGCTCGTTGACCTCGGCGCGGAAGCCTTCCAGCGCCGCCAGCAGCGACTGGGTGGCGCGGTACACCTCGCGGCCCTCGTCGGTCAGCGCGAAGCCGGCGCGGCCGCGCTGGCACAGGCGCATGCCCAGGCGCTTCTCCAGGTCGCCCATGTGCAGGCTGATGGCCGAGCGGCTGATGCCCAGGGTGCTTTCCGCGGCGGAAAAGCTGCCGCACTCGACTATGGTCTTGAAGATGCGCAGCAGGCGTATTTCGAAATCGCTGACCTGGCCCAGGGACGGGCTGCGGGTTTTCGCCATTTTTGTTTTACCGAATCGAAACTGAACGTGAGAAGAATAGGCTTTAACTCACGTTAAGTCAGGCCCAATCTTGAGCCATCGCAGCAGGCGTGACGCGGCCTGCGCGCCCAACAAGACAGTCGTCGAGGACGAACTCCATGAACCAGCAAGTGAACGTAGCGCCGTCGGCCGCCGCCGACCTGAACCTGAAGGCCCACTGGATGCCCTTCAGCGCCAACCGCAACTTCCACAAGGACCCGCGCATCATCGTGGCCGCCGAGGGCAGCTGGCTGGTGGACGACAAGGGCAGGCGCATCTACGACAGCCTGTCCGGCCTGTGGACCTGCGGCGCCGGTCACTCGCGCAAGGAAATCGCCGACGCGGTGGCCAAGCAGATCGGCACCCTCGACTACTCCCCGGGCTTCCAGTACGGCCACCCGCTGTCCTTCCAGCTGGCCGAGAAGATCGCCCAGATGACCCCCGGCACCCTCGACCACGTGTTCTTCACCGGCTCCGGTTCCGAGTGCGCCGACACCGCGATCAAGATGGCCCGCGCCTACTGGCGCATCAAGGGCCAGGCGCAGAAGACCAAGCTGATCGGCCGCGCCCGTGGCTACCACGGCGTGAACGTCGCCGGCACCGCCCTGGGCGGCATCGGCGGCAACCGCAAGATGTTCGGCCCGCTGATGGACGTCGACCACCTGCCGCACACCCTGCAGCCGGGCATGGCCTTCACCAGGGGCGCGGCCGAGACCGGCGGCGTCGAGCTGGCCAACGAACTGCTGAAGCTGATCGAACTGCATGACGCCTCGAACATCGCCGCGGTGATCGTCGAGCCGATGTCCGGTTCCGCCGGCGTGATCGTGCCGCCGAAGGGCTACCTGCAGCGCCTGCGGGAAATCTGCGACGCCAACAACATCCTGCTGATCTTCGACGAAGTCATCACCGCCTTCGGCCGCATGGGCAAGGCCACCGGCGCCGAATACTTCGGCGTGACCCCGGACATCATGAACGTCGCCAAGCAGGTCACCAACGGCGCCGTGCCCATGGGCGCGGTGATCGCCAGCAGCGAAATCTACGACACCTTCATGAACCAGAACCTGCCGGAATACGCGGTGGAGTTCGGCCACGGCTACACCTACTCCGCGCACCCGGTCGCCTGCGCCGCCGGCATCGCCGCGCTGGACCTGCTGCAGAAGGAAAACCTGATCCAGCAGTCCGCCGAGCTTGCGCCGCACTTCGAGAAGGCCCTGCACGGCCTCAAGGGCACGAAGAACGTCATCGACATCCGCAACTGCGGCCTGGCTGGCGCCATCCAGATCGCCGCCCGCGACGGCGACGCCATCGTCCGCCCGTTCGAAGCCAGCATGAAGCTGTGGAAGGAAGGCTTCTACGTGCGCTTCGGCGGCGACACCCTGCAGTTCGGGCCGACCTTCAACGCCAAGCCCGAAGACCTCGACCGCCTGTTCGACGCGGTCGGCGAAGCCCTCAACGGGGTGGCGTAAGTGAGCGAGCGTCCCAAGGCCGTGCCGACGGTGCAGATCGACAACGACAAGGTCCTGGTCACCGAGTGGCGCTTCGCCCCGGGAGCGGAGACCGGCTGGCACCGCCACGGCATGGAATACGTGGTGGTCCCGGTGACCGGCGGCGAACTGCTGCTGGAAACCCCCGAAGGCGAGCGGCGCGCGCCGCTGGTCCTGGGCCAGAGCTACACCCGCCAGATCGGCACCGAGCACAACGTGATCAACCCGTGCGACCACGAAGTGGCCTTCATCGAGATCGAGCTCAAGCAACACTGAGCCCGCGGGCCCGCGCGTAGGCATGCCGGTTCGGCCGGGCTTACCCTGGCCGTCCCGGCGAGCCCCGCGGCCCACCCAACACACCGAACAATCCCCTCTCCCTTCAGGGAGAGGGTTAGGGAGAGGGGCTCTTACGCTCCTCCTCCAAACCCCACTCAGCGAGAAGAGACAAGACGATGACCATCATCAAGCACCTGATCGGCGGCGAGCTGATCGCCGACACCGGCCGTACCGCCGACGTCTTCAACCCGTCCACTGGCGAAGCCGTGCGCAAGGTCCCGCTGGCCGACCGCGAAACCATGCAGCAGGCCATCGACGCCGCCAAGGCCGCCTTCCCGGCCTGGCGCAACACCCCGCCGGCCAAGCGCGCCCAGGTGCTGTTCCGCTTCAAGCAACTGCTGGAAGCCAACGAAGAGCGCATCGTCAAACTGATCAGCGAAGAACACGGCAAGACCATCGAAGACGCCGCCGGTGAACTCAAGCGCGGCATCGAGAACGTCGAATACGCCACCGCTGCCCCGGAAATCCTCAAGGGCGAGTACAGCCGCAACGTCGGCCCGAACATCGACGCCTGGAGCGACTTCCAGCCCATCGGCGTGGTCGCCGGCATCACCCCGTTCAACTTCCCGGCCATGGTCCCGCTGTGGATGTACCCGCTGGCCATCGCCTGCGGCAACACCTTCATCCTCAAGCCGTCCGAGCGCGACCCCAGCTCCACCCTGCTGATCGCCGAACTGTTCCAGGAAGCCGGTCTGCCGAAAGGCGTGCTGAACGTGGTGCACGGCGACAAGGGCGCGGTGGACGCGCTGATCGAAGCCCCGGAAGTCAAGGCCCTGAGCTTCGTCGGCTCGACCCCGATCGCCGAGTACATCTACAGCGAAGGCACCAAGCGCGGCAAACGCGTGCAGGCCCTGGGCGGCGCCAAGAACCACGCCGTGCTGATGCCCGACGCCGACCTGGACAACGCCGTCAGCGCGCTGATGGGCGCCGCCTACGGCTCCTGCGGCGAGCGCTGCATGGCCATCTCGGTAGCGGTGTGCGTGGGCGACCAGATCGCCGATGCCCTGGTGCAGAAGATCGTCCCGCAGGTCAAAGGCCTGAAGATCGGCGCCGGCACCTCCTGCGGCCTGGACATGGGCCCGCTGGTCACCGGCGCTGCCCGCGACAAGGTCACCGGCTACATCGACACCGGCGTAGCCCAGGGCGCCGAGCTGGTGGTCGACGGCCGCGGCTACAAGGTCGCCGGCCATGAGAACGGCTTCTTCCTCGGCGGCACCCTGTTCGACCGCGTGACCCCGGAAATGACCATCTACAAGGAAGAAATCTTCGGCCCGGTCCTGTGCATCGTCCGCGTGAACAGCCTGGAAGAAGCCATGCAGCTGATCAACGACCACGAATACGGCAACGGCACCTGCATCTTCACCCGCGACGGCGAAGCCGCCCGCCTGTTCTGCGACGAGATCGAAGTGGGCATGGTCGGCGTCAACGTCCCCCTGCCGGTCCCGGTGGCCTACCACAGCTTCGGCGGCTGGAAGCGCTCCCTGTTCGGCGACCTCCACGCCTACGGCCCGGACGGCGTGCGCTTCTACACCAAGCGCAAGGCCATCACCCAGCGCTGGCCGCAACGCAAGAGCCACGAGGCGGCGCAGTTTGCGTTCCCCAGCAATAGCTGAGGTGGCGTGAGGTAAGGGAAAGGCCGGTCGAGAGACCGGCCTTTTTCGTTTATGGGGCGTGATGGGTATCGCTTCGCTCAACCCATCCTACGGGGCCTCAGGGATCGGTGTTTGTAGGATGGCGTTGAGCGAAGCGATACCCATCATTTCCCTCACTCCCCGGCCCGCTCGACCTCCCCATTACCTCCCGCCCAATCCGCCGGCAACACCTCATCGCGCACATAATGATGAAACGACGACCACGGCCAATTGACCACCCGCTGCACATGCCCGTGCTTGCACGGATTGAAATGGATGTAATCGACGTGCCGCGAAAAGTCCTGCTCATCGCGGATGCGGTGCTCCCAGTAGCGGCGCTGCCAGATGCCGCGCTCGCCTTTGCTGGCGCGGCTTGGCGAGCGCGCTTCGCCGCGTGGCAGGGCCCTGGAGAAGTGCGCCTTCATGAGCCGCCAGCGCAGGGCATAGTCGTTGTCGCCCTCGGGCAGGGTGCAAAGGGCATGCAGATGCTCGGGGAGGATGACGATGGCGTCGATTGCCCAGGGATGCCGTTCGGCGACGTAGCGGAAAGCCTCGCGGAGCGGGCCGATGTGCTCGACCAGCAGGCGGGATCGGCGGTCGTGCAGTGCCAGGGTGAAGAACCAGGTGGCGCCTGGGGTCCGGTCACGGCGGTAGGTAGTCATGGCGCGTCCTTGGCCTTGGGGTGATGGGTATCGCTGCGCTCAACGCCATCCTACGGGTCCGTGCCAGGCGTCGATGCCGGAGCGTGCTGATACCCCCGTAGGATGGGTGGAGCGCAGCGATACCCATCAATCGGCGAGCAGCCGCGGCATTTCCTCGAAGGGCACCCAGAGCGCGCCTTGCCACTCCAGCAACATCACCCGCCGCGCCTGCCAGCTCATCATCACCCGTCTCGGTGCTTGGCCATCCGGCATTAATTGGTCGCGCAGGCTGGGGATGACTTCGCGTGTCAGCCAGGTATCCAGGTGCTGGCTTTCCGGGCTGCCGAAGCGCACCAGGGCCTTGTAGAGCGCGGCCTCGTTGAGGACGTCGATGGCTTCTTCGCTGCCGCTTTCGTAGTGCAGGTGGATGCGTCGGGTTTCGTGGGGCAGGACGCGGTGCTGGAAGGTGTGGGGACGGCGGATGCCCAGGAGGCGGGCGAGGTCGTAGGAGGCGAACCAGGGTTGGTTGTCGATCATGACCGCGCGCAGGGGGCGACCGTGGCGGATGAAGAAGGTGGGGGTGTATGCGTCGTGCATGGGTGGAACTCCTACTTGTGGATAAGAGCTGCCACCCGAGTCGCCAAACGAAGGGTGGCAGACCGCGCGGGGTTGGCGAGCCGGAAGTAGGCACCGGCAGACCCGGAGGTCTCCCCGCGCGATCTGCCATTGAGCGTGCAGAAACACGGCGTGCTTGCGGGTAGCGAGAGCAGCAACTGTTCCCGCGAGTACCGCCACCTACTTCCTTGGGTCGCCAAACCCGGTCACGGCACTGGCCGTGACCGGTGCAGGATAGGGAGCGGCCGGTGGAGCGCATATGGTGATATTTCTGATGAGATCGTAGGAGTGGGCTTGCTGATGAGCAGAGGCCTGTTCCTCTCTTTTGTCGTCGAAAAAGTCTCAGGATGGAGCAAATATTTCGCACACCGGATTAAGAGTTATCCGGTTGTCAGGGTGTGCGGGGCCAATCAACGTCCTCCTTTTCATGGAGAAAAGGGGACGCCCATGACCGGTAAACCCGCTGCCCGTCTCACCGATGCCGTCGCCTGCCCCCGATGTGGCATGTCGGCCATCGCCAGTGGCTCTGCCGATGTCCAGTTCGACGGCCTGTCGGCTGCGCGCCAGGGCGACGTTTGTACCTGTGGCGCCGCCATCAGCGGCCAGGTCATTCCCAACGTCCTGATCAATGGCCGACCCGCCGTGGTCCAGGGCAGTATCGACAGCCACGGCGGCGTGGTCATCGGTGGTTCTGGCAGCGTGATCATCGGCCAGCAGCACACCCCGGCACCTTTCACGCCGCCCGCGCCTCTGCCGGGCGCCAGTGCAATGGCCGCGCCCAGCGCGATGGCCCGCTTGGCAACGCCTTCCGCGAACCCGCCCGACGAGCTTCCGCAGGTGCTGGAAGAAGAGGAGGAGGAAGAGGAGCTCGAAACCGATACCCGCCAGCGCCTCCGCCTGCGGGTGTTCATCGGTTTCGACGGCACCGGCAACAACGCTGCGAACAGCGAAGTCGGCAAGCAATGCCGCGCCGCCGCGCAACAGCTCGACGACGAGGCGGCCCGTGGGGTCTACGAGCGCTGCAAGCGCTATCAGCTCGACCCCGATAGCAGCTATGCCAACGATGTGAGCAATGTTTGGCGGATGCATGAATTGTATCGGGATAACGTGGGCAGAGTACTCAAGCCATCGGAATCACTGAGCCTTGTACGCATCTATGTCACAGGCATAGGAACCACAATAGGCGGCCCGGACACACTTTTACCAGGACAGGCTCTAGGGCGTGGTAGCACCGGTGTACTTGCCAAAGTTGAGGAAGCCTTTGTCTCGTTAAAGAAAACTGTCCTGCAGATCATGGATATGAACCATGAACATGCCATTGAAACGCTGGAATTGGATATCTTCGGTTTCAGTCGTGGGGCCGCCGCAGCCCGGCATTTCGTTAACCAGGTACTCAAGGCTGAGCAGGGGCCGCTCGACGAACTGGTCCAGAACAACCGCCAGGCGTTCGCCCCGGGCTTCGCCTTGAGCACCGATGTGCGCATTACCTTCATCGGCTTGTTCGATACCGTGCTCTCGGTAGGCGGCCTGGGCGCCTGGGGCGTGCCCGGCGATGCGCTCAATGGCGAAGTGGACCTCTACCTGCCATGGGGTTGTGCCGAGCATGTGGTACACCTCACCGCGCGCGACGAACACCGCTACAACTTCCCGCTCAGCCGCGTCAGCGCGCCCTTCCAGGAACTCAGCCTGCCGGGCGCCCACTCCGATCTCGGCGGCGGTTACCCGCCGGAGATGGAGGAAAGCCTCTACCTGGGACGTCCGCTCTGCGACTGGGTCAGCCGGGATACCCCGGCACAGCGAACCCTCGCCTACCGCAATGCCGAACAAGCCACGGCCTACCTTCAGCGAGCCGACCTTCTCGACCCGCAGGATGATTCGGCCAGCCTGACGACCGACGTCTGGGAGCACTATGCGCCATACAGCGGCGACCGGCGCGATAGCATGAAATATGTACTGGCGGCGCCGCTGCTGCGGCGCCGGGTCCGTGGCCACCTGTCCCTTGTCTATTTGCGGGTAATGCATGTATTGGCGCGGGATGCGGGGGTGCCATTTAAAGACATCCCGACAACGGAGGAGCTGGTTCTTCCTCCTGAGTTGGAACCCATTTCGGCGACATTGGTCGACTGGGCCAGACGAGGTAGCGGAAAGCTGTCACCGGAGCAGGAGCGCCTGCTTCGTCAGCGTTACATTCACCAGTCCTCGAACTGGAATGCGGAAATTGGTCAGGGCACCAGCCGTGTCGATGTGGTATTTCCCAACCGCCCGGCTGATGGTGGCCGCGGCCGCTATGCCGACCAACCGCCAAGGAAGGATGTCTGATGAAAAGCCTTGTACTGATGCTGTGCTTGGCGCTGCTAGGCGGCTGCGCCCAAGCCGACAAGGGCGCTGGTGATCTGCCTTACCGGTATTGGCGGTTGGGCTTCCTGGCGCCGGACTATATGGAAGTGTGGGTGGAGACGGCAGATGTGGAGGATACCCGTGGCCGCTTCTTTCCCCATATGGGTGGAGGGACCGTGTCCATCAGCACTCCAGAAAACTTGGAAGGGAACGCCAAGGGCTGGGGGCCGCGAGTGGGGTGGGGAGGCGGCCGATATGTCGATGGAGCCGATCTGCCCAAGCGCATTTTTGTCCGTTGGCAATCCCTGGCCGAGCCGCAGACCTATCGGGTGACTGTTGATATCCCCGAGCG
>NZ_FOLS01000055.1 GCF_900112375.1 Pseudomonas citronellolis | reverse complement strand
AGGCTTGCCCCGACATACGGGCCCGATGAAGCCGGGCTACCCTCACGAATTCCCCCGCCACGGAGGCCCGCCCCGAGGGTACGTCCCTGTAGCCCATCGGGGCTCTCGCGACATCCATGTCGCATGACCTCCTGAGCGCCGGTTTCGCTCGGCCTTCTGAAGGGGCGTTTCGGAGTGCGCGGAGGTTTCTCTGGAAGTCCCAAGAGCGGACGCGCTTTTGCTTTTCGTAGGAGCGAGCTTGCTCGCGAACCCGCCAGTCACTGGATTCCCGCGTTCGCGGGAATGACGGGGGCTGAGCGTGAGATAAAGGCTCGCCATCAAACAAAACATGCCCCAGAAAAAACGCCGTTCCCCTCAACAGGAAACGGCGCTCTTCCAGACCCAGGCACTATCCATCCATCACCAGTGCCGATACCCACGGTAGTAACCATGGGGCGGCCCGTAATAACGTGGCCCATAGTACGCCGGCCCGTAGTACACCGGCCGGTAATAGCGCACCGGCGGCGCCACCACCACGGCCACCGGAGGCGGCGGCGGAGCGTAGTACACCGGGGCCGGCGGATAGTAGGCCGCCGGCGGCGGGGCAGGCTGCACGTAGACCGGGGCAGGCGGCGCGGAGGCGCCGGCGACGACAGCGCCACCCACGACGGCGCCGACCACCGCGCCGATGGCCGCCGCATCGGTATTGCTGTTGGCCGATGCCTGCCCGGCCAGGGCGAAGGACGCGCACAACACCAGGGCGAGTTGCGGGATCCGGCGAATCATCTGTCTTACCTCCTGAAATTCCCGGCCTGGGGGCCGGATACTTCTAAGACATTCTGTTCCCGCAAAGTGTAACCGGCGCTGTGTAAATCCTGTGTAAAGGGCGCCGTACGGTCGTTCCGGGGCTGCTTCGATGCAGCCGGCAACACAAAAACCGGGCCGGCTGCGGCGCGGCTTGTTATGGTTGCGGTTTTCCCTCAAGCCAAGGAGGCTTTATGCCCTTGAATCGAGCCCTGCCGGCCATGCTGTTCGGCGCCATCCTGCTGGCCGGTTGCAGCAGCGCCGACAAGCCCGCCGAATCCCCGGCCGCCGCCGCGCCCGAAACCGGCCGCTGCAATGCCGGGGCGGTGCAGTCGCTGGTCGGCAAGCCGCTGTCCCAGGCGCTGGTGGAGCAGGCCCGGCGCGACTCCGGCGCGCAGAGCGCACGCGCGCTGCACCCCCATGATGCGGTGACCCTGGAATACAACTCGCAGCGCCTGAACATCAATGTCGACGACAGCGAAATAGTGCGCGGGCTCAACTGCGGTTGAGGCGGCGAAACCGCGCCCGGCGTGCAATGCCCGGGCGCGGGGTGACGGGAGCCCGGCGAGGGCTCCCGCACCCTGGGTACCCGGTCAGCGGTTGGCCGGTTTGCGGATGATGCGCAGCGCCTGGGTGGTGTGGTTCACGCAGGACTCGTAGTCGCCGGCGGCGCGGGCCTTCTCGGCCTGGTCGATATGCTCCTGCACCACGTTGACCTTCACGCCGGTGGCGTTCTTGCTGGCCGTGGCGATGAAGTCCTTCAACTGCGTCAGGTTGGCGTCGCAGAGCTTGCTGTCGGCCATGGCTGCCAGCGGCAGGGCAAGGGTGGCGGCGAGGACGAGGGCGATCTTCTTCATGGGGCTGTCTCCTGGATGGGTTCACCATGAACCTGGGGCGCAGGGCCTTGGCAGGGCGAGCCTGCGGGTCCGTGGATGGCGCTTCACCCGATGCCGATCGGGGCGGTCAGGAATACCTGACGCCTGTTTCGACCTTGCCTTCTGCCGGACGTGTCATTTTTTTCGCGTTACAGCGCGGAAAACCGCCGGTCCAGCTGCCGCGCGCGGAACTGCTCGAGAACGAAGTCGACGAAGGCGCGGGTCTTCGCCGGCAGCAGCTTGTGGGCGGTGTAGTAGAGGCTGGTGATGCCGGCGTCCACGTACCAGTCCGGCAGTACCCGCAGCAGGCGGCCGTCGTCCAGGTAGGGCACGGCGTGCTGCATGCTCACCAGGGTGATGCCCAGCCCCTGCAGGGCGGCGTGGCAGGCCGCTTCCGGGTCGCTCATGTACATGCGTTCGCCCAGTTCGATGGGCGCCTGGCCCTTGCCGCCGCGGTGGCTCAGAGCCCAGGGGCGCACGCGGCCGGTCTGCGGCGAGCGGATGCGGATGCCGTCGTGCTGCGCCAGGTCCTCCGGCGTGCGGATCGGCGAGCGGGCGTCGAGGTAGGCGGGGCTGGCCAGCAGCACCAGGTGCGCCGGCGACAGGCGCCGCGCCACCACCCCCGGCGGCAGCTCGAAACCACCGCCGATGGCGGCGTCGAAGCCCTCGGCGATGAGGTCCACCTGGCGGTTGTCGAAGTGCCAGTCCGGGCGGATCGCCGGGTAGCGGCCGAGGAACTCGCCCAGCAGCGGCAGGATGTAGTCGCGGCCGAACACCAGGCCCATGCTCACCTTCAGGGTGCCGCTGGGCTGGCCGTCGGCGCCGGCCAGGTTGGCCAGGGCGTTGCGGATGCTGCCCAGGCCGGGCGCCACCTCGGCCAGGAAGCGTTCGCCGGCCTCGGTCAGGCTCAGGCTGCGGGTGCTGCGCTGGAACAGGCGCACGCCCAGGCCGGCTTCCAGGCGGGCGACGTTCTTGCCCACCGCCGCCGGCGTCAGGCCCAGGCGCCGGGCCGCCGCGGCGAAGCTGCCGGCCTCGGCGCTGCGGACGAAGCATTCGATGCTGTTGAGGGTTTCCATGGCCGTGCTCGCATAAACCAATCGGATCGACTGAATATAGCGATTACCGGCTACCGGGTAGGGAATCCCAGGAGGAGACTGTGCCTGTCGCTTCACTTCCCACCCTTTCCCGGAGCACCGACATGAGCACCAGCACCCCCAACACCTCCCTCGCCGGCAAGGTCGCCTTCGTTCAGGGCGGCTCGCGCGGCATAGGTGCGGCCATCGTCCAGCGCCTGGCCCGTGACGGCGCCGCCGTGGCCTTCACCTACGTCAGCTCGGCGCAGAAGGCCGAAGACCTGGCCGCCACCGTGCAGGCCGCCGGCGGCCGCGCCCTGGCCATCCAGGCCGACAGCGCCGACGCCGACTCGCTGACGGCCGCCATCGAGCGCGCCGCCGCGCACTTCGGCCGCCTCGACATCCTGGTGAACAACGCCGGCGTACTGGCCGTGGCACCGCTGGACGAGTTCACCCTGGAGGACTTCGACCGCACCCTGGCGGTCAACGTGCGCAGCGTGTTCGTCGCCACCCAGGCCGCGGCCCGGCACATGGGCGAGGGCGGCCGCATCATCACCATCGGCAGCACCAACGCCGAGCGCATGCCCTTCGCCGGCGGCGGCGTCTACGCCATGAGCAAGGCCGCGGTGACCGGCCTGACCCGCGGCTTCGCCCGCGACCTGGGCCCGCGCGGCATCACCGTGAACAACGTGCAGCCCGGCCCGGTGGACACCGACATGAACCCGGACAGCGGTGAGTTCGCCGAGTCGCTGAAAGGCCTGATGGCCCTGGAGCGCTACGGCCGCGCCGAGGAAATCGCCTCCTTCGTGGCCTACCTGGCAGGCCCGGAAGCGGCCTACATCACCGGCGCCAACCTGCTGATCGACGGCGGCTTCGCGGCTTGAGACCTTTCATGGAGGCGCGTGGCGGCAGGGGATGCCGCCACGCGCCTTACCCATCATCCCGCCAAAGCCAGAGGGCATGACTCGCATTGAGAAGCGCAATCCCAGGGGCTGGCATGGATATAAGGTATTTATCGGAATTCTAATAAAAGGCTAATATCCGATGAACTCCGTCAACTGGACGCGGAAGGCGGTCAAGCAGTTGCTCAGGTTGGACGGGCGCCACCAGGCACAGATTCGCGATGCCGTTGGCGAGTTGAGCCGGATGCCTGATTGCCGGCATGTGAAGGCGCTGAACAATCACACTTACGGTTACCGGCTTCGCGTCGGCAACTACCGGGTACTGTTCGATTGGGACGGTGAAATTAGGATCGTTGCGGTGCAAGAGGTGAAGAAGCGCGATGAGCGAACCTACTAAGGTGCAGATCATCAATGACACGGACGGTAAGCCGGCCTTCGTGGTGATCCCCTATGCCGACTATGTGGCGCAGCATCGCCTGGATGAGAACCTGATTCCCCATGACGTGGTCAGCCGCATGGTGGACGGCGCCAGCGCCATCCGGGCCTGGCGCGAGCACCTGGGGCTGACGCAGCTGGAGGTGGCCGAACGCCTGGGCGTGACGCAGTCCGCCTATGCGCAGCAGGAGGCGTCGACGCGGCCGAGGAAAGCCACCCGGGCGCGCATCGCCAGTGCGCTCGGCATAGCGCCGGCGCAATTGGAGCTGTAGTTTCCCGACACCTTGCATTGGGCGCCCGAAGGCTCACCGCGCCGGCACCCGGTCGCGGCTCTGGATGTTCCAGTGCGCGGCGCTGCCGGCCAGCTGTGCGGAGAGCTGTTCCACCTGCTCGTACAGGCGCAGGGTCAGCCAGTAGAAGCCCTGCACCTCGAAGGAGCCGGCCAGGCTCTGCGGGCGCGGCGGCAGGTGGCCGCTGCCCTGGCATTCCTGCACCAGGCGCGAGGTGCGGCTGAACTTCAGGGCGTGGGCCGATTGCAGCAACAGGCGGCCGATGGCCTGGCGCATGGGTTCCAGGTCGGCGGGCGGCGGGGCGATCTCGCCGGCCTGGGCGGCGAACTGGCGCGAGGCGAGCAGCGATTCCAGGGTGCCCATGATGGCCCGGTGGGCGCGCTGGATCAGTTCCAGCTCGCGCAGCGGCATGCCGGTTTCCCGCGCCACCGGCGCCAGGTGCGCGCGGGAGGCCACCAGGCGCTGGTCCAGTTCCTCCAGTTGGCTGGCGAAGTGCTCGGCGCGCAGGTCGGCGCTGCTGCTGAGCTGGCCGAACAGGCGGGCGCAGGCGCGCAGGTTGTCCGACAGCAGGTAGCGCCAGACGTAGACCGCGCGCAGCGGGTAGATCTGCGCGAAGACCAGCGCCAGGGCCACGCCGATCAGCACGTTGAGCATGCGCCAGAGGCCCTCGGTCATGCTGTTGTCGCCATGCCCGGCCACCGTGCACATGGTGATGCCCGCCAGCAGCGCCACGTAGCCGGGGCGGCGGATGGCGTAGAAGGCGGCCACGGCGCCGGCCAGCGACATCAGCAGGTAGACCAGCACGTTGGAGCCGCTGAGGTTGTGCACCAGGATGATCGCCAGGCCCACGGCGGCGCCCAGCAGGGTGCCCAGGATACGGTCGCGGGACTTGCCGCGGATGGTGCCCTGGTGCACCAGCCCGCCCATCACCACCAGCACCGTGACCGAGGCCCAGAGACCGTGGGGGATGTCGATGCCGGTGGTCAGCAGGATGGAGGCCAGCAGCGCCAGGCCGACGCGCACGCAGTGGATCCAGGCGGCGTAGCGGTAGCGCGTGTAGGGGTTGGCCAGGCGGCGCCAGGGCAGGGCCAGGGATTGCAGGATGTTCGCCAAGGGGGCTCCTCGTGGAGTGAACCCGCTCAGCTTAGGTGCTGTGGCCGACGAGCGGCAAACCCGGCGGCGCCCCGCAACCGAAATGCATCTGGTTGAAGGTGCCGGCGCTTGGCTAGAATCTGCGCTTTTGCGCGCGCCACGGGCCGCGCTCCAGAGATTCGACATGCTGACAGGCCGCTACGACCTCGCGCTGGTGCTGATTTCCCTCTTCGTCGCCGTTCTGGCCTCCTACACCGCCCTCGATCTCGCCGGGCGCATCGCCAGGGCCCGGGGCGCCAGTGCCTGGCTGTGGATCGGCGGCGGTGCCGTGGCCATGGGCATCGGCGTGTGGTCGATGCACTTCATCGGCATGCTCGCCTTCAGCCTGCCCATCCCGCTGGGCTACGACCTGAGCCTGACGCTGCTGTCGCTGGCCCTGGCGGTGCTCAGCTCCGGCTTCGCCCTGGCCCTGGTCGGCCAGCGGCAGCTGCCCACCTGGCAGTTGCTGGCCGGCGCCCTGGTGATGGGCTGCGGCATCGCCGGCATGCACTACCTGGGCATGTACGCCATGCTCATGCAGCCGGGCATCGACTACGACCCGCTGCTGTTCGGCCTGTCCCTGGTGGTCGCCGGCGTCGCCTCGGGCGCGGCGTTGTGGATCACCTTCCGCCTGCGCCGCAACACCCCCTACGTGCGCCTGGTGCGTGGCGGCGCGGCGCTGCTGATGGGCCTGGCCATCGTCGGCATGCACTACACCGGCATGGCCGCCGCGCGCTTCCCCCTGGGCAGCTTCTGCGGCGCCGCGCCGGCCGGGCTGGACAACGGCTGGCTGGCGCTGCTGGTGATCCTCGTGACCTTGGCCATCCTCGCCATCGCGCTGCTCACCTCGGTGCTCGACGCCCGCCTGGAGGCGCGAACCGCGCAGCTCACCGACTCCCTGGCGCAGGCCAATCAGGAACTCACCCAACTGGCCCTGCACGACAACCTGACGCGCCTGCCCAACCGCCTGCTGCTGGAGGACCGCATCGGCCAGCTGATCGCCAAGGTGCAGCGCCATGGCGGCTGTTTCGCGCTGATGTTCCTCGACCTGGACGGCTTCAAGCCGGTCAACGACGCCTTCGGCCACCACATCGGCGACCAGCTGCTGCAGGCCGTGGCCCGGCGCCTGCGCGAGAGCCTGCGCGGCGAGGACACCCTGGCGCGCATCGGCGGCGACGAGTTCGTCCTGCTGGTCGAGCTGAAGGCGCCGGAGGACGCCGCGAGCCTGGCTGGGCAGCAGATCGGCCTGCTGGCAGAGGCGTTCCACGTCAACGATCAGGAGCTGCGCATCTCCGGCAGCATCGGCATCGCCCTCTACCCGGGCAATGGCGCCACCCAGCAGGAACTGCTGATGAACGCCGACGCCGCCATGTACCACGCCAAGGGCAGCGGCAAGAACGCCTACAGCTTCTTCGAGCAGTCGATGAACACCAACGCGCGCAACCACCTGCAGATGCTCCAGGACCTGCGCGCGGCCCTGGAGCTGCGCCAGTTCGTGCTGCACTACCAGCCCAAGTTCGACGCCGCCAGCCAGCGCCTGGTCGGCGCCGAGGCGCTGCTGCGCTGGCAGCACCCGCAGCGCGGCCTGCTGATGCCCGACGCCTTCATCGCCCTGGCCGAGCGCACCGGGCTGATCATCCCCATCGGCGAGTGGGTGCTGGACGAGGCCTGCCGGCAGATGCGCCAGTGGTACGCGCAGGGCTACACCGACTGGCGCGTGGCGGTGAACCTCTCGGCGCTGCAGTTCTGCCATGCCGCGCTGGTGGAGAACGTCGCCGCGACCCTGCGCCGGCATTCGCTGCCGGCCAACTGCCTGACCCTGGAGATCACCGAGACCACCGCCATGCGCGATGCCGACAACAGCCTGGCGATCCTCCGCCAGCTGGCCGACATGGGCGTGGACCTGTCCATCGACGACTTCGGCACCGGCTATTCCAGCCTGCTCTACCTCAAGCGCCTGCCGGCCAACGAGCTGAAGATCGACCGCGGCTTCGTCCGCGACCTGGAGCAGGACAGCGACGACGCGGCGATCGTCTCGGCCATAGTCGCGCTGGGCCAGGCGCTGGACCTGCGCATCGTCGCCGAGGGCGTGGAGACGCCGCGCCAGCAGGACTTCCTCACCCGCCTGGGCTGCGACTCGCTGCAGGGCTACCTGCTCGGCCAGCCGTGCCCGGCCGAGCAGTTCCTGGGCCGGCTCACCCAGCCGGTGTGAGGCTGAGCTGCGCGCACAGCTCGCGCAGTTGCTCGCATAGGCTGCGGCCGGCGCTGGGCAGGTCGGCGCGGGCGTAGAGCGCCAGTTCCAGGCCGGTGATTTCCGGGAAACCCTCGGCGGCGCCGAGCACGCGGTGCGCCGGCGACCGGCAGCGCTGCGGCAACAGGCTGACGCCCAGGCCCGCCGCCACCGCCGCCGACAGGCTGGCCAGGGCGGCGCTGCCGTAGGCGATGCGCCAGCGCCGGCCCTGGGCCTCCAGGGCGTGGATCATCTCCTGGCGGTACAGCGCGCCGAGCGGGAAGGCCACCAGCGGCAGCGGCTCGCGGGCGGCCGCCGGGTTGGCGGCGCTGTCCAGCCAGCACAGCGGCTCGGGCCAGCGCGCCAGGCAGTCGCTGTCGGCGCCCCATTGCTTGACCAGGGCCAGGTCCAGCTCGCCGTTGCGGTACTGGCGCAGCAACTCGTGGCTGAGGCCGCTGGAGACCTCCAGGCGCAGGCGCGGGCGCTGCGTGGCGAAGGCCGCCAGCAGCGGCATCATGCGCTCGCCGGCGAAGTCCTCGGGCATGCCCAGGCGCAGCACGCCCTCGCTGTGTTCCTCGCCGAGGGCGGCGCGGGCCTCCTCGCCGAGCTGGAGGATGCGCCGGGCGTAGCCCAGCAGGCGCTCGCCGGCCTCGGTGGGCAGCACCTGGCGGCGGCCGCGTTCCAGCAGGCGGCAGCCGAGCTGTTCCTCCAGGCGCAGGATCTGCTGGCTGACGGTGGACTGGGTGAGGTGCAGCCACTCGCCGGCGCGGGTGAAGTTGCCGGCGTCCACCACCATGACGAAGCTGCGCAGCAGGGTCGGATCTAGCATTTGGAAATCCACTGGAAGTCATTTTTCCATTTAATTTCACCATGGAAGGTCATGCCGGGATAATCCCTTTCGACGAAAGGGGCGCCGCACGGGCCCCGCTGAAGAGGATTCCCCATGCAACACCTGGCATTCATGCGCGAAGCCCTGGCCCTGGCGCGGGCCAACGTCGAGGCCGGCGGCCGTCCGTTCGGCGCCGTGCTGGTGCGCGACGGCGAGGTGCTCGCCCGCGCCGCCAACGGCATCCACCTGGACCACGACCCCACCGCCCACGCCGAGCTGCTGGCCATGCGCGAGGCCGGCCGCGCCCTGGGCAGCCCGCGCCTGGACGGCTGCGTGATCTACGCCAGCGGCCACCCGTGCCCGATGTGCCTGGCGGCCATGCACCTGAGCGGCGTCAGCGCCGCCTACTACGCCTATTCCAACGCCGACGGCGAGCCCTACGGGCTGTCCACCGCGGCGGTGTACGCGCAGATGGCGCAGCCGGTGGAGTGGCAGTCGCTGCCGCTGCAGCCGCGGCGTCCGGAAGACGAGGAGGGGCTCTACGGCTTCTGGCGGGAGCACCAGGCGTGAGCGGCGACAAGGCGCGGGTCGGTTGGATCGGCCTGCTGGTCATAGTCGCGCTGGGCATCAACCTGCGGCCGATCCTCACCTCCATCGGCCCCTTGCTCGCGGAAATCCGCCAGGCCACCGGCCTGGGCTTCCAGGGCGCGTCGCTGCTGACGGTGCTGCCGGTGCTGTGCATGGGCCTGTTCGCCCTGGCGCTGCCCTGGGTGGGCCCGCGCCTGGGCGAGAGTCGCGGCATGCTCGCCGGGCTGCTGGCCATCGCCGTGGCCTGCGCCTGGCGCCTGCTGCTGGACAGCGGCCTGGCGCTGATCGCCAGCGCGGTGCTGGCCGGCACCGGCGTGGCCATCATCCAGGCCCTGGTGCCGGGGGTGGTCAAGCGCTGGTTCCCGCAGCGGGTGCCGGCGGCCATGGGCCTGTACTCGGCCTCGCTGATGGCCGGCGGCGGCACCGCCGCGGTGCTGGCGCCGGTGCTGGCCGGGGGCTCCGGGCACTGGCAGCTGGGCCTGGGCGCCTGGGTGGCGCTGGCCGTATTGGGGCTGCTGCTGTGGGCCCTGGTGCGCCCGCGCGAGGCGGCGGTGCCCAGCGTGGCGCGGCGTGGCGAACACTTCTTCGGCAGCCGCCGGGCGTGGCTGCTGGCGCTGTACTTCGGGCTGATCAACGGCGGCTACACCAGCATGGTGGCCTGGCTGCCGATGTTCTACCGGCAACTGGGCTGGAGCGCCCAGGGCAGCGGCCAACTGATCGGCCTGATGACCATCTTCCAGGTGCTCGGCGCGCTGAGCATGCCGGCCCTGAGCCGCGGCTCGGCGGACCGCCGGCCCTGGCTGTGCCTGTGCCTGCTGATCCAGCTCGGCGGCTTCGCCGGCCTGTTGCTGTCGCCCCTGGGGCTGCCGACGGCCTGGGTGGCGCTGATCGGCTACGGCCTGGGCGCCTGCTTCGCGCTGAGCCTGACGCTGACCCTCGACCACCTGGCCGAACCCGGCCCGGCGGGCAGCCTGGCGGCTTTCGTGCAGGGCATCGGCTTCATCATCACCGGCATCATTCCCTACGTCACCGGCTGGCTGCGCGACGCCACCGGCAGCTTCCAGGCCTCCTGGACGCTGCTGGCACTGTCGGTGCTGCTGATGCTGGGGGTGACCCTGCGCTTCGCCCCGGCCGGTTACGCCCGGGCGATGCACGGCTGGCGCGGCGCTCAGACCGCCGAGGTGGCGAGGTAGATGCGGTAGGTGATGATCGACAGCATGCTCAGCACGCCGACCCACATCAGCAGCACGCCCGCGCCCCGCTCGCGGATGGTGAAGCCGATGCCGAGCATGAACATGCCGAAGATGATGACTGCGAGGGTGACGCCGAAGGAATCCATGGGTGGGCCTTATCCATTGTGTTGATAGGATAAGTCTAGGCCAGCTGCGGCTCGAAAGGGGTTGACCCGGGGCAAATCCGGCGTCATGGCACGTGGCCTTCCTGTGTAGGAGCGGGCCCTGCCCGCGATTCGCGCGCAGGGCGCGCTCCTACAGATGGGCATACCCCCATGCGCAAGAGTCTTGCCGACCGCGCCGAGGCGCTTTTCGTAGGATGGGTTGAGTTTGCGAAACCCATGCGGTTGCGGTGATGGGTATCGCTTCGCTCAACCCATCCTACGGGTTACGTTGCAGGCGAGCATGGCTTCTCGTAGGAGCGAGCTTGCTCGCGAACGGACGGTACCGGTGACTTCGGCGTGTTCGGCTGACTCCGCTCCCTCTCCCTAACCCTCTCCCTGAAGGGAGAGGGGACCGTTGGGCAGATGCTGATAGTTCGGCGTTAGCCGGCTAGCACTGTGATTACCGGCTGAAACCATTCCTTCTCTCGGCACGGACAAGCCCCCTCTCCCTTCAGGGAGAGGGCTGGGGAGAGGGCGCTCTTGCACCCAACACCGTAGCCACCGGTAAACCCCATTCGCGAGCAAGCTCGCTCCTACGAAGAGCAGGTCGTTTCTACAGGCGGAAGCGCTGCACCAGGCCGCTGAGGTCCACGGCCAGGCGCGACAGTTCGTGGCTGGCGCTGCTGGTCTGCTGCGAGCCGGCGGCGCTCTGGTTGGACAGGTCGCGGATGTTGCCCAGGTTGGTCTCGATGTCGCGGGCCATGGCGGCCTGGTGTTCCACCGATTCGGCGATGCGCCGGTTGCGTTCGTCGATGCTGCGCGCGGCCTCGATGATCTGCGCCAGGGCGCGGTCGGCGGCGCTGGCCTGGCCCTGGGTGTGCTCGGCCTGCTCGGCGCTTTGCTGCAAGGCCTCGACAGTGCGTCCGGTGCCTTGCTGGATGGCGCCGATCAGTTGTTCGATCTCGCGGGTGGAGTCGCCGGTGCGCTTGGCCAGCGCGCGCACCTCGTCGGCCACCACCGAGAAGCCGCGCCCGGCCTCGCCGGCGCGGGCTGCCTCGATGGCGGCGTTGAGCGCCAGCAGGTTGGTCTGCTCGGCGACGCTGCGGATCACGTCCAGCACCTTGCTGATGTTCAGCGTCTGCTCGGCCAGGCCCTGGGCCTGCTGCGCCGCGTGGCGCACGCCTTCGCCCAGCTCGCGCAGCGAACCCAGGGTGGTGGCCAGCTGCTGCTGGCCGTCCAGGGCCTCGTCGTTGGAGCGCCGGGCCACCGCGGCGGTGCTCTGCGCGTGCTCGGCGACGTCGCCCACCGCCGCGCTCATCTGGCTCATGGCGCGGCTGACGTTGTCGATCTCGCCGTGCTGCTGGTGCAGGCCGCGGCTGCCTTCGTCCATCACCATGCTCATCTGCTCGCTGGAGGTGGCCAGCTGTTCGGCCGCCTCGCCGATCTGGCGGATGGTGCCCTGCAGGTTGTCGCGCATGCGCCCCAGGCGCTCCAGCAGCTGTGCCGCCTCGTCGCGGCCGCGGCTGTGCACGCCCTGGCTGAGGTCGCCGCCGGCGATGCGCTCGGCCACCTGCAGCGCCTCGGCCAGCGGCCGCACCAGGCTGCGCGTCAGGCGCCAGGCCAGCAGCAGGGTGACCAGCAGGGCGCCGCCCAGGGCCGCCCAGACGATGCGCAGGGCCTGGGCGTAGGCGCTGGCGGCCGCGCTGGTGGCGCTGTCCGCAGCCTGGCGGTTGAGCTCGCGCAGCAGTTGCACCTGGGTGTCGATGGCCTCGCCCTGCTGGTCGATGTTGGCGATCAGCAGGGTGCGCGCCTCGTCCAGCTTCTGCTGCTCCAGCAGTTGCTGTTCGTCGCGGATGGTCTGGATGAACTGGCCGAAGGCCTGGTGCAGCGCCTCGATGGCGCCGCGCTCGGTGTCGTCGCTGATCAGCGCCTGGTAGTCGCGGAATTCCTGTTCGATGTCCAGGGCCAGCTGCTCGATGATCACCTTGTTGCCGCTGCGCACCATGGGATCGGGGTTGGCCACCTGCTGCATGGAGCGCACGCGCAACTGGGCGAGGTTGAGGGCGATGCTGTCGGCCAGGGCGATGCTCGGCAGCTGGTCGCTGTCGATGGCCTCGCCCTGGGCGCGGATGGCCGCCATCTGGTACAGGCAATAGGCGCCGACGCCTCCCAGCAGCACCGCGCTGAAGAGGAAGCAGAGCAGGGTACGCTGGCCGATGCGCAGGCGCCGCAGGGGCTCCCAGCGGGCGAATCGGCCGAGGAGGGCTTGGAGTGTCTTCATCACGGGCTACCACGGACTGCTGTGATGCTCTGGCGAGCGGGTTTCGGACGCGCAGAGCATATGAAAGCCATGTGACAGTCTTGTGTAATGGCCAGGGGATATCACTGCCTTCGGTCGGGCAGTGCCTTGATTTGCCTGGGGAATTTAGCTGTCAGGCGGGCGTCGGATGGCGCCGGGCCGGGTGCACCAGGTAGGCGGCGAGGCTGTCGTCCAGCTCGCCGTCGCGCAGCCAGCGCAGGGCGATGGGCCAGAGGCTGTCCTGGAAGCGGCTGTGGAAGAAGGCGAAGTGGCCGATGCCGGCGAAGCCCATGGCCCGGGGCGGCAGGCGCAGGTGCAGGCAGCGGCTGTTGCGGTAGTAGTCGAGCAGGCGCTGGATGGCCGGACCGGTGCCGAATTCGTCGTCGGTGACGCTCAGGGCCAGGGTGTCGCCGCGCAGCCCGGCGAAGCCTTCGGCCAGGCGCCTGCGTTCCTCCGCCGGCATGGCCCGCGGGCCGCGCCGGTAGGCGTCCTCGAAGCGTGGGGCGCGGTGCGTCCAGTCGCGCACCACGCCGTGGGGCGTGTCTTCCATCCAGCCCAGGCGCTTGGCCGGGAAGTAGCCGAACAGGCCGCTGAGCACCGGCATCGCCAGGTGCCACTTGAGCAGCATGCGCAGGCGCCGCTGGGGGGCGTAGTCGCGCCAGTGGGCGAACTGCGCGCCCATGCTGAACACGCGCTGGATGAGGTGGTTGGAGGGGGCCAGGCCGACGAGGAAGCCGCCGACGCTGTGCGCCACCACTTGGATGGGCTGCTGCGGGGCGTTGGCGACGGCCCATTGCAGGGCGCCTTCGAAGTCCAGGCGGCCCCAGTCCAGCCAACTGGCGGAGAAGCCGCGCAGCGAGGCCGGGCGCGAGCCGCCGATGCCGCGGTAGTCATAGCAGAGCACGTCGAAGCCCTGGTCGTGCAGGTAGTCGGCGAAGCGTGCGTAGTAGTCGCTGCGCACCGAGGTGGCCGGGTTGACGATCACCAGCGGCCGTGGCTGCGCCGCCGCTTCGGCATGGCGCCAGAGGCGGCCGCGGAGCGGGTAGCCGTCGGTGGCGTCGAAGGTCAGTGGCTGGCCCATGGCGTTCTCTTTCCCGTTGTGCAACAGGCACTCTAGCGCCGGGCGATGGGGCGCTACCAGTACAGTTGCGGGAAAAAAGCCGCCGCACCCATCCGGGTGCGACCGGGGTTGGGGCGGCGGAGGCTGCAGATCGGCAGCGGGGCGGTTGGCCTCGCTGATCCGGTTGTCAGTGTGCGCTGGGGTGGGGTTGGGGGGTAGGTTCAGGTGGGGTGGGAAAAAGCGGTGCAGAGGGGGCGGGGCTCTTCGTAGGAGCGAGCTTGCTCGCGAATGGGCCTCGCTGCGGGGGTTGTTCGCGAGCAAGCTCGCTCCTACGAGAGGCTGTGCCTGGCTGTGCCGTGGGGGTAACGGTTTATTGGGTTCCCGCGTTCGCGGGAACCCAGAAACAACGGAGCGGACTTTGTCCGCGATGGAGTTTGTTGGTGGCTGTGGTGTTGGGTTTAAGAGCGCCCTCTCCCTAACCCTCTCCCTGAAGGGAGAGGGGACCGTTCGGTGTGCGTTGGTGTTTCGGCGTTAGCCGGCTGGCACAGAGATTACTGGCTGAAACCATTCCTTCTCTCGGCACGGACTAGCCCCCTCTCCCTTCAGGGAGAGGGCTGGGGAGAGGGTGCGGACTAGCCCCAGTACACCGATCCCCCAGGAAAAACACCCACCAAGACCCCCCATCAAGCCAACAACCCACTCGCCTTGGCCCGCGCCACCGCCTGGGTGCGTCTTTCCACCTCCAGCTTGATGTTGATGCGCCGGGCATGGGTTTTCACCGTGTGCAGCGAGATTTCCAGCTGCTCGGCGATTTCCTGGTTGGAGCAGCCCTGGGCGATCAGTTCCAGCACTTCCAGTTCGCGCTGGCTGAGCATTTCCGTCGGCGCCGGGGCGGTGGTCGCTGTGGGCTGGGCCTGGGGGGCCGTGGGCAGTTGCGCCAGCAGTTGCCGCGACCAGCTGGCGTCCTTGCGCTGCAGCCGGGCCAGGGGGCGCAGCAGGGACAGCCGGCGGCAGTCCTGCAGGGCTTCGCGCAGGTGTTCCTCGGCGGCGGCCGGGTCCAGGCCGTGCAGGGCCTCGGCCAGGCGCAGCTGGCTTTCGCAGGCCAGGCTGCGCAGGCCCAGGCGCTGGCAGTCGCGCTGCAGGGCCAGCAGTTCCTGGCTGGCGCGGGTGGCTTCGCCCAGCTCGCCCTGGGCCTGGGCCAGCAGCAGGCGTGCGCGGTACTGCAGGTCATAGAAGCCGGTGGGCGCCAGCAGGGGGTTGAGGCGCAGTTCGGCGAGCACGTCGAGCAGTTCGTCGCGGGCCTTGGCCGGTTCGCCGCTGGCCAGCCACAGGCGGGCGCGGGCCAGGCGTAGCACTTCGCGGTAGCGGATCTCGGGGATGCACAGGCGCTGCATGCGCCGCTCGGCGGCCAGCAGCAGTTGGTGGGCGCGTTCCACCTCGCCGCGCTCGCAAGCCAGGCTGATCAGCGCGTGGTAGGCGTAGAGCAGGTAGGCGTCCTGGCATTCCTCGGCCTCGCGCAGGCCCTGCTGGAGCGCGGCTTCGGCGGCGACGTCCTCGCCGCGCAGGGTCAGCAGTTCGCCGCGCAGCACGTGCAGGCGGGCGCTCATGGGGCCGCCGTGGGTGCCCTTGCGCAGCTCGGCGAGCATCTGCTCGGCGTAGTCCAGGGCGTGGTGGTGCTCGCCGGAAAGGGCCAGCAGGTGGATGTGTTCGACGCTGAGCAGGGCCTCGAAGCACAGGCTGGCGTGCCGCCGCGACAGGCGCAGGCCGGCCTGGCAGTGCTGCCGCGCGATGATCAGGTCGCCCTCGACCATGGCCTGCTGGGCCAGGGCCTGGTGGCAGAGGATGTGCTGGCCCCAGTAGTGCTCCTCCAGGTGCTGCAGGGCGTCGCTGCAGTTGCGCCGTGCATCGGGCAGGGCGAACTGGCGTTGCAGCACGCCGAGGATGGCCTGGTAGTGCGCCAGGCTGAGCCGCTGGCGGTGGGCGTCCGGCCGCGGCAGGAAGCGCTCCAGCGCCTGCAGGCAGTCCATGGCCTCGTCCAGGCGGGCGCAGATGATCAGCGCCCAGGTCTCCAGGAGGATCAGCTTGGGGCTGGACTGCAGCAGGCCGGCGGGCAGTTCGTCGCGCCAGCGCAGCAGCTGCACGGCGCTGTGTTCGACCATCATCTGGTCGCTGTTGGCGTCCTGCAGCAGCGCCACGGCGCGCTCGATGGAGCCGGCGGCCAGGGCCAGCTGGGTGGCCTGGCGCAGGTCGCCGTGCTCGGCGAACCACTGGCTGGCTTCGAGCAGGGCGTCGGTGGGCGGCGCGTCGTCCTGTTCCTGGCGCAGCAGCTCGGCGAGCGGCGGCCAGACGGCGAACCAGCCCGCGTTCTCGTCCAGGCGCCGGAGCAGTTGCAACTGGCTGAGCTGGGCGAAGGCCGCCTCGCCGACCGAGCCCAAATGCCGGCACAGGCCGGCCTTGAAGCGGGGCAGGTGGCTGAGTACGCGCAAGGCGCCGCGCAGCTGCGCCGGCAGCGGGGCGAGCACTTCGCGGCGCAGGTAGTCGTGCAGCAGGCCGCCGCCGGCCTCGGGCCAGCGCATGCGGCCCTGCAGGGCGAGCAGGCCGAGCAGCGCCGGCCAGCCGGCGCTGTGGCACAGCAGGTCGACGCTGTCGCCGTCGCTCGCTTCGGCCTGCTGCTTGCGCAGCAGGTGCTCCAGTTCGTCATGGTCCAGGGCCAGGTCGCTGGCATCGAGTTCCAGCAGTTCGCCCTGCAGCAGCAGGCGCGGCAGGTTCCAGTCCGGGCGGCGGCGCGAGCCGATCCACCAGCGGATGTCGATGGCGCTGGTCTCCAGCAGGCGGGCCACGCAGGCGTCCAGCCGCGCATCGCTCTGCCGCGGGTAGTCGTCGAGCACGATCCACAGTGGCTGCGCGCTGCCCTCCAGCAGGCGCTGCAGGTCTTCCTGCCAGTTCCGCGCGCTGGGGTCCAGGTCCAGCACTATGGCCAGGCGGCTGAGGAAGTCGCCCTCCTGCAGCGGCCGGCCGCGCAGGTCCAGCCAGGCGACGCGGCCGCGCGGGCCGGCCTGGCGCGCGCATTCGTTGAGCAGCACGCTCTTGCCGAAGCCGGCGGGGGCGTGCAGCAGGTTCACCCGCTGGCGCCCGCCGAGCAGGCGCTGCAGCAGGCGCGGCCGCGCGACGTGGCGGGCCGGCAGCAGCGGCAGCGCGCCGCTGAGGGCGCGTGGGGCAGGGCGGCTGGCGATGGCGTGGAGGTTGGGGTGCGAATTCATCTGCGGAACTCCTGGCCCCGGGGCTGCCGGGGCGCTGATGCGGATGTGCGCTCGGCTCAGCCGCGCAGTGGCGGCAGGCGCGAGGCCCAGGGGCGGGCGCGTTCTAGTTCGGCGGCGAGACGGAAGAGGGTGCCCTCGTCGCCCAGGCGTGCGGCGAACTGCACGCCGATGGGCGTGCCGCCGGCGGTCCAGTGCAGCGGCACGCTCATGGCCGGCTGGCCGGTGGCGTTGTACACGGAGGTGAAGGCGGCGAAGGGGCCTGAACGGGCGAAGAAGGCTTCCAGGGTTTCGCCTTCGCGGAAGGCCAGTTCGCCGATGGCGCTCGGCGGGCAGGCCATGGTCGGGCTGAGGATCAGGTCGTAGTGCTCGTGGAAGGCGGCGATCTCCCGCGTCATGCGTTGCAGGGTGCGCTGGGCCAGCACGTAGTCGGTGGCGCTGACCTGGCCGGCCAGGCCGACCACCGCGCGCGTCAGCGGCTCGATGTCGTGCTCGCCGGCCTGGCGGCCCACCTGTTGTTCCAGGCTGCGCAGGTGCAGCGCCGTGGACACCACGAAGAGCCGGGCGAAGGCCTGGCCGACGGCGGGCATGTCGCTCACCGTCGGCGCCTCGTCGTTGACCTCGTGGCCCAGGCCGCGGCAGAGCAGGGCGGCCGATTCCAGCGCGGCGAGGCAGTCGGGGTGCACCGCGACGCCGGTGAGCGGCGTGCGCAGCAGGCCGATGCGCAGGCGGCGGTGCGGGGCGTCGACTTCCTGCAGGTAGGGGCGGGCCTTGAACGGGGCCACGTAGGGCGCGCCGTAGTCCGGCGCCGAGGTCGCGTCGAGCAGGGCGGCGCTGTCGCGTACCGAGATCGAGCAGCAGTGCTCGGCGGGCAGGCCGCCGGTGCCTTCGCCGATCTTGGGGCCGACCGGGTTGCGCCCGCGACTGGGCTTTAAGCCGAACACCCCGCAGGCCGAGGCGGGAATGCGGATGGAGCCGCCGATGTCGCTGGCGTGGGCCATGGGCACCAGGCGCGCGGCCACCGCGGCGGCGGCCCCGCCGCTGGAGCCGCCGGCGGAGAGGCCGAGGTTCCAGGGGTTGAGGCAGGGGCCGAAGGCCGCCGGCTCGGTGCTGGGGGTGATGCCGAATTCCGGGGTGTTGCTGCGCCCGACGGTGATCAGCCCGGCGGCGCGGTAGCGGCGCACCAGCTCGGTGTCGTGGTCGGCGCGGTTGCCCAGGCCCAGGCGGCTGCCGTAGGACAGCGGCTGGCCGCTCTCGGCGCCGCCGGCCAGGTCCTTGAGCAGGAAGGGCACGCCGCGGAAGGGGCCGCCGGGCAGCGGGCCGCGGGCGCGCTCGCGGGCCAGTTCGAACTGGCGCCAGATCACCGAGTTGAGCGCCGGGTCGTGCGCTTCGATGCGGGCGATGGCGGCGTCCACCAGCTCCAGCGGGGTGACTTCGCCGCGGTAGACCAGTTGGGCTTGGGCGGTGGCGTCGAGCAGGTGCAGCGAATCGTTCATGCGGGGGCTCCTGTGCGGGCGGCCAGGCCGTCGAGCGCCTGGTGGGCGGCATCCAGCGCCTGTTCGACGATGCGTTCCTTCCAGTGGTCGGTGTCGACGTAGAAGGCGTCGCGCAGGCGGCGCTTGATGGCTTCGCGGGTGCCGGCGTCGGCCTCGGGGTGGCGGCTCAGCCACTGGTCGCCGCGCAGCGCCATCAGCACCTCTTCCGAGGGCACGGTACCGTATTCCAGGCCGATGCCGGTGTATTCGGCCTGCGGGCAGGCCTGGTAGGCCAGGTGCCACATGTTGCCGGCCAGCTCGGCGGAGACGCAGTCGTCCCCGTACAGCGAGGTCACCTGCTCGCCCCACCAGGCGCGGGCCCGGGCCAGGCCCGCGGAGTCGCCGGGGCGGGCGTGGGCGATGCGCTCGCCATGGCCGCAGGGGCCGAGCGCGGTGTGCAGGTCGATCCAGCCCAGGCGTGCGCAGCGGCTGGCGTGTTCACGCAGTATTGCGCGCAGGGTGAGGTTGCTCCAGGTCGGCGCGGCGCCGCCGTAGAACAGGCCTTCGGGGTGGCTGTACTGGCCGCCGCTGATGGCCCGTTGGATGGCCCGCGGGCCATGCTCGGCGAGGTAGGCATAGAGCACCGCGTCGGCTTCGGGCGCTGGCCAGGTGTCCGGCACCAGGGCCTGGGCCAGGGCGTCGTAGCCGGGGTTGGCGGGCAGCGCCGGGGTGGCGTCGAAGTCCTGGAAGTTGCGGTTCAGGTCGACGTTCTCGTGGGTCCAGCGGTGCCACCAGGAGAAGCCCCAGGGGTTGAGGCCGTGGACGTACAGCACGGCGACGCCCGCGGCCGCGGCCCGGCGGTGGAATTCGGCATCGGCGAGCAGGGCGTTCTGCACGCCGGAGCCGCAGAAGCCCTCGACCCCATGGCAGGCGCTGCTGACGATGAGCAGCGCCTCGGCGTCGGCGGCGCCGAAGCGCGCCACGTCGGTGGCCAGCGGCTCGCCGTCGCGCCCCGGCAGGGGGTGGGCGTGGCTGTGCACGTCGAGCCCGGCGGCGCGGGTGGCGGCGAGGAACAGCCCGCGGGCCTGGGCGTAGCTCTGGGCGAAGCAGGCGGGTGCGTGGATTGGCGATGACATGTCTATTCCTCGGGACCGGTTCAGGCCGGCTGCTGCGGCGCCGCCAGGGCCTTGCGCATGCCCAGGGCCATGGCCACGGCGGCGATCACGAACAGCGCGCAGAGCAGGTAGATGGCGTCGTCCAGGCTGCCGGTGCGGGTCTTGATGGCGCCGACCACGGCCGGGCTGATGCCGGCGACGCTGGCCAGGGTGTTGACCAGGGCGATGCCGACGGCGGCGCGTTCGCGCGCCAGGTAGCGGGTGACCATGGCCCAGAACACCGGGGTGGCCGCCACCAGGGCCGAGCCGCCGGTGGTGATGGCGACCAGCGTCCAGGCCAGGCTGCCGTTGCCGATGGCCCAGGCCAGCAGCAGGAAGCCGGCGGCGGCGGCGACGAAGGCCCAGGCCCAGTGCAGGCGCTGTTCGTCGCGGCGGTCGGAGCGGCGGCCGTACCAGAACATGGCGAACAGCGCGAAGACGTTGGGAATGACCGCGTAGAGGCCGACCAGCTGCAGGTCGGCCACGCCCAGCTCGCGGATGATGGTCGGCGTCCAGAAGGCCAGGAAGTAGCCGGCGCAGCCGGAGACGAAGGCGCCGAAGGCCAGCAGGTAGACCCGTGGGTCGCGCAGCGCCGCGGCGAGTACGCCCTTGCCATGGCCGCCGCCGTCGACGTCGGCGCCGGTGGTGCCCTGCACGCCCTGGCGCACCAGTTCGCGCTCGTCCGGGGTCAGCCACTTGGCGTCCTGCGGGCCATTGGGCAGCAGCCACAGCACCAGCAGGCCGAGCAGCACCGTGGGCATGCCCTCGATGAAGAACATCCACTGCCAGCCTTCCCAGCCATGGGCGCCGTGCAGGTTCTTCAGGATCCAGCCCGACACCGGGCTGGTGATGAAGGCCGCGGCCACCTGGGCCATGCAGAAGAACGCCAGCACCCGGGCGCGGCGCTGCGGCGGGTACCAGAAGGTGAGGTAGAGGACGATGCCGGGGAAGAAGCCGGCCTCGAACACCCCGAGCAGGAAGCGCACCACGTAGAACTGGGTGGGCGTGGTGACCAGCAGGGTGGCGCTGGAGGCCAGGCCCCAGAGCAGCATGATGCGCATGATGGTCAGGCGCGCGCCGATGCGCTGCAGAAGCATGTTGCTGGGCACTTCGAAGAGCACGTAGCCGACGAAGAACATGGCCGCGCCGAGGCCGTAGACGGCGTCGCTGAAGCCCAGCGAGCTCTTCATCTGCAACTGGGCGAAGCCGATGTTGGCGCGGTCGATGAAGTTCAGCAGGTAGCAGATGAACAGGAAGGGAATGAGGCGGCGGGTGATCTTGCCGTAGACGGCTTCGGCGTCGCCCTGGGGCGCCAGGGCGGCCTGTGCCGCGGCGGGGGCGCTGATGACTGTGGACATGCGAGGCTCCGGGGTGGGGTCTACCGCGGGTTACCGGCCGCCGCCACGGGGCCCTTGTGGGGCCGCCGCGCGGCGGGCCGGCGCCGGGATCACTGGACCTGTGTGGCTTCGGCCGCTGCCGGCTGCGGCGCGGGGCTGGGCTGTTGCGCCGCGGCGCCGTTCACCTTGCGTCGCGGCGGGGCCGCCGGCCGGGCCTTGGGCAGCGCCTTGGCGGGGTTCCTGGCCTTGGCTGCCGACTTGTCCGCAGCCTCGCCTTGCTTGCTGGCGACGGCCTTGGCGGCGGCGCTGTGCTTCTGGCTGGCCGGCTTGTCGCCGCCCTTGCCCTGCACCGCCGCGGCAACCTTGTTGCGCGCCAGTTCGAGCAGGCGGCGGTGTTCGGCCAGCAGGTGGTCGCCCAGGTCGTTGAGGTCCGGCAGGGCCCGGCGGCAGGCGATCAGGCCGTAGTCCAGGCGGTCGTGGTAGCTGGTCACGGTGACGTTCAGCGCCATGCCGTGGGAGGGGATGGACACCGGGTAGTAGCACAGCACCTTGGCCCCGGCGAAGTACAGCTGGGCGGGGATGCCGGTGACGTTGGAGATCACCAGGTTGGCCGGCGGCGGCATCCAGTTGGCCAGGCGCGAGCGGCCGTACATGGCGGCCATGCCGGAGAGCAGCCAGGGCGCGGCGAAGATCGGGAAGTCCATGGGGATGGCCGAGCGGAACTTGTTCATCGCCGCCTTGCGCTGCGTCGAGGAGGCGTTGATGCGCTGCAGGCGCTGCAGCGGGTCGGCCTCGTCGGTGGCCAGGTCGACCACCAGCATGCTCACCTGGTTATTGGCGGTGTCGTCGCCGGGGGCGCGCAGGCTCACCGGCGCGGCGGCGGTCAGGGGTTTCTCCGGCAGCTCGCCGCTGGCCTTGAGGTAGCGGCGCAGGGCGCCGGAGACAGTGGCCATGACCACGTCGTTGAAGCTCACGTCCAGCTGGCGCGCCATGTCCTTGATCTCGGCCAGGGGCACGGTGCGCCCGGCGAAGCTGCGCTGGTTGGTGATGGCCACGTTCAGCGGGGTGCGCGGGGCCAGCAGCTTGCGCGGATCGAGGCTGCGCCAGTTGCGCAGGTTGCCGTCGCCGATCACCGGCAGCAGGCTGCGCCCGGCGCGGAGCATGTCCGGCAGCATCTTCGCCAGCTTGACGTACTGGCGCCCGGCGTTGCCGATGGCCGCCCCGGCCAGTTCGGCGACGCCGAGCTGGTACTGGTTGCGCCGCAGCTTGGGCGGCGCCGGCGGGACGACGCGGCCGCTGGGCACGTCGTCGAACAGCGCGCGGACCAGCTCGATGCCGGCCTGGCCGTCGACGTTGGCGTGGTGGACCTTGGCGTACAGCGCCACTTCGCCGCTGCGCAGGCCGTCGATGATGGTGACTTCCCACAGCGGCCGGCTGCGGTCGAGCAGGCTGGCGTGGCTGCGCGCCACGGCCTGCTGCAGCTGGCGGTTGCTGCCGGGCTTGGACAGGGTGATGTGGCGGATGTGGTGTTCCAGGTCCAGCTGCTCGTCCTCCACCCACACCGGGTCGGACAGGTCGAAGGGCATGAACGCCAGCTTGCGGGTGAAGACCGTGGCCAGGTGCAGGCGCCCGGTCAGGTACTGCTTGACCTCCTCGAAGAAGTCGCCGTCATGGCCCTCGGGGAGTTGCAGCACATGCAGCGAACCGATGTGCGTAGGCATCTCGGCCGATTCCATGTGGAGGAATATGGCGTCCATCCCGCTCAAATGTTTCATCGCATCACCAACCTTCGTTCTTGTTGTTGCAGGGAAAGTACTCGCAAGGCCCATTGCCGCCGGGCCGGTGTGCCCCTCAGCGCCGGGGGGCGCGGAAGGGGTAGAGCGCGCGCTTCAGACCGCGCGGCCGGAACTTCTGCCACTGGTCCTGCGCTTGCGCCAGGCGGTCGCCGATGGCGTACCAGACCAGTGGGTGTACGCCCAGGCCGATGTGGCTGGCGCAGTTGACTTCGATGTTGTCGGTCAGGCGCCCCTGGCGCTCGACGCTGCCGCCCCAGCCGACGATGCCGTCGGCGCGGCTGTAGATGGAGGTGGTGGGCACCGGCGGCGCCTCTTCGCCACGTTCCTCGCTCTCGCGCTTGAAGCTGCGCACCAGGCGGTACAGCTCCCAGGCGTTGGTGCTGGTCTGCGGCGGGCCGTACAGCGGGCTGCCGAGGGTGATCACCTGGCGCACGCTGGCGGGCATGGCGCGGGCCAGTTCGCGGGCGAAGATGCCGCCCAGGCTCCAGCCGATCAGGCTGACCTTGCGCCCGGACGTCTCGTGCAGTTCCTGCAGCTGCGCCAGCAGGCGCTCGACCACGCCACGGCTGGGGCCGCGGTTGAGGCCCTGGCCCCAGCCGTGGGTGTCGTAGCCGCGGTTGTCGAGGAAGCGCCGCAGGGGCAGGGTGGTGCAGTCGTGGGCCATCAGCCCGGGCAGTACCAGCACGCTGTGGCCGTCGCCGCGCGGCACGTTGAGCAGCAGCCAGGGCATGGCCGCCGGGATCGAGGCCCATTCCAGCAGGGCGCGCGACTCCAGCGCCCAGAGCATGGGCGAGGGGCGGCGCTCCACCGGGTGCCGGCGGAAGGGGGCGGTGAGGGACTCGTAGAAAGCGGCGGGCATGATGGCGGTTTCCTTGTACGGAGGTACTACGGGTTCAGTTACCGGCGCTCGCTTGAGCGGCGGCGATTTCGTCCTTGAGCAGCTTCTTGGACAGTTTGCCCACGGCGGTCTTGGGCAGGTCGGCGCGGATTTCCAGGGCCTGCACCATCTCGTGCTTGCCCAGGCGCTCCTTGAGGAAGTCCTTGAGCGCGTCGAGGTCGAAGGCCGCATGGCCGGGGCGCAGCTTGACGTAGGCCTTGGGCGACTGGCCGCGGTAGGCGTCGGGGATGCCCAGGACCATGACTTCCTCCACCGCCGGGTGGGCGTAGATGGCTTCCTCGATCACCCGCGGGTAGACGTTGAAACCGCCGCACAGGAGCATGTCCTTGGTGCGGTCGACGATGTAGATGTAGCCGTCCGCGTCCATGTAGCCGACGTCGCCGGTGCGGAAGTAGCCGTCGTGGGTGAAGGACTCGGCGCTGGCCTGGGGGTTGTTCCAGTAGCCGCGCATGATGTTCGGCCCGCGGATGGCCAGCTCGCCGTTCTGCCCCGGCGACACCTTGCGCCCGGCGTCCTCCAGGTCGAGGAAGCAGATGTCCACGCCGATGTGCGGCACGCCGCAGGAGCCGGCCTGGGGCCGCTCGGCGGGGGTGAAGGTGCCGCCGGTGCAGGTCTCGGTCATGCCCCAGCCCTCGGTGATCTGGCAACCGGTCAGGGCCTTGAACTGCTGCATCAGCTCCACCGGCAGCGGGGCGCCGCCGGAGGCGCAGATCTTCAGGCAGCGCAGGTCGTACTCGCCCACCTGCGGGTGGCTGAGCAGGGCGGTGAACATGGTCGGCACGCCGGGGAAGCAGCTCACCCGGTTGTCGTGGATGTCGCGCAATACGGCGCCGGCGTCGAAGCGCGTGTGCAGGCGCATTTCGGCGCCCGCGGCCACCGGGAACAGCAGGCAGCCGACCATGGCGTAGACGTGGAACAGCGGCAGCACCACCAGGATGCTCTCGCGGCCCTCGTGCAGGCGCTGGTCGTTGTCGACGTTGATCATCGCCACCTGGGCCGCGGCGGCGCCGAGGTTGGCATGAGTCAGCATGGCGCCCTTGGGCAGGCCGGTGGTGCCGCCGGTGTACTGCAGCACGGCCAGGGCCTCATCCAGCGGCGGCAGGGCGTGGGGCTGCCAGTCGCCTTCGTTGTCCAGCAGCTGTTCGAAGGGCAGGCACTGCTCGCTGTAGTGCACCTGGGCGAGCTGGCCTTCCTGCTGCAGGCGGGCGCGGATCTCCCGCGGCTGCGCGCCGAACTCGCCCAGCGAGCCGACCACCAGGGTGTGCAGGCGGGTGCTGTCGAGCAGGCGGGCCATCAGCGGGTAGAGGCTGTTGAGGTCGAGGGTGACGAGGATGTCGGTGCGGCTGTCCTCGATCTTGTGCGCGAGCACCTCGCCGGCGTCCAGCGGCGAGTAGTTCACCACGGTGCCGCCGGCGCGCAGGATGGCGAAGAAGCTGATGACGTACTGCGGCACGTTGGGCAGGTACAGGCCGACGTGGACGCCGGGGCCGACGCCCAGGTCCTGCAGGCCCTTGGCGGCGCGGTCGATCAGCGAGGCGAGTTCGCGGTAGTCGATGTTGCGGCCCATGAAGTCGATGGCCGGGCGGTCGGGCCAGCGGCGCACCGAGTCATCGAGCATGTCCAGCACGCTGAGGCCGGAGAGGTCGGTGTTCCAGCGCACGCCGGCAGGGTATGAGCGAGTCCAGGGGGTTTGCACTTGCTGGTGTCTCCTTATTGTTTGCAAGCATGGTGAGGCTGCGGCGCTTGTATGAACTGTCCGGAATTTGCGGCTTGGAGAAAGTGCCGATGGTGGGGGCTGGCGTTCGTGCCAAAGGCTGATGGATGGGGGCTGGAGGGGCTCTGGGGCGGGGGTTCTGGCGTGATCAGCGGCGTGGAGGGTGGGGGATTCATGGGGGTTATGGGGTGGTTGGTGTGGGGGGATAAGCAGTTGTGGTTTGGGGTTGCTGTGTTCCCTGTTTGCGATGTGCTCCTGCAGGTTGGCGGGGGGCCTGTAGGAGCGAGCTTGCTCGCGAATGGGGTTTGCCGGGGGCGTAGGTGTGGTGGTCAAATAATTTCGGACACTTCGATAGGTTGTCTGGGTGGCCTGCGCTCGTAGCGGGTGGGTGGCAGATAGCCCAAGCTGGAGTGCAGACGCACGTTGTTGTAGAAGCCGACGATGTAGTCGGCGATATCGGTCATAGCCTCGGCATGATTGGCGTAGTCACGTTGCCAGACCCGCTCCATTTTCAGGTTCAGGAAGAAGCGTTCCATGACCGCGTTGTCCCAGCAATTTCCCTTGCGGCTCATGCTCAACACCAGGCCATGCCGCCTGAGCAGCGCACGATAAACCTCGCTGGCGTACTGGCTACCACGATCCGAG
>NZ_FOLS01000057.1 GCF_900112375.1 Pseudomonas citronellolis | reverse complement strand
GCTCTCGCGACATCCATGTCGCATGACCTCCTGAGCGCCGGTTTCGCTCGGCCTTCTGAAGGGGCGTTTCGGAGTGCGCGGAGGTTTCTCTGGAAATCCAAAAGCAAGAGCGGCGCGCTTTTGCTTTTCGTAGGAGCGAGCTTGCTCGCGAACCCCGCAGCCACTGGGTTCCCGCGTTCGCGGGAATGACGAGGTGGAATTAGGCGTATCAGGATGACTCCGAATTCTCCGGCCACTCCGAACAGCCCCCTCTCCCTTCAGGGCGGGGCGCGCAGCCGAGGGCTGGGGAGAGGGTTGCGGACTCCGCCCACACACCTCTGCCAACCCTGACTCCGCTCCCCCTCCCTAACCCTCCCCCGCAAGCGGGAGAGGGGACCGTTCGGCATGAAGCGTAATCACGAAGCTCCCTGACTCCACACCCTTCCAGCCAAACCCATCGCGGGCGGAGTCCGCTCCTACCCCCGCCGGCAAACCACCCCGTAGGATGGTGTTGAGCGAAGCGATACCCATCACCGCGGCCGCATGGGTTTCGCAAGCTCAACCCATCCGTTGAGGCGCATCTCGGCACAGTCGGCAAGACAGTTGCTCCTACGGTTCCAGAATCGTCAGGCATCGGTGTTTAGGCCAGCGGTGCATAACCGCAAACGGTTATGCACCCTACGAACTCGCCGGCTGACGTTGCATTATCCGCCCACGCCGAACGGCTCCCTCTCCCTCCGGGAGAGGGCTGGGGTGAGGGGGCGGACCCAGAATCAAGCACCTCCCTTAAACCAAAAAAACCGCCTTCATGGTCACCCGCAAGCAACCTGACCGAAGGCCTCGCGCAGACGTGCAATCACGCCATCGATACCAGGCCCATGGATAACCGGCGCCTGCTCCGCCTCACCAAACTCCCGCCAGATGAACAACGTCAGCTCGGCACCATCGGTACCGCCAAGACTGGAGTCGCCGAAGCGCTGCAGCACGCGATAGCGCTCGTCTGCCCAGAAGGCGTCCTCGACCCAGGAGTAGACCGGAATGAAGTGGAAATGGATGGGAAAGCCCGGTGAATGGCCGAAACGACCGATGTACAGCCACTTCGGCTGCAGCTGTTCTTCCAGGATGCGTTGGGTGAGGCCCTGCAGCTCCCCGAGTTCAGCCAGCGCGGCCGCGGGCAGGTCGGCCAGGGAGCCGGCCGGGGCCCGGGAGCCCAGCATCAGGTAGCCGGGCAGGGCCGAGGTCAGGTGGTGGTTGAGTATCCAGTGCTGCGTCTGGTGGACGATGAGGTGGGCTGGAATGTCCATCGAATTCGGCCGGCTGTTCGGGCAGGGCAGGGTAGCAAGCCCCGGCCCCGCCATTCCAGACGCGAGTTGGCCGTGAAGCACGGCATTTCCCCGTAGGAGCGGATTCATCCGCGATTCCGCCGACAGGGCCGGCGCGCATGACATCGCGGACAGCGTCCGCTCCTACAGGTCGACGCCGAATTTCCCGTCTGTGCCGAACGGCACCCTCTCCCTTCAGGGCGGGGCGCGCAGCCGAGGGCTGGGGAGAGGGCGCTCTCAACCCCAACACTCAAAGCCGCCGGGAAACCCCGTTCGCGAGCAAGAACTAGGCGTCCCCCTCGCTCCTACGAAAAGCGCCTTACTCCGGCATTCGCCCCAGCCGCTGCTGCAGACGCGTCAGGAAGCCGATCTCGAAGGCCATCCGCCGCCAGTTGTCCATGTGCTCTATGCGCCCATGGACGAGGCGCGTCCACAGGTAGCCGTCGGCTTCGCCGGCCAGCCAGCTTTCGGCCAGGAGAATGCCTTGGTCGGCGGCTGGCTGCGTGGGAATCGGCCAGGTCAGCGTCAGGCCGGGCTGGCCGTCGGCGGCGGGGATTTCAACGGGATGGGTGTTGCTGGGGAGGACGATCAGGTTGTTGGAATTGGTCATCTAGAGCTGCTCCGTTTCGTTGGGTTCAGGAGCTGCCGCCAAAGCTGTCAACCAATGGAGGCAGACCGCGCGGGGTTGACAGACCGGGAAACGGAGCCGGCAGACCCGAAGGTCTCCCCGCGCGATCTGCCATGACACTTGCGGTACGAACCGCGGACACGGGAGGGCCTGCAAAAAGCGTTCGCCGCTTTCGCATGCACCTCGGAGGGCAATCGCGCCGTTTCTTCAGGCTGTCAAACCCGGTCGCGGATGAGCCGCGACCGGCGCAGCTTAGGAACCGGCCGGTAGCGCAACAAGGGCAGAAACACGCTGCAGGAGAGTATCGGATATTTCCCGCAACGGGCACCGATGCGGAAGAAGGGAAGCAGTGTAGGAAGAAAGAACTACAGCGCCGGGCCCGCAACGACCTTGCGCATGAACACCCGCGCAAACCCGTTCTCCGTGGCCCGGTGCGTTTCGCGGTAGCCCAGCTTCGTGTAAAGGGCGATGTTCTCGATCATCAGCTGGTTGGTGTACAGCTCGATGGCCTGGAAGCCCTGGGCCCGCGCACGTTCCTCGCAGAACGCCAGCAACGCCTTGCCGATGCCCTGGCCCTTGAACGCCGGCGCCACCGCGATGTTCTCCAGCAGCAATGCCGGCCCCTGGGGGCGCAGCACCAGCACGCCGGCGACTTCGCCATTGCGGGTGCACACGAACGCATCGGTTTCGGCGAGCACCTGCCGATAGTCGTCGAGCATGGGCGCGGGCTTGCGGCCGATGCGCGGGATATAGGGGCTGTAGGCCTCGTCCACCAGCCGGGCGATGGCGGGTGCGTCGTCGGGAGCGGCCTGGCGGATTTCTGCTGCGTCCATTGTCTGTGCCTGGTCATGGCTGGCGGATAGGGCACTCTAGCGGATTCGCCGTTCCCCCGCCTCCCGCCAGCCATGGGCCGGCGGGATAGCAGCGCTCGCTCAGCCAAGCCGCAGGCTCAGCTCGACGTCTTCGGCGAAGGGCACCGACAGGTAGCCGTTGCCGATGTCGCGTACTCGCGCCAGGTACTCCGGGCTGTGGTCGGCGTTGTCGGCGACGATCAGCGCGCCGGGCCGCAGGCGGCTTTCCACCAGGGCGAGGATTTCCGGGTAGAGCGCCTTGGCGCCGTCGAGCAGCAGCAGGTCGATGCGCTGCGGCAGGTCGCGCGCCAGGGTCTGCAGGGCGTCGCCCTCGCGGATCTCCACCAGGTCGGCCAGACCGGCGGCGTTCAGGTTGGCCTGGGCGCGCAACACCTTGGAGGCCTCGAACTCGCTGCCGATCACGCGGCCGCCGCCGTTGTCGCGCAGGGCCGCGGCGAGGTGCAGGGTGGAAATGCCGAAGGAGGTGCCGAACTCGACGATGCTGCGTGCCTGGCAGCTGCGCGCCAGCATGTAGAGCAGTACGCCGGTGGCGCGCGAGACGGGGAGCGGCAGGTCTTTCAGGCGGCCGTAAAGGTCGCGGTACTCGGTCTTGCTGGCCATCAGGCGCGCCAGTTCCTCGCCGGACAGGCCGGTGACGGCGGGGCTTCTGCCCGGCTCGCTGGCATCGGCCTCGGCGAACAGGCGTTCCAGCAGTGGGGCGACGGGGGCGGTGGTGAGGGTGCTCATGCGGGGACTCCGAAGGTTGGTTGAGCGCTCCAGGGCGCCCGACTAGAATGCGACGAATTCGTCAGGTTTCACTATTCGCATTCCCGGAGCACCCCATGAGCGAACGCCGCAGCCCGCGGATTGCCTCGCGCAAGCAGCCGCGCCAGGCCCGCTCGACCGAGCTGGTCGCCGCCATTCTCGACGCCGCTGTTCAGGTTTTGGCTAAGGAGGGCGCACAGCGCTTCACCACCGCGCGGGTGGCCGAGCGGGCCGGCGTCAGCGTCGGCTCGCTGTACCAGTACTTCCCGAACAAGGCGGCGATCCTGTTCCGCCTGCAGAGCGACGAGTGGCGCCAGACCAGCGAGATGCTGCGCGGCATCCTCGAAGACACCCGGCAACCGCCCCTGGAGCGCCTGCGCACGCTGGTGCACGCGTTCGTCCGCTCGGAATGCGAGGAAGCGGCGGTCCGCACCGCGCTCAGCGACGCCGCGCCGCTGTACCGCGACGCCCCCGAGGCGCGGGAGGCCAAGGCGGCCGGCGAACGCATCTTCCAGGCCTTCATGGAGGAGGTGCTGCCCGATGCGTCGAGCGAGGCGCGGGCGCTGGCCGTGGACCTGGTCACCACCACGCTCGGTGCGGTGGGCAAGCAGTTCTCTGAAACGCCGCGCACGGATGAGGAAATCGAGCGTTATGTCGGGGCGATGGCGGACATGTTCTGTGCCTACCTGCAGGGGCTCGCGGCGGGCTGACGGGGATGTAGGGCGTATAACCGTTCGCGGTTATACGCCGCCATTCCGAGCGGCATGATCAACCGGACGTCAGATGGGCCCTCCGAACGGCGGATAACGCTTCGCGTTATTCGCCCTACGTATCGCCGTAAGGCACGGCGCTGCCGCCGTCGTAGGATGGGTTGAGCGAAGCGATACCCATCGCCACCACCGCATGGGTTTCCAAGCTCAACCCATCCTACGAAAGCACCTCGGCGCCTAGGGTGACGGGGAGGATCGCGGACGGAGTCCGCTCCTACAGGTTGATGCCGGCACAGGCAAAAAAATCCCCCGGCCACTCGCGCAGCCGGGGGATGAAAACGCCGGCGCAGGGGGTAACGCGCCGGACGCGGTAGGACCTTTTGCCTTACAGCTTGATCAGCACCGATTTCACCTCGGTGTAGTGCTCGATGGCGGCGGCGCCCATTTCGCGGCCCAGGCCGGACATCTTGTAGCCGCCGAAGGGCAGGGCCGGGTCAAGGGCGCTGTGGCAGTTGACCCAGACCGAGCCGGATTTGATCTTCGGGATCATCCGGTGCACCGCGCCCAGGTCGTTGGACCAGATGCTGGCGCCCAGGCCGTAGGGGCTGTCGTTGGCCAGGCGGATGGCTTCGTCGAGGTCGTCGAAGGGCATGGCCACCAGCACCGGGCCGAAGATTTCTTCCTGCACCAGCGGGTTCTTCTGGTCCACGTCGACGATCACCGTCGGTTTCACGAAGTAGCCGGGGCCGAACTGTTCGCCGCCGCAGGCGATGGTGGCGCCTTTCTCGCGGCCCAGTTCGATGTAGTTGTGCACGCGCTGCTGTTGGCGGGCGGAGATCAGCGGGCCCATGTCCACGCTCGGGTCCAGGCCGTTGCCCAGCTTCATGCCGTTGGCGATGCCGGCGATGTCGGCCACCACGTTGTCGAAGTGCTTGCGCTGCACGTACAGCCGCGAGCCGGCGCAGCACACCTGGCCCTGGTTGAAGAAGATGGCCTGGGCGGCGCCGGCGGCGGCGCTGTTCAGGTCGGCGTCGGCGAGGACGATGGTCGGCGACTTGCCGCCCAGTTCCAGGGTCACGCGGGTCATGTTGTCCATGGCCGCCTTGCCGATTTCCTTGCCCACGGCGGTGGAGCCGGTGAAGGTCAGCTTGTCCACCAGCGGGTGGTGGGTGAGGGCGGCGCCGGCGTTGACGCCGGTGCCGGTGACCACGTTGAACACGCCCGCCGGGTAGCCGGCCTCCAGGGCCAGCTCGGCCAGCTTCAGGGCGCTGAGCGGGGTTTCGTCTGCGGGCTTGAGCACCACACTGCAGCCGGTGGCCAGCGCCGGGCCGAGCTTCCAGCAGGCCAGCAGCAGGGGGAAGTTCCAGGCGACGATGGCGCCGACCACGCCGACGGCCTCGCGGCGGATGAAGCCGTGGAAGTCGTCGTTGGGCATCAGCGGCATGGACACCTCGACGCTGGAGCCTTCGATCTTGGTGGCCCAGCCGGCCATGTAGCGCAGGAAGTCGATGCCCAACTGCACGTCCATCACGCGCGCCACGACGGCGCTCTTGCCGTTGTTCAGGCATTCCAGCTCGGCCAGCAGGTCGGCGTCGCGTTCCATCAGGTCGGCGAGCTTCCACAGCAGGTTCTGCCGCTCGCGCGGACGCATGCGGCTCCAGGGCGAATCGTCGAAGGCCTGGCGGGCGGCGCGCACGGCGCGGTCGACGTCGGCGGCGCTGGCGGAGGGCACCTGGCAGAGCACTTCGCCGGTTGCCGGATTGCGCAGGTCCATGAGGGCGCCATCGGCGGCACCGGTCCAATCGGCACCGATGAGCATCTTCGGCGCGCGCTGCAGGAAGGCGCGGGATTCGGGCTTGATGGGCAGGGAAGCGAGCATTGCGGTTGCCTCTTGTTGAGTTGTCCAGGCGGCTATCGCAACCGCTATGCCAAGCCGGTCAATGTCATTCAACTTATTGAATAAAAACGATTTAATCGAAAGAGGGACGAGCAATTCCGCGCCCCGCTGTCGCAGCTTGCGACAGCCCTGAGACAGCCACCAACGAAACAGCCCGCGCAGGGCGGGCTGTTTCGCGAGGCGGGCGCGGCTCAGGCGTGGTGGATTTCGCGGTCCTTGGTTTCCGGGAGGAAGAAGGTGCCGAGGATGGCCGTCATCACCGCGATGACGATGGGGTACCAGAGGCCGTAGTAGATGTCGCCGGTGGCCGCCACCATGGCGAAGGCCACGGTGGGCAGGAAGCCGCCGAACCAGCCGTTGCCGATGTGGTAGGGCAGCGACATGGAGGTGTAGCGGATGCGCGCCGGGAAGAGTTCCACCAGCCAGGCGGCGATGGGGCCGTAGACCATGGTCACGTAGATCACCAGCACGGTCAGCAGCAACAGCACCGCCAGGTGGTTGGTCTTGGCCGGGTCGGCCTTCTCGGGGTAGCCGGCGTCCTTGAGCGCGGCGCTCATCTGCGCGGTGAAGGCTTCGGACTGCGCCTTGAAGTCCGCCGCGGGCAGGCTGCCGCCCTCGAAGCTGGCGATGACCTTGTCGCCGATGTGCACCTGGGCCACGGCGCCGGTTTCGGCCTTGACGTTCTCGTAGGGGATGGCTTTCTTCGCCAGCAGGCTCTTGGCCTGGTCGCAGGAGCTGGTGAATCTGGCCTTGCCCACCGGGTCGAACTGGAAGGCGCAGGCGGACGGGTCGGCGACCACGGTGACCGGGTTCTTCTCCTGGGCGGCGAACACTTCGGGGTTACCGAACTCGGTCAGGCCCTTGAAGATCGGGAAGTAGGTCAGGGCCGCGAGGATGCAGCCGGCCATGACGATCTTCTTGCGCCCGATGCGGTCGGACAGGCTGCCGAAGAACACGAAGAAGGGCGTGCCCAGCAGCAGGGAGCCGGCGATCAGCAGGTTGGCGGTCTGCGCGTCTATCTTCAGCGTCTGCAGCAGGAAGAACAGCGCGTAGAACTGCCCGGTGTACCAGACCACGGCCTGGCCGGCGGTGCCGCCGAGCAGCGCCATGATCACCACCTTGAGGTTGTCCCAGCGGGCGAAGGATTCGGTCAGCGGCGCCTTGGAGGCCTTGCCTTCTTCCTTCATGCGCTTGAACACCGGCGACTCGGAGAGTTGCAGGCGGATGTACACCGAGATGGCCAGCAGCAGGATGGAGAGCAGGAAGGGGATCCGCCAGCCCCAGTCCTCGAAGGCCTCGTTACCCAGGCCGGTGCGGCAGGCCATGATCACCAGCAGCGAGAGGAACAGGCCGAGGGTGGCGGTGGTCTGGATCCACGAGGTGAAGAAGCCGCGCTTGCCCTTGGGCGCGTGCTCGGCCACGTAGGTCGCCGCGCCGCCGTACTCGCCGCCCAGCGCCAGGCCTTGCAGCAGGCGCAGGCTGATGAGGATGATCGGCGCCGCCACGCCTATGCTGGCGTAGCTGGGCAACATGCCCACCACGGCGGTGGAGATGCCCATGATGACGATGGTGATGAGGAAGGTGTACTTGCGCCCGACCAAATCGCCCAGGCGGCCGAACACGATGGCGCCGAAGGGGCGCACCGCGAAGCCGGCGGCGAAGGCGAGCAGGGCGAAGATGAAGGCGGTGGTCTCGTTGACCCCGGCGAAGAAGTGCTTGGCGATGATCGCCGCGAGCGAGCCGTAGAGGTAGAAGTCGTACCACTCGAAGACGGTGCCGAGGGAGGAGGCGAAGATGACCTTGCGCTCCTCCCGGGTGATGCCGTTGTGGGGTGTGTTGCCCGCGGTCGGGCTGTAGGTCTGCGCCATGTTCTTCTCCGTCTTGTTCTTGTGATGGGCCGGAGTCCTTAACCACCGTTGCCGCACTCGGGCCATGGGGTTGATGCAGCGGAACACGGATAGTCGAAGCGAGACTGCAGACAGGCTTCAGGCTGGCCCGGCAAGGCGTGCGGGCCATCTAGAAGCATAAACGCCATCTTCCAGATATCCAGCCGCGGCGGATCGGCTAGAACTAAGGGAGCTGTCTCAGGCTGCAATGGCTGTCGCGAATTGCAACGCTGCGCCGCCTCTGGCTTTGCGCCAAGCAACTGTCGCGCAAGGTGTTTTCGGCGCTGGCACACAATATGTAGAGGCCCGGATGCGCAATCCCGCGGACACAAGCGGGAGACATTCCAAGGAGGCCCGATTTGAAGAGGACGTTCACTCCGTTGCCCGTGTTGCCCGGGTTTGGCGCTTTGGTCGCCACCTGCCTGCTGCTCTGGTTCCTGCCGTTGCTGGGCAATGCCTGGCTGTGGATCGCCGCCGTGCTCATCGTCCTCGGCGCCGCGCGGCCCCGGTGGCGTCCCCTGGCCTGGCCGCTGGCCCTGGGGGCGCTGTGCGGCGCCTGCCTGGCGCTGGCCCTGCACCTGCTGGCCGACCATTTCCAACTGCGCTACGCCTGGCTCTATAGCAGCGCCGGGTTGCCCGGCTACCTGAAGATGGCCAACCTCTGGGGCGGCGACGAGGGCACCGTGCTGCTGCTGGCGACCTTCTGCACGGGCATCGCCGCCGGCCAGGCGCGCCAGGCCGGCTGGGCCGGGCGCGGGATGGCGCTGGTGGCCGCCTGGTACGTGGCCACCGCGGCCTGGCTCGGGCCCTTCTCCGCGACGCCGGCGGACTGGCTGGCGGCGCAGCCCAACCAGGGCATGAATGCTCACCTGCAGACCTTCTGGATGGCCTTCCACGCGCCCCTGGTGCTGGCCGCCTACGCCTGGGCCCTGGCGCCGGCCGGGGCGGCGCTGGATGCCCTGGGCGGTGGTGGCGAGGCCTACGCCGCCGTGGCCCTGCGCTATGGCCGGCGCGCCTGGCTGGTGCTCAGCGCCGGCATCGGCGCGGGCATGGCCTGGGCCATGGAGGACTTCACCTTCGGCCAGCTGTGGCACTGGGACCCGGTGCAGACCTCGGCCTTCGTGGTCTGGGCGCTGCTCGGCGCGGTGCTGCACGGCGCGCGGCGCTGGCGCCCGGACGGGGCCAACCGGCGCCTGCTGCCGCTGCTCAGCCTGCTGGCGGCGGCCATGGCCTGCGGCGCCATGGCGGTGACGCGCAGCACGGTGCTGGCCAGCTCGCACCGCTACATAGGCACCACCTCCTGGCTGGCCCACCTGGGCCTGGCCGCGGCCCTGCTGGTGCTGGCCGGCTGGGCGACGCTGCGGGCACGGCGCACGGCGGGGCGCAAGACGCGCTCGGACTGGACCATGGACCTGGCCATCTACCTGTTCGCCGGCAGCGCGCTATTGGCCCTGGGCGCGCTGCTGCAGGCGCACCTCTATGAGTGGCTGGGGCTGGAGCGGCCGAGCGATCTCAAGCCGTTCTTCGAGACGCTCACCGCCTGGGCCACCACCGACGAGATGAACGGCCTGCGCCGCGCCTTCGACCAGTGGGACGTGGACGGCTACGGCCTGGTGCGCTGGCTGTTGCCGCTCTTGGGACTGCTCGGTCTGGTCGGCGGCTACAGCTTCCTGCGCCGCAGCGGCTGGCCGAAGCTGGCGCTGCTGGCGAGCCTGGCGATGGCCGTGGCCATGCTGCTGATGGGTTGGCACGGCGGCTGGCTGAGCGCCGGCTACAGCGGCCAGGGCATGCTTTCGCAGAACATCGTGGTGGTACTGCCCTGGCTGGATGCGGCGCTGCTGGGCGGGGCCTTCCTGCTGGCCAGCTGCGCCTTCTGGTGCGTGCTCGCCCTGTGGCGCAGCCGGCGCCTGGGCAACCTGCGCTACAGCGGCGGGGTGGCGCTGATCCACGGCGGCGCGGTGGTCGCCCTGGTCGGCGGGCTGGCGGCCACGGCGTTGAACACCTACCTGCAGGTGACCATTCCGCCCGGCGCCTCTTTCGAGCAGTGGCAGGCGCTGGCCAACGGCATGCAGTTGCGGGTGCTGCCCGACAGCACCCGGGCGGACCGCGCCGGCTACCACTCGGTGGCGCGGGTGGAGCTGCGCGAGGGCGGCCGCCAGCTGGAGGGCCACGCGCTGTTCCAGGACAGCCGCGGCAACCCGCCGGCCTACCAGGGCCCGGTGCGCCAGTTGTGCGAAATCCTCGACTACCACTACGCGCGCTTCGCCTCGGACCGCGGCTACGTGCTGCACCCCTTCATCATCCGCGGCTGGCTGGGCGACCTGCAGGTGTGGGTGCCGGCCTCGCCGCGGCTGATGGGGCAGGCGGGCGACGCCATCGAGAGCCTGGTGGTGATCCGCAGCTACCCGCTGCTGTCGTTCGTCTGGCTCGGGCTGGCCTGCATGCTGCTCGGCGCCTTGCTGCTGCCCGGCGCGGGCGTATCGCGCAAGCGCGTCCATACTGCATCCCAGGCGCGTCTTGAGGGCTTGTCTCAGAGTTAGACAGCAATCGCGAAATTAGACGTGCCAACTTGTCGCAGGGTGGCCCGGAAACCTGTCGAAAGCCTGATTCGACGGGGCCTCCAAAGTAGTGGCACACAACCTGCTAAACAGCTGGAGAGCTAGACGGAACCAGCTGTTCGCCCAGCGGTGGGCACAGAACAATTTCAACAAGAAACACCGAGGAGGCCTGATCTTGAAGATGACACGACTTCGGCACTACCTGGGCGCCGGAACCCTGGCCGCAATGGCCATGGCGCTGCAGCAGCCGGCCCACGCCGCCGATGGCCAGACCATCATCAACGCCAAGTGCATGGCGTGCCACACCCCTGAGGGCAACAATTCCCTGAGCCGCATCAGCCACCAGCGCAAGACGCCGGAGGGCTGGCTGATGAGCATCGCGCGGATGCAGGTGATGTACGGGCTGAAGATCAGCGACGAGGATCGCCGCGCGGTGGTCAAGTTCCTCGCCGACAAGCAGGGCCTGGCGCCCAGCGAGACCGACGGCGTGCGCTACGCCCTGGAGCGCCGGCTGAACACCGTCGAGCATTTCGATAGCAACTTCGAGCAGATGTGCGCCCGCTGCCACTCGGCCGCGCGCATCGCCCTGCAGCGCCGCCCGGCGGCGGAGTGGGAGAAGCTGGTGAACTTCCACCTGGGCCGCTGGCCGTCGCTGGAGTACCAGGCGCTGTCCCGCGACCGCGACTGGTTCGACCTGGCGAAGAAGGAGATGGTCCCCGAGCTGGCCAAGCGCTACCCGCTGGACACCAAGGCCTGGAGCGATTGGCAGAAGAGCCGGCCGAAGGCCGAGTCCCTGGCCGGGGAGTGGAGCTTCGCCGGGCACATGCCGGGCAAGGGCGACGTGGCCGGCACCATGAGCGTTTCCGGCGGCGCGGACGACCAGTTCAAGGTCAGCGTCAAGGGCCAGTACGCCGATGGCACGCCGTTCAACGGCGAAGGCAGCGCGATGCTGTACAACGGCTACGAATGGCGCGGCAACGTCACCGTGGGCAACGTGACCCTGCGCCAGGTGTTCGCTGCGCTCAAGGGCCAGATGCAGGGCCGCATGTTCGACAAGGCCCATGACGAGCGCGGCCTGGACTTCGTCGCCGCGCAGAAGGGCACCAGCCACGTGCTGGGCGTGCAGCCGGCATTCCTCAAGGCTGGCAGCGAGACCGAGGTCAGCGTCATCGGCAGCGGCCTGAAGGGCAAGCCGTCGTTCGGCAAGGGCGTGGAGGTGGTCTCCGTGGTCTCGGAAACCCCCGAGCGCGTGACCGTGAAGATCAAGGCCGACGCCTCGGCCGCGGCCGGCGAGCGTGAAGTCAGCGTCGGCAGCGCCAAGGGCGGCAGCCTGGCGGTCTACCAGGACATAGCCGAAGTCAAGGTGGTGCCGGAGTTCTCCGTCTCGCGCATCGGCGGCAACGGCGGTTCCACGCCCAAGGTGCAGGGCAGCTTCGACGCTGAGGCCTGGGGCAAGGGCGCCGACGGCAAGCCGTTCCGCATCGGCGTGTTCCCGGCCAAGTGGTCGGTGGAGCCCTTCGACGACCGCGCCAAGGAAGACCAGGACGTCAAGTTCGCAGGTGTGATGGACGCCGACACCGGCATCTTCACCCCCGGCGACGCCGGCCCCAACCCCGAGCGCAAGATGATGACCAACAACGCCGGCAACCTGAAGGTGATCGCCGCCGTGGACGACGCCGGCAAGACGCACCAGGGCGAAGGCCACATGATCGTCACCGTGCAGCGCTGGAACAACCCGCCCATTCCGTGATCCGGGGTGGGATGAACTGAACGCATGAACCCCCGCCCGCGGGCGGGGCGTACCAAGCAAGTTCCGGGAGGTCGCCATGGGCGCCATCTTGAATCTGGTCGAACGCAACCTGCATGAAGTGCGGGTGGACGCCGACCGCCTGTTGTTCCACATCCCCAGCTCCTCGCTGTTCGCCAGCGACGAGCTGACCGGCGGGATCATCGATGCCCTGCGTGGGCACGCCTGCTCGCCGGACGAACTGACGCAGCGCCTGGCCGGGCGCTTCGAAGCCAACGAGATCGACGAGACCCTGCGCGAGCTGATCGCGCTGGAACTGGTCAGCGACGGCTCGCCGCTCACCCCTCTTTCTTCACAAGAATTTGGCGGCATCAAGAAGGTCACCCGCACCGCGCTCAACACCGTGGTGCTGAACGTCAACACCGGCTGCAACCTCAGTTGCACCTACTGCTACAAGGAAGACCTGGACAAGCCCTCGGCCGGCAAGAAGATGGGCGCGGAAACCGCCGAAGCCTCGGTGGAGATGCTGCTCAAGGAGTCGCCCGACGAGAAGCGCTACACCGTGGTGTTCTTCGGCGGCGAGCCGCTGTCCAACCGGCCGCTGATCGAGCACATGGTGGCCTACTGCGAGCGCCGCTTCGGCGAGCTGGGCAAGCAGGTGGAATTCGTCATGACCACCAACGCCACGTTGCTCACCGAGGAAATCGCCGACTGGCTGAACGCCCACCGTTTCGGGCTTTCCATCAGCATCGACGGGCCCAAGACGGTGCACGACCGCAACCGCATCACCGTGGGCGGGCAGGGCACCTACGACGTGGTGCGGCGCAAGGCCGACATGCTGCTGTCGCGCTACACCAGCCGCCCGGTGGGCGCGCGGGTGACCCTGACCACCGGCGTCACCGACGTCGAGACCATCTGGAACCACCTGTTCAACGAGATGGGCTTCGCCGAAGTCGGTTTCGCCCCGGTGACCTCCGGCGACATCAGCAGCTACAACCTCACCAGCGACGAGCTGCAGCAGGTCTTCGCCAACATGAAGGCCCTGGGCCGCCGCTACCTGGCGGAGGCGCTGGAGGGGCGCAACATCGGCTTCTCCAACCTGCACCAGCTGATCACCGACATCCACGAGGGGCAGAAGAAGGCCCTGCCGTGCGGCGCCGGGCTGAAGATGCTGGCGGTGGACCACAAGGGCGAGCTGAACCTGTGCCACCGCTTCACCGGCTCGTCATTGCCGACCTTCGGCAACGTGCACAACGGGGTGAAGCAGGCCGAGCTGAACGAGTTCCTCTCCCAGCGCCTGGATCGCACCGACACCGGCTGCGCCAGCTGCCGCATCCGCAACCTGTGTTCCGGCGGCTGCTACCACGAGAGCTACGCGCGCTATGGCGACCCGGCGCACCCCACCTACCACTACTGCGAACTGATGAGGGACTGGGTGGACTTCGGCATCGAGGTCTACAGCCGGATCATGGCTTCGAACCCCAGCTTCATCGACCGCCACATCACTCCGCGGAAGGCGCACTGACATGAAACATCTCAAAGCGATCAACAACAAGGCGCAGCAGCTGGAGCAGGCCGCCGCCGAGGACCGCATCGAGGACGTGGTGGCGATGAACTCGGTCGCCGGCTGCGCCTCCACCACCGACCCGGGCTGGGAGATCGACGTGTTCGGCGGGGTTTCCTCGCTGTGCCAGCCGATGGAAGCCGACCTCTACGGCTGCTCCGACCCCTGCTGGTGGCCGGCCCAGGTGCCGGACATGATGAGCACCTACCCCGACTGGAACAAGGACGCGCAGGCCTCCGCGGAGAACTGGCGCAACCTCGGCACCGTATTCCCGGACGACAAATGAGCGGACAGAAGAACAAGAGGAAGCACTGCATGTCCAGAAAAGCATTCGCCGCCGTCCTCGGTGGCCTCTCGCTGACCTGCGCGCTGCACGCCGCAGCCGCCGCCAACGAGGACAAGGCCCTGGAAAGTGGCCACGAGTACCTGGTGTCCACCAACTACCCGAACAACCTGCACGTCATCGACATGCAGACCGACAAGCTCTACAAGACCTGCACCATTCCCGGCGCCTACGGCCCGGGCATGATCCAGCTGTCGCCCGACCGCAAGATCGCCTACGTGCTGAGCAATCACTATGCGGACATCTACGGCCTGCAACTGGACGACTGCAAGCCGGTGTTCCACGCCACCATCGCGCAGAAGGCGGGCGAGAACGCGCGCTCGATGTTCTCCATGACCGTCAGCCACGACGGCAAGGAGATCTACGCCATCGCCAACCCGACGCTGATCCTCGCCGAACACTACGAGGTGCAGCAGCCGCGCCTGCAGGTCTACGCCGCCGACGGTGGCATGGACGCCAAGCCGATCCGCACCTTCCCGGCGCCGCGCCAGCTGACCATCATGCAGACCGGCGACGATGGCACCCTGTACGTGGCCGGCCCGGACATCTACAAGGTGGACGTGAAGACCGGCAAGTTCGACGTGCTGATCCCCAGCCGCAACTGGAAGCGCCCGAACTACGCGCCGCCGGACGTGCTCTACGTGTGGAACCAGCAGACCTACCCGCGTGATTTCTCGCTGCTGTACACCACCGCGAAGTTCAAGGACGCCAAGCAGGACCCGGCCACCGCCGACTACCTGTACGGCTTCTTCAACATCGACCTGGCCACCGGCAAGACCGAGACCGTGGACTTCGGCCCGGTCACCGAGGTGTACTTCAGCGGCATCCGCTCGCCGAAGGACCGCAACGTGATGTATGGCGTGCTCAACCGCCTGGTCAAGTACGACATCAAGGCGCAGAAGCTGGAGAAGGCCGCCAGCCTCGACCACTCCTACTACTGCCTGACCGCCAACAAGGCCGGCACCAAGCTGTACCTGACCGGCACCCTGAACGACGTGGCGATCTTCGACGCCGACAGCCTGGAGCGCATCGGCGACCTGAAGCTGCCCGGCGGCGACATGGCGATCACCACCAGCCAGGCCTTCATCCGCTGAAAACGCCGGGCGCCGCCAGCAGGTGGCGCCCGGTCGGGCTTTTTTCAGGCGCCGGGGTCGACGGCTTCCGGCTCCGCTTCCTCCGCGCTCAGGTAGCGTTGTGCGCCGCAATGGCTGCAGCGCTGATAGAGCATCAGCACCTCGCCCACTCGGGTGGGCACGCCTTCGCTCCAGCGGCAGCCCAGGAAAAAGCAACGTAATCGCATGAGACCTCCCGTCGGGAATGGCTCCCGACCGCAGAACAGGCAGCGTGGGTTCGGATCGTCCCGGCTTGTTCTTGTCTGGCGACGGTCGCGGCCAGCATCCGCCCGGCGCTCTAGAATGGGCAATCTAATCGTCGCAGGGCCCGTGGGACGGGGCTGCGCGGCCCTATCGCTCCAACTGGTGTCGCCTTTTCGGTCGATTGACCCGCCGAGGTATATCCCTAGCATCCGGGGGTGGCGGCGGTTCCGCACCCGGTGCGGGCGCCAGGTTTCGAACGATGGGGGCCACGAGGGCCCGGGGTGAAGCAATGAGCAAGAACAAGAACGGCCGCGCGCTGGTGACCGGCGCTTCCGCCGGCATAGGCGCGGCCTACGCCCAGCGCCTGGCGTCGCGGGGCCACGACCTGCTGCTGGTGGCTCGCGACCGCGAGCGCCTGATGGCCCTGGCCGCCTGCCTGCAGGCCGAGTACGGGGTGGACGTCGACATCCTGCCGGCGGACCTGACCCAGCCGAAGGAACGCGCCCGGGTGGAAACGCGCCTGGTGGCGGATGCCGAGATCGACATGCTGGTGAACAACGCCGGGATGGCGGTCAAGGGCAGCATGGTGGAGGCGGGGCTGGACCAGCTGGAACAGATGATCACCCTCAACGTGCTGGCCTCGGCGCGCCTGGCCGGCTGCGCGGCCAAGGCCTTCGCCGCGAAGGGGCGGGGCACCATCATCAACCTCACCTCGATCCTGGCCCTGGCGCCGGAGCAGTTCAACGGCGTGTACAGCGGCACCAAGGCCTTCCTGCTCAACCTGAGCATCTCCATGCAGCAGGAACTGGCGCCCCTGGGCGTGCGCGTGCAGGCGGTGCTGCCGGGAGCCACCCGCACGGAAATCTGGGACCGCTCGGGCACCGACGTGCCGGAAGACATCCTCATGGAAGTCGGCCACATGGTCGACGCCGCCCTGGCCGGCCTGGCCCAGGGCGAGGTCATCACCATCCCGGCCTTGCCCGACATGCAGGACTTCGAAGCCTACACCCGTGCCCGGCAGAACCTGGCGCCGCTCCTCTCCGGGCGCCTGCCGGCGGAGCGGTATGGGGTGCAGGTGGATTGAGGCCGGGGCATTCCGGAGCGCGCGGCTTTTCGTAGGCGCGAGCTTGCTCGCGAACGGTGTTTTGCCTGGGGTTGTGGGTGCGGGGTCTGAGAACGCCCTCTCCCTAACCCTCTCCCTGAAGGGAGAGGGGACCGTTGGGCAGATGCTGATAGTTCGGCGTTAGCCGGCTAGCACAGTGATTACCGGCTGAAACCATTCCTTCTCTCGGCACGGACAAGCCCCCTCTCCCTTCAGGGCGGGGCGCGCAGCCGAGGGCTGGGGAGAGGGAGCGGAGTCAACCTGAGGTGCCGACGCTGCCAGCGAATCCCCCTGTAGGAGCGCGCCCTGCGCGCGAAAATCGCGGGCAGGGCCCGCTCCTACAGTTCGCCTGCAACATCGCGCTTGAGATAGCGCTTGGTGCTTTCCAGAATGCGCCCGGACAACGCCGGATCGGCCACGCTGCGCGACAGCAGCAGTGCACCGACCAGCGTCGCCAGGGTCGCCACCGCCTGGTCCGGCTCATGGCCCTCGGGCAGAACCTTCTCCAGACGCTCCAGGCGCTGGATAAGGGCCAGGTCGGTAGTCGGGCTGGGCTTGCCGCGGGCGCCCAGTTCGGCGCTCAGGGTGGGGAAGGGGCAGCCGCGCTCGGGGTGGTCGCGGTGCTGCTCGGAGAGGTATTCGTCGATGAAGTTCGCCAGCGCGTCCGGCCCGCCGAAGGTCTTGCCGGCCACTTCGGCGAGCTGCTCGGAGGCCGCCTGCAGAGCAATCTCCACCAGTTCTTCCTTGGACTTGAAGTGCGCGTAGAAGCCGCCGTGGGTCAGCCCCAGGGCCTTCATCAGCGTCTGCAGGCCGGTGGCTTCCACACCCTCGCTGCGGAAACGCCGCGAGGCCTCGTCGATGATGCGCTGGCGCGTCTGGGCCTTGTGGTCTTCGGAGTAGCGCATGGGCGTGTTCCCGGGCTGAATGACATGTCGGTCGTCATTCTAACCTCGGCACTGATCCTGCGTTGTAGGACTTCAGACAAGGCTGTCAGGATCGCCGACGAACATGCTGATGCGCGAGCGCAGCCAGCGTTCGGCCGGGTCGTTGTCCTGGGCGCCGCGCCAGACCATCGACAGCTCCGCCGGGCGCGGGGTGAAGGGCGGTTCCTCGGCGCGCAGGCCGCCGGCGGCGGTCAGCGCCAGGGCCGCGTAGTCCGGCACGGTGGCGATCAGGTCGGTGCCGGCGAGCAGCGCCCCCAGGCCGTTGAACTGCGGCACCGCCAGCACCACCTGGCGCTTGCGGTCGAGGGTCGCCAGCTGTTCGTCGACGAAGCCCTCCAGGTCGCCGGCGTAGGACACCATGGCGTGGGGCCGGGTGCAGTAGTCGTCCAGGCTCAGCTGGCCGGGCACCGAGTCGGCGCGCAGCACCTTCCACTTGCTGCGGCGCAGGGTCTTACGCTTGGCGTTAGCCGGCAACTCGTCGGTGTAGCTGACGCCCGCGGAAATCTCGCCGGAGGCCAGCAACTGCGGCATCAGCAGGTAGTTGGCGCGGCGCACCACCAGGACGATGCCCGGCGCTTCGGAGCGCAACCGGCGCAGCAGCGCCGGCAGCAGGCCGAACTCGACGTCGTCGGACAGGCCGATGCGGAACACCGACTTGCTGGTGGCCGGGTCGAAGTCGGCGGCGCGGCTCAGGGCGGTGGAGATGGAGTCCAGCGCCGGCGACAGGTGGCCGAAGATCTCCTGGGCCCGCGCGGTGGGCTCCATGCTGCGGCCGGTGCGGACGAACAGCGGGTCGTCGAACAGGTTGCGCAGGCGCGCCAGGGCCGCGCTGATCGCCGGCTGGCCGAGGAACAGCTTCTCGGCGGCGCGGGTCACGCTGCGCTCGTGCATCAGCGTTTCGAAGACGATCAACAGGTTGAGGTCAACCTTGCGGAGGTCGTTGCGGTTCATGGGGGCTCCCTGACGATGGGGGAAAAGTGAAGCGCGGCGCGTCTGGCGTCAAGGTCTGACGGATAAGTCCTTGATCATTTTCCGCATTCTTCCTTAGCAAGACGCTTCATTGCCGTTATCCTTCCCTACTGCGCAGCCGTATTTTTCGGGCGTTGCCTGGCGCTCCGGCCTGCGCGATCGATATGCCTGCGGAATCATCGGCATTTATGTCGACTATCGATAGCGGTGGGTAGCAAGCACAAGAAAGCCCGGATAGAGTCCGTGGCTATAAAGCATCAAAGGCGAGGTATGTGATGTCCCGCATGATCCGATTCCACCAGTTCGGTGATGCCTCGGTACTCAAACTCGAGGAAGTCCCGACCCCGCAACCGGGGCCGGATGAAGTCCTGATCCGCACCCAGGCGCTGGGCGTGAGCTGGCGCGACGTGCTCTGGCGGCAGAACCTGGCGCCCGACCAGGCCCAGCTGCCCGCCGGGATCGGCTACGAACTGGCCGGCGTGGTCGAGGCGGTGGGCGCGAACGTCACCGATCTTGCGCCCGGCATGGCCGTGGCCAGCTTCCCGGCCGACTCGCCGAACCAGTACCCGGCCTGGGGCGATTACGTGGTGATGCCGCGCACCTCGCTGACGCGCTACCCGGACAACCTGAGCCCCGTCGAGGCCGCGGTGCACTACACCGGCCTGCTGTACGCCTACTTCGCCCTGGTCGAGCTGGCCAGGCTGCAGCCGGGCCAGCACGTACTGATCACCGAGGCCGGGCACTGCCTGGCGCCGCAGTCGATCCAGCTGGCCAAGGCCCTGGGCGCCAAGGTCATCGCCACCACCAGCCACGAGAACACCCGCGACTTCATCCGCAGCCTGGGCGCCGACAAGGTGATCTACACCGAGGAGCAGGACCTGGTGCTGGAAGTCGAGCGCTTCACCGACGGCAAGGGCGTGGAAGTGGTCCTGGACCAGTGCGCCGGCCCGCAGATGAAGCTGCTGGGCGACGTCGCCGCGCCGCGCGGCAAGCTGATCCTCTACGGTATCAACGGCGGCAACGACGCCACCTTCCCGGCCTGCGCGGCCTTCAAGAAGCACCTGCAGTTCTACCGCCACTGCGTGCTGGACTTCACCGGCCAGCCGGAAATCGGCCTGACGCGCAACGACGAGGCGGTGCAGCGGGCGCTGCAGGCGATCAACCAGATGACCGCCGACCAGTTGCTCAAGCCGAGCATCGACAAGGTCTTCGACTTCGCCAAGTTCCGCGAGGCCAGCAACTACATGGAAAGCTGCCCCGGCGGCGGCCGGGTGGTGATGAAGGTCGCCGACTGACCCGCCTGCCCGCGCGATGCCAGAAGCCACTCCCCGGAGTGGCTTCGGCGTTTCTGCGTCCCCGTTTTTCGTAGGAGCGCCAAACCTGTAGGAGCGGGCCCTGCCCGCGATTCGCGCGCAGGGCGCGCTCCTACAAGGGGCGCGGCGCGAGGCAACTCGTAGGAGCGGATCTCATCCGCGAATCGCGCCGGGATGTCCGGCTATCGCGGACGGGGTCCGCTCCTGCAAGGAATGGCGTGGGTGGGCCGCATCCAGCGCAGGATCGGGCAAGCCTGCGCAGGACCGGGCAAGCCACTGGGCGGGGTTTTCCCGTATCGTCGCGGCATTCGGCCAGGGAAGCGCCTAGGCTGAATCCATTCCCCACGGAGCGGCCTTGGCTCCGGACTTCCACATCACCCGAACAAAGAGGTGAGCGCCTGATGATCAAGCTGAAACTCAACGGCAAGGACCACGAATTCGACGCGCCCGGGGAAATGCCCCTGCTCTGGGCGCTGCGCGACGTCGCCTTGCTCACCGGCACCAAGTATGGCTGCGGCATGGCCCTGTGCGGGGCCTGCACCGTGCACGTCGACGGCCAGCCCACGCGCTCCTGCGTGACCCCCCTGGCGGCGGTGGCCGGCAAGCAGGTCACCACCATCGAGGCGGTGGCCGAGCAGGCCGCCGGCAAGGCGGTGCAGGAGGCCTGGCGCAAGCTGGACGTGGTGCAGTGCGGCTACTGCCAGTCCGGCCAGATCATGTCGGCCACGGCGCTGCTGGCCGGCAACAAGAGCCCCAGCGACGCCGACATAGACGCGGCCATGAGTGGCAACATCTGCCGATGCGCCACCTACGTACGCATCCGCGCGGCCATCCACGAAGCCGCACAGAACCTGGCCTGAGGAGGCGCGACATGGCAGACCTGCAGCAACGAGCCAGCCGTGAGCCGGAAGACGCCGGCGACGGCATCCTCAACGTCAGCCGCCGGCATTTCCTGCGCGGCGCCGGCGGCCTGGCCCTGGGCATCTACTTCGCGCCGCTGCTGGGCCGCTTCGGCGACCCGCAGGCCGCCGCGGCCAAGGCCTTCGAGCCCAACGCCTTCGTGCGCATCGCCCCCGACGGCACGGTGACGGTGATCGCCAAGCACGTGGAAATGGGGCAGGGCAGCTACACCGGCCTGGCCACCCTGCTGGCCGAGGAGCTGGACGCCGACTGGAGCAAGGTCCGCGTCGAAGGCGCCCCGGCCGACGCCAAGCGCTACGCCAACCTGGCCTTCGGCACCCTGCAGGGCACCGGCGGCAGCAGCGCCATGGCCAACTCCTTCGAGCAGATGCGCAAGGCCGGGGCCACGGCCCGGGCCATGCTGGTGGCCGCGGCGGCGCAGCAGTGGAAGGTGCCGGCCGAGCAGATCGAGGTGCACGACGGCGTGGTCGAGCACAAGGCTTCCGGGCACAAGGCCGGGTTCGGCCAACTGGCCGAGACGGCGGCCAAACAGCCGCTGCCGGCGGAGGTGAAGCTCAAGGCGCCGGAGGACTTCAAGCTGATCGGCCAGGTGAAGCTGCCGCGCAAGGACAGCCAGGACAAGACCGACGGTCAGGCGCGCTTCACCCAGGACGTGCACCTGCCGGACATGCTGGTGGCCGTGGTGGCGCACCCGCCGCGCTTCGGCGGGGTGCCGGCCAAGGTGGACGACAGCAAGGCCAAGGCCGTGCCCGGCGTGGTGGCGGTGGTGCAGTTCCCGGGCAGCGACTCGCGCTTCGCCGGCGTCGCAGTGCTGGCGAAGAACACCTGGGCCGCGCGCCAGGGGCGCGACGCCCTGCAGGTGGAGTGGGACGAGAGCAACGCCTTCCGCATGGGCAGCGCCGAAATCTTCGCCAAGTACCAGGAACTGGCGGCCAAGCCTGGCGTGGTGGCGCGCAACGAGGGCGACATCGCCAAGGCGCTGGACAAGCCGGCCAAGCTGATCGAGGCGCAGTACCAGTTCCCATTCCTGGCCCATGCCTCCATGGAGCCGCTGAACTGCGTGGTCAAGCTCTCCGACGGCGCCTGCGAGATCTGGAACGGCGAGCAGTGGCAGACCGGCGACCAGATGGCGGTCGGGCAGTTGCTGGGCATCGCCCCGGAGAAGGTCTCGATCACCCAGCTGTACGCCGGCGGCAGCTTCGGCCGCCGCGCCAACCCGCACTCGGACTATGTGCTGGAGGCCGTCTCGATCGCCAAGGCGGCCCGCGAGCACGGCCACAAGGGGCCGGTGAAGATGGTCTGGACCCGTGAGGACGACACCCGCGGCGGCTACTACCGCCCGGCCTTCCTGCACAGCGCGCGCCTGGCGCTGGATGGGCAGGGCAACCTGGTGGGCTGGGAGCAGCATCTGGTGGGGCAGTCGTTCATGGTCGGCACGGCCTTCGAGAAGGTGATGGTCAAGGACGGCATCGACCAGGTGGCGGTGGAGGGCGCGGCGGACCTGCCCTATGCGGTGCCCAACCTGCACGTGGAGCAGACCCTGGTGCCGGAGGTCAAGGTGCCGACGCAGTGGTGGCGCTCGGTGGGCCACACCCACACGGCCTATTCCACCGAAACGCTGATCGACGAAGCAGCGGTGGCCGCCGGCAAGGACCCCTACGAATTCCGCCGCGCCCTGCTGGAAAAACACCCGCGGCACCTGGGCGTGCTCGACCTGGTGGCCGACAAGGCCGGCTGGAAGCAGCCGCTGAAGGCCGGCGGGGAAGGCGAGAAGCGCGGCCGCGGGATCGCCGTGCACGAGTCCTTCGGCAGCTTCGTGGCGCAGGTGGTGGAAGTCACGGTGAAGGCCGACAAGAGCTTCCGCATCGACCGCGTGGTCTGCGCCGTGGACTGCGGCCTGGCGATCAACCCGGACGTGATCCGCGCGCAGATGGAAGGCGGCATCGGCTACGGCCTGGCCATGGCCCTGCACAGCGCCATCACCCTCAAGGAGGGCGTGGTCGAGCAGTCCAACTTCCACGACTTCCAGGTGCTGCGGATCAACGAGATGCCGGCGGTGGAGGTGCACATAGTGCCGTCCAGCGAGGCGCCCACCGGCGTCGGCGAGCCCGGCGTGCCGCCGGCGGCGCCGGCCCTGGCCAACGCCCTGGCGGCGGCCACCGGCAAGCGCATCCGCAACCTGCCGATCGGCAACCAGCTGCAGGCCTGAGGCCGGTGCTGAGGGCGGCCCGCTGCCTCGTGCAGCGGGCCGTTGCCTTTTCCGCGGCCGGCACCCGATATTTCCGGCGCGGCCGCGCCAAGGCAGGTATCCTTGTCGGCAGGCGTCCGCCCGGATGCCCCTTTCTACTGGAGCTGTGACATGACCCGCGACAAGCAACTCTTCCCCGACGACGAGATCGGTGACGCCCTGTGGGCCCTGCAGGAAGACGGCGAGGACCTTTCGTTCGAGCGTGAGGTGGAATTCGCCGTGATCTTCCCGGAAGAGCAGGCGGCGCTGGATTTCGCCATCCTCCTGCTGCAGAACGGCCAGAAGGTGGCCTATTCCGAGTACGACGGCGACCCGGCCAACCCCTGGCAGGTCCTGGCCTACCCGGTGATGGAGCCGACCCACGAGAGCATCAGCGGCTACGAGGAACTGCTGGCCGAGCATTCCGAACCGCTGGGCGGCAAGACCGACGGCTGGTCGGCGCTCTGAGGCGGGATGCGCTAGAAAAAAGCCGGGGCAGGGCCCCGGCTTTTTTGTGGGCGCGGGATCTTATCCGCGATTGGGCATTACCTGTAGATACCGTGTCACCTAGCCTCGAGCAAGGGCCAGTTCCACGTTGTAGGGCTGGCCCGACTTGAGGACGCCGTAGGCAATCTGCAGCAGTTTGCGCATGGCCGCACAGATGATCTGTTTACCCGCTTTGCCTTTCTCTTCGAGCCGTAAACGCAATGCCCGTACCGCCTGGTTATGGCTCATGGCACAGATGGCTGGCATGAACAGGCCTGCACGTAAGAGGCGTGAGCCGATCTTTGAGATCCTCACCTGGCCCTTGTGTTGGCCGGATTCCCTGAGCCTCGGATTGAGTCCTGCAAAAGCCACGACCGCCCGGGCACTCTCGAAGCGGCTGATTGATCC
>NZ_FOLS01000060.1 GCF_900112375.1 Pseudomonas citronellolis | reverse complement strand
GCAGCGGTCCTGGCCTATACAACGCACCGCCACTATGAGCGGATCCTCGCTGCGTTTCCCAATAGTCCTGGCGTCAATAATTACAACCGAATATGGGCGGGCTCCAGTTTCCGCTCGCGCTGCATGCAGGTCGCCAGCACAGCGGGTTTCATGTTCCTACTGACAAGAATCAATATTCGTCGTGGCCATCTGAGCCCCGAAGACCTACGTAATTTTCCACCTGATATCAGGCGACTCATGCTCATTTCAGGCAGCCTTCTGCTCGTGGGTTCAGCATGGTTGTTTCTACTTGTGGGCCTGCTCAAGCTCAGTGGTGTGAAGTAGCGGGAGCCACTCCTCATGCAGTTCGGACCTCATCGGTATATAGAGCTTCATTTCTTAGCAATTGCTGATGGCGGAAGCTGAAAATTACGTAGGCGGCGAATGAGCCGGGGAGATTGCAGGGAAAAATAGCGGCGGTGGATCAGTGCGCATGTGGTGCGTTGTCAGGGCGGCGATGGCGGGCCGCGGCAGTTGTGCCTGAGCTGGGGGCGGCAGGGTGTGCGGGTGCTGGATTGGCAGGGGCAGTTGTGGGTGAACATGGCAGAGTTGCCGCGGGTGGTGCGGGGGTCTGCTGAAGTACGGGCGGGTTGGCGGGAGTGGGCTCGGCGGTTGAGGTAGGGGATTGTTTGTAGGAGCGAGCTTGCTCGCGAACAACGGCGGTGCCATGCGGTTCGCGAGCAAGCTCGCTCCTACGAGAAGCCGTGCCGTAACGATTCGCGCGCAGGGCGCGCTCCTACAAGGGCGCGGTGTGACGTGCTGGGTTGTAGGGGCTTGCTTGTGGGTGGTGTTTGCCGGTGATTGTGGTGTTTGGGATTGCTCCGCGCCCTCACCCCGGCCCTCTCCCAGAGGGAGAGGAAGTCGTTCGGCGTGGTGGGGAGGGGCGGTGCCGACCTGTAGGAGCGGGCCCTGCCCGCGATTCGCGCGCAGGGCGCGCTCCTACAAGGGGGGCGGTGTGACGTGCTGGGTTGTAGGGGCTTGCTTGTGGGTGGTGTTTGCCGGTGATTGCGGTGTTTAGGGGTTACTCCGCTCCCTCTCCCCAGCCCTCTCCCTGAAGGGAGAGGGGGCCGTTTGGTGTGGGCGGGAGGGTCGGTATCAGCCTGCAGCGCTAGAGCCGCCTTTAAGTGGCGGTGGGATTTTTCAGCGCCAGTCGAGGATCGGCCAGCCGGCTGTTTCGGCGTGGTAGCGCAGGGCTGGGTCGGGGTTTACTGCTCGGGGGTTTTGCACCAGGGATAGCAGCGGCAGGTCGTTGCGGGAGTCGGAGTAGAAGTGGGCGCCGGCCAGGCTTTCGCCCTGCTCTTGCAGCCAGGCTTGCAGGCGGGTGACCTTGCCTTCGCGGTAGGTCAGGGTGCCCTGGGTGCGGCCGCTGTAGGTGCCTTGGTGCTGTTCCAGGTCGATGGCCAGGACTTCGGCCACGCCCAGGCGGGCGGCGATGCTGGCGACCAGGAAGTGCGCCGAGGCGGAGATGACCAGCAGGCGGTCGCCGGCTTCGCGGTGCTGGTTCAGGCAGCCCATGGCGTCGAAGCGGATGCAGGGGCCTATGACTTCCGTGACGAAGGGTTCGACCGCCGCGGCGACGGCTTCGGCGGTGCGCCCGGCCAGGGGCGCCAGGGTGAAGGCCATGTAGTCTTCCATCGCCAGCCGGCCTTCGGCGTACAGGGCCATGAGTGCCCGTTCGTGGCGGACGAAGGCGTCGCCTTCCACCCAGCCCAGGTCGGCCATGTGCCGGCTCCACAGGCTGGCGCAGTCGCCGTCGATGAGGGTGTCGTCCAGGTCGAAGAGTGCGAGGGCCATGGGCGTTCTCCTTGTTTAGTCGGGAATGCTGGCCGGGCCGCGAACGGCCCGGTGGTGGCTCAGCGGGCTTGCAGGCTGGCGGCGGGTACTGCGCCTGCCCTCCCCTGCGGGAGGCTGTGCCAGAACGGCACCAGCAGCAGGCAGGCGGTCAGCGCGGCGCAGGTGAAGAGGATGAACACCGAGAAGGTGTCGAAATAGCCGGGCAGCAGGCCTCCGAGGATCGCCCCCACCGAACCGCAGCCGTTGACGAAGCCGGTGGCGGTGCCGGCGGCCTGGCGGGTGCCGAAGTCGATGGCGGCGGCGCCGCTGATCATCGAGTCGGGACCGTAGAGGGTGACGCCCATGAGGAACAGCAGCCCCACCACCAGGTACAGGTTGCCGCTGAGCAGCACTGGGGTGAACAGCGCCAGGCACGCCGCCAGCGCCAGCAGGCTGAGCACGCAGGCGGGCATGCGCCGGGCGCCGAACAGCCGGTCCGAGGCCAGGCCGATGAGGATGGGCCCGAGCAGGCCGGCAACCTCGAAGGCGGTGGGGACGACGGCGGCGGCGACCTTGCCGATCTCCGGCATGCGCTCGTAGATGATCACCGGGCCCCAGAACAGGATGGCATAGCGCGCCGGCTTGAGCAGGAAGTAGGCCAGCCCCAGGACCAGCACGGTGCGGTTACGCAGCACCTGGCGCAGTGAGTCCCACAGGCCGGTGGTAGCTTGCGCCTGCGGCTCCTGTTCGTCGTCCGCTGGCGGCAGGCCGACGTCTTCCGGGCGGTTGCGCTGCAGCAGCAGGAACAGGCAGCCCACGGCCAGCACCACGCCGGCGGAGGCGGTGAAGGCCACCTGCCAGTCGTTGCTGAGCTGGTAGGCGCACCAGCCGACGAAGGGCGTGGCCACCAGGCCGCCGAAGGCGTAGCAGGTGCTCCAGTAGCCCATGGCGCGGCCGCGCTCGGCGGTGGAGAAGAAGCCGCCCATGTTCTTGCACAGCCCCGACCAGCCGGTGGACTGCGCCAGGCCCTGGACGACCATGCAGGTGGCGAAGATCGGCACGGTGGCGAAGGTGCCCATGGCCAGCGCCGCCAGGGCCGAGACGAACAGCCCGCCGCCCACCACCACGCGCGGACCGAAGCGGTCGGCGAAGCTGCCCCAAACGAACTGGCCCACGGCGTAGGCAGCGAGGTAGAGGGCGTCCAGGTCGGCCATGGCCGCCTTGTCGAGGACGAAGCCGGGGTCTTCGCCGATGCCGAGCTTGGCCACGGAGAAGGCCTTGCGGGTGAAGTAGAAGGCGGCGTAGGCCAGCCAGGTGATGGCGAAGATCTGGATGCGCCAGCGCTGCCGGGCCGTCCAGCCGCCGGTTCGAATCTGCATGGTGGTGGTCCCCCATTGGTTGTTCTTGTCGTGGGTGCGGCCGGTGTACGGCAAGGCGTCGTCCGGCGGCGCAAGGGGGCGATCTTAGGGGTGGCGCGCCGTGCAGAACTTGACCGCCGGCGCACGCGGCGAACCCCTGGGGTCAAGTCCCACAACGCTCGGCGCAATTGCGGAAATCAGCTACGGCAAGGGCGAGGCAGCACTGTCGGAAATCTGCTCATCTCCGGCAAGAGTCCGGCGCGAGAAGGTGATGGGCGGGGCCTCGGCGGCAGGTCGGGATTCAGGCATGGCATGGGTGGGTTTGCCTGGCGTGGCGCTCAGGTGCCCAGGTAGCGCTCCGGCCAGCGCAGCTCCCAGGCCTCCAGTTCGGTGCCGCTGGGTGGGCGGCAGCCGGCGCGCAGGGGCGCCACGGCCGCCGGCGGGCTGGGCGGGTCGCAGTGGATGGCGGGGTTGGCGCTGACGTAGCGGCGCGCGGCTTCGGCGCAGGCTGAGGCTTCGTCTTCACTGGCGCATACGATGAAGAACGTCCCCAGGAAGACCTTCCATGCGGGCGGATCACCATCGGTCTGTTCGATCCGGATGTCCATGGGCCCAAGCATAGCCACGCATTTATTACGGGAAGGCGCAGGTCGTCGCCTGGGTAGGGGGCCGCTGGTCGGGGTGGTAATGCCAGGTTCAGCAGCGAGCGGACCGGTGGCCAAGGTCGGGCTCAACACCGAGTGAGCCGGTGGCCGAGGTCAAACGGCGGATAACGTCGAACGTTATCCGCCCTACGCGAAGGTCGAGCCTGGCGTAGGGCGTATAACCGTTCGCGGTTATACGCCGCCTCACCTTTCTCATCGACACTGCCTCGGTCGGGCCGGGGGAATGCGTGACCAGTGCCAAGCTCGCCACCGAGCGGCCGGCGAGCGAGGTCAAACGGCGGATAACGTGGAACGTTATCCGCCCTACGCCAGGCCTGGACTCAATATTGCTCCGGCACCAGCATTTCCGCCGGAGTGGGAATGCGCACGTAGTCGGCGTGGCGCTGGCGTGCCGGCAGTTCGATGGGCTTGTGCGCCACTTCTTCGTAGGGCACCTGGCCGAGCAGGTGGTGGATGCAGTTCAGCCGCGCGCGCCTCTTGTCGTCCGCCTGCACCACCCACCAGGGCGCCTCGGCGATGTGGGTGCGTTCGAGCATGGTTTCCTTGGCCTTGGTGTAGGCCTCCCAACGGCGCCGCGATTCCAGGTCCATGGGGCTGAGCTTCCATTGCTTGAGCGGATCGTGGATGCGGCTGAGGAAGCGCAGGTGCTGCTCCTCGTCGGTAATCGAGAACCAGTACTTGACCAACTGGATACCCGAGCGCGCCAGCATGCGCTCGAACTCCGGCACGCTGCGGAAGAATTCCTCGTACTGCTCGTCGTTGCAGAAGCCCATCACCCGCTCGACACCGGCGCGGTTGTACCAGCTGCGGTCGAACAGCACGATCTCCCCCGCCGCCGGCAGGTGCGAGACGTAGCGCTGGAAGTACCACTGGGTGCGCTCGCGGTCGTTCGGCGCCGGCAATGCGGCCACCCGGCACACGCGGGGGTTGAGGCGCTGGGTGATGCGCTTGATCACCCCGCCCTTGCCCGCCGCGTCGCGGCCTTCGAAGAGCACCACCAGCTTGTGCCCGGTCTTGACCACCCAGTTCTGCAGCTTCACCAGTTCGCCCTGCAGGCGGAACAGTTCGCCGAAGTAGCGCTGGCGCAGCAGGTGCTGTTCGAAGTTTTCCAGGGTGTCGGCGCGCAGGCCGTCGAGGTCGTAGAGCTCCTGCCAGTCGAGCTCGAGTTCCTCGTCGCGGTCGTCGAGCGCCTCCTGGCGGATGCGCTGGGGCAGGGTCTTGTCGTTGAGCAGCATGGGGTCAGCACTCGCAAGGTCGGTATGGGCCGTCACTGGCTCCGTCACTCAGTCGTGACATTTTCATGACAGAAAAATGTAGTTACGACTGATGACAGAATCATGACAAAAGCGCCTTTCGCCTCACGAAAACCTGCGGGCCAGAGCGGTTGGGGATGGCAGGGTGCCATGGGAGGGAATCGCGGACGGAGTCCGCTCCTACGGGGTGCACGTTGTAGGAGCGGATCTCATCCGCGAATCGCGCCGGAGCGTCCGGCTATCGCGGACAAGGTCCGCTCCGCTGCGTCGATCAAGGTGATCCCCGTAGGAGCGCGCCCTGCGCGCGAATCGCGGGCAGGGCCCGCTCCTACAGTCATTCCGGGGCGCAGGCTCAGGCGTCGATCACCGGGCGCTGTTTGTTCTGGTACTTGAAGGTGCCGCTGGCGGTGGCCACGGTTTCGCCCGCGGCGTTGCGGACTTCGGCTTCGCAGAAGGCGATAGAGCGGGTGCGGTGGCGGACCTGGCCGAAGGCTTCAAGCACTTCGCCGACGTCGCCGCCGGGGCGCAGGAAGCTGGTCTTCATCTCGACGGTCACGCAGCCGCGGCCTTCCTCGTCGGCATGGCTGCAGGCCAGGGCCATGGCCACGTCGAGCAGGCTCATGAGCACGCCGCCGTGGGCGTTGCGCCAGCCGTTGAGGTGTTCGCGCTCCACGCGCAGCACCAGGTGGCCATCGTGCTCGCCGGCGCCGGCCGGCTGGTAGCGGAACTTCAGGTGGTCGAGAAAGGGAATCTCGATGCCACGGTATTCGGTGTAGGACTGCAGGTGCGAAGGGTCGAAGCTCATGGGCCATCCGGTGGAAGTTGACGGGCAGGATCATTTCAGCGCATCGGCCGGCCCTGGCGTATCACTCCTTGGGATGAATCTTCAGCGCCGCTTGCGGCTGCGCTCGCCGTCGCGCTGCAATTCCACCGCCTGGACGAACAACTCGTCCACCATCAGCGTCTGGATCGGTTCCTCGCACAGCAGCGACAGGCTCATGGATTCGATGGCCTGGTTGTATTCCAGGCGCGCGATGCCGCACAGCAGGATGCGCTGGTTGAAGCCGACGCGGCCGCGGTCGATCAGTTGCTCGCGGACGGTCTCGCCGTCCTGGTAGCTGACTTTCAGTGTCACCTGGGCGTCGCCGGCGGTGGCTAGGTGCAGCCACACCGCAACGTTGAAATCGGCGCGCCAGCCGCGCCCGACCTTCTTCGCCACGGCCTGCTGGATCAGGTGCCGGGGAACGTGGCTGATGAGTCTGCTGTGGGATTGCATGGAAGACATGTGCACAAACGTGGGTTCACTGCGGAAGACCGCAGTCTAGGCAAGGGAGTTCAGCGATGCAGCCAGCATCGGGTAGCGTCCCGTATCGGTTCCGATACAAGGCTTGAGGCCGGCGCGAGGGCCGGCCGGGGCGGGGTCAGCCGAGGAGATCGAGGCTGGGCTGGGTTCGTTCGACGCCATACATCTGCTTCAGGGCCACCGGAGTGGCAGTGGGTGCGACCGGCTGGCTGCCGGAGTCGGCCTGCTGCGTGATCTTTTCCCTGATGCGCTGGGCTATTTCGTTCTCGATGCGCTCGCGGTCCTCGGCGGGCATGGCGTCGAGCTGTTCCTGGGTGATGTCCATGTCCTGCATGACGCTGTGCCGCAGTTTTTCGCCGGGGCTGAGCTTCATGTAGGCGAGGAATTCGTCCAGGGGGCCGCCGCCACTCTGCGCGGCGCCGCCGGAGGATGCTACCGCGCCGGAGGGCGCCTCGCTCGTACCGCTCGTCGTCGCGCTCGCGCTGCTGGCGTTGGCCAGGTAGCTGGCGAACTCGCTGGCGCCGGCGACCACGCCGCGCACCAGCTTGGTCGCCAGGCTGATGCCACTCAGGCCGTCGATGATGTTCATGGGCAGGTCTCCCGTGCCGAAGGGGGAAGCTGGTATCGGGCAAGAAACACGCCAGTATGCCAGCCGGCGGTCATAACGGCGTCGCCCTCCCCTGTAGGAGCGAGCTTGCTCGCGAACGGGCTTTCCCGGTTGCGACGTTGCCGTGCGGTTCGCGAGCAAGCTCGCTCCTACGAAGAGCCTGCCGTCGGCAAGCGTCTGCCGTGGGTGGCAAGGGGTTGCCGGAATCCATAACGAAAAACGCCCACCACGGCTTGCACCGTGGCGGGCGTCGGGTGAACGCCGGGGCGATCAGCCGAAGCGACCGGTGATGTAGTCCTCGGTCTGCTCCTTGGCCGGCTTGGTGAACAGGGTGTCGGTGTCGCCGAACTCGATCAGGTCGCCGAGGAACATGAAGGCGGTGTAGTCCGAGCAACGCGCCGCCTGCTGCATGTTGTGGGTGACGATGACCACGGTGAACTCCTGCTTGAGTTCGGTGATCAGCTGCTCGATGCGCCCGGTGGAGATCGGGTCCAGCGCCGAGGTCGGTTCGTCGAGCAGCAGCACCTGGGGCTTGAGCGCGATGGTGCGGGCGATGCACAGGCGCTGCTGCTGGCCGCCGGAGAGGCCCTGGGCGCTGGCGTTCAGCTTGTCTTTCACTTCGTCCCACAGGGCCGCGCCGCGCAGGGCCTGCTCGACGCGGTCGTCCATCTCGCGGCGGTTGACCTTTTCGTGGTGGCGCACGGCGTAGGCGATGTTCTCGTAGATGGTCATCGGGAACGGCACCGGCTTCTGGAACACCATGCCCACCTGGCTGCGCAGGCGGTTCATGGAGTAGCCGGGGGCGAGGATGTTCTCGCCGTTGAGCAGCACCTCGCCGCGCGCTTCCTGCTTCGGGTACAGGGAGTAGATGCGGTTGAAGATGCGCAGCAGGGTCGACTTGCCGCAGCCGGACGGACCGATGATGGCGGTGATGCACTTCTCCGGGATGTCCATGTTGATGGACTTGAGCGAACGGTGCTCGCCGTAGAAGAACTCCAGGTCGCGAACGCGGATCTTGGTGCGTTCGGCGGCGATGGCGGTGGTCATGGCAGTCATCAGGATGCCCTATTGCGCAGAAGGATGAGACGGGAGGTGAGGCTGAGCAGCAGTACGAAGAGGGTCAGCACCAGGGCGCCGGCCCAGGCCAGGGCGTTCCAGTCGCTGAAGGGGCTCATGGCGTACTGGAAGACCACGACGGGCACGCTGGCCATGGGTTTGAGCAGGTCGCTGCTCCAGAACTGGTTGCCGAAGGCGGTGAACAGCAGCGGCGCGGTTTCGCCGGTGATGCGCGCCAGGGCCAGGAGGATGCCGGTGATCACCCCGGCGCGGGCGGCGCGCAGGACGATCTGCAGGGTCAGCTTCCATTGCGGCACGCCCAGGGCCAGCGCGGCTTCGCGCATGGTGGTCGGCTGCAGCTGGAGCATTTCGTCGGTGGTCCGCACCACCACCGGGATCACCAGCAGGGCCAGGGCCAGGGCGCCGGCGATGGCGGAGAAGCCCACGCGGTGGTCGGTGAGGTAGTTCAGCGGCAGGATCACGCTGGTGTAGACGAACAGGCCCAGGACGATGGACGGCGCCGACAGCAGGATGTCGTTGATGAAGCGCACCACGGTGCCCATGCGGGTGTGGCGGGCGTATTCGGCCAGCCAGATGCCCGCCATCAGGCCGATCGGGGTGCCGATCAGCAGCGCCAGCGCGCTCATCAGCACGCTGCCGTAGAAGGCGTTGGCCAGGCCGCCCTCGGCCCCCGGCGGCGGCGTCATCTTGGTGAACAGGTTGAGGTTCAGCGCCTCGATGCCGTGGCTGATGGTGGTCAGCAGGATCCACGCCAGCCACATCAGGCCGAACAGGGTGGCGCCGCAGCTGAGCACCATGGCGGCGCGGTTCTTGAACGCGCGGGTGCGGTACAGGCTTTCGTTGCCGGCCATGTCACTTGCCCTCCTTCTGGGCCAGGCGCAGCAGCATCAGGCGAGCGGCGGCGAGAACGATGAAGGTGACCACGAAGAGCAGGAAGCCCAGGGCGATCAGCGAGGAGCGGTGCAGGTCGGTGTAGGCCTCGTTGAACTCGTTGGCGATCACCGAGGCGATGGAGCTGCTGGGCATCAGCAACGAGGCGGAGAAGTGCTGCGAGTTGCCCAGCACGAAGGTCACCGCCATGGTCTCGCCCAGGGCGCGGCCGAGGCCGAGGAAGATGCCGCCGACCACCGCCGAGCGGGTGTAGGGCAGGACGATGTCCCAGACCACTTCCCAGGTGGTGTTGCCCAGGGCGTAGGCCGATTCCTTCAGGGTGGTCGGCACGCTGTTGAACACTTCGTTCATCACCGAGGTGATGAAGGGGATGATCATGATCGCCAGGACGATGCCGGCGCTGAGCATGCCGATGCCCAACGGCGGGCCCTGGAACAGGCCGCCGATCAGCGGCAGCGCGCCCAGGTAGTCGTTCAGCCAGGGGGCGATGTGCTGAGCCATGAACGGGCCGAAGACGAACAGGCCCCACATGCCGTAGATGATCGAGGGGATGCCGGCCAGCAGCTCGACGGCCGCGGCCACCGGCATGCGCAGCCACGGCGGCGCCAGCTCGGTGAGGAAGATGGCGATGCCGAAGCTGACCGGTACGGCGATCAGCAGCGCCAGGAAGGAGGTGACCAGGGTCCCGTAGATCGGTACCAGGGCGCCGAATTTGTTGTTCACCGCATCCCATTCGGTGCTGGTGAGGAAGTCCAGGCCGAAGTGCGAGAAGGCCAGGCTGCCGCCCCACAGGGTGGAGCCGGCGACGCCGGCGAGCAGCAGCAGGACCAGGATCGCGGAGCCGAACATGGCGTTGCGGAACCAGCGGTCGTGGCGCTGGTCGCGCTGGGCGCGGTCTTCGGCTTCGGCGGCCTTCAGGTTGGGCATGGCGAGGGACGGTGAGGATTCGGTAGACATCGGTTCATCCAAGCAAGCGAACCGCCGCACGGGGTTCCGGGCGGCGGTCCTGGTCATTCACCCGATCAGCGGGCGAAGTCCGACTTCCAGTAGCCTTCGATGCGCTTGACCAGGGAGTCCGGCAGCGCCACGTAGTCCAGGGCGGCGGCCTGCTGCTGGCCGTTCTCCAGGGACCACTTGAAGAAGTGGAAGGCGGCCTGGGCCTGTTCCGCGTTCTTCGGTTGCTTGTACATGATGATCCAGGTGGTGGCGGTGATCGGCCACGCGGTGTCGCCCGGGGCGTTGGTCATCAGCAGGTTGAAGTCCTTGGCGTTGGCCCAGTCGGCGGTGTCGGCGGCAGCCTGGAAGCTCTTGGTGTTGGGCTGCACGAACTTGCCGGCGGCGTTCTTCAGCGAGGCGTAGGCCATCTTGTTCTGCAGGGCGTAGGCGTACTCGACGTAGCCGATGGAGTTCTTGATCTGCTTGACGTAGGCGGAGACGCCTTCGTTGCCCTTGCCGCCCATGCCGACCGGCCAGGGTACGGTGGTGCCGAAGCCGATCTTGTCCTTCCACTCCGGGCTGACCTTGGACAGGTAGTTGGTGAAGTTGTAGGAGGTGCCCGAACCGTCGGAACGGCGGACCACGGTGATCTTGGTGGCCGGCAGTTTCAGCTCGGGGTTCAGCGCGGCGATGGCCGGGTCGTTCCAGTCGGTGATGCTGCCGAGGAAGATCTTGGCCAGGGTTTCACCGTCCAGGTGCAGCTTGCCCGGCTCGACGCCGTCCAGGTTGACCACCGGCACGATGCCGCCGATCACGCTGGGGAACTGGCCCAGGCCGGTGGCCTTGAGGTCGTCGGCCGACAGCGGGGCGTCGGAGGCGCCGAAGTCGACGGTGGCGGCCTTGATCTGGGCGATGCCGCCGCCGGAGCCGATGGACTGGTAGTTGATGCGATTGCTGGAAGACTTGCTGTATTCCTGGGACCACTTCGACAGCACCGGGTAAACGAAGCTGGAGCCGGCGCCGGTGACATCAGTGGCATGGGCCAGGCCGGTCAGGGCCATGGAAGCCAGCAGGACGGACAAGCGGGTTTTGCTGAGCAGCATCACGTCAATACCTCAATATGGGAGGAAGTCCGGGAAGTCCCCGGTTGGTTAGAAGACGTGATGATTTAATGCCGTGAATATGTACGCTTTATGACAGCGAGATTAATAATCCGAGTACTGGCAACTTAATGGCCGCGCGGGTGTCCGCCCTCCCCCGGTAACTCGGCCCGGCCAGGGCTGCCAGGGCATGTGCCTTGCGCGCACCCGGCCGCGCGGGAAGCGACGGCAGGGTGCGGGGCGCGCCGGTCAGGCCGGCGTCGCGGCCAGGCGCGGGCGATGCTCGCCCGTGCGGTTCTTGCGGACTTCGCGGCGTTCGCGGAAGTCCAGTTCCTCCATGGCCTCCATGCGTTCCTGCAGGTCCTCGATCTCCTGGGGGGTCAACAGCTTGCGCGTCCTGTACATGGACACCTCCGCATGCAAGTTCCTCACTGCTTTAGACTGGCACGCGGCGGCGAAGATTCCAGTCAGCGCAGTTCCTCCACCAGGCTCGACAGGGTCGAGAGCACCGCGCCGGCCAGGCGCTTGGCGCGCGCGCCGCTCCAGCCGGCGCGGGCGTCCGGGGCTAGGTCGTGGTCCTTGAACGGCATCTCCAGGGTCAGTGCCAGGCACTGGTAGGTTTCGCCGACGTGGTTGCAGGCCAGCGTCATGTTGGCCTTGCCCGGCGCGCTGCGCGGGTAGCCATGCAGGCTCTGGAACTCGCCGCGTTCCTCCAGGCGCTTGCGGAACTCCGCTTCGAGGTAGGCCTGGCGCTCGCTGTAGCCGGGGTTGCCTTCGCAGCCGGCGGCGAACACGTAGGGGATTTCCTCGTCGCCGTGGATGTCGAGGAACAGGTCGACGCCCTGCTGGCGCATGTGCGCCTGGACGAACAGCACTTCCGGGCTGGTCTCGGCGCTGGGCGAGGCCCAGGCGCGGTTGAGGTCGGTGCCGGCGGCGTTGGTGCGCAGGTGGCCGCGGAAGGCGCCGTCGGGGTTCATGTTCGGCACCAGGTACAGCTCGGCGTGCTGCAGCAGGTAGTCGAGTTCCGCATCCTTCTGCTGCAGGCGCTCGATCAGGCCTTCCATGAACCACTCGGCCATGTGCTCGCCGGGGTGCTGCTGGGCGATCAGCCACAGCTTGCGCGTGGCCTGCGGGTTGCGGCGGATGCGCAGCAGCGGGATGTCGCGGCCCTCGATGCTGCGCCCGGTGGCCACCAGCTCGGCGCCGGCCTGCTCGATGGCCTGGCGCACCAGCGCGGCATGGCGCTCGCGGCTGTAGGGCTCGAAGTAGGCGAACCAGGCCCGGGGCTGCTCGGCGTCGAGGCTGAAGCGCAGGGACTGGCCGTCGTAGCTGCTGTCCACTCGGAACCAGTCGCGCTGGTCGTAGGAGGCCAGCGCGCGGTAGCCCGGCCAGCCGCCGGTGTAGCTGGAGTGCCCTGCGTTGGTCAGGTTGAAGGTGTAGCGCTGGCCCGGGGTCAGGCCGTCGGCGCAGAAGTGGAACCACTGGAAGTGCGGGCTGTTCAGGTCCGGGCGCAGGGCCAGGCGCACGTCCTGCGGGTCGCTGGCATCCAGCACCTGGATGTTGCCGCTGTCGAAGTCGCAGCGAATCTCCATGAATCCTCCTCAGGCAAAAGCGGATGCAAAGCCCCTATCTTGCGGCGCCCAGCCCCGGCTGTCACGAATTGGCCGTGGAAAAGCCGGCCCAAGGGCACGCGGCCCCTGCGGCGCATCGGCGCACCCCGTCGCTCCGCTGCAAGCCGCATGGCAGGGCCATTTGCCGCCGTTTCCCGGCATATTGCCGGCAATTTTCCCGCTTCCAATGCGACAACCTTGTGCACAAAAGCGACAGGCGTTGTGACTTTTTACGCGGCTCGCGGTGTCAATGGGCTGTACAGATCGGACGGATCAGTGAAGCGCCGTCCCCTTAACAGAGCAATGGATGACCTGCGCAGAGAGTGTAACCACCATGAACGCGACCCTTCGTTTCAACGAGGCTCTGCTGATCACCGGACGAGCCTTCCAACCCTTCCACTGCGTCACCTGGATCGACCAGTCCGGCGGCGACGGCAGCCTCGACCTGTCCGTGCTCGACCGCACCGGCACCCGCCTGCTGGGCCTGACGCGCATCCCCTGCACCGAATACTCCGACCCGGCCCGCCTGGCCGACCTGCTGACCCAGGCCCGCGAGGAACTGAACCGCGAAGGCTATGACCTGCAGGAATGGCATATGCCGGAGTGAAGCCCAGGCCTTGTGGCCCGGAGCTGAAAAGCGCCGTTTTCCTCGGGGAGGGAAACGGCGTTTTTTATTTCCGGTGGGGCATTTTCGGGAGCGGGGGCGGGGTTGTAGGAGCGAGCTTGCTCGCGAACAGAGTTTCCCGGTTATTTCGGAGTCCGGCCGAACTCCGCCCCCTCTCCCTGAAGGGAGAGGGGGCTGTCCTCTGCAGGTTGTGGGTTCGGCGCAGTCCTGTGGCTGCAGCTGGCTGATGGGACTGCCAGGAGAATGCCGAACTTCCAGCTCGCTCCAAACGGCTCCCTCTCCCTCTGGGAGAGGGCTGGGGTGAGGGAGCGGAGTCAATCCAAGACACCTGCATCCCAGGAAACGCTGTTCGCGAGCAAGCTCGCTCCTACAAAAAACCACCGAGTAATTGGCAAGATCCGTGGGGCCCATGTCATTGCCGCCACTCCCCACCCGGCGCACACTCCCGGCAAACCCCAAGAGTCGCCCAGCATGCCCGCCATCCGCCGCATAGCCAGCCTGATCTACCCCGACGTGATGAGCCTGGACGTCACCGGCCCGCTGCAGGTGTTCGCCTCAGCCAACGTCGAGCGCCAACGCCAGGGCCTGCCGGCGCCCTACGAGTTGCTGGTGCTGGGCGAAAACGAAGGCCCCGTGGCCACCTCCGCCGGCCTGCGCATCTGCGCCGACGCCGCCTGGGCCGAGACCGACGCAGCCAGCCTCGACACCCTGCTGGTACCCGGCGGCCTGGGCGTGGAGGCGCAGTGCGCCAACCCCGCGCTGCTGGCCTGGCTGCGCGCCGCCGAGGGCCAGGTGCGGCGCCTCGGCTCGGTGTGTTCCGGCGCCCTGCTGCTGGCCGCCGCCGGGGTACTCGACGGGCGCAGCGCCACCACCCACTGGGCCGACGTCGACACCCTGCGCGAATGCCACCCCGCAGTCCACGTGCAGGGCGACCGCCTGCACACCTACGACCCCAGCCGCCGCGACGGCGACGACCATGTGTTCACCTCCGCCGGGGTCACCGCCGGCATCGACCTGGCCCTGGCGCTGGTGGAGGCCGACCTGGGCCGCCCGCTGGCCCTGGCCGTGGCCCGGCGCCTGGTGATGTTCCTCAGGCGCCCCGGCGGCCAGGCGCAGTTCAGCGCCTGGCTGACGCCCGAGCCGGTGCGCGCGCCGCGCCTGGCCGCGTTGCTGGAGTGGATCCCGGCCAACCTCGGCGCCGACCTCTCGCTGGAAGCCCTGGCCGAACAGGCCTGCATGAGCCCACGCACCCTGTCGCGGGTGTTCATCAATGAACTGGGCGTGGCGCCCGGCCGCTACGTGGAGAAGGTCCGCCTGGAAGCCGCCCGCGCCCTGCTGCAGGACGCCCGGGCGTCGATCGCCACCGTGGCCCGGCTGTGCGGCTTCGGCCACCCGGAGAACCTGCGGCGCACCTTCCACAAGCACCTGGCGGTCAGCCCCCAGGAATACGCCGAACGCTTCGGCCAGCTCACCGACGCCTGATCCCCAGCCAGAAGGACCTCGCCATGCTCGAACTGCGCCCCAACTGCGAATGTTGCGACCGCGACCTGCCCGCCGATAGCACGGACGCGCGCACCTGCACCTTCGAATGCACCTTCTGCAGCGACTGCGCCGAAGGCGTGCTCGGCGGCCAGTGCCCGAACTGCGGCGGCGAACTGCTGCAACGGCCGCGGCGCCCGAGCGAGGCGTTGCTGCGCCACCCGGCCTCGACGCAGCGGGTGCTCAAGCCCGGCGGCTGCCGGAACTGAGGGCGCGGACATGCTGCTACTGCGCAACGGCGCGCTGCGCCTGCTGTTCCTCGGCCAGGCGCTGTACTGGTCGTGCTCGCTGATCGGCATCACCCTGACCTCGCTGATCGGCGCGCAACTGGCGCCGCTCAACGGCCTGACCACCCTGCCCCTGGCCCTGCTGGTGCTGGGCAACCTGCTGGCGGTGCAGCCGCTGTCGCTGTTCATGCAGCGCCACGGCCGCCGTCCCGGGCTGATGCTGGGCGCCGCCGGCGGCGTGCTCGGCGGGCTGACCTGCGCCCTGGGCGTGCAACTGGGCTCGTTCTGGCTGCTGTGCCTGGGCGCCCTGCCCATCGGCGCCTATCAGGCCTCGGCGATGTACTACCGCTTCGCCGCCCTGGAGGCAGTGGGCGAGACAGAGAAAGGTCGCGCCAGCGCCTATGTGATCGGCGGCGGCGTGCTGGCCGCACTGCTAGCTCCGGGCCTGGCGCTGTGGGCCCGCACGGCGCTGCCCACACCCTTTGTCGGCGCCTACCTGGCCATCGCCGCGCTGGCGCTCGTCGGCCTGCTGCTGATGGCGCGCCTACGCGAAGGCGCCGCGCCTCGCCCACCCCATGGAGGCCTGGCGGCCATGCGCGCCCTGCTCGGCCGGCCACTGGTACGCGCGGCCATGGCCTGCACCGCCGCCGGCCACGGCCTGATGATCCTGATCATGAACGCCACGCCGCTGGCCATGCAGTTCTGCGGGCTGTCCCTGGAAAGCTCGGCGAGCGTGATCCAGTGGCACATCCTCGGCATGTTCCTCCCGGCCTTCGTCGCCGGCCCGCTGGTGGACCGCCTGGGCAGCCGCCGCGTGGCCCTGCTCGGCATCGCCCTGCTGGCGGCCAGCGCAGCCGTGGCCCTGGCCGGCCTGGACCACGGCCACTTCCTGGCCAGCTCGCTGCTGCTGGGCATGGGCTGGAACCTGATGCTGGTGGCCGGCACCACCCTGCTCGGCGAAGGCCACGGCGCGGACGAGCGCGGCCAGGCGCAGGGGCTGATGGAGCAAGGCAACAGCCTGATGGCGGCGCTGATGTCGTTCAGCTCCGGCGCGCTCATCACCAGCCTGGGCTGGAGCGCGGTGAACCTGCTGGTGTGGCCGGTGCTGGCGTTCGCCCTGGCGCTGCTCTGGCCGGCGCGCCGACGCCAGCCGGCCAGCGCCTGAGCCACGGTATTCCTCCCCCCGTAGGAGCGGACCTTGTCCGCGATAGCCGGCCATCCCGGCGCGATTCGCGGATGAGATCCGCTCCTACGCTGCCCCACCCGCGCCATTCCATGTAGGAGCGCGCCCTGCGCGCGAATCGCGGGCAGGGCCCGCTCCTACAGGTCGCCGGGAGCCACGGTATTCCTCCCCCGTAGGAGCGGACCTTGTCCGCGATAGCCGGCCATCCCGGCGCGATTCGCGGATGAGATCCGCTCCTACGCTGCCCCACCCGCGCCATTCCCATTGTAGGAGCGCGCCCTGCGCGCGATTCGCGGGCAGGGCCCGCTCCTACAGGTTACCGGGAGCCACGGTATTCCTCCCCCGTAGATACCGTGTCACCTAGCCTCGAGCAAGGGCCAGTTCCACGTTGTAGGGCTGGCCCGACTTGAGGACGCCGTAGGCAATCTGCAGCAGTT
>NZ_FOLS01000061.1 GCF_900112375.1 Pseudomonas citronellolis | reverse complement strand
CGCCACTCACGCCATTCCCCTGTAGGAGCGCGCCCTGCGCGCGATTCGCGGGCAGGGCCCGCTCCTACAAGGAGACTCGGCGCAAGAGGCCGAACGGTAGGAGCAACTGTCTTGCCGGCTGCGCCAAGGCGCGCCTCAACGGATGGGTTGAGCCTTGGCGAAACCCATGCGGTCGTGGTGATGGGTATCGCTTCGCTCAACACCATCCTACGGGTCTTGTGTTTGCCGGAGGGCGTAGGAGCGGACCTTGTCCGCGATAGCCGGGAATTCCGGCGCGGTTCGCGGATGAGATCCGCTCCTACGCTGCGCCACTGCCACTCACGCCATTCCCATGTAGGAGCGCGCCCTGCGCGCGATTCGCGGGCAGGGCCCGCTCCTACAGGGAGGCTCGGCGCAAGAGGCCGAACGGTAGGAGCGGATTCATCCGCGATCCGGGGAAAGCCCGAGCGCCGAGGTAGATGACGAAGCTCGATCATGAGTAAAACTTGATTTCATCGCAAATAAATTGAGTTTGTCTCATGAACCGTCGACACCGAGAATCCCTCCACTGGTTTTTCAATGGAGAGATTCACCCATGGCATTGGCCCACAACCTCGGCTTCCCACGTATCGGCCGGGACCGCGAACTGAAGAAAGCCCTGGAAGCCTTCTGGAAAGGCGAGCTGGACGAAGCCGGCCTGCGCGCCGTCGGCAAGCAGCTGCGCGCCACCCACTGGCAGGCGCAGAAGAATGCCGGCATCGAGCTGCTGCCGGTGGGCGATTTCGCCTGGTACGACCAGGTGCTGACCCACTCGCTGACCTTCGGCGTCATCCCCGAGCGCTTCCGCGGCCATGGCGACGCCAAGCCGACCCTGCAGACCCTCTTCGGCATGGCCCGTGGCGTCACTGACAGCTGCTGCGGCGGCGCCCATGCGCAAGAGATGACCAAGTGGTTCGACACCAACTACCACTACCTGGTCCCCGAGTTCACTGCCGACCAGCAGTTCGCGCTGAGCTGGGAACAGCTGTTCGAAGAGGTCGACGAAGCCAAGGCCCTCGGCCATAACGTCAAGCCCGTGGTGATCGGCCCGCTGACCTACCTGTGGCTGGGCAAGACCAAAGGTGCTGATTCTGAAACGAACAGCTTCAACAAGCTCGACCTGCTCGACCGCCTGCTGCCGCTCTACGGGCAGATCTTCCGCCGCCTGGCCGCACAGGGCGTGGAATGGGTGCAGATCGACGAGCCGATCCTGGTCCTCGACCTGCCCCAGGACTGGAAGAACGCCTTCGAGCGCGCCTACAACCTGCTGCAGGGCGAGCCGCTGAAAAAGCTGCTGGCCACCTACTTCGGCGGCCTGGAAGACAACCTCGGCCTGGCCGCGAACCTGCCGGTCGACGGCCTGCACATCGACCTGGTGCGCGCGCCGGAACAGTTCCCGAGCATCCTCGACCGCCTGCCGGCCTACAAGGTCGTGTCGCTGGGCCTGGTCAACGGCCGCAACGTCTGGCGCTGCGACCTGGAAAAGGCCCTGGACGTGGTGCGCCACGCCCAGGAACGCCTCGGCGAGCGACTGTGGCTGGCGCCCTCCTGCTCGCTGCTGCACAGCCCGGTGGACCTGGAGCGTGAAGACAAGCTGGACGCCGAGCTGAAGAGCTGGCTGGCCTTCGCCGTGCAGAAGTGCGCCGAAGTGGCCGTGCTGGCCCGCGCCGCCACCGAGCCGCAGGCCGCCGACGTGGTTGCCGCCCTGCAGCAGAGCCGCGCCGTACAGGCCAGCCGCGCCGCCTCGCCGCGCATCCACAAGCCGGCCGTGCAGGCCCGCCTGGCCGCCATCCAGCCGGCCGACGCCCAGCGCCATTCCGCCTTCGCCGAGCGCATCGCCAAGCAGCGCGCCGGCCTGGACCTGCCGGCCTTCCCCACCACCACCATCGGCTCCTTCCCGCAGACCTCGGCCATCCGCCTGGCGCGCCAGTCGTTCAAGCAGGGCAAGCTGAGCGAGGCCGAGTACACCGAGGCCATGCACAGCGAAATCCGCCACGCCGTGCAGATCCAGGAAAACCTGGGCCTGGACGTGCTGGTACACGGCGAAGCCGAGCGCAACGACATGGTCGAGTACTTCGCCGAGCAGCTCGACGGCTACGTCTTCACCCGCTTCGGCTGGGTGCAGAGCTACGGTTCGCGCTGCGTGAAGCCGGCGGTGATCTACGGCGACCTGAGCCGCCCGAAGGCCATGACCGTGGAGTGGATCACCTACGCCCAGAGCCTCACCGGCAAGGTGATGAAGGGCATGCTGACCGGCCCGGTGACCATGCTGATGTGGTCCTTCCCGCGCGAGGACGTGCCCCGCGAAGTCCAGGCGCGCCAGCTGGCCCTGGCCATCCGCGACGAAGTGGTGGACCTGGAGGCCGCCGGCATCAGGATCGTGCAGATCGACGAAGCCGCCTTCCGCGAAGGCCTGCCGCTGCGCAGGAGCGCCTGGGCGCACTACCTGGAATGGGCCACCGAGGCCTTCCGCCTATGCGCCTCGGGCGTGCGCGACGAAACCCAGATCCACACCCACATGTGCTACAGCGAGTTCAACGACGTGATCGAATCCATCGCCGCCATGGACGCCGACGTGATCACCATCGAGACCTCGCGTTCGGACATGGAGCTGCTGGAGGCCTTCGAGAAGTTCGACTACCCGAACGAGATCGGCCCGGGCGTGTACGACATCCACTCGCCGCGGGTGCCGAGCCGGGAAGAGATCGTCAAGCTGCTGCGCAAGGCGGCCCAGCGCATCCCCGCCGAGCGCCTGTGGGTGAACCCGGACTGCGGCCTGAAGACCCGCGCCTGGCCGGAGACCGAAGCGGCGCTGGTGAACATGGTCGCGGCGGCCCGCGAGCTGCGCAACGACCTCGCCGCGCTGGCCTGATCCACCCGCCATGGTGATGGGTATCGCTTCGCTCGACCCATCCTACGGTCAATGACGAAACGGGACGCCTGGCGTCCCGTTTTGCTTTGCGCTCCCCGCACGTTGCAGCCCCCCTACGGCGGCCTGCCCGAAACGAATTGCCCGTTTCTCGATATCCGACGTCCGAAACTCGCAAGACGGACGGACACGTACTGCCTAGCATAGGGCCTCCGCCAAAAACGATGGCCGCGCCAGCGAGCCGGCCGCCCCTTGCTGCCCGGAGTCCCATGTCCACTACTGCCGCCCCCACGGCTGCCGCGTCCGTCGCCAGCCAAGCAAGCCCCCTGGTCATGCGCGTGATCGGCGCCTGCGCCCTGGCCCATCTGATCAACGACCTGATCCAGGCGGTGCTGCCGTCGATCTACCCGGTGCTCAAGGCCAACTACGGCCTGAGCTTCACCCAGGTCGGCCTGATCACCCTGACCTTCCAGCTGACCGCCTCGCTGCTGCAGCCCTGGGTGGGCTACCACACCGACCGCCATCCCAAGCCCTGGCTGGCGCCGGCCGGCAGCGTCTGCACGCTGATCGGCATCCTCATGCTGGCCTTCGTCGGCAGCTTCCCGGCCATCCTCCTGGCCTCGGCGCTGGTGGGCATCGGCTCCTCGACCTTCCACCCGGAAACCTCGCGCATCGCGCGCCTGGCCTCGGGCGGCCGCTACGGCCTGGCGCAGTCCACCTTCCAGGTCGGCGGCAATGCCGGCAGCGCCTTCGGCCCGCTGCTGGCCGCAGCCATCATCGTGCCCTACGGCCAGGGCCACGTGGCCTGGTTCGGCCTGTTCTCGGTGTTCGCCATCGGCGTGCTCTACGGGCTGAGCCGCTGGTACCGCAACCACCTGAACCTGTTCAAGCTCAAGCAGGGCGGCAAGGCCACCCACGGCCTGTCCAAGGGCCGGGTCAACACCGCGCTGGTGGTGCTGGCGCTGCTGGTGTTCTCCAAGTACTTCTACATGGCCAGCTTCACCAGCTACTTCACCTTCTACCTGATCGAGAAGTTCCAGCTCTCGGTGGCCAGCTCGCAGCTGTACCTGTTCCTGTTCCTCGGCGCGGTGGCCGCCGGCACCTTCTTCGGCGGCCCGGTGGGCGACCGCGTCGGGCGCAAGACGGTGATCTGGTTCTCGATCCTCGGCGTGGCCCCCTTCACCCTGGCCCTGCCCTACGTCGACCTGTTCTGGACCGGCGTGCTGAGCATGATCATCGGCTTCATCCTCGCCTCGGCGTTCTCCGCCATCGTGGTGTTCGCCCAGGAGTTGGTGCCCGGCAACGTCGGCATGATCGCCGGGGTGTTCTTCGGCCTGATGTTCGGCTTCGGCGGCATCGGCGCCGCCCTGCTCGGCCACCTGGCCGACATCCACGGCATCGAGTACGTGTACAAGCTGTGCTCCTACCTGCCGCTGCTGGGCTGCCTGACCATCCTGCTGCCCTCCACCAAGCGGGCCTGACGGCGCGAAGGCGCTCGAAGGAGCGCCTTCTGCGCCAGCGGTTCCGCCCTCAGCGCCTTGCGCGCCGCGTGCTCGCCGCGCAGCGCGCCAGTTCCGCGGCGAGATAGGCCGCGGTCCTGCTGCCCTTCGCCCGCGCCAGCTGTTGCGGGGTGCCGCTGGCCACCACGCGGCCGCCGGCCTGGCCGGCGCCCGGGCCGACGTCGATCACCCAGTCGGCCTGGCTCACCACGCGCATGTCGTGCTCGATCATCACCACGCTGTTGCCGGCATCGACCAGCCGCTGCAATTGCAGCATCAGCCGGTCGATGTCCGCCACGTGCAGGCCGGTGGTGGGTTCGTCCAGCACATACAGGCTGCGGCCGCGCTGGCTGCGTTGCAGCTCGGTGGCCAGCTTGATGCGCTGCGCCTCGCCGCCGGACAGCTCGGTGGCCGGCTGCCCCAGGCGCAGGTAGCCCAGGCCGATCTCGCGCAGCAGGCGCAGCGGGCGCGCCACCGCGTCCTCATTGGCGAAGAAGTCGCAGGCCTCCTCCACCGTCATGCCCAGCACCTCGGCGATGTTGCGGCCGTTCCAGCGCACCTGCAGCGTCGCCTCGTTGTAGCGGGCGCCGTGGCAACTGGGGCATGGCGCATACACGCTGGGCATGAACAGCAGTTCCACGCTGACGAAGCCCTCGCCCTCGCAGGTGTCGCAGCGCCCCTTGGCCACGTTGAACGAGAAGCGCCCGGCGTCGTAGCGGCGGCGGCGCGCATCGGGGGTGGCGGCGAACAGCTTGCGCACGTGGTCGAACAGGCCGGTGTAGGTGGCCAGGTTGGAACGCGGCGTGCGGCCGATGGGCTTCTGGTCCACCTGCACCACCCGCTGCACCGCCGCCAGGTCGCCGGCCAGGTGGCCGCCGGTGCTTTCGAGGATCGCCGGGCCCTCCTCGGTGGCTTGCGCGCTGTCCTCCTCGGGCTCGTGCCCCAGGTGCGCCAGCATCAGCTCGGGCAGTGCCTGGGCGATGAGGCTGGACTTGCCCGAACCGGAGATGCCGGTGACCGCGGTGAGCACGCCCAGCGGAATGCGCGCGTCCACCCCGCGCAGGTTGTGCCGGTGGATGCCGCGCAGCTCCAGCCAGCCGGCGGCCTCGCGCCCGTGGCTGGGCGGCGCGGGAATCTCGTCGAACAGGTAGCGGGCGGTGCGCGACTCCGCCACCGCGCGCAGGCCCGCCGGGACGCCGCTGTAGAGCACCCGGCCGCCGCGCTCGCCGGCGTCGGGCCCGACGTCCACCAGCCATTGCGCGCGGCGCATCAGCTCCAGGTCGTGTTCCACCACGAACACCGAGTTGCCGGCGTCGCGCAGCCTGTCCAGGGCGTCGTACAGGGCCTGGCTGTCGGAGGGGTGCAGCCCGGCCGAGGGCTCGTCGAGCACGTAGACCACGCCGAACAGCATGGAACTCAGCTGCGTGGCCAGCCGCAGGCGCTGCAGCTCGCCGGTGGACAGGCTCGGCGTGGCGCGGTCCAGGCTCAGGTAGCCCAGGCCCAGTTGCTGCAGCGTGCGCAGCCGCGCCACCACGCCCTCGGCCAGGCGCCGCGCCGCCAGTTGCTTCTCTTCCGAAAGCGCAGCGCCGGGCTGGGCGCGGAAGTCGCCCTGGGCGATGGGCTCCAGCAGCGCCGCCACCTGGTCCAGGGGCAACTGCGCCAGCGCGCCTATGTCCACCCCGCCGAAGGTCACCGCCAGCGCCTCGGCCTTGAGCCGCTTGCCGCCGCACGCCGGGCACGGCCGGCCCTCCATGAAGCGCGACACGCGCCTTCTCATCAGGGCGCTCTGGGTGCTGGCGAAGGTGTGCAGCACGTAGCGCCGCGCGCCGGTGAAGGTGCCCATGTAGCTGGGCTCCTGCTTGCGCTTGAGCGCGATGCGGGTTTCGGCGGGGGTGAGGCCGGCGTACACCGGCGCGGTGGGGGTTTCCTCGGTGAAAAGGATCCAGTCGCGGTCCTTCTTCGGCAGGTCGCGCCAGGGCCGGTCGACGTCGTAGCCCAGGGTGACGAGGATGTCGCGCAGGTTCTGCCCGTGCCAGGCCGGCGGCCAGGCGGCGATGGCCTTCTCGCGGATGCTCAGCGACGGGTCCGGCACCATCAGCGCCTCGGTCACCTCGTACACGTGGCCCAGGCCATGACAGGCCGGGCAGGCGCCCTGCGGCGTGTTCGGCGAGAAGTCCTCGGCGTACAGCAGCGGCTGGCCCGGCGGGTAGGTGCCGGCGCGCGAGTACATCATCCGCACCAGGCTGGACAGGGTGGTCACGCTGCCCACCGAGGAGCGCGCGTTGCTGGCGCCGCGCTGTTGCTGCAACGCCACCGCCGGCGGCAGGCCGTCGATGGCGTCGACGTCCGGCACGCCCACCTGGTCGATCAGGCGCCGGGCATAGGGCGCCACCGACTCGAAGTAGCGCCGCTGCGCCTCGGCATACAGGGTGCCGAACGCCAGCGAGGACTTGCCGGAACCCGACACGCCGGAGAACACCACCAGCGCATCGCGCGGGATGGCGACATCCACGTCCTTGAGGTTGTGCTCGCGCGCGCCGCGCACTTCGACGAAACCGCTGGCGCCGGGGGCGCCGACAGGGGGCTTGCTGTGGGGCATGGGGACGGACTCGGGGCTCTGTTGGCCAGGAGTATGCCTGAGGAGGCCCGCGTTGACCGAGGGCCTCTATCAGGTGGCCGGCCGCCCCGGCGCCGGCGTCAGGCCTCGCGGTAGGTGCCCTTCTGCTTGGCGGCGTGGCTGGCCAGGGCGTCCATCAGCGGCGGCGACAGGCAGTCATAGGGTTCCAGGTTGAGTTCGCGCAGGCGCTGGCGGATGGCGTCCATCTGCACCGGCGGGGTGCCGCTCTCGATCACCGAAGAGACGAAGGCGGCGAAGCCCGGCGCCGACCAGCCCTCCTGCGGGGACAGTTCGGTATGCACGAAGTCCAGGCCGTAGAAGGCGTGCCCCGGGTTCTCGATGCGCCCGAACAGGTGCGCGCCGCACTCGCGGCAGGCGTGGCGCTGGATGACGGCGCTGTCGTCGACGATCTGCAGCTTCTCGGGGTGGGCCACCACGCTGACCTTGTCCCGCGGCACCACCGCGACCACCGAGAAGGTCGCCCCCGCGGGCTTCCAGCACTTGGTGCAGCCGCAGGCGTGGTTGTGCAGCGTCTGGGCGCCGACCGCGACCTCCACCTTGTCGGTCGCGCACAGGCATTGCAGGGTGCCGCCGGCGAAGCCGGGCTGTTCCGGGCGGATGCCGTTGTCCAGCGAGGGGTGAATGTGAATCGCGCTCATGGGGTTGACCTCCTGGCGTTCGCTGCGCCAGGGCCGGCACGGCGACATGCCATGCCGCGAAGCCCTGGCGGTCGAAATGGGTGGCACGGGCCATCGATGGATTTTCCCGCCAAACACGCGGCTTCGGTGGCGGGCCGGATATCCGGTAGGCGTCCGGCGTGGCCGGTGAGTCCAATCGCGGACGGAGTCCGCTCCTACGCTGTTTTCTGGGTTATTCCCCTTCGGGCCAGCGCAAGCGCTGGCCCGAAGGGGAATAACCCAACAGACAACTCCGTGATGTGGTAGGAGCGGGCCCTGCCCGCGATTCGCGCGCAGGGCGCGCTCCTACAGGGGAATACCATAGGTAAGCACCGCTTTTCGTAGGAGCGAGCTTGCTCGCGAACCGACTCCGCAGCGGGGCACGTTCGCGAGCAAGAACTAGGCGTCCCCCTCGCTCCTACGAAGAGCATCTCTGCAGCATAGTTGCCCGGCAGCGGAACCGTAGGATGGGTTGAGCGAAGCGATACCCATCACCATTGTCCGATGGGTTTCGCAAGCTCAACCCATCCTACGAAAAGCGTCTCGGCACAGCCTACGCCTCGCCGCCGGCCAGGCTGCGGTCCACCAGGCGGATGCTGTCGCGGCCGCCGCGCTTGGATTCGTACAGCGCCGCGTCGCCCTGCTCGATCAGCGCCGCCAGGCTGGCCGGCGGCCGGTCGAACAGGCTGGCGCCGATGCTCAGGGTCACCGCCTCGGGCGTGGCGAAGGCCTGCGCGGCGGCCTGGTGGAACTGCTCGCGCAGCGCGCTGCCCAGCGCCACCACACGCTCGTCGGTCACGTCGCTGAGCAAGATGACGAACTCGTCGCCGCCCAACCGGGCCGCGATTGCGCCCTCGGGCAGCAGCGCGCGGATCATCTCGCTCAGCGTGACCAGCAACCGGTCGCCGGCGATGTGGCCGTGCAGGTCGTTGACCAGCTTGAAGTTGTCGATGTCGATCAGCAGCAACGCGCCCGGCCGCGCGCTGCAGACCTCCTCCAGCAACCGCGGCGCGCGCACTTCCAGGGCGCGGCGGTTGTACAGCGCGGTCAGCGGGTCGCGGGCGGCCAGCCGGGCCATGCGCTTCTCGCGGCGGTAGCGCTCGGTGCCGGTCATCGACAGCGCGATCAGCATGATCGCCATCGCCCCTTCCACCAGCGAAACCTGGATGATCGCGCCGCGGAAGGCCGTGAGGTCGATCAGCGTGCCCGGCACCAGCGCCGTCAGCGGCTTGGCCAGGTAGAACAGCCCGTGCAGCAGCAACACGTAGCGCAACTGCCCGGCGCCCACGCTCAACGACTTGCCATGGGGCCGCAGCAGCGCGCTAGCGCGTAGCGTCGGTAGCGCCACTAGCAGCGAGTTGGCCAGCAGCATGACCTTCGACCACGCCTGCCCGTCCGGCAACAGCAGCATGGCCGTCCAGGCGACGAAGATCAGGTACCAGGCGCGGGACAGACACGCCTCGGTGAAGCGCGCCACGCCCAGCAGGAACAGCCAGTGGGCGATGATCAGCAGGCCGTTGGCGAACCAGATGCCCAGGAGCGGGAAGCCGACCATACGCAGCAAGGCGAGGGTCGAGCCCACGGCGATGGTGGAAAAGCCCGCGCTCCAGAACAGCAGCGAGGGTTCGCGGACGTTGCGCCACTCGATGGCCAGGTACAGGGCGGCGGCCGCTGCCAGGGCGATCGAGAGGGTCAACATCGTGGGAGGATCGAGCGCCATGACTTCTGAACGGGGCTGCCTGGACGGTGGGGGGCGGATTCTAAGCGTTCGCGGCGCTTTTTCGCAGAGCCCTTCCCGCCCTGCCGACGGGAAGCCCGCTCCCACGAGCATAGCCGCTTCGCCGCCCCCTGCCCGGCGCACGAACGTCGGAAGCCGAAACCCGGCGACGGTCCGGCTGCTATTTTTCACGGCGGACTTCCGAGCCTTCGACTCCAGAGGAGATGCAGCATGGACCAGTTCACCGGCGGTTGCCTGTGCGGCAACGTCCGCTTCGTGGCCTCGGGGCGCCCCTACCGGGTCGGCCTCTGCCACTGCCTCGACTGCCGCAAGCACCATGGCGCCCTGTTCCACGCCTCGGCGATATTCCCCGAGGCCGCGGTGGCCATCGAGGGCGAAACCCGCGACTACGCCGGGCGGTTCTTCTGCCCGCGCTGCGGCTCGTCGGTGTTTCTGCGCAGCGCGGACGAGGTGGAAGTGAACCTGGGCGCCCTGGATGCCCCGGACCAGTTCGTGCCGACCTACGAACTCTGGACCCTCCGCCGCGAGTCCTGGCTGCCGGCGTTCCCGCTGGCCAGGCACTACGAGCGCGACCGCGAGGGTACCGGCCGCTTCGAGGAGTAGGCGCACGACGGACGGAAAACGCAGCCCACGGACAATTCGCGCCGTGATTTTCCCGGCGCCGCGAACTGTAATATCCCGGTTCGCAACGATGCCGATAGTAGCCCCGCCAACCCGCTCGAAGAGGCTACATCGTGCTGCATCGTGTTCTGTTCTCCCTGTCCGCCCTCAGCCTGTCCATCGCCGCCCACGCCGCCCACGCCGCCGAGACCTACACCCTCGACACCCCGCGGCTGACCGGCATCGACAACTTCCGCGACATCGCCGGAACCACCACCGCCTACACCACCGCCAACGACGGCACCATGCGCTCGGGGGTGTTCTACCGCTCCAACGCGCTGACGCCCACGGCCTCGGACCTGGCCACGCTCGATGGCCTGGGGATCAGCAACGTCTTCGACCTGCGCACCCCCAGCGAAATCGCCGCCACGCCCGACACCCTGCCCGCCGGCGCCGCCTACCGGAACATCGACATCATCGGCAGCACCACCTCCGGGGCGAACGTCACCAACATCTCCTTCAGCAGCGCCGCCGAGGCCGTTGCCATGATGGAAGAAACCAACCGCGCCTTCGTCAGCGACGCCGGCATGCGCAGCCAGTTCACCGAGCTGTTCAACGAACTGGCCGCGGCCGACGGCGCCGCCCTCTTCCACTGCACCGCCGGCAAGGACCGCACCGGCTGGACCGCCGCCGTGCTGCTGAGCATCGCCGGGGTGGACAGCGCCACCATCATGGCCAACTACCTGGCCACCAACGACTACACCGCCGAGCGCGTCGCCGCGACCCTGGCGGCGCTGCCGCCGAGCCTGGCGGAAATCTACGCGCCCCTGCTCGGCGTGCAGGCCAGCTACCTGCAGACCGGCCTGGACGAAGTGGTGGCCCGGTACGGCAGCATGGACAACTACCTCAAGCAAGGCCTGGGCCTGTCCCAGGAAACCCTCTACGTGCTGCGCGGCAAGATGGTCTACTACAACAGCCTGCCCGGCATGGCGGGCCTGGCCGGCAACGCCGCCGCCGGCGCGCGACTGCTGCAGCAACTGCAGAACAGCAGCCTCTCCGGTGCCTACAGCGCCTACAACTACTACCTGCAATCGGCCATCGACGCCGGCAGCCTCGGCGGCGTCGAGTCCACCGTCGGCGGCCAGGCCCACGCCGATGCCGCCAGCTACCTGCTGCGCCAGGACGCGCTGATCGACAGGGCCGCCGCGCCCTTCGCCAGCGGCACCGACCTCAAGCCCGGCCAGCGCCGCCTGTGGAGCACCACCCTGGCCGGCTACCAGGGCAACGACGGCTCGTCCTGGGCCGCCAGCAGCAACGAGCACACCCAGGGCCTGATGGTCGGCCTGACCCAACGCTTCAGCGAACAGCTCAGCGCCAACGCCGGCTTCGGCTACAGCCGCGGCAGCGTCGGCGGCGCGGGCGGCGAGGTGGACACCGACCTGACCTTCCTCCGCGCCGGCGCGCGCTTCGCCCCGGGCAGCCTGGAGCAGGGCCTGTTCGTCGACGCCGACCTCAGCACCGGCTGGCTCGACTACGACAGCAAGCGCGAGCTCGGCGGCGGCCTGGGCACCGCCAAGGGCGACAGCCACGGCACCCTCAGCGGCGCCGGCGTGGCGCTGGGCTACCGCATCCCGGTGCGCGACGCGATCCTCGAACCGAGCCTGGGCGTGCGCATCAGCCACCTGGACCTGTCCGGCTTCCAGGAAAAAGGCAGCGAACTGGCGCTGGACGTCGACGGTATCGAGCAGACCCGCCGCAGCGCCGTCGCCAACCTGAAAGTGAGCTTCATGCCCATCGCCCTGAGCGGCGGCTGGCAACTGGTGCCGGGCCTGGACCTGGGCTACGACCACGCGCTGGGCGACTACAAGGTCGACAGCGAAGGCCACCTGCTGGGCCTGGACGTCGCCCAGCGCGCCGCCTTCGACAACCGCGACCAGTTCAGCGGCGCGGTGAACGCCATGGCCAGCCTCGGCGACCTGAGCTTCGGCGCAGAAGTCGGCGCCCTGAGCGGCAGCGGCAGCCACGGCTACAGCGGCAGCCTCAAGGCCAGCTACCAGTTCTGACCGCCCGCCCCTGCCCGGCCTGCTGGCCGGGCATCACTAGTGGCGGATGCCCTTGCGCACGTCCGCCGGGCTCAGCCCGAAGGCGCCCTGGAAGTACTGGCAGAACCGCCCGACATTGCTGAAGCCCAGGCCCAGGGCGATTTCGCTGACCGAGGGCGAAGCGTCCTGGCGCAGCGCGTCGTACGCCCGTTCCAGGCGGACCTGGCGCTGGTAGGCGACGATGGAACTGCCGACGAAGCGCCGGAAGCCTTCCTGCAGAGCGCGCAGGCTGACGTTCGTCAGCGCGGCCAGCTCACCGCCGCTGACCAGGGCGTCGGGATGCTCGCGGATGTACTCCACGGCCAGCTTCACGTGGCGCGGCGCAATCAGCGGCCCCGGCCGGCGCAACGCCTCGCTGTAGTTGTGCGGCCAGGCCTCCAGTACCGAATCCACCAGCATCTCCTGCACACGGGCGGGCATCAGCGCGCTGGAACTGGCCAGGGCATCGAACTCCGCGCCGGTGGCCAGGCCGACGATCGCCTTGATCCCCTGGAAGGCCTCCACCTTCATGTCCACCACCGGCTGGAAGCGCGCCGGGCGCACCACCGGGCGGCCGAGCAGCGTGGCGAGCCGCCTGGCGAACAGCCCGCGGCGCACCGAAAGCCCGTACTGCGCATGGCCGTCGCCGAAGCCCACCGAGCGCACCGCGGCCTTCTCGATGGCCAGGCCGACCTGGGGCACGCCCACGGTCTCGCTGGACTGGTTGAAGACGATGCGCCCGGCGGTGGGAAAGACGAAGGTGATCTCGTCATCCATGTCGGGCAGCGCAGTGAGGAAGTCGCCGCGAAAGCTCAGGCGCCGGAAGCTGACGCCCTCGTAGCGCCCGTAGACGCCGGCGATGGCGACCTTGCGCCGCAGGGGCGGAAGGCCGGAATAGAGATCGCCGAACATCCGCGTGAACAGCGCGCCGAACTCGTCGGCGTGCATGTCCTCGGAACGGATGAGAAACGGCCTGCGCGAAGTACCTGTGTCCACCTTGCTGCCCCATCTGCCGGCAATGCCAGGAAGCCGCCCGCACCTCGGCGGGCAGCATGCGGGCGCCAGGGTAGCGGCCGCGGATTACAACTGCGTGATGCCGCGCCCTCCTCCCAAAGTCCGCCCCGACCGCCGCCAAAGGCGGAGTGCCCGGCGCCGCGCCAGTGGTTAGCGTCATCGGCACCTGTTGGCTGCCCAGGCAGCATCACCCGGAGGATGAACCCATGATGGACTGGAACGCACACCGCAATCAGCTGATGGCCGGCGTAGGCGAGCTCGGAAAACTCTCCCCGGGCACCGTCGACGGCTACCTCACCGCCAGCGGCGCCGGCCAGGAAACCGGCCACCTGGACGCCAAGACGCGCCAGCTGATCTCCCTGGCCGTGGCAGTAACCACCCGCTGCGACGGCTGCATCTCGGTACACGCCGCCGAAGCGGTGAAGGAAGGCGCCAGCAAGGCGGAAATCGCCGAGGCGCTGGGCGTGGCGGTGGCGATGAACACCGGCGCTGCGCTGGTGTACTCCACTCGGGTGCTGGCCGCGGTGGACCAGGCGGGCGGGGCCTGAAAGGCAAATCGCGGACGGAGTCCTGTTCCTACAGCATGAGCGAGCATGGCTTTTCGTAGGATGGTGTTGAGCGAAGCGATACCCATCAGCGCAACCGCATGGGTTTCGCAAGCTCAACCCATCCTACGAAAAGCACCTCGGCGCAACCGGCAAGACAGTTGTTCCTACAGGTTGACGCCGAACCTACCGCCCCTACCGAACAGCCCCTCTCCCGCTTTCGGGAGAGGGAACGCAGAAGCAATGTGCGGGCCCTGCCCGCGATTCGCGCGCAGGGCGCGCTCCTACAGGGGAATGGCGTGGGCCGGGCTACGTAGGAGCGGACTCCGTCCGCGATTGCGCCGAACGGCCTAATGGGAAGACACATACACCGCCTCCCCATGCACCGGCGGAATCGCAAAACTCTCCCGCATCCGCCTCGCCTCCGCCTGCGGCGAACGCCCGAACAACCGCTTGAACTCCCGGTTGAACTGCGACGGGCTGGCATAGCCCACGGCATGGCTGGCGGCCTGCGCCGTCATGCCCTGGCGCACGATCAGCAGCCGCGCCTGGTGCAACCGGGTGCACTTCACGTACTGCATGGGCGAGGTCTGGGTGATCGCCTTGAAATGGCTGTGGAACGAAGGAACGCTCATGCCGGCCTCCTCGGCCAGGCGCGGCAAGTCGAGCGGCTGCGCGTAATCCGTGTGGATGCGCCGCAGCGCCCTGGCGATCCGCCCGAACCGCCCCTGCATGGCCAGCGCCGCGCGCATGGCGGTGCCCTGGGCGCCGGTCAGCACGCGGAAATACAGCTCGCGCAGCAGGGCCGGGCCGAGCACCGTCGCCTCCAGCGGGTCGTTCAGCGCCGCCAGAAAGCGCAGGACGGAAGCGGCGAGCGCGTCATCCATGGGGCTCGACATCATGCTGCGCGGCGCCTCCTTCGGCGAGGGCGACTGCTGCTGGTCGATCTGGAGCATCAGCTCGGCGGCGAGCTGAAAATCCAGGTGCAGGTAGATGGCCAGCAGCGGGCGCTCGGCCGTCGCGTCCGTTTCCATGGTGAAGGGCACGGGCACGGCGACGGCCAGGTAATGCTGCTCGTCGTACACATACACCTGATCGCCGAAATACCCGCGCTTGCAGCCCTGGCACACGATCACGATGCCGGGGTCGTAGAGCACCGGCGTCCGCGCCAGGGGCCGGTCCGACCTCAGGATGCGCACGCTGGCCAGCGACGTGAGGTTGTACCCCTCCTGGGGGGCCAACGCCTCTAGCAGGGCGACCATGCGTTCCCGCTCCGGTGGGTGATGTTCGGGCGTGGTGCTGCTCATAGGATCAGGCAATAAAGTCAGAAGATACGGTCTCTGAAACAGGCCGGCGGATGAGTATTGTGCGCTCATCCCCACTGAAATGGAGCCACCGCCATGTCACCCCGCAAAACCTTGTTGATCACCGGCGCCAGCAGCGGCTTCGGGCTGGCCCTTGCCCAGGAGGCCTTGGCGGACGGACACCGCGTGGTGGGCACCGTCCGCAGCGAGCAGGCCAGGGCCGCGCTGGAAGCCCTGGCCCCCGGCCAGGCGCTGGGGCGCCTGCTGGACGTGACCGACTTCGCGGCCATCGAGCCGCTGATCGCCGAAGTGGAAAGGACCGTCGGCCCGCTGGATGTGCTGGTGAACAGCGCCGGCTACGGTCACGAAGGCATCCTCGAAGAATCCCCGCTGGCGGAAATGCGCCGGCAGTTCGACGTGAACGTGTTCGGCGCCGTGGCGATGATGAAGGCCGTGCTGCCATACATGCGCCAGCGGCGCCGCGGCCACATCCTCAACATCACCTCGATGGGCGGCTTCATCACCCTGCCCGGCATTGCCTACTACTGCGGCAGCAAGTTCGCCCTGGAAGGCATATCAGAAGTGGTGGGCAAGGAAGTCGAAGGCTTCGGCATCGCCGTGACCGCCGTCGCGCCCGGCTCCTTCCGCACCGACTGGGCCGGCCGCTCCATGGTCCGCAGCCCCCGCAGCATCGCCGACTACGACGCACTCTTCGACCCCGTGCGCCAGGCGCGCCAGGAAAAAAGCGGCAAGCAGCTTGGCGACCCGAGGAAAGCGGCCAGGGCCATGCTGCAAGCGATCGACTCGGCGAATCCCCCCGCCCACCTGCTGCTGGGCAGCGACGCACTCGGCCTGGTGCGCCAGAAACTGGGGGCGCTGGAAGAGGAAATAGCGGCCTGGGAAGCCACTACCCGCTCCACGGATGGATGAGGCGTCGGCCTGCGCGCGAATCGCGGACAGAGTCCGCTCCTACCCACACCGGCGGCCACGGCTTTTGCTTTTCGTAGGAGCGAGCTTGCTCGCGAACAGACTCCACTACGAGGCTCATTCGCGAGCAAGCTCGCTCCTACGAAGAGCTCCTCGGCGCAGTCGGCAAGACAGTCGCTCCTACAGGTTGACGCCGAACCTCCCGCCCGCGCCGGACAGCCCCCTCTCCCGCTTGCGGGAGAGGGGGCTCTTGAACCCGACACCCAAGCCACCGGTAAGTAAGCGCCCGGTGAACACACCTTCCGAACTCCAGCATTAAGGGCGATGGTGTCCGCGTATTTTTAAGCGGACGCGATAGCCCTTATCGCCGGGATTTCCATGCGCCAACGAAGCTCTTACCCCAAACCGTTCAAGGCCCAAGTCGTGCGGGAGTGCCTGCAACCCGGCGCGACCGTCTCCAGCGTGGCCATCAGTCATGGCATCAACGCCAACGTAATCCGCAAATGGTTACCGATTTACCGTGACCAAGTCCCAGCACTGCCTGCATTCGTACCGCTGCCGCCGATTCCCAAGCGGCAAGCGGATGAAACGGTGGTGATCGCCTT
>NZ_FOLS01000064.1 GCF_900112375.1 Pseudomonas citronellolis | reverse complement strand
GCCTGCCTGCAGACCCACGGCGGCTTCGGCTTCGCCAATGAATACGACGTGGAGCGCAAGTTCCGCGAGACGCGCCTGTACCAGGTGGCGCCGATCTCCACCAACCTGATCCTGTCCTACGTGGCCGAGCACCTGCTCGAACTGCCGCGCTCCTTCTGACCTGCGAGCCCAAGGACGACAAGCGATGAACAATACCCACGCCCTGGCCGAATTCCTCGCCGGCCTGCGCTACGAAGACCTGCCGGCCGCAGTGGTCGCACGCACCGAAGACCTGTTCCTCGACTGGCTGGGCTCGGCCCTGGCCAGCCAGGGCCGCCACCCGATCCCGCTGTTCCAGCGCTATGCACAACGCATGGGCCCCGCGGACGGACGCAGCCGCGTGCTGGTCGACGGTTCCTCGACTTCGGCGTACTTCGCCGCGCTGGTCAATGGCGCCAGTTCGCACCTGGTGGAACAGGACGACCTGCACAACAGCTCGGTGCTGCACCCGGCCACGGTGGTATTCCCAGCAGCCCTGGCCGCCGCCCAGGACCTGGGCAAGTCCGGCCGCGAGCTGATCCTCGCCGCCGTCGCCGGCTACGAGGCGGGCATCCGCATCGGCGAATTCCTCGGCCGCTCGCACTACCGCATCTTCCACACCACCGCCACGGTCGGCACCCTGGCCGCCGCCGTAGCCGTTGGCAAGCTGCTGGGCCTGGACGCCCGCCAGTTGGTGAACTGCCTGGGCAGCGCCGGGACCCAGGCCGCCGGGCTCTGGGAATTCCTCCGCGATGCCGCCGACTCCAAGCAGCTGCACACCGCCAAGGCCGCCGCCGATGGCCTGCTCGCCGCCTACCTGACCGCCGATGGCCTCAGCGGCGCGCAGAACATCCTCGAAGGCGAGCAGGGCATGGCCGCCGGCATGTCCAGCGACGCCGACCCGCGCTGGCTGGTGGACGGCCTGGGCAGCCGCTGGGCGCTGGTCGAGACTTCGTTCAAGTTCCACGCCTCCTGCCGCCACACCCATCCCGCGGCCGACGCCCTGCTGGCGCTGATGCAGCGCGAGGGGCTGCAGGCCGAGGACATCGCCCGCGTCACCACCCGCGTGCACCAGGGCGCCATCGATGTGCTCGGCCGTGTGGTCGTGCCGCAGACGGTGCACCAGGCGAAGTTCTCCATGGGCACGGTGCTGGGCCTGATCGCCGTGCACGGCAAGGCCGGGCTGGTGGAGTTCGAGCAGTTCGCCCTGCAGGACCCGCGCGTGGCGGCCTTCCGCGACAAGGTGGGCATGCAGCTGGATGCCGAAGTGGATTGCGCCTACCCGCAGCGCTGGCTGGGCCGCGTCGAGGTGCTCACCAGCGATGGCCGCCAGCTGCAAGGCGCTATCGACGAGCCCAAGGGCGACCCGGGCAACAGCCTCAGCCGCGCCGAACTGGAAGACAAGTTCCGCCGCCTGCTGGCCTTCGCCGGCGCCCGCGGCGAAGCCGAGGCCACCCGGCTGATCGACGCCAGCTGGCGCCTGCATGACCTGCCAGGCCTGGAAGCCTTTGCCTGAGTAGCCCATGGCCCGGGCGGGCGGCCTCCGGAACCCGGGGGTTCACAGAGCGCGGGGCGCCGCCCGCCCGGACCGTGGATACACACCGACAGCGCCGCGCCGTCCATGGCGGCGGCGCACGAGACACCTGGAGCACCCATGAACCCGCGTCCCCTCGACGGCATCACCGTCATCAGCCTGGAACACGCCATCGCCGCGCCGTTCTGCACCCGCCAGCTGGCCGACCTCGGCGCCCGCGTCATCAAGGTCGAGCGCCCCGGCGTCGGCGACTTCGCCCGCGGCTATGACGAGCGCGTGCGCGGCATGGCCTCGCACTTCGTCTGGACCAACCGTTCCAAGCAAAGCCTGGCCCTGGACCTCAAGCAGGGCGAGGCCCACGCCGTACTGGAGCAGCTGCTGGAACAGGCCGACGTGCTGGTGCAGAACCTCGCGCCCGGCGCCGCCGCGCGCCTGGGGCTGTCGTTCGAGGCGCTGCACGAACGCTTCCCGCGCCTGATCGTCTGCGACATCTCCGGCTATGGCGAAGGCGGCCCCTACGAGCAGAAGAAGGCCTACGACCTGCTGATCCAGAGCGAGAGCGGCTTTCTCTCGGTCACCGGCGGCCCCGGCCCGGACGAGATGGCCAAGGCCGGCTGCTCCATCGCCGACATCTCCGCCGGCATGTACGCCTACAGCGGCATCCTCTCGGCGCTGCTGCTGCGCGGGCGCACGGGGGAGGGCAGCCGGGTGGAAGTCTCGATGCTCGAGGGCATGGCCGAGTGGATGGGCTTCCCCATGTACTACGCCTTCGAAGGCCAGGCGCAACCGCCGCGCGCCGGCGCCGCCCACGCCACCATCTACCCTTACGGGCCGTTCCCCGCCGGCGACGGCAAGAACGTGATGCTCGGCGTACAGAACGAACGCGAGTGGAAGGTCTTCTGCGAAGTAGTGCTGCAGCGCCCGGAACTGGCGGCGGACCCGCGTTTCACCGCCACCAGCCTGCGAGTGGCCAACCGCGACGCCCTGCGCGCATTGATAATCGAGGCCTTTGCCGGGTTGAGCGCGGCGGAAGTGGTGGCGCGCCTGGAACAGGCGCAGATCGCCAACGCCCACGTCAACGACATGCAGGGCCTGTGGAACCACCCGCAACTGCAGGCCCGCGACGCCTGGCGCGAGATCGACAGCCCGGTGGGCCGCTTGCCGGCGCTGCTGCCGCCGGCCCGCAGCAACGCCTATGCGCCGCGCATGGACGCGGTGCCGGGCCTCGGTGAACATACCGACAGCCTGCTCGCCGAGCTGGGCTACAGCGCCGCCGACATCCTGCGCCTGCACGAGCAGGGCGCAGTGTGAGCCGAACCTGACCAAGGACCCCGCATGAGCCCCATCGTCCGTTCCGCCCTGTTCGTCCCCGGCAGCCGCCCGGAGCGCTTCGCCAAGGCCCTGGCCAGCGGCGCCGACGCCGTGATCGTCGACCTGGAAGACGCCGTCGAGGCCTCGCTCAAGGCCCGCGCCCGCGACGACCTGGCGGCCTTCCTCGAAGCCAACCCGCAGGCCCGCGTGCGGGTGCGGGTGAACGCCGCCGGGCACCCCGAGCACGCCGCGGACCTGGAACTGTGCCGGCGCCTGCCCGGAGTGGCAGGCATTCTCCTGCCCAAGGTCGAACGCGCCGACGACCTGCGCGCCGCGTCAGCCTGCGGCAAGCCGATCTGGCCATTGATCGAAAGCGCCCGCGGCTTGCTGGCCGTGGGGGAAATAGCCGCCTGCGCCGGCGTCGAGCGCCTGACCTTCGGCGGTCTCGACCTGGCCCTGGACATCGGCATGAGCAGCGGCACCGCGGCTGCAGCGAGCGTCTACGACCAGGTGCGCCTGAGCCTGCTGCTGCATTCGCGGGTCAACGGCCTGCAGGCGCCGCTGGACACCGTCTACCCGGCCTTCGACGACGCCGAAGGCTTCGCCGCGACGCTCCGCCACGGCCGCGACCTGGGCCTGGTGGGCGCGCTGTGCATCCACCCGAAGCAGGTTGCCGTGCTCCACGCCGCCCTGGCCCCCAGCGCCGAGGAACTGGCCTGGGCACGCCGGGTACTGGCCGCGGCCGAAAGCGGCGCGGCGGCCTTCCAGGTGGACGGCCAGATGGTCGACGCCCCGGTCCTGGCCCGCGCCCGCCGCCTGCTGGCCAATGCAGGCGAGTCGTAGGGCGCATAACCGTTCGCGGTTATCCGCCGTTGGCCGGAACACTGGCGTTGCCGAGGGCCATCGCGGACGAAGTCCGCTCCTACGTCCGTGCTTCCCTGGAACCGTAGGAGCGGACTCCGTCCGCGATTGGCAGATAACGCCATAGGCGTTAGGCGAACACGAAATACTTGCGCACCGTCTCCACCACTTCCCAGGTGCCTTTCAGCCCCGGCTCGATGACGAACACGTCGCCGGCCTTCAGGTGCACCGGCTGCTCGCCCTCGGGGGTGATGATGCAGTAGCCGTCGAGGAAGTGGCAGTACTCCCACTTCTCGTAGTTCACCTCGAACTTGCCGGGGGTGCAGATCCAGGTGCCCATGATCTTGCTGCCGTCCGCCGAGGTGTAGGCGTTGAGGTTGACGGTGTGCGGGTCGCCGCCGATGCGCTTCCACTTGGTGGCATCCAGCATGGGGGTGGGGCAGGTTTCGCGCAGTACGGTGATGAAGTCGGACATGACAGTTCCAGGTCGGTGGGATATGGCCCGTCACCATAGGGGCAACGGCCACGCCGGAGTTGCCTGGATTCGACGCCGATGTGCCTGGAAGCGCTGCGCGGTAGCGGCCAACGTCAGTTGCGCAATGGCTCCAACCCGCAATGAGCCCAGATAACGGCAGCGAGTGTGGCCATCGACAAAACGGCATGCCAGACGCCTACCCGAAGGGTCGAATCGGGTTTGATCGCCTGGATCATGGGCAACAACTCATCGGGTACGCCGATCTTCGATGCGTAGTCCTTGACGCACCTTGCTGCGATCAGGAGTTCCTCCTGGGATTCCACTACCAAGCGCCAGTTCAATATGGCGAAGACTGCGAAAGCCGCTGCGAGAGGTAACAGCAACTGGCCGTTTTCGAATCTATCGCGGGACCAGGCGAAAGCTGCGGTAGCCGAGGCTACCAACTGGAAGTAGCCCCAGAACTTATGGTTCTTGTCCAAGGTTGCGCGATAGTGCGACAAAGCATCGGGCAGTGTGAATGACATCTTTGCTCCCCCCTGTGGCGTTGCTTCCTGCGCTGCCCAAGCCCGCATAGGCTTCCCGCAGCATCAAAGCTCTCCACAGACATATTCGCTTGCCTTGCGGGTTTTTCCAGCTGCTGTCGTTGCGGAGAACACCTGTGGGACGGATTTCGCAGCGCATCGTCGATCGAGGTTCCGCCTCGATAAGTCGGCCATATGTTTTCGATATCGCGAATTCTCCATGCAAATACCGACCGGCCGAAGTTTGAAACCTGGCCATTCCTTGCCTAAACCTAAAGTCGAGTCAGGCTGTTCCAGCCGTGCTGGGCAGCGAAGGGGTAGGGCACGCCAACCACGTCAAACGACCAAGGAACGACATCCATGACAAGCAAACTGCTCGGCAAGAGTGCGATCTTCGCGGTTCTCGGCGCCGCCAGCCTGTTCGCCCAGGCGGACCAGGCCGGGGGCAATGGCTGCGGTTGGGGCAACATGTTGTTCGAAGGGCAGCGCGGGTTGTTCCCGCACCTGCTGGCCACTACCACCAACGGGACTTCGGGCAACGCCACCTTCGGCCTGACTTCCGGCACCAACGGCTGCAACTCCGATGCGCGGCTGGGGTATGGCGGTCGTTCGATCTTTGCCATGAACGGCATGCTCGACAACATTGCCGAGGATATGGCCAAGGGGCATGGGGATGCGTTGGATGCCTATGCCACCCTGCTGGGGGTGCAGGCTCAGGATCGTGCGCATTTCGCGCAGGTTACTCAGCGGCACTTTGGGGAGATTTTTGCCAGTAAGGATGCGACTGGGGAGCAGGTTTATGCCAATACTCTGGCGGTGATGCAGCGTGATCCGACGCTGGCGCGCTATGCCAAGCAGCCTGCCTGAGGTTCGCGTAACGAGAATGTCCTTGCTGTTCACTTAAGGAAGAATGCCGTTTCTCTTCATGGGGGAAACGGCATTTTCATGTGGGGTGGGGCTAGGGCTTCGATCTTTAACTCGTCATTCCCGCGAACGCGGGAACCCAGCTGCCTTCTTGCTCGGTGTAACGCGCCGC
>NZ_FOLS01000065.1 GCF_900112375.1 Pseudomonas citronellolis | reverse complement strand
TGCAGTCTTTTTCTGTGTCAATTATTGTTGTTGATTCTTGCTTTATGTTTATGCGGGTTATTCGCTCACTATTTAAATGCTCTACACATACAGCCTCCATGATTGAGGGAGATGCCTGAGCAGTCGTGCTAACTAATAGAAGGTTGACCAGGAAGTATTTGGCGAAACTCATGGTGCCTCTCAATGGAAATAAGACTCTCTTGGTCATTCAAGCCTGTGTCTTGGGAGTTAATGATTTTTGAAATTTACCGTTTTTATGATCTTTGCCAGATCCTCTGCGAAATTCTTATCTATACTCGGGGCTGGCTCTTCATTTTCGGATGTTCCAATTAGTACAACTCCTTCATGGACTAAGCAAAAGCGAATCTGGTCATAGTTTTCTTTTCCCTTCTGTTTATGAAGAACTAGAACACCCTCCCAGTTGTTCTCGGATAATCGCTGAAAAATATAACTATTATCGCCTGCCATACTAGACTTGATTACGAATCTTCCGTTTCTGAAATCTGCTGGGCACTTTAAGGAGTTAGATTCTAATATCTCTCTATATTCGGGGGGTAAGTCATCTTCGTTGGTCATGGAAAATGGAAAATTTTCCTTGCTTTCACACATTAATCCGAACCATTTCAATTCAGGGTTTCCTGGATTTTTGAAAGCCCAATCGTACCCTGTTGCTGATTCCGCTTGCCATAAATATGGGGTAGAATTCCTATTAATCTTAGATGGTGCCTCATAGATGACTATATCTGGGTCATCGTATTGGGCGTGTTGGTGGTCACCTAATGAAAGCGAGTATGAACAGTCTCCCTGCTTAGTTTCGATTACACTTGGTCCTGAAAAATCTCTCACGTCTTCCAACCGGTTTCCTAGTGAAACCGTGTGCTCAGGGGGGGAAGCGATTGCTGTGCTGATGGCCCCCGTTGTAGAGATAAATAAAACTATGCAGTTTCTGGTTTTCATAGTCGCCGTCAAGTCAAAATAGGTCGAGATTATTGATTATGGCTTTCTCAAATAGCTAGGTCCGGATAAAGGGGCGATATATCGTTTTTCTTGAGTTTTGAAATTTATTAATTATTTATTTTTATGTCAGACAATATCTGAGAAATTGTTGTGGCCTCTGAGTTTTTTAGTGTGCCAGTCTCTGAGAAGGAGAAAGAGAAGCAAGTTGTGACACGGTTGTTTGGGCATATATAGAAAAAATCAGGGGCCAATGTTTTCTGGTTGTCGCCAAAACTTGAGTTTGTATACGCTATGGTACCTTTCCAGTTCTGTCCGATTATTGGCTTTTCCCAATTCACTATCCGGTAGTACCTACCTCCAGAATCTTCGTTTTCAATTTCTGCTGCAGCTGATGGACTGGTAGTCTCTTCTGAGGCTTCGAAAGGTTGCCTTGAATTCTCAAGGCATGAGAATTTTAAAATTCCGATTTTTGTTTTATCTTTTGTTTTTATATGAACTTCTGATGTGTATATTATTACTCCATTTCTTGTTTCTTTTTTGGGGGGGGATGATATCTTTTTTAGCTTGCCTCCAATGCTGTAATTGCAGTAGTTATCTTGTTCCGTTTTTGTTTCAAAATTGTCTTCGCCTCTGCATAAGGTAGGAATTAATGCGCTGGCTATAAAAAAACCTAAAAAAGCTGCAGATTTCATTGAGTCTCTCTCCTTATGTAATCTTCTGGAGTGTCCGAGAGGGCGTCCGTGGTCGTACCGAATGTTGGTCTATCCGCTAGGACTATTAGGGCATTAATAAACGCTGTGGATCTATCTACTAACCCATTCATGTTCGGAGATGGGGATCCTGTTGTTGATGGATAGTTAACAGCAGTGGCACAGTTTGTAAAAGATTGGTTGAAATACCAAGTCTTGATGCCTGCATTGGTCTGTATTGTTCTGCGAGAGTTTGTAGCCGGAGTGTCTGCGTATAGGTTGGTATTTCCAACTAGTGGCCTGTCAGGGTTGCTGGCGGTTGGAGCGGACTTATTTGGCCATACCCAGTATGCGCCGGCGCTATGGCACGCGTGTCGAGATGTTTCTCCAATTTCATTACGCCAAGCTATTTCGTTTGCGCTGGCAGGTACTACAGGTGTTCTTCCGAGGAATTTAAAGTATTTATAATAGTTGTTGTTGCCATTGCCCAGATTACCATTGGGGTTGGTTAGTTGGAGCAGTCCGCGACCGTACCATCCTGAGTGGAGTGTCGGCGAGTTTCCATTTGATTCCTTCATATATCTGAACCAACCTGTCTCCTGGGTTGAGTTTCCAAAGAAACAGGCTTGCCTCATCGGAGTTGTTATTAAAAATTTTTGCAGGGATTTGTTAATCTCTAAAAGGTGTGTGTTTATGAAGTTTATGGCATAATTTATATTCGGTTGCTCCCAGACTCCATGCGTGTTTGAGTTATGTGAGCCAGGCTTTCTTATTATGTTCTTGGGAATTATTTGAGTTAATTCTTTCTTACTAAGCCAGCCGCATTTCCTAAATGCCTGAATAAAATATCTTGGTGGGAAATGCCAATGTTTTTTTATCACTTGGTCCAGATTGACATTTTTCCAAAACGCCAGAGCCTCCTGATGCTTCTTGAGCTTCCCGTACTGGTCTGATGTCAAGGGGCCTCCTTCTGCTACTTTCTGAAGCCAGCCATAACGGTCGTCGAAGTCATTGGTGCTCCACTCCGTGGGAAACTTGCAGACCAGTCGCCTGATGCGCGGCTGGGTTTCGCTGCTAGTCAACCGACTCATGTTAAGAGTGCGCTCCCTGGCATAACGCTCGGATAATTTCTTCTGTTCGTCTGGAGAGAGTGCATCGTATGCGGGCGAAGTTGCGATACTTACGGCATCGCCGTTATCCGCTACCACTTTCCCTTCGTCCAGGTTGAGCAGGTTGCGGATGAAGGCCGATTGGCAATGGCTGTCTTTGTCCGTGTCGTCATCTACAAGGTACCAACCTTGCCAGTGGGGGAAGTCGGCATCGCTGAACTTGGTGACGGTGGGGGCGTTCAGGTTTACCCAAGCACTGCGGCTTTCTTCTCCGGATTTGCCCGGGACCTTGATCTGTCGCCAATGGGCTGCATCGGTGGGGCGCAGTATGTCTGGCCCGAGGACGCGGCCGAAGCGCAGCAGTTCATACCCGGCGCTGGGGCTTTGGGGATAGAGCGTTGAGGCTTTGCTGTAGAGGTTGTATTCGAAATCGGCCTCTTCTTCCTGCGTGCCTATGACGTCGCCGGAGAGGTAGTACGAAGTCAGCTTGCACTGGCCTTTTTCGTAGCTCATACGCACGAAGATGCCGTGCTGTAGTTGGGAGGCCACAGCCCACTCATACCCGTCCGGAGTGACTTGGGCTGGAGCACTTTCCGTGGAGGTGGCGCCTTCTTGCATAGTGGCAACTGGCATGGCGGGGCAGCGGTAGGCTACCGCCGAGGTATTTTCCGCCTGGGTGCGATTGGTCGGGGGCGCCGAGTAGGCGAGAAGCTCGGGAGGGACGAAGAAATACATGTCGCCCCAGCAACTGTCCGTTCGTCCATTGCCGGACTGATAGTCGAGTTCGCGGGTGGTTCTGCCGGTCAGGTTGGCGATCTGGGTCTGGTCGGCGATGATCTCGAAATGAATGCGTCCCGCCTTGCCGTAGATCTTGCCGGCCTCGCCGATGCTGTCCTTGCGGTAGACCGCCTGGCCTACGGTGGGATTGGCGAGGTTGATTTTCGACAGGTGCATGTAGATCGAGTAGTAAACGACCTTGGCGTTGTCGCCTTCGCCGATTTCGGTTTCATGCTTGAGGACGATACAGCCGTCATCGGTCCAGCCATCCATGTAATGCAATGGGTGTTCCGGGTTGCTGGATTCTTCGGTGGGTTTCCTGAAATAGACAACTGTGCCGTCGGCGATGGCCCTTACCGGTAGGGGGGCCCCAGCTTCCTGCGGGGCAGTGAGATGAATGCCGCCGTGCCAGTTCAGATCGAAGCTCAGGGGAAAGCCGCCATCACCCGGAATACCGCCCACCATGGCGCGGTCGAGGAAGGCTTCATCGCTTTCTCCCGCGATAGGGGCGGGAAGGAAGGGAGGGCTGATGATCATCTTGAATGGTCCTTATTCGTTAGTGCTCTCTGGCTCGTTCAAAGGGACATCGGGTACTGGCCGGTGGGTTTGGTCTTGCTCAGCGGATTGGCCAGCGCCTCGTCCATCGGCCCGCCGGCCTTGTCCGCATCCGCGGCGCCCGGTTGCAGGGGGGACTTGAGGGCGATGCCCGAACCGCTGCCCGGCGAGCCGCCGGCGTTGATCTTCGCCAGCGGACCGAACACGGTGACGCCGCTGGCGTCGAGCTTGATGAAGCTGCCGCCGGCCTTGAGGGTCAGTTCCTGGCCGGCCTCGATCACCAGTTTCTGCCCGGCCTTGAGGTGGATTTCCCGGC
>NZ_FOLS01000066.1 GCF_900112375.1 Pseudomonas citronellolis | reverse complement strand
CATATTCGGTTGTAATTATTGACGCCAGGACTATTGGGAAACGCAGCGAGGATCCGCTCATAGTGGCGGTGCGTTGTATAGGCCAGGACCGCTGCACCGGACAGCAAGATCACGAAGGGTGAAAGAAGGCAAGCTATTCGGAGATAGGGATGCCAACTGTAGAAATCGATCATCGTTGCACCTTATAGACTTCTTCGGCAGCCAATTCTCCTGCCCATTCGCCGCCTTTACCGCCTGCGTAACTTGTAGTTTCCGCCATCAGCAATTTCTAAGTGGTGAAGCTTTACGTACCGATGAGACCCGAACTGCATGGGGTCTGTTAGTTCACACCACTTAGCTTCAGTAGGGCGAGCGTTAGGCCCAGCCAAGCCGCTCCCGCAATAACCATCCAAGTTGAAATCAGTAGGCGGTACCTGAGTGCGGGAGGGAAGTTGCGCATATCCTCCCTATCAAGAAGGCCTTTGCGAATACTTCTGTCGGGAAACAGAAGGGCGCCGCCCGTGGAGCTGACCAGATAGCAACGAGAGATAAAGTCTTGGCTACCTAGAACGAGGTGTGCTCGTTTTGGCCAGTTACTGTTTGAAAGCGCGGTGAGCATGTTTGGAAAATCGCGGCTATAGGCAATGTAGATACCAAGAGCAACACCAGATAAGCCGGTTACGAAGGGAGCCAGAAGGAAAGCAATCCTGAGATAAGGGGGCCAACTATAAAAGTCGATCATTGCAGGACCTTATAAATTTCTTCACCCATTAGTTTGCCGCCCCATTCTCCACCTTTACCTCCTATGTAGCCTCCTGCCCCAGCCAATACCAAGCCGCACAATATTCCACCTGCTACTCCTGTCACAGTGGCAACCGCCACACAGAGGTGTGTAGCGATGCTGCCTCCCGCCCAAGTTCTCCTCCTTTAGTTTCCGGTTTTTGACACAGTGATGCTGGGTAAATTGGTTAAAAAGCTTTTTGGTGGATAGTGAAACTATTTGGCGTCGCTAAGCTCTATTAGAGCAATCATGATGCTCATCCAGATCATGCTAAATATTACCAGCCAAGTAGATATAATTAGTCTGTGCCAGAGTTTCTTGGGGAAATCTTCAATATCTTTCGAGTCCAGAACTCCTCTGCGTTCATTCCAGCGAGCGAAAAGAAAAGCTCCTCCTATGGAGCTGACTAAGAAACAACGAGACATGAAATCCTTGTCGCCTAGAGTATTTCTTACCATTTGAGGCCACTTGCTATTTTTGAGCGCTGAAATCATGTCATGGAAGTGGGAGGTGCAGGCGATATGTATTCCAATTCCGATGCCAATAAGGCCGATAATGAAAGGCGATAACAGAAAGGCAATTTGTAGGTCCAGTGGCCAACTTTCATACCAGAACTTGAATTTGCTCAATTCTTAGCTCTCTCATAGACTTTCTCTCCGACGAGTAGTCCGGCTTTCTCTCCGCCTTTGCTACCTAGGTAGCTTCCTACGCCAACCAACATCAAGCTACATACCATTCCACCAGTTCCCCCGCTCGCTAATCCGATACCTATGCAGAGACTTGAGGCTGCACCGCTACCTGCCCAAGCACCAAGCGACCCTCCCGCCATGCTTCCAACGAAACTCCCCGTTTCAGTAAATCGCACTCTTTCGCAGGCCTCGGTCACCCCTGTCCGACACACCTCCTGCACTTTCAGTGCAGACGCAGTAGCTCCAAAGCCAATGCCGATATAGCCGCCGTACTTCAGATACCGCGCCGCCTTGGCCACTTCCTCGATATGTGTGGCATAGCCAGGAATCTGTCCCGGCGCGCCAGAGCGGCTCCAGTGGTGGACCAGGCTGCGGGTGGAAATGCCCAGGTCGCGGCGCAGCAGGGGGTGGTGGCCGAGACGGCCTGGGGGCTTTTCTTTCTCTGCAGAATGATGAGGGGGTCATTTCACACCGCTGAGTTTGAGCAGGCTGAATCCAATGGCTGCCCAAGCTACTCCCATAAATACAAAAGCAAGGGAAACGACCAGAAGGCGTTTGATGGCGAGAGGGAAACTGCGTAGTTCTTCAGGGTCCAGGGTGCCCCGACGAAGATGGGAGCCTGGCCAGAGGATGATGCCTCCCATCATGGATACCTGAATAAGACGCGCCCCCAGGCTCGAGCCGGACCAGTTCCCGACGAAACCCCGAACGATCGGGCTTCTCTGAAAACCTGCGGTGATTTTCTGGTGGTGGTAAAGCGCTATGTAAACCTGAATAGCCATGCCGGGAATTCCTATTGCCACTGGCGCAATAAGAAAGGCAATCCGGGCGTAAGGGTGCCAGCTGTAAAAGTCAATCATTGGAGCACCCTGTAGATTTCTTCACCTGCCATTTCGCCACCCCATTCTCCACCTTTGCCACTGATGTAACTGCCTATGCCTATCAATACCAAGCTGCAGACAAACCCTCCGGCCCCGGCAGAGGCGAATCCGATGGCTCCACAAAGGTAAGGAGCAGTTGCGGTCGTTGCCGCTGTACCGAGTCCCCCAAGCCCAATCCCGCCGAAAAAGCTGGCTGTTTCAGTGAAGCGTGCCTTCTTGCAGGCCTCGGTTTCTCCACCCCGACAGACTTCCTGTACTTTCAGCGCAGACGCCGTACCCCCAACCCGATGCCGATATAGCCGCCGTACTTCAGACATCGCGCGGTTTTGGCCCTCTCCTCTATATGTGTGGCATAGCATGAGGGCATCATTTAAGGAGACCAAGTTCATCGGGCATCGCTCAGTCGGATGAGGCCAATACCGACAAGCAACCAAAGGGATCCAATGATGCAGAGCCACCAGGCAATCCATATCAGACGTCTAACGGAGCAAGGAAACCTCCTAATCTCCTCGGCATTCAGTTCTCCACGTCGTATCGCTCCCCTCGGCCATAACACGAAGCTGGATATGGTGATGACTTGTAGATATCGAGCCTGGGAATTGGGTCCCGCCCAGAATCTGGCGGTATTTCTCACGCCTGCACTATTCGGGAAGGCGGTGATAATGGTTTCGTAATGACGATAGGTGATATAGCCAATTAGCGTTACTCCCGCAGCACAGATGATGAAAGGGGTAGTCCAAACGCAATCTGAAGGCTTAACGGCCAAGTGTTGATGTCAGTCACCTTCGCACCTCGTAAATTTTTTCTCCTATCCAACCACCAAAACCTTCTCCTCCGACACCTCCCAGATAACTTCCTGCTCCAATCGGAGCCAATCCGCAAACACACTATCGAAGCCGGCGCTACGATGAATAGCTGAGCTTGAGTAGTAAAACACTTAATACTCCCCAGAGAACCCCGGTAATCATGAGGCCAGCAGAAATACTCATGATAAGCCTTATGGAGTAGGGGAAGTTACGTATTTCTTCAGGATCGAGGTCTCCGCGTCTAATATGGATGGTTGGCCAGAGAATGATGCCGCTAACCATGGATGTTTGAATGAGGCGCGCTGGAGTACTATGGCCCATCCATGTTGCCATGTGATTTCGAATAATTGGACTGTTGGGGAAAGCTCTAGTGATTGTTTCACGGTGGCGGAATGTAACGTAGATATGAGCCGCCATGCCTAGAATTCCAATAGCATAAGGAGCAGTCATGAAGAAAAAGGCCCATTCTGAACTCCAGAATTTACTCATCTCCTGCTTTGCTCATATATATGCTCCCCAATCCACTCACCCCCTGTCTCACCACTCTTTCCCCTATATAGCTTCCTATTCCGATCAGCACTAGGCTGCATGCCACTGCACCGGCTCCTCCCGAAGGAACTCCAAGTGCTGCACAAATATATGGCGTGATCATGCCTGTCGCTCCTGCGCTGAGTCCGCCAAGCGCGAGGGCTCCAGTAAAGCTCGCTGTCTCGGTAAGTTGAGTTCTTTCGCCAGCCTCGGTTTCGCACATCTTTTGCGCCTTGGCGCAGGCTGGTATTGCTGGCTGGTCTGGTCACTTCACGCCACTGAGCTTGAGCAGGCCCACAAGTAGAAACAGCCATGCTGAACCCACGAGCAGAAGGCTGCCTGAAATGAGCATGAGCCGCCTGATATCAGGTGGGAAATTAGATAGGTCTTCGGGGCTCAGATGGCCACGACGAATATTGATTTTTGTCAGCAGAAGTACGAAGCCAGCTGTGCTGGAGACCTGCATACAGCGCGAGCGGAAACTGGAGCCCGCCCATATTCGGTTGTAATTATTGACGCCAGGACTATTGGGAAACGCAGCGAGGATCCGCTCATAGTGGCG
>NZ_FOLS01000068.1 GCF_900112375.1 Pseudomonas citronellolis | reverse complement strand
GCATCGCCGATGGTAGTGTGGGGTTTCCCCATGTGAGAGTAGGTCATCGTCAAGCACCTATCCCAAAACCCCCGATCAGCCTGGCTGGTCGGGGGTTTTGCTTTGGGGGCGGAAAAGCCGGGGGGATGGGAACAGATACCCACGCCGTTCCATGCTCCTGTAGGAGCGGGCCCTGCCCGCGAAGGCCTGTGCCGCGGTGCTCTTCGTAGGAGCGAGCTTGCTCGCGAACAGAATCCTCGAAGGGGCTCATTCGCGAGCAAGCTCGCTCCTACAGGCGGGTTCGGACCCCGGCGAAACCCATGCGGCCATGGCGATGGGTTTCGCTTCGCTCAACACCATCCTACGAGAAGCATCTTGCGTAGGGCGGATAGCGCCCCAGGCGTTATCCGCCGTCGGACCATAACCGCGAACGGTTATGCGCCCTACAAGGGGCGCCGGGCATTTCCTGGTGTTTCGCCCGCCGCTAGTGCATAGGCAAGCGGAAAGCGCCTCTATATCATGCGTGCCTTATTGTGGCGGGACGCGATATGCAGATATTGCTGAAACTACTGGGCGATGGACGATTCCATTCTGGCGAGGAGTTGGGGGCGGCGCTGGGTATCAGCCGTAGTGCCGTCTGGAAACGCCTGCAGGGCCTGGAGAGCGAGTTCGGGCTGGAGGTGCAATCCGTGCGCGGCCGTGGCTATCGCCTGGCCGAGCCGCTGGTGGCCATCGATCCGCAACGGGTCCGGGCGCCCTGGCCTCTGGATGTGCTGTTCTCGGTCGATTCGACCAATGCCGAAGTCATGCGCCGCCTGGATGCCGGCGCCGCCACGCCCTTCGCCGTGGTGGCCGAGCGGCAGACGGCGGGAAGGGGGCGGCGCGGGCGCGCCTGGGTGAGTCCGTTCGGCGCCAACCTTTATTGCACCCTGGGTATCTCCGTGAGGGGAGGGCCCAAGGAACTGGAAGGGCTGAGTCTGGTCGTCGGCCTTGCCGTGGTGCGCGCCATCCAGTCGCTCGGCATCGCCGGTGTCGGCCTGAAGTGGCCGAACGACATTCTGCTTGATGGCAAGAAGCTGGCCGGCATTCTCCTGGAGTTGACCGGCGACCCGGCAGACCTGTGCAGCGTAGCCATCGGCATAGGCATCAATGTGAACATGCGTGCCGCGGAAGGCATCGATCAGCCCTGGACGTCCTTGCGCGAAGCCGCGGGGCGCCCGGTGGATCGCAACGAACTGCTCGCCGCGCTGAGCAGGGAGCTGGACTGGCACCTGGCTCGTCATCGCGAACAGGGCTTTGCGGCTAGCCAGCGGGAGTGGGAGTCCTTCCATCTCTGGCAAGGGCGCGATGTCGTGCTGTCGACCGCTGCCAAGCAGATCGTCGGTCGCGCGTTGGGGATCGACGAGCAGGGGGCGTTGCGCCTCGAGGTCGATGGCGTGGAAAGCCGCTTCAGCGGGGGCGAGTTGAGTCTGAGGTTGTCTGATGATTCTTGAACTGGACTGTGGCAATAGCCTGATCAAATGGCGGGTGATCCGCTCCGCCGGGTTGGCGACCGTTGCCTCCGGCGTCGCGGATTCCGATGCTGCGCTGCTCAAGCGGCTGCGCGGCTGCGAGGGGCTCGCGCTTCGTCATTGCCGTCTGGTCAGCGTGCGCAGCGAACAGGAAACGGCGTCGCTCGTGCAGGCGTTGAGCGAGGCTTTCGGCATAGACGCGAGCATCGCGCAGCCGGCCGAGGTCCTGGCCGGTGTCCGCAATGGCTATCGCGACTACCAGCGCCTCGGCCTGGATCGCTGGGTGGCTCTGGTGGCTGGCTACAAATTGGCGGGTGGTGCGTGCTTGGTGCTCGACCTGGGCACCGCGGTGACCTCCGACCTGGTGGATGCCGCCGGGCAGCACCTGGGGGGCTATATCTGCCCGGGCATGCCGTTGATGCGGAGCCAACTGCGCACCCATACCCGGCGTATCCGTTACGACGACGCGGCGGCTCGCGAAGCCTTGCAGGGGCTCTCGCCGGGGCGCGAGACCGCGGAAGCGGTGGAGCGGGGCTGCCTGTTGATGCTGCGCGGTTTCGTGCGCGAGCAATATCAGTTGGCCTGCGAGTTGCTCGGCGGCGACTGCGCCGTGTTCCTCACCGGCGGAGATGCCGAGCTGGTCAGGGATGAGCTGCCCCAGGCGCGAATCCTTCCCGACCTGGTCTTTACCGGCCTGGCCATCGCCTGCCCGCTGGAGTAATACCCCTCATGCGTTGGTTCTTTCTGTTCCTCCTGGTGCTGAACGCCTTCTACTTCATCTGGCATCAGCAGCAGACGCCCTTGCGGGCGAAAGAAATCGCGCCCCTGAGCCTGTACCGCAGCGAGCAGAAGAACATTCGCCTGCTCAGCGAGTCGCCGGAGTCTGCGCAGCGGCGTCAGTCGGAGGTGGCCGGGGCGCCGCCGACACAGGAGAGTGCGTGCCTCTATTTCGGTCCCTTCTCCGACGAGAACCGGGCCAAGGCGCTCGAGCAGCGCCTCACCAGTCTCGACGTGCATGTGAGCCGGCAGAAGATCGACGCCGCCGCCGGAACCGACTACTGGGTCTACCTGCCGCCGTTGGCCTCGCGCCAGGCTTCGCTCTGGCAGCTGCGTGAGCTGCAGGCGCGCAAGATCGACAGCTACATCATCACCGAGGGCGACCTCACTGACGGCATTTCTCTGGGGATCTTCCAGAACGAGGATTCGGCCAACGCGGTCGTCGAGCGCCTGAAGACTGCCGGATACGACGCCCTGGTGCGGGAGCTGGGGCGCAATCGTCATGATTTCTGGGTGCAGATCGCCCCCGAGAGCCGGCGCCTGGCGGACGATAGCCTGCTGCGCCAACTGGTCGTGGACTTCCCGGAATTGCAAAGGCAAACAATGCCGTGCAAAAGCGTTGCAACCGCCGAATAGTTTGCATAGAATGGCGCCCGCTTCGTAGGGGGGACCTGAAAGGGGAATTCCACGAAGTCGTTGTCGAAGAGCTAAGCTCAAGTTTTTAAAGAAAAAACTGTTGACAACGCGGTGGCAGACTGTAGAATGCCGCCTCACTCGGAGGGGTTCCCGAGCGGCCAAAGGGATCAGACTGTAAATCTGACGTCTCAGACTTCGAAGGTTCGAATCCTTCCCCCTCCACCAGTTTCAAGCGTGAGCGTCAGGCTCCGCGGGTATAGTTCAGTGGTAGAACCTCAGCCTTCCAAGCTGATGATGCGGGTTCGATTCCCGCTACCCGCTCCAGACTTGCTGCTTATGTTTGCTCATGTAGCTCAGCTGGTAGAGCACACCCTTGGTAAGGGTGAGGTCAGCGGTTCAAATCCGCTCATGAGCTCCACTTAACAAAGGCAGATATGAAAGTATCTGCCTTTGTTTTATCGGTGATACGGCTTTCTCAATTCCTAGTGGGAGACGGTCAAAATGGCTAAAGAGAAGTTTGAACGTAACAAACCGCACGTCAACGTCGGCACCATCGG
>NZ_FOLS01000071.1 GCF_900112375.1 Pseudomonas citronellolis | reverse complement strand
CAACCCACCCGCCAGCTTGATCGGGTCCGGGGTCAGGAAACGGCCGGTGTTGGGATTGTAGTAACGATGCCGGTTGTAGTGCAGGCCGGTTTCCGTGTCGTAGTACCGCCCCTGGAAGCGCGATTTCCGCGACTTTTAGACGCGGTAGCGGGCCAACCAGAGTATTTCGCCGCCGCAGCTGTTCAGTTTTATGCAAACACTAGACAGTCGAGTTGGAAAGCGGCTTTCAGTGGAACTTCGCTATCCACTATTGCCAACGAACGAAAACTGTCGGATTTACAGATATAACTAAGACAGGGCAGCCATCGCTTCCGGCGGAGAAATCGCTCTATTTCTGTACTTCTTACTTTAAAGCCCTTCCAAATCATATATACAGCCATCACTTTTTATCTTTTCAAGCCAATCATTCAATGACCTGACCTTTCTGTGTTTATTCTTCTCAGCATACTCCCGCCTTAGAAGCCTAAACAATTCACCAACCTTTTCTCGACCAAGCACTCCTATTTCGCTTAGTATGCCTCCTCGCTGAAGAACTTTTTTATCACGACGAAGTCCGTAGTAGGCGCTCAGATTCATTAGTAGGCTGTCGGCTGCCTCATATGAAGTAGAAATCCCTTCCAAGTATCTAAGGAAGAAGTCATTCAATATAGACATTTCAATATTCGACTCAGCTAGATGCGCACAAATACCTTGCCAGTTATTTATATATAAATGCTCCCCCCAGTCAGGATCAGGTGAAAAATAAGGCCCTTTTCCACAAAAAAACTCTACCGGTTCTTTATTCTCTAACGCCATTTGAATTTTTTTCTTCACCGCGGCCCCTATTGTCGATAGTCGCACGACTCAGTAGTGGCTGATCTCTTTCCTACTACAGCATAAACAGCACGTATTTAAATTTGAAAACAAATTAATCAACGCCCCAAGAGCAATGCTCATAGGCACAACTGATACAGTCTTTCTCGCAGATCATCCAAGTTATCATTCTCTTTCTTTAAAATCTTTCCATCCTTAGACAAAACAACATCGTTAAGGGAGCCCATCCCTGAATACATAGAAAAAATGTTACTCGCAACCGACTCTGGGTCAGAGTCAAGATTACGAACCTGAACCTCTAAGGCTCTCCCCCATTCACCCGCCCCTCCGTCAATCAAAAGTATAATCATCTGAGACGCTACATCTCTGATTGCCCGGGAATTTTCACATCAAACGTCATTGTTTAATTATCTCTACGCCTATAGCCACGGCCTTAAATTAATTACCTGTGGAGTGCCGCCTACGTAGAGTCCACCTTGTCACCCAACCTGACCGACATATACCTCACTTCCTGCTGGGCTTGTGCCTCTTCACTCTGAGCGACAGACTTACCCGAAGCTCTGGTGTAATGCTCTCGGGCTTGTATGTTACGGTGCCTACACAGTGCTTTCTATATTAAAGCCTAGGTTGCAACTCCACGATCTCTCCCAGGTTGAATAATTAATAAATTATCTACCTCTCTATTTCTGCAGCGCATGACAAATGGTAAAGCTAAACCGGGGTTCTTCATATAACTTTCAAAAGTATTCTTGTCAATCTCAAAATACTCCTCATAATCAACCATTCCATTGCTTACTGGTATTGAGATATAAAATTTTCCTGAGCTTTCTTCTATCCCTATAGAAAATCGCTCATCCTTGTTGAAATAAGAATCATTAAATCTCATGCGTGTCTAACCTATAAGTCGACTGGAGAAATTTTTAACTTCGGCATGTGGGTTCCCCCAACATCAATTATTGCCTCGCTATTCCCAGTTGGCAGTTTTCCACCCGGAATCCAGAATTCATTAGTCCCTGCCTCATTCCCTGATGGAATTCTAAGATTAAGTTCTTGAGGGTTAGAAATATCAACACGGACCATCTTGTTACTTTCTAGGAAACCTGATGGCAGCCCAAGAGCAGTTTCTAATGCGGGCGCATTTCCTTGGGTAGACTCCAGTAGTTTATCGGCCTCTGTCTTAGGCATGACGAAAGATGTTCCATCACGCTGACCAATGCCATATTTATCCAGATTTTTCTGGGTCATAAATCTAGATGCACCGTTATCAAACTGACTCAGATGATTTTTTATGTATTCTGATGAAAGATACTCACTTGGATCTGGTCGAGCTCCTTTAGGAATTGTCGTAATTTCTTCAATTTTCGCCGTTGTCAACGGAGGAGAGGCGTTAAGACAGTCTCCATGTGTACTAGCCAACCCCAACGGATCCACCCACCCCGTCGGGTTAGGCACGTACTGGTAGTGGTTCAATCCACCCGCCAGCTTGATCGGGTCCGGGGTCAGGAAAC
>NZ_FOLS01000076.1 GCF_900112375.1 Pseudomonas citronellolis | reverse complement strand
GTAGATACCGTGTCACCTAGCCTCGAGCAAGGGCCAGTTCCACGTTGTAGGGCTGGCCCGACTTGAGGACGCCGTAGGCAATCTGCAGCAGTTTGCGCATGGCCGCACAGATGATCTGTTTACCCGCTTTGCCTTTCTCTTCGAGCCGTAAACGCAATGCCCGTACCGCCTGGTTATGGCTCATGGCACAGATGGCTGGCATGAACAGGCCTGCACGTAAGAGGCGTGAGCCGATCTTTGAGATCCTCACCTGGCCCTTGTGTTGGCCGGATTCCCTGAGCCTCGGATTGAGTCCTGCAAAAGCCACGACCGCCCGGGCACTCTCGAAGCGGCTGATTGATCCAAGTTCGGCCAGCAACAGGGCTGCAGTTTTGTCGCTGATACCCTCGATACTCGTCAGCAGATCGCGCTTGCCCCGCAAGTCAGGATCGTCGTCGATATGTTGGCGAATCGCTTCCAGCGTCTGTTCAATCTGCTGTTCCAGATGGGCCGAGACCGACAGGATCGACTCTTTCACCACGTCGCTCTTGGCGGTTTCCAGGCGGTTGATTTCCATCTGGAACAGCTCCTTGAGCTCTTCGTAGCGCCGTACCAGCGCACGGAGTTGCCGCACGCTCACCGGGTCAGGCTGCCAGAGCTGGAGATCCTCGACATGCCGGGCGCCGTAGAGGGCGATCAACTTGGCGTCGACCTTGTCGGTCTTGACCCGCTGCAACTGGCTTTGCGCATAGCTGGCGATACGTGCCGGATTCATCACGCAGACACGATATCCCCGGGCCAACAGATAGTCGCCCAAGGCTTCGTGATAGATGTTGGTGGCTTCCATCACCACCCACGCCCCTGGCTCGGCATGTTTTTGCAGCCACAGGTCAAAGACGCTGAAGCCCGACTGATCGTTGCTCAGGTTGCCTTTGGTGCGGTATTTGCCATTGCTCTGCAGAACCGCAATGTCGAAAGTTTTCTTGGCGATATCCACGCCCACTACGATGGCCATAACTCCTGCTACCTCTTACAGCTTTACATCATCAGCACTCCACTCCATCCAACCTTGCCTATGCGAGCTACCACCGGGTGGGGCTCCAGATACCGTTCGGACTCACGAGTGGATTGGGAAGGCAGGAGACTATCTACAGTGCAGGCTCGTAGCCTAGGAGCGGACACGTCTTCCTGGTCTTCCTTCCGGTGATCAGCCGGAGACTACCCGCCGTTATGGCGGGTCGTCGACATACAAGGAGCGG
>NZ_FOLS01000073.1 GCF_900112375.1 Pseudomonas citronellolis | reverse complement strand
GTTTCCTGACCCCGGACCCGATCAAGCTGGCGGGTGGGTTGAACCACTACCAGTACGTGCCTAACCCGACGGGGTGGGTGGATCCGTTGGGGTTGGTTAGCGAGAATGTTCAGTGTCCCAGTAGTCTAAAGTGGAAAAGGCCAGACAAGTACTTCGAATCTAGGCAAGCAGCTTTAAGAGCTGCAAAGGCAGATGCAAGAGTCCCTGTGTCCGCAGAACCAGTTAAAGTTGGCAGGGTACCGCTAGAAGAAAGTGGCCGTATGCTACTTGATAGCAACGGGGTGCCTATAATGACTAGGGAATATCACTATACTAATATCGATGGAACGAGGGTGGTTATTCAAGAGCACTCTCGTGGGCATAAGGAGTTTTCTGAAGAGAGTGCGGCCGGAAAGCCTCACTTTAATGTAAGAGAATATGATGAGGCGACGGGGAATGCTGCGAGGACCAAAACTTTGTATCTGAAAAGCGTTGCAGGTCATTATGTCTTTGAGTGAGATGATATGAGTATTGGTACTTGGGTTCGTACAGAAAAAGAGTGGATGGAGTTGTTTAAGGGCTCATTCCCAGAGAATTTATTCCTTGAAAGAATTATTCTACATGGGGATTCTGCAGTTATAAGTCTAACTGCTTCTTTGTCAGGAATGGTTATACCGGAGCGTTGGAGGCTCAAGGGATATGATTCCGTTTCATTTGATATGGTTGTAGGTGGAGTATCTTCCTTGAGTATGGAGGGATTTTACGTATTCGGAAAAGCAGAAGTTTCTGTTGAGTTACCTCTGATTCGCATCGTAACTAATGGTGGAGATGTTTCTTTTTTGGCGGCTGCTTGCTTCTTAAATAACATAGCTGGATTTATTGGCGATGGCACTGTTTGAGCGCTTCTGATTAATTTTTTGAAAATATGATTTTTTAAGATTGTGATGGGCTCTATACAGTTTTTTGTGTATGGCATTTATTCTTCTGCTAGCTGGGGGATTATGCCAGGGCTGTTTTGGTGAATTGTCTTGTATAATCTTTCCTGCTCTGTAGAAATGCTTTTAAGTTTTGTGAGGGTTAAATGGTTCCCCCCATTTTCTATAGGCGTGTCATGGGAAAATATATTATATTGTTGAAGCGTATATTGGCTCGATGGCTCAAGGAACGGATCTCGTTTTAGTGAAAGCACGTGACGGTGAAATATACGGATGTTCGTTTGAGTTTGACTTGTGTACTCGGGAGATTTCTCTTGCATCAGGGCCCTTTTGTCCTAATAGCGACTCTTATAGCAAGGTCGTGTGGAGTGATTATACGGATGAAGTTGGAATTATTCCTGCGAGTTGGGAGGAAATAGAGAGTGCCGGGCTGTCAAAATATGTAGTTGGATACAGTCTGGAGAGCAGCCTTGATGTTCATAGGTTCAATGGGAGATAAGAATGAATTTATGGCGACTATTTGAGTTTTGAGGGTGGTTCTAGTAAGGAAAGATAAAATTTAATTAAACTTTATCTCGATATGGATGAGGTAGGGGAAAAGGCTACTACTATATCTGCGAGTCCGGCAGCTTCCATCCGCTAGATATACGAAACGATGAAGGCCCGCTGAAGGCCGAGCCCTTCTACTACCAGCTCGACCACCTGGGCACTCCGCAGGAACTGACCAGCTACGGCGGCGAAATCCTCTGATCGGCCCGCTACCGCGCCTACGGCAACGTCGCCCGCCTGGAAGTGGCGGAAATCGACAACCCGCTGCGTTTCCAGGGGCAGTACTACGACGCGGA
>NZ_FOLS01000075.1 GCF_900112375.1 Pseudomonas citronellolis | reverse complement strand
ATTCGAGAAGCCAATCTGCATACAGCAAATCGATAATAAAAAGATCCTACAACCCCAAGAGGCTTGTGCTGACATGGAAGCGGAGATAGTCCAACCCGACAACTAAAAAACAACAATACAGGAAAATCGCCAAATCTTTCCAAGGTAGGCTATCTCTTACATCAAACAAACTTAAAAAGACGCACACAGTGAGATACATACTGCCTTTATTTGCAATTTTATATCTCCCCAAAACTCTTCCAACTGAACAATACACATCTGACGAAAAGCATTCAAAACCATATAACTGCACAGGTAAGCTCAAAAACAAAATAGAAACTTTACTCGAAAATCTCTCAGACAATGAAAAAATTGAATGCACAGATATAAACTTCGACGGACAACCCGAAATTATAATTAGACATCCGCCCTCCGGTCAGACTCAGATGTCATCCGTTTTTATTTTTAACGAAAAAAGCAAGAGCTTCATAAAGAACGAAGAGATAAGCAACATTCCATGCCTTGAAATTGATGAAAAAAACAAGAGAATCTCAGGAACCTGCTTTTCTTCAAGCAACTGCGATACCTGGAGTGAAGAATACAAATTCAACAAGGAGGAAAAATTAGAAATTACAGCCATGAAAGGAACCTACTGCGACCCCTCAACAGGAGATACATACTCTTACTTTGAAAAATACAATGACGGAAAGATATCCGAAAGGAAAGTAGCCCCAATAGTTAAGAAAGATTAATGGCCCACCGGGGATTAGTCATGAAACTACCGATAATCATGTTGCTTTTCGCTAGCTTCAATGTGGTCGCTGGTGAAGTCGAAGTCTGCAAAGGAGAAAAAAATACAAGAAATTTCCTATCTGAGTGGCGGGAGGGTGACAGAGTTACGAACATTTTAACTACTATTCAAGACACTGATATTTCACGGGAGCGAGGACGTATTGCCTATCAAGCAGACCTTAATGGTGATGGCAATAAGGACTACATATTTGAGTCATTTGATAGTCAGGGATCTGCCAAGGATAGAACTTTCGGAATTTTCGTCCAATGCAAGGGCTTTCTTCAATTTGTGGGGGGGGATTATTTTGCGGGTGTGAAAGAGATTGGGTCGATAAATAACAGCTATAGAGATGTCGTGTTCCTCTCCTATCAGCGAGATAAGTCGGGTGAAATCATACATGCGGACGACCAGGCACTTATCAGGTCGCACGTTTGGAGCTTCAATCCAGGCTCTGGTAAGTATGAGGGTGGCATAGACTAGGTGCTGTCGCAGGTAATGAGGGTGAAAGTCGAGACGATTTTTTAACGCTCATTCCTCTCGCTATCTTGAGTTATTGCCACAGAAACTACATTCGGCATGGAAGTGCTGGTGGACTTCCTCGAAGGCGACCCGGACCAGCCGCTGGTCAG